>CAWEWK010000030.1:0-49182 GCA_963812755.1 uncultured Gemmatimonadales bacterium | reverse complement strand
CCCATCGCCATCTTCACCGCCACCCGTGAGCTGGTGCTCCAGCTCCCAGCTCAGGTCGAGCATGACCTTGCCGACGCCGCCCTCGAACAATCGATCCGATCGCAGCGGCTGTTGCCCAGGCCGATCACTGAAAGCTCCGCGGCACCGGCGCTCAGATCCGCCGACCGGCACCGAACGCCGTTGGGCTGAGAGAATCGGACCACTGCGCGGCTGGCGCCGGTCTCGAGCTTCAGTTGGCTGATGCGAAGGCCTCCCAGCTCGAGATCGGCATCTACCGCGCCCAGGGCTACGGCGAGATCGAGATCGACCCGCGGAGAGAAGGTCAGGTTGGCTGCCTGGCGGAGCTGGTTCTTGGAGACCACCCGGATCCCACCTTCGCCCGACGATCGGAGCCCCAGCATCACTCTGCCCCGTGAGGCGTCGAAGCCGCTCACCGGAACGAACCGGTCTTCATCGTAGGAGACGTCCATCCGGTACAGCTCGGTGGGACGGCCGGGCACCAGCCTCAGCGTGCCGGCCGCGTAATTCAACTCCGCCTGGAGGCGGGTCTCACCGTGCAATTGGCGGAAAGTGCTGAACGGGCGCATGCTCTGCGCCCCCGCGCTGCCCGCCCAGCACGCAAGGGCGAGCGCTACGGCTGATGCCCGCACGCTCAAAGCCCTCGCGTGGGGGTTCGGGTGCCCGGCCGCCGCGCCGCCTGCACCCCGAACTGCGGTGTGGCCCACAGGTATTCGTCGGTGAGCGCCTCTGGTGGGATGAGCCGCCCAGCGAAATTCTCCCGCACGCCCGCGCGGCTCAGGAGCGCCGCGCCGAAGCCGGCAGTGGCGAGCAGCCAGGTGACCAGCAACGCGGCACCTCGAATCAGGTCACCAGCCACCGGTACCCAGCCGAATAACGACCAGGCCCACCAGAGACTGGCCAGCGCGCCCAAGCCAACGAGAAGGTAGCGGTAGCTGTTGGCCGAGCCGATGACCACACCCGATGCCAATCGGCGCCGGGTGTAGGTCTCGCCCATGGCATGCGCGACCGCCAGGAACCCGCCCAGCCCGGTGACGATCACCAGGAGCCCGTATACGATGACGGCGAAGGGAAGAAGCAGAATTCCCGCCACGCTCAGGATGAGACCCACCACCAGCATCCCGAAGGTCGGAAGCAGGAGGATCTGACCCAGCAACCCGGTGACCAGCGCACGCCCGAATGAATGCGAGACCGTGTCGGAGACTACTTCGAGGTTCGGCCGGCCGAAGAGCACCAGACCGAAGCCAACCGCCCCCAGAGTGAGAAAGACTCCGGCGACGCCGGCCAGCCGGCGGCCTATGGTAGCCAGGGCACTGGCCGGTGGCGCTTCGGCGGCCGGCGCCGGGCGCGGGAACACCGTGGAGGTCCGCAGGGCGCGCACTTCCCCTCCGATCTCACCGCCGATGTCCGGTACCGCACCACCAAGGGCGAGAATGTCGCCCGAGACCAATCCGCCCGGATGAACTACCGCGTCGCCGTCCACGGTGACGAGGTTGCCCTCCAGGCGGCCGTAGATTCGGCGTTCCCTCGCACCACCAGAAGATTTCCCGACACCAGCTCGGTGGAACCGATACTGAAGTCACCCAGACGGGCGGAACCACCGGTGACGGTCACGCGGACTTCACCGTTGGATGGGTTGAGCGCGGTGCGAAGCTTCTTCTCGACTGCGGTGGGCTCGCTGAGGTCGTTGAGATCGACGGTGGGTCCGCCCGCTGGTATCGCCTGGGGACGAGGACGCGGTTCCTGGTTGTCCTGGCCGGGCCGGCCGCGGCCCGACACCTCGGAGACCAGATCCCAGAACCCACGGACGAACACCACGGCGTGGGAGCCGGTCGGCTCCGACCTGGGCGAGGCGTGCGCGACGCTGGAAGCGCCGGCCGCGATCAGAGTGACGAGGGCGAGTAAGCCGCTAGGCGTTCGCATGGGCCACCCGCTGGGTCGGAAGAGCCAGGAGGCGGCGCAGCGCGAGGACCCCGATCAGATAGACCAGCGTCGCCAGCGCCGAGGCGATGGCGAGCCGTCCGGGGTTATCGGCCAGGGCTCTCGCTCCCTGGTACCAGGGCTGCTCGATGAAGTTGGAGCCACACCCCGGATCGCCAGCCAGGCGGTCTGCCCCGCCTCGGCTGCCAGCCATGATCCGAGCGCGGCGAGGGTATCCTGGTGGGCCAGGCTCCAGACAACGCTGCCGGCCATGGAGCCCACCAGGAGAATCGCGATGCCGGCAGCGTACGCGAGTGATCTCCGCGAGGCGAAGAGCCTCCGCCGGGCAGTGTCGAGGGAACGGATGGCAAACGGGTCGGGAACCACCACGGCCTGCATGACCCGGTCGGCAAACCCGGGAGCGGGGCTCATCAGCGGCAGCGCGCCTAACTGCTCCACGATTTCGCGCTCTGCTTGAGCTCGCTCCTGGCATTCGGCGCACACCGCAAGATGGGCATCGAGTTGCGGTGGCAGTGCGTCGCCGAGCCACAGCTCGAGTTCGTCCGGCGAGAGGTGGGAGCCCGGGGCGTGGGTCATAAGTGGACCCTCCTACGGTGGGGGTTCGGGGAATGTTTCATTCTTTCAAATGCGCAAGGGCCAGGCGCAATTCGTTGCGGGCGCGATGGATGTACGTCTTGACCGTGCCGAGCGGCAGATTGAGGATTTCGGCGATTTCCTCGTAGGCCCGTCCCTCGACATGGCGCAGTAGGATGCACGACCGGTACTCCGGCCGCAGCCGGCCGATCGCCGCCTCGATGGCTACCCCCAGCTCCTTGGCCTCGACCGCGTCGAGTGGTGATTCCTGCCGAGTGCCGATCTGGAGGGCCGTCGCCTGCATCGCCTCCGGAGTCTCGGCGTGGGGCGAGCCGTCCAGGGAAAGCGTGTCGAGCTCCCGCCGGCGCAAATGATCGATCGCGGCGTTATTCGCGATCTTGAAGATCCAGGATGAGAACTTGAATTCGGGCCGGTAGGATTCGATGGCGTTGAGCGCTTTGACGAAGGTCTCCTGCGCGAGATCCTCCGCCAGCTCCCGGTCGCGCACCATCCGGAAAATCAGGGCGAACACCGGCCGCTCGTAACGGCGAATCAACTCGCGATACGCCGCCTCCTGCCCGCCCCGCGCGAGTACTACGACTTCCTGATCGGTGAGCCGTGCCCATTCGGGCCCTTTAGGCATCGATCAACCGGCTTGCCAAGAATCTCGCAAGGGGACTACATTCAGCGCCTATGTTAGCCTCGGATCGTGAGTTACCCGTTTCGGGCGGTCCGGACAAGCGGGCATACGTCCGCGAGATCTTCACCGCCATCGCGCCCACCTACGACCGACTCAACCGCATCATCAGCTTCCGCTTCGATCAACGCTGGCGGCGGTACGCGGTGGACCGACTGGGTTGGGAGCGGGCGCCTTCGGGCGTGTACCTCGATCTGTGCGCCGGCACCCTGGATTTTGGGGTTACCTTGGCACGGAAAGCCGGATTCAGCGGCCGGGTGGTCGGCGCCGACTTCGTCACCCCCATGCTCCGATTAGGGAGGGTGAAGGCCGCCGGGCTCGCACCGGTGACGGCCGACGCTCTGGAACTGCCCTTTCCCGGCGCGGCGTTCGACGGCGCGATGGTCGGCTGGGGAGTGAGAAACTTGACGGATCTCGATGCCGGCCTGGCTGAAGCGGCTCGAGTGTTAAAGCCGGGAGCCAAGCTGGTCATTCTGGAGATGACTCTTCCGCCCCAGCGCCAGCTGCGAAGCGCGTACCAGTTTTATTTCCGGCGGATATTGCCCTGGGTCGGTCGCCGTATCTCGAAACATACGACCGCGTATACCTGGTTACCAGAGTCGACGCAAGCATTTCCCGCCCCCGCCGAGCTGGCCCGGCGAATGGCGGAGCAGGGGTTTACCGAGGTGCGCTACACTCTTTTCATGGGTGGAGTCTGCGCGCTGCATGTAGGAACGAGGAAGTAAAGCTCCCTTGAGCGGCTAGCTGTTGTGCGATTCCGAGCCGCCGCTGCCCTCGCTGCGCCAATGCTCACGCTTATACCAACCCCTCAATCGCTCCTATGGCCCTCGACAACCTCCGCGACTTCATTGATGAGATCGACCGCATCGGCGAGCTGGTGCGGGTGACCGCGCCGGTGCGCGCGCATCTGGAAGTCGCCGAGATCGCGGACCGGTGCATGAAGAGCCCGGGCGGCGGTCCCGCGCTACTCTTCGAGCAGGTGATCCTGAGTGACGGCACGGCCAGCCGGCACCCGGTCGCGATCAACCTGTTCGGCTCCATGCGGCGGATGCAGCTCGCGCTCGGCGTCGAGGACCTTGATGCCATCGGGGGCCGGATCTCGGAGCTGCTCAACCTGAAGGTTCCCGAAGGGCTGTTCGGCAAGCTGGCGATGCTGCCCAAGCTGGCGGAAATGGGCAAGTTCCCGCCCCGGGTGAAATCCGGACGGGCGCCCTGCCAGGAAGTCGTGCTCCGGGGTGACGCAGTCAACCTCGATCAGATCCCGTTTCTCACCACCTGGCCCGGCGACGGCGGGCGTTACATCACCCTGCCGATGGTGATTACCACCGATCCCGCCAAAGGGATCCGCAACGTCGGGATGTACCGGGTTCAGGTCCTGGGCCGGGATACCCTGGCGATGCACTGGCAGCGACACAAAGTCGGCGCCGCGCACTGGCGCGAGATGGCCGCCAAGGGTGAGCGGATGTCGGTGGCCATCGCCCTCGGCGGAGACCCCGCAAGCGTGTACTCGGGCTCGGCTCCCTTGCCGCCCAACATCGACGAATTCCTCTTTGCCGGCTTCCTTCGGCGGGAGCCGGTGGAGCTGGTCCGGACGGTCACCTGTGATCTCGAGGTTCCGGCAGAGGCGGAATTCGTGCTGGAGGGCTACATCGACCCGGCCGAGCCGCTGGTGTTGGAGGGGCCGTTCGGCGACCACACCGGCTTCTATTCCCTGGCCGACTACTACCCCAAGGTCCACGTCACCGCAATCACCGCGCGGCGTGATCCCATCTATCCGGCGACGCTGGTAGGCCGGCCGCCGATGGAGGACTTCTACCTGGGGCACGCCACCGAGCGGATTTTCCTCCCTCTGCTCAAGCTGACGGTCCCCGAGATCGTGGACTACCACATGCCGGCGCCCGGCATCTTCCACAACCTGGTGTTCGTCGCGATCGACAAGCAGTATCCGGGGCAGGCCTACAAGGTGATGAACGCGTTGTGGGGGCAGGGGCTCATGTCGCTGGCCAAGGTGCTGGTGATCGTGGACAAGGACGTCAACGTGCGCGATCCGGACGAAGCCTGGTGGGTCGCACTCAACAACATCGACCCTGAGCGCGACGTCCGCTTCACCATGGGCCCCATGGATGTCCTGGACCACTCCAGCCGCGCCTTCACCTTCGGAAGCAAGATGGGCATCGACGCCACCCGGAAGTGGAAGGAAGAGGGGTTCGACCGGGAATGGCCCTCGCTGATCCAGATGGATGGCGACACCAAGCGGAGAGTCGATGAGATGTGGCATACGCTTGGGATCCAGTTGAAATGAGCGCCAGGGAAGCCCAGACTTTCTCCGGCGATTCGCTGATCGTCCGCTACGCCAATCTGGTCAAGCTGCCGCACACCCTCTTTGCCCTTCCCTTCGCGCTGATTGGAGTGCTGGCGGCGTCGGCGGTGGCTCCGATCACCGGCCGGACCGTGGTGCTGGTGATTCTCGCTTTCTCCTCGGCACGATGGGCCGCGATGGGGTTCAACCGGATCGCGGACCTCCGCTTCGACGCGCGCAATCCCCGGACGCTCAACCGAGAGCTGCCTCGGGGAGCGCTCACGCCGGCTCAGGCCTGGATCTCGGTAGTCATTGCGGCAGCGCTCTTCGTGCTCTCCGCCTGGCTGCTCAACCCACTCTGCTTCCTGCTGAGTCCCGTGGCGTTGGCCTGGGTCCTTCTCTACAGCCTATCCAAACGATTCACCTGGTGGCCCCACCTCTGGCTGGGCATGAGCCTGGCCATTGCGCCGGTGGGCGGGTATCTCGCTGTCACCGGGCGTTGGAGCGAGCCTCCCTGGGTATTGCTGGCCGTCACCGCCGCCGTGGCGGCTTGGGTTGCGGGGTTCGACATCTTCTACGCGCTGCCGGATGAGCAGTTCGACCGCTCGGAGGGACTGCGGAGCGCGGTCGTAAGGTTGGGGGAGTCGCGGGCGATCCTCCTCGCCAAGCTGCTCCATGGAATCACCATTCCCGCACTGGCGCTCTTCGGGTACGGCGCGGGCTTTGGATTCTGGTACTTTGTGGGACTGGCAGTGGCGACCGGAATTCTGGCCTATGAGCACCAACTGGTACGGCCGGGCGACCTTTCGAGGTTGAATGCGGCGTTCTTTACCATGAACGGCGTGATGAGCGTGACCGTATTCCTATTCGCGCTGGCGGATCGGCTGGCGTCGTGACCTCCAAACGCCGCAGGGCTTTCAGGCCCAAGCCGGTTCCGGAACCGGCTCGGCCACCGCGGCGGGCTCCGCCGCCGGTTCCGCAGAAGCATCCGGTACGGTCTCCAACGCCCAACCGGCGGGGGCGATGACCCACCCTCTGGTCCTGGCGATAACCGGCGCCTCGGGAGCGCCCTACGGGGTTCGACTGCTCGAGGTGCTGGCCCGGCAACATGTCCCGGTCTGGCTGATCACCTCGGAGCACGGCATGCGCCTGCTCCACGACGAGTGCGGCATCGGGTCCATCGAAGGACTCCAGGCGGTCACGGGCGGAGACTGGTCCACCGTCACTCGGTTTCCCGACACCGACCGCGGCGCGGCGCCGGCGTCGGGATCCCGGCGTACATCAGGCATGGTGGTGTGTCCCTGCTCCATGGGTACCGTCTCGGCCATCGCACTCGGTACTAGCCGTTCGCTGGTGGAGCGGGCGGCCGATGTTACGCTGAAGGAGCGACGCAAGCTGGTTCTGGTGCCTCGGGAAACCCCGCTGTCGTTGGTACACCTTCGCAACCTGGTCGCAGTCACCGAGGCGGGGGCAGTGGTGATCCCGGCGGCACCCGGGTTCTACCACCGGCCTACTCGGGTCTCCGAGCTGGTGGACTTCGTCGTGCAGCGGATCCTGGACCAACTGGGTCTGGAGATCGAGATCGCCAAGCGTTGGATGGGGTAGGAGGTCCTATGACGGGTTTTCGCTCATCACGGTACCTGTTGTTGTCGCTCCTGGGTGCTTCGGCAATCGGCTGCGGAGATTCCGACGGCCCCCAGGACCCCGGCGACGAAGGAGTGCCTCCCGCTGCCGGATGTAGTGACGGCACCTTGGGCGACGGGCCCGCCCTTTATCGGACCTGCTTCCCGGCCGACTGGAACGGCGACCTGATCATTTTTGCCCACGGATACGTTGAACCTGATGCTCCGCTGGCCATCGTCGACTACTCGGTCGGCGGAACCACGGTGTCGAGCTTCGCCACCCAACTGGGCTACGGTTTCGCCACCACCAGCTTTCGAGCCAATGGCTTGGTGGCGGATGTCGCGGTGGAAGACATCGTGGCGCTGGAAGAAACCGTGCGCCGGCTGTACCGCCCCGATCCCACGAGGATCTTCCTGGTCGGTGTCTCCGAGGGAGCGCTGGTCGCCGCCCTGACGGTCGAGCAGCATCCGCGCACCTTCACCGGTGCGATGGCTGTGTGTGGTCCCATCGGCAATTTCCAGAGCCAGATCGACTACTTCGCCGACTTCCGGGTGGTCTTCGATTTCTTCTTTCCTTCGGTGCTCCCGGGAACCGCGATCGACATTCCGGTCGAGCTTCGCCAGCAATGGCTCTCGGTGTACGTACCCGCGGTGGTCGAGGCGCTCGCCGCCGATCCGGAGGCCACAGCTCAACTACTGGCGGTCACCGGTGCGCCGACGGATGCGGCCGACCCCACGACAGTCGGCGCGACGGTGACCGGGATCCTGTGGTACAACGTCTTTGGAACGGCCGACGCCCGCGACCGTCTTGGAGGCCTGGCCTACGACAACGTCGATCGAGTGTACCAGGGATCCTCCGATGATGATGCGCTCAATCAGGGGGTAGCCCGATTCAGCGCCGACGCCGCGGCCCGCGACGCAGTCGGTCGGTTCGAGACTACCGCGCGATTCGAGGTACCGATGGTCACTCAGCATACCACCGGCGATCCGATCGTTCCGGTACAGCAGCAGGCGTTGTTCGGCGAGAAGGCCGCGGCCGAAGGCACGTCTGCTCTCCTCGACCAGACCGAGATCGACCGGTATGGCCATTGCACGTTTACCGCCGGCGAGTTGCTTGCGGGTTTTTCCCAGTTGACCGAACGCGCCATGGCTATCCGCTGACCGCAGGCTTCCCGAGCAGCGCATGCGCCTGGGCGTGATCGCCGACACCCACGGGCTGCTTCGGCCCGAGGTATTCGAGGTCTTTCAGTCGGTGGATCACATCCTTCATGCCGGCGACGTCGGATCGCCCGATATTCTGGACGAGCTAGGAACTCTCGCGCCGGTCACCGCGGTGTACGGCAACACCGATGGGTGGGACCTTCGGTCCAAGCTGCCTCAGGTCGCGGCAGTCGAGCTGGACGGATTCGACATCGTCGTCACTCACGGCGACCAGCTGGGGACTCCGACTCCGGAAAAGCTGCACGCGGCTTTTCCCCGGGCCGAAATCCTCGTGTACGGCCACACCCACCGGCCGCTCCTGACTCTGGTCGATGTCGTGGTGACGGTCATGAACCCGGGTGGCGCCGGGCCACGCCGCTTCAATCTTCCGGCTTCGGTGGGAATTCTCGAGCTGGAGGCAGGAATTCCGCCGAGGGGGAGGTTGGTGGCGCTTGCGTGACGAGGCTAGCGGCTATCGGCTATCAGCTATCGGCCCTGCGGACCGAGCCTCCATGGCCACGGACTGATAGCTGATAGCTGATAGCCGATAGCTCTATAGACCCAACCGCAGTCCCGCGCTCAGCGCCCAGTTATGCGTGGTCTTGGTATTCACGTCGACCCCGGTCGCCTCGCGCACGTCGAACTTTCCGATGTAATCCTTCGCCATCACCTGCACGCCGAGCCGAGGCGAGAGGGCGACGTCAACTCCGCCCCCGAAGTTGTAGGCGAAATTGCTAGCGTGCGTTTCCACCGGGTTGACCCTCACCGACTGGCGAACTCCACCCGCGCCCGCCTGAACGAACGGCGTCAGCGGCAGCCCGCCCGATTGCAACGGAACGCTGAGCCGCAGCCCGGCGTCGTACAGGAGCACCGAGCTCTCTCCGACCGACAGCCCACCAACGACCGGCACTCCGACCTCAAGGTTGGGTCGGGCATATCCCAGATTGCCCACCAGTGCGAGGCTTCGGCTCAGACCCAAGCTCAGCTCGGCACCGTAGACCACGGTGCCGGCGTTTCGGAGACTGCTGCCGAACGGGCCGTTCGCGATACTGCCGAACTTCATGTACCCGGCGTACGGGGTGATTCCGAGAGATGATTTGGCGCCGGCTTGAGCGTGCAGCGGCGCGGCCAACAGGAGACCGGCCAACGCGCCGGCCAACAGCGATGAATTCGACATTCAGACCTCCCAGTCGGTGTGACCTCGACACGGCGCGCAAGGACGCACCGGCAGACCGAGTAATGGAGGCAGAGGCGATGCCACGAGTTGCAGGTCGGTAAGCGCAGACAGGAGCGTTGGTTAGCAAATAAGGGCCGAGACGAACCGGAGGTTCTGTCCCCGATGCAGGACAACAAGGCCGTCATCCCGCGCACCCCTTACATCCAATCGCTGAACGGTGTCGTCCGCCGGAGTGCGTCTGGATGGGCTCGAAACCAGGTCATCAGCAGAAGGATCTCGTCGATCGACTCCAGGGGCAGCGGGCCCGGTGGGGGCGCCGGTTTGGCGATCTCGTCCGCCACCGCGGCCCGGAAGGCCTCCCGCTCGATCGGCGTGGCCGGATAGGGGAAGGAGGAGCGGACCACGCCCTGCCGGACGAGGTACACCCGGTCGTCGCCGAAGGCGCCGGGATCCCGATAGACGAAGGTCAGCAGGTCGAGCGCGACGCGCGCACGGCTGGTAGCGGCGAGCAGCCATTCCAGCTGCTCGAATCGTTCCCGCCAGCGCGCTGCCAGCTCGAAGCGGTCGGATGCCGACGCTGCTTCCATCTCGTGGACGACGCGGTCCATGGGCTGAATGGTGCGCCCCTCCAGAAACGCCATGGCAGTCTCCACCTGGCGGCGGTACTCCGATTCCAACACGAACCCCGCGCAGGGCCCACTGCAAAGGCCGAATTCATGGCGCATACACGCGGCGTGGCGCGGCTCATCGAACAGATCGCCCTGCCCGGCGAATATCACCGGCATGGTGGCGGCGCAGTCTCGAAGCCCCAGCAGATCGTTCAGGGTACGGACCGCCTCCAGCGTTCGCGCCATCGATCGAAACGGCCCATAGCAACGGACGTCGTCTCGACCCACGGCGGCCCCGGCGTACACCCGGGGGGCGGGTCCGCCGGAGACCTTGATGAGCACCGAGCGGCGGGTCGCATTGCTCCGATGATTGAAGTGGGGACGCAGGCGCCGGATCTGGCGCAGCTCGCCGAGGAGGGCCGCGAACTCGCTGGGTACGTAATCCCAGGAGATGTCGTGGGCGGCGTAGAGGATGCGAGCCGCCTTGTCGTCCGGGTACTCCGCCCTGAAGTAGGTCAACAGCCGGTTCCGCAGGCACTTGGCCTTTCCTACGTAGATCACCGCGCCGGAACCGTCGAGCATGCGATAGACCGCCGGCCGATTCTCCGCCAGTGCCCGAACCCGCTGGCGCAACCGTGCCAGATCTCCCACTGGAAGCGGCGCAACCCGCTGAGCTTTTCTCAGCCTCGGGTCCTCGGCGTGGAGCTCATGATTGACAGCGATGACAGAACACCGTGATCCGCGCGTCGATCGCGTGGGTTCCGGTGAGGCGCGTTCCACATCGGCGGCAAAGTTCTCCTTCCCGGCCGTATACCAGGAGCTCGAGCTGGAAGTTGCCCGGCTCACCGGTACCGGTCCGGTAGTCCCGAACCGTGGTGCCGTTGGATTCGATCGCAGCAGCCAGAATGCGCCTGATCTCACGATGCAGGCGTCGATGATCGGCCGGTGTCAGGCGCACCGCCGGCTTGGATGGATCGATGCCCGCGGCGAACAGCGCCTCATTGGCGTAGATGTTTCCCACTCCAGCGAGGTGACGCTGGTCCATGATCACTTTCTTTACCGCCTGGCGAGAACGACCCAGGGCCTGGCCCAGCAGAGCGGGAGTGAATCCGTCGTCCAACGGCTCGGGGCCGATCGCGGCGGTGTAGCGCTCCCAGCCGGCCCGGTCCAAGAGCAGTAGCGTGCCCAGGCGTCGGACATCCTGGTAGACCAGCTCGCGCCCGTCGTCCAGTGCCGCTCGCAACACGGCATACCGCTTTTCGTCCGGAGTGAGTTTTCGGTCGTGCACCATCAGCGAGCCGGTCATTCCCGGCTGCACCACCAAGCGGTGCTCACCCAGCTCGAGCACGGCATGTTTGGCCCGGCGAGAGACGGCGCGAATGGTGGCACCGGTCAGCCGGCGCAGCAGCCGGCGACGGCTGACGCCGCGGAGAACATCGTCGTGACTCAGAGAAACCCGATGGATGGTGCGACCCTGGAGCGCGGGACGGATGTCGCGGACTATGGTCTCGACTTCAGGGAGCTCGGGCATGAAGTGGTTACTCGACGGTCACCCGCGCCGCCTCCCGCCATCCGATATCGCGTCGATACGTCTTGCCTTCGAATCGAACGGCTTCGGCCGCCTCACGGCTGAGGCGCTGCGCGTCGCTGAAGCTCTCCGCGACCGCAGTCACGTTGAGCACCCTGCCACCAGCTACCCGAAGCACGCCATCCTCGGCTCGGCTGGTGCCGGCATGAAAGATGGTGACCCCCGCCGGCAACGTAGGCGGCAAGTCGATCGGCGCTCCCTTTCGGGGAGCGTCGGGGTAGCCCGCGGAGGCGAGTACGGTGGTCACCGACACAGCTTCGCGATGAAGGCTGAGAGTCGTGGGTGCACCGCCTCGTGCCACGTTCCAGAGACACTCCGTGAGTCCTTCGGACACGAGCGGAAGCACGACCTGAGCCTCGGGATCCCCCAGCCGGCAATTGAATTCCACCACCGAAGGGCTCCCGTCCGGCCCGACCATCAACCCCGCATACAGCACCCCGCGGTACGGCACACCCCGCCGTTGCATCTCCGCCAGAGTGGGAGCGAGAACCTCCTGTCGTACTCGTTCCAACAAGGCCGGAGTGGCGATTGCCACCGGGCTGTACGCACCCATTCCACCGGTGTTGGGACCAATGTCACCTTCGCCTAGTCGTTTGTGGTCCTGCGACACCGGCAGAAGCTCGACCGTGTGACCGTCGGTAATCGCCAGGACCGAGATCTCTTCTCCCTCGAGAAACTCCTCGATGACCAGCGTCCGGCCCGCCTCCCCCAACCGTCCCTCTCCCAGCATGGCCTGGACGACCTGCGCTGCCTCTGCCCGAGTGCCGCAGACGACGGCGCCTTTGCCGCCGGCGAGACCGGACGCTTTCACGACCAGCGGCTCCGGGTGCGACTCGACGTACGCCAGGGCCGGGGAGAGCTGCTGAAAAACTCGACTGGCCGCGGTTGGAATTCCCGCCGCGGCCATCACCTCTTTGGCGAACGCCTTCGAGGCTTCCAGTTGCGCGGCAGCGGCGCCGGGACCGAATACCGCGCGGCCTTCCGCGCGGAACCGGTCGGCCAGCCCCATGGCGAGAGGCGCCTCAGGTCCCACGACGATGAGATCGATCCCGTACATGTCGGCGGCATCGGCCAGCCGGTCGAGATCGTCTGCCGGGATCGGGAGATTGCGGGCCAGCGGCTCGGTGCCGGGGTTACCGGGGGCGCAGTAGAGGTCGGCGTCGGGGTTTTCCCGGCGGAGGGCCCAGCACAGCGCGTGCTCCCGCCCGCCGCCGCCCACGACGAGAAGCCTCACGGCTGTTGTGCGTTCCTGAAAGCGTCCCGAGCCCGCTCCGCGGCGCGCTTGGCGGCTTCCGCCACCTGGGTGGCCAGCTCCCGAGCCTCGGTTGCGTAATAATTGCCGGCCGCCGCCATGTCCTCCCGGAGCGGTCGGTCCTTGGCCTCCGTGCCCCGGCGGGTGTACTCCCCCCGAAGGATTCGATCGTATTCCCCGGTGGCGACCCAACGCTGGAGCTCCGCCGCCCGCACGGTGTGCATGGGGTGGGTGAGCGCCAGGGTGCTCAACACCTTGTACACCACATCCAGTCCCTCGCTGCTCGAGGCATACTCGTGCGCCTGCTGCATGAAGGCTTCCACGTTCAGCTGCCCGGCAAAGCCGTCTCCCCGGCCGCCTCCGGCCATCTTCATGTCCAGCCGCTGGGCGACCGTGATATCCTGCCCGCCCAGTAACCCGGCGCGGTCGGCGGAGAGCTCGGACTTGCGAGACCACTCGAGAAAAGCCAACCGCACCGGCAATACCGCGAGACCGGCGAGGGTGGGCAGGGCGCCCAGGCTGATGAGAGCGAGAATGGCCGCGATGGTTCGATAGAGGGCGTGACCGCTGATCACGTGCCCCAGCTCGTGCGCCATGAGCACCCGAAGCTCATCGTCGTCCAGCAGCTCGATGGCGGCGGAGTGGACCACGATGAAGGGGCGGTCGATGCCGTAGGCCCCCGCGTTGAAGAACGGAGTGTGGGAGACGTAGAGCTCGGGCACCACGCCCCAATCGAAGGTGGTGCAGACCTCGTTATGAAGGTGCCAGAGCTTGGGGAATTGAGTCGCACCGACCCGTACCGCGTTGCCCTGAAAGAGGAGCCGGATTCCCCGCTCTCCACCAAGCAGGGCAAGGACCCTGCGGATGACTTCATCGACTCCGGGCACCGCTCGCAGGGCCTGGAGTGCAGCTCGATCCGCCGGGTGCTCCCACGATACCCCAGCGATTTCGGGGAAGGTCTGTCGCGGGCGCTGGGCGGGGAGGGAGGTGGTCATCGGGTGCTCGGGGTTAGGGATGCTGCGATATACGGTATCTAACGGCGGCCTGTTTCATTTTGGGACAACTCAGAGCCTACGGCTTGGCACTCTCGTCGAACGCCCGCTCCAGATCGCCAATCAAATCCTCGGTATCCTCGATCCCACAACTCAACCGGACCAGACTATCGGTGAGTCCCATCGCCTGTCGCATGGCAGGTGGCACCGAGGCGTGGGTCATCGTCGCGGGATGGCCGATGAGACTCTCGACTCCTCCCAGTGACTCGGCCAGGGCAAAGATCCGGGTCTTCTCCACGAAGCGTCGAGCCCGTGCCGTGTCGCCGAGGTCGATCGAGATCATTCCGCCGAATCCGGTCATCTGCCGGCAGGCGAGCTCATGCTGGGGATGGCTGGGGAGACCGGGATAGTAAAGCTTGGTGATGTCACGCCGCCGGGTCAGCCACTCCGCCACCCGGCGCCCGTTGGAGTCGTGTTGGCGCATGCGAAGTGGAAGAGTCTTGATGCCTCGGAGCGCCAGCCAGCAATCCATCGGGCCGGGGACACCGCCGGCCGCGTTCTGGAGAAAGCCGATCGCCTCCGCCAGGTCGTCACGCGAGGTGACCAGCAACCCACCAACCATGTCGCTGTGGCCGTTCAGGTACTTGGTGGTGGAGTGGAGCACGATGTCGGCACCCAGCTCCAACGGACGCTGGAAGTACGGCGTAGCGAATGTGTTGTCCACCACGCAGAGGTAACCGCGTGCCTGGGTGAGGTCGCCCACCGCGGCCAGATCGACCAGGTTCATCATCGGGTTGGTGGGCGTCTCGCAGTACACCATGCGGGTCGCGGGGGTGAGCGCCCGCGCCACGTTCTCCACCTCTCGCATGTCCACAAACGAAAAGCGCAGGCCGAGCTGGGAGTACACTCGATCCATCAGCCGATGGGTGCCGCCGTAGACGTTCTCCCCGCACACCACGTGGTCGCCCGACTTGAGCAGCTTGAGGACGGTATCCAGCGCCGCGAGGCCCGAGCCGAAGGCAAACCCGTGGGTGCCGCCCTCGAGGCTCGCCACGTTGCGTTCCAGAACCTCGCGGGTCGGGTTCTGGGTGCGGGCGTATTCGTAACCGCGATGCTGGCCGAGGGCCTGCTGCACGTAGGTGGACGTCTGATAAATGGGGGTCATCACCGCCCCGGAGAGCGGCTCAGGCACCTGGCCGGCATGAACCGAGCGAGTGGCGAACTGGTGATCGTGATCGTGCGGCAGGATCCTGGTCATCGTGAAGAAGCGTAATTGGAGTGGAGGCTATCCGCTATCGGCTATCAGCTATCGGCTACGACCATGAGTATCTCTCCGAGGTTCCGCCGGTTACTCCTCCCAATAGCCGATAGCGGATAGCCACAGCCCCCATTACCTTCCGCCCCGTGAGTTTACCTCTAACCGGTGTGGCGACCGCTCGTTGTCTGGTGGTGGATGACGACGACCAGGTCCGGCACGCCGTGGCTCGGGTCATCGAAGGACACGGCCTTGCTACGCTGGAGGCGGCCTCCGCCACCGAGGCGCTCGCAATCCTGGAGCGGGATGGCGAAGTGCCTCTAGTGATCTCCGACATTCACATGACCGGGATGGACGGGCTCACCTTCTTGCGCGAGGCGATCCGCCGCTATCCCGACATGGCCATCGTCATGCTCACTGGTGTGGCCGACGTGGCCACGGCGGTCGAGTGTCTCAAGCTCGGCGCGATGGACTACATCGCCAAGCCGGTCGTGGTCGAGGAAGTGCGCGCCCGGGTAGACAAGGCGCTGGAGAAACGCGATCTCCTGCTTCAGAACCGGTTCTACCAGCGCAACCTGGAGAGCCGAGTCCGGGAGCTGGATCGCCGCAACCGTCAGTCGATGATCAACGGGGTACAGACTCTGGTGCACGCGCTGGAAGCGAAGGACGCCTATACCAGCGGTCACTCGGCGCGGGTAAGCCGGTACGCCGTGAAGACCGCGGTGCTCCTGGGCTACACCGGCGATGTGCTGGAGCAGGTCCGGCTCGGCGGTGAGCTCCACGACATCGGCAAGATCGGCACCCGGGAGGACATCCTCAACAAGCCGGGCCCGCTTTCTTCCAAGGAATTCGATCACATCAAGGACCACAGCGTGCTGGGCGAGAAGATCCTGAGCCCGTTTCTGGGCGAATCGCCCATGGTGCTTCGGATTGTTCGTTCCCATCACGAGCGGATGGACGGCACCGGGTTTCCCGACTCGTTGAGGGGGAGCGACATCCCCCGCGAGGCCCGGGTGGTCGCCGTAGTGGACGCGTTCGACGCGATGACCACCAACCGGGCGTACCGTCCCCCCCGCACCGCCCGCCGATGCGGTCGTCGAGCTGCGCCGCTGCGCCGGCCCGCATTTCGATCCTGAGGTCGTCGAGGCGTTTCTCACGGCCTTCCGCGACGTGTCGACTCTTCCTCTCCCCATTTAGCCCAGCCGCCGCGACAGCCGATGTCCGACACTCTCATGATCAGCGTCTCGGGGATGCGCGGTCACGTGGGCACCGACCTGACCCCGGAGCTCGTGTCCCGGCACGCCGCCGCGCTGGGAGCCTGGGTGCGGGAGAGCCATAGCGGGGCAGGGCAAGCGCTGGTCGTCCTGGGCCGTGACTCCCGAACCAGTGGTCCGATGTTCGCTCGGGCGGCCGCCGCGGGTCTGATGTCAGTAGGGGTCGATGTGATCGATCTGGGCGTCGTGCCGACGCCGACCGTTCAATTGGCCGTCGAGCACCATCACGCGGGAGGCGGCCTCATCATCACCGCGAGCCACAATCCGATCGAATGGAATGCGCTGAAGTTCGTCGGACCGGATGGGATCTTCCTGGACGCCGAAGCCGGCGCTCGGGTTCGCACTCTGGCGGAGCAGGGCCCGGTGCGAGCGGCATGGGACGGGCTGGGCCGGGTGCGTGAGGATCCTGATGCCGTGGCGCGACACCTCGACGCCATTCTCTCGCTGTCGATGATCGACGTCACCGCGATCAGGGGACGCCGATTCCACGTTGCGCTGGATTGCGTACGCGGAGCGGGTGCGACCGCCATTCCGCCGCTGCTCGAGCGGCTGGGCTGCCGCATGAGCGCCATCAACCTCGAGGCCGACGGAGCATTCCCCCGACCACCGGAGCCGGTCCCCGAGAACCTTCTGGACCTGGGCCGGCTGGTCCAGGAGAGCGGTGCGGACCTGGGGGTAGCGGTGGACCCGGACGTCGATCGTTTGGCCCTGGTGGACGAGACCGGCCGCCCGATCGGAGAGGATTACACCCTGGCATTTGCGGTCCGTGCGGTGTTGGACCGGCGCATCACGTGGACGAAATCCCCGACGGTGGTGGTCAATCTTTCCACCAGCCTCGTGGTCGAGGATGCTGCCCGGGACGGCGGGGCCACCCTGCTTCGTGCCCCGGTGGGGGAGGCTAACGTGGCCCGGGCCATTCGGGATGCCGATGCGATCATCGGCGGTGAGGGCAATGGGGGCGTCATGCTTCCCGCTCTCCACATCGGCCGGGATGCCCCCCTGGGGCTGGCCTTGATCTTGCATCTCCTTGCCACGTCTAAGGTAAGGGTATCCGACCTGGTCGCCGGATCACCCCGGTATACGATCGTCAAGGCCAAAGGCCCGAGAGGTCCCGAGCTCCGCCCACTGTACGACCGTCTCCGCCTGCGGTTCTCCGATGCTGAAGTCGACGAGCGCGATGGGCTCCGATTGTCCTGGCCCGACCGCTGGCTCCACGTGAGGCCCTCCGGCACGGAGCCGATCGTCAGGTTGATCGCCGAGGCACCGACTCCGGTCGCCGCCGAAGCGCTGGTCGACGCAGGTCGCGAACTCTTGCACTGAGGTCAATGCCCGATGTGTGGTATCGTCGGCTATATCGGTCCCCGGCAGGCCGCCGGGTTGCTGCTCGAAGGTTTACGCCGCCTGGAGTACCGCGGCTATGACTCGTCGGGCATTGCCATCGTCAATGGAAACGGCCTCAACATCAAGAAGGCCGCGGGCAAGCTCTCCGTGCTCGAGGACGAGCTCGAGCAGGGCATGCCCTCCGGCACGCTCGGCATCGGCCATACCCGTTGGGCCACCCACGGTGCGCCCACCACGCCCAACGCCCATCCCCACACCGACCAGTCGGGCCGGATCGCGGTCATTCATAACGGCATCATCGAGAATTCCGCGGCGATCCGAAAGGCCCTGGAGCAGCGGGGGCACGGCTTCAAATCCGAGACCGACACCGAAGTGCTGGCCCACCTGGTGGGAGAGTTCTACGAGGGCAGTCTCGAGGAGGCCGTCGCGGCGGCCCTTCGCCAAGTCGACGGGGCCTATGGCCTGGCCTTTATCTCGGCCGATGAGCCCGGAGTCCTGGTGGCGGCCCGGAAGGGATCGCCTCTGCTGGTGGGCGTCGGAGAGAAGGAATGGTTCGTAGCGTCGGATGCCTCGCCCTTGCTCCAGCACACGCGGTCGGTGGTCTACCTCGACGACGGCGAGATGGTCGTCCTCACCCGCGAGGGGTACCGGGTGCGCAACCTGGAGACCACCCGGATCAGCAAGCCGGTAAACCAGATCGATTGGGATCTGGCGATGGTGGAGCGGAACGGGTATCCCCACTTCATGCTGAAGGAGATCTGCGAGCAGCCGGAGAGCCTCTGCAACACGCTCCGGGGCCACCTCCTGGACGACGAGGGCACGGCCCGGGTCAGCGGCCTCAACCTGAGTGACGACGAGCTGAAGCAGATCGAGCGCATCGTCATCACCGCCTGTGGAACCTCCTGGCACTCGGCGTTGATCGGCGAATACATGTTGGAGGAGATGGCCCGGGTCCCGGTCGAAGTGGAGTACGCCTCCGAGTTTCGCTATCGCAATCCGGTAGTGGACCACCGTACCCTGGTGATCGGCATCTCTCAGTCGGGGGAAACAGCGGACACCCTGGCGGCAATTCGCGAGGCCAAGCGGCGGGGGGCGCGGACCATCGGACTGGTCAACGTGGTCGGCTCGACCATTGCGCGCGAGGTGCATGGCGGCATCTACCTGCACGCCGGCCCGGAAGTCGGCGTGGCCAGCACCAAGGCGTTCACCAGTCAGGTGGCAGCGCTTGCGCTGGTGGCGCTGCGGATCGCCCGGCTGCGGAACATGAGCATCCTCCAGGGGCGCCAATTCATCCACGCGCTACGCCAGCTGCCCGACCAGGTCGCCTGGATTCTGGAGCGGTCCAGCGAGGTGGAGCAGCTGGCCGCGCAGTTCCTTCGCACCGGCAACAACGCTCTCTACCTCGGCCGCGGGGTGAATTTCCCGGTGGCCCTGGAGGGAGCGCTCAAGCTCAAGGAAATCTCCTACATTCACGCCGAGGGATATCCGGCGGCGGAGATGAAGCACGGACCCATCGCGCTGATCGACGAGAACATGCCGGTGGTGTTCATCGCGCCACGGGATGCGGTGCACTCCAAGATCGTGTCCAACATCGAAGAGGTGAAGGCCCGGGGCGGGAAGGTGATTGCCTTGATCAACGAGGGCGACGCCGAGATCGAGCGGTTGGCGGACGCCACCTTCACCATCCCGGAGACCCTGGATCTGCTGACCCCGATGCTCACCGTGATCCCACTCCAGCTGCTCTCTTACTACGTCGCAGTGGCCCGAGGCTGCAACGTGGACCAGCCGCGCAATCTTGCCAAGTCGGTGACGGTGGAGTAGCCGGCCGCACTTGGCATTACGCTCAGCGCCGCCACCCAGCCGGGTGGCGGCGCTTTGTAATAATGTGCCCGAACGTGACGGGGCGCACTGCGTCACCCGGTCCCAGGGTACCAATTGGGGTTGTGTATGTGGAACCAAGACCCTTCCGATCTGCCTGTCCCAGGCTCTCGAACCATCCTCGTGGTGGACGACGTGGGAGTCGTGCGCCAGGTCTGCTATCGGATGCTGACCGAATCCGGCTTCCGGGTGTTCGAGGCAGCCTCAGCCGCAGAGGCACTCGAGGTGCTCTCGACCGCGCGGCGGCCGGTGGATCTCGCGATCGTGGACGTAGTTATGGACGAGGTGAACGGCGTCGACCTGGTGCGGATGATCCACCAGCGCTGGCCGGCCGTCAATCTCCTCTTCATGTCGGCATACCCCGCCGAAATATTGGTCCGGGAGGGCTTGGATCGGCCTCAGGTGATGTTTCTGGCGAAGCCCTTCACCCGAGAGGAACTGCTGGAAAAGGTCGCCCAGGCGTTGCGGGTCCAGCCGAAGCGCGAGCAGGAGGAGTCGAAAACCCCCCGGACTTCCTGAGGCCCTTACCAACCGGGGCCGGTAATTCCCCGCTCTACTTCGATGGCGGCCTCCACCAGCTTGCCCGAGCTAGCATACAGAGCTTCAGCCCGGGCGATCGCCTCGGCTGCCACCTCGATCGACGGTAGGAAGCTCGCAGTTCCGCCAAGGGCCGCATCCATCTGGCTTCCCAGATTGTCCTCATCGATCGGCTTCGGCGAGCAGGCACCGGATGCAAGAGCCGTGGTGCTCTTTCCATTACTGAGGCAGAGTAGCGGGATTTCGGGGCGAAAGCGGCGCAACGTCTCGAGCACCGCTCCACCCGAGAGTCCTGGAAGGTCGAGACTGACGATCACCAATCGAAAGGTCTCCGGCAACCGCACCATGAGCTCCAGGGCGGCGAGGCCGGTTCTGGCGTGCACCAGATCGAGGCCTCGGTCGCCGAGCAAGCGGCGGACCAATGGCCGGTCCACCGAATCGTGGTCCACCAGCAGTGCCAACCCTTCAGACTGCTGTCTCAAGGCGCCCCCTCTATTCAGAGTGTCCTCGCGCAGACAACTGCGTGCAGTGGCAAGTTGCTGGTGAAGGGGCATGGGGTCAGCGACCCGGTTCACATCCTCGTGGCCTAACCATCACAGCAATGGTGTGACCTCGGTCTAGTCCTCCGGCAGTGACCAGGTTGCGCCCACTTCAGTCAGAACCACCCGCCAGCGCTCGGTGCCGGCGACTGCCAGCAGCCGCTGAACCGGCTCCTCGATCGGTTCCCGGCTCAGGCGGAAGGTGGAGTGGTGAATCGGCAGCAGGTACTCGCCGCCGAGCTGTCGAAACATCTCCCACGCTTGCTCTGGTGACGCGTGATTGTAGATCCAGGGATCGTAGGCCCCGATCGGCAGAATGGCCACGTCCACCCCACCGCGTGAGCGCAGCCTTGCCAAGGCGTCGGTGTAGGCCGTGTCTCCGGCGAAGAGCACGGTGCGACCCGCCTTCCGCAGGAGATAGCCGCCATACCCGCGATGCCGGTCGGTGACCATGCGCGCTCCCCAGTGCCGCACTTCGACCGACTCCAGCTCCAGGCCGGCGACGCTGGTGCGCTCTTCCCAGGCCAGCTCCTCCACCCGGCGGAAGCGCCGCACCAAGTCACGGTTGCCCGGTTGGACGACAACGCGGGTGTCCCGCGGGATCGCCCTGAGCGTGCCCCGGTCGGTATGATCCATGTGGGCGTGAGACAACAGCACCAGATCAAGGTTGGGCAGCTCCGCCGGCCGGAGTGCCGGCTGAATCAGCCGCCGCGGGCCCAGTTTCGCCGAGCCGCGACCGATCCCGACCCGCGGCTCGAGTGCCGGGTCGGTGAGGACCCAGGTACCGTAGAAATTGAGCAGCACGGTGGCGTGACCCAGCCAGGCCATGGTGATGCGGTCGTCGCGCCACTCGCCCGGCGAGGGCCGATGCGGCGCCGGAGCAATCGTGGTAGTTTCGCACCGCTGCTTGCGCACGGCGGCTGGGGCAGATTTCGGCATCTTTCTCCCGGGGGATGTCCCCTTCTATGTTTCGTGACCTATGGCGCTATCGGCTATCCGCTATCCGCTGTGCGATCCGAGCCTCCGTTGCCGCGGACCGATAGCCGATAGCTGATAGCCGATAGCTCGTAATCTATCATGCGCGTCGTCGTGCAACGGGTATCGAAAGCGTCGGTTACCATCGACCAGCAAGTCACCGGGGAGATCGGGCCGGGGTTCTGCCTCCTGGTAGGCTTTACCCATGCCGATAGCGAGGCGGAGGTGGAGTGGATGGCGGAGAAGATCGCCGGACTGCGGCTGTTCTCGGACTCTCAGGGTAAGATGAACCTGGGATTGGGCGAGGCCGGAGGCTCGGTCCTGGTGGTTTCCCAGTTCACCTTGTATGGTGACGCGGCAAAGGGACGCCGGCCGTCGTTCGTGGATGCCGCGCGGCCGGAGGTGGCGATACCATTGTACCAGCGCTTCGTGGCCGCGCTGCGCGAGCGCGACCTCACTGTAGCAACCGGCGAGTTCGGTGCCGACATGCAGGTTGAAATCCACAACGACGGACCGGTGACCATGATCCTGGATCGCAGCGCTTGACCCGGCAGCCGCTAACTCTGGCTTCCAGCTCTCCCCGGCGCCGGCAATTGCTGGAGATGCTGGGGATCTCGGTGCGAGTGATCCCGCCCAACATTCCCGAGATCCGGCGCCATTCGGAAACCCCGGTGGACTACGTGGAGCGGCTGGCGAGAGAAAAGGCCTTAAGCGTCGCCGGCGCCGCGGTGCTCGGCGCCGATACCACGGTGGTGATCCGGGACGAGGTGCTGGAGAAGCCGGTGGACGAAGCCGATGCCCTCCGCATGCTTCGCAAGCTCATGGGACGGACTCACCAGGTGGTGACGTCGGTGGCGTTGAAGTCGGGGGAGGCCGTGCACCAGGCCACCGACGTGACCAACGTCCTCTTCCGCCGGATGGACGATGCCTTCCTCCAAGCCTACGTCGCCACCGGCGAGCCGATGGACAAGGCCGGCGCTTACGGCATTCAGGGCTACGGTGCGGCGCTGATCGAACGGATCGAGGGCGACTTCTTCAGCGTCATGGGCCTGCCGCTGCGGTTGGTCCTGCGGGTAATGGAGCAGGCAGGGATGCGGTACGAGTTCGGCAGGGCAGGCGGTCCGGTGGAAGACTCGACCGGATCCAAGGAGACGGTGTCTCTGGGCTAGCCGGCTCGCCTCAGCCGATACACCTGCGTCACCTGGGATTTCCCCTTGAGGGCCAGCTCCGGCAGATACTCGTAGTCCACCCGATCGCTGACCGCACCGAGCAGCGCCTCGCTTACCAGGATCTCACCCGGGCCGGCCGCACGACATAGCCGGGCCGCGACGTTCACCGCATCGCCGATGACGGTGTATTCCAGGCGGCGGTGGCTCCCCAGGTTCCCCGCGAATACGTCGCCGTGGTTGATCCCGATGCCGACCCCGATTTCGGGGCGGCCTTCGGATTCCCAGCGCCGGTTGAGTGCGGCGATGGCCTCCTGCATGGCGAGGGCCGCCACCAGGGCGCGGTCGGGGTCGCCCGGATGGGCGATCGGCGCCCCCCACAGCGACATGATCGCGTCGCCGATGAACTTGTCCAACGTACCGCCGTGCTCGAAGATCACCTCTACCATCTCGGTGAAATATTCGCTCAATAGCTGCGCGATGGCGTCGGGCCCCATGGATTCCGCCATGGCGGTGAAGCCGCGGATGTCGCTGAAGACGACGGTGATCGGCCGGCGCTCGCCGCCGACCCGGATCGCCGCATCTTGCTGCGCGATGTCGGCCGCGACATTGGGCGCGAAGTAGCGCTCGAAGTTAGAGCGGACCACCGCCTCCCGCCGAATCTGCTCGGAGTAGCGGCTGTTCTTGATCCCGATCGCGGCGAGTCCACTGAATGCCACCAGGAATTGCAGGTCCTCATCAGTGAAGGTGTTGGCCGCGGTCAGGTTGTCGACGTACAGCAGACCCAGTACCCGGTCGTTGGACGCCATGAGCGGCGAGCACATGGCGCTGCGGACGCTTTGGAGCACGATAGACTTTCCCCGAAAGCGAGCGTCGGCCGGAGCGTTGTGCGACACCACGGCCACCCGCTCCTCCACCACCTTCTCCGCGATGGACCGGGGCACCTGGTACAGCTGAGCATCTTCCAGGCGGCTCTTGAACAGGGTGGGGACCAGCTCCCCGGTCTGCTCGTTGCGGAGCAGGATGGAGACCCGGTCCACGTTCATGACCTCGAAGGTCAGATCCACCACGGTCTGCAGCAATCGGTCCAGCTCCAATTCGGCCGAGAGCTTTTGCGCTGCCTCAAGCAGCAGGGAGAGCTTCTTGGCTTGGCGTTCCTCGGCGGAGGCGGCGGCGACTCGCAACTGGCCTTGAGAAAGCGGGCCCTCCCGGCTGGTGATGCCGGGAGGGCCTCCGCCGCTCACGACCATTTGCCGAATGATGGTGCCGCTGGGGGCCGGCAGCTCCGGCAGGGGCGAGGGCGGCAGCGCTTCCGGAGCGGAAATTCTGGCGGCCTGAAGCCGGAACAGCACCTTGCCGAAGGTGATCGAGTCGTCCGGTTGAAGCCGTCCCTTACTCACCCGGCTCCCATTGATACAGGTGCCATTGGAGCTGCCCAGATCCTTGACCTCGACGCCGTCGTGTCTGACCGTCAGTTCGGCATGCCGCCGGGAGATGGTGGGATCATAGATGGCGATGTCGCTGCTGGCGCCCCTTCCCACCACGAAGCGGCGGCCGGATTGAAGCTCGAAGCTCTGGTCCCCGGTGGAGCTGATGAGGCGGAAGGAAGACATGGTGAGAATATAGAGCGAGAGTCAGGCGGTCTGCCCGCCTGACGCCAGCGCTACGGCTACCACCACGGCGCGCGCCTTTGCCTCGGTCTCCTTCCATTCGGCAATCGGATCCGAGTCGGCCACCACGCCCGCGCCCGCTTGAATCCAGGCCCTGCCGCCCCGCATGACGCAGGTCCGGATAGCGATGGCGGTATCGAGCGTTCGCGCGCCCCAGCCCACGTAGCCGACCGCCCCGGCATAGGGTCCCCGGCGCACCGGCTCCAGCTGGTCGATGATCTGCATCGCACGGACCTTGGGTGCACCGGACACCGTGCCGGCGGGGAAGCAGGCCGCCAGCGCGGCCAGCGCATCGAGCTCCGGGCGGAGCCGGCCGCGGACTTCGCTCACCAGGTGCATCACGTGGGAATAGCGTTCGATCGTGAGGAAAGCGGTCAGCCGAACCGAGCCGTATTCCGCCACTCGCCCGACGTCGTTGCGGCCGAGATCGACCAGCATGAGATGCTCGGCTCGCTCCTTGGGGTCCGCCGCCAGCTCTTCCGCCAGCGCCGCGTCCAGGTCGGCAGCCGCTCCGCGGGGACGGGTGCCGGCAATCGGCCGGACGGTGATCTCGCCCTCCTCCACCCGGACCAACACCTCGGGCGAGCTGCCGATCACGTGGATGTCGTCGAACTGGAGGAAGTACAGATACGGTGCCGGATTGAGGGCACGGAGATAGCGATAGGTGAGGAAGGGATCGGCCCCGGCGAGATCGAGCCGGCGGCTCAACACGGTTTGAAAGGTGTCTCCCGCGGCGATGTACTCCTTGATTCTCAGGACGTCTTGCTGAAACTCGGCGTCCGCGTAAGGAGAGCTGAGCGGCGGCAGCTTCGGCGCGGGCTCGATGGCAAGGGGCTGTATGCTGGCTGGCGCCGCGAGACGACCGAGCCACACCCCGATCCGTGCTTCGGCATCAGCGAAGATCCTCCGGAGAGTGCTCTCGTCTGCGCCGGCCGGGACCTCCACGCTGGCGATCACCGTGGCCCGATTGTACAGATTGTCCAGGACCAACAAGGTGTCGGTCAGCATCATCACCGCGTCGGGCAGTTCTCGGTCGTCCGCGGGCGCGTCGGGGAGAGACTCGAGGGTGCGAACGACGTCGTAGCCGATGTACCCCACCGCGCCCCCGGTGAAGCGGGGAAGTCCCGGCACCTCCACCGGCGGATACCGGCGCATGATGCGGCCCAGATGCTCCAGCGGGGCGACGTCGGTCTCCACCACCCGCCAGCCTGCGGCGGCTGTCCACTGGGCGCACTCCCGGCCCCGGTACCGGAATACCTCGCGAGGCTCGGTAGCCAGGAAGGTGTAGCGAGCCCAGCGCTCGCCGCCTTCCAGCGACTCCAGCAAGAATCCCCAGGGGCCGCGGTGGAGCTTGACAAAGGCCGTCACCGGGGTGTCGCCGTCGAGCACGACCTGTCGGGTGACCGGCAGCATTCCTCCGCCCCGGCGTGCTTGTTCGGCGAAGGCTTCGAATCCGTCGCTCACCGTCGCGCCGGCGCCGGTGGCGGGGTCGGTGCCGCCACCAGGTAACTCCCCGGCGTCGGAATGGCCGTCTGGAGGTTATCCGAGGCCGGTCTGGTCGAAGGCAGCAGCCTCAGCGCCCCATCCGGGTCCAGGCGGCCGATGGCGAGCGCGCGCTCGTAGCGCACTTCGCTGCGATACGCCGTGCGGGCGCGCGAGGGAGCCAAGAAGAATCGGGCGTACTTGAAGGTGAGCGTGACACCCCTCCGGAACGGCTGGTCAATGCGGATGTCCAGGCCGTAGATGCCGGGCCGGGGATGCAGATCCAGCCGTACTTCGCGGCCACTGTCGGCGAAGGCGGTGGGCGGAAAGAAGAGCTCCGCGAAGACGATGTAATCCGGTGGTCCGTGCCGCAGGACAATGGTGCGGGGCTCGCCGGTGCGGAACGTCACTGTAGTATCGGAGGGCCGCGGGCCCGAGGTCTCCAGTACAATGGCCTGAGACAGCGGAATCACCCGGACCTGGTCGGGGCCGGGCTGCCCCTCGCCGGACGATCGTGCCCGCCCGCCGCACGCCGCCGCCGCGAGCCAGAGCCAGGTTGCTCGGCCCCACCAGCCCCGGGATATTCCCGTCATCGAACCCCGTGGAAGTGAGAGGTGAGCAGTGGGAGGTGAGAGTCGGATACGGTGGAGGGGCGTGCCGGTCCGAGCGTGGCTGCTCGGGGCGGCGACGCCCCTGATCACTGCTCACGTCTCATACCTCACCGCTCAGTCCCGGCCTGAGGCCCTGGCGCTGGTCCGCCGGGCGGTGGACCGCCGTGTCGCCGCGCAGGCTGACTCCACCCTGCACAGCTATCGCACTCGCGCCCACGGCTTCGTCTTCTTCCTGGCCCAGGTGGGGGAAGGGCTGGCCGAGCCTCCCCGCCTCGTCAAGGCCGACGAGTTGGACGTGGAAGTGTATTGGCGCGCCCCCGACCGGAGCAAGCAGGTGATCCTGGGATGGCGCGACGGCTCTTTTCTTCCCACCGATATCAACTATCACCGCGACCACCTCGGCATCGTCACCAACAATTTCGGGGACGTGATCCGGATCGGCGAGGGAGACGAGGTGCGCGACGTGGTCCATCCGTTGTCCCCGGCCGGGCTGTTGCTCTATGAGTACGTCCTAGGTGATTCCCTCGCGATCGCCACCGCCGGTGGCGAGGTGGTAGTCCGCGAGGTCCAGGTCCGGCCCCGCTCCTTCGCCCGCCCTCTGGTGGTGGGTACGCTGTACCTCGACGCCGCCACCGCCGAGCTGGTTCGGTTCCGCTTCAGCTTCACCCCCGCCGCCTATCTCGACCGCCAACTGGAGGACATCAGTATCGTGCTCGAGAACGCGCTCTTCGAGCAGCGCTACTGGTTGCCCTACCGCCAGGAGGTGGAGATTCGCCGCCGGGTGACCTGGCTGGATTTTCCCGCACGGGGAATCATCCGCGGGCGCTGGGAGATCGCGGACTACGAGATCAATCCCGAGCTCCCCGACGAGCTCTTCACCGGCCCCGCCATCGCCGGATTGCGCCGGCCCAGCCCTGACGACTCTACCTGGGACCAGCCACTGGACAAGGCGATTGCCGGCGTAGCGGAGCCGCTCAACGAGCAGGATATGGACGCGCTCCGAGTCGAGGTCGAGCGCATCGCCGGGGCTCGCGCGCTGGGCGGTTTGCCGTCCCGCCGGCTGGCCGCCGGGTCGCTCAGCGACCTGATCAAGGTGAACCGGGTGCAGGGGCTGGCCCTGGGCTTCGGTGGCGTCATCGGGCTGAAGCAGAGCCGCTTCCGGCTCCGGGTGGACGCCGGGTATGGAACGTCCGACCAGCGGGTGACCGGCGGTGGAACCGTCGAGGTAAATGCGGGACTGACTCTGCTCCAGCTCGGCGCCTCTCGCCGGATTCGCGATTTCAGCGATCTCCCGGTGGTGGCGCCGGCAGTGAACTCGCTGATGGCCCAGGAAGGTGGTAAGGACTTTGGCGATTACGTGCTGCTCCACAGCGCCGCGCTCGGAGTTCGGCGGCGACTGAGCGGCAGGACCTCGCTCGCCGTCGAGCTGGCGCTGGAGGAAAGCAAATCGGTGGGCGTCAGCGCTTCACCCGCCAACGGGAGCTACCGGGAAAACCCCGCGCTGGGCGCGGGCAGCTATCGCATCGCCCGACTCGGGCTGGAGCGGGCGAGCGGCGGCATCGCGGTCCGAGGAGACTTGCAGGGCCGGGTAACTCTGGAAGCCGGCGAGGGGCCCGGTGACTATTTCCGTGCCACCGCCGAAACCCGCTGGGTGGCGAGGCTCGGGTCGGGACAACTGCTCTCTCGTGCCTACCTCGGCGCGGGCACCGATCGGCTGCCGGCGTATCGGAGCTTTGCGTTGGGCGGACGGGGCACATTGGTCGGCGAGCCGTTCCGGGCCTACGGGGGACGCACCGCAGCACTGGCGCACGTGGAATGGCGGTTCCAGGCGCCGGTTCCCGCCCTCCAGCTGGGCTCCTTCGCCAGCACCGGCCACGAGGTTACGCTCGCGCCGTTCATCGCGGTGGGTTACACCGGGCGACCGATTGCCGGACTCACTCGCGGAGATAGTGACGGGATCCGGCCCGTCGCCGGACTGGCCGTCGAGCTTCTCATGCGGATCATCCGGGTCGAGGCCGGCATGGGCCTCCGAGACGGGCGTTTCGGTGTCACCGTGGATGTGAATCGGGATTGGTGGGGAGTGCTGTAGATGGGTGCCCGTCCGCCCGCCCCCCCACTAGATTAACCCTGTCCCCCCAACCCAACTCGAGTCTCCTTGATGCAGTTCACTGATGAGTGGTTGGTGCCTACTGTCGAGCCGTTGCTGCCTGATCAGGCGGTGGCGGAGCTGCGGCAGGAAGCTGCGTCCGCGCCAGCCTCCCTCTGGGAAACCGTGGTGCAACGGAAGCTGGTCAGCGACGAGCAGATCCTGGGCGCCATCGCCGGCCGATTCCGCTTTCCGGTCGCCGATCTGTCCCGGCTCGACCCCAAGGTCGCCCAGGCCGTACCGGAGCAGCTTGCCCGGCGCTTCAACGTCGTGCCGGTAGGTGAGACCGACTCGTATCTGCAGATAGCCACGGCCAACCCCTTCGACATCGATGCCGAGAAGGTGCTGGCCTTCGCCACCGGCCGGGAGGTGCGCATGCTGCTCGGCGCTCCGGCCATGATCCGCTACAAGCTGGACGAGATCTACCAGGGGGGCGGCGAAATCGTCTCCCGGCTACTGGAAGGCATCGGCAACAACTTCGAAGTGAAGGAGCTGGCCGACGAGGAGGACGCAGCAGCCAGCGCGGAGGAGGCCGGGAAGCGGCCGATCATCCGCCTGGTGGACATGATGCTGGCCGACGGAGTAACCAGCCGGGCGAGCGACGTGCACGTTGAGCCGATCGAGGGCGGAGTCGTGGTGCGGTACCGGATCGACGGTGTGCTGCGCCAGGTCATGAAGATTCCGCGGAACGCGGGGCTGCCTCTCATCTCCCGCATCAAGATCATGTCGGGGCTGGACATCGCCGACCGGCTCCGGCCCCAGGATGGCCGGGCCCGGGTGTCGATCAACGGCGAGCCGGTGGATCTCCGGGTGTCGACCCTTCCGGCATCGCTCGGTGAAAAGGTCGTCATCCGGATCCTGAGCCAGCGGGCCACCGTGTTGAGCCTGGAAGCACTCGGGATGCACTCCGACGAGCAGAAGGCCGTCGTCAATCTGTTGAACAACAAGGAAGGCATCATCCTGGTGACCGGGCCCACCGGCTCGGGCAAGACCACGACGCTCTACTCGGCGATTCGCCTGATCCAGAGCGACGGAGTCAACATCGTCACGGTGGAAGATCCGGTGGAGTACCGGCTGGGGCAGAACATCGTCCAGGTTCAGGTGCACGATAAGGCCGGGCTCACCTTCGCCTCCGCCCTCCGCTCCATTCTCCGGCAAGACCCGGACGTGGTGCTGGTGGGCGAGATTCGTGACCAGGAGACGGCCCAGATCGCGCTCCAGGCCTCCCTTACCGGGCATCTGGTGCTCTCCACCCTACACACCAACGACGCCCCGAACTCGATCACCCGGTTGGTGGACATGGGCATGGAGGCCTACAAGATCGGGTCCGCTCTCCGGGGGATTGTGGCCCAGCGGCTCATGCGCCGCCTGTGCCTGTCATGTCGGGAGCCGGCAACCGAGCCGGTGCCGGAGCGGGTGGCGCGATTCATCCCACCGGGCGCGAAGCTCTACCGCGCCGTGGGTTGTCCCCAGTGCGCAATGACCGGCTACTGGGGCCGGTTCAGCATCGTCGAAGTGCTGACCATGAATTCCGAGCTCGAGCGCCGGATCGGTCAGGGAGCCACCGCCGACCAAATCGCGGAGCTTGCCCGATCCGGCGGCATGCGCTCGCTCTGGGAGAGCGGTCTACGCCACGTGCTCGACGGCGAGTCCAGCATCGAGGAGTTGTTACGGGTTTCCGACGTCCCCCGGGAAGCGCGGCCGGTGGCGCCGGAGCGTTCGGGGCAGCCGCGAACCGGGCGAACGGCCGCTGCCCCGCCGACGCCGACTCCGGCACCGCCGTCGGTCAGCACACTCGATCTCAACATCGATCTGGATCTGGTCGAGGACGAGGGTATCCAGGACGGCGTGGCGCCGGCGGGCAGGGGCCAGGGGGCCTGCGTCCTGCTGGTGGAAGACGAAGAGCAGCTTCGGCGGGTCATGAAGGATCTCCTGGAGCGGGAGGGCTACGTCGTGGCGGAGGCGCGGGACGGGGTTCAGGCGCTGGATCAGGTTGACCGGCTTGCGCCCGACGTCGTCATCCTGGATCTCAACCTCCCAGGACTCGACGGCTACAGCGTGCTTTCCCAGTTGCGTTCCCGGCCGGCAACTCGGTCGATCCCCATCGTCGTGCTCACCGCCAAGGGTGACGAAGACAACGAGGTGCGAGTGTTCGAGCTGGGCGCGGACGACTTCATCACCAAGCCATTTCGGGCCCGTGCCCTGAGCGCCCGGCTGGAGGCGGTCCTCGGCCGCCATCGCGCTTGACCCGGCCAGTCTCTCCACCGACCTCCTCCACCTCCGCCCGACCGCTTCCAGACAAGTTCACCGGCCCGGCGGGCGTGCTCTCGGATGGCTCCGAAGGGCTCGCCTTGGTGAAGCCCGCGGTGCGGGCTCAGTCGGGGTACACGCTGGCCGCCCCGGCGGCGCGGCGGAAGCTGAATCAGAACGAGTGTCCCTACGACCTTCCCCCCTCGGTCAAGCAGGCGGTATTGGCGGCGGCCGCCGCGGTCCCCTGGCAGCGCTACCCCGAATTCGTCCCGGAAGCGCTTCGGGAGCAGCTGGCGGCCCACTATGGTTGGAGGTCCGACGGCATTCTGGTGGGCAACGGCTCCAACGAGCTGATCCAGGCGACGCTGTCGGTAGTCCTGGGGGCCGGGGAAGTCGTGGTGGCACCGGCGCCCACGTTCTCCCTGTACCGCTTGCTGACCAACGTGCTGGGTGGGCGCTATGTCCCGGTGCCGCTGGGAGCCGGATTCGCGTACGACACCGACCGGTTGATCGAGGCAGCCGTGCGGGAACGGGCCCGGGTCGTGGTCCTCAATTCACCGAACAATCCCACCGGATCGGCGCTGCCTGAGGGCGCGGTCGAGCGGATCGTCGCCGAAACCGGCGCCCTGGTGTTGTGCGATGAAGCCTACCAGGATTTCGGCGGCCCCACCGCGATTCCCCTGCTGGCCCGCAGCTCACGCCTGGTTGTGCTCCGGACCTTCTCCAAGGCGATGGGAATGGCGGGCCTTCGCTTCGGCCTGGCGCTGGCGCACCCGGCCGTGGCGCGGGAGCTGGCCAAGGGGAAGTTGCCCTACAATGTCAATGCGATCACGCTGGCCGCGGCCGCCGTTGCCCTGGAACACGCCCAACTCTTCGCCGAGCGGACCCGGTCGATCGTCGCTACCCGCGAGCGCTTCGCCGAGCGGCTGCGGCGGGTGCCCGGCCTCACGCTGTATCCCAGCGCCGCCAACTTCGTCTTGATCCGTTGCCAGGCCGTGCCGGCGCGCGAGGTGTTCCGCCGGCTCTACGAGGACTATGGAATCTTGGTCCGTGACGTCTCCGCGGCGGCCGAGCTGGTCGAGTGTCTGCGGATATCGATTGGAACCGAGGAGGACATGGATGCCGTGGTGGACGCGTTGACCGCAATAACCGGAGCCTCGAATGCCCCGGACAGCTGAGATCCACCGCACCACCAAGGAAACCGACCTCCTCGTCCGGGTGAATCTGGACGGACGGGGAGAGGCGACGGTACGCACCGGCATCGGCTTCTTCGACCACATGCTGGAAGCGCTGGCGCGGCACGGATTGATGGACATCACCGTGGAAGGACAAGGCGACCTGCACGTAGACGGCCACCACACGGTCGAAGACACCGGCATCGCGCTCGGCATGGCCATCGAACGGGCACTCGGCGACCGGGCCGGAATCCGCCGCTACGCCGACGCGATGGTGCCCCTGGATGACGCTCTGGTCCGGGCGGTGGTGGACGTGTCCGGACGGGCGTACCTGTTCTACGACATCGAGATCCCCAAGTGGCAGATGCTGGGTGACTACGACGTCTTCCTGACGCCGGAGTTTTTCCGCGCGCTGGTGCTCCATGCCGGGCTGACCGTGCATATCGACCTGGTGCGAGGCGACAACCCGCACCACATCGTGGAGGCGACGTTCAAGGCCTTCGCCCGCGCGCTGGATGGTGCCACCTCGCTCGACCCCCGGGTGGCCGGGGTGCCATCCACCAAGGGGACGCTGTGATCGCCGTGGTGGATTATGGAGTGAACAATCTCAAGAGCGTGGTGCGTGCGTTGGCGGCCGGCGGGCACCAGGCCTCGCTCACGACCGACCCCGATGAAGTCCGCGGCGCGGAACGGATCCTGGTGCCCGGGGTGGGACACTTCGGCCAGGCCTCCCGCACGCTGGAACGCACCGGTCTGGGGGAAGCGATCCAGGACTCGGCCCGGCGAGGACGTCCCATCTTGGGGATCTGCCTCGGCCTCCAGCTCTTCTTCGAGCTGAGCGAGGAGGCGCCCGACGCGCATGGGATGGGTCTGCTTCCTGGCCGGGTGTGCCGGTTCGAGACCAAGCTGCCGGTGCCGCACGTGGGGTGGTCGCGAGTGGACCTCACCGAGGCGGGATGCCGCCACGCCATGCTGGGCTCGCTCTTTACCGGCGGACCCCAATTTTTCTATCACGTGCACAGCTATCATCCCACCGACGTCCCACCAACCAGCGTCCTCGGCACCGGTGAGTACGATCGGGTGTTCCCTACCATCGTGGGGCGAGACAACGTCGTGGGCGCGCAGTTTCATCCCGAGAAGTCGCAGCGCGCCGGCATCGACCTGCTCGACGCCTTCGTTCGGTGGAATCCGTGACCAGCGTCCGGGTCTCTTTGGTGGACGTCTACGTGGTGCGGGGCCGGGGCACGAACTTGCAATGCCTGCTCCTGCGTCGGGCGGCGGGCCGTCGGTGCCCGGGATCATGGGAAACGGTGCACGGGCACATCGAGAGCGAGGAGGCGCCGGTGGCGGCCGCGCTCCGGGAACTGGGCGAGGAGACCGGACTGAAGCCGGAGAAGCTCTACAATCTCAGCCGGGTGGAGAGCTTCTACCTGCACGCGAAAGACGAGGTGGCCCTGATTCCGGTCTTCGTGGCACTGGTTGAGGAGCACGCCCAAGTCCGTCCCGGTCCGGAGCACGACCGGTTCGAGTGGCTCGGCATTGCCGAAGCCGTGACTCGGCTGGCCTGGCCACGGGAACGCCGGGCGTTGGAGGATGCCGTCACTCTGCTGGTAAGCGGCGACGCCGGTCCGCTGGAAGACGTACTCCGGGTATGCTAGCCCGGCGGATCATACCCTGCCTCGATGTCGCCGGCGGCCGCGTCGTGAAGGGCATCCACTTCGAGGAGCTGCGAGACGCCGGCGACCCCGTCGCCCAGGCCGCCCGCTACGACGCCGACGGGGCCGATGAGCTGGTATTTCTCGATATCTCGGCCAGCCCCGACCAGCGGCGGACGACCTTGGAGATGGTGAGCAGCGTTGCCGAGTCGATCTTCATCCCGTTCACGGTCGGAGGCGGAATCCGCTCGGTGGACGATGCCGGAGCGGCGCTGCGTGCGGGCGCGGACAAAGTCTCGATCAACACAGCCGCGGTGCGCGAGCCTTCGCTGGTCTCCCGTTTGGCGGAAAGCTTCGGGACCCAGTGCGTGGTCGCGGCCGTAGATGTGAAGCGAGATGGCGAAAGGCTTGCGGTGATGGTCAATGGCGGACGAGAGAAGACCGGCCTGGAAGCCATCACCTGGATCGAGCGACTCGAGGCCCTTGGCGCCGGCGAGATCCTGCTTACCTCGATGGATCGCGATGGCACGGGCCAAGGCTACGATTTGCCCCTGTTGAGGCTGGCATCGGAAGCGGTCTCGATTCCGATAATCGCGTCCGGGGGCGCCGGGCGTCTGGAACATCTGGCCGAGGCGTTCGAGGCAGGAGCTCACGGGGTGCTGGCGGCAACCATCTTTCACTTCCAAGGCTCCACCCTTCCGGAGGCGCGGGCATATCTCCAGGGGCGGGGCTATCCGGTGCGGTCATGACGGCGCTGCTTCTTCTTACCGTACTTCTCGGCTGGCCGCCGGGCGGCAGCAGCCTCCTTGGGCGGGCTGCCTGCGTTCGCCCCTCGCGGGCAGGCACCCAGGTGCAGGGTGAAGTCCGAATCTGCCCCGGCCGCTACCGCATCCCCGATCCCTCCGAACGCGGCGTCATCATCGCCGCCGCCTCCGGAACCCGGATCGACCTCTCCGGCGTGGTGCTCGAGAGCGGCGATTCCGTGCCCAGCCGGTTCGTCGGAGTCGGCATTGCCAGCAAGGGAGTCGACGGAGTCGCCATCCTGGGGGGGAGCGTGCGGGGCTACCGGTTCGGTGCCCGGCTGGAGGGCGGGCAGGGACATCGGATCAGCGGCATCGACGTCTCGGGAAGTCGGAGCCAACAGCTTCAGTCCACCACGGAAACGACCGATAGCACCGACCGGCTGGATTGGCTGCGGCCCGATGTGTTCATCGGCTACGGCGGCGGCCTCCTGCTTCAGGGAACCGTGGGCGCCAGCGTCACCGGAGTGACGGCCAGAGGAGCGCAAAACGGGATCGGCCTGGTAGAGGCCAGGGAGAGCTATGTCGCCGACAACCGGCTGGAGGGCAACAGCGGTTGGGCCATTCATCTCTGGCGCTCGTCCCGGAATGCGATCCTGCGAAACCAGGCAAGTCACACCGCGCGCTGCCCCGGGGCGGCGGCGGAGTGCTTCGCTGCCGCGATCCTGATCCGGGAGGGAAGCGATTCGAACACCCTGGGTGACAACGATCTCTCCGCCTCGAGTACGGGGTTACTGCTCACCTCCATCGCGCCGAAGGGCAAGCCTTCGGTAGGCAATCTGATCTACCGCAACGATGCCTCCGATGCCGCGTCCACGGCGTTCGTCGCCGCCCGGAGCTGGAACACGACGCTACTGGAGAATCGGGCCGACAGCGTGGAGAACGGGTTCCGACTGGACCGGCTGAACGCCAGCGTGATCCGGGGGAACACCGTGATCGGCGCCCGGGAGGCCGGCGTGCTCGCGGAGTACGGGAGCGATAACAGCATCGAGGCGAACGTGCTGTTGGACGCCAAGGTGGGCATCTCGGTGGTCAACACCGGAGCCGCGGGGGCGTCGAGCCGGAATTACCGCATCGACGATAACGTGGTGGGCGGCGCCGAGCGGGGAATCGTGCTCCGGGGAGTATCCGGCAGCAAGCTGCGGGGGAACGTGTTGGACAACGTGGGAGACGGGCTGGTCATCGACGGGCCGGGCCACTCGACGGAGGTCACCGGCAACGTGTTCTTGCGAGCCAGCGGCTGGTTCATCGAGGCACCCGACCTGACGGCCGGCGGAAATTACTGGGCCACCGCCAATGCGGCGGCGGCAGCGGCCAAGGTCAGCGGGCGAATCAGCGTGTTGCCGTGGAAGCCGGCGAGTGCGGCTGGCTACTAGCCAGGATCTCCGCCGCCACCGAGTGCAGGTCCCGCAGGTTGAACGGCTTCCTAGCGGTGTGGACCACGCCGTCGGGCAGCCGCTCCGGCAGGTCGCCCTGGCCGGAGTAGCCCAGGATCAACTTGGCCGAGGCTTCGGGGCACGCCGAAGCCAAGGCGTGAACGAAAAGCTCGGAGGCTCCGGCGGTCATTCTGGCATCGGCGATGATCAGCTCGAACTGGCCCTCCTGAAGCATCCGCAGTCCTTGCGACCCCGACCGAACCGCCTCGACCACGTGCCCCTCGGGCGCGAACAACGCGCTCACCAGCCGATGGACCGCGGGATCGTCATCCACCACCAGAATGCGATGCGATGTGGGCCGCGACATCGTACCTGCCGGAGCTTCTTCTCCCTCCGCAGCCACTGGGGAGTCATAGCGGGGCATGGTGACCTGGAATTGGGCACCGCCGTGCGGCGGTGAATCGTAGGTCAGCTCTCCACCGTGCGCCTTGACCAGGCCGTAGCTCAACGACAAGCCCAACCCGGTGCCTTCGCCGGCTCCCTTGGTAGTGAAGAACGGAGTGAACAACTGGCCTACCAGGTGAGGCGGGACGCCGGGGCCACTATCCCACACGCAGAGCATCGACTCGCGCTCCTTCGCCTCGGTGGTGAGGACGATTCGCCGGGCCCGGCCGGCCGGCAGCGCGCTCACCGCCTGCACCGCGTTGGTCACCAGGTTGAGCAGCACCTGCTGAAGCTCGTAGCGATCGCCCAGGACGATGACCGGGTCGGGGCTCAGCTCGGATTCCAGCTCGATGCCATGGAGTTGAAGCTCGTAGACGATGAGCAGCGACGTGCGGACGGCGACATCGTTGAGGTCCACCGCCGACTTCTCGGCCACGCCCTTCCGGGCGAAGGTGAGCAGGTTGCGCACGATTCGTCCCGCCCGCTCCGCCTGATCGTGGATGACCCTCAGATGCTCCCGGGGGAGCGGGCGATGGTCCTCCCGCTCCAGCAGCAGCTCGGTGAGGCCCGCGATCGAGGTGAGCGGATTGTTGAGCTCGTGGGCCACGCCCGAAACCAGCTGGCCGATCGAGGCCATCTTGTCGTTCTGGATCAGTTGCGCTTCCATGATCCGCTGCTCGGTCACGTCTTCCACCAGGACGACCACGGTGCCGGGTCCCAAGGCGACTGACGGATCGGCCCGGCCGGCCAGTGGTGCCGCATTCAGCCGCAGGACTCGCTGGGTGCGCTCCAGGCGCACGATGAGCGGTGCGGTCCGCTCCCCCCGATAGGCCTGCTCGATCAGCTCGATGACCGGCTCGGAGTGGCCGAACAGAGTGTCGCAGAAGTTTCGCCCCACCAACTGTTGCTCGGGCACTTCGGCCAGGGCCGCCAGGGCCCGGTTGGCCCGGAGCACGCTTCCGTCCTGTCCCACGACCGCGATTCCTTCGGCCAACGCGTTGAACGCCGTTTCCCATTCTTCCTTGCTCTGGCGAACCATCTCGTACAGCCGGCTATTGGCCAGCACCACCGATGCGTTGGTGGCCACGGTGGAGAGCAGCCACAGGTCCTCGGTGGTGAAGGGGCCGCCCTGGCGGTCCGCTACCGCCAGCGCGCCCATGGTGACGCCTTGCGACCGGAGCGGGGCCACCGCGGCGGATCGCACCGTGACGCCGTCGATCAGGCTGACGCTGGGAGTCGCCACCCCCTGCGCCACCTCGATTCGCTCCCGGCTCACGGCGAAGCGAACCAGGCCGGAGTCGCTCTCTCCGGCAATCCTGCCTTGGAGCGACTCCAGGCTGCCGGTGGACCCGGCCACCCGGAGGCCAGCGCCGGTGGCATCCTCCGCTAACACCACGATCGCGCCGTCGGTCTGCAGGAAGCGGCCGGCATAGCGAGCCACCTGGTCCACGATCCGATCGAGCTGAATCGACTCCGACAGGACGTAGCTCAGCTCCTGGAGAGAGAACAGCTCACTGATCCGGCGATCGAGCTGGCTGGCGAGCTGCTCCGATTTGCCCTCGGCTTCACGCAGCCGGCGCCGGCCGCGGGTGATCGCCACCCAGAAGCTGCCGCTGATGTTGACCACCGCGATGACCGCGATCCACCATACCCGATCGTCCGCTCCCCAGGCGACCACGCCCAGCATCGTAGCGCCGATGGCGTGCAGCGGAACTTCCCACTCCCGGCGCCACGCCGCGATCAGCACGATGAGCGCACCCGCGATGCCGATGACCACCGTGAGGAAGCGGGGGAGCCCACCCATGGCACTCGCGGCCAGGGCACTCACCAGCAGCGCCCAGCCGGCGATCGCGGAGGGAGAGGTGTACCAACTCTCGAGCCGGCGGCGAGGCAGGGTCAGGACTCCCGCGGGTCGCGCCGGGCCACCCGTTCGGTCACGTACGCCTCAGGCGGCGCGTTGGGTTTGACCCGAATGGATTTGGCCGGAATGCCGACGTTGACGTGGAAGGGGCGCACGTCCTTGGTGGCGACGGCATTGGCGCCCACCATCCCGTTCCGTCCGACTCGGACGCCGGCGAGCACGGTCGCGTGGTAGGTGATCCGCACGTCGTCTTCCAGGATGGTGCGCGCGTTGGTCACGTCCTTCTGGTCCACGATGCTGTGCGTATGGCTGTAGATGTTGGCGTAGTCGGAGATGCTGACCCGGTCGCCGATGGTGATGCCGCCCCGGTCGTCAAGGAGAACGTAGCGGTGCACGACGACGTCGTCGCCGACTTCCAGGTTGTAGCCGTAGGAAAATTCGGTGTACTGGAAGCACTTGAAGTTGCGGCCGCAGCGGGCGAACAGGTGACCCGCCAGCAGCCGCCGGAAGCGGACCGGAAGGTGGACGTTGTGGCCGCCTAAGGGCGTGCGGTCGAAGTTGTACCAGAGCCAGAGCAACGGCTTCACCCGGGCGAACCGTTCGGGATCGACGTCCGCGTAGTACTCCGGCTCGAGAGTGATGTTGTGAGGATCGAGCGCGAGCAGCGAGACGCGGGCCGCGGGGCCGGTGGTCTTGTCGTTGAGTCGCTGCTCGTAGTCACCCATGCCGGGGTACCAGAGCTGGTACAGAACGTCCCGCGCGAGTCGGTACCAATCCGCCCCCGGCTCGGCCAAGCGCTCGGCCAGCTCGCCGAGCCAGGTGTCGTACGCGCGAGTGGCGCCGTCCGCGGGAGCGACGGTGCGGAGAGGGAGATAGGCCATTGTGGGTCCAGGGTGGTCCGGAGCCCGGGGTCGAAGGGACCCGCGGCAACCGGTGGCCCTGGAATCTCTTCGGGTGCTGATTGACAGGCAAGCCAATGGGGAATAAGTTGGTACTGATTAGCAACTTAGAATGATACTCATTCTCATTTATCGACCACGCCTCTGTTTTCTGCCCTGCGCCTCTTCGCCCTCCTGGTCACCCCCATTCCGCAACCCAAGCCGCAATGGGTCGAACGGGAGACCTACCTCATGGGCACCACCCTCACCGTCGCGGTGGCGGCAGCACGCCGGGAGGACGCCATCCGCGCCATCGACGCCGCTTTCGACGCGGTGAGACGGCTCGAGGCCATGCTCAGCACCTGGCGAGACGACAGTGAAATTGCCCGGCTCAACCAGGCGCCCAGTGGTGCGCCGGTGGTGCTCTCCGCCGAGCTCTATGGTTTGCTCGCGGAGGCGGGGCGGTGGTGCCGTGCGACGGGTGGAACCTTCGATCCCGCGATCGGCGCGCTGGTAGACGCCTGGGACCTGCGCGGCAGTGGCCGGCTGCCATCCCCTGTCGAGCTGAAGGCCGCCAGGGCGGCGACCGGACTGCGCCTCTTCACCTTTGCCGACGCCAGTCACACGGCCAGCCGCTCCAACCCGCGAGCCTGGATCGATACCGGCGGCTTTGGGAAAGGGGTGGCACTTCGGGAGGCCCGTGCCGTCCTCCAGCGCGCCGGGGCCCGCCGAGCCATGCTGAACTTCGGCGGACAGGTGCTGGTGATGGGGTCTGATCCCGCGGGCGGCGACTGGATCGTGCCGGTGGCGCATCCCAGCCGGCGCACCGAGCCGATCGCCCGGCTGCGGTTGCGGGATCGCTCCGCGTCCACCAGCAGTCAGTCCGAGCATGCGGTGACGGTGGGTCACCGGCGGCTGGGGCACATCATCGATCCGCGCTCCGGCGAGCCGGTGCCGGCTTGGGGCAGCGTGACCGTGATCGCGGAGGATCCTGCGGTCGCCGACATAGTCTCCACCGCGCTCCTGGTGCTGGGACCGGAAGCCGGACTTCGCTGGGCCGAGCGGCGAGACGACCTGGGTGTGCTGTTTCTCATCGAGCGGGGCGGGCAGGTGGTGCCGCGGTGGAACCCTGCGCTCCGCGCGTATCTGGTGCTGGATTCAACATTCTCACGAGGAGGCTGAGTGTCGCGGACGATAGGGAGGATGGCCTGCCTGCTGGGCTTGGGGGCGTTCTGGGCGGCGCCGGCACCGGCGCAAGAGCGGGACACCACGGATCTCAAGCAGATCGAGCGGCAGGTCGAGGCGATCACCCGCCAGCTGGAAGAGCTTCAGCTGGGTCGCGACGTCGTCGTCGAGGCGGACACCAGCGTGCAGGGCTTCGGTCCCGCCGCCTCCAAGGTCTACAAGGTTCGCCAGGGAGTCTCGCTCGGCGGCTACGGTGAGGTGCTGTACGAGAATTTTCTGGGCAATCGTCAGGACGGCCTCCCCTCCGGGGAAACCGACCGGCTCGATGCGCTCCGGGCCATCGTGTACGTCGGCTACAAGTTCAGCGACAAGATCCTGTTCAACTCGGAGATCGAGTTCGAGCACGGCAGCACCGAAGACGGCGGCTCGGTCTCGCTGGAGTTCGGCTACCTCGACTACCGGGTGTCACCTCGGTTCGGGCTTCGAGCGGGCCTGCTGCTCCCCCCGATGGGATTCATCAACGAAATTCACGAGCCGCCGGCGTTTCTAGGCACCCACCGCCCGGAAACCGAGCGGGTGCTCATCCCCTCCACCTGGCGTGAGAGTGGGATCGGCGTCTACGGCGGAGCCGGAGATGTGACGTATCGGACGTACCTGGTGAACGGGTTTGACGCGACCGGGTTCTCGGCCGAGGGCCTGCGCGAGGGGCGGCAGAACGGTGCCGAGGCGGCCGCCGAAAACTTCGGCCTGGTAGGCCGGGTCGACTATGCCGGTGTTCGAGGACTCATGGTGGGCACCTCGGCGTATCTGGGAAACTCGGGACAGGGTGCGACGCTGGCCACGGATCCGGGCAGTCCGATCGGGGCCAGGACCTTCATCTGGGACGGCCACGCGGAGTATCAGGCGCGCGGGTTCCAGCTGCGCGGTCTGGTGGCGGTAGCTACGCTGAGCGACGCGGCGGAGGTGAACGAGCTGAACGGGCTCACCGGATCCCAGTCGGTGGGCGATCGGCTGGTGGGCTGGTACCTCCAGGGTGGCTACGACGTGCTTCAGGGGAAGCAGACGGCGCATCAGCTGATCCCCTACCTCCGGTACGAGCAGCTCAACACCCAGAGCAGCGTCCCCGATGGCTTCACCAACGACCCGGAGAACGACCAGAGCCTGGCCACCTTCGGCGCGATGTGGAAGCCTCTGCCGAACGTGTCGCTCAAGGCGGACTATCAGGTCGTCCACAACGACGCGGAGACCGGTGTCAATCAGTTCAATGTCAACCTGGGCTATCTGTTCTAGCCGTATCGCGGCGGTTCTCCTGATCGCCGCCGCCGGGCGACCACTGCCGGCGGCGGCCCAGGCCCAGCTCTCGCTGCAGGAGGCCGTAGCCAGCGCCTTCCCGCCGCCGGCGGTGGTCGAGCGGCGGACCGCCTTCCTGAGCGAGGAAGACCTGAAGGCTGCGCAGGCTCTGGCCGGCCCCGACGCGCCGGTTACCCAGTCGGTCGTCACCTACTACGTCGCCCACCGGGAGGGAGCCCCGCTGGGGGTGGCGTACTTCGACAGCCACCGGGTGCGGACTCTGAACGAGGTGCTGATGATCGTAGTGCTGCCGGACGACCGGATCGGGCGCATCGAGGTGCTTCGCTTCGCCGAGCCGCCTGAATACCATGCCACCGGTCCCTGGCTGGAGCAATTTCAGGCGAAGGGTTTGAACGAGGACCTGTCGCTCAAAGGCTCCATTCGGCTGATGACGGGGGCTACCCTGACCTCGAATGCCACGGTCCGGGCTGCGCGCCGGGTGCTTGCCCTGCATCAGCGGATTCATCCGTTCGCCCAGGCCGGAGCGCGGGGGTCGCGGTGAATCGCTTCGAGCGCTGGGCGGTCTGGAGCACTTCGGTGGCGACGGTGCTGACCGGGGTGGTCTATCTCTGGATGAAATACTTGATGGTGAGCCACGATCCCTTTGCGGTGGTCAACCATCCGTTGCAGCCGCTGGTACTGAAGCTCCACATCCTGGTTGCCCCGCTCCTCACCTTCTCACTCGGAGTGGTTGCGCTGCGGCACATCTGGCACCATCTGAAGGCGGGAGTGCGTGAGGGCAGGCGAAGCGGGCTCTGGACCGCGGTGGTGCTCGGCCCGATGATCCTGACCGGCTACCTGATCCAGGCCATCACCCACGAAGGCTGGCTCAAGGCGATGGCCTACTCCCACATCGGATTCGGACTGGCGTACGGGGTGGCATTACTCGCCCATCAGTTTTCGGCGGGGGGAAAGCAGGCCCGGGGGGTTCGGGCGAAGCAGCGTCGCACGCGGAGGCGCAGACGGCGGGAGAGCATGCTGCCATCCCGATCGCAGCGAGAGACCTAGCCGGCTACCGCTGCCCGTTCGCCGTCACGGTATCCGGCCGCGCCGTTCTGGAGCGGGCGGACACCCGGGCCCGCTCCCGGTCAAGAATCCGCTGCTTGTTCTGCCAGTCGTCCGACACCAGCCCGTTGTAGCTCAGCGTAAACGAGTCGTTCACCGGGATCTCCTCCTGAAACAGATAGACCCCGCTCACCTGCTCCCGTACGTTCAGCTGCTGGGAGCTGAAGCGCGGGGTGAACGGAACGATACCGAGCGGGCGGAAGACCCGGTTGCGGATGACCAGGGTGAGGGTTTGGGGGTCGAATCGCGCGTTGGACTGGAGACCGAAGTAGGTCACCAGCGCCAGTCCCGGACGACTGACGCCGTTCAGGTTCGCGATGGAATCGATGGAGGCTCTCTTGGAGTGAACCAGGCTGCGGAGCGATTCGTAGGAGTCACCGGCCAACAGCCGCATGACACGCTCGTCCAGCGGCACGAACCGCACGTCGATCTCGCTGTTGCGGACTCGGAGCGAGAGATCGTCCTGGGTGAGAGAGCCGTACCCCGCGGGGGGAAGGGCGTCCGCGGCGCCATGACCGCCCTGGGCTACCGCCGCCCGGGCCGGGCCCAGCAGGAAGGCTCCCCAGACCATGGTGGAGAACACCACGACACCTGGTGACATGGCTCTTAGTCTCCTCCGCCCGCGGCGGCGATGACGCTCTCGGCCAGCTCGGCGATTCCCAATCGGGACTTGCTGCTGGTGACCTGCATCTGCTCGTCCTGCAATCCCAGTGCCTCGGCCAGCTCGCGCGCCCGGGCCGCCTGATTGGAACGGGTCAGCTTGTCGGCTTTGGTGAACGCGGCGAGCACCGGACGTCCGCTCCGGATCAGGAGCTCCTGGATCTCTCGGTCGTCGGCCGATGGCTGGTGCCGCAGATCCAGCAGCCAGACGACCCCTGCCACCGATGGGCGCTCCTGGAGGTAGCGGGTGATCAGCCGGCGATATCCGGCTCGAGCCGTCTTTCCCGCGCGGGCGAAGCCATAGCCCGGTAAATCGACCAGGTACAGGTGGGGCAGCCGGAAAACATTGAGTAGGGTGGTCTTGCCCGGCGTGCCGCTGACCCGGGCGAGCCCCGGCCGGCCCAACAGCGCGTTCAGCAGGCTGGACTTCCCTACGTTGGAGCGGCCGACGAACGCGATCTCCGGCAGCGGCGGCTCCAGCCGGACCAGCGGATCGGGAAAGGAGCCGATGAACTCGACGGGGATGTCGTAGAGGGGTGACGGAGCCGGGTCCGGGCGTGCGAAGGGCGCACCGCGGTGCGCCCCTACCTTGTCAGCTGCCTCCACCCGCTTCGCGGGTTCCCGGTCCCGGCGCCCCGCCCCGCTCACGCCTCCCGCTTGGTTCGGGCCCGCTCGGTCACGATGAGCGGCGAGATCCCTTCGGTGATCGCTTCCTTGGTGATCACGATTTCCCGGACGTCCTCCCGATTGGGCAGGTCGAACATGATGTCGGTCATCATGGTCTCGAGGATCGATCGAAGGCCTCGAGCTCCGGTGCCCCGCTTCAGCGCCTTCAGCGCCACCGCGCGAAGCGACTCGGCATCAAAGGTGAGCCCCACGTCCTCCAGCTCGAACAGCTTCTTGTACTGCTTGGTGAGCGCGTTCTTGGGCTCGACCAGGATGCGCACCAGGGCCTCCTCGTCCAGCGCCTCGAGCGACACCACGACCGGGAGGCGGCCCACCAGCTCCGGAATGAGGCCGAAGCGAAGCAGGTCGTCAGGCTCGACCTCGCAATAGGGATTCTGGGTGCTGATGGCCGAGCGCTTCCGGTCCTCGCCGGCGAATCCGATCTGCTGCCGGCCGGTGCGGGCCTCGATGATCTTCTCCAACCCGTCGAAGGCGCCCCCGCAGATGAACAGGATGTCCTTGGTGTTGATCTGGATGTATTCCTGCTGCGGATGCTTCCGGCCGCCCTGGGGCGGGACCGAGGCGATGGTGCCTTCGAGGATCTTGAGCAACGCCTGCTGGACGCCTTCACCGGAGACGTCTCGGGTGATGCTGGGGTTCTCCGACTTGCGGGCGATCTTGTCGATCTCGTCGATGTACACGATCCCGCGCTCGCACTCCGCCACGTTGAACTCGCCGGCCTGGAGCAACCGCACCAGGATGTTCTCCACGTCCTCACCCACGTAGCCGGCTTCGGTCAGGGTGGTGGCGTCGGCAATGGTGAAGGGAACGTCGAGAATGCGGGCGAGGGTCTGAGCCAGGAGGGTCTTGCCGACACCGGTGGGGCCGAGCAGCAGGATATTCGACTTGTCCAGCTCGACGTCGGCATCGCGGCCGTTGGAGGCGTTGATCCGCTTGTAGTGGTTGTACACCGCGACTGCCAGGGTCCGCTTGGCCCGCTCCTGCCCGATCACGTACTGGTCCAACACGTCTTTGATTTCCGCCGGCGTGGGGACCTGGGTAATGCTGTCGGCGACCTCCCGCTCTTCGTCCTCGGCCAGGATCTCATTGCAGAGTGTTATGCACTCATTGCAGATGTAGACCGAGGGGCCGGAAATGAATTTCCGGACCGAATCCTTCGATTTCCCGCAGAAGGAGCAGCGGAGGTGCTTGTCGTTGGACATGTTACGCGTCGCGATCGGAGTGGAGGGGTGCCGGTAGAGTGGACCCCGGCCCCCGGTGCGTCAAGTCTCCTTCTTCCCGTCCGTGTGTGGCACCAGCTCCTTCCGGGGCGTGAACACGCTGTCGATCAGCCCGTACGCCTTGGCCTCCTCGGCGCTCATGAACCGGTCCCGATCCATGTCCCGCTCGATGGTTTCGATCGGCTGGCCGGTGTGTAGCGCGTAGAGCGAGTTCATCTTGGAGCGCAGATACAGGATCTCGCGGGCCTGGATTTCGATATCGGCCGCGGTGCCCTGGGCGCCGCCGGAGGGTTGGTGGATCATGATCCGGGAATGGGGCAGGGCGCTGCGCTTTCCCTTGGTGCCGGCGGCCAGGAGGAAGGAGCCCATCGAGGCGGCCATTCCCATGCAAATGGTGTTCACCGGCGCCCTCAGGTGTTGCATGGTGTCGTAGATCGCCATCCCCGCGGACACGATCCCGCCCGGCGAGTTGATGTAGAGGTAGATGTCCTTGTCGGGATTATCCGCCTCCAGAAACAGCAGCTGAGCGATGATGATGTTGGAGACGTCGTCGTTGATCGGGGCTCCCAGGAACACGATCCGGTCCATCAGGAGCCGCGAGAAGATGTCGTAGGTCCGCTCCCCACGGCTGGAGCGTTCGATGATGTACGGCGGATAGATAGTTGCCATCGTCAGGACTTCACCTCTTCGACGGTCGACTGCTTGAGCAGGAAATCGAACACCTTTTCCTCGGTGATGGCGCGCTCGAGCTCGCCGAGCCGCTTGGCTTTTTGAAGGGAGCCGTAAACCTGGCCCGGAGGAACGCCGCGCGCCTCGGCCATCTGGGCGATCCGGGCGTCCAGCTCCGATTCGGTGGCTTTGAGGCCCTGCTGCTCGACCACCGCGTCGAGCACCAGATCGCGCCGGACCTGGGCTTCGGCGATGGTGTGGAACTGCTGCTCGAACTCCGCCAGCCGCTCTTCCGGCACCCGGTACATGTCGGCGTAGCCGTGCATGAGCCGATGGACCAGCGAGGCCGGTGCCTCTACCCGATTGGCGTCGACGATCTGGGCCAGGAGCGACTGGCGCACCTGGGCGTCGGCTTCTCGGGCGGCTTCCCGCTCGAGGTCCTGGCGGACCGCCGCGCGAAGCGCATCGAGGCTCTCGAAATCGCCGATCTCCCTGGCGAAGCCGTCGTCCAGCGGCGGAAGCTGCTGCTGTTTGATCTCGCGCAGCGTCACCCGCACCCGCTGGGTCTGTCCCCGCCGGGCTTCGTTGGGGTGATCCTCGGGGAACCGAACGTCTCCTTCGGCGCTCCCACCCGGCAGGAGGGTCAGGATCAGAGCTTCGACGTCTGGCAGCGTCTGGCCTTGTCCCACGACCAGGTCGAAGGGCTGTGAAGCGCCGGCGACGCCATTGTCGATGGGAGCCCATTCGCCCTGGACCATGTGACCCGGGGACGGCTGGGTGCCCTCGACCGGAATCCAGGCTGCCTTCTGCTCTTGGAGCCGGCCCAACTGGTCGTTGACCGCTGAATCAGGAACCGCCGGGACCTTCCGCTCCAGTTTGAAGCCGCCGATCCGCTCGAGAGTCAGCTCCGGGCGCACTTCCACCAGGAGGTCGAACTCGATCGGACTACCTTCCTCGAACTTGAGATTGCGAATGGAGGGATCGGTGATGGGCTTGAGCGACTCGGTGCTCTGGGCGGTTTCCCAGCTCTCCCGGATCAGCTCCTCCAGCATGGATTGCCGGATGGCGTCACCGAACCGCTTGCGGACCACCCCTTCCGGTGCCTTCCCGGGACGGAATCCGGGCAAGCGAGCCCGTTGGGCGTAGAACCTGAGCGCCTTGGCCTCGGCCTCCCGCACCCGGTCGACGGGCACGGTCACCCGGAGCGACTTGGAAGCCGAGTCCTCCGCGGTCTTCTCGACTGTAATCTGGCTCATACCGGGGGGAATCTACCCCGGGTGCATCGGGAGGGGCAAACAAGGGCAAAGGCTATCAGCTATCCGCTATCGGCTATCTGCTAGGGGTCACAGGGTAGGTAGCCGATAGCTGATAGCGGACAGCCGATAGCCTATTCCGCCGTCATCGGTGTCCCGGTCAACGCCTTCGACCAGGTGAGGGTCACTCCGGCCCACGCCTTTGCGTCCTTGCTGGTGCCCGGCTTGGTGATCCGGGTGAACTCGTCGTTCAGCAACAGCAGGTGAACCGTGGGGGCGATGGTAAGCGGACCGGCGCTCAATGCCCCGCTGGCCGACAGGTCCACGTGAGTCAGGCCGTCTTCGGCAAAGTTGGCGATCTCGGCGGGATCGTCCTGGCTGATGCCTTGCCCGGCACTGAACCCGGCCAGAGCGCCGAGGGTAAGAGAGAATCCGGGAATTCCGCTCACCGACTGGGCCACACTGCCCTCGAGATAGAGCCCCTTGACCTTATCGACATCGTACCAGGCGGCGACCTTGGGTACTAACGGCACGCCGGTCAACTGAAGCTTGCCGTAAACCTCCACGGTGCGATTCACCTCGTTAGTCAGCCCCGCCTCGTTGGGATAGAGATAGAGCAGGCCTCCGAGCGTTCCGGTCGCCTGGGACCCAGCGGTCGGCCGTATTCGGCCCAGAGGTCGATCTCGGTCGCGTCGAAGCTGGCCGTGCCCCCGCCTTCGCTGAGGTCATTGGCCGGATCGTCGTATTGCCCGGCGTCGATGTTTCCCCAGGCGCCCAGCACCAGGGACCCGCTGCCGCCGGGGATGGTGAGATAGAGATCCGGCTGCAGCACGAACTGGTTGGTCAGGGTGACTCCCCGCCAGGCGTACGCATTGAACACCCCGGCATCGCTGGTGAGGGTTACCTGGGCGGACGCAGGACTTGGGGGAGCAGGGCGGCGACCATGACGCCGCCTCTCCACAGTGCCTTGCCGTACATCGTGAGTGTCTCCTGGCTGAAGGGACGGAAAGAAAAGCCCGCTCGGTGGAGGAGCGGGCGCTGAATACCCCATGCGCGGTCGTGTACGCCGGACCCGAGGCTCCGCTATCCCCGGTCGAGGCGATGACCACCCGCCGGGTTTCGCCGGCCGAGGGGATAACGGGGAATGGGGTGAAGCGAGAGCGCGGGCAGTGTCACGAAGCCAATGTAGGTGATGATGCTACTGTGTGTCAAGTATTTTATGCATTTTTCGCACAAATCCATAGTCATCTATGCACTATTAGCGCCTGCAGCATCAGATAAGCCATCGTCCACTGCAGAACGTGCGCAGTTCCGTGATCAGTTGGGAGGGGGATGGCCAGCGTGGACGCCTTGCCCCAGCATCCGGACCACCGCCTCGAGAAACTGTTCGGGGCCAAGGGGCTTCCGCAGCAGATTGTCCTTGTCCCGGTGGTCGTCGGAGGGAAAACCAGGGGCTCCTTACCAGTCATGAAGAGAATGGGCACGGTAGGAAAATGCGGTCGAAACGCGAGAGCGAAATCGAGACCATCCATCACCGGCATGCGGATGTCGGTGACCACCAGACTGAGCTTCCCCTTCAGCGTGAGAGCGGTCTTCAGCGCCTCTGCGCCGTTGGCTGCCTCCAGCACCTGAAAACCGACCCCCGCCAGCGCGCGCGCCAGGAGACGACGAAGGATCTCCTCGTCGTCCACCAGCAGCACGGCGACCGGTGCTGGGACCGGTCCCGTAGGGGAGCCTGCGGGGGTCATTCGATACCGGTGTTGAGAATGGGTATGTCTAAGCTACGACACATGTCTGAGCGGCGCAAGATGGG
>CAWEWK010000029.1:0-15310 GCA_963812755.1 uncultured Gemmatimonadales bacterium | reverse complement strand
ATGTCGAAGCTCCGTTAGGCTTAGCCGACTCCGCCGGGAACATCCACTGGGTAGTGCATCCCGGCCGGTGCTGCCTCGAGCCGGAGCCGTCCGCCGCTCGCCTCGGCCAGCCTCGCGAAGTCGCGGGGGAAGATCATCATCAACTCCTCCGGCGCGCGGGCGAAACGCAGCCGGACCGTGTCGGCATGAGGGCCATCCAACCGTACCGGTCGGGGGTGGCGCTCACGTCGTCAAGCGGCACGCTGAACGAGCCGCCGCCCTGCAGCGAGTTCAGCACGCGGACGTGCAGGCGCTCGCGGTCGGCGCCGATCCTCACCCAGGCCATCGAGAAGTAGCCTCGGCCGAAGATCGCCCGGTCCATCCGCATGGGGGTCCGGCGCCGGCTCGACCGCCGGGTAAAGCCCGGCCAGGCGGCTGGGCCCGGCCTTCCGCCCATACCGCAGCCTCGACGTTGAGCACGATGATGAACAACACGAAGGGAAGGAGCGCAGCAACGGTCGGAGACCTTCGGGCGCGAAGTCCATAGCGTTCTCCTATCACGCCCGCGTCAGGCGAACACGCCTGCGAACCACTTCTGGTAGTGCTCGCCAAGAAGGGGAACCGGCCGCATGTGACCCTTGATCGCGGAGAGGAGGCCGAAATCCAGAGGAAGAACAGACCGATGACCGCCAGGCCCAGACGATCCAGCCCAGAATGGGAACCACCGCGAAAACGGCCCCTGCCGTGGCAGTCAGGGCCATTCCGAGCATCTGCCGGAGGTGGAAGGCCCCGAGCTGAGTCTTGTGGTTCTGGTGCATGATGATCGCAGCGATGAAGCCAATGATGGTGATGTAGCTGAGGATCGCGACGGTCTTGTCCTCGGCCGCGGTCAAGGCCGCTGCGGATGCCGGGGCGGTGGTTTCCATAGTTCAGCTCCTGGTATGGGTAGGCAGGCCAGCGCGGGTGCGCACCCTGAGCAACGCCCCGAACCAGCGACTGATGCCTGATTACTGCCCTTCGCCTCGACAGGCATCGAGAGACGGATGGTACCTGCCGATGTCGACGATGATCACCGGCTTGGTTTCCAAACCTCCGGAGCTCTTGATCTCCTCTCGGATATTGAGCGCGCGGAGCATCGAATTGATTGCGCCGGTGACCGGCTCCGGAATCATGTAGCCGACGCCGGCACCCACTCCCATCGCCAACGTCGCCTGCTTGCAGGCGGTAGGCCCTCGCAGGATCCCGGCGTCTGAGCCTCGCGTCACCGTCACCGAGGAGTTGAGGAATCCGTACGGCCCGGTTAGAAAGCCGAACGCGCCGATTCCGACCATCACACTGGCCTGGTGTGTCATGACCATGCCGGTGACTCCGAGGGCCACACCCTGGGTCGAGAACAGCAGGTGGTCGAGACTCTCCACCGGCGTGACGCCGGTCGGGCCGCCCATGCTCCACTTTCCATCACGGTACCCGGCCCGCAATCCTCCTTTGAGGGAATAGTATGCGCGAGCCTTGAGCGTGCCGGTCGAGGTAAACGCCGACTGTAGCCGGAACTTCTGACGCACGTTCACAGCGAAGGGCACGCCCATTCCAGCCACTGGAATGGAAAAATCAACCGGCGCAAAGCGCGTCTCGCTGATATTGGCGGACCTCGGTGTCGGAGATCCTGCCTCGAACGTCATCATCAGTCCACCCACGCCCTCCAGCTGGACCTCACAGACGACGATCTTGCCCCCCTTGATGTCGAGATCGAATACCTCGGCGTCTGAGGTAGAGAACCGCTTCTCCCAGGAAGTGAACGCCGCTCTGGTCGGACGCGATCCTGACTCCGATCCCCTTAGTCCTACGAGCGGCGTCATCGTGAATCGGTGTACCATCCCTTGGCTGACCCCGACGCGGTTGATAGCCATTCCTCGGGGTTCACACCCCTGCCGATACGCAGCCAGGTGAATCGTTCCACCCGAGTGCGATCGCGAGCCGCACGAGGGCATTGCGGCAAAGGACGGGAATGACTGGTCCGCCAAGCTGGTTACGATGGGAGGGACGGGCACTACAGGATCGAACACCTCCGGCACCGTGAACGAGGCCTGGTCCAGATCCAAGGGCTGCTTCAAGGAAAACCGCCCCTCACGGACCACTTCGGTGATTTCGACAGGACCGAGCACGACCTGAACCCCGTCGGCTGTCTTCTGAACGCCGAGTACCCGGCCCGCAGCGCGGCTGGTCAGGAGCAGCACTTTGCCGGGTTGGATAGCCTCCGCCCCTTTCGAGTTCGGGTCAATGGTCCAGACCAGCCCATCAGGACTCACGCCGCGGATGGCCTCGGCGCCTGCCGACGGCATGACGACGTCGGGCTGGTAGGTAACCGCGGCTCGGCTTCGCCGAGTGACCGTACCGCTTCTCAGCCTCGGTGAGCTCGTCGAGTCTCACGATCCGGGCCGAACCCCCATTGCGCTGCGCCCCGGTTGGTCGCTCGCGGCAACCGGCGAGCAGGATGCACGAGGTCATGAGGGCCACCATCGATTTGTGCCGCATGCAGCGCCTCCAGGAGTTGGGAGCCGGTTTATACCAACGCCCGGGATCGACCGTCTCAGCCTCACTTGCTGTCGAGGCGCGGTAGCCGGGGCACCCTGGATGTACGCGCGCTGAGGCCTTTCACCGAGGAGTCGTGCGTTACCCATGAACCCACTGCCGGCCGGAGGATTCATGGGCCTGACTATGCGCATCGCAACGTTGTCGTTGGCGGCGGCCCTCTCGGCCGCGTGGTCCTGTGGCTCCGATAGTGGGGTTAAGGCGAGCTCGGAAGGTGGCGGTGGACCGAGCACCGCCACACCGGCGAAGGCTCGGCCTGCGCCGGTCGCGGTAGGCACCGCAAACCTGCCCGACGCGTGCGACCTGGTGCCCAAGACCGAGATCGAGCGGATCGTGGGCCTGGTCGTCGGCCTGCTGGAGCACAAGGAAAAGGGGTGCTTGGCACCCTTCCCCATCGATTCCTCGACGCCGGACTGGACGAGGCGGCGACAGCTGGAAGCATCGGGAGCGGATTCCCGGTATCTCGACCTCTACTTTCCCAGGCCGAGCCTCTTCGTCGAGGTAAACCTGACCGGTCCCGCGCTGACCAATCCGGAAGGTGCTCCCGCGGCTCCGGACGGCTGGGATGCCGTCGGCTCTCGACGTCCAATACGGTCGAGATTCACCGGCCGGACCGGCCACATTACCATCACCGTCGAAAAAAGGGCTCGAGGTATTCCGGGAGACACCCTGCTGGCTATGGCGGACCGGGTGCGACATCGCATCCCGGACCTGCCGTTCGCGCACCCGCTCGCCGGTCGCCCTGGGAACAACCCTACCGGGCGGGACCCCTGCGCAGCGTTCTCACCCGCGCCGAGGCGGAGCCGGTGCTGGGGCAGCTCGCCGTGGACCCGTACCGAAGCCACGAGGGGTCTCCCCTGGCCGATCCGGCGGGAAAGAGCTGCGCCTACTTCACGCCGGGGCATCGGGTCCTGATTGTCACGCCCGAATGGACCTACGGAAAGACCGTGCTCAAGGCCGAACGCATGGTCGGCGGCATAGTGAGTCAGGTGGCGGACGTATTCGATATCGTAGCCGACACCCTGGAGGGCCAGTGGGATGACGCCGTGGTGAGCCTGACCGGGGACCTCATTTTCCTCAAAGGGTCCGACGCCTTGAGCATCGGCTATAGTCTGTCCTCTACCGACGCCACGGGGGCGATCCGGCTGGTCGGGCGGCGCAAGCGGCTGGCCGCGGAGGCTCCCGAGCCAACTACCCAGTGAGTGCGAATTCGAAGCGGACCTCCTCCACCCTAATCCCCGCGAGGTCCGAAGCTTCGCTCGGCGAAGACCACCCGGCCGTCGCGGCCGACGAGCACGACCGTGGACGAGCGGGTGCCATATCCGTCCGAGGAGATGAAAGCAGCGGACAGCAGCCGTTCCCACTCGCGACTTATGCCGGTCTTGGGCAGCAGGTGGTCTGCCGGTTGGCTCCGGTCGGAAAGCGAGGTGAAGAGGTCGTTGACCAACCCTGGGCCGCCTCGCTGTACCAACGCACGGAGCGCGGTTTTGCCCGATGTCACCTTGGGCCAGGGCGAATCGAGCAGGTGGTTGCTGAGTCCAGTACTCCCGGGGATTCAGCGGTCGCGGTACGCCTTCGCGGTTGGAGAAGTAGTGCAGCTCCCGACCGTCGCCGACGATCAGGTTGAAGCCGTTGTACCGGTCGGCCGCTTGCTCGACCTGCTCGATGTATGCCCGGGGCTGAAGCTCCATCGTGAGGAAATCGCTGACCAAGCGGCCCCGGGAATGCTGCGCAGCCGGCTCGCGCTGGCCCTGCCGTAATTTGGTCACCGCCGCGAAACGCCCCCGCCGGTCAATACCCAGCCAGGTTCCTCCTGCCCGGGCGCCTCCCTCCCAGGATGGAGGGGAGTGTCAGCCCAGAAGTCTGCTGGAGCGCTCGGCCGATCGGAGAAACTCGTCCCGATTGGCCGCGACGATGAGCGAATAGTCCGGGTGAGAGTCCCGACGAGCAGAATCAGGCACATGCCTAAAAGTTAGTGCCCCTGCTGTTTTGCTATAGTCCGAAATAGGCGAGCGCGGCGTAGCGCTCCAGCGCCTGGCGGTGCGGCGCCACCTGCGCTTGGGTGGCCGACGAGCCCTGCGGCTGGGGCGGGACCATGCTCGCCTGCGTCGGTTCCCGGCCGCTCTGCACGTCCTCGATCAGCCGCTCGAAGTCCATCAGCGGGATCTTGGCTGCCCCGTACGCCGGGTCCTGATCCAGCGGTACTCCGCGAGAGAGAGCCCGACCTGGTTGAGAGCTTCCACCTGCGCGCGTTTGCCGTCGACCAGCGCCTTGGCCAAATCGGAGTAGGCCGCTACCAGCGCCGGCGCGTCCGCCGCGGTGGCGACGTGGTCGTCCCGCAGGAACTTCTCGTACTCTCCCCCGATCTCCTTGACCCGCTCCCCGAGGCGGGTGCGCATGGCCTCTTGCACTCGGAGCAGCCGTGTAAGCTGCGGCTCGGCGAGCTCGCCGGAGCCGGGCGGCGAAGAGGGTTCCTGGTTCTTCACTCAGCGATTGAGCTCAGGGATGGTCCGAAGGCCGGAGAAGCCGCTCACCGCAGACTGCACCCTCCGCACGGCCATGTAGAGCCGATAGATCCCGCCAGCAGGGCCGCGACGAGCACGAGCCCGCAGCCGATCGCAAGCTTCTTCATGGTCGTTAGCCTCCGAGGTAACTCCAGAGATCTTCGCTCTTCGCCAGGGGCCGGATCAGATCGACGTCGTCCTTCCGGACACCTGGCTGCAGCGGACCCGCGGCATCAGGGAGCTCTCGCATGTCCACCTGATTCATCGCGAAATTGTACGCGTTGAACGCGGCGACGAAGTCGTTGGGGGAAAGGCCGGCCTTGGCCATCGCAGCCTTGAGGGCTGGGACGCGCTCTGCCGCCGTGGCCGATCCGCGAGGCCGCCGACCAGCAATCCCTCGATCTGCTTCCGCCCTTCCTTCTCCGCGCGTCTGCTCGACCATGTTCTCGCCAATAATCCTCGATTGTGCGCTGTCCGGCAGCGCCTCGAATTGCTCTTTGGGCATGCCGATGTCGCCCCCGAACATGAGGGCGCCCAGTCCGCCGATGGGATTCCACTCGCGCATGATAGCGGAGACCTTGCGAATCACCGGCGCCGTGAGCCGGTACTCGGCGATTGGTTTCGTGGCTTTGGGCCTCGCCGCTGCACTCGAGCCATTGCTCTGGGCCTCACCCCGGCAGGCGACCAGGGGGAGCAGCAGGAAGACAAGTCTTGCGATGGACCCTACGACAGGTCGAAAGCGGATGGCAGATGGATATGACATGGCGGCCTCTCCAGTGTGTGGGACAGTGGATAACGCCCGATTTCACCCTCTCAACCCTCAGGCCGGGTACTTTCGGCCACCACCAGCCGCCCGTTACTTGCCGCCACGAGCTCCTCAGCTCCTCGGGGACGGATAAGGAACCGGACCTGTGGATCGCGCGTGAACCTGAGGCGCACCACCGAAGTTGGCGGCAACAACCCGCGCCACACGTCGGGGACAGCGGTTAGGTCGACCAGGGGGCGCTGAAAGTCGGAGAGCCGGGACGCAAATGCACGCCCATGGAGACGTGGATGTGCGTGGAATCAGCTGTGAGCCGGGCCATGTGACTGTAGGTCGCTCGGCCGACCACGAAGGACGCGCATTCAATCCGCTGTTGGCCGGGGTCGCCGGTAACGGCTGGGTATCGCTCCGCCAGTCGGCGCCAGGCGCTCAGACGGCCGAGCAGCCAGGTCGCCGGCATCACGGCGGCTGTGGTCGCGACGGCGAAGTACAGGAACCACGAAGGCACGGGGGTCATCGTCGAGGGCCATCGTCGGTGCCTCAACGGGGCCGCGCCGTCGCCAGTCGCTCCAGTGCGATTTTGGCGAGGCGGATGGCGCCGGCTGCATCGGTCGAAGAGGTACCAAAAGAGACCTCGAGCGAGCGGTCGCCCTTGAGAAACGCGAGACTCGACGTCATCGGCATCGAGGCGACCTCGTCCCACGGACCTTCGATCGTGTCGGCAGCTTCGGGGTCGCCTCCCGGCAGAACCCGGCCCGCGAGTCCACCGACCACCCGAACTGCTTCCATCGTAGACTGTCCATACGACCACTGCGGCGTGAGCGACAGGACCCTGTGCCCGGCGGTGTAGTAGGCGCAGCTCTGGCCATTCGGATCGACGAACGGGGAGTCTCCCTGGTTCGATACGGCGGCGCCACCAACGGACCAAGCACTTCGGCTGCCTCGGCAGGTGTGAGGAGCATGCAGGGGTCGCGGCCGGAGGGGCCGCCGGCCATACCATCGGATTCCGGTGCACGGAAGGGGTGATCGGGCACCAGGTCGCGCACCCGAGCGGCAAGGGCAGCCGTCTTCTCGTCATCGACGGCGATGGCTTGCATCTGGACCATCACGCTGAGCTCGCCGGTTCGCCCGAAAAATCCGGGCAGCCCGATCACAATCGGAGACCTGCCGTAATCCCACCCGTTCGACGCGCCGGCCGAGTCGAGTCTCATCCCGGCCCAGCTGGCCGCGATGCTCTCGCCCGCGGCGGCTGCCTGCTCGCTGACATCGCGACTCAGGTCTACGTCCAGGATGATGGCAGGCTCCGTAGGCCGTCGGTCCGGCGGAAGGTCGGAGCCGCCGAATTTCTTTGCGAGCTCCTGGAGCTTGCGAGCCACTTCCTGCCGCCGGAGGGTCTCGGCATCGGGCGGAGGTGGCACGAGAGGATAAAGGCAGCCACCTTCGTGCCTTCGCGGCGGACCGGCGAGTTTGCCCACTATGGCCTCGACTTCTGTGGTGGGAATCCACCCGCATGGATCGGAGGGCCACTGGGGGACCGCGCTTTGGGCGGCCGCTGCCGGCGAGGTCTGTTTCGTCCCTTCTGCGGGAACATCCTTCTCACCCGTTTCGGGCCCGCTGCAAGCGCAGAGCGCTGCCAGGGCGATCAGCCGGCGCATTTGCGTACCACCTCCACCCGACGGTTTCGAGCTCGGCCTTCGATAGTCGTGTTGGTCTCGCGCGGTTGCGAGCTGCCGTAGCCCGCGATTCCGAGCCGGGCTTCGTCCAGCTTGTGGACATCCACCAATCGGGTCCGCACCGCCGCGGCGCGACGCTCCGAGAGCGTCTTGTTGGCGGCCACGGTGCCGACGCTGTCCGTATGGCCTTCGATCGTGCCGCTCCAGTCCGGATGTTTGGCCAGCACCTCGGCGAGCACGCCAATCGTGCGATCGGACGCGGGATCGAGCACGGCGCTGTTGAAGGCGAAGTAGATCCCGGGCAGCTCCACTCGACATTCCTCCTTGAGCGTGGCCTCGAGCTCTCCGCCGCCATGGCCGGCAGGCCCGGAGCCCCCCGCCTCAGCGAGGGGGAAGTCCACCCTGACGGTCTGAAGCACGTTGGTCGGCTGGGAGGAGTGGCCAATCCACTTGAGCAGCAGGGGATAGGTGCTGTCGGCAAGAATCCAGATCTGGGGCTCGAAGCGGCGACCTTTGGCGGTGAAGTTGCCCCGGAGGTGCAAGGCCGACACCTCAGTGCGCCGGCCGTTCACCAGGAGCGAGAATGGAGCCGGTGTGGGATCGGCTACTAAGAGGTGCCGCGCCATCTCACCGGAACCCAGTTCCTTCTGCCGAGCAGGCCCTCCAGCATCTGTCCGCCGATGCCCGCACCGGACGGAGGCGCCAGCTCCATCACTTGGAAGCTGTCCGCACCGGTGGCACGCAGGCGGCGGTACACGGCGCGGGATACGGCCATCATGGTGTACCCGGGGTGCTCGATGGAACCTTGCTTCGCATGGAAGCTGCGGAGACGGAAGGCGTCAGCCACATCGGCCGCACCTTCCACAAACGCCAGCTCCTCCTTCAGTGTGTCGCCCTGGGTATGCACTTCAAACAAGTTCCACGTCCACTTGGTCCCTCTCGGGGAGACTTCTTGGGCGGTGAGGAACGACTCCCTCTCGGTATCCGGCGTCCAGAGGGTCTGAACCACAGTGGAGCCCTGCGCGAGCGGGAGTGGCAGAGCGGGCTGCTGCGAGAGCAGTGCTCCCACGCTCGACAAAGTCGAAAAAGCCAGGATGCTGAATCCCGAACGGAACACCGCACCTCCTGCCGAACGAGTGAGGGTGTCGGCTCCCTTGTGGGGTTCCGTTGATCTGAACGCCCGGTTCGCCTGCAACCTCCCTCACCGCGGGGTAGGCGTTCGGTCGTGAGGGGGCCATTGGCTCGACGGGGCGTTCTTGGAGGTGGGATGCCCACTCAGTGGTGCCGTCGACACCCGTCAGCGAGGACCCCATGACACGAACACCAGATCGGCAACGCGCGCGGGGGATGAGTCCATGGTTGGGCGCCCCCCTTGTCATCGCGGCTACTTGGACCCTGTCGGCACAGGCAACCGGCGGGGTACCACCGGATGTCGAGCAGCGTTTGCGCGCCCTCGAGAGTCTGGTACGGCGTGGGGCTGGTAACACCACTCAAATAACCGCTCCCTTCGATGTCATTGGACCGGACGGAAAGCCTATGCTTCGAGTCTCGGTGCAGCATGATCGCAGTGTGCCGGTGAGCATTGCGAGGATCGCAGAGAACAACGGCGGGTCTGTCTGGCTCTCGGGGGGCGGGGCCTTAGAGGTGGCAGTCGCAGCGTTGCCGGTCGCCGGCCAGGTCACGGTTAGTGACCCGCAAGGCGCTCTTCGGGCGGGGATGCTAATAGGGAAGGTCGTCGTGACCGACTCGAAGGGTAAGGATCTGGTGGGCTTCACTAGAGGTGATGACGACGGGGGCCGCTTTACAATTTGGCGAGGTGGAAGTCGTGTGATAGACATCAAGCCTGACTCTGCGAATTTCGCGGGCGAGGTTGTCGTTTCGAACAGTGCAGGGCAGCCCCTTGTGAAGCTCGGGGCGGATGCTCAGAACGGTGGGGCGGGCGGGGTGGCCGTCATGAGCGCGGCAGGCAAGCCGACCGCGGCCCTCCTCGGTGGGGTGTGCGGTGCCGGGGCGGTGATGGTGGCCAACTCCGCGTCACAACCGCTTGCTGAGATGAGCGTGTCCGGCGATGGACGGGGGCTCGTCCAGGTCTTCGGTCGCGGAAGCCGGCCGGTCGCCGTCCTTACCCAGGCGACCGAGACGCCCGGCGGCTTGCTTCAGATTTCCAACACAGCTGGGCCAGTCGCGAACTTGACGGTCGGTTCGAGCGGTGGTGGGTTCCTGCAGCTGAGCAATCCGTCGGTGTGCCGGATGTAGAGGGCGGTTCATTGCCTTCCGGCAAGGGGACGGTCCGTGTGGGCCCCAATTAGAAGTGCTCCCCCGTGCAAGCCGCGACTCCGATCATCGGATATGGCCTCCCCCACTGCCTTGTCGGGGCAGAGAAGTGATTGGACCGCGCGAGAAGCGTCGCACGGCGTCGGGAGCAGCGTTCCGCGCTGCTCCCGGTGGCCCTTCTACACGCCCGCCCTGTTCAGCTGGCTCCCCCTTGGCCGCCGCGACCATCTCCTCCGCCGCCTTCTCGACCATCGGACTGAGCAGGTCCTCTCCGTCCTGCGTGGCCTTGCGCTTGTCGCGCTTCTGACCAAGACCTTCCCGTCCCCCGTCTCCAGCCGGTACCCGAGGGTCAGCTCGTCCTTGTTGTGAATCGTGACGGCGTAGTTGTCAGCTGCCTGGCCGCGGCGCCGTACGCCGCCTGCCGGGTGATCCGACCGACGGTCGACCCGCTGGCAGACCCGGCCTCCGACGCACCCTGCTGCGCGGCTCCAGCCGCCATTAGGCCCAGCACCCGCCGCCCGAGTGCTTCTGCTCGTGCTTGATGGTGGTGAGGAGTAGGTAGGGGGAACCGGCCTCCTTGGCTTCCTCCTTCGCCTGAGACGGGAGTCGGGGTTTCAAGGCTCGGGCCGGAGCGATGGGGCGGCCAAGGAACTGGCGAACGCTCCCGAGTGGCATCGCTGGCGGCTGACGCGCCGCCGCTGCTCGCCTCGACACTGGCGGGGGCCAAGACAGATGCGGGTCGCCTGGGTGCTGTCCTGGGCGGCAAGATCGGCGCCTGCAAACGACGTCAGCATCCCCGCCGTTGCCACGGTCAGACCAGGCCATGATTGCATTCTCACGACATACCTCCGGAGTTGGAGCCGAGCCGTCGAACTGGGCATTCGCCATTGAGGAACGCCCGATTCGGGCGTACAATCCCTCATCCGCCTCGTGCCTGCGGCCAGGCTACTCCGACCCCGTCCCAGTCCTGCATGACCGATGACCCCACCTCCTCCAAGGGCGCCATTACCCAGTGGCTGCTGGATTGGAGCAGGAACGACAAGCAGGGCCTCGATCAGATGCTCCCGGTGGTGTACCAGGAGCTGCATCGCCTCGCCTCTCACTACCTGAGCCGGGAAGCCACCGGTCATACCCTTCAGCCCACCGCTCTGGTACACGAGGCCTATCTCCGCCTGGTAGATCAGCGACGAGTCGACTGGCGCAACCGCGCGCAGTTCCTTGGCGTCGCGGCCAGCATGATGCGGCGCATCCTGGTGAACCATGCCCGCGACCGGTCCGCCCGGAAAAGTGGCGCCAACCCGGAACGGGTATCGCTGAGCCTGGTCGAGTCGCCCTCGGGGCGGCCCGACGTCGAGCTGATCGCGCTCGAAGACGCACTCCAGCGGCTGGCGGAGCTGGACGAGCGTAAGAGCCGGGTGGTGGAGCTCAAGTTTTTCGGAGGGCTCACGACTGAAGAGATAGCCGAGGTGCTGGAGGTCTCAAGCTCACCGTCAGGGACGGTGGTCGCCCGCGCCCTGGCTTTACGACGCGATCGAGGGGCCTGAGGAATGACCAGCGACCGGTTTCGAGGGACCAAGCGCCCGGGAGCATCGCGCTCCCGGGCGCTTCGCCCGTCGGGGCATGACGGGCCGGTTACGGCCGCCGGTACCTGATCGTCAGCGTGGGCGCGTCCTTGTTGTCGGGGCCACGGAAGTAGATCGAGCCGTAAACGGGGGCGTCATCCCCTTCCTTGGCGAAATGCATTCGGAACTGGGAGCGGCCACGCCCCGCGTTCCAATCTGCCTTCACGGCGGCGTCCACCGCGAGCGTCACCCAAACAGATCTCCGCCTCGTCCGACGGCAAGGTCCCTGATGTTGGCAGAGAGGGGTGTCACGTCGAAATCGTCGTCAGTCAAGCTCGTGCCGAAATCCTGAGATGGTCGACGACCAGCGGGGCGATGCGCTCGGGCTCGCCTTCCAGGTGGTTCACGTACAGCCTCAGGGTACCCCCCAGAATGGTGACCCCCAAAGGGACGGTCCCGGAGAGGCCGAAGCTGCAGAACGAGCGGCGAGCACCGGTCGAGGGGCTCATGCTCGACGGGGTACGATGAGATTTGCAGGATCGGGCTCGCCTGGCTGTCACTGGCCCTCCAAAGGGAACGTCCACCTTCGTAACCCAGCCGCAGAGCGGGCCCTCGGGCAGGGCAAGGGCTACTGTCTCAGGCGGGTTGTCCCGCAGATCGGCGGCTACGGCAATCACCTAGGCGCTCACCGATTGCGCCGCCTTGTCCACGTCGAAGCCCACTGCCCGCGCGGCGCTGGTCTCACCGGTGGAAACAGCCGCCCCGCGAAGCTCTCCCTAGTGATAGCAATCGCTCGCCTTGCCGCTCACGCAGCCGCTGAAATCGTTGAAGAAGTTGGCCGGCGCGTTGTCCCATGCCGAATTGGGTACCGCCGAGCCCCCCGGCACTCTAGCCAGGCGGTGGAGCAGGCAATACACCACCACTCCGGTCGTGCCCTGTGGGGGTCGCGGGAAGGTCGTCGGTGTGACTAGGTCGTGAATCCGGCAGCCGGTTCTCGATCGCCAGATCCAAGGTGCACCGCTTCTGCTTGGTGTTGTTGGAGATGGGTGTGAGGTGGAGCTCCGTGGCACGGCAGTGTCACTGCCTCGCTCCCGATCAGCGAGAACGAGGGCCCGACGGCCTGTGCCTGCGGCCTCTGCGCCCCTGCCGCCGCCCACGGTGACATACGTCCGGTTGCGACTTCGATCGTGAGCGGAATGGCGATCGCACGGAGGTCGGGTGGCTCCACTGGTGGCGCGCTGGTAAGATGGACGGTTGCTCCAGGCCGCAGGCGGCCAGGAGGATGAGCACCAGGGCCGCGGGGGTGTGGCGGTGGCGCGACGACATAGGAGTAGCCTCGGGGGGGCGGGGTAGGGCATCCGGACGGTCGGCGCAGTCGGCCGAGTCCTCTGCCTCATCCGTAACGCCCGATACCCTCGCGACAGCCGCCTCACGGAATGCGAGGCGCCGGCTCGTCCCCGCCTTGGCAACAGCATGGGCGGACCGCCCCCGCCCACCGGACGGGCGGCCCTCCGCAGGGGCTCGCGGGCATTCCAGGAACGCCCAATTTGGGGCGGCTACTCCCCCCTCATCCGCCTCGGTCTCCTGCCGGGGCCGAACCCGACTCCATCTCCCACTGTCCTACTCAACCTCCCTCGCCAAGGGCGCCATCACCGAGTGGCTGCTGGACCGGCTCTGCCTCGCGGCCACCGGCCATACCTCCAGCCCACCGCTCCGGTCGACGAGGTTCTTCGGAGGCCTCACGATCGAGGAGAGCGCCGAGGTGCTTGGGATCTCCGGCGCCACCGTCGAGCGGGAATCGGCGTTTGCCCGTGCCTGGCTCTACGATGTGATTGCTAGGGGTTGGGAAGAATGAACAGCGATCGGTTTCGGCGATGCGAAGAGCTGTTTCATGCCGTGATGTCGCTCGCCGAAAACGAGCGTGTGTACGAGCCTTCCTGCAGCGGAGCTGCGGCGACTATCCCGAGCTCATAGGGCCGAGGTCGAGCGGCTCCTCGCGGCGCACGACCGCTCTGGCGATTTCATTCTGTCACCCGCCATCGCTACTGCACGCGCCAGGGTCGGGGCCCAGACCGATTGGGCCGGGCGTCTGGTCGGACCCTATCGGGTGGTTCGAGAGATCGGGCGGGGAGGGATGGGTGCGGTCTATCTCGCCGAGCGCGCGGATGGCCAGTACGAACACCGGGTGGCGCTCAAGCTCATCAAGCGCGGCATGGACACCGAGCAGGCGTGCTCGCCCGCTTTCGGTCCGAGCGACAAAATCCTCGCCTCGCTCGACCATCCCAACATCGCCCGTTTGCTCGACGGTGGAGATACCGACCAGGGCACGCCCTTCTTTGCCATGGAATACATCGAGGGCGAGCCCGATCCACGCCTGGGTCGATCGGCGCCAACTCTCGGTGGAGGATCGGCTTGTTGTCCTTCTTCCTTCAGTGTTTGTCCCCCGTTCATTTGCCCACCAGCCCGGTGGTGATCGGCCATTCAGCCGCTCCACCCCGTGGGACACCGCCAATTAGTGCCCAAGCTGCTCGACTTCGGCATCGCGCAAGGTGCTGCACGACAGCGGCGACGAGGCAACGTCCACCGTAACGGGGATGCGGCTGCTGACCCCGGAATATGCCAGTCCGGAGCAGGTCGAAGGACGGCACGCCACTACCGCCAGCGACGTCTATTCCCTCGGGGTGGTGCTGTACGAACTGCTCACCGGGCGATCCCCGTATCGCCCTCGGAGCCGCGCGCCGCTCGATGTGGTCGAGGCGGTCCGGACGACCGACCCGGAGCGGCCCAGTGCTGTTGGCGGCACCGAAAAGGTGCGGCGCCGGCTGCGGGGCGACCTCGATACCATCGTGCTCACAGCACTGCGCAAAGAGCCGGCCCGCCGCTACCAGTCGGTCGAACAGTTCGCGGGCGACGTGCGGAGACACCTGGAGGGCCTGCCGGTGCGGGCTCGCCCGGACACCTTCCGATACCGAGCCGACAAGTTCGTGCGGCGGAACAAGGTCCCGGTAGCCGCCGGAGTACTGCTGGCGCTGGCCCTCGTGGCCGGCACTGCGGCAACCGCCTATCAGGCGCGCGAGGCGCGTGCGGCCCAGGCTCGTGCGGAGCGCCGCTTCGCCGACGTCCGAAAGCTGGCCAACGCGCTGCTCTTCGACTACCACGATGCGATTCGCGATTTGCGTGGTGCCAGGCCGGTACGAGAACGAATGGTCCGCGACGCAATCGGCTACCTCGATGGTCTGACCCGGGAATCGAGCGAGGACCCTTCGCTTCAGCGGGAGCTGGCCGGCGGGTACCAGCGAATCGGCGACCTGCAGGGCGGGGAGCCCGGCAGCCTGGGTGACACGGAGGGAGCAGCACGGAGCTACGAGAAAGCGCTTGCCATTCTCGAATCACTGCTCCGGACCGACAGCAGTAACGCACGACTCCGTCGACAAGTCGCCCACACCGCGCTGGCCTATGGCAGAGTCGTGTGGGGCCGGGGCGACGTCGCGGCCGGATTGCGCAACGCCCATCGCGGTCGCGCGCTGCTCGACCCGCTGGTCGCGGCCGCGCCGACTGATACCGACCTGCGTCTGCAATTGAGCGCTGCCAACAACCTTTTGGGGCAGATCTCGCTGGAAGAGGGGAAAATCTCCCAAGCACTGGAGTATCACCGGGCGGACGTGGAGCAGTTCGAAGCCGCACCTGAGTCCGAGCGCCGCCGCCCCGGCGTGCGGCACGCCCTGTCGGTCAGCTACGGGTACCTGGCCGACGCGCAGTCCGAATCGGGCGACCTGGTCGGAGCGCTGGCAAGCCACCGACGGAGCCGCGCCTTGCGCCGCGAGCTCACTCGAGAGTTCCCGGACAACGCCACCTACGCGGAGCTGGCTTCCAGCGCACGATACTACGAGGCGACCGTGCTCGGCCGGATGGGCCGCTGGCAGGAGTCACTTGCCCTCCACCGTGAAGGCCTGGCCGAGGACTCTA
>CAWEWK010000028.1:0-48615 GCA_963812755.1 uncultured Gemmatimonadales bacterium | reverse complement strand
CGGCTGTGATGTCGCGCGGCTGGGCGCCTGCAGCGAGTCGCCGCCGTGCTGGCCGCCGATGTAGGTGCGCACCGGATCGCGGGGATCGCCGGTGCCCGCCGCATAGTCGATCAGCAGCAGGCGGCCGCGGCGCAGGGCGTCCGCGAGACCGCGCACCAGCGGCTCGAGCGTCGGCCGCTCGACCGTCCGCCTCGCGCGGAGCGGCAGCGGCGGCACGGCCGTGGAACCGCTCGCCGTCGAGGCCCACCGAGATCTCGGTATCCGCCGGCGAACAGCCGGAACGGCAGGGCGTCGAGCAGCTCGTTCGCCACCACCAGCCCGTCGAACGGCGCCACCTCGGCGATGTTCCTGGACCCACCGCACGGCGTCGCCGAGCCGCTCGCGCTGCAGGGCTCGCATGCCCGCCGCGCGCTCCAGCAGCACCACCTCCAGGCCGGCGCCGACGATGCCTCCGCCAGGACGCCGTCGCCCGGCCCGGCCTCGAGCACCCGCTCGGCGCCCGCCTCCGCCGCCTCGGCGACCACGGCGGCGGTGAACGCCGGGTGCAGCGTCTTGGACCGGTCGAGAACGCGCCGCCGGCTCCCAGCCGCGCACCGCGCGCGTAGAAGCCGCCGTCGGGGTCGTACAGGCAGGCCTCGACCCAGGCGTCGAACCGGAGCCGCCCCCCGGCCCGGATGCGCTCTCTCAGTCGCGACGCCAGAGGGGCCGCGTCAGGCACGTCGGCCCGCCGTCGCCCTTGAGCGAGATGTCGGATCCGTCATAGGCGTGCACCTCGACACCGGCCGCCTCCATGGCGCGCCGCGCCTTCGGGTTGCCGTCCACGACGACCACGACGCCGGGACGCACCGGCAGGACGTTGCAGGCCATCGTCAGGTACTCGTCCTCCTCCACCGCGACCGTGCGGATGCCCCGCTCGTGGAGCAGCTCGACCAGCGGCACCGGCATCAGGCGCTCGAACACGACGGCCAGGTCGGGTGCGACCGGCGAGATGAACGACATGGTGTGCAGCACGTGCGCCGGGCCGGTGTCGTGCGGCAGATCGACCCGCTCGACCGTCACGCCGCGCGGCTCCAGCACCTCGGCCAGCTGGCGATGGGCGGACGCGTTGGTGCGGTAGCCGCGGCCCGCGACCAGGGTCGTGTCGTCGAGGAAGAACAGGTCGCCGCCATTGGCCCGGGCGTCGTCGGTCAGGTGCGCCACGATCGGCACACCGGCGGCGGCCAGCGCCGCGGCGGCGGGCTCCCACTCGGTCGACCGGTCGGGCTTGGCCGAGCGCAGCACGATGGCGCCGTCGCCGATGGTGAAGGCCGAGTCGTACATGTAGCAGGCGTCGACCAGGCCCTCTGCCGCCGGCGCGACGACGACGTCGCAGCCGAGATCGGACAGCAGCTCGCAGAAGGCGGCATGCTGGCGCAGGAGGGTGGCAGCGTCGGGCTGCCGCCAGCCGGCGGCCGCGAAGTCGCCGCTCGTGGCGGGGGTGCGCACCAGGACGCGGCGCAGGCGCGCGACGCTCGACGTCACGCCGTAGGTCTCGACCTCGCTCCTCATGGCGTGAAGGTTCCCTTGCTCTACAATGCCCGCTGCCTGGTGGGGAATTCTAGCGTCGGAGTTCGGGAATGTTCCTTCCTCGGGGTGCCCGTGGTGAACATCGGAACCCGGCAATCAGGGCGCGACCGTGGCACCAATGTGATCGACGTCGATTACGATCGCGAGGCGATCATCGGTGGCGTCCAGCGCCATTTCCTGAACGGCCGCTACCCCCAGGACCTGCTCTATGGCGATGGCCGGGCGGGTGAGCGAATCGCCTCACTGTTGAGCACGGCGCCGCTTCGGATCGAGAAGAGACTCGCCTACTAAGGAGGTTCCGATTGGGACGCTCTAAACCGCGGGTCGTACTGTTGACCGGAGATGGTCTCCGCCATCGCTACGCTGCGACCTGGTTGGCGCGGGCTCTCGACCTTGCCGGAGTGGTGACGGAGATCAAGGCGGTTCCGATCTCAGCAGGATCTCCGCTGAATGCGGAGGACCGTGACATTCTGGCGAGCCATCTGGCGGAACGAGACGTCGTGGAGCGCGATCTGCTGGGCGCGGTGCCGCGCTTGCCCGACGTCCCGGTGCTGACGGTGGAACGCGGAATGGTGAACGGACCGGAGTGCGCCGGATGGGTACAGCGGCTTGGCCCCGGTGTGGTGCTGTTGTTCGGCACGGGCATCGTAGGACCAACTCTGCTCGAGGCGTTCGAGGGACGGATAATCAATCTGCATCTGGGACTCTCGCCCTATTACCGCGGCTCAGCCACGAACTTCTGGCCGCTGGTGAATCGGGAGCCCGAATGTGTGGGGGCCACCATTCATCTGGCCGTAACCCAGGTTGACGCCGGCGGTGTCCTGGCGCAGGTCCGGCCTCATCCCGGAGCGGAGGATGGCCCGCATCAGTTGGGAACCAAGGCGCTGCTGGCCGGCCTCGAGTCGCTGGCCGATGCGATTCCCCGCTATCTCGGTGGTCACGTTCCGCAGGTACAGGATCTCGCGCTGGGACGGGTCTACCGGCGGCGCGATTTCACGGCGCCAGCCGTCCGCCGGATGCGGCAGAACTTTCAGGACCGAATGATGGATGAGTATGTGCGCCACGCGGCCAGCCGGTGCGCGATCTACCCCATCGTGGAGCTTGGCCCTCAACTGGCCGAGCCGGGCGCTCGCCCGTGAGCAGTCGCGCCCTGCGAGTCCTAGGACTTATTCCCGCGCGAGGCGGCTCCAAGGGGGTTCCGGGGAAGAATGTCCGCTTGCTCGGCGGTAGGCCGCTGCTGGCCTACACCGCGGAAGCGGCCCGGGCCGCTCGGCGGCTCTCCCGAATCATTCTCAGCACTGATGATGAAGCGATCGCGGCTGTGGGCCAGGAGTGCGGACTTGAAGTTCCCTTTCTGCGCCCGACCGAGCTGGCCCGCGATGACACACCAATGCTCCCGGTAGTGCGCCATGCCGTGGCGGAGCTGGAACGCTCGGATCCGGCAAACCACTTCGATGCGGTCTGCCTCCTTCAGCCGACGACGCCCTTTCGCCGGGCGGGAGACATCGATGCCTGTATCGCCCTACTGGAGCAACGAGAGGCCGACACGGTCATCACTGTCCGGCCCGTGCCCGCGACGTACAACCCTCACTGGGTATTCTTTGCCGATGAGCGCGACAGACTCCACCTGAGCACCGGGGGCTCAACCCCAATTCCCAGCCGCCAGGCACTCCCGGCCGCGTTTCACCGGGATGGCGCTGTGTATGTGGTGCGCCGGGAAACGCTGGATCAGAACCGGCTCTTCGGATCGGTCGTTGCGGGCTTTGTCTCAGCTGGTGACGACTACGTGAACATCGATGGAGCCGATGACTGGGCCCGTGCTGAGGCGCTGATGAGCGACCGCTCTCCTGGTGGATCCCGTTGATGCTAGACCGGCAGTTGGGTCGTATGACTCACAGCTTCGGCACAAATGTCTGACGCACTATTGGCGGTCATTCCCGCCCGGGGGGGCTCGAAGCGGATTCCGGGAAAGAACATCCGGCCGCTGGGAGGGCGTCCGCTGCTGGCTCATACGGTGGAGGCGGCACTCGACAGCGGGCTGTTCGCCCGCACAGTCGTCAGCACCGATTCGCCAGAGATCGCCGAACTGGCGGTCCGGGCCGGTGCGGAAGTCCCGTTCATCCGGGACGAGTCGCTGGCGGACGATCACACGCCGGTGTCACGGGTGACCGTCGATGCACTCCGCAGGCTGGACCCATCGGGCCAGACTTTCGGAGCAGTCGCCCAGCTCATGGCCAACTGTCCGCTCCGGACCGCGGAGGATGTGCAGGCGAGCTACCGGGCTTTTCGGGAGTGCGGGGCGCCGACCCAGCTCTCCGTAACCCGATTCGGATGGCAGAACCCCTGGTGGGCCCTGACTCTTTCCAACGGCCGCACGGTCGAGCCGGTGTTTCAGGCGCGGATGACACAGCGGAGCCAGGACCTCCCGACGCTCTACTGTCCCACTGGCGCGATCTGGTGGGCGAAAGCTGAGGTTCTTCTCCAGGAGGAGACCTACCACGTTCCCGGCCGGGCAGGATGGGAGATCGCCTGGGAGCGCGGTTTGGATATCGACAGCGAAGACGACTGGTCGATGGTCGAGGTGCTGTGGGAACGGATGCAGATCGGAGGGCGGAATGGCGCTTGAGCGTCTCGCGCTGTTCACCACAGTGTATCCCGCGGTCACCCGGTTCCTTCCCGAGTGGACCCGTTCGGTGGCGGCGCAGACCGATACGGCCTTCGACCTGTGGATCGGGCTGGACGGAATGCTCCCTGATGAGGTCGCGGGCCTCATAGCCGGGCTACCCCAACCGCCACGCTGGATCGTGGGACAGGTGGGGGGCTCGCCAGGAGCGATTCGGGGACAGGCAATGGCTCGGCTGACGAATGAGTACGACGCGGTCGTGTTCGTGGACAGCGATGACCTGCTGAGCCCGGAGCGGGTCGAAGCGGCACGAGCGGCACTACTTCGCTGGGATGTCGCCGGGTGCGCACTCCAAATCATGGACGAGGAGGCGCGCGATCTGGGTCTGCGGTTCGGACCCCTAGCGGGAACCGATCCCTGCGCCCTGCTCCCGAAGTACAACGTTTTTGGGCTCTCCAACACCGGCTACCGGTCGGCTGCCTTGCGTCGGTGCCTTCCGGTGCCCCGAGACTGCGTGCTGGTGGACTGGTTGCTGGCCACTCGGGCGTGGCTCAACGAAGCCCGCTTAGGCTTCGACCCCGAGCCGCGAATGTGGTATCGGCAGTACGGCGCGAACACCGCGCAGGTAGTGGGGCGCTTCACCGCGCCTGACGTGCTGCGTGCCACTGAGCTGGTGCTTGATCACTACCAGCTGATGCTGACCGACCGGCCCGCCGGCGCCAATGGCGGATGGCAGAATCTGGCGGAGGCTCAGGCAGTGGCGCAGCAATTTCATCGGGCTATCACCGCTTCCGCGGAGGTGTTGGAGCGGTATGTCGAGGCAATCAACGACCAGCCCCGCCGCTATTTCTGGTGGTGGTGCGTGGCCCACCCCGAGCTGGAGGCGGTGTGGAGAAGCTGAGCATCGCGGGTCGGGACATCGGGGCGGACCAGCCTCCGTACATCATCGCGGAGATCGGATCCAATCATAACGGCGACATGGCCCTGTGCCGGCGGCTGATCGACGCGGCCCTGGCAGCCGGCGCGGACGCCGTGAAGTTCCAGTCCTGGACCAAGAATTCGCTCATCTCGCGTGCAGAATACGATCGGAACACCCGCTATGCGGCCGACTCTCGGGCGCCCACCCTGGAGCAGGCAGTCGAGCAGTACCAGCTCACCGCTGATCGCCTTCGTGAGGTTACTGACTACAGCCGCGATCAAGGAATCGTGACGTTCTCCAGTTGCTTTTCTCGGGCGGAGGTTGATCTGCTGGAGGACCTTGGCGCGCCGGCCTACAAGATTGCGTCGATGGACGTAAACCATCTGCCCTTGCTCGAGCATGTCGCGGCCACCGGCAAGCCGGTTCTGCTGTCCACCGGCATGGCGACGCTGGCCGAGGTTGAACGGGCGCTCCAGGTGCTCCAGGCTAACGGTTCGGGACCGGTCGCCGTATTGCATTGCGTTTCCATTTACCCTTGCCCTCCGGAGTTGGTAAACCTGCGGCAACTCGACACCTGGCGTCAGGCGTTCGGTGTGCCGGTCGGGTTCAGCGACCACACGATGGGCACTGCGGTGCCGCTCGCCGCCGTGGCGCTCGGCGCCTGCATCCTGGAGAAGCACTTCACCCTGGACCGCAATCTGGAAGGTTGGGACCATTCGATCTCAGCGGATCCGGCGGAGCTCCGTGACTTGGTCCAGGGTAGCCGGGCGGTGGCGGCAGCCCTAGGCAGTCCGGCTCGTCACCTGAGCAGCGCGGAGTTGGAAAAGCGGAAGGCGTTCCGGCGTCGCATGGTCGCGACCCGTCCATTGCGCCAGGGCGAGCGCCTTACCTCAGCGGATGTCGAGTTCAAGCGGCCGGGCACCGGCATACAACCAGACGAGCTGTCATACGCAGTCGGTCGGGCCTTGCGACGAGATGTGGCCGCGGAGGAAGAGTTGGAGTGGGGGGACCTGGCATGAATGCCAGTCTTCGTCTCCTCCTTTTTGCCGACGGCGTGTGGGCGGCTGACTCGATCCGGAGGCTCCACAGCGGTCCCCACCAGGTGGTCGGGATCATAGGCCGGGAGCAACCGTCCGACCCCAGCGTCGCCCAGGCGGCGATGGAGCTCGGCATCTCGCTGTGGCAGCCGAAGCGAGTGAACCAGGGATCGGTGCTCACGGTGTTGCGAGACCTGGCGCCGGATCTCGGCGTCTCGATCGCATACAACCAGATCTTCGGGCGGGAGTTGCTTGGGCTGCCACGACTAGGCTGTCTCAACCTCCACGCCGGAATGCTCCCGCACTATCGCGGGAGAAACGTGATCAATTGGGCAATCATCAATGGCGAGCGGGCAATTGGTGTGACAGCCCACTTCATGGATGAGGGCATTGATACCGGGGACGTGTTGCTTCAGCGGGCTTTACCGATCGGCTGGACCGACAGCTACGGAGATGTTCTGTGCCGGGTAACTCGGGTGATCCCGGATCTGGTTGATGAAGCGGTCGGCCTCATTGCCTCCGGACACAGCGCGCCTCGGCCCCAGACCGGAATAGGGATCTATGTCGGTGGACGCCAGGAAGGCGACGAATGGCTCGACTGGTCCGACACCAGTACCAACCTGCACAACAAGATCCGGGGAATCAGCAGGCCGGGTCCGGGAGCGCGCACTCTGCTCGGGGATCGGCCGGTCACCATCTGGCGGGCCTACTACGATCCCTCGTGGGCACGCTACCTGGGCATCCCGGGGCAGGTGGTTGCCCGCCGGCCAGATGAGGGCGTGCTGGTGAAAACCGGGGACTCCACCCTTCTGGTCCAAGAGGTGGAGGTGGCCGGGGACTCGCCTGGCCTGCCGGCGTGGCCGATAGGTACTCGACTGGGCCTCGACCTCAGGCACGTGGTGGGCACCCTGCTGGCGCGAGTGGCCTCGTTGGAGGACCAACTCCGCCGAGGTGACGAACGATGAGCCCGGACACCATGGCCGAGCGACTGGCCAAATCCGTCGTACCGCCTGAGCTCCCGATCGAGAGGGCGCTGGCGCGGCTACAAGAGGCGGGCACCGGCATGCTGCTACTGGAGTCCACCGACCATCAGCTACTTGGTGTGCTGACCGACGGCGACGTGCGCCGTCACATTCTCAGCGGCGGGCGGCTGAGCCGCCCCTGTGGCGAGATCGCCAGCCGCTCCCCGGTGATTGCGCACCCGGAGCTGACTCCCGCGCAGGCGCTCCAGCTGATGGACACGGCCCGGGAATTTGTGATCAACCACTTGCCGGTGGTGACCGAAGAGGGCACGATCGCGGGATTCTGGCTGCGGAGCGACTTCGTCAAGGCCGCCCCGGTGATGTCGGCAGTGATCATGGCGGGCGGATTTGGGACCCGGCTGCTTCCACTCACTGAGGCGACGCCGAAGCCGATGCTGCCGGTGGGCGACCGTCCGCTGCTGGAGCGAACCATCGAGCGCCTCCGCGAGGCCGGTATTGCCGACGTCCGGGTCACTACTCACTACCTCGGCGATCACATCGCGAGCCACTTCGGCGACGGCCATGCCTTTGGCGTCCGGATGAGCTATGTCCCGGAGGACCGGCCGCTCGGTACCGCGGGCGCCCTCCGGCAAATGCTCCCGGCAACTGAAACGCTGCTTGTGATGAACGGCGACATCCTGACGAAGGTCGATTTTGCGGCCATGTTCGCCTATCACCGCGAGCATCGCGCAGAGGCCACGATCGGAGTCCGAGCCTACGAGCTACAAGTTCCGTATGGCGTAGTGGAGTGCCACAACAGCACCGTCACTGCGCTGCAAGAAAAACCGGTGCAGCGATTTCTGGTGAACGCCGGGATCTATCTACTCGAACCCAGCGCACTGGCCTACATCCCCGAGCAGGAAAGATTCGACATGACCGACCTGATCCAGCGCTTGCTCGACCTGGGCCGTCCGATCGCCAGCTTCCCGATCGTAGAATACTGGCTCGACATCGGCCGGCCGGCGGACTACGAGCAGGCGCAGCGCGACGCCGCCGGGATGGGAGCATAACGTGCGCGTCCTGGTGACCGGAGGCGCCGGCTACGTCGGGTCCACGCTGGTGCCCCTCCTGCTCAACGCGGGGCACGAGGTGCGGGTGCTCGACTCGCTGTGCCATGGATCCCAGTCGCTCTTCGGGGTGTGGGCGCATCCTGGATTCGCTTTCCATCGAGGAGACGTGCGCGATTCCGTGGCCGTCCGCCAGGCGCTGGAGGGCATCGAGGCAGTGGTACACCTCGCGGCGATCGTAGGCGACCCCGCCTGCGCCCGAGATCCGGACCTGGCCCGGGCGGTAAACCTGGACGCCTCGCTCGCGCTGATCGCCGCAGAGCTCGGCAGCCCGGGTCTGCCGCTTCGTATTCGCATCGACCTGCAGCAACTACGGCCGGATGAAGGATCCCGAGCAGCTAGTGGACGAGAACTCAGAGCTGGCGCCGGTTTCGCTGTACGCAGAAACCAAGGTTGAGGTGGAGCAGGAGTTGCTCCGCGCGGGCGGCTCGGGCCGGATGTGTGTCACCCCTCTTCGATTTGCTACCGTGTTCGGGGTTTCCCCCCGGATGCGGTTCGATCTGACGGTGAACGAGTTCACGGCGGAGATGCTGCTGAAACAGCGACTGGTCGTGTACGGCGAGCAGTTCTGGCGGCCCTATATCCATGTGCGCGACGCCGCGCGGGCGATCGCGACGGTGTTGGCGGCCGGGGAGAGCGCGGTCCACGCCGCGGTGTTCAACGTCGGATCGACCGAACAGAACTACCAGAAGCAGCAACTAGTCGAATTGATTCGACCCCACGCACCGGCGGCGGTTGTGGAGTACGTACGCCGGGCCGAGGATCCCCGCGACTACCGGGTGTCTTTCTCACGGATCCGCGAACGGCTGGGCTTCGAAGTCAGTCGGACAGTGCCGGACGGGATCGCCGAGGTGGCGCGATTGGTGACTGACGGGGCGGTAGCCGATCCAGCCGATGCGAGGTTCCGCAATTGAGCACGCCGCCGTTCGTCCCGCTCTGCGAGCCGGCCCTGCTGGGAAATGAATGGGCCTACGTACGAGAGTGCCTCGATACCGGATGGGTGTCGTCGGTCGGGACTTTCGTAGATCGCTTCGAGCAGGCTCTGGCCGATGCCGTAGGCGCGAGCCATGCGGTGGCAACAGTCAACGGCACGGCCGCCCTGCATACCGCGTTGCTGGTGGCCGGTGTCGAGCCCGAGGACGAGGTGCTGGTATCGACCCTCACCTTCATCGCTCCCGCGAATGCCATCCGGTACGTCGGCGCCAGGCCGGTCTTTGTCGACGCGGAGCCAGCTACCTGGCAGATGGACCCGGCACGGGTTGAGCAGTTCCTCTCCGACCAATGCGTCTGGCGCAACGGCGCCCTCCGGAATCAGGTGACCGGCAGACGGGTGCGAGCCCTGTTGCCGGTCCATATCCTGGGACATCCGGTGGATCTTGATCCAATCCTCGAGGCGGCGCGACGCTACGATCTTCCGGTAATAGAGGATGCGACCGAGAGTCTTGGTGCCACCTACCGAGGCCGGCCGGTCGGGCGCCTGGGTGACATCGCCTGCTTCAGCTTCAATGGGAATAAGCTCATCACCACTGGTGGTGGTGGGATGATCGTCACCGACCGCAAGGACTGGGCGACCCGCGCAAAGTATCTCACCACTCAGGCCAAGGACGATCCCGTGGAGTACATCCACCGGGAGGTGGGGTACAACTACCGGCTCACTAATGTCCAGGCCGCGCTCGGTGTCGCGCAGATGGAGCGGCTGGAGCAGTATGTTGCCGCCAAGCGCCGGATCGCGGCGCGGTACGCCGCTTCGCTCCGCGACCTTCCCGGGTTTACCGCGATGCCCTCGGCCTCCTGGGCCCACAGCGTGTACTGGCTTTACACCGTCCTGATCGATCGCTCCGCCACTGGCCTCGGTTCTCGCGAGTTGCTGACCGCGCTCGCCAAGCGTTCAGTCCAGACTCGGCCGTTGTGGCAGCCGATTCATCAGTCGCCGGCGCATGCGGGATCGGCCGTTCTCGGGGGAGAGGTCGCAGATCGGCTGCACCGCGATGCTCTCAGTCTCCCCTGTTCGGTGGGGCTGCTCCCCGAGCAGCAGGAATACGTGATTCGGCAGTTGACGGAGATTGCCGGTGAGACGATGGCCAGGCCCCGCCGGGTCGCCGCCGGATCGGGTAGGGGCTCCCCATGAGCACGCACTCGTTCTGGAGTGCCGGCATTCCGGATCAGGTTGACCTGGTACCGGCAGGAAGGCGAGGCACCTGATGGCGGCGCTCCCCATTCCAGCAGACCTGCGGAAGGCGCTGCGCATCGGCGCCGGCTCGTTGCTGCAGTCTCCGGGACTGGCAGCTGCGTTCCTGGCAGCCACGATGTCGCAGGGTGCGCTGCAAGCGATGCTGGTGTGGGCGCTCCGAGACGTGCTGCGAGGACTCGACGACGCCAAAGTCGTGACCTTCGGCACCATGTTGGCAGCCGGAGCAACCATCCTTGCCGTCTGGATGCTGCGGGCCTCGTGCACTTTCGCCGGCGAGTATCTGGCCGCGCGACTGGCGCACAAGGTCGAGCGGCTATGGGCCATGAGGCTTCTCGAAAAGCTGCTAACCCTCTCGGTGCGCTTCTACGACAAGAGCAGCCAGGGAGACTTGGTCCTTGCCTCGTACCACGATGTGAAGGCGATTCGGCTTGTCACATTGGAAGTGGGAAGCGTAGTTCTGCACCTGACCCGCCTGTGCGGCTTGGCTGCGGTTGCCTGGGCCATGAGTCCAAAGCTTGCCGTTGTTGGCTTTGTCCTGCTGCCTCTGGGATTTCTGCCCGCTCACTACTTCGGACGCCGGATCACTCGCGCCGCTGATCAAGAGCGCGACACCTTGGCCGGCATGTCCGAGAACTTCCTGCAGGTCTCCTCCGGTATCCGCGTCATCAAGGTAAATCGAAGCGAAGCAACTGTTCTTCAACGAGCCGACTCTCATCTCCACGACCTCTATGCCATTACTCTGCGCCAGGTCCGAGCCCGCGGAGTCGGTCGCCTGCTGTTTGAATGCGTCACCGGAACCGGTCTGGTCGTCGTCTTGGTGCTCGGGGGACGGGATGTGGTCAACGGCTCGCTGGAGTGGCAGTCCCTGCTCAGCCTCCTGATCGCGATCCTGGCCGTTTACGGGCCGGTCATGGGGCTTGTGGGTGTTCATCAGGCCCTCAGCACCATTCTTCCGAATCTCGACCGGCTGGAGCGTATCATGCGGACGCCGGTCGAGGTTCCCGACCGCCCGGATGCGGCACGACTGGAGAAGGCTCCCGAGGTCATCCAACTGGAAAATGTGTCCTTCGCCTATGACCATCAACCAGTGCTGCGGAAGCTCTCGGCAAGCTTTCGCCGAGGCGAGCGGATCGGCATCGTAGGCCCCTCCGGTGCGGGCAAGTCCACGATCGTGGCCTTGCTTCTACGCCTCTATGATCCGACGACTGGGCGTATCCTCCTCGATGGCGTGGACCTGCGTGACGTCTGTCACGCGGATCTGATGGATCTCTGCGCCATCGTGTCTCAGGAGCCCTTTCTCTTCTGGGACACCATCGCCAACAACATTCGAGTGACACGCCCCGGCGCCACGCAGGAAGCCGTCGAGGCCGCGGCGAAGGCGGCAAATATCCACGACGAAATCATGCAGATGGAGCGCGGCTACGACACCTTCCTGGGACGCCGTGCAGACGGACGAGGAATTTCTGTGGGGCAGAAGCAGCGGATCGCGGTCGCGTCCGCGCTGCTCAAGAACGCACCTATCCTCTTTCTCGATGAGGCAACCAGCAGCCTGGACTCGGTATCGGAACGGGCGGTCCAGGCAGCCATCGAACGCCTGATGCATGGGCGGACGACGTTTGTCATCGCCCACCGGATGTCCACCCTGCGCGCCGTCGATCGCATCCTCGTCCTCGAAAATGGCCGGATGGTAGGCCTGGGAAGTCACCCGGAGCTGATGCGCGATTGTCCCACGTATCAGCGCCTATGGCACCATCAGAACTTGCAGGGTGAGGGAGAAGGATCGGCCGAACCAGGTGGAGTCGCCGGGCTGCGAGTGGTTAAGGCTCTGGATTCGATGGGACGAGGCCCCTCATGACTGTGCCAACGGCGAGCGCCACCGAACTGAACCCGGTAGGCGTGGACACCGTACGCCCGCGGCGCAGCCTGGAGTTTGGACGCGCTGGCCGGCTCGCCATGCTCTCCAGCGTTGCAGTTGGCGTGCTGGTAGCCCACGCACCGGTCCTCCCGGGAGCCGTGCGAAGCCAGATGCTCGTCATCGGACTGGTCGCCTGGACGGTCGCGGTCGCGGCGGGGACCGCCGCCGGATCGACCGCAATCTGGCAGCGGGTCCGAGCCAGGGACCAGAGAGTCGTGCTGCTCCTCGCAAGCGTTGGCATTGGCGTGGCGCTTGTCGCCGCCGTCCAGGTGGAGCTGATCCAGACGCTGCTCGGGCGGCCGGGCTTCACTTGGAGCTGGCGCTGGGATCTCAACCATGCGCAGGCAATCGCCCGATTCGGCGGCCTGGCGCAGGCGCTCGACTACAGCGGCGCTTCAATTCACTACCACGTCGGTCCGGCGTGGTTCGCGGGTGCCGTCCAGCGGGTAATGGGGGCCGGTCTCACCCATGTGATGTTCGGATTGGTTCCCTTGCTGTGCGTGGTGACGTTGACGATTGCGATCGTGACAACGTTAGGCAATGGGGGAATGCGCCTGCGGTACGCGGCGCTCGGTACGGCGATGGCCTTGACGGTACCCTTGGCGGACAAGACAGCATGGGGAGTCTACTACGTACTGCCGGGCGCGCTGGCGAATCCGGAGTCGTGGCCCTTTCTCGCCACCATGTTGATGCACAACTCGCTCTTCGGGTTGGCAGTCGGCATGGGGTGCCTAGCCCTCCTCATGGAGCGGCGAGCCCAGCCGGTACAACTCGCTTTCGCCGCGCTGGGCCTGGCATCGTTGTCCCAGATCAAGCCTCAGTACTACGCGGGATTTGGGCTCCTCGCCGGGGTGCTGGCGCTAGGGCGAATGATCGGCAGGCAGCCCTTCGGCCCCCGGGACGCACGCCCCATCATAGCCACTGCTCTCTCCCTCCCGCTCGCCCTCATCCAGATGGCTCTGCTGCCGGGCGACGTTGCCTGGTTCAAGCTGCCGGAATGGAAACCGTCGCTGGAGCGGGGCTTGTTCTACGAGCCGCTGCGCGCCTCGAGCTATCTGGCCGTGCTTGCGGTGCTGGCCTGGCACGCTAGGCACAGGCGAGCTGACCCCGGCATGCCGGCACGGATCATCGAACCGGTCCTGGCCGCGGCCACCGCGCTTATTGTGATGGCCGGTGTGCTGCACTTCGTGAATTTCCCGTTCCGCGAAGAGTTCGTGTCCCGCTGGTTTGCGCTTGGTTTTCGCGATCTCACGGAAGCAGTCGCTGGGAACAAGGACCTTGGCCAGGCGCTCCAGGTTCCACGGTTCATGCTGCTGGCGGCCGGGCTCGGAGTGGTTGCGACGGCCGCGGCACAGACCGGCGGGCTGTGGCCCAAGGCGTTTGCTGTGAGCGCCGGACTGACCGTGGCCGCACCCACACCTCTGCTGGTCTCCAGCTTCTGGCATCCGCCGACCCAGCTGGCTGTCGCCGATGACGTGGGTTTGCGTCACACGCTGGCCCAGATCCCGCAGCGTGGTACTCTGCTCATCGCGAGCGACCTTGCCGACCCGGCGCAAGACTACAGTCGCCCGCTCCAAGCCATGTTGTTGACGGCCTACGGTGGTCACAGTCTTTACGTCGCCAATCTGCGATACATCCACTATGTCGAGCCCGACGCGCTGAATCGGCTGCAGGAGTTGCGCAGCTTCTTTGGGGCGCCGTGGTCCCCGTGGCACACTGCCTGGCTGGCGAGTCGGCGGATCACCCACGTTCTGGTCGACGACCGCTGCACGCCGGTCTGGTCCGCACAGCCGGGACTACCACTCCGACTAGTCACGCGGAGAGGCCGCTGGACCGCTTTCGAGGTAGTCGGGGCCGAAGTGCCGTCTCCACCCACGGCCACTCCGACCGCCGACGGCCCGAGCCCGGCTTATGGAGTTGCGGATTGTCTATCGGGCAAGCAGCTCAGCCGGGCTGGCTCAATCGCCCGGCCCGCCGTCCCGACCGCACCCTTAGGACAGGGCGAACCGGGCAGCTTCTGACAGGCTATCAGGGAGTCGAGACTCCGTCAGAGTGAAGCGTCGATGTACCGTCGTTCCGAGCGATGCCGGCGTCACAAACGTCCAAGTCGCGAGCAGCCGAGCACTCGTCGTGGAGATGCCGCCCCGATGCAGCCCGTTGGTATCGCAGAAAACGAACGTGCCTTCGTCGCCGACGCAGGAGACCCACTGCGACGGCGGAATGAGTCGCGCCAGCTCCGTCTCACTGGGGTACCGGGCATGATGGGTGGCCTTGGGGCTCCAACGCCACAGGTGCGCGTAGGGGCCACCCAGGGCGCTTCCGGGAATGTACTGCATGGGCCCGGCTCCGTCGTCGACCTTGGCATGATAGAGATAGACCTTGACCATTCGCTGGTCTTCGGGGTCACGATGCCAGCTTTGAGAGCCGACTCGCCGGCCGATATCAACCGGAATCGTGTGCCATGCATCGGTGTAGGTCAGCTTGCTCCACAACCCCAAGTAGGCGTTCACCACGTCCAGGACTGCCGGGCTGAGCCCTACCCGCAGCAGCGGATTGTCCATCGCCAGCATTGGGCCTTCGGGGTGAAGCTTCACCATGTAGTCATCGCCCACCAGTGGCCGGCTCTCAGCCTCGCGCGAAAAATTGCGAATTCGCTCCTGCACTCGATCACTCTCGGCAAACTGCCGAACCAGCTTCGCCAGATCCGCCCAATCCTCCGGCGCCACGCCGAGGCGGTCCTGCTGCACGAAGACCAGTCCTTTTTGAGAGAGTTCTTCGACCGCCCCCCGCTGAATCGAGCTCAGGTGCGGAGTATGAGCAGCGAGCAGACGGCTACTCGCCGGATTCCGCAGGTATCGCCAGTTCAGGGCGTACCTGATCTTCTGAAAGGATTGCTGAACGTTGCCGCGGATCAGACCGCGGGCGCGGCCGGCGAGCTTCCGCAAGCCAGGCAGGGTGGAGGATACGGTTGTCATCATGGCTCCCACGAGGGCAGGCATCTACCGAGTGTGACGGTACGCTCCACGTTACGGCGCCCTGACCCATCCCACAAGAGCCCATCAACCCCGTGCCCAGCCGAAGTGATGCACCGATGATGCCTGAGCGTGACAAGACCGAGCCTGAGTTGGTTCAGGGTCTCCGAGACGCGGGTCTGGGTCGCGGCGACCTCGTCTTCGTCCATCTCAACCTGGAAGCCTTGGATCCCTACTTGGCGAACCAGCCTGACGGGGGTGCGGATCGGTTCTTCACCGCGCTCCGGCAAGTGATCGGCGCCGAAGGCACCGTCCTGGTCCCCACCTACACCTTCTCCTTCTGTCGCCAGGAGGGTTTCAACGTCAAGGATACGCCGACCCCAGGCGGCCCCTGGAGCCCCAGTGCGATGTCCCTGGAAGCCTTCCGATCGCCGTCCGGGGTGCATCCGATCTGCCGATCCGATCCACTCAGTGGCGGGAGAGGGGCCGCTCGCCGTGCAGCTGCTTTCTGATACTAGCCCCAACCTGTTTCGGTCCGGCAGCGTGTTCCGATCGCCTGCGCGACAGTAACGCAAAGATTTGCATGGTGGGGCTTGGCCTGGAGGAGGCCACCCTGCGGCACCACTCCGAAGAACTCGCCGGTGTTCCCTTTCGCTACCGCAAGCTCTTCACTGGGTCCATTCGAGAGCGGCCAGGCTGAACGGAAGTGCGGCTGGATCTATTCGGTCCGGATACTAGCCGACAACGGGTTTCCCGATGGCCGCCGGCTGGAGCGCAGAGCCCGCGCGGCGGGGTTGTGTCGCTGCGACACGAATCGGCCGCGGCAAGTGTTGGTGATCGGCGCCAGAGATCTGCATGAGCTCACCCTAGCAGCGCTCGCCGAGGACCCTTGGTTCACCGCGAGGGGTCCGGCCGGCGATCCCATCGACCTCGAAGCTGAGCGGGTGGGGCATGCGTACCCCGTGCGATCCGCCTCAACCGCGGCTTCGATGCGCGAGATGGTCGAGGCGCTCTGGCGCCTGCCCCGCGACATCGTGTCGGACGGATACGACGCCGCACTGGAGGCGCTCGCTACCCAGGTGCCGATGACGATCCACGGGTACCCCACCGGCCTCGAGTGCTGGACCTGGATCGTGCCGGAGAAGTGGACCTGTCACGAGGCGTACCTGGAGACGCCTCGATGGTCGGCGGGTGTTCTCCTACGCCGATCACCCGCTGCACGTGGTTTCGTATTCGCTGCCGTTCGAGGGAGAGGTATCGCCGGCGAGCCCTGCTCCGCCACCTCCACGTGCACCCGACGCTGCCAGACGCGATTCCCGTTCGTCTTCAAGTACTACGAGCGAGACTGGGGACTGTGCTGCAGCCGGCACGCCCGCGACCAGCTGACGGACGAGCGCTACCGGGTCGTGATCCGTTCGCAGCTTCCAGCTACGGCGACGCTGAAGGTGGGCGAAGTGGTCGCGCCAGGGCGGAGCGACCAAGCCATCGTGCTCTGCGCCCATCTCTGCCACCCCGGCATGGCCAATGACGATCTGACCGGCGTGGTCGTGGGCATCGATGTGATGCGACGTCTGCTTCAGCGGACCGCGACCGCGACTACACCTACCGGCTGCTGATCGTGCCGGAGACCATCGGCTCCGTCGCCTATCTGAGCCAGCAACGAGGCCCTCCTGCCACGCCTCCAGGGCGGCCTGTTTCTGGAGATGCTCGGGCTCGCCGAACCCGCACGCCTTGCAGCTCTCGTTCGCCGGAGATACGCGAAGTGGACCAGTGCTTCGGGCTCGCACTGCGGACGCACGATCCGACGGGCTGGACCGGCGCTTTTCGCGAATTGATCGGCAACGACGAGCGCCAATTCAATGCGCCGGGCGTCCGGGTGCCGATGCTATCGCTGTCCCGAGTCCGCCGCCCCGACGATCCAGCCTGGCCGTATCCCGAGTATCACTCGAGCGCCGACACCCCGAGGCAGCGTCCCGGCCGGCATCTCGAAGCATCGCGTCGATCTGGTGATCGCGCATGATCGAGACGCTGGAGCGGAACACCACGCCGCGGAACCGGTTCAAGGGCGAGGTCTTCTGCTCCCGTTATGGCCTGCATGTCGACCCCTACATCAATCCCGGAGGGACATCGCGCACTGTTCGACATCATGTACCTGATCGACGGCACGCGCTCGATCGCCCGGATCGCCGCGGAGTGCCGGGTTCCCTTCGCCGCCGTGGAGGGTGTGGTGCGGGAGCTGGAGCGGCACGGGCTGGTGGACCAGTGAGACCGTTGATCAACGGAGTCTTGCCGTGCGCATCTTGATCGAGCCGGGCAGTTACCGCTGTCAGAACATGGGCGACGTCGCGATGCTGCAGGTCGCACTGGCACGGCTGCGTACTCTGGTTCCCGGAGTAGAGCTGTACGTCCTCACCAACGCACCGGAGATGCTGGCCGTTTACTGTCCGGAGGCGCGCCCGGTGCCGACAGCAGGCCGGGTTCATTTCCTCGGTGGAAGCCGGCTCGGGCAGCGTAACCAGGCGGGGCTCCGCGTCCGGGCCACGTTCGCCTCGGTCAGGACGGCGCTCCGTGGCGGCGACGGGGGTGCCATCTGGAGCTTCCTCAAGAGGCTCGAGACAGCCGATTTGGTGATGATCGCCGGGCAGGGCAGCATGAGCGACGCAACCGCCGCCCATGCCCGCAACGTTCTCGGCACGCTGGACTTGGCTCACCGGCACGGCTGCGCCACAGCCATGGTGGGGCAGGGGGTCGGACCGCTGAGCGACCCTGAACTTATCGCACGCGCTAGTGCCGTTCTGCCAAACGTTGGACTGATCGCCCTCCGTGAGGGCCGCAGTGGCCCCCCGATTCTCGCCAGTCTGGGTGTCCCGCCCGAGCGCATCCACGTGACCGGCGACGACGCGATCGAGCTGGCGTATGGGCTCGCGCCCGCTCAGCTGGGGACGGCAATCGGCGTGAACCTCCGGATTGCCCAGAACGCCGAAGTAGATACTGGAATCCTCGAGCCGCTCCAGCGCGAGCTGCGAGACCTCTCCTCCAAGCTGGACGCCCAGCTCCTGCCGATACCAATCGCGCGAGGCCAGGCCCGCGACAGTGACGTGCTACGGACACTGCTCACTGACCAAGGCGACGGGGGAACCGAGCTGGACTCGCCGGCCAAGGTCATCACCCAGGTCGGCCGCTGCCGCGTCGTTGTGACCGGCGCCTACCATGCTGCGGTTTTTGCGCTGGCCCAGGGTATTCCAGTAGTGTTTCTGGCCCAGTCGGAGTACTACCGGCGAAAGTACCAAGGCCTGGTGGATCGGTTCAGTATCGGCTGCGAGCTGGTGCCGCTGGACGGGCAGCAGCTTGCGACACGCCTGCGACTGGCGGTCCTGACCGCCTGGGAGCGAGCACCGGCGGACCGCACGCTGTTGCGCCGCGCCGCCGAGGGTCAAATCGAGTTGGGGTGGGAAGCCTACAGCAGTGTCGTGCAACTGTCCCGGCCCGGCCGGGCAGAGAGCATGGAGGCCGCGCGGTGAGTCTCGCACCCCGAATCGCGCTCATCGTGGATCATCCCTCCCGTGATCTTCCAGGGCTAACGCTGACGGCCGTCGAGCTCTGCCGGCGCGGTGCGATCTGCCACTTGGTGCCGGCGAACCTCGCTTGGCGGGAAGTCTGGGCACTAACACCGGACTTCGTGCTCTTCAACTATTTCCGGCGAAGCAACGAGCAATTAGGCCGCGGGCTGGCCGAAGCCGGGATCCGATTCGGCGTACTGGACACCGAGGGTGGTGTCTGGCCGGACCCCGCAAATTACGCTGAACTGCTGTGGCAGGATCGGGCCCTGCTCCGGCGAGCCGAATGCGTATGCCTCTGGGGTGGCAGGATGGCGGAGTACCTGCTTGCTCAAGAGATCTTCACCGAGAAGCAGGTTGTGGTCACCGGGTGTCCGCGCTTCGACTTCTACGCTCCGGAGTGGCGATCGGTGCTGGCCCGCAACGGCGGCGCTGCCTCGGAGCGCCCGCGAGTCCTGGTGAATACCAACTTCTCTACCCGCAACCCGCGCTTCACCTCAGTGGAAAAGAAGATCGATACCTCGCGGCGGAACTTCGGCTGGTCAGACGATCGCATCCACGAGCTACTCCGAACCGAGGAGGCGGCGATCGTAGAACTCATCCGGCTTTGTGCCGATCTGGCGCACCGGTTTCCGGCCGTGGACTTGGTGCTCCGTCCTCACCCCTTCGAGGATCCGGCGTGGTACGCCCGGGAGCTGGCCGGCTATCCCAACGTACAGATTGATGGTGAGGGCCCGGTACAGCCGGCCATCTACGGGGCCGCGATGGTGATCCAGCGGAGTTGCACCACGGCAATCGAAGCGGGTTTGGCTGGCACGCCGACGCTGTCACCCCAGTGGGTTCCCGCGCCGTTGCTAATGCCGGCGGCTGAGGCGGTGAGCATTGCGTGCCACTCACAGGAGGAGCTGGCACAAAAAGTCGGCGTGATACTCCAGGGTAACTACCGACTTCCCGAACAGACTCGACAGGCAATCGATCGAATTACGCAAGACTGGTTCTGTGCCTCTGATGGAGCGTCGTATTCTCGCGTTGCCGCCGCGATCCTGCGGTCGCTACCTTCCGCGCCGCCGAGGAACCTCTTGCTCTGCGACGATTTCCTCTTTGACTACGACCTCTCGGGCCGGCCGCTCAGCGGGCTGGCCGGCCTCGGCGCCTGGGTACGCCGCGTGCTCAGGCTACCACCGGAGTGGTCATTCCGGGCTCGGGCGGTCGTCCCAGCGACTTCCTGGGCCGGCACCTCCAAGTTCTTTGCTGCGGAAGACGTCCGTGCCTTGGTCCTGCGCCTGGCAGAAATCATGGCTCGGCGGAGTGGCCCCATTGCCCCAATGCAGGTCGAGCTCACGCGAACCCGCGGCGACTACCGGCACGGCCTCGAAGGTCACTCGGTGACGCTGTGGAGCGATGGAGGGCCGGCGTGAGGCTTGCGCTCCTGCTGCCGGATGGCGTCGGCGTCCGCAACTTCCTCTTCGGCGCGTTCATTCGCGAGGCAGAGGCCAAGGGACCAGTCTGCGTTCTCCACGTCATTCCGGACGAGCTACTGCCCAAGCTGGCCGGGCACTGCCCGCCGACAGTGCAGTGGTACCATCTGGTTCCAAGTCAGGGCGGCAGGATAGAGAGTACCCTGTGGAGCTCGCTCAGTTACGCCCACATGTACCGGGTGTCCACCACGGCAATGCGGCTGCGGCTCGCGCGGCCGGTATCGGCGCCCACGCTGGGCCAATGGGCGGTGACCCAGACTGCGCGACTGGTGGGGCGAACCGCCGCATCCCCCGGGGGAATCGCCTTACTCGAGCGTTGGCACGGCCGTATCGTCGAGCGGGGCCCCGCAGTGACCCAATATCGGGAGCACTTCCTCGGTAACCGCCCGGATGTGCTGTTCTGCTCGCACCAGCGGCCCTTGGAGATCGCAGCTCCGGTTGCCGCCGCGCGCGCTCTCGATATTCCCACGGCCACGTTCATCTTCAGTTGGGACAATCTTTGCTCCAAAGGTCGGATTGCCGCACCGTTCGATCACTACCTGGTCTGGAGTGAGCACATGGCCAGCGAGCTGGTGCAGCATTACCCGGAGATCTCTCCCGCTGCCGTGCATGTCGTCGGCACGCCCCAGTTCGACTGCTATAGAGATCCGGGCATGCTCTGGCCGCGAGAGGAGTTCTTCCGACGTATTGGTGCCGATCCGACGCGGCCGCTGATCTGCTACTCCGGCGGCGACAGAGGAACCTGCCCGGAAGATGCGGCCCACCTGAGCCTGTTACTGGCAATGGTGCGCGACGGCCGGATCACCGGCCGGCCGCAGGTGGTCCTGCGTCCCTCGCCGGTGGACGATGGGAGCCGCTACCAGGAAGTGCTTCGAGAATTTCCGGAGCTAAAATACTCGCCTCCTGCCTGGCATCACCCCGACGGTTCTAATTGGTCGCGGGTCATTCCGTTGCCCGAGGACGTGCCTTTGCTCGCAAACCTGACTCATCACTGCGACCTTAACGTCAATACGGCGTCCACCATGACACTGGACTTCGCTGCCCGGGACAGGCCGGTGGTCAACATCGCCTTCGACGTGGCCACACCACCTCCGCTCGGCGTCCACCTTTTCGAGCTGTACTATCAGTATGAGCACTATCGGCCGGTGATTGAGCTGGGCGCGGCCCGCATTGCTCGGTCTGCGGCACAGCTCGCGGAGCACGTGAACGCCTATCTCGCCGATCCCCGGCTCGACCAAGAAGGTCGGCGCCGATTACTTGAGCTGGAGCTCGACCTCCCGCTCGGTCGGGCGAGCACTCGAGCGGTAGAGGCGTTGGAGCGAATCGCATCCTTGCCCGCAAAGGCCACCCGGAACGGTGGCTCGCGATGATGCGAGTGTGTTACGTGTGCTCCGATTATCCGCCCGGCCCGCACGGTGGAATCGGGACAATGACTCAGCTGCTGGGCCGGGCGCTGGTCGGTCGAGGAGCCACCGTACGGGTCATCGGCATCTATCCGCCCGATTATCCCGCCGCCGACGTGGGAAATGATCTCGGCGTGCAAGTGGTGCGGATCCGCGAGCGCCGCCACCCCTTGGGCTGGGTGATCGCCCGTGCCCGCTTGGCCCGAATCGTCGCGGCGTGGGCTCGTCGGGGTGAGGTTGACCTGATCGAGATCCCCGACTGGCGGGGCTGGGCCGCGGGATGGCCACCGCTTCGGGTGCCCGTGGTCGCTCGACTTCACGGCTCAGCCGTCTACTTTGCTGCCGAGCGTGGGATCTCGCCGTCTCGCCTTACCCGGGGTCTAGAACGCAGCTCGCTTCGACGCGCCGACTTTATTTGCTCGGCGAGTCAGTACACCGCCGATCGGACCCGCCAGGTATTCGATCTCACCCGGCACCAGTCGATCACCGTCCTCCACAATCCGGTTGAGGTCCATGACCGGCCGTCTCAATGGCGGGACAGTCAACGCGTGGTCTTTACCGGCACTCTCACCGAGAAGAAGGGCGTCATCCCCTTGGTCGGCGCGTGGCTGCGGGTGGTCGCTGAGGCGCCAACGGCAGAACTGCACCTCTTCGGCAAGGACGGTGGGACTCGGGAAGGCGGCTCGATGGAAGGCCGCCTTCGGGAGATGCTCCCCGAGCCTGCCCAGTACAGCCTGCACTTCCATGGCCACGTCGCTCGTGAGGAGTTGCTGCAGGCGCTCGCCACCGCGAGGGTCGCGGTCTTTCCGTCGTATGCCGAGGCGTTCGCGTTGGCGCCGCTGGAGGCTATGGCTTGCGGGTGCCCCACGATCTCCAGCAGCCGGGGAAGCGGACCGGAGCTGATTCGTGACGGCGTAGACGGCTTATTGGTGGACCCCGACCGGCCAGCCGACATCGCCGCGGCCATCATCCGGGTGCTATGCCAGGACGAACTGGCCGAATCGCTCAGTGCGGCGGGCCGGCGCCGTGTGGCAGACGAGTTTTCACTTGAGGCGATGTTGGATCGAAACGAGGCATTTTATCACGATTGTCTCGCGACATTCGCCGCCCAGCGGAGGGCGGTATCGTGATCCACGAGGAAAATGGCGACGCTACCGTCTCCGCGTTCGTTACCGACCTGCCGATAGGTGTCAGCGACAGGCCAGTGCTGAAGGGCTGCTGCGTGGTTGTCTGCACTCGGAACCGTCCTGCTACCGTAGCGAGGTTTCTGGATTCCGTATTCACCCAAGACGCCATCCCCGAAGAGCTGCTCGTGGTGGATGGGAGCGATGCCGCTGATACCGAACAATCCGTGCGGGATCTCGCCCAGTCTCGAGCCCTTGCCGTGCGTACCCGTTATGTGCGGGTCGGGGCCACCCAGCGGGGACTTACCCGGCAACGCAATCTAGCCCTCCGAATGGTCTCTCTTCGGCTGATTGCGTTTTTCGACGACGACATCGTGCTCCGCCCCGATTGCCTCGCACAGCTTGCCAATGCCCATACGGTGCTGGGCGATTCGGTGGCGGGGGTGGGGGCATTCATTGACAACGAGCGACTCGCTCCGCCTCCCCTGTGGCGGATCCGGCGACTTACGGGGATCGTCTCAACCCTCCGGCCGGGACGCTACTGCCGCTCCGGTATCTCTACACCATGGGGGTTTCTTACTCCGACCAACGATACGGTATCCGGAGACTGGCTGCCCGGTGGCGCCACGATGTGGCGGACCGACCTGGCGCGCGCGGTGGGTTTCGAGGAGGGATTCGCCGGTTATGGAAGCGGCGAGGATCTGGACTTCAGTCTTCGGATCGGGAGGTTCGGACGACTGGTGATGGCCGGATCGGCTCGGGTCTACCATTTCAAGGCTGACGGCGGGCGCCCCGATGGTTATCAGATGGGGTATCTCGGACTCCGCAACCACTATCACACTCATCGCTACTCCATGCCTAACCGGCGGGCACTAGATGCCGTGTGGTTCGCCTACGCGTTCATCGCCGACACGGCCATTCGGTCCGTAGGGGTTCTTCGCCCGCTTTTCCGCCAATGGACGTGGGACTTCCTGCGGGGACGCACTCGCTTCTTTGTCGAGTTGGCGGCTGGAAGGCTGCCGCTCCTCCCTCGGGCTAATGGCGAAAGAGAGGTTGCCCGCGGTGGCTGACCTTTGGCGAAGCGCCAAGCGACTGGTGAAACAAGCCTTCTTCCGGCCAGGAGCGATACGCCGTTCCCGAGTCGGGCCTTATGCTGGCATCGCGTTCGAGATGTGCCCTCAACTGCTCCGGACCCGGATGTCCATCTTCTACCGAGCCTATGAGCCGGAGGTCACGGACCTGCTCGGGGCGACGGTGCACCCGGGTATGGTTGTGTATGACGTCGGAGCCCACGTGGGTATCCACGCTTTGTACCTGGCGAAGCTGCTGCAGGGCAGGGGGGTGGTCTACGCCTTCGAACCGTGGCCCGACAACTTCGCGATGCTTTGCCGACATGTAACTCATAACCCCCGCCTGGCGCCACATCTGGTCCCCGTGGCGGCGTGCGTGGGGGCCCACGCCGGAGCGGCCTCGATAGTGGCAGGCGGCTCCGATGGGCAGCACAGGGTAACGCCGAACAATGAGCCGGGCGCGGTTACGGCCGCGATGACAACCCTCGATCAGTTCGCGGAAGAACACCCTCCGGCACCGGCGCTAGTCCTGGTAGACGTCGAGGGTGAAGAGAGAGCCGTCCTAGCTGGGGCCGAGGGCCTGCTTCGTAGCCATCATCCCCAATTGGTGCTGGAGCACCATGGGGGCGAGCGACGGTCGGCACTGGAGGGTTGGCTTCAGGCCCGCGGGTATCAGGTGCGAGAACTCGGCAGCCGCCATCTCCATGCAGTCTGAGGCTAAAAAGGGACGGTCAGCAGAGTGCGTGATCTTCTGGGATTACGACACCCAGTGGGGCGCGGACCGGTCCCGTTCACGCCGGCTTGGCCCCGAAGTCGGGATGGCGGAGTTCGCGCATACCGAGCGGATTCTGGAGCTGCATGCAGAGTACGCGATTCCGGCTTGCTTCGCGGTGGTTGGTGCAGCGGCACTCCCGGGCGCACGCCCCTACCACGATCCGTCACAAGTCAGACGTATTGGGGAGCTTGGCCACGAGGTGGCCAGCCATTCATTTCAGCACGAGTGGCTTCCAGAACTCAATGTTGCAGCCTTGCGCGAGACGCTGCGGCGAAGCCGGGACGCGCTGGAGCAGTGTGTTGGGATGGCGGTCCAGACCTTCGTCCCGCCCTTCAATGAACCCCGCGACTATCCGGGGCGGCTCGCGATCAGTGTCTCCGAGCGACGTGGCGCACCGCATGCCCGTACCGACCTTCCCGGTCTGTGTGAGACGCTGCGCGAGGTTGGCTACCGGCTCTGTCGAGTGGCCTATCAGCCGTTGCCACTTCGCCTCGCCCGAATGATCGCGGGCGGAGAAGCCCTCATGCCCCGGGAGCCAGTAGAGATTCGGGGCGTGCGATGTCTCCGCCTCAACAGCGGCTGTGGGTTTGGCGAGATTGCGCAACGGATGGTGGACCGCTGCGCCCAGCGGGGTGGCCTCGCCGTGGTGTTCGCGCATCCCCACTCACTGGGTGGGGTCAGTGCCCAGAACGAGGCGAGCCTGGTACGATTTCTAGAGCGACTGACCCGGATGCGCGCGGAGGGAATGATTGCAGTCCGACTTCCCCGCGAGCTGATCGGGGCGACTTGATGTGACCCGGCTGTGCGTCGTCTCCTTCAAGGAGTGCTGGCAGGAACCGGACGGCGGGTGGTACTCCTCGGGCGGTTTCCCCATTCAGATGGCCGCGCTGGGGTCGCTGTTCGATGAGGTCACCTTGGTAATCGTGCGAGCGCGGACCCAGGCTGGCGGCATACGTTTGCCGCCGCAGGCCAAGGTGGTGGCGCTGGAGCCGCCGGTTGGCACCGATCTCCGCCGGAAGCTCTCAGTCGCCGGAAAGCTCGGGTACTACCTCGGCGCGATCGGTCGCGAGATCCGGAAGGCCGATGTCGTGCATACCCCGCTGCCGGGCGACATCGCTTTGCTCGGCTTTTTGAGCGCTGTTGCCTTCCGGAAACGACTCCTGGCCCGCTACGGCGGCTCGTGGACTCAGACCGGCGCATCTACGCTTATGAATCGGGTGACGCGCCAGTGTATGCGTCTCGCTGCGGGCGGCAACAATGTGATGCTGGCCACCGGCACCGGGGCGGAGCCTCCCGCGCCGGGGATGGAGTGGATTTTTGCCAGCGCGATCAGCGAGTGGGAGGTGAGAGCCACTAAACCCGATCTCGACCGTCCTCCAGGAATCCCGGTGCGCTTGGTCTATGCCGGACGGCTATCCCCCGAAAAGGGAGTGCGGCACCTGATCGACGCCATGGCGCTGCTCCGCGCTGAGACGGACGATGTGAACACGATTCCCCAGCTGCTCATAATCGGTGACGGTCCCCAACGTAGCCAGTTGGAGAAGGCAGCAGAAAAGAGCGGATGTGGCGACCTCATTTGCTTCAGTGGTCAGCTCGACCGCAAAGCGCTGCTGGCCGAGCTTTCCCAAAGCGATGTCTGTGTCCTGCCATCGCTCACCGAGAGCTTCTGCAAGGCGCGGCTCGACGCCATGCTGTGTGGCGCGCCAGTCATTACCACCGAGGTCGGTTTTGGCCGGGAAATCGTAGGGAAGGACGGCGAACGCGGTTGGATGGTACCGATCGGTGATTCGTCTGCGTTGGCCGCGGCACTGCAGCAGGTCAGCGCCGGGGAGTTGGTGTGGCCGGCGCTGCGCAAACGCTGCCGAGATTACGCCACTTCCATGACCATCGAAGCTTGGACGGCTCGGATCCGCGAGGTCTGCGCCCAGCAGTGGCGAATACCCACAGTCGCAGGAAAGCTACGGTTATGAGATCGTTGGCGGCGCCCTCCGAGAGATGGGACCGACCTTTGGTCGGCCGCGCGTTGAGAGCGGGCTCGGTGACGCCGTGGGGCCGGGCGCTGCTGGCGTTGATCGTCGTGAGTTGGGTGGCGAGCCTCTGGCTTGGGTTCCTGCGTGGCCTTGGGCTACTTACTTTGACCTGCTATGCCGCCGCGCTCATCGGTTTCGCCCGTCCAGCCGTTGGGCTCCTGGGCATCGGGGTATTGTGCACCCTGGACGCGCCGGCCCGCATCTTCATCCTCACTGGCGGTCTATTCCGCTGGAACACGCTGAACTACATCCTTCTGCTGGTAGCAATGCTCGGCCTTCCGGTGCTGCTCCGGATCCGGGACATTCACACCCGGTTACTTCAGGTGTTGATCGCGCTGCTCGGCGCCGAGATTCTGATCAGCCCGGATGTAGCGTTCGGGGTCCAGCATGTTTTCCACGCCTTCAGCATCCTTGGACTTCTGGTCTACTTCGAGGTCGGTGGCGTTCGTAAGGAAACCTGGGTCTGGCTCGGTCTCGTCTGTGGGCTGACCGGAGCCGCAGGAGGGGCGGCCTTCAATCTCCAGCTGGCCATGCTCCCTTTCGCCAACCCCAATGCCTTTGCCTACTTCCCGCTCGGTGCGCTGTTCGTCATCTGCCTCGCTTTTCGTTTTGCCGACGCGCAGCCGGCGCGGCAACTCAGCCTAGCCCTGTTAGCTGGTGTCAACCTCATGTGGGTCTTTCTTACTGGCAGCCGGGGCAGCCTGCTGGTTGGGGTCCTGGCCGGTCTTTTCCTCATTCACAGCACGCCGACGCTGGGTCGGCGCGCTGTGGTGCTGGCCAGCCTGGCGATCGTTGGGTTAGGCTCATCAGCCCACTTCACCAAGCTGCAGGATTTCGCGGTTCACCGGTGGGAGGTACTAGTGGATCCGACCCGGTCGTTGGCCTCCCGCACGAGCGGCCGCTCGGACCTTGCGCTGGGCGCGTGGTACATCTTTCAAGAGCATCCATTCGGCGTCGGCACCGGTGGGTTCGCCACGGCATGGGCAGAGCTCGGCCGACGCGAAGGGATGTCGGGGTTTCAAGAAGGACGGAGATTCCAGGCCCATGCCGGCTGGATGAAGATCCTGGCCGAGAACGGTATCCCCGGCATTCTGCTTCTCGGGGCATTCGTCTTCTCCTTCGCGGTGGTCGGACTACGCCAGCGGGATCGACGGCTGCGATTGCTGGGTCTCTTTACTACTGCAGTGCTCACGACGGCGTGGATCTCCACCGAGTTCCAGTCCAAGGGACTATGGTTCCTTGCGGCCGGTACGGCAAGCCTACTTCGCTCGCCTCCAATCGACGCTGGCGTCATCGCCCGGCCCGGCCCCGCCCGTCGCCGACCCCCGCGGGCCGGCCTGTGAGCGCTTCCGACCTGCGACGCAACAGCCTCCAGCAGCAACTTCGGGTTGCTCTCTTGGCGGGCGGCTTGGGGAAAGGTGGGGCGGAGAAACAGCTGGTGTACATGGCACGAGCTCTTAAAGAGCGCGGTGCCGATGTAAGTGTGTTCTCCCTCGCCACTGGCGAGTTTTACCAGTCACATCTGGAAAGACTCGGCGTTCCCGTGATCTGGGTAGGTCGTCGCCAATCTCCCGCGTTGCGGCTCGTCGAGCTTGCTCGCCGGCTTCGATCGTTTCGACCGCACGTGATCCATTCGGCACACTTCTATGTCAACTTGTACGCCGCGCTCCTGGCTCCCCTTTGCGGTGGGGTCGTAATCGGGAGCCTCAGGAACGATGTGCACCATGAGTTGGAGGCGAATGGCAGGTGGGGCCGCTGGCTGCTCCGGCGGCCGCCGGCCCTCCTGGCCAATTCTTACACAGCGCGCCGTAACGCCGAGGTTTTAGGGATCGATCCTAACCGGATCCGGGTTCTCCCAAACGTGATCGACCTGGCGGGAGTGGCGCGCTCGGCCAGCAGCTTGCCGACCGATTCGAACGGTCTTGTCGTCCTCGGCTTGGCCCGCCTGGTCCGGGCCAAACGATTGGATCGGTTCCTGGCGGCGGTGGCGCTTGCCCGCAAAGCCGGTGCCCCGGTGCGCGCTCTCGTAGTCGGGGACGGGCCGGAACGGGAACGACTCCACGGTGAGGCGCGAGCGCTTGGCCTACTCCCGGATGGGGTGGCCTTCACCGGGCACAGTGACGATGTGGCTGCCCAACTCGCAGAGGGACACGTCCTGCTCCTGACCTCGGATCACGAGGGATTCCCCAACGTGCTGCTGGAAGCAATGGCGGCGGGATTGCCAGTGATCACCACGCCTGCGGGCGATGCGGCCCTGGTAGTGGAGGACGGCGCCACCGGATATGTCGTTCCCTTCGAAGCGATCGATGCCATGGCCCAACGACTAGTGGAGCTCGCCAGTTCACCAGACCTCCGTGCCCGGCTTGGCGTTGCGGGATGGGAGCGGGTGCGGCGGAACTACAATTACGCCGACCTGGCGAACCGGCTACTCGAGACCTATGAATCCTTCGCCCTCCAGCAAGGCCGGCAGGAGGTCGCCAGTGCTACCGCGGTTGCACTGCAGGGAGCCAACGGATGAACGATGGTCCCCGCATTCAGCTCTACCGGGAGAGCGATCAGGACCCCTTCCGAGTCACGACGAAGACCCCGAATGCCGAGCTCGCCGCCGGCGCGGTGCTGGGCCAGCCGGCAAGTGGGCGTGGCGGCTGCGTCGCCGGAATCGGCAGTTGGACCGAACCGCCCCCATATGTACCGCTAAGCACCGGCGTGCCATAGAACGCGTACGCGCTGCGCACCTCGTATCGGTCGCCCACGGTGAGAACCGAAGAAAGGTTCACCGGCACGCTGCCCTGACGGGCCCAGTTGTAAACGATGATGTTGGCCCGGCCCCGCTCGTAACGATTCGGCCGCACGAACACCCGAGCCGAGGTTGGGCGGCCCGAGATGTAACTGTCGGTGGAGCCCAGCTTGGTTGTCGAACGCCAGGTGTTGTACGTCATCGCCCCTTTGCTGCCCCACACAATTTCCAAGTTGGTCGGCGTGCCGTACCAGCGATTGGCGTTCCAGCTGTATCCAGCCCACGAACCGTATTCATCCATTAGACCCTTGCCGACGACGGTAGTGTTGTTCTGCACCGTCAGGCTCGACCAACTGAATATCCGGAAAGGAGGATCGCCGTACACCATGTAGTTGTCTCGAGCGACGCTGGTGTTGTTGGTGGCACCGATCCGCCCCAGCCAGACGCCACCGCCGCCAAGACCTGGCGACTGGTAGGTCATGTTGCCGGTGAACTTGAGATTCTGCACCGGGGTGCCACCACCGATCATGAAGCTGGTTCCATCCCGTAGGCCGTTGTTGAAGGCGACGTTTCCGTCGATCGTGAAGTTCCGCAGATAGCTGCCTTCGGTATAGAGGTGGAAGCCGTACCCGAAGGTCTGGAACAGGATGTTGTCGGCCAGCAACTTCGTACCGGTGGCGTTCTGGGCGTAAATCCCGTGAGCCGCTCGGCCGGCGGCCGCTCCCTTGCGACCGTTGTTATAGAGAATCGACCCGTAGATCTGCGAATTCGGCGCCTCGGCCCAGGAGCCCACACCATTTCCACTGGCATCATGGATCACCAGGTTGATGAGTCTCGAACCGGGCGCTTTGACGTTGAACGCCTCGATGCTGGCCATGCTGAGATTCGTATTGATCACCTCGAAGCCCCAGAACCACACGTACTGGCCCCCTACCACGACGTTCCCGTCCACCGTGACCCGCTCGCCGGGATATCGGCGTACGACGATCGGCGCGGAGGATGTGCCGGCGAGGTAAGAGGTGAAGGCGCCCCGGTAGGTACCGCCGCGAAGCCAGAGCGTGTCGCCCGGCAGTACCTTCGACGACTTCGTTAGAGCGGTCTTAAGATCCCACGGCCGAGAAGCGCTCCCGTCTCCACCCGAGCTGCCACCCGGTGAGACGTAGTAGCGTTTGTGGGTCGTGGTGGTGGCGAGGTCGGGTTGCCCGACCGGCGCGGTGGTGTCGTGGCACGCAGCCAGCACTAGCGCAGAGCCGAGTAATGCCGCGGCAAGGGAAGAGCGCATGGTCCCTCGAATGTGGACGTGGATCGTTAGGACGGCCGAAATGGCCCGACTCGGTATACCGTTCCCGGCGGCCCCGCGCGTTGCGCGACCGGGTACGGGCATGCGGTCGGGCTACCGACCGGCACGCCAGGGACCCCGGCGCTCGCGGGACGACTAGAGGGGCGGCTTATGGATTAGGAGTTTGCTGCGACGGACTCGTCGGCAGATCGCGACGGAATGGTCGCCGGATAGCGCCATCTCGTCATCGGGGCTCGCGATGCCACAGAATGGCAAGGGTTGACCCGGTTTGTCAACGGGGGGGGTGGAGGTTTTTCACTCGGTTGGTGGGCAGGGCTTCGAGCTCCACGGGCCGCCGCACTACATGAGTGGCGGCCCGTGGGCAGCTCGAAGAGCAATTCTACTCAGCCTTGCACGTGCAGTATCGCCAATACCCTGCAATTGACTAACGGTCGATAGCGCGATCGGCGATTAACGCGGCACCACGATGTAGACCCCGAACGCCGTGCCGGTGCTGGGAGGGCTGGCCTTCCCACCCACCGGCTGCGGCGCCGGTTTACTCACAATCGGGAAGGTGACCGTCGAGCCCGACCCTGAGGCGACGGGCGCGCCATAGAAGTCGTAGACGTGCTTCACGTCCCACGATTTCCCGGCTAACTCAGGAATACTCACCGTGACGCTTGAGGCACCCGACCAGTTGTAGACCGTGACGTTCGCCCGGCCCGGCTCATACTGGTTGGCCCGGACGAAGACCTTGAGGCCGGTCGGCTTCCCGCTGGTATAGGTATCGGTAGAGGCGCCGAGATTCGCTTTCCACTGGCTGAAGGTCCACTGGCCGCTCGAGCCGCTGAACTCAATCGTCCCTGGCACCCCGTACCAGCTATTCCCGCTAAACCGCATCCCGCTCCACGGGCCTTGCCCCTCGACCAGTTGCCCGTCACCCGGAACAATCGTGTTGCGCTGGAAGTCGAGACTGTTCCAGAGGAACAACCGCACCGCCGGATCACCGCCCGCGAAGTAGTTATCCGCCACCATCGAAGGACCACTGTAGGTATCCCGGCCGAGCCAGACGACCCCGTTGCCAAAACCGGGGGTCTGATAACTCATGTTCTTATTGAATTGCAGATTGACAATTGGCGAGCCGCCACCGAGCGAGACGTTCGACCCGTCGAGCATCCCGTTGTTGAACATGGTCATGCCTTCGACCGTGAAGTCCCGGATACAGGAGGCCGAGGTGTAGAAGTGGAGCCCATAGGCGTGCGTCTGAAAGAGCACCACATCCTTAATCAGCTTCTTGCCGGTGCAGTTCTGGGCGTAGATGCCGTGGGCCACGTCGGGCACATGCCCCCCCGACCCCTTCCGGCCGTTGTTGTACATGATGAGGCCGTTCAACTCGGCGTCGGGGGCCTCGGCCCAGACGCCCATCCCGTTCCCGCTGGCATCGTGAATCACCAGGTTGATGAACTTCGAACCGGGCGACTTGACGTTGAACCCCTCGACCGAGCCGCTGCTTGCATTCGAGTTGATGACCTCGAAACCCCAGAACCAGGTGTTCTGGCCGAATACCACGAAGTTTCCGTCCACCGTCGCCCGCTCGCCGGGATACTGGCGGACCACGATCGGCGCCGATGAAGTGCCGGCAAGATTCGAGGTGAACGCCCCGCGATAGGTACCCCCGCGAAGCCACACGGTGTCCCCCGGCCGGATTGTTCCCCCAGCGCCAGAAAGCGCGTAGGCAAGGCTCCAGGGCGCGCTCGCCGTCCCGGCGACGCCCGAGCTCCCGGTGGGTGAGACATACCACCCCGACTGAGGAGTGGGAGACGGCGACGGTGACGGCGAAGGCTGGGGCGCGGTGATCGAGACATTGGCGGTATCGGCCAACGTCCCGCCATTCTGGGTCGCGACGACTCGGAAGCTGCCCGCCGCGCTGCTCGCTGTGTACAACCCGGCTGTCGTGATCGAGCCACCGGTAGCGCTGTACTGGACCGCGACCGCTACGCTGTCACCCGCCGAATTGCGGCCATAGGCACGGAACTGCTGGGTCGCGCCGGTGACCACGGTTGCCGTGGCCGGCGCGACGATGACCTGGGCTAGGACCGGGGCCTCCGGTTCTGGTACCGTCACCTCCGCCGTATCGGCTAAGGTCCCTGCGGTGTTCGCCGCGATCACCCGGTACTTGCCAGGCGTGGTGCCGGCGGTGTAGCTGCCACTCGCGTCCACCTTCCCGCCGGTGGCGCTCCACTTCGCTCCAATGGGTGTGGTAGATGAGTCGCTCAACCTGCCCTCCGCGACGAAGGCCCGAGTCTGACCCGGCGCGACTGTCGCGGTATGAGGAGTAAGCGCAACTCTAACGATGCTGGGTGCGGGCGGTACTACGACCACAATGGCGCTGTCGACCCCCTGGCGCTTGCGGCCCGTGCCGAAGACCTTGAAGGTCCCGGTAGCCGCCGCAGTAAACATTCCATCGGGCGTGATCGTCCCTCCCGAGGCCGACCAAAGCACGGTGATCGGCGTGCTGTCGCCCCGTAACGTCATCCCGTAGGCCGAAAACCGGCTTCCTTGTCCGGCCTCGAGAGTGATCGAGTCGGGCGTGACTTTAACCCGCACCGAGCTGCGGTGGAGTGAGTCGAGAGGCGGCTCCAACGGGTCTGGAGAACCATCGTTGGTGCACCCGACAGCCACGGTCGCCAGTGCCACAACGACGGTGGCTCGCAGAACGGCCAGCCTTCGGGCGAGCTTGTAGGTGAACGTCATCCGGGCACTTCTCCTTTCCTTTTCAGGTCCCGTCCCCGGAATGACAAGGCCGCCAGGGTCGGCCTAACTGTGACCGATGCGCTGGCGGCCCGGCGGGCGTAGCGAGGAACTCGCGATAGCCCCGTGGCTCTGCGTCGCCGCCTTTCGGCGGCTTTGCTCTGAGCAGCGTTTGACGCCCGGTTAACGGGGCCGGGCGAGATGTGTGCGGGGGGCCGAGGCCTCAGGGGGCAAAGAAAAACCCCTCTAAGGATGCTCGTTCGGCAACCCGACTGGCTTGGCACGCGTGCGTGCGGTAGCCTCGTGGCTTTGCGTCCCCGGCTTTCGCCGGGTTTGCCTTTGTCGTGGCCCCAAAGAAGGGATCCATCGACTGCTAGCTAGCCGCGGTCCTCCCACGGCTCACCTATTACTAACGTGAGGGACCGATCTGCGCCAGTCCCCCCGTGATGCAAGTCTTTGCACGCCACGGGCTAGCGACGGGGCGCTGGCGGATGGGCAGGCCCCGCATATAAGCTACCACTCTCGTGCCGCTTCGCCTCCTCTTCGTGGGCAACTATCTCGTGGGTGCCAGCCGACCGGTGACGCTGGATCTCGCAGAGCGTCTCGGGGTCGGGCACCAGATCATCCTTACCTCCCACCGATCGGCCCGGCTTCCCCGACTGTTGGACATGCTCCTGACGGCAGTGCGTCGCCGGCGCGAGTATGAAGTCGCTGTGGTCGACGTGTACAGCAGGCACGCATTCATCTATGCGGAGGCGGTGTGTGCGGCGCTCCGCACCATCGGAAAGCCCTACGTGCTCACGCTCCACGGTGGCAACCTGCCGGCGTTCGGCCGGCGGTGGCCGGGTAGGGTCCGGCGCCTGCTGGCCTCGGCCGCGGCGGTGACGGCACCTTCAGCATATCTGGTCGAGCAGATGCGATGTTATCGCAGCGATCTCATGCTGGTTCCCAACGGACTGGAAATCGCTGATTACCGCTTCCGATACCGAACCTCCGCCCGGCCCCGGCTCCTGTGGCTGCGCGCCTTTCACCGGCTCTACAATCCGGCCCTGGCGCCGGCCGCTCTCGCGAGTCTGGCCGCCGACTTCCCTGAGATCCAACTCACCATGGTGGGACCCGACAAAGGCGACGGCAGTTTGGAAGAGTCTCGGCAAGTGGCTGTACGCCTCGGCGTGACCGACCGGGTCGAGCTTCCAGGCCTGGTCAACAAGGCTGACGTGCCGCAATGGTTGGATGCGGCCGATGTGTTCGTCAATACCGCCGACATCGACAACGCACCGGTGAGCGTGCTGGAGGCAATGGCCGCGGGACTTTGCGTGGTAAGCACTCGAGTTGGCGGTCTACCCTATCTGCTCGAGCATGAACAGGACGCGCTGTTGGTCCCACCGCGAGATCCCCTTGCGATGGCGCAGGCCGTCCGGCGTATCCTTGAGGAGCCCTCGCTGGCTGCCCGCCTGTCGGCCAATGCTCGGAAGAAGGCGGAGCGGTTCGATTGGGGCGCGGTAGTGCCGGAATGGATCCGGTTGCTTCATGCCGTCAGTCGCAAGGGCTCCCCGTGAATAAGCTGCTCTGGCTGTATCACCGGCTTCCGGCCGGCTCGGCCCGCTCCCTGGCGGCGACGTTGCGAGGGACCTACCTGCGCGCGTGGCGCTACGGCCCCGAAACCGAGCGCTTAGTGGATGAGGCACTCGCGCGGGAAACCTGGCGCCTCGAGCAGTGGCGGTCGTGGCAGGAGGAGCAGCTCAGCCAAGTGCTGCACCGGGCCGCAACCCAGGTTCCGTACTACCGTCAGCAGTGGGCGGCTCGCCGGCAACGCGGGGATCGGGCGGCGTCGGATCTGCTGGCCAATTGGCCCGTGCTTTCCAAGCAGACGGTTCGGGAACATGCGGCCGCCTTTCTGGCCGACGACCGGCGGCCCAGGTCAATGCTTTCGGAGCACACCAGCGGCACCACCGGCTCTCCCATGCAGCTCTGGTGGAGCCGTGATGCGGTGCGTCGCTGGTACGCCCTCTTCGAGGCCCGCTGCCGCCGGTGGTACGGCGTGCGCCGGAGCACCCGTTGGGCGATTCTGGGAGGGCAGCTCGTCGCGCCGGTTACCCAGCGGCGGCCGCCATTCTGGGTGTGGAATGCGGGACTGAATCAGCTCTACATGTCAGTGTACCATCTCGCTCCGGATCTTACCCCATACTACATCGAGGCGCTGGCCCGCTACGGCGTCCGTTATGTCGTCGGATACACTTCTGCCCTCGAAGCGCTGGCCCGGGCAATATCCTCCGGCACCGCTCTACAGGGCTCCCTCCGGGTCGCGATCACCAACGCGGAGCCGGTGCTTTCGCACCAGCGGGCAGCGATCAGCGCCGGACTGGGGTGTGCGGTACGTGAGACCTACGGCATGGCCGAGGCGGTCGCCGCAGCTAGTGAATGCGAGGCGGGGCAGCTTCACCTCTGGCCCGAGGCCGGATGGCTCGAGGTGCTCGGCTCGAGCCGCGGGGACGCGGGAGACCTGATCTGCACCGGCTTCATCAACCAGGACATGCTGTTGGTGCGGTACCAAGTAGGCGACCGCGCGGCGCTGCACCAGGAAACCGCTGCCTGCGCCTGCGGTCGCACGCTTCCCCGGCTGGCTTATGTGGAGGGCCGGACCGACGACGTGCTTTACACTCGGGATGGTCGCCCGGTGGGCCGCCTCGACCCGATTTTCAAGACGGCAGTCCCGATTCAGGAGGCGCAGATCGTCCAGGAAACCCTCGATCGGGTTCGGGTTCGGCTGGTTCCGTCGGCCACCTACCGTGCAGCGCACGGCCGGGCCATCGCCGACGAACTGCGAATGCGGATGGGAGCCGTGGAGGTCGTTCTGGAGGAGGTTGCCGCTATCCCACGGACGGCTAACGGCAAGTTTCAGGCGGTGATCAGTCTCCTGCCTTTGGATCAGCGCCCAAAACCGGGCTTACGATAGTGCCCATCCTCGCGCCGATGGTCACGGTCATCGTTCCCTGCCGGAATGAACGGCGGCACATCGGCCCATGTCTCGACTCCATTCTCACCAACGACTACCCCAAGGAACGGATCGAAATCCTAGTCGTGGATGGGATGAGTGACGATGGGACGGGCGATGTCGTAGCGGAGTATGCCAGCCACGATCCCTCCGTCCGATTGGTGCCCAACCCGTCTCGAATCAAGCCCTCAGCGTTGAATCGCGGAATTGCAGCAGCCCGTGGCGGAATCATCGTCATCATGGATGCCCACAGCCTCTACCCTTCGGATTATCTATCGGGCCTGGTCGGCTGGCTGGAGCGGACTGGCGCCGACAATGTCGGTGGCGCGGTGGTCACTTTACCGGCCGACGACTCCGCCATCGCCAAAGGCATCGCGTTAGCGCTGTCCCACCCGTTTGGGATCGGGAATGCGCGCTTCCGGCTAGGGGTCCAGGAGCCGACAGCGGTTGATACCGTACCGTTCGGGTGCTTTCGGCGAGAAGTGTTCGACCGGATCGGACTGTTTGACGAGGAGCTGGTGCGAAACCAGGACGACGAGTTCAATGCCCGGTTGCTCCGGGCAGGGGGCAGAATCGTGTTGGTCCCGGGGATCGTCGTCCGGTACCATGCGCGAGGGTCGCTGGCGAAGCTGGCTCGGATGTACTTCCAGTACGGGTGGTTCAAGCCGTTCGTGGTTTTTAAGATCGGCCAGGTACCTACCTGGCGACAGCTGGTGCCGCCAGTGTTCCTGCTAGCCTTGGCGAGCGGTCTCGCCCTGGCCCCGATCTGGCCGCCGCCAGGCTACGCCGCGGCGGGAATCGGGGGGAGCTACGTAGTGACCGCCGCCGTGGTGGCCGCCGGCGCGATGCGACGGGAAGGAATCGGGTCCGGACTGGCCCTCCTGGCTGTGTTCCCGGTGCTGCATTTCAGCTATGGCTTGGGGTACCTGTATGGGCTGGCTAGGCTGGCCCTACGGAGGAAAACCCGCCCGGGGGAGGCCGCCTCCCTACCACTTTCGCGCTGAGGTTTTAGGGTCCCTCGAGTGGTCTTGTCCCTTGCCCCACAGGGGCATAGAAGTTGCTTCCCGACCTTCAAGAAGCCAGTTGCTTTCCCCAAAAATCAGGTTCGCCCATGCGGGGTCGTCGGACCAGCATGCACGAGCTCGTGCCACCTGGCGATGCCGTCTGTGGTTATCCGAGGCTGAGCCGGACCCGAGCACCTGGAGCTCCATGAGCCGGATGCCCTCGTCCAAGCGGCGGGGAGCGACGGGTGTTGCGAGGACCGTTCAGCAATGTGGTGAGATCACCACATCGTAGTAACGCACAAATCTGCACCGATTTCCCCGATCTTGACTTAGAAGGGAAGCCAGGGATATGCACGCGGACTCAGCGCTCAGGGATGGATTGAGGCCCGCTGAGGCGCCGCGGCGCCACGACTTTCTGCCGTTTTCGCCGCCTGCGATTGGGGAGGAAGAGATCGCAGAGGTGGTCGACACCCTCCGGTCAGGATGGATAACCACCGGTCCCAAGACCCACCGCTTCGAGCGCGAGTTTGCCTCCCGCCTTCAGGCGCCTGCCGCACTCGGACTCAACTCCTGCACGGCCGGACTTCATCTCGCGCTGGTGTCCCTGGGGATTCGGCGGGGTGACGAAGTCATCACCACGGCGCTGACCTTTTCGGCCACCGCGAACGTGGTCGAGCACACGGGGGCGCGACCAGTGCTGGTCGACGTTGAGCCTGATACCCTGAACATCAGCCCTGCGGCGGTGGAGTCGGCGATTACGTCTCGCACCCGGGCCATTCTCGTGGTCCACTACGGAGGCCATCCTGTTGACCTTGATGCTATCAGGGCACTGGCCAAGCCGAGGGGCATCGAGATCATTGAGGATGCCGCCCATGCTCTGCCGGCAAGCTACAAGGGCGTGCCCATCGGCGCCGGGGACAATCCGGTGTCTTTCAGCTTCTACGCTACCAAGAACCTGACGACTGGTGAGGGCGGCATGCTCACCGGAGCGCCCGCTCTGATCGACCGGGCACGCGTGCTCAGTCTTCACGGCATGGACCGTGATGCGTGGAAGCGATACGCTCGGGGAGGATCGTGGGCCTACGACGTGGTGGCTCCCGGCTTCAAGTACAACATGACGGATATCCAGGCGGCGCTTGGTCTGGCGCAGTTGCGCAAGCTGGCGGGCTTCCAAAACCGCCGCCGCGAGATTGTGGCGAGTTACGGCGCGGGATTCGGCAACCTCGGCGCGCTGGAGCTGCCGGCGTGCCGGCCCGAGGTCGAGCATGCCTGGCATCTCTACGTACTCCGGTTACGGAGGGAGGCGCTTCGGATCAGCCGGGAGCAATTCATCGAGGAGTTGACCGCGCGGAACATCGGCACGTCGGTGCACTTCATTCCGATTCACCTTCACGGGTATTACCGAAGGCGGTATGGGTATTTGCCCGGAGCGTTTCCAGTGGCGGAGGAGAACTACCGCCGGATGGTCAGCCTTCCACTACATCCTGGTCTCTCGGACGAGGCCGTGGGCCACGTGATCGACGCGGTGCACGACGTCGTTAAGTGCTTCAGTCGATGACACCGGCAAAGCGAGCCCTGGATCTCCTGGTCGCCGGGCTGGGACTATTGCTCACCGGGCCCATCCTCCTGATCGTCGGGTTGCTGATCAAACTGGAGGATGGCGGACCGATGTTCTTCCGCCAGGAACGGGTCGGCTATCGAGGCCGGATCTTCCGGATCTGTAAGTTTCGCACGATGCGGGAGCAACAGGATCCCGGTCTCCCGCTGACCGTCGGGGCCGACGAACGGATCACTGCGATCGGGCGACATATCAGGGCCCTCAAGCTGGATGAGCTTCCCCAACTGATTAACGTTCTGCTCGGTCATATGACCTTGGTAGGCCCGCGACCCGAGGTCCCTCGCTACGTCGCCAGCTACACGCCGGAGCAGCGAGGCGTTCTCGAGCTGGTCCCTGGGATTACCGATTCCGCCTCCCTCTACAACTGGGACGAGACCGCCATTCTGGCCAATGCTGCGGATCCCGAGCGGGCGTATCTCACTCAGATTCTTCCAGACAAGGTGCGCCGCCAGTTGGAGTACGGCAGGTACACCAGCCTCCGGCGCGACCTGGCCATTTTGGGAGAGACCGGTCGAGCCTTCATCCTGCGTCTCCGGACGGCCACGCTCAATGTCATGGTCCGGGTCCGGCTCCCCCTCGTGCTTCTGGTTCACCTTCTGATAGTGATCGCTGGATATCGCCTTGCCTACGATCTGCGGTTCGATTTTGCTCTGCCGCCTGAGGCCGAAGCGCAGTACTGGTACACATTAACGCCCTTGGTACTGATTCGTCTGTTGGTGTACCTTCGGTTCGGGCTCCACCGCGGCTATTGGCGGCACGTAAGCACCGAGGACCTCACCACCATCTTCCAAGCCGTCACGGTAAGCTCCGGTGCCTTCTTGGCCGCATGCTTCGCGCTCGGCGAGTTTCCTGGAGTTCCCCGCTCGGTGCTGGTAATCGACTGGGTGGCGGCCATATTCCTGACTGGTGGGGCTCGGTTCCTGGCGCGTGCGGTGTTGGAGGCACAGGCCCCGTCGTCGGGCAGGCCCAACCGGCGGACCCTCGTGGTCGGGGCAGGGAATCGGGCCGAACACCTGCTGCGTGAGACCCGGCGTGATTCGGCGATGGGATTGAAAGTCGTGGGAATTCTGACAGACGACCCGGATGAGCAGGATCGCTCCATTCACAACGTGCGGGTGCGGGGCACCATCGATCAGCTCGAACGAATTGCCCAACGCGAGGCTGTGGGCCTTGTGATCATCGCGCTCGACACGCCGACAACCGAGCAGACACAGCGGATCGTGTCCCACTGCACCCGCGCTGGCATCGAGTTCAAGACGGTCCCTTCGTTCAAACAACTGCTCGATGGGTCGGCCCGCGCAGATCAGCTCCACAACCTCCGGCTGGAGGACCTCCTGGGACGCGCTCCCGTGCGGTTCGAGCCGGGGGAGATGGAGAACCGGTGGCGCGATAAGGTAATGCTGGTGACTGGCGGCGCGGGCTCCATTGGATCCGAGCTCGCCAGGCAGATCGCCCGCTACCGCCCCGCCCGGCTGGTGCTTCTTGACCATGCGGAGAGCGCGCTCTACTTCACGACGCTGGACATCGAGGCGGTCGCGCCCGGAGTCCAAGTCGTGCCCGTGGTGTGCGACATCGCCAACGAGCACGCCGTGTCGCAGGCATTCGCCGATCACCAGCCCCAGTTAGTGCTGCACGCAGCCGCCTACAAGCAGGTCCCGATGATGGAGATCAATGTCATCGAGGCCGTGCGCAACAATGTGCTTGGAACCCTGCTGGTGGCCGATGCCGCCGCGACCTGGGGAGCGGAGCAGTTCGTCCTCATCTCCACCGACAAGGCGGTGAATCCCTCGAGCGTGATGGGAGCGACCAAGCGGGTCGCCGAGCGAGCCATCCTGGGTCTGCCGTCCCTCCGCCGTGCGTCCACCGGCTTCCGAGCAGTGCGGTTCGGGAACGTTCTGGGTTCGGCCGGAAGCGTCGTCCCGCTGTTCGAGCGGCAACTGGTCAACGGCGGACCGTTGACGGTGACCCACCCGGACGTCGAACGGTATTTCATGACTATCGGAGAGGCTGCGCAGCTCGTGCTCCAGGCGGCGGTGCTGCCCGAGGCCACCGGACGAATCACCATGCTCGAGATGGGCCATCCGGTTCGGGTTCTCGATCTGGCCGAAAAGATGATCCGCCTGGCCGGCCAAGAGCCCTACCGCGACGTACAAATCGTCTTTACCGGCTTGCGTCCCGGCGAGAAGTTGCGGGAGGAGCTGATGTCCGAGGCAGAAGCGACGGTACCGACGGCTGTCGAGCGAATCCGAATCGTAGCACTGACGGAAGAATCCGGCCCCTTGGTTAGGGCCGGTGTCGATGGCTTGCTCCAGGCCATGCGCCACGGGGCTGCCGACCTGTTGCTGAAACAGCTGCGGCGGCTGGTGCCGGAGTGCGAGCCACCCCTGCGTCTGGAGAGCGAGTCGTTCCCCGACCGCCCACGGCCTTCCCCGGTGCCTCATACACAAGTGATCCGGCCGACGCCGGTCCCTGGGGCACTTGCGGTCCCGGCGCTGCCGTTCCTGTATTCGGATGGGAATTGACAGTGTCCTCTCCCCTCCGAATCCTTGTTGTAGCGATCTCCATGTCGAGCGCGCCGGCTGCGGCACAATCCGCGATTGCCCCTCTGGCGGAGCCCTTGCTGCAGCCGGGCGACCGGGTCCTAGTAAGCGTCTGGCAAAAGCCTGATTTGAGCGGCGAATTTGTGGTAACGGCGGACAGCGTCCTCAGCCACCCGTGGTACCAGCAGGTCAAGGTCGCAGGGGTGCCGCTGTCGGTAGCCAAGGAACGCCTGAGAGAATACATCAGCCAAACTGAGAACAATCCGCTCCTCACCCTAGAGCCTCTCTTCCGGGTCACCGTGGGCGGCGAGGTGCGTGCGCCGAACGTGTACTCGCTCCAACGCTCCTCCACCGTCGCTCAGGCCATCGCGGGAGCAGGCGGACCGACCGAGAGGGGTCGGCTAACCAAGGTGCGGCTGTATCGGGGGGGCAAGCGTCTGGAACTCGACATGAACGACCCGCGGTCGGATGATGCCAACCTGGCGATCCGATCGGGCGACAACATCATCGTTGGCCGATCGGGGAATTTCTTCCGGGATGTGATCGCGCCCGGAGCTAGCCTTACTGCCGCCCTCATCTCTATTCTGGTGGCCGTTCGACAGTGATATCTCCCCGTCCACTGGCGTCGATCGGATGACTCTGTTCGACCCTTCCCCGAGAGAAAGTCGCCGCCTGGAAATTAGTTCCGGCGAGCCGCCGGTTTATCGCCCTGCCGTAGGGCTTGAGGAGCCACCGCCTCGTCCGGTGAATCTGCGGGAAGTCCTTGGCGCCCTCCGCCGCTATGTCTGGGTCATCGTGGGCCTGACCGCGATCACTACCAGCATCGCGGTGTATTCAGTGAAGACCGAGCGCCCATCCTACAGCTCGGCGGCGGTGATCCGGTTGAAGGACGCTCGCCGGGCGCTGACCGGGGGTCTGACCGGCAGCCCGGTTGAGGGCATCTCCGGCCGGATCGTAGACCCGGTGCAGTCGCAGGTCGAAATTCTCACCAGTCGGACCGTCGCCGCGCAGGTGGTGGATAGCGTGCACGAGCTGCGGGTGAGTCCGCGCGGCTTCCCGGACAGTCTACTGGTCAAGATCGTGACCACCGCGCTGGCAGGCGAAGACTCGGTGGCAGTTAGCTTCTCCCATGGCGACTACACCGCAGCGGGCCGGAGCGGTCGGGCACGCGCAGTGTACGGCGACTCAGTTGAATTGGGGGATCTGCGCTTCACCGTCGTGCGGCGTCCCCAGTCCCCATCCGGGGCAGTGTTCATCAAATCGCGAGAGAATGCGATCAAACGGCTGCTCTCGCGGGTCCGGATAAAGCCTCGGGAGAACACTGACGTCATCGACGTGATCTACACCGACGACGATCCGCTACTGGCTCAGCGGGTGGCAGGGGCATTAGTGGAAATCTTCCAGGGAGTCAGCGCCCGGACTGCCAATCAGGAATCAGTGCGCCGGCGAACCTTTCTCGAGGCCCAGCTCCGCTACAACGACTCCCTGCTTACTCAGGCTCGTGCCGCCCTCAGCAGCTTCCGGGGCCGGCAACGGGCGTACAGCACTAAAGTGAAGCTCTCTACGGAGCAGGCCGGCCTCAGCGGACTCGAGATTCGGCGAGAGGAACTGAATGCCGACCGGCGGATGTTCCAGGATCTGCTCGTTCAGCTCGAGGGAAACCAAGTCAGCCGGCAGCAGATCGGCGCGATCATGTCTGCCCCAGGGCTGTCCAGCAACCCTGTCGTGAGCGAGCTGTTCGGGGAGTTGACTCGCTTTCAGGCGGCGCGGGACTCGCTCACTACCGGCACCTTCGGGAGCACTGCCAACCATCCCCAAGTGCAGCGGCTCGACGCGCTCATCTCCTCCACCGAAGGCAAGCTGGTGACCGCGGTGCGGAGCGTGGTCGCCTCGCTCGCTGCGCGGATTGCTGCGCTGGATGAGATGCGGGCCCGAAACGCAACCGATTTTCCGGCACTCTCGGCCAGCGAGGAGCAGGAGGCCCGATTGGAGCAGGAGGAGGAGAGCGCCCGCCAAACGGTGGGCCAACTCCGGGCCGAATACGAGAAGGCCAAACTGGCCGAAGCAGTCGAGGTCGGCGAGATCGAGATTCTCGACCAGGCATCGGCTGGCGTGGCGCAGATTCCTGTGGGACCGGTCCGGAAGATCAGCTTCGGGCTGGTACTAGGGCTCCTGTTGGGCGGCGGCCTCGCCTACCTCATGGATCGGATGAATACCTCCATCCGCCGCCGTGAACAAATCCGCACCGTGCTCCGACTGCCGGAACTAGCGGTCATTCCCCAGTTCAGCAGGCGAGCCGTGCTTCGAGCCGGTGGCTCTGTCCCCGCGGTCCGGAACGGAATCCGACAGGTTTACACCCAAGGCGGGCCGCCTCCTCTCCGGGGAGACTTGCTGGTAGCAAGCCAGGGCCACTCCATGGGAGCTGAGGCCTATCGGCTATTGCGGACCAACCTCTTGTTCTCCATCCCGAGCGGCTCGCCCCGGACGGTGATGGTAACCAGCCCAGCTCCCGGGGACGGCAAGACCACCGTCGCGGCCAACATGGCGGCGACTTTTGCACACCAGGGGATGCGCGTACTCCTGATCGATTGCGACCTTCGCCGTGGGCGGATCCACGCGATATTTCGGGTTTCCCGAGCTCCGGGGCTGACCGAAATGCTGGCGGGCAAGACTACGATGTCTCAGAGCATGCACAAGACATCCATCGAGGGACTATCGGTGTTGCCGACCGGCTCGGTTCCCAGCAATCCGGGCGAGCTGATGGGCGGCGATTCCATGCGCAACCTCCTGGAGCAGGCGTCCCAGGAGTTCTCACTGGTGGTGCTGGACACGCCGCCCGTGCTGGCCGCGGCGGATGCAGCCGTGCTCTCCTCCCTGGTTGACGCGACGGTTCTCGTGGTGCGTGCAGGGCGCACCCGCGAACTCGAAGCCCAGACCACGCTCGAGCAGCTCCTCGCGGTCAATGCCCACGTGGTCGGTGCGGTGCTGAACGACCAGGATTCCAAGCTTCAGCAGTACGGGGAGTACTACTACTACTCTGAGTACCACTCGAACGACTGATCTCCCTGGCTGAGTCAGCATGCCCGGAATGATCTACGTGTTTCATAACCCGTTTCTCACGGGCATGTTCGGCCTGCTCATGATCACTATTGGATGGTGGGCACTCAAGCTGCGGAACCCCCACGGGTTCCTTGGTGCAATGGCACTGGGTGTGCTTGCGAGAGAGGGCGTGGCGGTGGGGGTGCCGGAAGCTGGATCCTGAAGAGCAGCTAATACTGTGGGTGCGCGTTAGATCCCGGGCCAGGGCCATGCAGTCCTGGCCTTCGGTTTCGCCAGCATGTACTATACCCCGCAATAGATCGCATCCGACCCTTTATCGACTCCCTCTGTACTCCCTGCCACTTGCAAGTCCAAATCTTCGGGACCCGGAAAAGCGCTGAGACTCGAAAGGCACTTCGCTTCTTCGCGGAGCGGCGGATCAAGGTCCATTTCGTCGACCTCCAGGAACGCGGCGCCTCACCCGGCGAGCTCAAGCGCTTCGCCCAGAAGTTCGGTGTGACTGCTTTAGTAGACAGGGGCTCCCGCACGATTCGCGGAACTCGGCCTCGCGGCGGCACGGCTCACCGATGAGCGATGGCTGGAGAAGTTGGTCGAGGAGCCGTTGCTGCTCCGTATGCCGCTGGTCCGAAACCAGCACGCCCTTACCATTGGAGATTCCGAGCCGACCTGGCGCCAATGGATCGCGCGATGACCCAGGTCGGATTCTCGGGCGTCGCGCGTCGAGTTCGGTTCCACCCGCCTGTTTCAGGACGTCACCTTCACCGTCAACCGCGGCCAGAAGTGGGGAGTCATCGGCCGCAACGGCTCGGGAAAAACGACGCTCTTTCGCCTGCTGAATGGCGAAATGGCGCCCACCGTCGGGCACCGTGGCCCGCGCGACCGGCCTGCGCATCTCGGCCATGGACCAGCATCGCGAATTCGCCGGTGCTGCGACGGTGTGGGAAGCCGCAGCCGGCCCCTTTTCCGACCTGCTGGCCCTGGAGCGATCCCTGGCGGAGCAAGCCACCGCGCTGGCCGAAGCAGGTGACCGGTGCACGCCGCAGATGCTGGCTCGTTATGACCGGGATCTGGAGCGCTTCGAGCGGGAAGACGGGTACGCGGCGGCAGCGCGGATCGACGCGGTGCTGCACGGGCTCGGCTTCGATCCCGACCGGGCGAGAATCCTGCCGGTTGCGGAGCTGAGCGGCGGCGAACGCGGGCGCCTGGGACTGGTGCGCCAACTGGTGGCGCCCGCTGACATGTTGCTGCTGGACGAGCCCACCAACCATCTGGATCTCGAGACCACCCGTTGGCTGGAGACCTTCCTCCAGGGGCTCCAGGCCACCGTTCTTGTCATCAGTCACGACCGAGCCTTTCTCCAGGCGGTGGTGGATCGCGTCCTTCATCTCGAAGCCAATACCACCTTCGCGTACACCGGAGACTACGAGGCCTTTCTGGTGCAGCGGGCCGAGCGCCAACTGACTCAGGCTCGCGCCTACGCCAAGCAGAGCCGGGTGCTGGCGGCCGAAGAGGACTACATCCGGCGCAACATCGCGGGACAGAATAGCGCCCAAGCCAAGGGCCGACGCCGCCGGCTGGAACGGGTGAACCGCCTGAGCCCTCCACCCGGCGAAGAGGGTGCCATGGCCTTGACCCTCAGCGCGGGCGAACGGGGAGGCGACCAGGTCTTAGTAGCGAGCGACCTGGGGCTGGCGGTGGGCGAACGAGTGCTGATCAGCGGCTTCAGTGCCCGAGTGCAGCGAGGCGACGTCATTGGGCTGATCGGCCCTAATGGGGCGGGGAAGTCCACCTTGCTTCGGTGCATCGCGGGCGAGCGACAGGTCGAGTCGGGGGAGATTCGACTTCCCGAGTCGGTCCGGGTGGCGTACTATCGCCAGGATCTCGCCCAGGTGCCGGCGGATCGGACGCTGTACGAGATCATCGAGGAGCTGAGACCGTCCTGGGGCCGGGGTCCAATCCAGGGACATCTCGGCCGGTTCGGTTTTTCCGGCGACTCGGTTCGGCGCAAGGCGTCCAGCCTCTCCGGTGGTGAGCAGGCTCGGGTGGCGCTGGCGATGATCATGCTCTCCGGGGCCAATCTCCTGCTGTTTGATGAGCCAACCAACCACCTCGACGTCGAATCGATTGAAGCCCTGGAGGACGCCATCGACGGCTACGATGGAACGGTGATCTTGGTGAGCCACGATAGGGCGTTGCTGCGCGCTCTCACTACTCGGGTTTGGGTACTGCACAACCAGAAGATCGCTGACTTTTCAGGCGGCTTCGAGGAGTGGGAAGTCGCCAGCGCGGAACGGGCCCATGCCGCGGCGGTCGCGGCGGCGGAAGACGAGACGCTACGCCGGATCAAAGAGCGAAAGCAGACGCGCCGGCCCGATGAGGCTCGGCGGAAGCAACAGTCCTCGAGACGCACCGCTGAACGGGCGCTGGCCGAAGCCGAGGCGCAAGTGGCTGAATGGGAAAGCCGCATTACGGCGCTGCAGAGCCAACTCGATGACCCGGCGCTGTACCTCCAGCCGGAAGGGGCCACGCGAGCGGGAGTGCTGGGAGCGGAGTTGGAGGTTGCCCGGGGGGAGCTGGACCGCGCCTTCGAGCGGTGGGAAGCCGCGTCCCGGACGCTGGAGTCAGCCGGCTGATCGCCCCACAGCGCCGGAGGATCCTCGGTGTCCTGGCCCTCGCCGAGGTGCTGGGCATGTCGCTCTGGTTTTCGGCGAGTGCCGTGTCCGGGCATTTCCGGGTGCTCTATCAGCTCTCGACCAGCGAGGCGGGATGGCTCACCACCTCGGTGCAGGTCGGCTTCGTGGCCGGGACCGCGATAGCGGCGATCCTCAACCTCGCCGATCTGGTGCCGTCCCGCATCTACTTCGCAGTCTCGGCGCTCGCCGGCGCCGCGGCCAACGCCGCCCTGGTCGTGGTGCCGGACTTCCCCAGCGCACTGGCGTGCCGGTTCCTTACCGGCCTTTTTCTGGCCGGTGTCTATCCCCCAGCGATGAAGATGGCGGCGACATGGTACAAGACCGATCGCGGCCTTGCGATCGGCGTCATCGTGGCGTCGTTGACCGTAGGCAAGGCAATGCCTTATCTGGTTCGCTCCGCCGACGTAAGCGCGGTACGCACGGTCATCCTGGCAGCCTCGGCCGGCGCGGTTGCCGCGGCGTATCTGGTTGCCGTTCACTATCGCGACGGCCCACACCACTTCCCCTCACGACCTTTTTCCTGGCGGCTGGTCGCTACGGTAGCGAGTGACCAGCGAACCCGTCTGGTTACGGCTGGCTATCTGGGCCACATGTGGGAGCTGTATGCCATGTGGACCTGGGTGCCGGCCTTTCTCGCTGCCAGCGCCGCTGTCCGGGCCGGCGAAGGGCGCCCCGGTGCCAGTGGAGGCCGTGTACCTCCTCGCCTTCGGCGCCATCGCCGCCGGCGGCCTGGGCGCGCTGTGGGGCGGCTGGGCGGCGCGACGGCACGGCTATGCCAAGGTGCTGACCTGGGCGATGACGGCCAGCGGACTTTGCTCGCTGGGAATCGGTCTGTGCTTCGGCGCAAGCTTCTGGGTGCTGGCGCCCGTGGTGTTGGTCTGGGGCTTCTTCGTAGTGGCGGACTCCGCGCAGTTCAGTGCGATGGTCACCGAGGTGGCACCGAAGCACGCGGTAGGCACTGCGCTTACCCTCCAGACGTCGCTCGGCTTTCTCCTTACTATGGCGACGATTCAGCTCATCCCTCACCTGGTAGATCTCGTCGGCTGGCCGCTGGCGTTTCCGGTGCTGGCTCTGGGCCCCGCGGCCGGCATCGCCGCTATCCGGAGGGTGCGGACAGCGCTATGAGGATCGCTTAAGGAAGGGGTCGCTGTCTGCAAGTACCTGCTTGCACACGAGAGCCCGCCGCCCT
>CAWEWK010000027.1:0-28744 GCA_963812755.1 uncultured Gemmatimonadales bacterium | reverse complement strand
ATGACCCATGTTCTCACCGGAATCGCTACGCGTCAACAATCGGGTGAGCCATGTCCGCATTCGCCTCCGTCCCGCGCATCAGAGGGTCAGAACCGGAGCCTCCATTCGAGTCTCCGGTCCAGCGTGGCCGGAAACTGCCGGCCACGCTTTACCCTTGGCCCCGAGGACCCGATGAACCGAGATCTACTGCCGTCCGCTAGAGTCCGCCGCAATCCCCACGTGCCGGCGGCGCTCATTCTCCTGTCGCTGGCTGCGGCCGCCTGCTCCAATGACCTCCCGCTTCCGACGGCTGCGGACCCCGGCTCTCCGGTGACGACGGTCCCCGGGCCCGAGCTCGCCGCCGAAACGGTTCCAAACAGTTGGACCACCCGGATTCGGATGCCGTCGGGCCGGTACGGTCTGGTAGCCGCCAGCGTCAACGGCGTCATTTACGCCATCGGCGGATGGCGCGGCGGGACCCCCCTCCGGACAGTCGAAGCCTACAATCCCAAGACCAGCACGCTGGTCGCCTGGACCCCCAGGGCTCCTTTGCCGTCCGGACGGCTCCTGCCCAACGGTGCCGCCGTGATCAATGGCAAGATCTACGTATCGGGGGGGCTGAACGCTGAAGGCCGGGCGACCAGTACCCTGTTCGTCTACGACGTGGCCGGGAACGCCTGGTTTGCCAAGGCCCCGATGCCCATCAACAGCCAGGGCGGGGCCTCCGCCGCCATAGACGGCAAGCTGTACGTGCTCGCCACCCCGCCTGGTCAAGGCGGGCGCTACACCGGCCCGACGCGCCTGTTTCGCTACGACCCGGCCACGAACAGCTGGAGCGAGCGCGCTCCCGCACCGCATCATCACCACCGCGGTGTCGCCCGGGCCATCAACGGGAAGCTCTACGTTGCCGGCGGGATGACGATGGAGGATCCCGACGGCACCGGCTACGCACAACCGAAGGCCTGGGCCGAACTGGACGTGTACAACCCGGCCACCAACACCTGGGCCGGGGAGGCGTGCCCATGCCCACGGCACGCTGGGGTGCGGCTGGGAGCGTCATGGACGGAAAGCTGTATGTGGCGGGCGGCTGGACCGGGTACACGCCGGCGGCTAGCCTGGAGCTCTATGATCCGGTGGCAAACACCTGGGTGGCGGGAGCAGACATGCCTACGGCGCGGGGCGGAGCCGGTGCCGGGGTGGTGAACGGTGTGCTGTACGTCCTGGGAGGCCGGGTCAGTGTCGAATCCGGCGCCCTGAGAACGAACGAAGCGTACAACAAGTAGGCTATCGGATGACCCGATCCAACGGCACCGCCCCCTCGAGCGGATAGTTGAAATGCCACCACGCCTGGCCGTAGGGTCTGAACCCTTCCGATATCATCGTCTGTTGCAGGATCTCTCGGTTACGCAGTACCCGGTCGGTAAGCTCGGCCGTGTCGGCGGAACCGTTGAAGCTGTCGAAAGCAGTTCCCATGGGGACTTCGGTCCCCGTCGCCAGGTCGACCAGCGTGAGATCCACCGCTACCCCCAGATTATGCCGGCTCCGCCGGGCGATATACCCGCTCTCGAGCAGCTCCCAGTCACCCGCTTCGCTCGGCCCAATCGACCATTGCGATGGTGGCCCTCACCGGGCGATAGGCGTCGAAGATCCTGAGACCGAGACCGTCAGCGCGGAGCCGGGCCTGAACTCGGCCGAGCGCGGCGGCCGCCTCTCGGCGCAGCAGCGCCCGCGGCGCCTCGTAGCCGGGGAGCGGTGCACCGGTGAAGTTATTCGCGGTAGCGTAGCGGAGATCGACCTGGATGGTCGAGTCCACCGAGCGCACATCCACCAGCAGCGATTCGGCGGACCGCTCACCGATAGCGCGACCCGGGGGTGGGAGCGCCGGAACCGACCGAGCCTTGGGCCGCCGGCCCAGAGTCAGCGGGGAGCCGATCGGATGCGGAGGACAAGCCGTGCTCGAGGGTCCCCCACGGACCCGGAGTCCTCCAGCCCGGCGCGTGGCGGTGCACTGGCAGGGCGGACGCTGGCCACCCCATAGCAGCCAGACGGCCACAGCTCCGCCGAGGACGGCGGCCATCGCCGTGAGCGCGAGGGCACGCCTGCCGCCTGCTCTCGCCGGTACATGGGAGTCGGGGCCGCCGCCTCCTCTGCCCCCGGTAGGAACGAGCGCCGCCGCGAACTCCGCGACTGTCTGAAAGCGCTGAGCCGGTGAGGGGTCAAGCGCCCGGCCGAGCACGGCACGCATTGCCTCCGGTACCCGAATCACCCTTTACAGCGAGGGTGGGTGCCACTCCGGTGAGGAGGTGATGGAGCACCGCCCCCAAGCTGTACACGTCGCTCCGCTCGTCGGGTGGGTGTCCCGCGATCCGCTCAGGGCTGGCATCTTCGAGACTCACACCGCCCCCCGCTGAATCCATGGCTCGGCGCCCATATATCACCAGGGGCCCGTCCCTGGGTGAAACTGATCAGCTTAACCAGGGGACGGCCGCCGACCGTCTGGGTCAGCAAAATGGTGTCCGGCGAGAGAGTCCCGTGAACCCACCGGAGGTTGTGCGCCGCCTCCAGGCCGGCCGCGGCTTGCAGGCAGAGGTCCAGGGCCTCCTCCACCGGCAGGGCGCCACGCCTGGCCAAAGTCTCCGACAGCAACTCGCCTGTAAAGCACTCGGCCACCGCGTAAACCAGCCCATCGTCAGTCTCGCTCAGCTCATGGATCCCGGCGACGTTCGGATGCTGAATTAGGATCCCGTCGCGGTAGCGTTGCCGCAGGAGGGCGAGTCCGGCCGAGTCGACGGGACGTGGAGCCCAGGATCAGGACCTCGACTCCAGCCCGGTCGGGGACTCGGCACGGTAGAGAGGTCCGAGGGGGGTCTCCCCCGACTTCTCTTGTACGCGGATCCCGCCAGCGAGGGTCCGGCCCACCAGGCTGGATTTCGGAGCAGGATTGCGGTGTAACATCCTCAACTTCCCATGGTGCTAAGTCTGACCCCTTTTCGAGATAGCTCAAGTGTGGAGATACGGCGGGGTACAGGGGTCGTCAAGACTACCATCACCACCGTGCCCGATACCCCCGCACGTCTACGTGCACGGACGGCCCGTGCGCCCGGTTCGGGCGGTAGAGCCCCAGCCCGCCCTCGAACGGCCGGTACCAGCCGCTCCGTGAGAGCCGCTCCACCACACCCGCCAGCAGCTTCGCGTCGTCCAGGTCTGCGCGGCCGTCGCGGTCCAGATCGTCCATGATCCCGTCGCCATCCTCGTCCACGTAGATGTCGGCGGCGTCACCGTACAGATGGCGGCTGTAGCGGGTCTCGTTGCCGATCGTGCGGTTGTAGTAGGGCGTGCGATACCCGCTTAGGATCTGGAAGGTGGTGACCGGCAGGCCGGCTCGGCTCGCCTCGTCCAGCAGCATCTCCAGTTTGAGCAGCAGTCGCTCCCGCAGCACGAGATACTTGGGATAGCCGCCGGGCTGCTTGGAGACGAACTGGCCCAGCGTGAAGTGGGGCGCCACGAACGTGCCGCGGTTCGCCTCCGTCACTTCGATCAGCCCGCGGGGACGCGCGTAGCTCGGGTCCCCGCGGAACGCCCGCCGCTCGTAGCGGCCGATCCGAAAACCCTCGATGCTGCCTGCGGCGGGGCGGGGCACCATGACGAACGCGTTGAGCGCGATGGTCTCTCCGGAGCCGGAGTCGCGCACGACAATCGGGTAGACGCCCTTCCGGTGCGGGGCGATCCAGCGCCAGCGCGCCGCCGCCAGCGCCTCGAGCCGCCCGCCTCCGGCCTCGGCCGAGTACAGGGACAAGGTATCGGTGAACACGGCCTCGAGCGGCACGGTATCACCCGGCATCACGAAGAGCGCCATCAGGGGATACGGGCTTACTTCTTCCTTGAACTTGAGCGCGAAGGAGGTCGCCCCGGTACCTGGCGTCGGCAGCTCGGGAGGCGGCCCAGCCATGTCCGGGGGAGCGGCCAGCGTGTCATGCGGATCGCGCGCGATGGCGGTCTCGCCCGCGGACTCCGGCGGGGTTCCGTCGTCTCTGCACGAGACGAGCGCGGTCACGAAGGCGAGCTGGAGACAGCAAACCGGAAGCCTCACGACTCAGCCTCCAAGGAGCCGCTCGAGCTCCGGGCAGATCGCCGGCTCCTCCAGCAACGGTTGGCCCAGACTCTTCATGGCCCGTCGGTCCTTGCCGTAGGGATCGTTGCGGAAGTGCAGCTCTCCGCCCCGCATGAAGGCGGTGAGATAGAGGATATAGACTGGCACCGGCCGCTCGAGGGACACGGCACGTCCCCGTGTAGCCTTGGGATCCTCCATTGCCTCCGGATCGATTTCTCGTCCCAATCGCCCTGACCGTCCAGAACGAAGTCTGCCAACTCGACCGGTTTCTCGACCCGAACGCACCCGTGGCTCAAGGTGCGCACCGGCTGGTCGAACAGTTTCCGCGATGGCGTGTCGTGGAGATAGATGTTGAAGCGATTGGGGAACATGAACTTCACCAGGCCGAGTGAGTTGGACTCCCCGGAACGCTGGCGGACCCGGTAGGGGAGTTGGGCGGGGTCCACATCATCCCAGTCGATCGAGGAGAGGTCCCGCACCAGCGTATCGGCCTGGGTGTCCACCACCTCGAAGCCATGCCCAGCCAGGTCGTAGATGTCCTCCCGCAGCTTGGGGAGCATCTCGTTGACCAGAATGCTGGAAGGGACATTCCACTCGGGACGGAAGACCAGATAGGTCATCGAGTCGGCGAAGACCGGTGTGGCGTTCTGGTACTCCTCACCCACGATCACCCGTTGCTCGAGTCTTTCCCGTCCACTTTCGTACCCGTGAAGATGAAAGTCCGGGATGTTGACCATCAGGTAGCGCTTCTCGAACTCGGCCGGAAGCCAGCGATACCGGTCCAGGTTGACCTCGATCTGCATGATCCGGCGCTCGACCGGCACGTTTAGCGCGGACAGCGTCGCCCCGTCCACAATGCTGTCGGCCTGGAGGCCATGTCGCACCCGAAACCGCGCCACCGCCTCGGCGACGTTGTCGTCGTAGACCGGCTCCGCGTTCTTGACGCGTGGAGCTCGCCCGTGGTCCGGAGTCGCTCGCGCAGCGCCGCCACCCGTTCGCCCCGGTCTCCGCGCTGCGAGCGGCTTGCCGGGCGGCACCTTCGGCCATCCGCCCTTCCGGGCGAGCTCCCGGTAATCCTCCAGTGCTTCGACCAGCTCGCGGTACTCCTTCTGCCGGGGACGGAGGGCGTCGAGAATATCCGGGAAGCCCTCCTCTCGGAATACCGCTCGCAGGGTGCTGTCCACGCTCGCGCGTCGTGCGCGCAGGTACCACCCGTCGTCCACGGTGCGGGGGTTCAGCCGTCCTCCGAGCAGATCCCCTCCGAAGGCGAGCATCATCGCGGTGAGCTTGATGTCGAACTCCGCGATGTCTTCGGCCCCGGCCTGTTCCTGCGCCTTTAACGCCCGAGCCGCGTCTCGTAATCCCTCCAGATCATAATCGGCCGGCCGTAGTCCTTCCCGTCGTGCCTCGCATATGGAGGCCACCAGCTCTCGCGCCCTGCCGAGCGGGCGTCCGCCCTTGCTCCACAGCGGACGCTCATCGTGGTCGCGGTACACCTGCTGCACCAGCCGCCACGGAGCGCCGCGCGCGTAGTCGGGTGCTTTGGAGGACGACACTTGGGTCCGGATTTCCTTTCGCACGGCGTCCTCGAGATCTCCGGCGCAGCCGGCGATGCCCGTCAGCAGTAGCAAACAGGGCGAGGCCTTCCGGAGCACTCGGCGCATGGGTTCTCCGTGAATTGTTCAATCTGACTATGTGGGCGGGCGAGGAGGGAGACGGTGGCGCCGCTCACAGGATCTCTGGTCGCAGGGGCTACTGCGGATGGAATCGGCGCTATAACGTTTTGATCTGGACTGCCCCAGGACGGCTCCGATGCCACCAGAACTGGTCTCACCTGTGCTCACGCTCGCCTCGCTACTCCTGGTCGTTCCGGCCGACCGGTTAAGCGCGCTGCAAGATGACGAGTTCGCCCGCCGGCGGCACGCCATGGTGGACCTCATCGCCCGCCGCGACGTGAGTGACAGCGCTCACGCTGGCTGCCATGCGGACGGTGCCGCGCCACGAATTCGTCCCCGCCGAGTTCCTGGACGACGCGTACGGCGACTTTCCGCTGCCCATCGGCCATGGGCAAACCATCTCCCAGCCCTACATCGTCGCGTACATGACCGAGATCCTGCGCCCGCGCGCAGGAATGAAGGTGCTCGAGGTCGGGACCGGCTCCGGTTATCAGGCAGCCGTCCTCGCGGCGGCCGGGTGCGAGGTGTATACGGTCGAGATCTTCGGAGCGCTGGCCACTGCCGCGCGCGACCGGGTGCGCCGCCTGGGATATCGCGGCGTGACCGTACGCCATGGCGACGGCCACTTCGGATGGCCCGAGCACGCGCCCTTCGACGCGGTCATCGTCACCGCGGTCGCCGGGTACATCCCCCCCGCGCTGGTCGAACAGCTCAAACCCGGCGGCCGGATGATCATTCCGGTGGGCACCGTGTACGGAGTGCAATACCTGATTCAGGTGGAGAAAGACAGACGGGGAGAGGTGACCACCCGCACGCTCATCCCAGTGCAGTTCGTTCCCATGCTCAAAGGCACCCGCTGACGTGAGTCGCGCCGGCCGGCCGCTCGCGGTTCTTGCGCTGTCCGCGGGCACGCTCGCCTACGAAGTGCTCCTGGTCCGGGTCTTCGCCATCGAGCAGTTCCATCACTTCGCCTATCTCGCCGTCGGTGTCGCCATGCTCGGCTTCGGTGCCAGCGGAACGGTCGCTGGCCGTGCTGCGCGCCCGCCGCCCGATCCGGCCCGACCGTTGGCTCGCGGCGGCTGCTCTCGGGACCCCGCTGGCGCTCCTCGCAGTGCCCGCGGCCACCGACCTGCTTCCCATCGATCCCACCCGGCTCGCTTTGGACCTCGGCCAGGCTGCCCGGCTCCTGATCCTCCAGGCCTTGCTGGCGGTGCCCTTCGCGCTCGGCGCGCTCGGCACGCTGGCCGCGCTGCTTGCTACCGAGGATCGTCCCGGACTGGTGTACGGCGCGAGCTTTCCTGGGCGCCGGCCTGGGCGCGCTCGCCGGCGTCGCGGTGCTGGCGTGGCTCGACCCCGAGCGCGCGCTGGCCCTGCCCGCGCTGCTCGCGGTGCCCGCCGGGTTCGCCGTTGCTGCCGTGTCCCCTCGCCCCAGATGGTGGCGCGTGCTTGCCGCGTTGCTGTTGCTCGGCGCGGGCGTCTCGGCGGCACGACCGCCGTGGCGTTTGCAGTTGCTGCCTTACAAGGGACTGGCGCAGGTCAGCGCCTTTCCGGACGCGCGCGTCGTCGCCGAGACGACCAGCCCGACGGGATGGATGGTCGCGGTGGAGGCACCCGCGTTCCGATTCGCGCCCGGCCTGTCGCTCGGCTATCAGGGAGAGTTCCCAAGCAGACGGCGGTGTTCGTGGATGGCGAGCTGGCCGGCGCGGTCGCGAGCTGGAGCGCGGCATCCCGCGCGCTGCTCGACTGGCAGCCCTCCGCGCTTCCCTATGCGTTGGGCAAGCCCCGCCGAGTGCTGCTGCTCACGCCGGGCGGCGCCCACGAGGTGGCGACCGCGCTGGCCCACGACCCCGGAGAAATCACCGCGGTCGAGCTGCAGCCGGGCGTGGCGGAGCTCGCGCGCCGGACCGATTTCGGGGAGGGCCTCAGAGGAGCAAACGCGCCGGTGACCTGGGCGATCGGGGAGGGGCGACGCTTTCTTGCCAGCACCCGTGCGCGCTACGACCTCGTGACCCTCGGTCCTTTCGCGGGCGGCGGGCCCGGCGCCGGCATCGTGTCGCTGCGCGAGGACTTCCTGCACACCGTCGAGGGGTATCTCCGGTGCCTCGAAGTGCTGGCGCCAGGCGGCATGCTGGCCGTGACCAACTGGCTCGCGGTGCCCCCCCGCGCCGAGGTGCGGTCGGTGCTCACCGCCGCAGCGGCGCTCCGGCGTCTGGGTCGCGAGCCCGCCGCAGCGCTGGTCGTAGTGCGGAGCTGGGGAACCGTAACCACGCTGGTGAAGCCGGATGGCTTCTCCCCGGCCGCTCTCGACCGCATCGCCCGGTGGACTGCCTCCCGCTGGTTCGACGTCGATTGGCGGCCGGGCTCGCCGCTCCCGACACCCGCTTCAACCTCGTCGATGCGCCGGTGCTGTTCGAGGCGGCGCGGGCGGCTGCGCGGGGAGAGGAGGCCGCAGCCCACTTCGCGGCCGACGTATCCCTTCGACGTGCGGCCCGCCACCGATGCGCGGCCGTATCCGCACGCGTTCCTGGGGAGCAGAACGCTGCGGCTCATGCTCGAGCGTAGCCGCGGCGACTGGCTGCCTTTCGCCGAGTGGGGCTACGTCGCGGTACTGGCGACGCTGGCGCAGGGTGCGGTGCTCGCGTCCCTCCTGCTGGCCCTCCCCGCGCTCTTTCTCCGGAGAAGGACCGGCGGCGAAAGGTGCGGTCCCCTGCTCTGGTACTTCGGCGCGCTCGGGCTCGCCTACCTGCTGGCCGAGATCGCCGCCATCCAGCAGCTCACCTTGCTGTTGGGACATCCGGTCTACGCGGTGGCGGCGGTACTCGCGGCGATGCTCGTCGGGTCGGGGATCGGCAGCGCCTGGTCGGACCGGCTGGCGCCGGCGCGGGCGCGTGGGGTGCACGCTGGGGCTGGCGCTGGCGTGCGGCGCGCTGGCAGTGGGACTGCTGCCGCTGGTCCATGCCGTGGAGGGCGCGGGGCTCGTGGCACGGGCGACTCGCAGCCGTGCTGGTGCTGGGGCCGTTGGCTCTCGTGATGGGCATGCCATTCCCGCTCGGCCTCCGCCGGCTCGCGGGAGACGATGCGGGGCGAGTGGCCTGGGCCTGGGCGGCGAATGGGTTTGCCTCGGTAGTCGCGGCGCCGCTGGCGGTGCTGATAGCGCTCGAGCTAGGGAGCGAGGCCGTCTTCGGCGCGGCCGCCGCGGCGTACGCCGTGGCCGCGTTAGCGTCCCGCGTCAACCCTCGTCGCGAACCGGATCGGCCTGAATTTCTCTAAATACTTCGGGCTGACGCCGGGCCCTATCCTGCACTCCCGCCGGAGTGGCTGGCATTCCCCGGTTCGCTGTCACACATTCTTCGGCATCCCCTCCAGCAGCGTCGTGACCTCCATCAGCTCGCCTCTGGTCCATGCTCTCCGTAGCCGCTACCGAGTCGACCGCGAGCTCGGACGCGGGGGCATGGCCACGGTCTACCTCGCGCGCGACGTCCGGCACGATCGTTACGTCGCGCTCAAGGTGCTCCAGCCCGGACTTCGCCGCTACCCTCGGCCCAGAGCGCTTTCTTCAGGAAATCCGTATCGCGGCCAAGCTCCAGCATCCGCACATCCTTCCGGTGCTTCGACTCCGGGGAAGCGGAAGGGCTGCTCTGGTACACTATGCCTTTTGTGGAGGGGGAGTCTCTCCGGGCCCGTCTGCGGCGGGAGGTGCAGCTTCCGCTGGACGAGGCTCTGCCGCCTCGCGCTCGAGCTGACGGATGCACTTGGACATCGGTCCACCGGCACGGCGTCGTTCACCGGGACGTCAAACCGGAGAATATTTTGCTGAGGGGGACCATGCCCTTCTGGCGGACTTCGGCATCGCGCGTGCGGTGGAGCTGCGCGGGAGCGGAAGAGCGCCTGACTGGAACGGGCTCTCGTGGGCACGCCGGCCTACATGAGCCCCGAGCAGTCCTGCCCGGGAATGTCGTGGATGGACGCACCGACATCTACAGCCTCGGCTGCGTGCTCTACGAGATGCTGGTGGGCGAGCCGCCGTTCACCGGCCCGACTCCGCAGGTCATACTCGCCAGGCAACTCAGCACCCCGGCTCCCAGCATCCGGACGGTGAGAGGCGCGATTCCCGACTCGGTCGAGCGGGCGATCCATAGGGCATTGGCCAAGGTTCCGGCCGACCGCTTCGCCACCGCGTCCAGTTCGCCGGGGCGTTGGTCTATCCATCCGGCGCTGCTTTGCCGCGCCGACGAGTCTCGAAGACCGCACTCGCTTCTGTCCTGCTCCTTGCCTGTCTGATCGCAACCGGAGTCATACTCCGCTCCCGGAAGCCTGGGCAACCGGCCGTCACACCGGTTCACCGCCAACTCACCTTTACCGGCGACGTGAGCTCGGCGGCGATCTCCCCGGACGGCAAGATGCTGGCCTTCGTCTCTCGTGATACCGGCGCACATCGATTGTACCTGAGGGACTTGCGGGGAGGCACGCCAACGGAAGTCGCGTCGTACAAGGTAATCTGCTGTCTGAAGTGGTCTCCCGACAATTCCGAGGTCCTGTTCGGCGTGATGACGATGGACTCAGTCAATGGAACCCACCTGCTATCCCGGTTCGGTGGCTCCTCCCGGCGAATCCTATCTTCACCCTGGTCCAACTTGGGACCTGACGGATCGGAGCTCGCAAGTTGGCAGCCGGCGCGTAAGGTTATCGTGATCGTCGACAAGTCGACCAACGCGAGACGGGTCATCCCTATAGCCGGAACCTTCACTTTCCTTCAGGCCCTGGACTCGGTCACCTGCTGGAGACCGTTTTGCCTTTGTCACTTTCTCGGAAAAACCCACCCGCCACTGGACCCTGTGGACCATGGGAAGCGATGGCACCGGTTAGCTTCGAGCACCTGGAAAGCCCGCTTCCGATCGTCCGATACGATGGGCGCCATCAGGAGACATCATGTACTACCTGAGAGGGTCCAACGAGCTGTGGAAGGTTCCCGTGCCGGCCGACGCGCCCAAGGCACCTCTGGAGCCGGCACTGGTCGTCGCCGGTGTCGAGTTTGGCCCCGATGACAACTTCTCGATCTCGGCGGATGGGAAAACGCTGGTAGTCCCGCGAGCATTCCGGTCCTCGAATATCTGGCTGTTTACCCGGCATGGCAGCAGCTCACGGGTAACTGGACGGCCGCTCACGACAGGCACGTCCATCAACCAGAGTCCCGCCATCGCTCCCGATCAGCGGCAGATTGCATTCATCTCGAAGGCTGACGCGGGATTGGTGACCATGCCGTTGGCGGGTGGACCACGCCGGCGTCTGTCCTTCCTGAGCGACTCTTCAGTTCGCTCACCGGCCTGGTCACCTGACGGACGGCAGATCGCGTTCGGCGCACTGGACCGCGGTACGCCGAGGGTGTGGCTATTAGAGCCGGGGAGCGGCAGGTCGCGTGTGCTTGGGCGAACGGTTCTCGAGCGACGGGCGCGAGATTCCTGACTCCTGGCCGCCACATCCTGTACCAGGCACCCGGCAATCGAAACTTTCGGTTGCTCGATCCGGAAACCGTCAGGAGCGTCCACTGGTTCAGAACGATTCGGTTGGCTAGATGTTCTATCCCGAGTACTCACCGGACGGAAAGCGAGTCGCGGTGTTCTGGAACCAGGGAGGTGATCCTGGACTTTGGGCCATCAACCTGGGCGACGGGTCGCGGGCTCTGCTCCCGGAACGGTACGTACATCCCCGTCGGCTGGTCTGCTCGCGGCGTGACGGTTTACGCTCTTGAAGAGGAAGAATGGGAAATCGGGCCGGCTTGTCGAAGAGTCTATGAGTTTGGTCTCACGGGTGGTGAGCCGAAGCTCAACGCCATCTTTCCGGTGAAGGTCTCAGACGTCACCATGACGCGCGACGGGAGAAGGTTTGTCGCCACTGTCGGGGAGACCAAGTCGGATGTCTGGATGATTGAGAACTTCGACCCCGTTGAGCCATCGGTCCTCATCATGAGGGCGGGGCTCACAAGTCACCGCGTCCCCGCACAGCTCCCCACGCCTCCCATCGCGAGCTGAGGGCAATCGCCCGAGTCCCGGCCGCGCATCAAGAGCTCTGCCTGGCATGACGGTGGTCCATAGCGAAGCTCCAGCGGCTGCCGCAGCCGCTGGGCGAGCGCCCGCAGGTCGGGCCGGTCGCGCGGGATCTTCTCGTGCCCCACTCCGCTCGGCTCGATCGACGCCACCCCGGTCTTGGAGATGCCCGGGAAGATCTTCACCCGTCCCCGCATCACCTGCCAATAGTCCTTTGACACCGCGATCCGCGTCTCCTTGAGGTCGGGCTTGCCCAGCACGGCGAAGAGCGCCGACAGAAACCCCACCGGACGGACCGAGATGCCCGTCACCTCGTCGAACACCAGCATGCTGTCGTACTCCAGCACCCTGAAGCGAATGACCCGCTGGTTGAAGGCGTCCATCTTGGGCACCGAAAGGGTGTCATGGTAGCTGAACTCCCTCGGCGCACCGTTGGAGTCGGGCCAGAAGATCATCACGTCGAGAGAGGTTATCGGGGTTGGCCCTTCCAGGACTTCTTCCACTACCTGCGGCCCATAGTTCACCAGGATGTCCTGCTTGTGCTCGTAGGCGGCTCGCGCCGATTCCGACATCTCGGCATAGGACACTCCGGCGGTCGCGAGATGGGCGGAGAACCAGTCGGCATGGTCGATGAAGAAATGCGTCTCCCCGGGGACCTGCCGCCGCCGCTGCCGGACCAGCTCCAGCAGGGCCCTGGACCCGAACAACATCGAGGTGGTAGTGCTGGTCAGGCTGTAAGGCCCGTGGGCACTCATCGCCTGCAGGATCTCCCGGCGGGACACCTGGGGCGGCATTTCACAGCTTTGCGCCGACACGCGGGGAGGTGCCGGACCGATGCCAAGGCAGAGGAGGACCGCAGGGAGTATCCGCCAAAGGGTGAAGGGTGAAGACCCCTTCACGGTCCGCGCAAAGCGATCAGCAGGCCGGCGATACTGAGGAGGGTAGTGACCCAGAAGCCAAACATCCATCGGAGCAGCTCAGCGCGCACCTTCTGCAGTTCGCTGCGGAGCTCCATGCGCAGCTCCACGAGCTCCTGGCGCAACCCCGCCCGCAGTTCCGCCACTCGCTGCTCCAGCTTGGCGTCGAACCGCGCGAAGTTCAGCTCATTCAGCTCGCGGAGATCCGTTCGGTAGGTCAGATCCACGGCGTTGAACCAGTCCACCAGCTCGTTCGCCACGTCCTCGCCCAAGACCTCGTAGAACCGCTTGGACAACCTGGCGGTCACCGGCATGCACGGCACCCATGGCAGGAGTCGGTGACAAGCTAAGGATACGCTCGACAGGCGGGGGTATCAAATACGTGCGAGTGGAGCGGGTCACCCTTGGTATCCCGGACCCGGCCGGTGATGAAGTAACTCTTTCCCCACGTGCAGGCGTCCCACCTCCTGCGCGAGCGCCTAAGCGGAGACCGCCGCCTGTGTCGCGACCCCCTCCTTCAATCGTCCTCCTGCAGACACCTTCCAAGGGACCAGATGACCCGGTCGACCCTGTTTCCCCTCCTCCTGCTCGCCTGCAGCAACGCCACGCCACCCGAGCGCTATGGCTTCGTCGCCACCCTGGGCAACGATACCGTCTCCGTCGAGCGCATCGCGCGTTGGCCCATGCGGCTGGTCACCGACGGCGTGGATCGGTGGCCTTTCGTGCGGCGGCGCCATACCGAATTCGATCTGGCGCCTGACGGCACGATCCGGCACATGGTCATGGACGTGCGCACGCCGAATGGCCCGACTCCGAGGGAACGCGGACGCCGGGTCACGGCCGACTTCTCCAAGGAGGCGGTGACCATCTCGGTCCGCGACAGCAGCGGCGTGCGGGACACCTCGTTCGCCACGGCCGGCGCGATCACCGTGCCGCACGCCTCGATGATGTACAGCGTCATCGAGCTGGAGATCGCGGCAGCGCTCCGCCGCGCCGCGGGGCTCGGGCTCCAGCCGGGCGACAGCGTGCCGTTCCGCCAGTTCTATCCCGACCGGGACGTCGGACCGAGCTTCGTACTGCATCGGGGCTGGGTGCAGCCTGAGGCCGGCGGCAAGGTGGAGCTGTGGCACGACTGGCTGTCGGGGACCGGGGATGTCACGGTCGACAGCAGCGGGCGGATGCTGGCCTACTCGGGGATGCGGAGCACCTACAAGGTCGCCGTCGCGAGGACCGCGGCCGCGCCCGATATCGACTCCATCAGCAACCGTCTCGCGGCCGCGGAGCGACGCACCGGGCTCCAGCAGCTCAGCGTGCGCGATACCACCCGAGCCACCATCGGGGCCGCGACCTTTTCAGTCGACTACGGCCGTCCCCTGGCGCGCGGGCGCACGTTGCTGGGTAACGTGATCGGCTTCGACCGCGTCTGGCGCACCGGGGCGAACGCGGCGACCCAGTTCACGACCTCGGCGCCGATCGGGCTCGCGGGACTGTCGCTGCCGGCCGGGACGTACACGCTCTGGACCGTCCCGCACGCCCGCGGCGTTGACCTCATCGTGAACAAACAGACCGGGCAGTGGGGAACGGAGTACCGGCGGGCCCTGGATCTGGGCACGGCGGCCATGACCACGGACAGCGTGGAGCCACCGGTGGAGAAGTTCACCATCTCCATCGAGCCGCACGACGCCAGGCACGGTACTCTCGCGATGGCGTGGGGAACGTTTCGGTGGACGGTGCCGATCGAGGTGAGGTAGCCGCCGACTGGCTAGCGCCTGTCACCCCACCGCCACCGCGGTTTGTTGCAGCCGCGCTGCCAAATCGGGATCCGTCATGCCTTCGAGGAGGTTCCACTTCTCCTCGCGAAGAACGGGGCTATGCGGATCTGATCGCTAGAGGCTTAGTGCTGGGGCGGCGAACGCTATTGAGGTGTCCTGTACGGCGGCGCAGAGCCCGGTGCAAGGATGGCGGTAGAGTGACCAGGCGAAAGTAGCGTGCCGGGTAAAGATAGTCCTCACCGGATTCATCAACGATGCGAAGTTGGCGGTGAGAGGCAGCTTCGCTATCGGGCAGTACCTCGTAAAGCTTTCGGGCTTCGAGCGAAGCGGCATACCCCGAATTGTCTATGCAGAGCGCAAATCGGCTGGGTCTATTGCGGGTTCTCTTCATGAGACGGAATCCAGGTAGCGTTTGATCTTGACCTCCCTACGACCGATGCCAGTCGCTTCGTACCAATGTACTTCTGCGCGGTGAATCGATCCATCGCCCAGCCGAATTGTCGCGACACCCTTTCGCTTCCTCCAACGACCGGAGCCGTGCCGCCTCACCAGCCGAGCCAGCTCTCGAATTCTGCGGCCGGAGGCAATCGTCTGCACGCTTCGGATCGGGCCGAGGATCTCGAACCACACGCCGCCGAAGATCGAGGCCCACGGCGGACGGAAGCGTAGCCAAAATCTGCGCAACGGCGCCTGCGCGAGATCTCAACGCACCCGCCCCCACCCGCCGCTGCGCCTCCACGATGTTGGCGACCCCGTCGGCGAACACCGCCGGGTCCTGCAGCTCCGGCTTCAGGAGGTCTTCGGTGAACAGCGCCGTGGGATTGTCGAACCCCCGCCCGAAGTAGGTGTGCACGAACTTCGCCGTGATCCGCCAGCACAGCCGGCTGGCCAGCACCCGCGACCCGTCGAAGTCGTAGTCCTCCAACCGCTCCAGGTATCCCGCCTCGATCAGGTGCCTGGGGTCGCGCTCGTGGGGATAGAGCCAAATGATGTGGAAAATGTCGCAAAACAGGCCTTGGGTGTCGCAGACAGGACCTAGTGCGACTGAAGTGCGCGATACACCTTAAGTGTCACACGCCAGCCGGCGTCATTCCAGTGTCGGAAAAGGCCGACTCGGCACAACCCCCGGATGCACCGCGGGCCGACCCGGCTTCCCGCTGATGGCGGCGCAGAGCTTCCTCGCAGACGGTTCAAAGATTGGGGGGCTTCCCATGTATCGTGGTTCGATCCCTGTCGGAAGCATTGTGAACACAGTTTTCGAAGCCGACTTCTCGAACGCCGGAACCGCGTTACTCGTCGTGACCTACGGCCCGGACGAGGGGGATCCTACCGTGAAGGTGGACCTGGCGGCTCCTGGTGGTGCAGCCCGGACTTCGGTCGAAGTGGCCGCCCCGGGTTTTCTACGGATTTGGGTGGATGTCTCGGAGGAGGAAGACAGCGGCAGGTTAAAGGTCGACGGCGATTTGGGTGCAATTCAGGGCGACATGACCTGGGTCTATACGGTCGAGTAAGGGAGCAAACGGTGAGAAAGCCATCGATCTTGTTCTACCTAGCCTTGGCAGCGCAGGTCTCTCCTCTCACTGCGCAGCAGCCCACCCGCGATGAAGAATGCAAGACCGTTGCTCTCGCGGGCGTGAAGGTCACGGGGTGTAACGCGCTGGCGACCGTCATCATGGACCGCCTTACGGCTCCGTTTTACCAGACTGCTGCGGTCCAGGAAACGATCGCACCCCGTGATGTCCAACCGGCCGATCCGGGGGACGCTGCACTAGCCGGCTCTCTCGCTCAGGGTGAGGCGGTCCCAGACGTGCGGCCGATTCCTCTGGCCGGTGGTACCATCGCGGCGGTAGGTAACAACGCGGGTGCCAGGGCCATCACTGCGATCGCACTCAACCCCGCGACACTGTTTGGAAACACGAATGACCCTCGCTCGGCCGCGCGCGCCAGCCGTCTCGCCGATATCTCGTTTCTCTTGCCGGTCGATGAGCTCGATGCCGACGACGACGGAAGGATCGATTACGTTGGCTTCCGGGCAAGGCTAAACGTCACCGGCGTCAGCGCAGGCAGTAAGCTGTTCACCGACGTCACTGCGGCGGCCAAGCAAGCGACGATCTCCGAACGCGATCTCAGGCTCAAAATTCGGAAAACCCTGGAGAATGCGCCGAGTGAGTCGCTGGGGGATTGCGTGAAGGCGATCCTGAAGGCGAGGCCCGGAGAGACGCTCGGGTCAGCCTGCGGTGACCCAGTGAGCTTCGACACCGATCCGACAAGCCATGCAAAGCTCAAGGATCGGGTGCGCGCCCTTCGGGAAGAGGCAGATCGGAGCTACTTCGGTATGGAGTTGCGGTTCGATCAGGGCGATCCGACCCTGGGAGCGGACTCGCTGGCCGATGGTACCTCCTTCCTCGCTGGACTGGCATGGGGTCGGCGATTCTCCAATCCTTTACCGGCCGCTGCCCTTAGCTTCAAGGCCCGACTAGGCGCCAGGTACGTGGACCTAAGGGATACGTCAGTCACGAAGCTCGGGATTGACGGTGGGCTGGGATTCGAAGTGACGCGGGTCCTCGAGGACCAGCGGGTAAAACTGGGAGCGGGGCTCGAGTTCGCCTACGGCAACGCCGACAGAGAGTTGCGCGAGGCGTTGCAGACCGACTTCGTGGTTTTTCGGGCCTCCCTCTCGGTGCCCCTGGTGAACACGACTACGACCACTATCACGGTCACTGCGCCCATTTACGGTGAACAGAGCTCAAGTCTGAGCATCGGTGGCAACTGGTCATTGCTGTTGCCCGCTACGCCTCCCGCTGGCCGCAGAGACCAATAAGGGTATCATATGGCGATCGGTTAGAAAATGATCACCGCCGAGCGGTTTCGGGTTACAACCCTCGCGGAGATCCCCCCGATTACTGTCGCTGGATATCCAGCTGAGTCATAATGGGGAGCCCTCGAAGCGGAGCCAGGCTCCGGTCTCGATGAAAATCAATGCCATAGGGGTATCCCTGACGCAGGGCCGAAGCCAGAAGCGCCTGGGCCTGCTCGAGGTCACCCAACACAGCGGCGATGCGCCCGGCCTGGAACTGCGGCTCTCCGAAAGTGAAAGGCCGGTGGTCGCCGGCGAGCTGCTGCTCCAGCTCCTGAGCTCGACGGCGGTCCCCCGTCCAAGCCGCAAGCAACCCTGAGAAGCCGAAGTAAAAGTCACGTTCTTTCGGGTCGTCGATTGCCAGGTCTTCGGCCAAATCGGAGGCTTCCTTCCAGCGCCCCAGCCTAGCGGCAGCTCTGGCACGGCCCCAACGGGCTTCGATGTCCCGGTTAGCTCCCTGTCCGCGCGAGAAAACCTCACGAGCTCGCCGGTACCACGGCGCGGCGGTGCTGGAGTCGGCGTGGGCCCAGAGTTCCTCGCCCACCTCGTAGGCGAGATTTCCGACCTCGATGGAATTGGTCTGACTGGCTTTCGACCAGAGGCGCTCGAGGGCGGTGAGTTGCTTCTGCGCGGCGAGCGCCCGGGCCTCGAGGCCGAGCGCGTCCAAACGATTGGGGAAGCGCTGTCGGGCCTGGCGTGCCGCACTCAGCTCGACGTTGTGCTTCCGCTGCACGTGGAGTGAACTGGTGAGTACCTCCCAGTAAGGCAGCCACCCTCGCATGGCGCCTACATCCGGGGACAGTTGGCGCAATGTGCTTTCGGCCGTGAACGGCAGACGTGCTTCGAGTGCCACCGTCGCGAGGTTATAGGGAGCCTTGGATGATGGCGCTATTTCTGCGGTCCGACGGATCGCCGACATGGCGCCGGCGTCGTCGCCCGACAGCTCGGCTCTTTGGTAGTCGAGCAAGTTCCTGTTGTATTGGTTCAGCCGTTCACGTTGGCCCGCGAGGATACGCAGCACCGAGTCGGCCAGCTCGTAATCGCCGCGGTTGACGTGGCAGAAGGAGGCATACAGCAAGGGCAGGCCGAAGGTGGTATCACTGTGGTAGGCTCGCTCGAAGGCCGCTACTGCGGGGGCGTAGTCTTCTCGAACATAGGCGTCCATCCCCTCACTGAAGGCCTGATAGGCGGTGTACGTCGGCGGTCTTTCGTCCTGAATCGCGCGGTTGTCCAGCCTCACGGCCAGCAAGCCCATGAGCCGGGTACGCAGCTGCTGGAGAGCATCGGTAGACCGACTTTCAGCGGCTCGAAGCGACTCCACTGCGCCGAGTAGAGAGCCGGCTGCCGCGCTCGCGAGCTGCGCTTTAAAGACCAGGCTGTCCTGATCGCGGTAGATAGACCCACTCACCACGAGGTCCGCGCCGGTCTCCTGGGCCAGTGCTCGAATCGGGTCAGTCGCGCCCGACCGCGTCCGGAGGAATCGCACGGCCGCCAGGGCCGTAGTGCTCGGCACGACGTCCACACCGCCTGTCTCTTGCAAGCCCTCCGTCACCCAGTCGGCCGCCATGAAACCCAACGGATCGAACCGTGAATCGCCAGTCCGGTTCTCGAACATTCCCACGACCACCCGGGGACGGTGGGCCGTCGGGGTTGGACGCGGCCAGAAGATCGTGGCTGCCAACCCGATCGCTAGCCCGGCGAGGACCACGGCTCCCGACACTGTGAGCCCGCGTCTGATCCCTGGCCTGCGAGCGGCCCGAAGGCTTTGAGCAAACTCCTCGACGTTCGCAAACCGGTCGGCTGGTACCGGGCTCAAGGCCTTCGCCAGGGCTCGGTCCAGCGCGGCCGGTAGCCCAGGCCGGACCACCCGGAGCCGCCGGTACTCCCCCGCCAGCTTTCTGGCTGCGATCGACTGCGGGGTATGCCCGGTATAAGGCGGGTCACCGCCCAACATCTCGTATACCACACAGGCGAGGGAATAGAGATCGCTCCGCCCATCCAGGTGGGCGGCTCCACTGGCCTGCTCCGGACTCATGTACCTGGGCGTCCCCACAACCAGGTTCTGCGTCGTAATGCCCTCATCGATCGCGAGATCAATGGCTCGGGCAATGCCGAAGTCGGCGATCAGGACATGGTCCCCCTGGAGCAGCAGGTTCTCGGGCTTGATGTCGCGATGGACGATTCCGTGCGCATGGGCCACGGCTAAACCATCGGCGATCTCCGCAGCCCACTCGATGGCTTGGGGAACCGGCAGCATGGTCTCCCGCACCAGCCGTTGGCGCAGGCTCTCTCCCTCGATATAGGGCATGACATAGAAGAGTTGCCCATCGACCTCGCCCGAGTCGTACAGCGGAACGATGTTCGGGTGACTGAGCGTCGCGGCTATGTGGATTTCCCGGATGAACCGTTGGGTGCCGACCGCCTGGGCATAATCGGGGGCGATCACCTTGATGGCAACCTGGCGATCATGCTTCTGGTCATGGGCCAGGTACACCCGTCCCATGCCACCAGTCCCAATCCTGCGAAGGACCGTGTACCGATCACCTAAACTCGGGAAAGACTCTGCCGTCGCCACGCTGGTCTGCCGGGAGGCCTCGAAGGAGATTCCCTGTAAGGTAGGGCTGAAATGCCCTTGCGCCGTCAGGTACCATACCGTATCTCAGGCTATCGCGTCAGCACAGCAGCGAACACTCTTCCCGGACCGGACGGCCAAGGAGCGGCACCATGACCAACGTGCAAGCGGAAAATCCCTCTGTCGTTGGGAGGTCGATGGGGAAGAGAATTCCCAACCTCATCTTTCAGTATGACAATGAGAAGGGCTCTGAGTTCCGGGTTCAGTGTGAAGTGCCATTGGTCAATGAGGCAGACGCAAAAGCGGTTAAGGAAGCTTTGACGAAGGGGACAGAGGAAGCGCTGAAGCAGGCCAAGGCAAAGGTATTCGGACTGATCGATCCGGGCGCAAGCCCTGTGTTCAAGCAGATCGTGGAACAGGCGTTCGACGATAATATCAAACAGCTGAGGTCAAGAGAGCGGAGATAAGCCAGCGGATACCCGGAGTAGGGGCGGCGGCAGGTCCACCACCGTCGCCCTGCTCAGTTCTACCCACCGCGGCTAACAGCGCACCCCCATCAAATCGTGAACGGATTCTGACCCCGAAAGGCGGCATTTTTCGCGCCGATGGTGTAGAGGTTCGGAGTCTGTGTCCCCGACATATTCCTGCCGATCGTATCGCAAAATGCCTTGTAGCCTCCCCGGAACCGCCCGTTGCTCCATACCTGCTTGAGCTCCGCGATGAAGACGCTGTTGGAGCTACCCTCGTACGCGAGCTCGTTGTCCTGACACGCTGAAATCAGCAGCACGCTGGCCTTGACCTTTTTCCCTTTGGCCTTGCGCTGCTTCCGACGGGTGCGAGCGGGCGCCCCATAGTCGGCCCGGAGAATCGTCCCGCTGTGGCAACTGTCGGAGAAGACCAGAATGCGGACTCCCGACTTGAACTTGTGCCAGAGCTCGAACAGCTCGTCGTCGAGGAGGTGTCCATTGTAGAGCACCCAGGCCTCATCCCGGATATCGGTCTCCTCCCGATTTCTATCGGGGACCTGATCTCCATGACCGGAGAAGGAAAGCATGAAAATGTCCCCTGGCCCAAGCGCGGCGGCCGCTGCGGTGATTTCCCCGATCACTTTCGCGCGGGTCGCGCTGTTCGCCAGCAGCGTTTTGGTCGCGAACCCCTTGGATTTCGCAATCGCGGCCAAATCCTTGGCATCAGTTTCCGCCACAGTAAGCTGTCCGAACCCCGAATATCCTCTCCCGAGGGTGTTAAGGCCGATGGCGAGGGCACGTCCCTGTGCAGGCATAAGACCTACTCCTGGGAGTTGGACTCCCGGTACGAAGGCAGGCGAGCAAGCTGGCGCTGACGCCCGTTGGGGATCGATGGGTAGCCGGCCAACCGGAGGGTGGCGGCGGTGCGATCCCCTTCCGGCGGTGCCTCCCCGATTTCTGGGGGATATTCTGAGTCTCTGCAGGGCGGGAGTCGCGGAACAAATTCGCCGGCCTCGGCTGTGGTGAGTAACGGCGTTTTCTTACCGGGTGGTTCGGTATCGCCGATCCCTGCCGCGGCGACGACCCGTGCCGCCTGCCCCGGAACGTGGTCCAGGCCGAACAGGGGCATATTGGAGCGGAAAGGGTCGACCTTCGAGGATTTGAGGACTCGCGTCACGACGGAGGTCATGGTAAAGCCATCGTCCTCGAAGTCGCCGTGCCGAGCCGCGTCCGTGCGCTCGTCTTGGGGATCAGCCGTAGCCGGCGAGGTGATGAACTTGGCGCCGCCCGGAAACTTTCGTCCGATTCGGTTCTGCAGCTTGGGGTCATTGAAGTCCTTGGCCATGCCGAGCAGAGGCATCTCTCCGGAGTCGTCACCGCGTTCAGGGTGAGGCTCCAATCCGCGCGAAATCAGATAGAGCAGAGACTTCTGGTAGAAGCGGGTCCCGCCTGCGGCGCAACTGTCGTTCAGCTCGCGCTCCGGGCTCAAGCCGAAGACCGTGAGCCGCGGGTTCGAGCGTTCCGGGAGCGACGGCAGCAGTCGTTTCTGGAAGTCGTCCAGTGGGATGGCGGGGGCGAGCAAATTGACAGACTCCAGCGGGAGGTGGCGCCGCAGCAGTAGAGACAGTAGCTCGACCAGCAGGATCGCTCCCGTGCCGTGCCCGACCAGGTGCACCCCACATTCACCGCGATGCTTATGTACATACGTCCCAAGCAGCTCGGCCAGCTGGATGAGGCCGCTCCGACTCCTGGATCCGCGATATGAGGCGACCGCGGCCTGAGCGTTCTCCTTGAGCTGATCCCACATCCACCGGCAGTGCCGGCGGGCGGTCATCTCGACCAGCCGATCGAACTGCTCCGCTAGATCGAAGCCGATCCCACCTGCTGGCATCCTCCGCTCCAGCCGCTGCCCCAGCTCGTCGAGCAGAGTCTCAGCCGGCCCGGTCTGCCAGGCCAGATAGATGGGGTAGACTCGGTTGTTCATCCACCAGTTCAGCTGCCGCGCGGCGGTCTCGAGGCTAGCAGTGTCCGAAGTCAACCCGGCTTGCGGATACAGCGCGATGTGGCGCCGGACCCTGGAGTTGCTGTCTGGGGCGCCGTCGCCGGAGCGCTGTTCACTCCACCCATCGTGCCACTCCTCCATGCGGGAAATCACCCTATCCAGCTGTTCCGGCGTGCTGATGAACTGACCGCTGGAAGAGACTTGCCCGTCGGCGGTCAACATGATGACGTGCCGGTCCAAGCGCCGCCGGTCAGGGCCGACGCCGGTCGCGAGAGCCGCGTTGGTCGCCTTCTCGTTGCGGCGCCGGCCGGTCACAAAGGGTGTGTGAGGGACGCCCGGGCGAACCACCCAGGCATCAAGGGCGCTATCGAGCCAGTCCTCGTACGTCAGTATGGCGAAACCGCCGTCGCCCCAACCCTTTCCCCAGGAGTTCTGCACCACGAAGCCAATCCGGTTGTAGCCCACGATGGCGAAGGCATGCCCACCTTTTCCCTGCGCTCCTGACCAGCGGTGAATCACGCGCGATGTCTTGCCGTCCTTGGTGTCCGGTTTGTACCCCCGCGGGCCTTCCCACCCCTCATGGATCCGCGCCGCGGCCACCACCGCGTGCAACTCGCTGATGGCGGACTGCATGTCATCGAGTCTGAAGCAGTTCACCCGGTAATACGCGCCCAGCGGCCGCTGCCGGCACTGGCGCAGGAACGTCGATGACGTCGCGTCGGGCGGGTTCTTGGGGTCCCAGGCGTCTTCCCTGCAAACGCCGTGGTAGAACCAGCCCTTGAGTGCCCCGCGCAGTGAGGTACCGTTGTCCGCCTCGCCGGGGAACTCGTCGTAGCGGAGGGCGAAGCGGTAGAGCATGTACGGACTCACCCGCTCCGGCTTGACGTGCTCCCGCTGGGCGATCTTCGCGTAGACCGCATTGATCGCCGTGGCCAGCGCGTGCCCGGCGCACGAGTTGCCCGATTGGGTCAGGACGTGACCAACGACGGGATCGGGCGGGTCGATGTAGTCCGGCAAAGGATCGAGCTTCGGCCGGTACTCGAAGTCGCGCTCATCGAAGGGGTCCGGCACCGCGTTCGTGGTGAAGGCAGTGCCGGCGATGGTAATGCTGTCGGGCGGTAGTGACTTTGGCATGGGCGATCCTCCGGCACCGAGGCGGTCTTTCCGGATGCGCCTTGCGTTGCTGCAGTGGCTCAGCTGGCGGAAGTTCTACCAGCATACAGCGCGGTACCGGGGACGGCTAGCCAGGGGGTCTCACGTCACACGAATAATTCTTAGGCACCAGCTCGACGACCCCGCCCGTGCCTGGGGGGTCACGTCTCTTTTCAAATACACTGGTTTGAAGCGTCTGCTCACCAGGGTGAAAGCAAACGTAGACCTCGATATCCCAGACCTGCGCCCCATGCCATTCCAGTCTGCAGCGGGGGAGCCTCTTGGGGTCGTAATCGATAAGCAGCTTGCCGCCCGCTTCAATCTCGCCCTCCCGGACCTCCCGCCACTCAGACAGGAAGCGGAGCATCGCTTGACGTACCTGGGGCTTGGCGGATTCGGCGGTTAGGCTCACGGTCATCTCTCCGATTTCTCACTCATGGTTGGCGCTCATTCTGCCGCCGCCACCACGACCTCGCGCGACTCCGCTTTTCCTGGTCTCCCCACCACCGGCCGGTGCACCGGATCCGCCCCGATCGTCCCGACCAGCGACTTCACATACTCCGGCGACCGCACCTGATCCAGCTCGGCCCGCGCGTGCTCCAACCGCTTCGGAATGCCGAGCCGCTGAGCCTCGTCCCGATGCCCCGGGCTCGCCAGGAACTCCGTCAAGCTCCGCACGTGCCGCTCCCACAGCGCCACATCCCCTTCACGCCTCAGTGGGGCCTGGCTCGCACAATCACTTCCACCACCTTCGCCGCTTGGTTGCCCAACCAGAACGGGGTCTGGGAGTAGGTTTCCAGGTACGGAGTCGTCGTTGCGGACGAGGCGGGAGTCGCGACGCGTTACGCCCTGTGTATTGCGGTCGGTGCCACCTGCAACTTCCCTGCTGAACCAATCCCCTAGAAACGTCTCGAGCGCCCCTGATCGCCCATCAGCACTTCACTTCAGGTCGAAGGGCTCGTGCCCGTTCACGTCCATTCGCAACGCGAGTTCGGCGACCGCTGCGCCCCCGTTTCATAGCCCACGAGGTGAAGCAGTGGAGATGTCTCCGCTACAAGGCAATCGAGCGAGTCCCGCCCCCGGCAAGCCGCGGCGCTGAAACTCACCGGCCGTGGAGGATGCCTTCCGGTCACCGAATCGGCCGTTACGCGCCGCTGCGCGAATGATCCGTTCGTCGTGAGAGATCGCGCCGCGCGTGGGGCGCCAGCAGGGTGACATGCTCCCGCGCGCGGCGCCAGAGCGGGGTCGCCTCCGCCTCCCGTCCCAGCGCTTGAAGGATCCGGGCCCGGTGGTAGTCCATCGTCGGGCCCGGGGCGCCCCAGCGGCGCGCCAGGTCCGACGCGGCCAGCGCCTCGTCGGGCTCCCCTCGCCGGTAACGCACCCAGGAGAGAACGTCGTAGCTCTCGACCGTGGGCCGCCGGGCCACGTCGCGGAGCGCCAGCGCGAGTGCGGTGTCTTTAGCCCAGGGTTCGGCTCGCTCCGCATAGTAGACCGCGAGCACCTCCCCGAAGAGGGCCTCGTTCTCCGGCCTCCCCGCCACGGCCAGGAACCGGGCTTCGTACCGCCGAGCCTGGGCCGAGTCGCCAAGCGCGGCGGCCGCCTCCGCCGCTCGCAAGTAGAGGTCGGGATGGGCGTCAACCGCGATCCCGCGATAGAGCTCCAACCCGCGGGACCATTCACCTCGGGCCGCGGCGAGACCGGCCAACCCCTCGAGCGCGCCGCGGTAGCCGGGCTGCCGCTCGAGCGCCCGCTGCCACATTGCGGCGGCGGCCTCGGGACCGCGGCGAGCGTGGTCCACCGCGGCCAGTTGGGTCAGGCACCAGGCCACCACCGGCGGCCGGTGACCAGAGCGCTCCAACTGGCGGCAGATTCGATCGAAGTTATCGTAGGCCGCTTCGCTCCGGCCGGATGCATCGAGCCACTGGGCCCGTCGTACCTGGGCCACCATCGTACCCGGGCGCAGCCGCGCCAGCGCCGCCTCCGCCTCGCCGTAACGCCCCGCGGCCAGCGTCGCATCGAACCACGCACCCAGCGCGTCCTGGTCCACGCTGTCCAGCGCCAGGGCCTTGCCGGCGGCGGCGAGCGCGCCGGCGAATTTGTGCTGCATCAGCAGAACCCCGCACAGCCGGCTCTGCGCCGCACCCTTGTCCGGCGCGGTGCGCACCAGGTCGCGGGCCAAGGCTTCCGCCCGGGCCACGTCGGCCTGGTCGCCGCCGGTGCCGAAGCGGAGCAGGTACCGGCCGATGAGTCGGCTCGCCAGCATGTAGTTGTCGGAATGCCGGGCCAGCCGTTGCTCGAAGTAACCGATGCTGCGCGAGGTAATGGCGGTATCGGCCGGGTCGCTCACCGCGAGCCCGGCCGGCCGCAGTTTCGGAGCGGACGCGAGCGCTCCGAGTACCGCGGCTGCCGCCGCCCCGGCGAGCCAGAGGAGCGGGACGCGCTTCATGGGGTCCAGGGGCCGGCGAGATAGGGGAAGCTGGACAGGAACGCCTTGTCGTTCGCGTCCACGTGATCGTCGTTCAGCGCCGCGTTAGAGCCGAAGATGATCCCCAGCTCGGCCGTGATCACGTCGTCCTGCGGCCGCCGCCCGTTGAGGAACCCGCTCGGCTGCGCCGTGTTGATCGGCTGGATGTCGGGGAGCAGCACGTTGGCCAGGCCGGTGGGATCGGGGTGGCCGAAGGCCTGGAGGGTCGAGACCACGAAGCTCCCGAATGCGCTTCGGTCACCCGAGGGTTGCGCTGTATTGAAGGCGTCCTTCTGGACCGTGGGAATGAAGACGGTCGCGATCGCCGGGAGGCCGAAGCGGTCCATCTGGCTGACGGGGCGGTTCAGCAGGACGCTGAGATCGGGATCGTTCGAGTCCGGGGCACTCAGGGCAGTGTCGTCGGAGCAGCCGATCACCAGGGTGCCGGCTACTGCCAGCCAACCCAGGGGTCGGACGAGGGAAAAGCTGCGCATGGTCGATCTCCTCTCGATGGGCGCGAAGGTCAACTCGCGCGGCTGGTGGTGCCCCAGATGCCGAGCGTGTTATCGCCCAACAGGGACTTGGGCAGCTCGATCACAATGGCGAGCACGTTGAAGCCCGCAAAGGTGTCGCTGCCGGGATTGTTGAAGCTGGTAGCCTCACCGGCCACCACATGCTTGAATTGCACCAGGTCGAAGAAGAACGGGTCGTCGCGCACCCCGGCGAAGGCCTTGATCCCGTTCCGGCTGGCGATGATGGGATCGGAGCCGTGGCTCACCCGTACGGTGGCGGTCTCCGGGCCCTTGACCACGGTATTGATTCCGCCGGGCGCATTGGGGGCAACCGGCCCCCGGAAGTGCATGACCTGGTGGGGATCCTTGCCGGTCACGAAGGCCTGGATCACCAGGTCTTCCACCGCGTCGCCGTTCTGGTCGATCTTGAACTGGTAGAGCACCCCGGGGTCGAAGAAGGTGGTGCCGTTCTCCGGAGGCGGGATGAAGCCGGACACAGTGAGCGCCAGCACCAGGTTGTTCGAGTTCTCCGGGCTGTCGAAGCTGTAGACGTCGGCGATGTCTTCCGCCGGGTTGGCGGTGAGCAGCGCGCTGTCCCGGTGGTCGGACGCGCCGACCCAGTGGGCAGTGAGAACCGCCACCAGCCCGGCGCAGAGGAGAGCCGATGCGGCCGCTAGCCGCCGGCGGCGCGTCAGTCCTCGTAGCATGAGAACCTCCCGTTGTGGATTTGGGGCAGGGGCGCGGGCCGGCCGCTGGTTGCGTGCGGCCCGCGTCTAGTGAGCAGTCCATCTACGCCTGGCGCGGAGGATCGGATTGCTGGGAGGGGGAAGCTCGGGGGGGGGTGTCGTTGGCTCTCGGCCGCGACGGCTTCCGCCACGGGGCGGCCAGGATCGCCGCTCCCGTGAGGGCCGGCTACAGCGGATGCTCCCCGCCTACCTACTTGCCGACACCAATAAACAGCGCGCCTGTCAGCTTGCCATCCTCGCTGGTGAGTGGCGCGTAGTTGGCGTCGTATTTTCGGCCGAAGATCGTGGCATCGCCGGTGTAGGAATGCTTTTCGACGAGAGCCTTATATGCCGGGGTATCGTGGTCCAGCTTGGTGTTGACGGCGAGCTTCCCCTCGCCTGTAATCATTGTGGTTTTGCTGCGAACAAAATCTTTGCCATCGTAGGTAAAGATCGTGGCTTCGAGCCTCTCTTTCACAGAAGGAGCGGCGCGAGCACCGGCATCCTCATTGAACCACGCCGCCGAAAGACCGAAAGCCGACAACATCAGAGCGAGAACGATTCCCTTGCCCGGACGAGACGCCGATACCCGTTGATGTGAACGCATCGAATTCCTCCTCGTGTGGGAAGCCTCCCGGTCCTCGCCCCACCCGACCCGCGATGCCGCAGGTCCTAGTCCGTCGGCATCCGAACAGCTCCATAGAGGTGAGGACGCGATCGTGGAAAAGGGTATATTTCCGACGGGGGAGGGCATCGGGGGAAGTACCTAGTTCCTATCCGCGAGAGCATAGGATTGGGCTGGAGAGGCTATGCACGGGACGTCAGCGGACGGCCTGCTTGCCCAGAGTCAGCTCCGACTTCTGGACGCCCTTGCTCGGCCCATTCTCCTGGCGGACGCGGGCGGCCGCCGAATCTACCAGACGCCTGCACTCCGACAGTATTTGGACCAGCTCACGATCGACGAGTATAGGCGGTTGCATCGTGAGATCGAACACATGGTGGCTCGGTTGTCGATCCAGTTGCGCCCCATGGGCCGAGCTCCTTGCCGATTTCCTGTGGTGTTGTGCCGCGAAGTGTCCACTGCTTCGTCGAATTACCAGTTGCGCGGCGTCCTGTTGTCGCCGGATCTCGTCGGCTCGGAGCCAGGTGGGATCCTGGTGGAGCTGGAGCAGATCGGGGTTCGACCCGTCAGATTGGAAGATCTCCGCACCCGATTTCGACTGACTGGCCGGGAAGCCGAGGTCGCCTGCCTGGTAGCACGAGGGCTCTCCGATCGCGACGTGGCGCTCCGTCTCTGCATCAGCTTGCGAACCGTCGAGCATCACACCGGACACGTGCTCCAGAAGCTCGGCGTAGCCTCACCAGCAGCTGTCGCTGCATTGCTGGCGATGGCGGGCGGTTGAACTAGGCCTGGTCTTACCCCGTCGCAACCGTAACCGTAGCTCGCGATTGTGGCCCAGCCGGCCGACCTTCCACTGGACGGTGCACCGGGTC
>CAWEWK010000026.1:72500-249594 GCA_963812755.1 uncultured Gemmatimonadales bacterium | reverse complement strand
CGTTCTGCTCGGTCATATGACCTTGGTAGGCCCGCGACCCGAGGTCCCTCGCTACGTCGCCAGCTACACGCCGGAGCAGCGAGGCGTTCTCGAGCTGGTCCCTGGGATTACCGATTCCGCCTCCCTCTACAACTGGGACGAGACCGCCATTCTGGCCAATGCTGCGGATCCCGAGCGGGCGTATCTCACTCAGATTCTTCCAGACAAGGTGCGCCGCCAGTTGGAGTACGGCAGGTACACCAGCCTCCGGCGCGACCTGGCCATTTTGGGAGAGACCGGTCGAGCCTTCATCCTGCGTCTCCGGACGGCCACGCTCAATGTCATGGTCCGGGTCCGGCTCCCCCTCGTGCTTCTGGTTCACCTTCTGATAGTGATCGCTGGATATCGCCTTGCCTACGATCTGCGGTTCGATTTTGCTCTGCCGCCTGAGGCCGAAGCGCAGTACTGGTACACATTAACGCCCTTGGTACTGATTCGTCTGTTGGTGTACCTTCGGTTCGGGCTCCACCGCGGCTATTGGCGGCACGTAAGCACCGAGGGACCTCACCACCATCTTCCAAGCCGTCACGGTAAGCTCCGGTGCCTTCTTGGCCGCATGCTTCGCGCTCGGCGAGTTTCCTGGAGTTCCCCGCTCGGTGCTGGTAATCGACTGGGTGGCGGCCATATTCCTGACTGGTGGGGCTCGGTTCCTGGCGCGTGCGGTGTTGGAGGCACAGGCCCCGTCGTCGGGCAGGCCCAACCGGCGGACCCTCGTGGTCGGGGCAGGGAATCGGGCCGAACACCTGCTGCGTGAGACCCGGCGTGATTCGGCGATGGGATTGAAAGTCGTGGGAATTCTGACAGACGACCCGGATGAGCAGGATCGCTCCATTCACAACGTGCGGGTGCGGGGCACCATCGATCAGCTCGAACGAATTGCCCAACGCGAGGCTGTGGGCCTTGTGATCATCGCGCTCGACACGCCGACAACCGAGCAGACACAGCGGATCGTGTCCCACTGCACCCGCGCTGGCATCGAGTTCAAGACGGTCCCTTCGTTCAAACAACTGCTCGATGGGTCGGCCCGCGCAGATCAGCTCCACAACCTCCGGCTGGAGGACCTCCTGGGACGCGCTCCCGTGCGGTTCGAGCCGGGGGAGATGGAGAACCGGTGGCGCGATAAGGTAGTGCTGGTGACTGGCGGCGCGGGCTCCATTGGATCCGAGCTCGCCAGGCAGATCGCCCGCTACCGCCCCGCCCGGCTGGTGCTTCTTGACCATGCGGAGAGCGCGCTCTACTTCACGACGCTGGACATCGAGGCGGTCGCGCCCGGAGTCCAAGTCGTGCCCGTGGTGTGCGACATCGCCAACGAGCACGCCGTGTCGCAGGCATTCGCCGATCACCAGCCCCAGTTAGTGCTGCACGCAGCCGCCTACAAGCAGGTCCCGATGATGGAGATCAATGTCATCGAGGCCGTGCGCAACAATGTGCTTGGAACCCTGCTGGTGGCCGATGCCGCCGCGACCTGGGGAGCGGAGCAGTTCGTCCTCATCTCCACCGACAAGGCGGTGAATCCCTCGAGCGTGATGGGAGCGACCAAGCGGGTCGCCGAGCTGAGCCATCCTGGGTCTGCCGTCCCTCCGCCGTGCGTCCACCGGCTTCCGAGCAGTGCGGTTCGGGAACGTTCTGGGTTCGGCCGGAAGCGTCGTCCCGCTGTTCGAGCGGCAACTGGTCAACGGCGGACCGTTGACGGTGACCCACCCGGACGTCGAACGGTATTTCATGACTATCGGAGAGGCTGCGCAGCTCGTGCTCCAGGCGGCGGTGCTGCCCGAGGCCACCGGACGAATCACCATGCTCGAGATGGGCCATCCGGTTCGGGTTCTCGATCTGGCCGAAAGATGATCCGCCTGGCCGGCCAAGAGCCCTACCGCGACGTACAAATCGTCTTTACCGGCTTGCGTCCCGGCGAGAAGTTGCGGGAGGAGCTGATGTCCGAGGCAGAAGCGACGGTACCGACGGCTGTCGAGCGAATCCGAATCGTAGCACTGACGGAAGAATCCGGCCCCTTGGTTAGGGCCGGTGTCGATGGCTTGCTCCAGGCCATGCGCCACGGGGCTGCCGACCTGTTGCTGAAACAGCTGCGGCGGCTGGTGCCGGAGTGCGAGCCACCCCTGCGTCTGGAGAGCGAGTCGTTCCCCGACCGCCCACGGCCTTCCCCGGTGCCTCATACACAAGTGATCCGGCCGACGCCGGTCCCTGGGGCACTTGCGGTCCCGGCGCTGCCGTTCCTGTATTCGGATGGGAATTGACAGTGTCCTCTCCCCTCCGAATCCTTGTTGTAGCGATCTCCATGTCGAGCGCGCCGGCTGCGGCACAATCCGCGATTGCCCCTCTGGCGGAGCCCTTGCTGCAGCCGGGCGACCGGGTCCTAGTAAGCGTCTGGCAAAAGCCTGATTTGAGCGGCGAATTTGTGGTAACGGCGGACAGCGTCCTCAGCCACCCGTGGTACCAGCAGGTCAAGGTCGCAGGGGTGCCGCTGTCGGTAGCCAAGGAACGCCTGAGAGAATACATCAGCCAAACTGAGAACAATCCGCTCCTCACCCTAGAGCCTCTCTTCCGGGTCACCGTGGGCGGCGAGGTGCGTGCGCCGAACGTGTACTCGCTCCAACGCTCCTCCACCGTCGCTCAGGCCATCGCGGGAGCAGGCGGACCGACCGAGAGGGGTCGGCTAACCAAGGTGCGGCTGTATCGGGGGGGCAAGCGTCTGGAACTCGACATGAACGACCCGCGGTCGGATGATGCCAACCTGGCGATCCGATCGGGCGACAACATCATCGTTGGCCGATCGGGGAATTTCTTCCGGGATGTGATCGCGCCCGGAGCTAGCCTTACTGCCGCCCTCATCTCTATTCTGGTGGCCGTTCGACAGTGATATCTCCCCGTCCACTGGCGTCGATCGGATGACTCTGTTCGACCCTTCCCCGAGAGAAAGTCGCCGCCTGGAAATTAGTTCCGGCGAGCCGCCGGTTTATCGCCCTGCCGTAGGGCTTGAGGAGCCACCGCCTCGTCCGGTGAATCTGCGGGAAGTCCTTGGCGCCCTCCGCCGCTATGTCTGGGTCATCGTGGGCCTGACCGCGATCACTACCAGCATCGCGGTGTATTCAGTGAAGACCGAGCGCCCATCCTACAGCTCGGCGGCGGTGATCCGGTTGAAGGACGCTCGCCGGGCGCTGACCGGGGGTCTGACCGGCAGCCCGGTTGAGGGCATCTCCGGCCGGATCGTAGACCCGGTGCAGTCGCAGGTCGAAATTCTCACCAGTCGGACCGTCGCCGCGCAGGTGGTGGATAGCGTGCACGAGCTGCGGGTGAGTCCGCGCGGCTTCCCGGACAGTCTACTGGTCAAGATCGTGACCACCGCGCTGGCAGGCGAAGACTCGGTGGCAGTTAGCTTCTCCCATGGCGACTGACACCGCAGCGGGCCGGAGCGGTCGGGCACGCGCAGTGTACGGCGACTCAGTTGAATTGGGGGATCTGCGCTTCACCGTCGTGCGGCGTCCCCAGTCCCCATCCGGGGCAGTGTTCATCAAATCGCGAGAGAATGCGATCAAACGGCTGCTCTCGCGGGTCCGGATAAAGCCTCGGGAGAACACTGACGTCATCGACGTGATCTACACCGACGACGATCCGCTACTGGCTCAGCGGGTGGCAGGGGCATTAGTGGAAATCTTCCAGGGAGTCAGCGCCCGGACTGCCAATCAGGAATCAGTGCGCCGGCGAACCTTTCTCGAGGCCCAGCTCCGCTACAACGACTCCCTGCTTACTCAGGCTCGTGCCGCCCTCAGCAGCTTCCGGGGCCGGCAACGGGCGTACAGCACTAAAGTGAAGCTCTCTACGGAGCAGGCCGGCCTCAGCGGACTCGAGATTCGGCGAGAGGAACTGAATGCCGACCGGCGGATGTTCCAGGATCTGCTCGTTCAGCTCGAGGGAAACCAACGTCAGCCGGCAGCAGATCGGCGCGATCATGTCTGCCCCAGGGCTGTCCAGCAACCCTGTCGTGAGCGAGCTGTTCGGGGAGTTGACTCGCTTTCAGGCGGCGCGGGACTCGCTCACTACCGGCACCTTCGGGAGCACTGCCAACCATCCCCAAGTGCAGCGGCTCGACGCGCTCATCTCCTCCACCGAAGGCAAGCTGGTGACCGCGGTGCGGAGCGTGGTCGCCTCGCTCGCTGCGCGGATTGCTGCGCTGGATGAGATGCGGGCCCGAAACGCAACCGATTTTCCGGCACTCTCGGCCAGCGAGGAGCAGGAGGCCCGATTGGAGCAGGAGGAGGAGAGCGCCCGCCAAACGGTGGGCCAACTCCGGGCCGAATACGAGAAGGCCAAACTGGCCGAAGCAGTCGAGGTCGGCGAGATCGAGATTCTCGACGAGGCATCGGCTGGCGTGGCGCAGATTCCTGCGGGACCGGTCCGGAAGATCAGCTTCGGGCTGGTACTAGGGCTCCTGTTGGGCGGACCCGGCCTCGCCTACCTCATGGATCGGATGAATACCTCCATCCGCCGCCGTGAACAAATCCGCACCGTGCTCCGACTGCCGGAGGAGGTGGTTCATCCCCAGTTCAGCAGGCGAGCCTGTGCTTGAGTGGTGTGGGGCTCTGTCCCCCGCGGCTCCGGAACGGGATCCTTAGTAGTAGGTTGACACCCAAGGCGGGCCGCCTCCTCTCCGGGGAGACTTGCTGGTACAAGCCAGGGCCACTCCATGGGAGCTGAGGCCTATCGGCTATTGCGGACCAACCTCCTGTTCTCCATCCCGAGCGGCTCGCCCCGGACGGTGATGGTAACCAGCCCAGCTCCCGGGGACGGCAAGACCACCGTCGCGGCCAACATGGCGGCCTACTTTTGCACACCAGGGGATGCGCGTACTCCTGATCGATTGCGACCTTCGCCGTGGGCGGATCCACGCGATATTTCGGGTTTCCCGAGCTCCGGGGTCTGACCGAAATGCTGGCGGGCAAGACTACGATGTCTCAGAGCATGCACAAGACATCCATCGAGGGACTATCGGTGTTGCCGACCTGCTCGGTTCCCAGCAATCCGGGCGAGCTGATGGGCGGCGATTCCATGCGCAACCTCCTGGAGCAGGCGTCCCAGGAGTTCTCACTGGTGGTGCTGGACACGCCGCCCGTGCTGGCCGCGGCGGATGCAGCTGTGCTCTCCTCCCTGGTTGACGCCACGGTTCTCGTGGTGCGTGCAGGGCGCACCCGCGAGCTCGAAGCCCAGACCACGCTCGAGCAGCTCCTCGCGGGCGATGCCCACGTGGTCGGTGCGGTGCTGAACGACCAGGATTCCAAGCTTCAGCAGTACGGGGAGTACTACTATGACTCGAGTACCACTTGAACGACTGATCTCCCTGGGCCGAGTCAGCATGCCCGGAATGATCTATGTGTTTCATAACCCGTTTCTCACGGGCATGTTCGGCCTGCTCATCATCATGATTGGATGGTGGGCACTCAAGCTGCGGAACCCCCACGGGTTCCTTGGTGCAATGGCACTGGGTGTGCTTGCGAGAGAGGGCGTGGCGGTGGGGGTGCCGAAGCCGGATCCTGAAGAACAGCTAACACCGTGGGTGCGCGTTAGATTCCGGGCCAGGGCCATGCAGTCCTGGCCTTCGGTTTCGCCAGCATGTACTATACCCCGCAAAATAGATCGCATCCGACCCTTGATCCATCCCTCCGTACTCCCGCCCCATGGAAGTTCAGATCTTCGGGACTCGGAAAAGTGCTGACACCCGGAAGGCGCTTCGCTTCTTCGCCGAGCGGCGGATCAAGGCCCATTTCGTCGACCTTCAGGAGCGCGGCGCCTCGCCCGGAGAGCTGCGGCGCTTCGCGCAGAAGTTCGGGGTGACGCATTACTGGACCGGGGCTCCCGCCGGTTCGCCGATCTCGGCCTCGGCTCGGCCCGGCTCACCGATGAGCGCTGGCTGGAGCAGCTGGCCGAGGAGCCGCTGCTGCTCCGCATGCCGCTGGTCCGCTATCAGCACGCCTCGCCATCGGAGACTCCGAGCCGACCTGGCACGAATGGATCGCCCGATGACGCAGGTCGCATTCTCCGGCGTCGCGCGTCGAGTTCGGCTCCACCCGGTTGTTTCAGGATGTCACCTTCACGGTCAGCCGCGGCCAGAGCTGGGGCGTCATCGGCCGCAACGGGTCGGGGAAGACGACGCTCTTTCGCCTGTTGACTGGCGAACTGGCGCCCACGTCGGGCACCGTGGCCCGGGCCACCGGCCTGCGCATCTCGGTCATGGAGCAGCATCGCGAATTCGCCGGTGCCGCGACGGTCTGGGAGGCGGCAGCCGGGCCGTTTTCCGAGCTGCTGGCCCTGGAGCGCTCCCTGGCGGAGCAGGCCACCGCGCTGGCCGAGGCAGGTGACCGGTGCACGCCGCAGATGCTGGCTCGTTATGACCGGGATCTGGAGCGCTTCGAGCGGGAAGACGGCTACGCGGCGGCAGCGCGGATCGACGCGGTGCTGCACGGGCTCGGCTTCGATCCCGACCGGGCGCGAATCCGCCGGTCTGCGGAGCTGAGCGGCGGCGAACGCGGGCGCCTGGGACTGGTCCGCCAGCTGGTGGCGCCCGCCGACATGCTGCTGCTGGACGAGCCCACCAACCACCTGGATCTCGAGACCACCCGTTGGCTGGAGACCTTCCTCCAGGGGCTCCAGGCCACCGTTCTTGTCATCAGTCACGACCGAGCCTTTCTCCAGGCGGTCGTGGATCACGTCCTTCATCTCGAAGCCAATACCGCCCGCCTACACCGGAGACTACGAGGCCTTTCTGGGCAGCGGGCCGAGCGCCGGCTGACCCAGGCTGCGCGCCTACGCCAAGCAGAGCCGGGTGCTCGCGGCCGAAGAGGACTACATCCGGCGCAATATCGCGGGACAGAACAGCGCCCAAGCCAAGGGCCGACGCCGCCGGCTCGAACGGGTGAACCGCCTGAGCCCTCCACCCGGCGAAGAGGGTGCCATGGCCTTGACGCCTCAGCGCGGGCGAACGGGGAGGCGACCAGGTCCTGGTAGCGAGCGACCTGCGGCTGGCGGTGGGCGACCGAGTGCTGATCAGCGGCTTCAGCGCGCCGAGTGCAGCCGAGGCGACGTCATTGGGCTGATCGGCCCTAACGGGGCGGGGAAGTCCACCTTGCTCCGGTGCATCGCGGGCGAGCGACAGGTCGAGTCGGGGGAGATTCGGCTGCCCGAGTCGGTCCGGGTGGCGTACTATCGCCAGGATCTCGCCCAGGTGCCGGCGGATCGGACGCTGTACGAGATCATCGAGCGACCTGAGACCCTCCTGGGGCCGGGGTCCAATCCAGGGACATCTCGGCCGGTTCGGTTTTTCCGGCGACTCGGTTCGGCGCAAGGCGGCCAGCCTCTCCGGTGGTGAGCGGGCTCGGGTGGCGCTGGCGATGATCATGCTCTCCGGGGCCAACCTCCTGCTGTTTGATGAGCCGACCAACCACCTCGACGTCGAATCGATTGAAGCCCTGGAGGACGCCATCGACGGCTACGATGGCACGGTGATCTTGGTGAGCCACGATAGGGCGTTGCTGCGCGCTCTCACTACTCGGGTTTGGGTACTGCACAACCAGAAGATCGCCGACTTTTCAGGCGGCTTCGAGGAGTGGGAAGTCGCCAGCGCGGAACGGGCCCACGCCGCGGCGGTCGCGGCGGCGGAAGACGAGACGCTACGCCGGATCAAAGAGCGAAAGCAGACCCGCCGGCCCGATGAGGCTCGGCGGAAGCAACAGTCCTCGAGACGCACCGCTGAACGGGCGCTGGCCGACGCCGAGGCGCAAGTGGCCGAATGGGAGAGCCGCATTACGGCGCTGCAGAGCCAACTCGATGACCCGGCGCTGTACCTCCAGCCGGAAGGGGCCACGCGAGCCGGAGTGCTGGGAGCGGAGTTGGAGGTTGCCCGGGGCGAGCTGGACCGCGCCTTCGAGCGGTGGGAAGCCGCGTCCCGGACGCTGGAGTCAGCCGGCTGATCGCCCCACAGCGCCGGAGGATCCTCGGCTGTCCTGGCCCTCGCCGAGGTGCTGGGCATGTCGCTCTGGTTTTCGGCGAGTGCCGTGTCCGGGCATTTCCGGGTGCTCTATCAGCTCTCGACCAGCGAGGCGGGATGGCTCACCACCTCGGTGCAGGTCGGCTTCGTGGCCGGGACCGCGATAGCGGCGATCCTCAACCTCGCCGATCTGGTGCCGTCCCGCATCTACTTCGCAGTCTCGGCGCTCGCCGGCGCCGCGGCCAACGCCGCCCTGGTCGTGGTGCCGGACTTCCCCAGCGCACTGGCGTGCCGGTTCCTTACCGGCCTTTTCCTGGCCGGTGTCTATCCCCCAGCGATGAAGATGGCGGCGACATGGTTCAAGCACCGATCGCGGCCTTGCGATCGGCGTCATCGTGGCGTCGTTGACCGTAGGCAAGGCAATGCCTTATCTGGTTCGCTCCGCCGACGTAAGCGCGGTACGCACGGTCATCCTGGCAGCCTCGGCCGGCGCGGTTGCCGCGGCGTATCTGGTTGCCGTCGACTACCGCGACGGCCCGCACCACTTTCCCCGCACGACCTTTTTCCTGGCGGCTGGTGGCCACGGTAGCGAGTGACCGGCGAACCCGTCTGGTCACCGCTGGCTATCTGGGCCACATGTGGGAGCTGTACGCCATGTGGACCTGGGTGCCGGTCTTTCTCGCTGCCAGCGCCGCTGTCCGGGCGGCGAAGGGCGCCCCGGTGCCAGTGGAGGCCGTGTACCTGCTCGCCTTCGGCGCCATCGCCGCCGGCGGCCTGGGCGCGCTGTGGGGCGGCTGGGCGGCGCGACGGCACGGCTATGCCAAGGTGGTGACCTGGGCGATGACGGCCAGCGGACTGTGCTCGCTGGGAGTCGGTCTCTGCTTCGGCGCGAGCTTCTGGGTGCTGGCGCCCGTGGTGTTGGTCTGGGGCTTCTTCGTAGTGGCGGACTCCGCCCAGTTCAGCGCGATGGTCACCGAGGTGGCACCGAAGCACGCGGTAGGCACTGCGCTCACCCTCCAGACGTCGCTCGGCTTTCTCCTTACTATGGCGACGATTCAGCTCATCCCTCACCTGGTAGATCTCGTCGGCTGGCCGCTGGCGTTTCCGGTGCTGGCTCTGGGCCCCGCGGCCGGCATCGCCGCTATCCGGAGGGTGCGGACAGCGCCATGAGGATCGCTTAAGGAAGGGGTCGCTGTCTGCAAGTACCTGCTTGCACACGAGAGCCCGCCGCCCTATACTCGCCTGGCATGAACCTTCGGGACCAACTGCTCGCCGCCGCCGCACGCGTCTTCGCCGAAGCCGGATACCGCGGGGCCACGACCCGCCGCATTGCCTCCGAGGCAGGCGTCAACGAAATCACCCTCTTTCGCCATTTCGGCTCCAAAGACGCCCTGATCCGGGAAGCCATTGCCCGGGTGGGAGAGCGTACCGCCCAATCGTCCCTTCCCGATGAGCCCCGCGCGCCACTTCAGGAGCTGACCGACTTGGGCCCGGACCCGCGTCACCGACTTGCGGAGCCGGCGGTCACTGATTCGCACGTGTATGGGCGAGTTCGAGGAGCATCCCGGCATCCTCCCTCAGGAGAGCAGCGCTCCGTCGCAGGCGGCCAAGACGCTGAGACGCTATTTGGCACGGCTGCGCGAGCGTGGGATCGCGACGCGAGTCCTTCGATGAAGGCGTCGCCTCCACCATGCTGATGGGCGTCCTCTTCGCCGATGCGATGGGCCGCGATGTCATGCCGGACATGTTCGATAACGATCCCGAGGACGCGCTCCAAGAGTACGTGCGCCTCTTTCTCCGCGGCATCGGAGTGGACCTGTCTCATCAGGTTGGTGCTGCATGAGAATCAACCAATACCGTGCCGGTCTGGGCTCTGCGTTGTTTCTCTCGCTGGTGAATCTCCCGCTCGCCGGCCAGGAACCGGCCCGTGGGGCGCGACAGATGACCTTGATCGAGGCCCTGGAGCTGGCCGAGCAAAAGAGCGAAGCGGTGGGAATTGCGAAAGCCGACGTCGCTCGGGCTCAGGGCGAGCGGCGCCGCGCCCGCAGCAGCTATTTCCCTCAGCTCAGCGGATCGGCCTCCTACACCCGGACCCTTCGGAGCCAGTTCTCGGCGTTGGAAGGTCGAAGACTCCAGCGGCAGTTCCGCTCCGGCGCAAGACTGCCCCAGCTTCGTTCCCCAGCCCGGGCTAGCGGTTGAAGAGCGACTCGACTCGCTGGAGAGCTGCGGTGGAGTGCGCCAGCAATGCCGACCCCTTCGCCGGGCTGGAGAATCTTCCGTTCGGCCGGGAGAATGCCTACCGCTTCGGCCTCTCGCTATCCCAGACCCTTGTTCACCGGTGGTCGCCTGCGGGGCCAGACCGCCGCCGCCAACGCGGGAGTGCGCAGCGCCGCCACCGGCCTCACCTCGGCGCGGGCTCAGCTCCTGCTGGACGTGACCCAGGCGTATTACGACGCCACCCTGGGCGACCGGCTGGTGACGATCGCCCAGGCGACGCTGGAGCAGGCGGACACCACGCTGAGCCAGACTCAGGTCGCCCGCCGGGTCGGCAATCAGTCGGAGTTCGATCTGCTGCGGGCGCGGGTGACTCGGGACAACCAGCGGCCGATCGTCATCCAGCGGACCGCCGATCGCGACTTGGCCTACTACCGGCTCAAGCAGATGCTGGACATTCCCGCTGGATCAGCCGCTGGCTCTCTCTACTGAGCTGGGGGATACCAGCATGATCCAGGCTCCCCGGCTGGCCGAGCTGGTCGAGGTGGTGGGGGACACCAGCAGCGACAACCGCGCGCCGGTGCGTCAGGCGGCCGAGGGAGTCACCTCGCAGCAGGGCCTGTTGCGGGTCGCGCGGGCTCAGCGGCTTCCCCAGCTCTCGCTGACCTCGGACTACGCCGAGCTGGGCTATCCCAATGACGGCTCGCCCTTCGGGACCGATTTCTTCTCCGATTGGACCATCGCGGTGGGCCTGCAGCTGCCGTTGTTTACCGGTGGCCGGATCAAGGGCGACGTAGAAGTCGCGCGTGCCAACCTGGAGCAGGCGCAGCTGCGGTTCCAGCAGACCAAGGAGTTGGCTCAGGTAGACGCGCGCAACGCACAGATTCAACTGGGGTCGGCGATGGCGGCGTGGGAGGCCAGCACCGGAACCGAAGAGCAAGCCGGCGAGGCGTATCATATCGCCGAGGTCCGATATCGCGAGGGAGTGTCCACCCAGACCGAGCTGAATGACTTGCGGATTCAGCTGGCCCAGGCGCAGGCCAATCGGGCGCGAGCAGCGCGCGATCTGCAGGTGGCGAAGGTGAGGCTGGCGCTGCTGCCTGCGTTGCCGCTCGCCACCCCGAACGCGCTTCCTGCCACCCCGGGCACGCCGGCGGTCACCGGACCGGGAGGCAGCACCGCACCGGATCCGTATGCGGCGCCGCAGACCCGAACCGCGGCCGCCGGCATTACTACGGGAACGACTCAGACTGGAGTGGTAGGTCAATGATGCGGGGCAATCTTCTCGCGATCGGGCTCGGCGCGCTGCTGTTGGCAGGGTGCAAGGGCGATGATGGCGCGAGCGCAACTACCTCATCGGAGCCCGTCGTCACCGTCGGGCAGGAGAACATCGCCATCGCCTCACTGGAAGAGCTGCGGAGCGGCCCGGCTATCTCCGGCTCGCTGGAGGCGGAACAGGCGGCGACGGTGCGCGCGGAAGTATCCGGGTCGGTGCTCCGGACCTATGCCGAGGCCGGCCAGCAAGTGAAGCGGGGCGCCCTGCTCGCCAAGCTGGAAGACAATGCGGTACGAGACGCGTATCTCTCCGCCCGCTCCGCCGTGCGAACCTCGGAGGCGGCCCTCCAGCTAGCTCGGCGCAACGCGGAGCGAGCCGAACGGCTGTCGGAGGTCGGCGCCCTGGCCGACAAGGACCTGGAAAGCGAGCGCTGGAACGCCACGAACGCCGAAGCGACCCTGGCCGATGCCAAGGCACGGCTGGCCTCGGCCGAGAAGCAGCTCCGGGATACCGAGGTGCGAGCGCCTTTTAGCGGGATCGTGAGCAACCGTGCGGCCGATGCCGGCGACGTGGTGCAAGTGGGAACGGAGCTCTACAGCATCGTAGATCCTACTCGGCTCCGGCTGGAGGCGAGCGTGCCGGCGGAACAGATCGGCCGCCTGCGGATCGGAACCGAAGTGCGAGTTCACCTTGAGCGGTTTCGATCGGCGGATCACCGGACGGATTGAGCGGATCAACCCGGTGGTGGATCCGGCTACCCGGCAGGTGCGGATCTACGTCGGAGTCCCCAATCCCGACCGGGGGTTGGTGGCGGGACTCTTCGCCGAAGGCCGGGTGGCCACCGATACCAAGCGTGCGGTCGCGATCCCGGTCACCGCTGTCGACAGCCGGGGTACCACCCCGAAGGTTCACCGGGTGAAAGGTGGCCGGGTCGCCGAGGTCAATGTGCACCTCGGCATGCGGGATGAAGCCGCCGAGCTGGTGGAAGTGCAGTCCGGCCTGGCCCAGGGAGACACGCTGCTTCTCGGCTCGGCCCAGGGGGTTACCCCGGGAACCCGGGTTCGGGTGATCGCGGAGGAGGCGCGCCGGTAATGTTTATCTCCGATTTCGCGATCGAGCGGCCCATCGTCACCATCACGGCAATGGTGGCGCTGGTGGCCTTCGGCATTGCCGCGCTGATCAACCTCCAGACCGACGAGTTTCCCGACATCCAGCAGCCGATCGTTGGAGTCACCATTCTCTATCCCGGCGCTTCTCCCGAGACCGTCGAGCGGGAGATCGTGGATCCTATCGAGGAGTCGTTCTCCACCATCAGCGGCGTGGATTGGGCCAAGACCCAATCCAGCGCCACCGACGGCCTGGCCCAGTTCACCGTCTTCTTCGACTTCGAGAAGAGCACCCAGGAAGCATCGCAGGATATTCGCGACGCTATTTCGACCAAGAGGGACGACCTCCCGACCGAGATGGAAGAGCCGGTTCTCACCCGGTTCGACCCGTCTCAGCAGTCGGTGGTGTCGCTGGCGCTCACCTCCACCGAGATTTCCACGCCCACCCTCACCCGAATCGCCGACCCCATGATCGTCAGGGACCTTCGGACCGTGCCCGGGGTCGCCCAGGTGAGCGTGGTAGGCGGCCTCGAGCGTGAGCTCACGGTTCAGGTGCGCCCGGGGGACATGCAGGCGGCCGGCATCAGCGTAGCCCAAGTGGTCCAGGCGCTGGAGGCGCAGAACCTGGCGGCCCCGGTGGGGCGGCTCAACGGTCCGTTGGACGAGCGCGCCATCCGGCTCAAAGGCCGCCTCGACACCCCGCAGGATTTCGCCAATCTGGTCGTCGCCGAGCGAAAGGGGCAGATCATTCGCTTGGGACAGATCGCGACGGTGCTCGATGGCACCGAGGAGCAGCGGGATCAGGCGATCTTCAACGGCAAGGAAGCGGTGGGAATCGAGGTCCTCAAGGCCAAGGGCTACAGTACCACTCAGGTTACCGACATCCTGCATCGGCACGTCGCGGCGCTGCAGAAGCGGATTCCCGCAGGCGCCAAGCTGGAAATCGTACAGGACGCCGGACTACGGGTGCATAACGCCGTTCGGAACGTGCGGGAGGCGCTGATCGAAGGCGCGCTGTTGACGGTGCTGGTGGTGTTCCTCTTCCTCAACTCCTGGCGCTCGACCGTGATCACCGGACTGGCGCTGCCGGTGAGCGTGCTCGCCTCGTTCATCGCGGTGTGGGCCTTCGGGTTTACCCTCAACACCATGTCCCTGATGGGCCTGTCCCTGGCCATCGGGATCCTGATCGACGATGCCATCGTGGTTCGGGAGAACATCGTCCGCCACATCGAGATGGGGAAGGATCACTACCAAGCGTCCAAGGATGGGACCGACGAGATCGGTCTGGCGGTCGCGGCCACCACTTTCTCCATCGTGGCCGTGTTCGTTCCGGTGGCCTTCATGTACGGCATCTCGGGACAGTGGTTCAAGCCCTTCGCGCTCACCATCGCCTGCTCGGTGCTGGTGTCACTGTTCGTGTCGTTCTCGCTCGACCCCATGCTCTCGGCGTACTGGCCCGATCCCCAGACCGAGGCCCACGAGCGACGCAATCCGATCGCCCGCACGCTCGACCGGTTCAACAAGTGGTTCGACCGCATGGCCGACCGCTACAAGGACTTGATCGGCTGGGCCTTGGACCACCGATTGATGATGATGGGACTGGCCCTTGCGAGCTTCGTGGCGGCGCTCACCATTCCTGCGCGGGGTGTGCTGGCCGCCATCGTCATGCTGCTCGGCCTGGGGGCGATCCTCTGGATTCTCCAGAAACCGTTGATCCCCCGTTTCGGGGTAGTTCGCGGTGTCGGAGCCAAGCTGCTCGGGATACTGGCGGTGCTGGCGGTCATGGCGTTCGCGTTGCCCGTCATCCCGGTGATCGGCCAGGTCGGCGCCGGTTTCGTTCCGGTCAGTGACCGCAGCGAGATCAGCATGATCGTCGAGGCACCACCGGGATCCAATCTCGAATACACCAGGATCAAGGCGGAGGAGGCAGCCCGGCGAGCGCGGGCCCACCCCGAAGTGGCCTACACCTACACGACCGTCGGGACCCCGGTGCCGCTCAAGACGCCCTCGGTGGACCAGGCGCTGGTCTACGTGCGACTGGTTCCCAAGGCCGAGCGAGACATCCACCAGGAGGAGCTGGGACAGGTCCTTCGAGACGAGATGAAGCAGGTTGGTGGGGCCCAGATATCGGTGTTCACCAGCGGCTTCGGCGGAGCCATGAAGCCGATTCAGATACAAATGAAAGGCGACGATGCCAGGATCCTGACCACGCTGGCCCAGCGGGCGGCGGAGCTGGCGGCCAAAGTGCCCGGCGCGGTGGACGTGGGTCTCTCCACCAGGGGCCAGAAGCCGGAGCTGGAGGTGCAGCTCAACCGTGGCCTGGCGGGCTCGCTCGGAGTAACCGTGGGTCAGATGGCGCAGTCGCTGCGCCCGGCCTTCGCCGGCATCGACGCCGGTGATTGGGTCGACCCGGCGGGCGAAACTCGGGACGTCACGGTGCGGCTGGCGCCCCAGTCTCGAGAGCGGATAACCGACCTGGCTCAGTTACCGCTGGTGGTTGGCGGCGGGTCGGACAGTGTACCGGCAACCATTCCGCTGGGTCAGGTCGCGACCATCCGGCAAGGGCTGGGGCCAGCCCAGATCGATCACCTGGACCGGGACAAAGTGGTGATCGTCCAAGCCAACGTCTCCGGCCGCCCGCTTACCCAGGTGACCCAGGAGATTACCGCCCGGCTCAGCCAGCTCAACTTGCCTCCCGGGTATGCGATCACCTATGGCGGCGAGTCCCAGGATCAAGCCGAGGTGTTCACCCGGATTTTCACCGCGTTGGGAGTGGCGGTGCTGCTCATGTACCTCATCCTCGTGGTCCAGTTCGGGTCGTTCCTCGATCCGTTGGCCATCCTGGTGTCGCTACCGCTCTCGCTGATCGGCGTGGTGCTGGCGCTCTGGGTCACCCACGACACGCTCAACATCATGAGCCTGATCGGGGTCATCCTGCTCATGGGGATCGTAGCCAAGAACGCGATCCTGCTGATCGATTTCGCCAAGTGGGCCCGGGAGCGCGGACTGCCGCTGCGGGAGGCGCTGATCGATGCGGGGCGGATCCGGCTCCGGCCGATCATCATGACGACGCTGGCGCTGATCGCCGGGATGATTCCGGTGGCGATCGGTCATGGCGAGGGTGCCGACTTCCGCGCACCGCTGGGACGGGCCGTCATCGGCGGAACCATTACATCGACACTGCTCACGCTCCTGGTGATTCCCACGGTCTACGAGATCCTGGACGATTTCCGGGAGTGGGTACGCGCGAAGTTCGGACGCCGGCTCCGGCGCGCGAGCCACGAGGCGGTGCCGGCGACGGAGTAGGGGGCTATCGGCTATCGGCTATCGGCTTCGGTCCCAGGCAAGGGAGGCTTGGTTCGAGAGACCGATAGCTGATAGCCGATAGCCGATAGCCCCTATAGATATTGCCGCTCACCCGCTGGCGGGTATAGCTTCCCACCCGCATCACGTCCCGTCTGCACCCCACTCACGCATTCCCGCTCCGGAGCTATGCCGTTCGAGACCGCTGTGGTTCGCGCTTCCGCCGTGGGGTACGAAACTCCGCTGCTCGCCGTGGCGGTACCCCGCAGTGGCCTGGTCCCGTCCTTGTCCGCCCTGGACAAGGCGCTGGGCGGCGCATTGGACCGGCTCTTTACGGCTGGGGACTTCACCGGGAAGCGTGACGAGGTTGCGCTGCTTTACCCCGCCGGCGCAACGCCCCGCGTGTTGCTCGTGGGAGTGGGGAAGCCGGACGAGATTTCTCGCGGTACCCTTCGGCGGGCCGCGGCGGTCGCGGCCAAGCGAGCACGGGCGCTGGGGGTCGGACGCGCCGCGTTCTACCTGGCGCCGGAGGCGCGAGCCGGGGTGAATCCAGCTGAAGCGGGCCAATCGGCCGCGGAAGGACTGGCTCAAGGCGTCTGGCAGTTCACCGAGATGAAGCGCCCGCCCGAAGACAAGAAATCCAGCCTGGAGCGTATCGAGCTGCTTGCTCCGGAGGATCACGATGCCATCAGTGAAGGGCATCGGATCGGCGCGGCTCTCGCGGCCGGCCACCTATTTGCCCGGGGAATTCAGGTGTTGCCGGGGAATATCTGTACACCGACCTACCTGGGGCGTACTGCCGAGGAGCTGGCGGCGCGACACGGCTTCAAGGCGACGGTGCTGGACAAGGCAGCGATCGTCCGGGAAAAAATGGGCGCGCTGTTGGCGGTGGCTCAAGGGAGCGCAGAGGAGCCTCGTTTCATCGCCTTGGAATACCAAGGAGCCGACGGCCCTCCCGTCGTGCTGGTGGGGAAGGGGGTCACCTTCGACACCGGAGGCATCTCCATCAAGCCGGCCCAGAACATGGAGGACATGAAGTACGACATGTCGGGCGCGGCCGCGGTGCTGGGGACCTTCGAGGTGTTGGGCCGGCTGCGGCCCAAGGTCCACGCCGTCGGCCTGATTCCGACCACCGAGAACATGCCGTCCGGCACCGCCGTCAAGCCGGGCGATGTGATCACGTCCCATTTCGGCAAGACCATCGAGATCATCAACACCGACGCGGAAGGCCGTCTGATTCTTTGTGACGCGCTCTCCTACGCCCGCCGGTATCACCCAGCCTGTGTGCTCGACATCGCGACGCTTACCGGTGCCATGGTCGTGGCACTGGGACATAGCGCCACCGGCGTCATGGGGACCGACGACGCGCTGCTCGAGGAGGTCCGCGCGGCAGGCGAGAAGGCCGGTGAGCGAGTTTGGCCGCTCCCGCTATGGGACGAGTATCGGGACCTGATGAAGTCCGACATCGCCGATGTGAAAAATGCCGGTGGCCGTCCAGCGGGCAGCATTTCCGCCGGCTGGTTCTTGCGCGAGTTCGTCGACGGCTATCCCTGGGCTCATCTCGACATTGCCGGGACGGCATACACCGAGCGCGACGACCCTACCCGAGTCAAGGGTCCCACCGGGGTCGGAGTTCGACTGTTCAGCGAGTTTCTGCTGGCCCGCAGCTCCAAAGGCGAGAAGTGAGTTGTGAGCGGTGAGGGAATCTTGAAGGGGATTCCTGGGGTATTTCTCCTCACGTTCATCATCTGGTTTTCGCCCGGTCTTCTCGTTGCGCAGGTCCTCGACGACACACTCCCGCCCGATTCACTGGCTCAGGATACCGTCGATTACACCGCCCGCTTCCTGAAGGCTCAGGAGCAGGTGGCGGTACGAGTGCCGGTGTTGCCGTTCGTCGGCGTGCCCGGACCCCGTCCGGACCTGACCAAGATCGTGTTCAACCGGGATTCGATCGAGTGGGGCCACGCCGCCACGGTGAGCGACCTCCTCACCCAAATTCCTGGCGTCTATCTCTGGCGGGGTGGATACATCGGCCGCCCCGAGCCGGTGAATTACCAGGCGCGCGGCGCCAACTCGGCCGAGTACTACTTGGACGGCGTACCCTATGTGGCAGCCGGGGTGGACAGCGTGGCGGTAGACCCGGCGCTGTTCTCCCTCAGCTTCCTCGATCGAATCGAGGTAGAGCGCTGGCCCGGGCTCCTGCGAGTCTACCTCTTCACCAGAAGGCACGACCGGCGGGCCCCCCGGTCCCGCATCGCCATCTCCAGCGGGGATCGCGACTTTGCCCGTTACGAGGCGGAGCTGGAGCGTCGTTTCGATTCCGGCCTAGGGTTCGCACTCGCCGCCGATTATTTGAGCTCGCCGACCGCGGTCGTAACCAGCAGCCGATACTCCAATACCCAGGCCTGGATTCAGGGCGGTTACATCCCTTCCGCCAAGTTCGGCCTGCAATACCAGCTGATCCGATCCGCCCCGCGGCGGCGGGCGTTCGTCATCGCCGACGCCATTCCCAACGATACGATCGGCCTCGGATTCCGAGCGACGCGCACCGACGCGCAACTCCGGTTGTCGCTGCACTCCCAGGGCGAAGGTGTGGGTCCCGGAGTGGACGTCATTTATGCCCGGACCGGTTGGGATGGGGCGGGAATTGCTCAGCAGATAAACCAGATCGGCGGGCTGGTATCCTATCGCACTCCGACCTTTTCCGCCGGGGGCTCGGTATTTCATCGCACTCGGTGGACTTCGCTCGATGCTCGCGGCTCAGCGGGATGGACCCCGATCCGGCAATTCACTGCCAGCGCCGAGGTGGTACACCAATCCCACGACAACAGTCGGTCGAGCGATTACCTGTCGCTTGCCGCCGGCCTCCAGCCGGTGCGCGGGTTCTCGCTGACCGGAAGCGCGCGCCGGGGGAGACTGGTCGCGGCCCCATCGATCGCCAGTGACACTTCGCAGCGGCTTCGTGACTATCAAGCCACGCTGGGCTGGGAGCGGGAGCGGCTTGGCTTTCAGGTAGGCTGGGCCCGTACCGCCGCCTTCAATCCCTTCGGTTACGCCGAATTCCTCCGGGTGCCGGCCATCGGCCCATCGCCCGAGGTAGACTGGCTGACCGTGAGTGCCCGAGTGGCGCCGGTGCGTTGGCTCACCTTACAGGGCTGGTACAGCGACCCGCGCGAGGGCAGCGCGGAGGGGATTCCGCCGAGCCACTCGATTACCTCGGTGACTCTGCGATCGAAGTTCCTCCGCAAGTTCCCCAGTGGGGTATTCGACCTGAAGCTGCAGTTGAGCATGGAAACGTGGGGTCGCGGCATCATCGGCCGCGACGGCACCGGGGCACCGGTCACGCTCAGGGGCGCAACCTTCCTCCGCAGCCTGCTCCAGATCCAGATCCAGAGCTTCCTATTGTTCTGGGACCGGAGCAACCTGACTGCTTCCGACCTCACCTACGTGCCCGGGTTCAGAATCCCCTCCTACGGCACCACTTTCGGGGTGCGGTGGGAGTTCCTGAACTAGGCCCCGACGGGTTCAAAAGCGGCCCCTAATCGCTTATCTTGTAAGGCTATCCCGGCCGACGGGCAGCTCAGCCACGGAGGTCTATTGCCCTACAGCATGACGGGGTTCGGCGCGGCGGAGGGTCCGGTAGGCGGCGGGCGGCTCAGGATCGAAATCCGGACGGTCAATCACCGCTACTTCAACCTTTCCGCCAAGCTCCCGGGCGAGTTGAGCGCGATGGAAGGGGAGCTGCGGGAGCGCTTGCGTAAGGACTTCGACCGGGGGCATCTCGCGGTCCAGGCGCGGTGGAGCGAATATCCAACCCGGCCGGCCGGATTCTCGGTGGATCTCGATCGGGCCCGGCTGGTGGCCTCGCAGCTTCGGGAGCTCCAGGCGGCGCTGGGACTGGGTGGCGAGGTGACACTCGAGTTAGTCGCCCGGCAATCCGACGTGCTCTCCAGCGGTAGCGATGGCGCTCAACCGGTGGTCTGGAGCGAGATCGAGCCGATAGTCGCGCAGGCCAGTGCCGAGTGCCGCACCATGCGGGCACGGGAAGGTGACGCGCTGGCAGCCGAGCTGGAGCACCGCCTGAAGCTGTTGGAGGCATCGGCTGCTCGTATCGCACAGAGCGCACCCGAGCGGTTAATCCGGGAACGCGACCGGTTGCGGCTGGCGGTGAGCGAGTTGCTCGACGGCCGGTCGATCGACGAAGCCCGATTGGCTCAGGAACTTGCTTTCCAGGCCGACCGGCTGGACATCACCGAGGAGCTGGTGCGCTTCCGAGCCCATCTCAACGCGGCGCGGGAGGCATTGGCCGCCTCGCGGCCGATCGGCAAGCAGCTCGGGTTTTTGGCGCAGGAGCTGGGACGCGAGGTGAACACGATGGGGTCCAAGGCGAATGACGCCGCGATCGCGCAGGAAGTCATCGCCATGAAGGGCGAGCTCGAGAAATTCCGGGAACAGCTCGAGAACCTCGAGTGAAGCCGTTCCTGCTCGTGCTCTCCTCCCCGTCGGGAGGCGGGAAGACCAGCATCGCCAAGAGCCTACTGCAGGGGCGAGACGATCTGGGGTACTCGGTCTCCGGCACCACGCGGCCGATCCGTCCCACCGAGCGAGATGGGGTGGATTATCACTTTCTGACTCGCACCGAATTCGTCCATCGACGGAACGCGGGCGAGTTCGTGGAGTGGGCCACCTACGGCGGCGAGCTGTACGGTACTCTGCGCAGCGAGATCGAGCGAATCCTCGCGCGCGGCCGGCATGCGGTGCTCGACATCGACATCGAAGGGGCCCGGCAGATCCGGGCCAGCTTCCCCAACTCGGTGCACCTCTTCGTACTACCGCCGTCGGCGGAGGTACTGGTGTCCCGGCTTTCGGGACGCAATACCGAGGCGACATCGATGGTGCGGGAGCGGATCGCTCGCGCCGCCGAAGAACTGGCTGCGGTCAGTGAGTACGATTACGTAATCGTGAATCAGGACCTCGTCATCGCCGTCGCCCAGGTTGCCGCTATCTTGGACGCCGAGGCGCGCCGAGTCTCCCGGCAGGACACGCTGCAGCAGTTCATCGGACGGTTGCAGCGCGATGTGGCCGAGATGGCGGGCAAGATATGAGAGTTTGGCCCTAGACCCTGAAAAGGACCACCATGCGCATCATCACACCTTTCGAAGTTGCGAAGCAGGCGGGCAACAAGTACCTCGGCGTCCTGGTGGCCGCCAAGTTCGCCCGCTTTCTCAACGAATTCCCCAAGGACCAACTGGCCCATCAGGGAGAAAAGCTCACCACCAAGGCGCTCCAGGCTCTGGTGGAAGGGGAGCTCAACTACAAGCTGGTCCGCCGCCGCCGCTCCGAGGCCTGATGGCCTGGGCCGGCCGGCACGTCGTCCTCGGCGTCTCGGGCGGTATCGCCTGCTATAAGAGTTGCATTCTCGCCCGGAGGCTCACCGAGGCGGGGGCCCGGGTCGACACGGTCCTCACCCAGGGGGCCGGGGAGTTCGTGCGGCCGCTCACCTTCGAGGCGCTGACCGGGCGCCCCGTCCTCTCCTCGATCTGGGAGCGGGGCGGGGCGCTCGCTCACGTTCGCTTGGGCCGCGACGCAGACCTCGCTATTGTGGCACCGGCGACAGCACACCTGATTGCCCGCATGGCGCAAGGAATGGCGGACGACCTACTCACCGCGCTTCTACTGGCATGGACCGCTCCGGTGCTGTTGGCCCCCGCGATGAACGACGATATGTATGCCCACCCTCAGACTCAGTCGAATCTCGAGCGCCTGCGAGCCAGAGGCATCGCACTGGTGGGACCTGAGGTCGGCGCGCTGGCCGAAGGCCCCTCGGAGCGACCCGGGCGGATGAGTGAGCCGGAGACCATCCTGGCGCATGCAGCCCGCCTCCTGCGTGGCCAAGGCCGCCTGGCCGGGCGCCGGGTAGTGGTGACCGCCGGGCCGACCCGCGAATCGATCGATCCGGTGCGGGTCGTGACCAACCGCTCGAGTGGTAAAATGGGATACCGAATCGCGGAAGCGGCCTGGGAGCGGGGTGCCGAGGTAGTGCTGGTATCGGGTCCGGTGGCTCTTCCCCCTCCCGTGGGCGTAACCCTCCGGCGGGTAGAGAGCACCAAGGAACTGGAGCAGGCCGTCCGGGCCGAGCTTCCGGCTGCGGACATCCTGGTGATGGCGGCGGCCCCGGCTGATTTTCGGCCCAGCAGTCCCAGCGAAAGCAAGCGCTCCCGGGTGGACGGAGCCCTTGCCATTCCCATGGAGCCGACCGACGACATTCTCAGCGCCACCCGAGATCAGCGGAAACCGGGGAGCGTGACGGTAGGATTCGCATTGGAAACCGGGGACGCGCTGGCCAAAGGCCGGGCCAAGCTGGAGCGGAAGGATCTGGACCTCATCGTGGTGAACGACGCGTTGGAGCCGGGCGCGGGCTTCGAGCACGAAACCAACCGGGTGGCCGTTATTGGACGGGACGGCACCCCCCGGATCTTCCCTTTACAGTCCAAGCGTGAGGTGGCCGAAGCGATCCTCGACGCGGTGGAGCAGGCCCTTGGATGAGCTCGCTCGGCGCTACCTAGCGCAACAGGTGGAACTGGGTGGAAGCGAAGCCGTGCTGAGCGGAGCGCGACCGGCAGCGCCTCAGGCGGACGCTGCCCCGCCTACCCGGCGCGCTGCTACTTCAAGTTGGCAGAAGGGCGCGCCTCCCATCCCGGGTCCCGGAATCGCGGTCGAGTCGCCCGAGGCGGGATTGCTGGGTACCGACCTCAGCGTGCTCGAGTCGCTCGATGCGGTAGCCGAGCGGATTCGCACGAGTCACTGTTGCGCGCTTTGTCCCAGTCGCACCAACGCGGTCCCCGGAGAGGGGGATTCCAAGGCTCGGCTGGTGCTGGTGGGCGAAGGACCCGGTGCCACCGAGGACGCGACCGGCCGGCCTTTCGTGGGACAAGCCGGTGGACTGCTCGACAGCATCCTCGAGGCTATTGATGTTCCACGAAATTCGGTGTACATCACCAACATCGTCAAATGCCGGCCTCCTCAGAATCGGAAGCCCCTGCCCGATGAGATCGCAGCCTGCATCCCTTACCTCCACCGGCAACTGGAGCTCATCCGCCCGAAGGTGATCGTCGCGCTCGGCGGCACCGCGGGCGAAGCCCTGCTGGGTGTGAGGAAAAGTCTGGGAGAGCTGCGCGGGAAGGTGCACACGTACAACGGAATCCCGCTGATCGTGACGTACCATCCCGCGGCACTGCTCCGCAACCCGAACTGGAAGAAGCCGACCTGGGATGACGTCCGTATCGCTCGACAACTTCTCGACCGCTGATCCATTCGCCGGGCGCTCGGCCCCGTGGAACCCGGAGGCCGAGCAGGCGGTGCTCGGTGCCATGTTGCTGGACCAGGACGCCGCCTTGCGCGCGGCCGAGCTGGTGGATGACGGAATGTTCTACCGGGAGGCCCACCGGCGCCTCTTCCGCGCCATGCTGGGCTTGGTGGAACGCCGCGTCGTCATCGACCATATCACCTTGCGGGACGAGCTGCTCCGGCGCGGCGAGCTGGAATCCGCCGGCGGGCTGGAGTATCTCGCCGAGCTGGTCGACGCCGTTCCCACCGCCGCCAACCTCGAGTTCCACGCCAAGATCGTTCGCGACAAGGCGATCCTTCGGCGGCTGATCGAGACCTCCACGTCCATTATTACCGAGGCGTACGACGGTCACTCCACGGCGACCGATCTTTTGGACGTCGCCGAATCCAAGATCTTCCAGATCTCGCAACAACGGGGCGAGGAGGGCTTCACCCGGATCAAGGAGATGCTGTGGCCCACGATGGAGCGCATCGAAACGCTCCAGCGCAGCGGCAAAGCGGTTACCGGGGTGCCCAGCGGGTTCCTAGACTTGGACGCCATGACCTCGGGGTTCCAGCCCTCTGAGCTCATCGTGGTCGCGGCCCGGCCCTCCATGGGAAAGACCGCTTTCTGCCTCAACATCGCCGCCAACGCCGCCGCCGAAGGGCAGGGGATTGCGGTATTCTCGCTGGAAATGTCCAAGGAAGCGCTGGTTCAGCGAATGCTGACGGCTACGGCTCGGGTCGACAGCCATCGGGTCCGGCAAGGCACCTTGCGAGATTCCGATTTCACTCAGTTGGCCCGGGCGGCCGGCATCCTGCAGACCTATCAGGTATGGATCGACGATACGCCGTCGCTCACTCTGCTGGAAATGCGATCCAAGGCTCGGCGGCTCAAGATCGACAATGACCTCCGGCTCATCGTGGTGGACTATCTCCAGCTGATGCGCAGCCCGTCCTATTCGGAAAACCGGGTGCAGGAGATCTCCGACATCTCCCGCTCGCTCAAGGCGCTGGCCCGGGAGCTGGAGATCCCCCTGATCGCTCTGTCTCAGCTCTCCCGCGCTTCCGAGCAGCGCGGCGGTGAACGCAAGCCGATCCTGTCGGACCTTCGGGACTCGGGGGCCATCGAGCAGGACGCCGATCTGGTCATCTTCATTCACCGCCCGGAGTACTACGATCGGGACGACGAATCCAAGCGCGGCCTGGCGGAGGTGATGCTCGCCAAGAATCGGAATGGTCCCACCGGCGACGTGCAGCTCAAGTTCACCCGGGAATACACTCGGTTCGACAACTTCTCCACCCGAGAAGATCCGGAGTAGTCATGGCCCGGAATCGGTCGATCTACCGGTGCACCGAATGTGGGCACGAGCATCCCAAGTGGGTTGGGAAATGCGAAGCCTGCGGGGCCTGGAACGCGGTCGCCGAGGAGCCGGCGCTCGCGCGAGGCGGTGGAGCCCGGGGGCAGCGGGGCAGGGGCGGCATGGGTGCCACCCGCGCATCGGCCGGCGCCACGCCGGCCCGCCTTCGCGATGTCGCCACCCAGCCGCTGGAGCGCTGGCGCACCGGCATCCCCGAGTTCGACTTCGTTCTGGGCGGCGGTATCGTCCCCGGTTCGATGATCCTGATCGGCGGCGAGCCCGGCATCGGCAAGTCCACCCTTCTCCTCCAGGCGGCCGCCCGGCTGGAAGCGACCGGGCGCACGGTGCTCTACACCAGCGGAGAGGAGTCGCCGGACCAACTCAGGCTCCGGGCCGATCGACTTACGGAAGACGCCGGGGCAGTGCAGGTCTTGGGAGAAACCCGCCTCGAGGCAATTCTCGGCGCCGCCGGAACCATCCGGGCCGACGTGGTGGTGGTCGATTCGATTCAGACCATCTACACCGACACCCTGGAGAGCGCACCGGGTAACGTCGGGCAGGTCCGAGAGTGCTCCGGCCAATTGATGCGCTTCGCCAAGGAGAGCGGCACCGCGGTCATCGTGGTGGGACACGTCACCAAGGGTGGTGGAATCGCCGGCCCCAAGACCCTGGAGCACATCGTCGACACGGTGCTGTACTTCGAGGGCGAGCTCACCCTGGACTACCGCCTCCTCCGCAGCACCAAGAACCGATTCGGATCGGTCGACGAGCTGGGTGTGTTCTCCATGACCGAAAACGGTTTGGTTGCCGTCCCCAATCCCTCGGCGGTGTTCCTCGCCGCCCGCGCCGATGGCATCAGCGGGAGTGCGGTCACCGCCCTGATGGAGGGCACCCGGCCGGTGCTGGTCGAAGTCCAGGCCCTCGCGGCCAAGGCGGGCTATGGCACGCCGCAGCGGGTCGCCACCGGATTGGATCCCAAGCGACTGGCCGTGTTGCTGGCGGTCTTGGAGCGCCGGGCGGCAACGTCCTTCTCCGAGCTGGACGTGTTCGTTCAGGTCACGGCCGGCGTGCGGCTCACGGAGCCCGGCGCCGACCTGGCGGTGGCCGCAGCACTGATTTCCAGCCTGCACAACCGTCCAGCGCCGGCCGACGTGATTTTTCTGGGGGAGATCGGGTTGGGCGGCGAAATTCGGCCCAGCGGTGCACTCGAGCGGCGTCTGGGCGAGGCGGCCCGCCTCGGGTTTCGCCGGGTTTTCGGCTCCTCGCGCGGTGGCTCCACCGTGCCGGGTGTAGCGCTGGTGGGCGTGGATCACGTCCACCAGCTGGTGCGCGCGCTTGCCGCGTGATGTCGGCGTCATAGTCGTCGCTGCGGGCCGGGGTAGCCGCATGGGAACCGAGGATCCCAAGCAGTACCGTTCCATCGCTGGTGTCCCCGTAGTGTTGCGGGCCCTCCGTCCCTTCACGGCGCACCCCGAGGTGGAGCAGGTGGTCCTGGTGCTTCCACCATCGGACGCTGCCGATCCACCGCCATTCCTGGCCGAGCTTCGCGGCCCCGGGCTCACCCTGGTTGCCGGCGGGGCGGAACGGGGCGACTCGGTGGCCCAGGGATTGGCCGCGCTGCCGCCTCAGTGTACCGTCGTCCTGGTCCACGACGGAGCCAGGCCCTTCGTCGATCGGTCGGTGATCGACACGGTGATCCGGTATGCCCGGGCCGGCGAGGGAGCCGTTGCCGCAGTGCCGCTCGGCGACACGCTGAAGGAAGCCTCGCCGAGCGACCCTTCGCTCATAGCGCGGACGGTCTCGAGAGAGCGTCTCTGGCGAGCCCAGACTCCTCAGGGGTTCCCGCGAACGCTACTGGAATCCGCCCACGCCCGGGCCGCTCGCGATGGGGAGCGGGCCACCGACGACGCCGCCTTGGTCGAAGCCTGCGGTGGCAGCGTCCGGTTGGTGCCCGATTCCACCCGCAATCTCAAGATCACCACCGCGGACGATCTCATCCTGGCGGAGGGCCTCGCCACACAACTCTCGTGATCCTCCCGTTCCGGACCGACGCCGAGATCGCCTCCGCCATTCCGCAGGTCGCGACTCACCTCGAGCGCGGCGGCCTACTGGCCTATCCCACCGAAACCGTATACGGCCTCGGCTCCAACCCCACGCCGCCGGCACTCGAGGCCCTGGCTCGTCTCAAGGGACGCTCTCCGGATAAGCCGTTCCTCGTGCTGGTCTCCGGCCGGGCCATGGCAGAGGCCTGGGGCCTGGTGCTGTCGGCATCCGCCCGCGCGCTTTCTGACGTGTTCTGGCCCGGACCGCTGACCTTGGTGCTACCTGGAGGAGAAGGAAAGCTTCCGGATCAGTTGCGAGGGCCGGAGGGAGGCATCGCAGTGCGGCATACCTCGCACGCTGGGATCGCGCGGCTGGTGGCCGCCATGAGACAGCCCCTCACGTCCACCTCAGCCAACCGGCCGGGGCAGCCGCCGGCACCGGGGCCCGACCGCCTGGCCGAGATCTTTCGCCCAGAGATAGAGCGCGGCGAGTTGCTGGTCCTCGACGGGGGAGTGCTCGGCAACGTTCCCCCTTCGACCCTGGTGGACTGCACCGGCGTGATGCCGCGCTTAGTCCGCGAAGGCGCCATTCCCAGGGCCGAGCTCCGTCGCGCAGCCGGGCGCTTGGCACCATGAACGCGGGGCCCCGCAGCGACGCTGCCCCGCTTATCTTGTGACCATGCATGTTCTCTTCGTCTGCACCGGTAATACCTGCCGCAGTCCGATGGCGGAGGCGTTGCTCCGCGAAGCATTGGCAGGGAAGGGCATCGATTCGGTCACCGTCAGCTCGGCGGGCATCGGAGCCTGGGACGGGGCACCTGTCTCGGAAGGGGCTTATCTCGTAGGCCTGGAACAAGGCTTGGACCTGAGCGAGCACCGCGCTCGTTTGCTCAACCGGGAAATCGTACGCGAGGCCGATCTCATCCTGGTCATGTCGGGACATCACCTGGCCCGAGTCGGGGAGCTGGGTGGTGACAACAAAGTTCACCTGCTCGGCACCTTTGCAGGACGGGAAGCCGAACGGGCCGAAGTGATGGACCCGTTCGGCTCGGACCTGGCCGCCTACCGAGCGACCCTGTCCGAGCTCCAAGAGCTCATCGGAGGAGTGGTGAGCCGGGTTGGTGGCACGGTGCGGTGATCGACGGGTCGACGCGCGTCTTCGCACTGCTCGGCGACCCCGTCGCCCATTCACTTTCGCCGGCCATGCAGAACGCGGCTTTCCGCGCGCTGGGGCTCCCCGCCGTTTACGTCCCGCTTCGTTCCTCCCTCGATCACCTTCCCGGGCTGATCCGCGCCCTTGCCGCTGCCGGAGGCGGGGGCAACATCACCATTCCTCACAAAGAGGCTGCGGCCGCGGCGGTGGATCATTGTCTCGAACCGGCGGAACAGGTCGGAGCCTGTAATACCTTCTGGGCCGACGATGGCCGGGTGGTAGGCGATAATACCGACGTCGAAGGCATCTTGGCCGCGCTGGATCGGTTGGGCGCCCCCGACGGCCCCTGGTTCATTGCGGGCACCGGCGGCGGCGCCCGCGCGGCGGCGATTGCGGCGCGGCGCCGGAGTGCTCCGATCGCGGTGGTTTCTCGGTCGCCGGCCAAGCAGAAAGCCTTCGAGTCGTGGGCCGCGGCTGCCGGAGTCGAGTCGGCGCCGCCGCATGCTGCCCGAATCCTGATCAACGCCACACCGCTGGGACTGCGGTCCGGCGATCCACTGCCAATTCCAGCAGACCTCGCGCCCGAGGCCGAGGTCGCCCTCGATATGGTTTATCTGCCGGGAGCGACTCCGTGGGTCAATGCCATGCGGGCCAAGGGCCTTCGCGCGGCCGATGGACGCGAGATGCTGGTGGCGCAGGGGGCCGGGGCGCTGCAGCGCTGGTTTCCCGGCGTTCGGGCACCGACGGAAATCATGCGCGCCGCGGTTCATGCCATCCTCCGTTAAATCAGTGTCCGGCCTGCTGGCTGGACTTGTGTCCGCATTGGCCGGCGTCGAGCGCTGGTTGTTGCCTGGAGCTTGCCTGCTGTGCGAAGAGCCGATCCCGGAGCGAGAAGGGGATGCCCTGGTCTGCGGGATCTGCCGGTCACGCTGGCGTCCGGTACCGGAACCGTGGTGCTCCCGCTGCGGCCAACCCACCTTCCGCGACCTCGAGTGCCGGGTCTGCGTCCAATGGCCTGCCGGGCTCGACTCGGTTCGCAGCGCCGTCTGGTTAGAGGGAAGCGCCCAGGACGCCGTTCACCGGCTCAAGTATGGGAGCTGGCCCCGGGTCGCTGAAGCCATGGCAGTACCGATGCAAGGCCTAGGGCCATTGACCGGCGGGGTATGCTTGATACCGGTGCCGCTGGGGCGACGGCGGCTGCGGGAGCGGGGCTACAACCAAAGCGAGCGGATCGCCGCGGCGCTCGGCGCCCTCACCGGCCTACCGGTCCGCACCGATCTGCTGCAGCGCGCTCGGGAGACGCCCACTCAAACGGCACTCACCCCGGAAGCCCGCCAGGCCAACGTCGCCGGCGCCTTTACCGCGTGCGGTGTGCAGGATCTCCAGCTGGTACTGGTGGACGATGTCTTTACCACAGGAGCCACCCTGACCGCCGCCGCGGCCGCGCTGCGCAGTGCCGGTGCGGCCCGGGTGGACGGGGTGACGTTTGCGAGGGCGAAAGAGCCCGTTTCCTAGGGAGCAGACATGGCAATTCGAATCGGCATCAATGGCTTCGGGCGCATCGGCCGCAACGTGGTCCGCGCGGCCAAGACGATGGGACTCAAAGACCTCGACTTCGTGGCGGTGAACGACATCACCGACACCAAGACCCTGGCTCACCTGCTGAAATACGATTCCGTCCACGGACGGTATCCGGGCGAGGTCAAGCCCGCCTCCGATGCTCTGGTGGTAGACGGCGATTCGATGCGAGTTCTTTCGGAGAAGGATCCGTCGAAGCTCCCCTGGAAGGATCTGGGGGTGGATGTGGTTCTGGAATCCACCGGCCGCTTCACCGACCGCGATCAGGCCGCGCTGCACCTGACGGGTGGGGCCAAAAAGGTCATCATCTCGGCCCCGGCAAAGAAGGAAGACATCACCATCGTCTTTGGGGTCAACCACCAGGCCTACGATCCGGCCAAGCACCATGTCATCTCCAACGCAAGCTGCACCACTAACTGCCTGGTCCCGGTGGTGAAAGTGATCTTGGACCGTTTCGGGTTTGTGAGCGGCTTTATGACCACGGTTCACTCCTACACCAATGACCAGCAGATCCTCGACCTGCCTCACAAAGACCTCCGCCGGGCCCGCGCGGCGGCCTTGTCGATCATCCCCACTACGACCGGGGCGGCCAAGGCGACTTCGCTGGTCCTTCCCCAGGTGAAGGGGAAAATCGACGGTGTATCCCTCCGAGTGCCCACTCCCGACGTATCGGTTGTGGCGTTGAGCTGCGTGGTCGAAAAGGCAACCTCGGCCGACGAAGTGAACACCGCTTTCCGTGAGGCCGCCAAGGCCGGCCCGCTCAAGGGACTCCTGGTCGTCAATGACGAGCCGCTGGTGTCGGTGGATTACATCGGATCACTCCAGTCCAGCACCATCGACGCGCTCTCCACCAATGTCGTCAACGGCACACTGGTGAACGTTACCTCCTGGTACGACAATGAAATGGGATACTCGGCTCGCTGCGTGGACCTCTTGCGGTACGTCGGGGAACGGCTGTGAAGCGAACCCTCGACTCGCTGGAGCCGGCTGCCTTGGAAGGCAAGCGGGCCCTGATTCGAGTGGACTTCAACTGCCCGATTCAAGATGGAGTGGTGACCGACAACACCCGGATCCGCGCCGCGCTGCCCACCATCAAGTACCTCCGAGACAAAGGCTCCCGCCTGGTCTTGTTGTCTCATCTGGGGCGGCCAAAGGGTGGCCCCGATCCCACGTACTCGATGCGGCCGGTGGTCCAGGAGCTGGAGCGGGTGCTCGGGGCTCCAGTCACCTTTCTGGAGGATCCCACCGCAGAGGCGGCGGTGACGGCAACCCGCCGGTTGCCGAGGGGCGGGGTCGCGGTTGCCGAGAACACCCGCTTCTACCCGGGCGAGGAGAAGAACGACCCTGCTCTTGCCCAACGCTTCGCGGCGCTGGGGGATTTCTACGTGAATGATGCCTTCGGCTCTGCCCACCGGGCGCATGCCAGTACCGAAGGCGTGGCGCATCTCCTGAAGCCGGCTGTATCCGGGTTCCTGATGCAGAAGGAGCTCAAGTATCTGGGCGAGGCCCTCCACCAGCCCAAGCGGCCCTTCCTCTCCGTCCTGGGAGGCGCCAAGATCAGCGGGAAGATCGATCTCATCGAGGCGCTCCTCCCTAAGGTCGACCAGATCCTCATCGGCGGAGCCATGGCCTGCACCTTCTTCAAGGCGATGGGTCTGGAAACCGGTAACTCGCTGGTGGAGGCGGATAAGGTGGATCTTGCCCGCGAACTCCTCAGCACCGCTGGGAATAAGCTGATCCTTCCTACCGGCGCGGTGGTAGCGACCGAGCTCAAGCGGGGGACACCGACCCGCTCGGTTCCCCGGGACGCTATTCCGGCCGGATGGGCTGTGTTCGACATCGACCCGGCCACCGAGAAAGCCTTTGCCTCCCGGATCGAGGGAGCCGGCACCGTCGTATGGAACGGGCCGATGGGCGTGTTCGAAACTCCGCCATTCGACCACGGCACCATGGCCGTTGCTCAAGCGATGGCCGGGGCGACCGGCCGCGGCGCAGTAACCGTGGTGGGAGGAGGAGACTCGGCGGCGGCGGTGGCCCAGGCCGGGCTGGAAGACAGAATGACTCACGTATCCACCGGTGGAGGGGCGTCGCTGGAGTTCCTCGAGGGCAAGGAGCTCCCCGGCGTCGCCGCCCTAGACGAGGTTCCGGGATGACCCGGCACGTCATCTATGCCGCCAACTGGAAGATGAATCATGGACCCGCTGCGGCCCGCGGGTTCGCACGGCGATTCCTCGAGCTCACCGAGCCGGTGGAGGGACGTTCCCTCTGGTTCTTTCCGCCTGCCGTATCACTGCAAGCGCTGATCGAGGCCGTGAACGAGCGCCCGGATATATCGGTCGGTGCACAAAACGTCCACTGGGAACCCAAGGGTGCGTTCACCGGCGAGCTGTCGATTCCAATGGTCATGGAAACCGGCGCGCGGGTGGTCTTGGCGGGGCACTCGGAGCGGCGGCATCTCTTCGGCGAAACCGACGAGCAGGTCGCCCGAAAGGTTGCCGCGGCGGTCCGAGCCGAAGTCACCGCGCTATTCTGCGTTGGCGAGACGCTGGCGGAGCGGGAGAGCGGACGCACGGAGCAAGTGGTTGCCCGCCAGGTGAACGCGGTGCTCGATCGCGTGCGGGCGCCTGACTGGACTCGAATTGCCATCGCCTATGAGCCGGTATGGGCAATCGGGACCGGGAAGAACGCCACCCCCGACGATGCCGCCCAGGTGCACGAGCTTATCCGCCTGGAGCTGACTCGTGGGCAGGTGCAACACCGGGTGCCCGTTCTCTACGGCGGTAGCGTGAGCGCGGGCAACGTCATTGGGCTGCTGGCCCGGCCGGAGCTGGACGGCGTATTGGTGGGCGGCGCGAGCCTCGAGCCCGATGGCTGGGCGGAACTGGTCGGGCTCGGTGGCTGAATCCGCCAAACCGAAGCGCAAGGAGAGCGGAAGCTGAATCTCTCCGATGGCGATCTCCTCAGCCGACTGGTCGGATTCGACTCCACCAGCCGCAAGACCAATCTGCCACTGGCGGATTTCGCCTGCGACTACCTCGACCGCCCCGGCGTCCGCATCACCCGAGTCCCTTCAGCCGACGGCACCAAGACCAACCTGCTGATCCAAGCCGGGCCCGAAGGCGGGGCCGGAAAGGGGCTGCTGCTCTCCGGCCACATGGACGTGGTCCCCGCCGAGGAGCCGGGATGGCGGAGCGATCCTTTTACCCTGACTCAATTCGGCGATTCCTACGTCGGCCGGGGCGCCGCAGACATGAAGGGGTTTCTCGCGCTCGCGCTCAACCGGTTTGCCGCGATCCAGCCTGATCGGGTGCGCCACCCATTGATGTTGCTCTTCACCTACGACGAGGAAGTCGGCACCTTGGGTGCTCGCCGGTTCACCGAGAGCTGGCCGACTCCCGAAACCCTTCCCCGCGACACCATCATCGGCGAGCCGACCTCGCTGCGGGTCGTTCGGTTGCACAAGGGCATGCTTCGGCTCCGGCTGGGATTCGAGGGGCGCGCCGCGCACAGCGGATATCCCCATCTGGGGCGCAACGCGATCGAGCCCGCGGCGCGGGCCATTGTGTCTTTGGCCGGGCTTCGTCGGGTTCTCGAAGCCGAGCGCCCGGCTCACGGAGAACATTTCCCCAAGGTTCCCTTCGCCGCACTTAATGTCGGCACGATTACCGGCGGCAGCGCGATGAACGTGATTCCCGATCGTTGCATCGTCGAGCTCGGCATCCGGCTGCTGCCCGGCATGGCGGCGGCGGAGATGACGGCCAGAATCCGCGACACCGTGACCTCGGCACTGCCGGGTGAGACTTTCTCTCTCGAGGAGCTGGGCGAAAGCCCGGCGATGATGCTCAGCGACGATGCACCGGTCTACCGCCGGCTGTGCCAGGCCGTCGGGCAGCATGAATCGCACAGCGTCGCCTTTGCCACCGATGCCGGGTGGCTCCAGCGGATCGGATTGCAGTGCGTGCTCTTCGGTCCCGGCGACATCGAGGTGGCACATCGTGCCAACGAATTCGTCCCCATCGCGGAGCTTCGCCGGGGCGGGGAGGTGTTGGAGGGCCTGGTGCACCAGGCCTGCCTCCTTCCGTGACCGGCGCCGTTCTCCAAGCCCAGCTCACCTGGACTGGGGATCGGTTCGCACCGGGCTTCCAGGTGGCGATCGGAGAGGACGGTCGGATTCAGGCAGTCGGAACCTTGGGACAGATACCGACCAGTCGTCTCGACCGGATCGCGCTCCTCCCCGGATTCATCACGGCGCACTCCCACGCTTTTCAGCGAGGGCTGCGAGGCAGCGGCGAGGAGTTTCCCCAGGGCGCGGGAAGCTTCTGGAGCTGGCGGGAAGCGATGTATGCCTTGGTGTCGTCACTGGATGGCCAGGAGCTTCGGAGCCATTGCCTGCGGACGTTCGGGGAGATGCGCGACGCCGGATTCACCACCGTCGGAGAGTTTCACTACCTGCACCATGAGCGGGGGCAGGATTACGCGTTCGACGAAGTGGTCCTCGCCGCGGCCGCCGAGGTAGGGATTCGGATCGTCTTGCTGGAGTCGTATTACGCCACCGGCGCGATCGGAAAGCCGCTCGATGGGGCCCAACGCCGCTTCGAGACCCGCTCGCCGGAGGAATATTGGCGGCAAGTCGATCGGTTAGGGCGCCTGCTCGACCCGGCTACCCAGACCTTAGGGGTGGCACCGCACAGCGTGCGGGCTGTGGGTCTCGAACAGCTCGGCGAGCTGCACCAGGAGGCCCGGCGTCGGGGACTGCCCTTTCACATGCACGTCGAGGAACAACGACGGGAAATCGAAGAGTCTCTGGCTGCGCTCGGCCGGACCCCGATGGCAGCAATCCTGGATACGCTGGAAGACGCGGGTAATCTCACCGCGGTCCATTGTACCCACACCGCCCCGGCGGACATGGCCCGCTTCCTGGACGCCGGGGGGAGGACTTGTGCCTGCCCTCTCACCGAAGGGAACCTGGGCGACGGAATACCCCGGCTGGATCAGGTTCACGCGCGTGGTGACCGTCTGTGCCTGGGAACCGACTCCAATCTTCGGCTTTCGGCGGTGGAGGAGATGCGCTGGCTGGAATACGGCCAACGGCTTCGGGGAGAGCTTCGGGGCGCCTTGGCCGGCCCGGCGGGCCTCGTCGCCCCGACTTTGCTCGCAGCCGCTACTAGGGGAGGCGCGGCCGCGCTCGGCCTCGACGCGGGACGCATTGCGGTCGGAGACTGGGGCGACTTGGTCGCCATCGATCTCGACGGCCCGGCGCTCGCGGATGTACCCGCGGGGCAATTGCTCGAGGCGATCGTTTTCGGGGCAGGGAACGAAGCCATCGCCGGCACCTTCGTTGGCGGCCGCTGGCGCGCCAGTAAGCGCCATGGACGATAGCCCATAGCCTCGCATGCCCGAGCTTCCCGACATCGCCGTCTACCTGGAGCGACTCGCTCCATTGGTGGTGCATCAGCGACTCGAGCAACTCATCATCCGCAATCCGTTCGTGCTCCGATCGGTCACTCCTCCCCTGGCGGAGCTGGAAGGCAAACGGGTGACCGGTCTGCGGCGCATGGGGAAGCGTATCGTCCTGCGGCTGGAGGGCGAGCTGTTCATCGTCATCCACCTCATGATCGCTGGCCGTCTTCGGTGGCGTCCCCCCGAAGCCAAGCTCCCGGGCAAGCTCGCCCTGGCGGTGTTCCTGTTTCCCAACGGACAGCTCATCCTCACCGAGGCTGGGAGCAAGCGCCGAGCCTCGATCCACCTGGTGAGTGGCGAAGAGGGGCTGGCGGAGTATCAGCGTGGCGGACTCGAAGTATTGGAGACCGATCTCGCCGGCTTCAGCGCGCGGCTCACCAGCGAGAACCACACCCTCAAGCGGGCGTTGACGGACCCCCGACTCTTCAGCGGCATCGGCAACGCGTACTCGGATGAGATCCTCCACCGGGCCCGGCTCTCTCCACTGGCGCTCACCAGTCGGATCTCGGCCGAAGAGACCGACCGGCTGTTTCACGCGACGCGAGAGATCCTCCTGGAGTGGATCGCGAAGCTGCGGGAAGAGTCGCGCGGCGGGTTTCCCGAAAGAGTCACGGCGTTCCGGGAAGGGATGGCCGTGCATGGCCGGTACGGGCAGCCCTGCCCGGCGTGCGGGACGCCGGTGCAGCGCATCCGCTACGCCGACAATGAGACCAACTACTGCGCCCGATGTCAGACCGGAGGCAGGCTGCTGGCCGATCGTGCCCTGTCGCGCCTGCTGCGGGAGGACTGGCCGCGGTCGATCGACGAGATCGACTGAGTGTTGACCCAACCTCCACCGGTGACTAGACTTCCCGGCTGCCCAGGAGACCACCATGTTCGCATTTTTGCTCACGCTGCTCATCATCGACGCCCTGCTGCTCTCGGTCGTCGTCCTGCTGCAGGCCGGTCAGGGCGGGGGACTCGCTTCTCTTGGCGGCGGGACTACCGACACCGTGCTCGGCGGGCGGCAAGCGGTCACCATCCTGCACAAGCTGAGCTGGTGGTGTGGCGGAATCTTCCTGGTCTTGTCGCTCCTGCTCTCGTTCGTCCCTCGCGGCGGTAGCTCGGCCAGCGAGCTTCAGCAGCGTCTGCGGTCCGCCACTCCGGCGGAGCCGGCACCCAACGCGACTCTGCCGTTTGGGACGCCGACCCAGCCTCCGGCCCAAGGCGCCACGGGAACTCCACCCGCGGCGGCGCCCACCAAGCCGGCGCCTTCGCCCACGGCTCCCACTCCGGAGAAACCCAAGCAGTGATGCGATCCCAGCGCGGGGCGACCGAATGAACGATCGCCCCGCTTTCGTATTGCTCGAGGACGGCGCCTGGTTTCCCGGAACGACGGCCCGCTCGATCGAGCCTGCATTCGGCGAGGTGGTATTCACCACCAATCTCACCGGCTATCAGGAGACCTTCACCGATCCGAGCTATCTCGGCCAGATCGTGGTGATGACCGCCCCGATGATCGGCAACTACGGGGTGAATGCCGAAGACATGGAATCGGAGCGGCCCCAGGTGACCGGGGTCGTGGTGCGCGAGCTGTCGCGCTATCCCTCGAACTGGCGTTCAACCAGGAGCCTGGACGACTGGCTCTCGACTTCCGGGATCCCGGTGGTCGAGGGTATCGATACCCGGCGTCTCACGCGGCACCTGCGGGAGCGCGGCGCCATGCGTGGCGTCGTCGCGGAGGGTCGTCAGCCGGGTCGCGAGATCATGGCGCAGCTCATGGCGTCCCCGTCAATGAACGGACTCGATCTGGCTTCCCGGGCCAGCGGAAAGGAGCGCTGGAGTGAGGGAAGCGGTCCTCATGTGGTGGCCTACGATTACGGGATGAAGCGAAACATCGTTCGCAAGCTGGTGGATGCCGGATGCCGGGTTACGGTCGTGCCGGCAGAGACCAGCGCCTTGGAGGTCCGTGAGCTAAACCCGGATGGGCTCTTCCTTTCCAATGGGCCGGGTGATCCTGCCGCGGTAGACTACGCGTTGGGGACTATTCGAGAGCTTTCCGGCAAGGGACTGCCCACCTTCGGAATCTGCCTCGGGCATCAGTTGATCGGGTTGGCCTTCGGGGGAGAAACCTCCAAGCTTCCTTACGGGCACCGGGGCGGCAATCACCCGGTGCGCGATCTGCGCACGGGCCAGGTGCTCATCACGACGCAAAACCATGGCTTTGCTGTGGTTGGAGACGAGGGTGGAGTCCCGGGTGCGCCGGAATTGGAAGTGACCCATCTGAATTTGAACGACGGCACCATCGAAGGCGTTCGCCATCGGGAGTTGCCGCTCTTCGCGGTGCAATACCACCCCGAGGCGGCGCCGGGGCCACACGACGCCTTCCCCCACTTCGCCGAATTCCTGGGGTCCTTAAGCCCAACCCCTTGACAGACAACACTTAAGCTCATACTATCGGCCAGGTGGGAGGCCCGCCCGAGCTCCGCTGTCTGGTAACCCTTCTGGGGGACGCATGACCAAGGCCGATCTCGTCGAACAGGTAACCGCCTCAATCGCCCGCACCGCGGGTCCCATGATCTCCAAGAAAGACTGCGCCCGAGTGGTGGACGCCTTCCTCGAGGCGGTCAAGGACGCGCTCAAGCAACAGCACAACATCGAGGTCCGGGGCTTCGGCACCTTCAAGATTCGACGCCGGAAGACCCGGATGGCGCGCAACCCCCGCACCGGCGATCCGGTCGAGGTGGCTGCCCGCCCCGTCCCGGTGTTTAAGCCCAGCAAAGAGTTACGGGCTTTAGTTGCAGACGAGGATCAGCCGTCCGCGGAGCCGGTGCAGGGCATGTAGCAGGCGAGCGGGCAGGCAATTCAGAGGGGCCACCCAGGGCAGCCAGGCCCGGGGGTGGCCCTTCTTCTTGAAGTGCGGTGCGCTGCCGTTTCACTCTCTGTTCACCCGGGATAGGTTCCATTGATGGAGACTCAGACGATGATCGCGGTCCAGGTGCGGGTTCTCCTCTTTGGGAGCTACGCTGAGCGGATGGGATCGGGCGCCCTCGAACTGACCCTTCCGGCGCCCGCCACCGTGAACGCCGTTATTGCTCATCTGCGCCTGTTGCCCGGCGGTGATCAACTGCCGGCGCGGCCACTGGTTGCCCTGAACCTGGCTCATGTGACCTCCGACGCGACGCTGAGCCCGGGTGACGAAATTGCGATCCTGCCGCCGTTGGCCGGAGGGTGATGTGGGCTTCTTGATCGATCAGCCGATCGACCTGGGCGCGCTGATCGCGGAGGTGCAATCTCCCGAGCGGGGCGGAATCGCCTGCTTCGTGGGAGTGGTGCGCAACCATCAGGACGGGCGTCCAGTGGAGCGGTTGGAGTACACCGCCTATGAAGCCATGGCCGAAGCCGAGCTCGATCGCATCGTTGTGGAAACGCAGTCGCGTTGGCCGGTCAGTATCTGCTTACGGCACCGGATCGGCAGGCTCGCTGTCGGCGACACGGCGGTGGCAATCGCCGTCGCGGCCGCCCACCGCGAGGCCGCCTTCGCCGCGTGCCGCCACGCGATCGAGGAAGTGAAGCGAAGAGTCCCCATCTGGAAGCGGGAATTCTTCCAGGACGGCACAGTGGAGTGGGTCGGGGATGAGCGAGGCCGCTATGCGACCCACTGATCTCCTGGGTCGGCCGCTGCGCAACCTGCGTATCTCGGTGACCGACCGGTGCAACCTCCGCTGTCGCTATTGCATGCCCGAGGCGGAATACATCTGGCTGCCGCGAGAGTCGATCCTCACCTTCGAGGAGATCGAGCGGGTGGCCCGGATCTTTACCGGTCTCGGCGTCAGCAAGATTCGGCTCACCGGTGGCGAGCCCTTGCTGCGGCACGACCTCGCCACGCTGGTGCGGCTGCTCGCCGCCAACCCAGCCATCGGTGATCTGGCGCTCACCACCAACGGTCTGCTCTTGGGCCGCCACGCGGCCGACCTGCGCCGGGCCGGATTACGGCGGGTCACGGTCAGCCTCGACACTCTTCGCCCGGAGCGGATGCTGGCCTTCGCGCGGAGCGGGCATCATGCAGACGTCCTCGAGGGGATCCGGGCCGCGAGTGCGGTGGGCTTCGATTCGGTCAAGCTCAACTCGGTCGTGATCCGGGGTTACAACGACGACGAAATTCTCGACCTCCTGGAATTCGGCCGCCGGCACCGGATCGAAGTTCGTTTCATCGAATACATGGACGTAGGCGGAGCAACCGGATGGACGCTGGATCAGGTCGTGCCCCAAAGGGACATCCTGAAGACCATCGCAGGGCGTTACGGACCGACCACTCCGCTGAGTCGGGACAATTGGGCGCCGGCGGAGAGCTTTGGATTGCGGGACGGAACCCGGTTCGGTGTCATCGCCTCCACCACCGCTCCCTTCTGCCGAACCTGTGACCGTGGGCGCCTGACGGCGGATGGCACTTTCCTTCTGTGCCTCTACGGCGAGCAGGGCCTGGATCTCCGGGAGTTGCTTCGCCTGGGATCTGATGATGACGAGATTGCCGCGCGACTCGCCGACGTATGGCAGGCCCGGACCGATCGCGGGGCGGAGGAACGAGCCGAGCTTCCCAATCGGAGCATCCTCCACCAGATCGAGAGCCTGCGCGCCGACCCCCGGCGCGAAATGCATACCCGCGGCGGCTGATGGCGCTCCACGTCGCGCTGATCCAGCCCCAGATCCCACCCAACACCGGCAACATCGCGCGTCTCTGCGCGGCGACCGACTCCCCACTGCATCTGATCGGGCCACTGGGCTTTTCGATTGCCGATGCCGACCTGCGGCGCGCCGGGCTGGACTACTGGAGCGCAGTGGACCTCTGGGTGCATCCCGACTGGTATGCCTTCCGCGACGCCATGGACCGGAGTCGCTGCCTGTACTTCTCCGCCAACGCCGAGCGAAGCTTCTGGGATGCGCCCTATCGTCCGAATAGTTGCCTGGTTTTCGGCAGCGAGACCGAGGGAATGCCCACCCGAATCCTGGAGAAACACCCGGAGAGCTGCTTCAAGATTCCGATGAGCGGTCCGGTGCGCAGCCTCAATCTGGCGACCGCGGTCGGGGTGGTGTTGTACGAGGCCCTGAGGCACTGCAACCGTCTGGAGTCTCGGGTCTAGGGTCTTATATTGCGGCGGTTTACCACAGGCTGAACCTCCACCGGAAAGCGGCGCTCAATGCTGGGCAAAGTTGCGGTTGTCGGGGCGGGGAACGTCGGCGCCACCGCGGCGCAGCGACTGGCCGAAAAGAATCTGGCCCGAACCGTGGTCATGATCGACGTGATCGAGGGAGTCCCCCAAGGCAAGGCACTCGACCAGTGGCAGTCGGGGCCCATCGAAGGCTTCGATACGCGAGTGATCGGTAGCCAGAGCTACGACGATGCCGTGGGTGCGGACCTGTTCGTGGTCACCGCCGGGATCGCCAGAAAGCCGGGGATGAGCCGCGACGACCTGGTCAAGACCAACGCCGGGATCGTGCGGTCGGTGTCGGAGCAGATCGCCCGGGTGGCACCCAAGTCGATCATCGTGGTGGTCTCCAATCCGCTGGATGTGATGTGTTACGTGGCGATGAAGGCCACCGGCTTTCCCCGGGAACGAGTCCTGGGCATGGCGGGTGTGCTCGACACCGCCCGGTATCGGACGTTCCTCGCGGACGCGATGGACGTCTCGGTAGAGGATATTCAAGCTATGGTGCTGGGTGGGCATGGTGATACCATGGTTCCCCTGATCTCCTACACCACCGTTTCCGGTATTCCGGTCACCCAGCTGATCGACCGGGAGAAGCTGGACGCGATCGTGACCCGGACCCGGAACGGCGGCGCCGAGATCGTCGCATTTCTGAAGACCGGCTCGGCGTACTACGCTCCCAGCGCCGCGGCCGTCCAGATGGTCGAAGCCATTGCGCTGGACAAGAAGCGCGTCCTCCCGTGCTCGGCATGGCTGCAGGGCGAGTTCGGGTTGCGCGACGTATTCTGCGGAGTACCCTGCAAGCTCGGGCGAAAGGGTCTGGAGAAGATTCTCGACATCCAGCTGACCGACGCCGAGCGCGCCGAGCTGCACCAGTCGGCGGAGGCGGTGCGGGCCACCCAGGCGGTGGTCGACGGGTGAGGTGGACCGGCCGATGAATCGGGCGCGCGCCCTGTGGGCGTCGTCGGTGGTGAAGAAGGCGGTAATGGCCGTTACGGGGTTGATCCTGGTGGCTTACCTGATCACCCACGTTCTGGCCAACCTGCTGGTCTTCCAGGGACCGGCGCGGATCAACGCCTACTCGGCATTTCTGCACGGCACCGGCGGCGCGCTCTGGCTGGCGCGTGGCGTCCTGATTGTGGCCGTAGTCCTGCACATCGTCGCCGCAACGGAGCTCACCCTGCGGCGCCAGGCGGCGCGGCCGGTGGGTTACGCCGCGGGCCGCAAGGCGCAGGTTGCCTCCCTTGCCTCCCGCACCATCCGCTGGGGCGGGGCGCTGATCCTGGTGTTTCTGGTCTACCATATCCTTCACTTCACCATCGGCACGGCTCACCCCGACTTCGTCGAGGGAGACCCCTATCACAACGTCGTGGCCGGGTTTCACAACCGACTGGTAGTTCTGTTCTACATGGTCGCCCTGGCGGCAGTCGGGCTCCATCTGTACCACGGTCTCTGGAGCAGCGGACGGAGTCTGGGAATGAGCCCGCCGTCGCCACACCCGCTACGCCGCACGTTGGCCCTGGCCCTTGCCGGGTTCATCTGGTTGGGGTTTAGCGTGATCCCCCTGGCAGTCTGGTTGGGAATGGTGAGATGAGAGTGGGACGGTATGGACCTGAGATCTAGAGCCCCTTCCGGGCCCATCGAATCCAAATGGGACAAGCACCGCTTCGAGATGAAGCTGGTGAATCCGGCCAATAAGCGGAAATACACCGTTCTTGTGGTCGGCAGCGGCTTGGCCGGAGCCTCGGCGGCGGCGACGCTGAGCGAGCTGGGCTACAACGTGAAGTGCTTCTGCTTTCAGGATTCTCCCCGTCGGGCACACAGCATCGCGGCACAGGGGGGCATCAACGCGGCCAAGAATTATCGCAACGACGGGGACAGCGTCTACCGCCTGTTTTATGACACGGTCAAGGGGGGAGATTTTCGGGCCCGGGAGGCCAACGTGTATCGCTTGGCCCAGATCAGCGTCGAGATCATCGACCAGTGCGTGGCCCAGGGAGTGCCCTTCGCACGGGAGTACGGTGGTTCGCTGGCCAATCGCTCGTTCGGGGGCGCGCAGGTGTCGCGGACCTTCTACGCCCGGGGACAAACCGGGCAACAACTGCTGCTGGGGGCCTACCAGGCGCTGGAGAAGGAGGTGGCACGCGGAGGCGTAAGCATGCATCCCCGCACCGAGATGCTCGACCTGATCGTGATCGGCGGCCGGGCTCGGGGGATCGTCACCCGGGATATGGTGACGGGCAAGATCGAGTGCCATCTAGGTGACGCCGTGGTGCTGGCCACCGGCGGCTACGGCAACGTGTTCTATCTATCGACCAATGCCAAGGGCTCCAACGCCACCGCCATCTGGCGGGCGCACAAGCGAGGCGCGGCCTTCGGCAATCCCTGCTACACCCAGATTCATCCCACCTGCATCCCCGTGAGTGGGGAGTACCAGTCCAAGCTCACCCTGATGAGCGAATCGCTCCGCAACGATGGCCGGGTGTGGGTGCCGAAGCGTCCGGGTGACACCAGACCGCCGAGCCAAATTCCGGAGGGGGAGCGGGACTACTACCTCGAGCGCCGGTATCCCAGCTTCGGCAATCTGGCCCCCCGCGACATTGCGTCCCGAGCGGCGAAAACGGTGTGCGACGAAGGCCGGGGCGTCGGTCCGGGAGCCCTGGGTGTCTATCTCGACTTTGCCGACGCGATCCGGCGCCTGGGAGCCGGCACCATCCGGGAGCGGTACGGCAACCTGTTCGAGATGTATCATCGAATCACCGATGAGGACCCGTACGCCGCGCCCATGCGGATCTATCCGGCGGTGCACTACACCATGGGTGGGCTCTGGGTGGACTACAACTTGATGAGCACCATTCCGGGCCTCCACGTCATCGGCGAGGCCAACTTCTCGGATCACGGTGCCAACCGGCTGGGCGCCAGTGCGCTCATGCAGGGGCTGGCCGACGGCTATTTCATTCTGCCCAGCACCATCGGTGATTATCTGGCCTCCACTCGACTGGACAAGATCGACCTCACCCACCCGGAAGTACGGCGGGTGGAGGCCGAGGTCACCGCCCGCACCAGGTCGCTGCTCGAGATCCAGGGAGAGCGTACCGTAGATTCCTTCCATCGCGAGCTGGGCAAGCTGATGTGGGACAAGTGCGGCATGGCCCGGAATGCCGCGGGCCTGCGAGAGGCGCTCGGCCGGATTCCCGCGCTCCGAGAGGAGTTCTGGCGCAACCTCAACGTGACCGGCAGCGATGCCGAGCTCAACCAGGCACTGGAGAAGGCCGGGCGGGTGGCCGACTTCCTGGAGCTGGGCGAGCTGATGTGCCGCGATGCGCTGCATCGGGAAGAATCCTGCGGGGGGCATTTCCGCGAAGAGCATCAAACCGAGGATGGCGAGGCCAGACGAGACGACGAGCACTTCGCTTACGTGGCGGGATGGGAGTACCGTGGCCCCGACGCCGAGCCGCGACTCCACAAGGAGCCGCTGACGTTCGAGTACGTGCACCTGGCGCAGAGAAGCTATAAATGAAGGGCGAGGAGCTCGAATGAACCTCACGCTGCACGTCTGGCGCCAACCCGGTCCGGCGGCGTCCGGCCGAATGGTTTCCTACGAAGCTCGGGACATCAGTCCGGACATGTCGTTTTTGGAAATGCTCGACGTGGTGAACGAGCGGCTGGTGGAGAAGGGAGAGGCTCCCATCGCCTTCGACCACGATTGCCGGGAGGGGATCTGCGGCTCCTGTGGTCTCATGATCAACGGAGTGGCCCATGGCCGACACCGGGGCACGGCCACCTGCCAGCTTCACATGCGCAGCTTCAAGGACGGCGACACCATCTATGTGGAGCCGTGGCGTGCGCGGGCCTTTCCGGTGATCAAGGACCTGGTGGTCGATCGAAGCGCGCTAGACCGAATCATCGCCGCCGGTGGATTCATCAGCGCGCCGACCGGCTGTGCCCCGGACGGAAATGCGATCCCCATCCCCAAGAATGATGCCGACACCGCGATGGATGCGGCGCAGTGTATCGGCTGTGGGGCGTGTGTCGCGGCCTGCCCCAACGGCTCGGCCTCCTTGTTCACCGCGGCAAAGATTACCCACCTCGGCCTGTTGCCCCAGGGCCAGCCCGAGCGTTACCAGCGGGCCTTTCGCATGGCGATGCAGATGGACCTGGAGGGCTTCGGTCCTTGTACCCTGTATGGCGAGTGCCAGGCGGCGTGTCCCAAGGAAATCAGCATCGACACGATTACTCGGATGAACCGCGACTTCCTGCGCGGAAGCCTTACGGCCGGCCGCGGAGCGGTGGCCGCATCGGACTGAGATCACCGGTTCCAGAGCTGGTCGCGCTCTCCCTCCTTTCAGCTCTGTCCTCCCCCTGCATCGCACAAGAGAGCCCCTGGGCGCGGGCCTCGGCTCAGGCGGTCATCGCCTTTACCCATGCGGATCCGGTTCCCGGCGGTGCCGGCCTTGGGGAGGTCAGGGTGGTACAGCCCGTGGTGATGCTCCACGCCGGTGCATGGCGGCGTCTTCGTCTACTCGCTACGCTCAACCTCGAGGGCGCGACGATTCCCGAAGGGGAGCTGACCCCCGGGGCCTGGGGAGAGGGGTTCGTTGATCGCCGCCACCCGCACACCTACGTGCACGAGCTGCTGCTTTCGATCGATGATCGGTTGGACGAGCGGGTCAGCACATCGTTGGCGGCCGGAAAGGGTTTTGCCCCTTTCGGGACCGACGATCCGATGATTCGTCCGATCCTGCGATATCCCGTCAATCATCATCTGGCTCAGATTCTCGAGCGCGCCGTCGTCATCGCCGCGCTCCGGAGCCGCTGGGGCACCCTCGAAGTGGGCCTCTTCAACGGTGATGAGCCGGAGCGGCCGGGACAATGGCCACGGGTGGGCGGCCGGTTCGGCGATTCCCGGAGCGCCCGGATAATTGCGGCACCAGTAACCGGACTCGAGCTCCAAGCCTCGGTGGCCAGTGTACACTCCCCGGAGCACCGCCCGGGCGCGGGAACCGAGCAGGGCAAGTGGAGCGTGTCGGCTCGATGGGATCGGCCGGTGGGGCGGTATCCCGTCTATGGATTGGTAGAGCTGGCCCGGACCTCGGAAGCAGAGGGGTTTTTCGTGTTTCACAGCGTGCTGGCGGAGGGTGCATGGACCGCGGGACGTCATCGTCTCCAGTATCGGTTCGAGCGAAGCGAGCGGCCCGAGGAAGAGCGGGTCTCGCAGTTTCGCTCTCTGCGGCCCCACTTGGAGAACTCCATTCTGGGAATCACCCGCTGGACCGTTCACACGGCCGGTTACGAGGTCGGGCTTTGGAGGTCCGGACCCTTACGGATGCACCCGCTATTGGAACTTTCGTACGGGAGGATCGGTAAGGTCGGGCCGGGACTTTTCGACGTCCGAGGGCTGTACGGACGGGACACGTTTTGGACGGTTACACTTGGCCTGAGAGTTGACGCCGGGGCCGGCCTGCACCGGATGGGCCGGTACGGCGCAGCCGCGGATGCGGCGCCGCACGAACCCATGCATCTACACTAGGCGGGATCATGCTCGAATGCAGGAGCCGGCGAGGGATGGCCGGAATCGCTCGTCGCCCTCCTGGTACTGAGCGGGATGCGGCGCCGACGACAACCCGGGCCCGGGTCCCGGCCCCGATCCCGCCATGGAGCTCCGGGCGGTGGCCGGCGGCAACAATGTCCTCGATCGCTACACCTCGGATCTCTGGGTGCACGGCGGCTTCGCCTACACCGGCACCTACGGACGGTCGCCGCGGAACGGCCATGCGGGCGACCAGGTAAAGATCTGGTCGCTCGACGGCTCCGGTACTCCGGCACTGGTCAATACGATCGAGATCCCACTCATCGCCAACGTGAGTGACGTCGAGGTCAGCGATGATGGCAGCGTATTGATGTTCAGCACCGAAGGCAACGACAATGCCGGCCTGTTCCTCTATTCTCTCGCCGACCCGGCTAATCCGGAGTTTCTCACCAGCGTCGAGGCATCGGGCGGGATCCACACCGCGACGTTCGGCACCATCGGGTCAAACCGTTACGCCTTTGCCGCTCGAAACGCAGCCGGATCCGGCGCTGCTGATCTTCGACGCCACCGATCCGACGGCCTTGGTGCCGGTAACGTCGGTGCCGATACCGCCGGATTACGGCATCCACGACACCTACGTTCGGGATGGGCTTGCGTTCGTGTTCGCCTGGAATACCGGCGTGATCATTTACGATGTCGGAAACGGCATCCGGGGAGGATCTCCCCAGTTCGCCCCAGGAAGTGAGCCGGCTGGTCACTGCTGAGAACGGCGTCGCTGGCGGGCCTTCGGTGCATAACGGCTGGTGGTTCCACAACCCCAACACCCACGAGAAGCGCTACCTCTTCGTCGGCCAGGAAGGGCCCCTGACGCTCGGTGGGGAGGCGAGCGGAGACATCCATGTGGTGGACGTCTCCGACCTGGCCGACCCCCGCGAGGTGGCCTTCTTTCACCTCGACGGCGCCGGTACCCACAATTTCTGGATGGACGAGCCGGCCCAGATCCTCTACGCGGCGTACTACAACGGCGGAGTGGTCGCCCTGGACGTTTCCGGGACACTCCAGGGCGACCTCTCGGGCCGGCTCCTCGCCCGGCTCCAGCCAGGCGGGGCGGGGAACACCTTCACCTGGGGCGTGCAGTTATCGAACGGCTCGCTCTACGCAAGCGACATGCTCAGCGGCCTGTGGCAACTCAAGCTGGAGACCGTCGGCCAGTGATGACTCGTGGGTGCCGCTCCTATGGTGAGGCCGTGGAGCTCACGCCGGGCCATCGGTTGTTCTCCCGCCTCACGTCCGGGTACCATCCCTCCGGATCGATGGTGACGCCGTTCACCTTCCTGGGGCCGGGGACCACGAAGCTGTAACTGTCCCCACCGAACCAGATCTCCACCGGAAGCGAGACCCGCCGGGTAGTGCCGTCGTCCATCAACAGCCCCAGCTCCACCGGCATGACCATCTGACCCTGGTTCCCCAGGTATATCCGCGACTCCACACCGGCCGAGTCGGCCAGGGTCACGGAGTCAACCACCTGATCCAGCTGGTCGGTGGTATAGAACCAGGTGCGCCAGAACCAGCTCAGGTCCTCCCCCAGCCCATCTTCCATCGTGCGAAAGAAGTCCCACGGCATCGGGTGCTTGAACGCCCAGCGCCGGATGTACTCCCTGAGGACCGGATCGAACCGTTCCGGTGACGTGATCCGCTCCCGCAGCAGCACCAGCCCGACCGCCGGTTTGTTGTAGAGGCCTTGCCGCCAGTTCTCGTTGGTGGTCATTCGGTCGGTGGGCGTCATGATGGGTTGCTCGTTGCCGGTGAGGGCGTTACGCAGGTAGTTCTCCGGCACTCCCCGGGCGGTCGGTAAAGGCGCTCCCGGCCACCGCTTGGGAAAGTTGTAGTGATTCATGAAGCTGTTGACCCCCTCGTCCATCCACCCGAACATCCGCTCGTTGCTGCCCACCATCATGGGAAACCAAGTGTGGGCGAACTCGTGGTCGGTCACACTGTAGAGTGCCTGTGGGTCGGTCCGGTTGCCGCAGAAGACGATCATGGGATACTCCATCCCACCTTCGATCCCATTCACGTTGCTCGCAACCGGGTAGGGGTACGGCGTCCACTGGGTCGAGTAGTTCTCGATGGCGAACTTGGCGTACTGGCTGGACTGGTTCCAGATCGAATCGGCGGAGGGAGGATAGAAGCTCATCGCGAGCGTCTTGCCGCCGTTGACCCCAACCGCGTCCCAGATGAAGTGCCGAGCGGCGGCCCAGGCGAAGTCGCGCACGCTATCGGCGGTGAAGCGCCAGGTGAAGGTGCCGTAGCGGGTCGAAGGGCGCGAGCCCGGATCGGCGATCTCGTCTTTCCCCCGAATGACGACGGTCGCATCGCTGGTTCGGGCCTGGGTCAGCCGGGACCGCTGGCTGGCAGTCAGCACCTCGGCTGGATTCTGGAGCACGCCGGTCGCTGCCACGATCACGTCGGTGGGGACCGTCAGGCTCACATCGAAGCTGCCGTACTCCAGGTAGAACTCGCCCTGGCCGTAATACTGCGCCGTGTTCCAGCCCTTCACGTCGTCATATACCGCCATGCGGGGATACCATTGGGCCGCCTCGTAGATCACCCCGCCGTCCACCTCTTCGATTCCCATGCGGTTCCGGTTGGGGCCGAAGGGAAACGACCAGGAGATGTCCAGCACCTGCTTGCCCTTGGGCGGTAAGGCGCGAGGCAGTTCCACCTTCATGACCGTGCCGTTCACGAGGTAGGTGAGCGGCGCGGCCGGCGTCGCTTTTCGGCCGCGAGCGGCGGGCGCCGCCGGTTGCGCCACCTTGAGCAGGCGGAAGCCACCTTCCGCACCCTGGGTGCCGAAGCGACTGCGCCGCTGGAACATCCAAGAGCCGCGGCTCTGGCTGGTATACAGGTTCTGGTCCAACTGAAGCCACAGATGCCGCAGGGTGTCAGGGGAGTTGTTGGTATAGGTGATCCGCTCCTCGCCCCGTACCGAGCGCGTCACCGTATCCAGCGTCGCGCGAATGACGTAGTCGGCCCGTTGCTGCCAGTATCCCGGCCCCGGCGATCCGTCCGCCGCGCGAACGGCGTTGGGTGGAGGAAGCTCGAGTTGACGAAAGACCGAGGTATCGGGAGCGCCCGCGTCGGCAGGGGATCGTTGCTGGGCGGTAAGAGGTGGAAAGACCAGGAATGGCAGGAGCCAGGCGCCGAGTCGCACGGAGTCTCCGGGGGAGAAGGTTCGGGACGACGAAGATGGTACAGTCTAGCCGGGCGGCGGGTCACAAGCCAAGGCAGAAGTCGCTAACCACTTGCAGATGGACGTGTTGCAGAATTATACGTCAAGCGACGCATGAAGCCGGGGAAGGGGAATGCGCAAGTCGCGCGCTTAGCGCGCCAGGTACCGGTTGCTGAACTCCGCCTCCCCGGTGACCTCCCGTACCACGTAGGGCTGGAGCCAGTCGGGCACCTCGACGGTCGCGTCCCGGGATGGCAGCTCGACTTCCGCCAATACGAGATCACGATCGAGAAACTGGTCGATCTCCCAGGTGAGTCCCTCGTCCGGCACCAAGTGGCGCCGCTTGAGCACCCGGCGCCCTTCGGTCAGTGGCCAGATGTTCTCGAACAGCTCGCGACTGGTTTCCTCCTCCAACTCGAGCCGAACCAGCCCGCCGCCCGATTTGACCGTCCGGTAGAGGACCGGGTCGCCATCGCTGCTGACTCGCCGGAGACGCTCCACCACTCGGGTCCCAGGGAGCCAGCCCTGCTCGATCTCGACGCTCGGCATCTGGCGCGCAGTCGCCGGCACGGTCCGCAGCAGATACTTCCGCTCGATCTCGGCCAGCGCGGCAGGACGGCCCGCTACTCGCTTGCCTAGTTCGCCCACTTCCTGGAAGAAGCCGTCGGCGTTGCCATCGAGCCATCCGGCTCGAATCTTGGCGAAGGAGCGCTCCGCCCGCGCCCTGAGCCGCCGGCCTAGGGCCACCAGGCCCGGACGGGGATCGTCGCTGGGGATCGGGGGAGTGCCATTGTGGTCGGACGTCAGCGCCAACTGACGTCTCAGGCGATCGTCGTGGGCTGCGGTCGCGGCCCGCATGCTGCTGGCCAATTCGGCAATGAGCACGTTGCTGTCGTGAAACTCTCCCAAGTCGTCCTGTAACTGCTGAAGCTTCGCCACCAGAGGCTGAACCCCCTCCTCGCTCGCGATCGGCTCCAGCAGATATCTCAGGCGTTTGGCTGCGATGCGGGCCCGATGTGCCGGGTCCCCGTCGGACAGTGCGTGCACCACTGCCAGGCGGCTTTCCAGATCGCCGCCGAAGTGTTGGATGAGTCCGCCGACGACGGCCGCGGCCAGGTAAGTCCGGCGGGAGGCGTCGCGCTCGATCCGGAGACGGTACACCTGAAGCTGAGCCCGAAGCTTGCGTTCCAGGGGTTCATACCCTCGCTCCACGGCGCGGCGCAGCTTCTGGTTCGCCCTCCACTGGCGGTTCTCCAGCCGCTCGATGTGCCAATGGAGACCGGCCACCTGTCGGGCGCTCAGCTCGGGCTCCTGCGCCTGGGCCCACTCGAGATGGACCTCGAGATCGCGGCTCTCCCTTGTGGCCTCGGCCAGTCTCCGCAGCCGCCGCCGCGAGCGCCGAGAGACGCTGCCCTTGAGCTGCCTCCGATAGGCCTGAAGGCAGGTACGCAGGCGGCGCAGCGCGACCCGGAAGTCGTGCAGGGCTTCACGGTCTTGGGAATGGTCCAGCCGCGGACGCGCCGCAACGGCTGTATCGAGGAGCGAGAGGGCGATCAGTCGAGCGGCTTCTTCGACTGGCAGATCCAGCAAGTACTCAGGTAGCGGCACGGCGGACTCCCGCGTTCGATCCGGAACCCGAGAATGTACCGGCTGGCCGGCCGGCCTTCAAGGAGTTGCCGGTGGTGCTGGAGCAGGGACTGGAGGAGTCCAGGCGTCGTTAGTGGGTCGCGCATCGGGGAACATGCTGTCCGGATTCACCCGCGCACCCACGATGGTTTTTCCGCCGCCGACGCTGATCAGGTATCGGTCGCCGCCATACCAGACTTCGACCGGCAGACGGTAGGATTCCTTGCTGCCGTCCTCGAACGTCAACTCCAGCTCCACCGGCATGACCGCCGCTCCCAGACTGCGCAACGCGATCTCGAACGAACCATCCGGGTTCGGCTTGACCGACTCCACCGACTGGTCCAGAGCCGCCGTGGTGAAGAAGAATCCGCGCCAGAACCACGCCAGGTCCCGCCCCGAGACCGATTCCATGGTGCGGAAGAAATCCGTCGGCTGTGGGTGCTTGAAGGCCCACCGGCGCACATACTCTCGGAATGCGGAATCGAAGACTTCGGCGCCCAGGACCTTGTTGCGGAGAGTCAGGAGAGAGATCGAGGGCTTGACGTAGGCCAGGGCGCTCAGATTCTCGGTGGTCTTGTAGCGGTTGGCCGGGGTCATGATCGGCTGAGCCGTAGGGCTCTGATCCAGCGCGGTGATGGTGCGGATCTCGTTACGTCGGATCTCGCTGTCGTCCCGCTTCCAGTAGTTCTCCTCGGAGAAGGTGTTCATGAAGGTGTTGAACCCCTCGTCCATCCAGGCATAGCGCCGCTCGTCCGATCCCACGACCATGGGAAACCACATGTGGCCGATTTCGTGAGTCAGCACCGCGTAGAGGCCGGCCGGGTCACTGCCCCGGGCTTCCATGGCCACCATGGGATATTCCATCCCGGAGATCGGCCCCTCCACCGCGGAGATCTGGGGATAGGGATAACGAAACCAGCGGGTACTGTATTCCTGAATCGAGAAGCGGCTCATCTTGGCCGCGTCCTTCCACAGCTCCGCCGCCGACGGACGATAGAAGGCTTGGACCGCGATCCCTTCCCATCCGACTGCGTCCCACTGGTAATCCGGCGCCGCGGCCCAGGCCACGTCCCGAACCCGCTCGGCCCGGAACCGCCAGGTGAGGTTGCCATCCTGGCGGGGCCGAGCACGGCCGGAATCGAGCTCCTCCGCGGTCACGATCGCGATTGTGGTATCGGACTTGGCGGCGAATGCGAGGCGGGTCCGTTGTGCCGCCGTCAGCACCTCGGTCGGGTTGAGCAACGTTCCCGTTCCAGCGACGAGATAACCAGCCGGGAGGGTGACCTCGTATTCGATGGTCCCGTACTCCAGGTAGAACTCCCCCTGACCCAGATATTGATCCGTGTTCCAGCCGTGCACGTCATCGTAGACCGCCATGCGGGGATACCACTGGGCCATCTCGTACAGGCTGCCCTCGCGGCCCATCCGATCGGCGCCATGTTCCGGGATGCTGAAGCCGTACTGGATCTCGAATACCGTGATGCCACCCGGCGGGAGCGGTACCGCAAGGTCGGCGTGCATCATGGTATCGTCGATCCGGACCGACAGACGGGCCGGCCGTTTGCTCTGTTCTCGCTGGGCGCGAGTCCGTTTGCCCGCCGGCACCACCGGGACTTGCGAGACACTCTCGATGTCGAACCCACCCTCGAAACCCGCGCCTCCGAAGCGACTCTCCTGGGGGAACAGCAGGGCGCCCACGCTGCCGGGCCGGAAGAGATTCTGATCCAGCTGCAGCCAGACGAAGCGCAGGGTGTCCGGACTGTTGTTGGTATACCGAATGCGTTCGGTGCCGGTGAGCCGCTTGGCGGCGGTATCGAGCGTGGCCTGGATGGTGTAGTCCGCGCCCTGTTGCCAGTAGCCGGGACCGGGGGATCCGTCCGGGCGCCGGATGCCGTTGGCCGGGGGCAGCGGAAGCGGGCTGAAGATCCCGGTGTCGGCGACCGGAGGCTTGAGTGCCGGCGTCAGCGTGATGGGCCGGGCGGTCCGAGTCGGTGGGGCGCCGCTCGGCTGCTGGCCCGCGAGCGGGCCCGCGATAAGAAGGAAGAACCCGAGGTATCTCATGGACTGCACGAGCGGCTCACAGCTTCGGAAGGGTGACCCCGACTTGCTTCTGATACTTGCCGGCCTTGTCGGCGTAGCTGGTCTCGCAGATGTCGTCGGCGTCGGCCTCGAAGAAAAGTACTTGGCAGATGCCCTCATTGGCGTAGACCTTGGCCGGCAGGGGAGTGGTGTTGGAGATTTCCAGGGTAACGTGACCCTCCCACTCCGGCTCGAACGGCGTCACGTTGGTAATGATTCCGCACCGGGCATAGGTGCTCTTGCCCACGCAGATGGTGAGCACCTCGCGAGGGATCCGGAAATACTCCACCGATCGGGCGAGGACGAAGCTGTTGGGCGGCACCATGCACACTGGGCCTTCAAACTCGACGAAGCTCCGGGAGTCGAACTCCTTGGGGTCGACCACCGCGCTCAGCACATTGGTGAAGATCTTGAACTCCGGCGCCACCCGCATGTCGTACCCGTAGCTGGATACGCCATAGGAGATGACCCGACGCCCCTTGGCATCGGTGTGGCGCACCTGCCGCTCCTCGAACGGCTCGATCATCCGGCGCTCGAGCGCCATCCGGCGGATCCAGCGATCGGATTTGATGGACATGGGCCTCAGCCAGCCGAGGGGCAAACAAGCAGACGGGCAGGCCGATGCACCGGTGTCCCGCTGCGGAACGGCGGGGAATATAGTCGGGTTGAAACCGACCTCGAAAACCATTACCATTCCTCGGGATAAGTGAAAAAATTCACGAAAGCCGAGGCCCATGCTTCAGCCTTACGTCCCCATCCTCCTGCTCATCGCGTTCGTCGTCGCCAACGCGATCCTGATGCTGGGCGTCTCGCACCTGTTCTCCACCTACCGCCGGACCCCGACCAAGATTGCCCCGTACGAGTCCGGCATGCCGGTCCTGGGGAACGCGCGCGAGCGCTTCTCGGTAAAGTTTTACCTGGTCGCGATGCTCTTTATCGTCTTCGACATCGAGACCGTGTTCATGATTCCGTGGGCCGTGGCTTTCCGGCAGCTCCCCGATATTGCGGGGCTGCTGATCATCGAAATGTTCGTCTTCATCGTGATTCTCGCGGTGGGGTACGTGTACATCTGGAAGCGGGGAGCATTGCAATGGGATTGAGTAATCCCGCAACCGAAAACCGGGCCGACGAGTTGACCACGGTTTCGTCCATCTCGCCGAACTGGGTTACCAGCCGTCTCGATTTCCTGACCAACTGGGCCCGGGCCAATTCGCTGTGGCCGATGCCGTTCGGCACCGCCTGCTGCGCCATCGAGTACATGGCCACGGCGGCGAGCCGGTTCGACATCGCCCGCTTCGGCATGGAACGGCAGAGCTTCTCACCCAGGCAAGCCGACGTGCTGATCTGCGCCGGACGGCTGCCCTTCAAGCTCGCCCCGGTCATTCGGCGGATCTGGGACCAGATGCCGCAACCCAAGTGGTCGATCTCCATGGGCGCCTGCGCCTCCTCCGGCGGAGTGTTCGACAACTACTCGATGGTGCAGGGGATCGACACCATCATTCCGGTGGACGTCTACGTCCCCGGCTGCCCGCCGCGCCCCGAAGGACTCATGTACGGCATCCTGCTGCTTCAAAAGAAGATCAAGGGTGAGAGCATCACCGACGACCTCCTCCGGGAGGAGAAGCTGGTCGGCCCCTCCGGACTCTTCCTCCCGCCCGAGCGGGTAGACGAGCTGTCGGAGCCCTTCGGCAACTCCGTGCACCAAACCCGCTCCGCCTGATGTCGGAAATTCGCGCCGCAGTCACGCTGGGGGCGCATAGCGCGCTCCCCCCCTCGGTAGCCATGCTCCGGGCCGAGTTCGGCTCCGCCGTCGAGCGCCATCTGGTCTCCTGCGGTGAGACCATCGCCTACGTCGCTCGGGATCGCAGTCACGACATCCTGGCCTGGCTCAAGGACACGCCGGGCCAGGAATTCGATTACCTCGCCGATGTCACCGCAGTGGAGTATCGGGACCCGGAGCCCCCCCTCGAAGTCGTCTACCAACTCCGTTCGCTGGCCCGAAAGGCCGATCTGCGAGTCAAAGTCGCCCTCGACAAGCGCCAGCCGCTCGAAGTGCGCTCGGTCTGGGACCTCTGGCGCGGGGCGGACTGGCTGGAGCGCGAGGTATACGACATGTTCGGCGTGACCTTTACCGGTCATCCCGATCTTCGCCGGATTCTGATGTGGGAGACCTACGCCGAGGGATATCCCCTGCGAAAGGAGTTTCCGCTGCGGGGGCACTTCAGCCGGGCGGAACAGACCCGTCAGGCGCTCGCCGCCAATCCCGAGGCCCACTACTCGATGGAAGAGCTCTCTATCGCCGAGGCGTTCGACGAGCTTCCCGCCGACATGCGGGAACGGCTGGCCCGCGGCGAGCGAGGATTCCTCAAATGACCACGCGCACTCTGGAACTGGCATTGGCCACGCCGGGCATCGACCAGCAGGGGAACCCTACCCGCGTCCCGCTTGGTACCGGCCCGGGCGTTTATGACGAAGATCTCGGCGCCGAGCACATGCTGGTGAATATCGGGCCGCAGCATCCGGCCACTCACGGCGTGCTCCGCCTGGTCATCGAGCTGGAAGGCGAGACGGTCAAGCGCTGTATCCCGCACCTGGGATACCTCCACTCCGGATTCGAGAAGCTGGGGGAGTATCGGCACTACAACCAGATCATCCCGCTCACCGACCGCACCGACTACCTCTCCCCGATGGCGAACAACGTGGCGTTCGCCTTGGCGGCGGAGAAGCTCATGGGAATCGAGCTCACCGAGCGCTGCCAGGTGTTGCGGGTAATCGCGTGCGAGATGAGCCGAATCATCTCCCATCTGGTCTGGCTCGGCACCACCGGCATCGATCTGGGAGCGTATACCCCATTCCTCTGGTCGTTCACCGAGCGCGAGCGGGTCTACAACCTTCAGGAGATGTGGACCGGCGCACGGCTAACCACCAGTCTCACCCGCGTGGGTGGGCTGATGGCCGATATTCCGGATGGCTTCGAGGCCGGGCTCCGGGAATTCACTCGAACCTTCCCCAAGACGCTGACCGAAGTGGACACCATGTTCACCCGGAACGCCATCTGGATCGGGCGGACCCAGGGCGTTGGCGTCTTGACGGCGGAGGAGGCAATCAACTACTCGCTATCCGGTCCGATGCTGCGGGCGAGTGGGGTCGCGTACGACGTCCGAAAGGACAAGCCCTACCTGGGGTACGAGACCTACGACTTCGACGTGCCGGTGGGCGAGCACGGCGACATCTACGACCGCTACCGGGTCCGGCTCGAGGAGATGTGGCAGTCCAACCGAATCCTGGAACAGGCGCTCGATCGGCTCCAGGGCCTCAAGGGCGCGCCGATCAACGTGAGCGATCCCCGAGTCATTCTGCCGGCCAAGTCGCGCGCGATGAGCGATATGGAGGCGATGATCTTCCACTTCAAGCAGGTCATGGATGGCGTGAAGCCGCCGGCGGGTGAGACCTACTTCCCGGTGGAGAACCCCAAAGGCGAGCTGGGTACCTACCTGGTGTCGGATGGGACGGCCAAGCCGGTGCGCTGGCGGATTCGCCCGCCTTCGTTTATCAACCTGTCCAGCCTGCCGAAGATGTGCGAGGGGGCCTTGCTCTCCGACGTGATTGCGATCAACGCCAGCGTAGACATCGTGATGGGGGAGGTGGATCGATGAGGGGGGCAGGGCAGGCGGCAGCACACGCCGGTTCACCCGCTCACGCCGACAGCGAGCCCTACCGTCCGGTCTTCACCGGCCAGACCCGCGCCCGCCTCGAGCAACTGTTCACCAAGTACCCCAACAAGCAGGCCTGCCTCCTGCCGGCGCTCTGGATGGTACAGGAAGCCCGGGGATGGATCTCCCAGCCCGCCATCGGGGAAGTAGCTGAAGTGCTTGAGCTTACGCCTGCCTATGTAAAGGGAGTTGTCACCTTCTACACGATGTACCACACCCACCCGGTGGGGCAGCATTTCATCCAGGTGTGCACCACCACACCGTGCAACCTGTGTGGCGCCGAAGACGTCGTCCGCGCGCTGCTGCGGGAGACCGGCTGCGGCGAGCTCGGCGCCACCAGCCCCGATGGCCGCTTCACCGTCATCGAGGTCGAGTGTCTCGGAGCCTGCGGCTTCGCCACCCCGATCCTGGTGGATGACGATTTCATCGAGGATGTCACTCCCGAGAAGGTCCCCGGCATCCTGCAGAGGTATTCGTAATGGGGTATCCTCATCCGCCTCACCCCAAGGAAACGGTCATCCTCTCGAAGCACTTCGGCGATCCTGAGGCCCGGAGTTACGACGGCTGGGTAAAGCAGGGAGGCTACGAGGCGCTGCGGAAGGCGCTGGGGATGACCCGGGAAGCGATCATCGAGGAGGTCAAGGCGTCGGGGCTGCGGGGCCGTGGCGGTGCCGGTTTCCCCACCGGGCTCAAGTGGTCCTTCATGCCCAAGGAGGTCGTGAAGCCGCATTACCTGGTCTGCAACGCGGACGAGTCCGAGCCGGGCACCTTCAAAGATCGCGAGATCATGCGCTGGACCCCGCACCAGCTGATCGAGGGCTGTGCCATCGCCTCCTATGCGATCGGGGCGGAGCGGTGCTACATCTACATCCGCGGCGAATTCACCGAGCCGTGGCGAATCATGAGCGCGGCGGTAGAGGAAGCCACGGCTCGAGGGGCGCTGGGCGACAATGTCTTCGGCAGCGGCAAGCGGATCGAGATGATCCTGCATCGGGGAGCCGGCGCTTATATCTGCGGGGAAGAGACCGCGATGCTGAACTCCATCGAAGGCAAGCGCGGCAACCCGCGGATCAAGCCGCCCTATCCGCCCGTCGCCGGGGTCTTCGGGATGCCCACCACCATCAACAACGTGGAGACGCTTGCGGCGGTGCCGCACATCCTCACCCGCGGCGCGGAGTGGTACAAGGGCCTCTGCCTGGGGAACCCGAAGAGCACCGGAACCAAGCTGGTCTCGGTGTGCGGGCACATCCAGCGGCCGGGAAACTACGAGGTCACCATGGGCACCCCCATACGTGACATTCTGTACGACATGTGTGGCGGGCCTCCCCCGGGCCGGAAGTTCAAGGCGGTGATTCCGGGCGGCTCCTCGGTTCCGATCATGACTATAGAGGAGGCGGAGGAAGCGCTCTTCGACTACGAGGGCGTGGTCGCCAAGGGGTCGATGCTGGGCTCCGCCGGCATGATCGTGATGGATGACAGCACCGACATGGTGTACCAGATCATGCGGCTGGCACGGTTCTACGCCCACGAGTCCTGCGCCCAGTGCACCCAGTGCCGCGAAGGCACCGCATGGACCACCCGGATCCTGGAGCGGATTCTCTCGGGGAAGGGAAAGCAGGACGACTTCCAGCTGCTGCTCGACCTCTCGGAAAACATGACCGGCAAGACCATCTGCGTGCTGAGCGACTCCTGCGCCGCGCCGGTGGTAAGCGGGATCCAGAAGTTCCGCTCCGAGTTCGAGGCGTACATCACCGGCTCGCGCGAGCCGGTCATGGCCGCGGTCTGAGCTCCGATCCGTCTTACGAGCCATCGGAGCCACGAGGAATAAATGGCCGACGAACTAGTCAATGTGACGATCGACGGCGCCCCGGTGAGCGTGCCCAAGGGCACCACCATCATCGAGGCGGCCAAGCAGGCCGGGATCCTGGTCCCCCACTACTGCTATCACCCGTCGCTGCCCTCCCCGGCGGTGTGCCGGATGTGCCTGGTGGAGGTGGAGAAGGCGCCCAAGCTGATGCCGGCGTGCGTCACGACGGTCGCGGAAGGGCAAGTGGTGCTGGTCAACAGCCCGGGCGCCAAGAAGGCCCGGGAAGGCGTGCTCGAGTTCCTTCTCATCAACCACCCGCTCGATTGCCCGATCTGCGATCAGGCCGGAGAGTGCGAGCTCCAGAACTACGTGTTCCAGGAGGGCCGCGCCGGTACCCGGTACGCCGAGTATGCCAAGCGTTACAACCCGGTCGAGGAATTCGGGCCCGACATCCTCTACGTTCCCAATCGCTGCATTCTCTGCACCCGCTGCGTTCGCTTCATGGAAGACGTGGCCGACACCCCGGTGCTCAACGTGTCCGAGCGGGGGGACCGCGCGTACATCGGCATCTCTGAGGAACAGCAGTTGGATCACCCGTGGTCGGGTAACGTGGTGGATCTCTGCCCGGTGGGCTCGCTCCTGTCCAAGGACTTCCTCCATAAGGCGCGGGCCTGGGAGCTCGACAAGAACGCAAGCGTGTGCCCGGGGTGCACCCAGGGCTGCAACATCAACATCGACACCCGGGACGACGTGGTGGTCCGGTTGCGGCCTCGTCCCAACCTCGAGGTCAATCGCCATTTCATTTGCGATTACGGCCGGATGAACTACCGCTGGATGAACCGGGGCGATCGGATCGAGGCGCCGCTGGTCCGGGATACCGGGCGCCACGCGGCAGTCGACTGGGATACGGCCCTCGACCGCCTGGGCCAGATCGTGCGCGGCGCCTCGGGACGCGCGGTGATTCTGGCGTCGGGCCGGGCGTCGACCGAATCGCTGGGCTTGGTGCGGCGGATGCTGGACCGCTTCACCGTCACCGCCGCGGTCCAAGTTCCCCTGGGCGACGAGGCACCGCTTCCCGGTATCCCTGGCCTGGCGCTCCGCCGGGAACGGGCGCCCAATCTCCACGGAGCCCGGCTCCTCGGTTACGAGGGCGTCTGGGAGTCCGCGGTACGCGAGGCGATGAGCGCAGCGGTGGTGATCCTGCTCGACCCCGACCTCTCCCCCCAGGACGAAGCGGCCCTTACCTCTGCCGCCGGTGCCGTCGTCGTGCTGGGAACCGTCTTCCCCGCGTCGCTCCGGAACGCCGAGCTGGTGCTCCCGATTACCAACATGGCGGAGGAGTACGGGACCTACGTCAACCGGGATCACCGAATCCAGCGATACCAGCAGGCCAAGTCGGCGCCGGGAATGGCGCGGCCGGCCTGGTGGGTCGCGGGCGAGGTTCTGGCGGGGGCCGGGCCCAGCCCGACCGCACCATCCAGCGCGGCCGAAGCGTTCGAGTCTCTGGCGGAAAGCTGGCCGGTCTTCGCCGGGCTCACCTATCGGGATCTGGGGTACACCGGACGGGTGCTGGCCGCCGCCGCCCGGCAAGAGGCGCTCCGATGACCCCGGAGATGAAGGGCTTCCTGCTGGTGAGCGTGCTGAAGATGCTGGTGGTCTTCACCATCATCATGATCGGGGTCGCGCTGCTCACGCTGATGGAGCGCAAGGTCAGCGCCTGGATGCAGAATCGCCGCGGCCCCAACCGGGTGGGATGGGCGGGCCTGCTCCAACCCGCCGCGGATGGCGTCAAGAACATCTTGAAGGAAGAGACCTTTCCGGCGGAGGCCAACCGCAGCCTCTTCCTCCTCGCACCGGCGATGTCCTTCATCCCCGCGCTGATGCTGTCCGCCGTGATCCCCTTCGCGGCGCCGCTGCCGCTGGATTTCGACTTCACCCTGGGGCCGTTGGGTCGCTTCGTTCACCATGGCACCATGCCCATGGTGGTGGCCGATCTTCCGGTCGGTTTCCTCTTCGTCCTCGCGATCAGCTCCATGGGAGTTTACGGGATCGCGCTGGCCGGCTGGTCCTCCAACAGCAAGTACGCCTTGCTCGGCGGACTGCGCGCCTGCGCCCAGATGATCTCCTATGAGGTGGCCATGGGATTGAGTCTCATTCCGGTGCTGCTGCTCTCGGGCGACGTGAACCTGTCTCGCATCATCGCGCAGCAGCAGACCGGAGTCTGGTACGTGCTGCCGCTGTTCTTGTCCTTTTTCATCTTCTTCATCTCCGGCTTCGCCGAGACCAACCGGGTGCCCTTCGATCTACCCGAGGCCGAGTCGGAGCTGATCGCCGGCTACCACACCGAGTACAGCGCGATGAAGTTCTCCTTCTTCTTCATCGCCGAATACGCCAACGTGGTGACGATTTGCGCCATGGTAACCACCCTGTTCTTCGGCGGGTGGGATATCCCCTTTACCAAGTGGGATGAATCCGGCGGCCTGCTCCAGACTCTGGTCACCTGGCTGTGGTTCTTCTTCAAGGTCCTCTTCTTCATCTTCGTGGTGATGTGGGTGCGCTGGACGTTGCCCCGCTTCCGCTACGACCAGCTGATGGCGCTGGGCTGGAAGGTGCTGATGCCGCTGGGCCTGGCGTACATCATGGTGATGTGCACAGCGATGTACCTGATCGAGCGTCTGGCCGGGATCACCCAACCCCGTCCGGCTGCGCTGGCGTTGTTCGGGGTGAACCTGGTGCTCGGGGTTCTGGTGTTTGGGCTGCTGGACAGCGGGATGTTCATCAAGGGCTCGTCCCGCAAGCAGCAGATCACGGAGGCCCGCGCCCAGCGCGCGGCGGTGACCGGCTGATGGCGATCGGCGTCAAGGTTCTCAAGCGCCCCGAGCGGCAGGTCAGCTACGTGCGGGCGACCCTCAAAGGCATGGCTCTCACCTTCAAGCACATGTTCGAGAAGAAGGTGACCATGCAATACCCGGAAGAGAAGAGCACCGGTGCCGAGCACGGCATCGCGAACTACAGTCTCTCCAACCGGTGGCGCGGCACTCACCGCATGCTCACCGACGAGCAGGGCCGCTCCAAGTGCGTGGCCTGCGGACTGTGTCCCCAGATTTGCCCGGCCAACTGCATCAAGCTGGTACCGGGCGAAGACGAGCAAGGCAATCGCTATCCCCTGATTTACGAGATCGACGAGTTCCGTTGCATCTTTTGCGGCTATTGCCAGGAGGTCTGCCCCGAGGAGGCCATTCACGTGGGAGTTCATTTCGAAAACTCGGAGTACAGTCGCGGCCGGTTCGTATACGACCTGGAGCGCCTGTCTTCCCAGACCCACCCGGTGTCCTCGCTGTGGGATCCGACCGACCCGAAGGGTGAGTAGATGACCGAGTTCGTCTTCTATTGCTTCGCGGTTGCGGCGGTGCTGGGGGCCTCCATGTGCATCCTCCAGCGCAGTCCGGTAGTCTCGGCCCTGTGGCTCATGTCCACCATGTTCTCGCTGGCTGCCATCTACGTCCTGCTCAACGCCGAGCTGATCGCCGCGCTCCAGGTCCTGGTGTACGTGGGCGCCATCATGGTCCTCTTCCTGTTTGTGATCATGCTCCTCAATCTGGGGCGGACCGGCCCGGATTTCCGCGGTCCACCCTCGGTTGCGGCCACGGTGGTGATCGCCGGGCTGCTCTTGATCGAGCTGGTCACCCTCTACCGCTACTCCCCCCGCCGTCTGGCCGCGGAGGTAGCCCAGTCCCCCAGCTTCAGCGATCCGGCGACGCTGTTCGCGGCCGGGGAGCTCACCCGGCAGGAGACGGCGGTGCGGGGCGTGGTCGGGAGCGTGGCGGTCCCGATGTTCCAGACCTACCTGATTCCTTTCGAGATCACCTCGATCCTCCTGCTGGTGGCCATCATCGGCGCGGTCGTCCTCGCCAAGCGGAGAGTGTGATGCCGGACGGCGCCTCCTTGCTCGGTCCCTCGCTCGGACTCTCGGCCATTCTCTTCAGCCTGGGAGTCGCGGGCGTGCTCCTGCGCCGCAATGCCATCGTGCTCTTCATGTGCGTCGAGCTGATGCTCAACGCGGTGAATCTGAGCTTCGTGGCGTTGGCCCAGCTCCATGGGGCCAGCGGCTACGTGATGGTGTTCTTCGTTATGACCGTCGCCGCGGCCGAGGCCGCCGTCGGGCTGGCCATTATCCTCGCCATCTTCCGCCATAAGCAGTCGGTCGACCTGCAGAACATCAACCTCCTACGCGGCTGATGACATTCTCGTCGTGGGTCTGGCTTACGGTCGCCCTGCCGCTGGCCGGCTTTCTGATCAACGGCGCCATCGCGCTGCGGCGGCCCCAGGCCAAGCAGCTCGTCTCCCTGATCGGTCCCGGTGTCCTCCTCGGCGCTTTTGCGGTGTCGCTGGCGATTTTCGTGCAGCTGCTGCGCTACCCTCCCGACAGCCCGATCCTGGTGACGCTCTGGCCATGGTTGCCGGTTGGTCAACTCCAGGTGGATCTGGCGTTCCAGGTAGACCAACTCTCTACCGTCATGCTTCTGGTGGTGACCGGCGTGGGGAGCCTGATCCATCTCTTCAGCGTCGGCTACATGCGGGAAGACCCGGGATACGCCCGCTACTTCTCGTACCTCAACCTCTTCATCGTGTTCATGCTGGTGTTGGTGCTGGGGTCGAGCTTCCCGGTCATGTTCATCGGATGGGAAGGGGTAGGTCTCTGCTCCTACCTCCTGATCGGTTTCTGGTTCAATGACAAGGTCAACGCCGACGCCGGCAAGAAGGCCTTCATCATGAACCGGATCGGCGACTTCGGTTTTCTGGTCGCCATGTTTTTCATCTGGCGCAGCCTGGGGACCTTGGATTTCACCGAGGTGGCGGCCCGGGCACCGGAGGTCCTGCCCCCGGGCGGCGCCATCATCACCGCCATCACGCTCTTCCTCTTCCTCGGCTGCACCGGCAAATCGGCGCAGATCCCGCTGTACACCTGGCTGCCTGACGCCATGGCGGGTCCCACGCCGGTGTCGGCCCTGATCCATGCGGCGACGATGGTGACGGCCGGCGTCTACCTGGTAGCGCGGACCAACGTGCTCTTCGCCATGGCTCCGCTGTCCAGCATGGTCGTGGCCGGGATCGGTGCCCTCACCGCGCTGTTCGCCGCCACCATCGGACTCCGGCAGTATGACATCAAGCGGGTGCTGGCCTACTCCACGGTCTCCCAGCTGGGCTACATGTTCGTCGGCGTGGGAACCGGAGCGTATGCGGCCGGCATGTTTCACCTGGTCACCCACGCGTTCTTCAAGGCGTTGCTGTTCCTCGGGTCGGGGAGCGTGATTCACGCCATGCACCACGCGTATCACGCCACCCATTCGCACGATGACGCGCAGGACATGCGCAACATGGGTGGCCTCAAGCAATACATGCCGATCACCTTCTGGCTCATGCTCATCGCTACCCTGGCGATCGCGGGGATCCCACCGTTCTCCGGATTCTTCTCCAAGGACGAGATCCTGGCGGCGGCGTTCGCCCGGGGGGCCCAGTGGCCCATCTACTACGTCTTCTACGGCATGGGTGTGCTGGCGGCGTTCCTCACCGCCTTCTACATGGCCCGGCTCATGGCCATGACCTTTCTGGGCGAGAACCGGACCGGGGCCAAGGAGCGCGAGCACCTGCACGAAGCGCCCTGGGTCATGACCGGCCCACTGGTGGTGCTCGGGATCCTCAGCCTGGCAGGCGGAGCCCTGAATCTTCCGCCCTTCCTGGGTGGAGGGGCGGCCCTGGAGCATTGGTTGGGGCCGGTGATCGAACGCGCGGAGGGCTTCGTCGGGCTGGAGATGCCGCACGGCTCCGCCGAGCTGTTCCTGGTTGGTGGGGCTGTCCTGGTCGGAGTCCTCGGATTGCTGGCCGGGTTCCGAGCCACTCTCGGCCGCCCAATCCTGCCGGCACGCCAGGCTCCGGCCGACACCGGCCTCGCTCGGGTGCTCAACCGCAAGTACTACGTGGACGAGCTGTACGACGCCCTGATCACCCGGCCGGTGGTGTGGCTGTCCCGGGTGATCCTGTGGAAGGGAGTCGATCAGGGTGTAGTCGACGGCGCGGCCGTCAATGGGACCGCCCGCCTCTCCCGCGCCCTCGGCTGGATCGGAAGCCGGCTGCAGACCGGACAGATCGGTGTGTACGTGGTCTTGTTCCTCGTGGGCGCGCTGTGGATCCTGCGCGTCGTCGTGAGGTAACGGCGCATGACCGAGTTCCTGCGGTCGATCGGGTACCAGTACTGGATCCTGCACGTCCTGATCGCCCTGCCGCTGATCGGGGTGGTGCCGGTGCTGCTGGGCCCGGAGGGGGCCGCCAAGCGCACCGCGATGGTACTCACCACCCTTGAGTTCGTCCTTTCCATCGGGCTCTGGTGGGCGATCGATCCGGGCACCGGCGCCATGCAACTGACCTCCGACTATCCCTGGATCCCCGCCTGGGGAATCGGTTATCGGGTCGGCATCGACGGAATCAGCCTGGCGATGGTGCTGCTCACCACCGGCTTGATGCCATTGAGCGTGCTGGCCAGCTGGAGTTACATCACCCGGCAGGAGCGGGGATTCTACGCCCTGATGCTGACGCTGCTCACCGGACTGGTGGGCGTTTTCATCGCGTTGGATCTGTTCCTCTTCTACATCTTCTTCGAGGTGATGTTGATCCCGATGTATTTCATCATCGGGATCTGGGGTGGGACCAATCGACTCTACGCGGCGATCAAGTTCTTCATCTATACCATGGCCGGATCGCTCCTGATGCTGGTGGCGATCCTGGTCATGGTCTGGAAGGTTCAAGCCGTCACCGGCGGTCTTTCCTTCTCCTACGACGTCCTGCTGCGCCATGCCGGTTCGATGGGCCGAGCCGCGCCCTGGCTCTTCGCTGCTTTCGCCCTCGCGTTCGCCATCAAGGTCCCCATTTTCCCGTTCCATACGTGGCTTCCGGACGCGCACGTTGAAGCGCCGACGGCGGGAAGCGTGCTCCTGGCCAGTGTGATGCTGAAGATCGGCACCTACGGATTCCTTCGCTTCGCGGTGCCGTTCTTCCCCCAGGTGGCGTTGAGCGAGGAAGTGAGCCGCCTGGTCGTGGTTCTCGCCATCATTGGGGTCATCTACGGCGCCCTGGTCGCGATGGTGCAGCCGGACATCAAGAAGCTGGTGGCCTACTCCTCGGTGAGCCATCTCGGCTTCGTGATGCTGGGCATCTGGGGGGGCACGCTCCAGAGCGTGCAGGGTGCACTGATGATCATGATCAGTCACGGGTTTTCGACCGGAGCGCTCTTCCTTCTAATAGGGATGCTCTACGAGCGGCGGCATACTCGCCTGATTGACAGCTACGGCGGCATCGCGCGGGTGGTTCCCGTCTTCAGCCTCATTCTGACGGTGGTCGCGCTCTCCAGTATCGGGCTGCCCGGGTTGAACGGGTTCGTGGGAGAGTTTCTGGTGCTGCTGGGGAGCTTCGCCGCTTTCCCCTGGGCCACCGGCATCGCCACCACCGGCGTGATCTTCGCAGCCGCCTACCTGCTGTGGGCGCTCCAGCGAATGATCTTCAACCCGCTCGATAACCCTGAGAACGAGCGGCTTCACGATCTCACCAGAAGGGAGCTGGCGGTGATTCTACCGCTGGTCCTGGGCATCGTCTGGCTGGGTCTCTATCCTGCGCCGGTACTCCGCCGGATGGAGCGCTCCACCCAGCGGTACTTGGAGATCGCCCGGCCACCCGCGGTCGCACCAGGCACGGTTCGCATCGGTGCAACGGTCCCGGAGGACGCCCGCTGATGCAGCTGGATCTCAGCACCCCTTGGGGAATTACTCTCGCCCTGCTGCCGGAGATCTTGCTCTGCGGCTGGGCTCTCGTGGTACTCCTGGTGGTGAGCTGGCGGCACGACACCGAGGCCGATAGCCGGCTGGCCGGTTGGCTCAGCTTCATGGGTGTGGCGCTCAGCGCTGCGGGGCTCGCGTGGCTGTGGCTGAATCAGGTTGCACCCGAAGGCTTGGCCCAGATGGTGGCGCTCGATCCCTTCCGGTACGCCGCGTCGGCCATCGCACTCCTGGCCGCCGCCATGACTATTCTGCTCTCGTTGGGATACCTCGAGCGGGAGCGCTTGCTGGCACCGGAGTACTACCCTCTGGTTCTGTTCGCCACGTCGGGCATGATGTTCCTGGCCGGAGCGGAAGACCTCATCGTCCTTTTTCTCGGCCTCGAGGTGATGTCGGTCGCGGTGTACGTGCTGGCCGGATACAACCGGGCCAACGCGTTTTCCTCGGAAGCGGCCCTCAAATATTTCCTCATCGGTGCCTTTGCCTCCGGCTTTCTGCTCTACGGCATCGCGTTGGTGTACGGTGCCACCGGCACCACCAGCCTGTCGTTGATCGGGGCCCAGTTGGCCACCCAGAAGACGCCGCTCATGGCGGCTCTGGGGTTGGGCCTTCTCCTCATCGGCTTCGGCTTCAAGGTGTCGGCGGTCCCATTCCACATGTGGGCGCCTGACGTGTACGACGGCTCTCCCACACCGGTCACCGGCTTCATGGCTACCGGGGTCAAGGCGGCTGCCTTCGCCGCCCTGGTACGGGTTCTCCTGGAGTCGTTTCCGTCCGCCTCCAGCCTCTGGCAGCCCGTCGTGGCCGCGCTCGCCATCGCTTCGATGGTGCTGGGAAACCTGGTGGCGCTGGCCCAGCGCTCGCTCAAACGAATGCTGGCCTACAGCTCGATCGCCCACGCGGGTTACCTCCTCGTGGCAGTGTGGCCCGGCTCTCAGGCGGGCGCAGCTGCCGTGCTGCTCTACCTGCTTGCCTATGGACTGACGACGCTCGCGAGCTTTGGCTTCCTGGCGGTGTTGGGACGGGGCGGAGAGCGGGAAGTGACCTACGACGACATCGCCGGGCTGGCCGCCAGCCGGCCGGGGATTGCTTTTGGTCTCACCGTGTGCATGCTCTCCCTGCTGGGCTTTCCCGGCACCCTGGGGTTCATCGGCAAGTGGTACATCCTTCTGGCGGTGGTAGCCGAAAGTCATGCCATCCTGGCGGTCGTGCTGGTCCTCACCAGCGTGGTGTCGGCGGGGTACTACCTGCCGGTCATCATGGCCATGTACATGAAGCCGGCACCCGGAGCGGGCCGGTACGAGGGAGTGCGGCTGGCACCGGCCGCGGCAGGGGCAATTGCGCTCTCGGTCGCCGCGGTGCTCCTATTCGGCTTCTGGCCCGGCGGGCTGTTGACCCTGGCTGGCGAGAGCGCCAAGACGCTCACCCAGACCGGGGTGCCGATTGCGGGTCAATGAGTCGGAGATGATGGTCCGATGAACGTCCCGAAGTCGATCTTCCGGCAGTACGACGTCCGAGGCATAGTCGACCGGGAGCTGACACCGGAGCTGGCGCGGGCATTGGGCCGCGCCTTCGCCAGCGTCGCCTGGGCCCGGATGGGCCGCGCACCGGTCATCGCGGTGGGCCGCGACAACCGCCCCTCGGGCCCCGATCTGGCAACTGGCGTCCGCCGTGGCATCGTGGACGCGGGAGGTACGGCCGTGGATGTGGGCACCGTGCCCACCCCGGCTCTCTATTTCGCCGTGTCGGCCCTGGGTACTGACGCCGGCCTCCAGGTCACCGGCTCCCACAATCCCCCGGAATTCAATGGCTTTAAGATGGTACTCGGAGGTGAAGCGTTCCACGGTGACGAAATCCTCGACCTGTGGGAGATCATCACGGCCGAGCGGTGGCGGAGCGGGGTGGGGAAGGAGACCAGCGACGGATCGGTGCTTCAGCGCTATCGAGAGGGCATCATCAGCCGGAATCGGCTGGAGCGGCGGGTCAAGGTGGTCGCCGACTGCGGCAACGGAGTGGGGAGCCTCATCGCAGTCTCGACTCTGCAGGGTCTCGGTGCCGAGGTGATTCCGCTGTTCTGCGAATCGGATGGAACCTTCCCCAACCACCATCCCGATCCCACGGTCCCGGAAAACCTGCGCGACCTCCAGGTGGAGGTTCGCCGGAGCGGCGCCGAGCTGGGCATCGCCTTCGACGGCGACGCCGACCGGATCGGAGCAGTGGACGAAACCGGCGAAGTGATCTTCGGCGACCAGTTGCTGGTACTATTCGGCCGCGACGCGGTTCGCCGCTTCGGACCGGGCACCCCGGTGATCTTTGACGTGAAATGCTCCGAAGTGCTCCCCCAAGCCCTGACCGCGGCTGGTGCCAAGCCGGTCATGTGGAAGACCGGTCACTCGCTCATCAAGGCCAAGATGAAGGAGCTGCATGCGCCGCTGGCCGGAGAGATGAGTGGGCACATGTTCTTCGGCGGGGACTACCTGGGGTTCGACGATGCCCTGTTCGCCGCCGCCCGTCTGCTCGAAATCGTGAGCCGGCGTCCGTTCGGCCTCGCGCCGCACTTGGCAGACCTACCCAAGACTTTCGCGACCCCCGAGATACGGATCGACGCTCCGGAGGAAGAGAAGTTCGCGATCGTCGAGCGCGCCGCCGCCTATTTCGCCGAGCGCTATCCGGTCATCACGATCGACGGAGTGCGGATCACCTTCCCGAAAGGTTGGGGGCTGCTGCGCGCTTCGAATACTCAACCCATCCTGGTCATGAGGTTCGAGGCCACCGCGCCGGACGCGCTGGACGCCTACCGCGGCGAAGTGGTGCGCTGGCTCGCCGGCCAGGGCGTGCGCGCTTAGCTCCGTGTCGCGGCGCGCTCGTCAGCTCAGCGCCGCGCTCGCGGGACTCGTCACTCTTCTGTTCGCCGGCCGCTGGACGGCCAGCGTGCTGGCCGACCGATGGTGGGCCGAAGAGCTCTCCCCCTCCGCAGTCGGCTTTCTCACCGACTGGCACGTCCTTCGTCTCACGCTCGATCTCTCCGGCGTGCTCATCGCATCCGCCTGGTTCATCGGCCATCTGCTGCTGGTGTACCGTGCAGTGGGCTCGGTCCAGGTGCGCCGCAATGTCGCCAATCTTGAGTTCCGCGAAGCGCTGACCCCGGCCACCCTGCTCGCCATCGCGGTCGGGAGCGGAGCGCTGCTCGGCCTGCTGGTCGGAACCGGCACGTCGAAGTGGTGGCAGGAAGTAGCTCTGGCATGGAACGGCGTCGCCTACGGGATGGGTGACCCGCTGCTCCGGCACGACCTGGGCCTGTACGTCGCCCAGCTTCCACTGTGGCGGGCGGCGCACGGGGCTGCTCTGCTGCTGGTGTTGCTCGCCCTCGGGTTGGTTTTCGCGCTCTACATGCTGGTTGGGGCAGTGCGCTGGATCGAGGGCCGGCCGGCCATCAACAACCACGCTCGGGCCCATCTGGGTTGGCTGCTCGCCGGGTTGGCCCTGATGCTGCTCTGGGGCTACCTGCTGGAGCCGTACGAGCTGGTGGCGGGCCTCACCGAAGCGCCCGACGTCGCCTCCTGGCAGGCCACCATGCTGGTGGCACCGCTCCTGGCTGGAGTCGCGCTGGCCACCGCCGGCCTCTCCGCTGCCTGGGCCGTCCGTCCCCGTCATGCACTGGTGGCGGCAGGATGGATCGTGCTCGCGCTCGGCTCCCTGGTTGGCCACCTCATGGTTCCACCGGCGATGCGGGGCGCTGGCGAACCTGCCGTTTCGTCCAGGATGAAGGAGGCGTTGACCCGGGTTGCCTTTCGGCTCGGCCAGCTCCAGGAGAGCCGCCTCCAGGTGAGCGACCGTCGAACACCCCCGCGCTTGCCCGCGTTCTGGGATTCCCTGGTGGTTGCCCGGCTGGTGGCCGGTGACTCCGCCGAGTTCGTAGTCGCCGATGAGGCAATTATCGTCGCCGGCGGGCGACGGCCAGTCTGGCTGGCGGCGCGGAGTCGTGCCAATGGAGATCTCGCCGTGTTCGCCGTGGCCGACGACCGGCTGGGAAGAGGCGGCCTACCGCTCTTCTACACCGGTGACTCGGTGCCCCGGCCGTCGCCTGCTCCACTGCTCGAGCTGGGCGAGGACGGCTACCAACCTCATGCCCCGCTGTACCGGGTGACCTCGGGGAATCGAGGCGTTCGGGCGCAGAGTTGGGCCCGTCGCGTGGTTCTCGCCTGGGCGCTCCAGGCCGCGAGCCTGCTGTCCCAACTGCCTCGTGATGCCAGGGTGGATTGGCGGCTTTCTCCCCTTGATCGCTTGCAGCGGCTGGCTCCGTATGCCCGATGGACGCCCCCGGTTCCTCGGGTTGCCAATGGGGAGCTGCTGTGGCTCCTGGACGGCTATGTCTCCTCCACCACATTTCCGCTCACCGACCGGTTGACCTGGCAGGGAAGGCGGGTAGGCGCGCTTCAGGCCGGCTTTCTCGCCGTCGTCGAAGCAACGACCGGCCGCACCAGAGTCTTCCTCCGCCCGGGAGCGGACGATCTGGCGGAATCCTGGGCCTCCATCTCCCGCGGCGTGGTAGAGCCCGCCTCGGCCATTCCGGCGGTCGTGCTGTCAGCGGCACCCTATCCAGTGGATCTGTTTCGAGTCCAGGCCCGCGCGGTGGAACAGGGGTCCTGGGCCCCGGGCATTCCCCCCGGCGGCCGTCCGGTGCAAGCCGGTACCGATCCCATTCGCAGCACCGTGGCGTGGGCGCCCGACACCACTGGCCCCTTGCGGCTGGTTCCGTACGAGCGCACCAGCGAGCGGCGAATGAGCGCGCTCCTGCTGGGTGGCCGGGAGGATGGGCAGGACGTGTTGCGCCTGGTCCGGCTGGACTCCATCAGCGGCGCAGCCATTCCGACTCGCAGCGCGTTGGAGAGCAAGTGGGGCCGCTTCGCCTCCTACGACGCGCTGAGCGACTCCATTCGGGAGGCCGGAGACAGCCTGAGGCCGGGCCCATTCCGCCTCGATGTGGCGGGCGACGGGCCCGTCGCGTACCAGGTTGCCTATGCCCGGCGCAAACAGGGCGGGGTTACGGTTGCGTGGATCAGCGTGGCGGTCGGCGAGCGTGGCGGCGCCGGTCGCACGCTGGACGAAGCCTGGAGCAACTTGCGGGGCATGTCGGTACCCAGTATCGCGAGCAGCGCGCAGGCCAATCGGCTGGACGAGGCACGACAGTGGTTGGAGCGGGCCGATTCCGCGCTTCGCGGAGCCGATTGGGTCGGCTTCGGTCGCGCGTGGCAGCGCCTGCGGGCCGCGCTGGGTTTGCCCGCCGATACGTCGGGTTCCTGAGCTTGCTCGCCTCGGAGGCCGAAACTAGCTTGCAGGGCTTTTTCCGGGGGTCGATCTGAAGACGGCCGTGCTGGCACTCGGCGGCAATGCGTTGGCCCGCGCGGGCGAGCCGGCCACCGTCACCAATCAGTTCCGGCACGCGCGGGAGAGTGTCGCGCCGATCGTGGAGCTGGCCCGCCAGGACTGGCGGATCGTGGTGGTGCATGGGAACGGCCCCCAGGTGGGCGACGAGCTGGTTCGAAACGAAGCCGCCCGCCGTCTGGTCGAGCCGTTGCCGCTCGGCGTGCTGGTAGCGGAGACCGCGGGCTGGATCGGGTACATGCTCCAGCAGTCGCTCCAGAATGCGCTCGCCACCCGCGGGGTGCGCCGCGAGGTCGTCACGCTGGTCACTCAGACGCTGGTCGATCGGTACGATCCGGCGTTGAGCCGGCCCACCAAGCCGGTGGGACACGCACTCAGCGACTCCCAGGCCGCTCGGCTCCGCGAGCTGGGCCGCACGGTAGGGCGGGACGGTTCGGGCGAATGGCGGCGAATGGCGACCAGTCCCATTCCGCTCGGCATCGTCGAGTTTCCGGCGATCAGGCGGCTGCTGGAGAGCGGGACCATCGTCATCGCCGCAGGCGGAGGTGGGCCGCCGGTGTACGACGATCCGCTGCTGGGCCTCGAGGGGCTGGACGCCGTGGTGGACAAGGACCGGGTCGCCGCGATCCTGGCCCGGCAGCTGGAGGCCGAGGTGTTGATGATTCTCACCAACGTCGAGGCGGTCTTCGAGGGTTGGGGGACGGCGGCGGCGAGGCCGATTCGGAGAATGGCCTTGGCCGAGGCGGAAGCGATGATGGCGGCAGGGTCGCTCGACGAAGGCGGGATGAAGCCCAAGATGGAGGCGGCAGCGGGATTCGTTCGAGAGGGAGGCGGGCGAGCCATCATCGCGCGCCTCTCGGATGGTCCCGCCGCTTTGCGCGGTGAGACCGGGACGACTATCACGAGGGAACGGTGAACCTACACGAGTACCAGGCTCGAGTGCTCCTCAAGACCGCGGGCATTCCGATGTTCGACGGCGACGTCGCCTCCACGCCCACTGAGGCGGAGTCGATCGCCCGGCGCCTGGGTGGTACGGTCGTGATCAAGGCTCAGGTTCACGCCGGTGGCCGGGGCAAGGCCGGAGGGGTGAAGCTGGCCCGCAACCCGGGGGAAGCCGCGGAGTATGCCTCTCAGATTCTGGGCATGACCATTAAGGGGCTCACCGTTCACAAGGTCCTGGTGGTGCCCGCGGCCGACATCGCCACCGAGAGTTATGTAGGGCTCATCATGGACCGGGAAACCCAACGGCCGGTGTTCATGGTGAGCGCCGCCGGTGGCGTCGACATCGAGGAGGTCGCCGCCCGCACCCCGGAGAAGATCACCCGCCTTCCGGTGGACCCGGTCTACGGACTGCTGCCGCACCAGGCCCTGACCCTGGCGTTCGGGCTCTACCGTGAGTTTTCCCACGTGCGAGCGGCGGCGCGCATCATGGAACAGTTGTACGGGGTATTTACCGCCAACGGGGCCTCGCTCGCTGAAATCAACCCGCTGGTGACCACGCCGGATGGCCGGGTCCTGGCCCTCGATGCCAAGATCGTCATCGACGACAATGAACTCGACCGCCGGCCCGATCTGGCGCTGCTGCGCGACGAGACGGCGGAGGAGCCCAGCGAGGTGGCCGCCCGCCGGGCAAACCTTTCCTTCATCAAGCTCGACGGTAACGTAGGCTGCGTGGTGAATGGCGCCGGCCTCGCCATGGCGACGATGGACCTGGTCAAGTACTACGGCGGTGAGCCCGCCAACTTCCTGGACATCGGTGGCAGCTCCAATCCCGAAAAGGTCATTCACGCGCTGAAGATCATCACCAGCGATTCCAACGTGAAGGCGATCCTGTTCAACATCTTCGGGGGAATTACCCGGACCGACGACGTGGCCAACGGCATCGTCGCGGCCACCCGGCAGTTCAAGGTCTCGGTCCCTATCGTGATCCGGCTGACCGGCACCAACGAGGCGGAGGCGCTGCGCATTCTGGAGGGCGTGGGCATGCGCGCGCTGAGCGACATGGATCAGGCGGTCGAACAGGTGGTCAAGCTGGCACGGGGGGGAGCGTGAGCATCTTCGCCGGCCGGGATACCCGCCTGGTGGTGCAGGGCATCACTGGGCGCGAGGGTTCGTTCCATGCCCGGCAGATGCTGGAGTACGGCACCACCGTGGTCGCCGGCGTCACCCCGGGCAAAGGCGGCCAGGAATTCGAGGGCAAGGTCCCGGTCTTCAACACGGTCGCCGAAGCGGTGGCTGCAACCGGGGCCAACACGTCGGTGATCTACGTCCCTCCCGCCATGGCCGCGGGAGCAATCATGGAGGCAGCCGACGCCGGCATCGGCCTCATCGTCTGCATCACCGAGGGGGTACCGGTTCTGGACATGGCGCGGACCATGCCGTTCGTGCGGTCAAGAGCCGCCCGCCTGATCGGCCCCAACTGCCCCGGACTCATCACCCCGGGGTCGAGCAAGGTCGGAATCATCCCCGGCAACATCTGCTCCCCCGGCCGGGTGGGGCTGGTGTCCCGCAGCGGCACGCTCACCTATGAAGTGGTCAACCATCTCACCCGCAACCGCATCGGACAGAGCACCTGCGTCGGCATCGGCGGCGATCCGATCATCGGGACCAACTTCATCGACTGTCTCCGAGCTTTCCAGGACGATCCCGACACCGACGCCATCGTGATGATCGGAGAGATCGGCGGCACCGACGAGCAGAACGCCGCCGCCTTCGTGAAGTCGAGCGTCACCAAGCCGGTGGTGGGTTTCATCGCGGGGCAGACCGCGCCCAAGGGTCGCCGCATGGGGCACGCCGGCGCCATCATCTCGGGGTCGTCCGGTACCGCGGAGGAAAAGCTGGCCTCGTTCGAAGCCGCGGGCATCGGCGTCATGCGGCGGCCGGTCGACGTCGTGGAGCAGCTGCGGTCGAAGATGTGAGACTGATCGACTTCCTCAGCCCCCGGCGGGTGGTGGTACCGCTCGCCGCGACGACCCTTGCCGACGCCATGCGGATCCTGGTGGATGCCTGCGTCGCCGATGGGCGGGTGGCGGACCAAGGCCGGCTGGAGCGGACGATCAGGCAGAGCTGGCCCGAAGACACCATGAGCCTGGGACCGCACGCCTGGCTGCCGCACTTTCGCACCGACGCGGTGCGAGGTGTGGTCGCCGCCCTTGGTATAGCGCCCCAGCCATTGACCGCGGAGGGGAGTGACCCCGGCCGGCGCATGGTGTTGCTGGTGATTGCGTCGCCCGGGGAGGCGGCGGCCTACCTCCAGACCGTCGCCGCGTTTGCGCGCGCGCTTTCCCGGCCCGACGTAGCCGCCGGCCTGCTCGCGGCGAAGACCGGCGATGAGGTTCTTGGCCTCGGCCCACTCGCGGAGATCGAGCTCCAGGGAAGCCTGCTGGTGCGGGATATCATGACCACTCAGGTCGTGAGCGTGGGTCCGGAGCTGCCCCTGGGCGAGGCCGCTCAGGTTCTCATGCGGCACGGAGTCGACGCGGTGCCGGTGGTGGGGACCTCCGGCGAGGTGGTGGGTCTGCTGTCCCATCGGGAGTTGCTTCGCCACCTGGTGCCGGCGTACATGCAGCGCCTCACGACCGGCGAGTTTCCGGTGCGGACCGACCCTCGTCCAACCCGCGCCATCGACCCGCGCAACACACCGGTTCGGGAGGCCATGGCCCGCAACGTTCTCTGCGTTTCGGAGGACCAATCCGTGGCCGACGTGGCTCAACTGCTCGCCACCAAGGATGTCGGCCGGGTTCCGGTGGTCAGGGATGGATTGCTGAGTGGGTTCCTGACTCGATCGGACATTGTCAAAAAGGTTCTCGGCAGGTAGCGAGAGGAGAATTCGTGCTGACCCTTGGCATCATCAAACCCGACGCGGTAGGTGCCGGCAAAACCGGGAAAATCATCGCCCACCTCGAAGGCGCCGGATTTACCGTCCGTGCGGCGCGGCTGGTCCGGCTGACCCGTGCCGAGGCCGGCGCCTTTTACGCGGTGCATCGTGAACGCCCGTTCTATGCCGGACTGGTCGAATTCATGACCAGCGCCCCCTGTCTGCCGATGGCGCTCGAGCGAGCTGACGCTGTGGCCCACCTGCGGACGGTCATCGGGGCTACCGACCCGGCAGAGGCCGCGGCAGGGACCATCCGAAAGCTCTACGCCGAGGATAAAGGCCGGAATGCGATCCACGCCTCCGACAGCGCGGAGAACGCCGCGCGAGAGGTGGGATTCTTCTTCAGTGAGGGGGAGCTGGCAGGGTTGTGGGGATAGCCCCTTAGTGCTGAGGGCTAAGCACTTAGCGCTGTTTTCGTCCCTGGTTTTTGAGGCTGCTTCAGAGTATCTTGCCCGGCTATGCTGCGAGTGGATATCCGGGACCTCCAGCGGGGTCCCGTGCCGACCGTCGGGCAGTTGGCGCCCGACGATCCGGCGTTCGAAGGATTGGATCTCGGGCTCCTGGGGCAGGTCGAGGTGAGGGGCCAGATCCAGGCCACCGGTGAAGGCGAGTATCTCTGGCGTGGTAGGATCCACGGCGTGGTCCGGGGAGAATGCCGCCGCTGCCTGACCGAGGTTGTGGACGAGGTGGATGTGGAGGTCGACGCCGCGATGTTCAGCACCGATCCCGAGGCGGCGGACCATCCTGATTTTTACCCCTTGCCGGCGCGCGCCACGACGGTCGACCTCTCCCAGGTGGTGCGGGAGGAGATGGGACTCGCCGTCCGGGCCCAACTGCTGCTGTGCCGGGACGACTGTGCCGGACTCTGTCCCCGATGCGGGGCTGACCTGAACGCGGGACCCTGCGGCTGCCGGGTACCCGCCGAACCTGTGTAGAGGACCTCATGGCGGTACCCAAGCGTCGAACCTCCAAATCCCGGAAGCGTCTGCGTCGCGGCAATCACACCGCGGCGGGCATCCGCACCCAGGCCTGCCCGAGGTGTGGCTCTCCCAAGCTTCCTCACCGTGTCTGTGATTCCTGCGGGTACTACCGGGGCAAGAAGCAGGTCGAGGTCGAGGACGCCTGAGCGTGATCCGCGTCGCGGTGGACGCGATGGGGGGGGACAGTGCCCCACAGTCGGAAATCGCCGGAGTTCTCCAGGCGATCGACAGTCTGCCGAACGACTTCCAGGTTCAGTTGGTGGGTCGCTCCCAGGCCATCGAAAGCGAGCTCGCCAAGCATTCGAGTGTTCCCCGCGACCGGCTCGAGATCCACGAGGCGGCTGACGTCATCGGCATGGCGGAAAAGCCGCTCGCCGCAGTGCGCCGCAAACCCAACTCCAGCATCGTCGTGGGTCTCGGCCTGCAGAAGGCCGGACGCTCCGATGCGTTCGTCTCCGCCGGCAACACCGGCGCCATGCTGGCTGCATCCACCGTGCTTCTGGGACTCTACGACGGCGTGGAACGCGCCACCGTAGCGACCCTCTTTCCCACCGGAACCGAGCCCGTGCTGGTTCTCGACGCCGGCGCCAACGTGGACTGTTCCGCCCGGGAGCTGGTCGGCTTCGCGTACCTCGGCACCGTCTACATGCGGGACCTGTTGGGGCGGGCCAAGCCCGCGGTGGGTCTGCTCAACATGGGCGAGGAGGAGGAGAAGGGTACCACGCTGGTCCGTGAGGCCCATCAGCTGTTGAAGCAGGCTCCTCGCATCAACTACGTGGGCAACATCGAGGGGCGCGACATCCTGCCGGGCCCGCAGCAGCGGATCCCGGTGGACGTCGTCGTGTGCGACGGGTTCGTGGGCAATGTGGTCCTCAAGTTCTACGAGTCCGCCGCCCGGTTGTTCGTGGGGCTCATCCGGGATCGAGTTCCCGATGTTTTCGAGCGGCCGGTGATTCGCGACCTGGTTCGCCATCTGGACTATTCCGAGTATGGCGGTGCGCCGTTGCTCGGGGTGCGTGGCGTTTCCATCATCTGTCACGGCGCCTCCACGCCCAATGCCATCAAGAATGCCGTCCGGGTCGCCGTCCAGGCGGTGCGGGCCGGTCTGAGCCAGCACATCGGCACCGAATTCGCCCAGCGGGAATCCGCGGCCAGCCCATGATGACGCGGCCCATTGCCGAAGTAGCGAGCGTGGGAGTCGCGGTCCCACCCGGGGTGCTGACCAACCACGACCTCAGTCGCATGCTGGACACCTCCGATCAGTGGATCGTCGAGCGGACCGGCATCCGGGAGCGGCGGATCGCCGGCCCGGAACAGAGCGTGGCCATGTTGAGCCGGGAGGCCAGTGAGCAGGCGCTGGCGAAGGCGGGGCTCGGGGTCGAAGACATCGATACCATCGTGGTTGCCACCGCGAGTCCCGACCGGCTGCTGCCCGGCACTGCTTGCGATCTTCAGGCCTTGCTCGGTGCCCACAACGCCGCCGCCTTCGACGTCGCCGCCGCCTGTCCCGGCTTCGTCTACGCGCTCACCGTGGCGGAAGGGTTGGTTGCCTCGGGGCACTCGAAGAACCTTCTGGTCGTCGGCGCGGAGAAGCTCTCGACCATCACCGATTTCCAGGACCGCTCGACCGCGATCCTGTTCGGCGATGGCGCCGGTGCATCGGTCGTGCGACGCTCCTCCGGCAATGGGCGGGGCATTCTCTCGACCTTCCTGAAGTCGGACGGTCGGCTCGCTCCGCTCCTGTACCGACCCGGCGGCGGCTCCGCCGACCCGATCAGCGAGAAGGTGGTCTGCGAGCGGTCCCATTACATGAAGATGGCCGGACGGGAGGTGTTCAAGGCCGCGGTGCTGGCCATGGCCGAAGCCTGCGAGCAAGTCCTCCGAGGGGCTGGTCTCTCGGCAGATGACGTAGACCTGCTGATCCCCCACCAGGCCAATCTTCGGATCATCGAAGCCACGGCCAAGCACGCCGGGATACCCATGTCGAAGGTCATGGTCAATCTCGATCGCTACGGCAACACCTCATCCGCGTCGATTCCGCTGGCCCTCGGCCAGGCGTTGGAGGAGGGACGGGTAAAGCCGGGTTCGCTGGTCCTACTAGTCGCGTTCGGGGCCGGGTTCAGCTGGGGCAGCGCCCTGATCCGGTGGTGAGTGTGCTGATGTTCCCCGGCCAGGGGGCGCAGCGAGTCGGCATGGGCAAGGATCTCGCCGATCGCTTTGTCGAGGCTCGGGACGCCTTTGCCGAGATCGACGACGCCTTGAGCGCGCCGCTCTCCCGCATCATGTGGGAAGGGCCGGAGGACGAGCTCACCCGGACCCACAATGCCCAACCCGCCATCCTGGCCCATTCGGCAGCGGTCCTCGCAGTGCTCGGCTCCCGGCTCACCGCGCCACGCGCCGCGGCAGGTCACAGCCTGGGGGAATACAGCGCCCACGTCGCGGCCGGCACCCTCAGCGCCACCGACGCCGCCCGACTGGTTCGGCGGCGGGGCGATCTCATGTACGCCGCCGGCCAGGAGCGGCCCGGGGCCATGGCCGCGGTGTTGGGACTGGCTACCGCCGAAGTGGAGGCCGCCTGCAACGCGGCGTCGAGCGAAGGCGGGGTGGCGGTGGCGGCCAACCTCAATGCACCGGATCAGACGGTGGTGTCGGGCGATCCGCCGACCGTCGCCCGCGCAGGCGACCAGTGCAAGGCGCGCGGCGCCAAGCGGGTCGTGCCGCTCAAGGTGAGCGGCGCCTTTCACTCTCCGCTCATGGCGCCGGCGGTGGACGGACTCCGGGACGCGCTGGCCGAAGCGGACTTCAAGGACCCCGCGTTCCCGGTGCTCGCCAACGCCAGCGGCGAGGCGGTCCGCACCGGCTTGGACGCGAAGAGATTGCTGGCCGACCAGCTCACCGCGCCGGTCCGCTGGGTGGCCTGCATGCAGGCCGCCGCGACGCTGGCACCTGGTGCAAGGTTCGTCGAGGTGGGACCGGGTAACGTGCTTTCGGGTTTGCTCAAACGCATCGTGCCGGGAGCCGCTACCCTGACTCTCGGAACCGCGGACGAGATCGAGCGGTTCCTCGCGGAGCCGGCGTGAACCGCATCGATCTCAGCGGCAAGACCGCCTTCGTCACCGGCAGTACTCGCGGCATCGGACTGGCGATCGCGCGGACGCTCCACGGCGCCGGCGCCAAAGTGGCGATCGTGGGTCGCGATGCCGAGCGGGCCAAGAGCATCGCGGCCGAGCTGGGTGACCGCGCCACAGGGGCGGCCTGTGACGTCGCGGTGGCGGAGCAGGTGGAGGCGGCCATGGCGGCAGCCGAAGCGGCGCTGGGCCCGATCGACATCCTGGTGAACAACGCCGGTCTCACCCGCGATAATATTCTTTTGCGGTTGAGTGAGGCGGACTGGGACGCGGTACTCGACGCCAATCTCAAGGGCGCCTTTCACACCACCCGCGCGGCGATCAAGGGGATGATGAAGCGCCGGTCCGGCCGCATCGTGAACATCAGCAGCATCGTCGGCCTCACCGGCAACAAAGGACAGGCCAACTACGCGGCCAGCAAGGCCGGATTGATCGGCTTTACCAAGAGTGTGGCCAAGGAGTACGCCAGCCGCGGCATCCTGGTCAATTGCATTGCGCCCGGCTTCATCGAAACCGACATGACCGGCGCCTTGCCCGATGCGGCGAGGGCCACCTTATTAGAGGGCATCGCCCTGGGACGGCTGGGGCGCCCCGAAGACGTGGCCGCGGCGGTGCTGTTTCTGGTTTCCGATTTGGCGGGATACATCACCGGACAAGTGCTGGTGGTCGACGGCGGCATGGTCATTTAGAGTGACCCTGAAACTCCAATCGAGGACGACATGAGCAACGTCGAAGAGAAGGTCAAGGACATCATCGTCGAGGAGCTGGGCGTGGAGCGCGAGAAGCTGACCAGTGAAGCCAGCTTCATGGAGGACCTGGGCGCGGACAGCTTGGACACGGTGGAGCTCGTCATGGCGTTCGAGAAGGAGTTCGATATCGACATTCCCGACGAGGACGCGGAAAAGCTCCGCACCGTGGGCGATGCCATGAATTACCTGCACGAGAAGATCGGAAAGTAACTTGACACGTCGCGTAGTCGTCACCGGCATCGGGCTGGTGACTCCGGTAGGGACGGACGTCGAATCGACCTGGAACGCGTTGCTCGCTGGGCAGCCGGGCGCTGCACCGATCACCAAGTTCGATCCCCAGCAATTGTCGGTGCGCTTTGCCTGCGAGGTGAAGGGTTTCGACCCCCTGCAGTACATCGACCGCAAGGAAGCACGCCGCTACGACCTCTTCGCGCAGTTTGCCCTCGCCGCGGCCAACCAGGCGGTGGCCCAGGCGGGACTGGAGGGTCGCTTTCCGGCCCCCGATCGCACCGGGGTGGTCATCGGGAGCGGGATCGGCGGGATGCAGACCTACGAGGACAACTGCAGGCTGTTCGTCACCAAGGGCCCCGATCGGGTATCGCCCTTCTTCGTGCCGATGTTCATTCCCGACATCGCGGCGGGCCTGGTCTCCATCCGGTACGGCCTCAGGGGTCCCAACTTCGCCACCGTGTCCGCCTGCGCATCGTCGGCTCACGCGATCGGTGAATCGCTCAACCTGATCCGCCACGGCGTCGCCGACGCGATGGTCACCGGCGGAGCGGAGGCCGCGATCACCGGGCTGACGGTCGCGGCGTTCTCCAACATGAAAGCCCTGTCCACCCGCAACGATTCACCGGAATCCGCCAGCCGCCCCTTCGATCGCGATCGCGATGGCTTCGTCCTGGGCGACGGGGGCGCGGTGGTCGTGCTGGAGAGCCTGGAGCACGCTCAGTCCCGGGGAGCGCGAATCTTGGGCGAAGTGCTGGGCTACGGTCTCACCGGCGACGCCTACCACATCACCGCACCGGCGGAGCACGGCGAGGGCGCCCAGCGCGCCATGCGCGCCTGCCTGGCCGACGGGCACATCGATCCCAAGGACGTCGGATACATCAACGCCCACGGGACCTCGACCGAGCAGGGAGACATCGCGGAGACCGAGGCGGTGAAGGCGGTTTTCGGGGATCAGGCGCGCAAGTTGGTCTTCGGGTCTACCAAGTCGATGACCGGGCATCTGCTGGGTGGCGCCGGAGCGCTCGAGTTCGCCGTGGCTCTCTTGTCGGCCACCTGCGGAATGGTTCCCCCCACCATCAACCAGTTCAACCCCGATCCGCAGTGCGACCTCGATTGTGCCCCCAACCGCAAGGTCGAGAGAAGGATCGACGTGGCGCTCTCCAATTCGTTCGGCTTCGGAGGGCACAACGTGACCCTGGCCGTCAGGCGCTGGGAGGCCTAAGGGCCCGTCAGCTTGAAGTCGGGTGCCAGGGTCAGCAGGAAAACGCCCATGCGCCGGGCTTCGTCTACGCTGAGATCGCGCGGCACGACGACCCGGGCGAGAAAGCCGGGGCGTAGCGGGTAGTCCAGCGAGATCCCGCCTTCCACCTCCCGCTCCGCGGCGGCGCCGAGGGCGTCACCCTTCGGGGCGCGCCGACTCGCAGCCGAGCGGGCTCGTGCCCGGGTCTCCGACCTCGCGGCCCAGGCAGTGGCGCGATTGCCGTAACCTGCCGGATTTCCCATCCAACTCACGAACTCATCGATGGCCCTACCCACTCGCCGGCGATACTCACCGGTCGAGGCAGGGGACAGGCGTCCGGGATTTCGATTCAAGAAGGCTCGAAAGGTGGCGTCCACGTCGATGCGCCGGACGTCCACCTGTTCTGCGGGAGGCAGCTCGTCCAGTACCTTGGCCGTGGCGACCCGCCACCCCTGGGCGGTGGACGGATTCGCCAGACCCTTCTCGACCACATAGTCGATGAACCGGCCGAGCGCGGCGCGGGAATAGTCCGGTTCCGCTGCCACTGGGGGGCTCCGAGGGCTTGGGTGGGCATCAATCTAGGGCGTTTGTCGGCCAAATCAACACCCCCAACGCCTTGTTCCCCAACCAAACGCCGGCTTCCAGCCAAGTGGAAAGCTGTGGATAAATTCAACGCCTTGTTCATTCCCGCGGCCGCCGCGCGCCGCCGGCTGCCAAACAGCCAAACGCCTGCCGACGTTTGCCGGGGCGTTTGGGCCTCCGGGTGCCCTCGGCCAACGCCGCCAAACGCGACGCGATGGGTGGCGACTTTTGGCCGCCGGTCATTCCGAGGCGAGGGATCCAGCACACTGAACCACTCACCAGGTCCCTCGCTGCGCTCGGGATGACAGGGGTGGGGAGGTTGCTTAGATTCCCCACGCTTACTCCTGATCTCTCAAGGAGATACAGTGCTAGTTGGACTCGACCACTCACGGCTTCGTGATCCCGCGTTGCTTCCGGTCGCCGACAAGGTCTCCGCCGGTCGCCGGCTCGATACCAATGACGGCCTCACCCTTTACCACACCAACGACCTGCTCGGCCTCGGCCTGCTGGCCGACTACACCAATCGCTTGAAGAACGCCGATCGCGTCTTCTTCTCGGCCAACCAGCACATCAACCCCACCAATGTCTGCGTCCTGCGGAATACCTGCGTGTTCTGCTCCTTCGCTCGGATGCCCAAGGAGGACGGCGCCTACACTCGCTCGCTGGAGGAAGTCTTCGAGGAAGCCGAGCAGGCGCGGGGGATGCCGACCCGGGAGTTTCATATCGTCGGGGGACTGCACCCCAAGCTCAAGCTGAGCTACTACACCGACATGATTCGTGGGCTCAAGCAGCGCCATCCCGAAGTCCACATCAAAGCGCTGACCGCGGTGGAGATTGCCCATCTGGCCCGGATCGAGAAGATCTCCGAGCGAGAGGTGCTGATCGCAATGAAGGAGGCTGGGCTCACCAGTCTGCCCGGAGGGGGAGCCGAGGTGTTCAGCACCGCGGTCCGCGCCACCATCGCCGAGCGAAAGCTCACCGGTGAGGAGTGGATTCGAGTGCATCGGACGGCCCATGAGCTCGGCATCCCCACCAATTGCACCATGCTGTACGGTCACGTGGAGACGGCGGAGGACCGGATCGCGCACCTCGGCATGCTGCGGGCGCTCCAGGACGATACCGGCGGATTCCTCACCTACATCCCGCTGGCGTACCATCCGGACCACAACGAATTGGGCGAAGAGATGGGTCGGGTAGGAACCGCCACCACCGGATACGAAGACCTGAAGAACATCGCCGTCGCCCGGTTGTTCCTGGACAACGTACCCCACGTGAAGACCCACTGGCCGATGGTGACGCCGTTTCTTTCCCAGATCGCGCTGAGCTTCGGCTGCGATGACGTCGAGGGAACCGTCGTCTACGAGCGGATCTATCACGAGGCAGGCGCCCAGACTCAGATGCACATGCCTTATCTCGAGCTGGTGAGACTCATCCGCGGGGCAGGCAAGCGTCCGATCGAGCGGGACAGTCTCTACCAGACCGTGCGGGAGCGGTTCGACGATCCCCCTCCCGAGCCGTCGTTGCGCCGGGGCGGCTCGCTCCCCGTGGTGCACGCGGCATGAGACTGGGCCGGATTCCCTGGATCAACTGCTATCCGATCTACGGGGCGATCGATCGGGGCATCGTGGGTGTGCCCGCGGAGCTGGTGACCGGCACCGCCTCAGAGCTCAACGATCTGCTGGCGGCGGGTGAGCTGCAGGTCAGCGTAGTCTCCGCGGTGGAGTACGCTCGGAATTCCGCTGCCTATCATTTGCTGCCCGACCTCGCCATCACCTGCGATGGCCCGGTTCATAGTGTGGCGCTGTTCTCCCGCCGGCCGGTCGCGCAGCTGACCGATTGCACGGTTCTCCTCAGCGCGTCCTCGCGCACCTCGGTCCTGCTGCTCGACCTCCTCTGCCGGCACCGCTGGAAGGTGCGGCCGCGGTTTGCCGTGGCCCGGGCGGAGGCGGGTGATCTCGACGCGCTCGCCGGCCTACCCCACGAAGCGGTCCTGGTGATCGGCGACGCGGCCCTCCTGCTCGCCGCCGAGTCTCGTTATCCGGTGAGACTGGACCTGGGCGACGAGTGGAATGCCTGGACCGGCCTGCCCTTTGTTTTCGCCGTGTGGGCCGCCCGGCGTGACGCTCCCTCCGCGAGCGTGCAGGCGGTGCACCAACGGCTGCTCCAGGCTCGCGCGTGGGGACTGCGCCACCTCGACGACTTGGCGGCCGAGGCATCCCGCACCACTGGCGTTTCGGAGGCAGCATGCCGGGAGTATCTCGGTGATCTGGACTACGCGCTCTCCTATCGCCACCTGGCCGGACTCACCGATTTCTTCCGGCGGCTGGCGGAGGAGGGGCTGGTGCCGGATGGCTCGCTCTCCTTCATCTCGGCAGCATGAAGCTTATAACGAGCTGACTATATGAGCGTTACAGATCGCACCTCAAGTGAGTTCCGAAGCTTTCTCGAGCTCTACGAGCAGGCTGATCTCCTCGAGCTCGGCCGGCTGGCCGATGCCGAGCGGTGGCGCCAGCATCCGGCCAACGTGGTCACCTTCATCATCGACCGGAACATCAATTACACCAACGTGTGCGTGGCCGATTGCCAGTTCTGCGCCTTCTACCGCCGGCCCAAGCACGCCGAAGGGTACGTCCTCAGCTTCGAGGAGATCGGCGCCAAGATCGACGAATGCAAGGCGATTGGCGGAGTTCAGATCCTGCTTCAAGGGGGCCACAACCCGTACATCCCCTTCGAGTGGTACCTGGATCTGATGCGTTACATCAAGCGCAACCATCCGATCCACATTCACGGATTCTCTCCCAGTGAAGTGGTCTTCTTTTCCGAGCGGTTCGGTCTTTCGGTGGCCGACGTGGTCCGCGAGCTCAAGGCCGCGGGGCTCGACTCCATTCCCGGCGGCGGCGGTGAGATACTGGTGGACGAGGTTCGGGAACGGGTGGCTCGAAAGAAGGCCCAGACCGAGGAATGGCTCGGGGTACAGGAGGAGGCTCACCGTCAGGGCATGAAGACCTCGGTGACGATGATGTACGGGCTGGGGGAAACCAACGCCGACCGCATCGAGCATCTCTTCCGGGTCCGTGAGCTCCAGGCCCGCACCGGCGGATTTACCGCGTTCATCTGCTGGCCGCTCCAGCCGGAAGGCACCCCCGCGATGTCGCACTATCAGAAGACCGACGCGGTGACCTATCTGCGTACGCTCGCCATCAGCCGGATCGTGCTGGATAACGTCCCCAACCTGCAGTCCTCCTGGGTGACGATGGGTCACAAGGTGGGGCAGGTCGCCTTGCGCTTCGGGGCCAACGACTACGGCAGCCTGATGATGGAGGAGAACGTCGTCTCCGCGGCGGGGACCACCTACCGGACGACCTTGCACGAGATCGACCGGCTGATTCGGGACGCGGGCTACGAGCCGAAGCGGCGCCGGCAGGACTATTCGATCATCCAGGAGTCCGTGGCGGCGTGAGAGTCGGCATCGGCTACGACTCCCACCGCTTCACCTCCGGCCGGCCCCTTGTCCTCGGTGGCGTCACCATCCCGAACGCGGCGGGGCTGGCCGGCCATTCCGACGCCGACGCCGTGGCCCACGCACTCACCGATGCCATTCTCGGCGCCGCGGGCGCGGGAAACATCGGCCAACTATTCCCCGACACCGATCCGCAATGGAAGGACGCGGATTCGATGGAGCTGCTCCGCACCGCCCACGAGCTGGTGAGCGGGCGGGGATACTCCCTGGCCCAGGCGGACCTCACCGTCATCGCCGAGCAGCCTAAGCTCGGCCCGCACCTGGTTCCTATGGCAACGGCCCTGGCCTCTCGACTGGGTCTTCCTGCCGGGGCGGTCAACGTCAAGGCGAAAACCAACGAGGGGATGGGGTTCATCGGGCGAGGCGAAGGCATCGCCGTGATCGCGATCGCAGTGCTGGAGGCGCGCTGATCGAATCCTTTCTGGCGTGGGTTTCCCAACTCCCGCCCGTGGCTGTCTACGCGGTCCTCGCTGGTCTCGCTGCGATCGAGAATGTGGTCCCACCAGTGCCGTCCGACGCCGCCGTAGCCATCGGCGCCTTCCTCAGCCATCGCGGTGTCACCCGGCCGCTCACGGTCTTCCTGGTTACCTGGAGTGCAAATCTGGCTGGCGCCGCCGGTGTGTATTTCGCAGCCAGAGTCTACGGCCGGCGGCTCTTTGCCAGCCAGACCGGCCGCCGGCTGCTGGCGCCTCGCTCGCTTGCCGTCATCGAGCGCGAGTACCTCCGCTTCGGAGTCGCCGGAATTTTCCTCAGCCGCTTTCTCCCCGGGATCCGGGCGGTGGTCCCGCCCTTCGCCGGACTGATCAACCTGGGCAGCGTTCGAACCCTGGTTCCCATGGCGGTGGCGTCGGCGATCTGGTACGGGGGGATCACCATGCTCGGCGCTCTCATCGGCTCCGAGTGGCAGCGAATTCTCGACATCATCAGCGGCGTCAATCGGACCTTGACCATTGCGACGCTGCTGCTGGCGGCCGCCGGCCTGGCAGTGTACTTGTTGCGAAGGCGACGGCGGCACCGCGAGCGGGTGTGGCATGCAACCCGGGAGGCCCTCGACCCACAGGCCCCGTCCTTCCTCGCGGGAACCGAGATCGCCGAAGGCTCCGCTCGACAGTCGGCGGCGTTGCTGGTGCTGGAGCTGGCTTACGCCGACCCGGTGCTGACGCCGTCCGATCGAGAGGTGGTCGCCGCTCATCTCCGGGAACGCTGGGGAATCGGAGGCCCGGGAATGCTTCCCGAGCCGCATTCTGAAGACGAGCGGCGGACCCGCTTCGCCGGATATGCCGAGCGGCTCCGGCAACGGTTCGGCCGCGGCCAACGGTTGGAGCTGGTCGAGCGGCTCTGGACGGTGGCGTTTAGTGACGGCACCACCATCGGCGTGCACGAGGACCGTCTCATGCATCTCGCGGCCGAGCTGCTCGGGGTGGCGCCCACCGAGGTCGCCGAGGCGCGGCGCCGGCTCCAGGCGCCTCGACGGCTATGACCGCCTCGCCGGCCCGGGACCAGATCGAGCGTGAGTTCTGGCTCGAGAGTTTTCGCGACTACCTCGCGCTCGAGTCAGGCCACAGCGTGAACACGGTTGAGGCCTACCTGCGTGACTTGCGCCGGTTGGGTGAGTTCGCTCGCTCCCGCCAGGTTCACGACCCCCGAGCCGTTACCCGCGGTCTCCTGCGCAACTTCGTGTATCTGCTCAAGGACCTGGGCCTCAGCCCGGCGACCATCCGCCGGACGGTGTCGGCGATTCGCACGTACTACGGCTTCCTGCTCGGCGAAGGGAAAGTTGAGCAGGACCCGAGCGATCGTCTGGAGACACCGCGGCGGGGCCGGGTCCTGCCCGAGACCTTGAGCGTGCACGAGGTCGAAGCCCTCCTGGCTGCGCCTCATATCGACGAGGCGCTGGCCTGGCGAGACCGAGCGCTCTTGGAGCTGGGCTACGGTGCGGGGCTTCGAGTCTCCGAGCTGTGCGGGCTGGGACAGACCGATCTTCTGCTCAGTGAGAACCTGGTGCGGGTGTTCGGGAAGGGCGGGAAGGAACGCCTGGTACCCATCGGCCGGAGCGTCATCGGCGCGGTATCGGTGTACCTCCACACGGTTCGGCCGGAGCTGGATCGCGGGCACAGTAAGGGCAGGGTGCTGCTGAACGCCCGTGGTGAGCCACTCTCCCGGGTGGGGGCCTGGGGCATCGTGAAGCGAGCCACCGAACGGGCCGGGATCAAGAAGCGGGTGACGCCCCACACCCTCCGTCATAGCTTTGCCACTCACCTGCTGGAGGGTGGCGCTGACCTTCGGGCCGTCCAGGAGATGCTGGGCCACGCCGATCTCTCCACCACTCAGATCTACACCCACGTGGACCGGGAATATCTGCGCTCGGTTCACAAGCAATTTCATCCCCGAGGGTAACGAGGTCGTCCCATGTTCCGGATCCGCGCATTCGGTTTGTGTCTGGTACCCGCGGCGCTGGCGGCACAGGATACCGTTCGCTTCACACCCACCATCCAGCAACCCACGTTCGCCGTGCGAGAACCGGTTCTCCGCATCCGTCCAGGTACCGTTCTGGTGAGCCGGACCAACTTCGGCCCCTATTACACCGAGAAGGGCGGCGCCTTCCCCGGAGAGGTAGGGCCGATCCTGGTGGAAGGTGTTACCACCAACGATGCGCTCAAGGTCGAGATCGTGCAGGTGCGGCCCAACCACCATCTGGCCGCCTCCCAGCTCTACGCCGACTTTGGCGGACTCGCCAGCGACAGCCGGCTGCGGCTGCTCAATGAGAAGATCGCGCCCCGGCGTTACCTCTGGCGACTCGACACCACCCGGATGACCGGTACTACCGACATGCCGAACAGCAGGATCCGCCGCCTGGAGATCGAGCTGCGCCCCATGCTCGGCCGCCTTGCCGTGGCCCCTCGCGGCGAGGAAGCCTTCGCCGGGATCTGGCCGGGTGACTTCGGCGGCAACATGGACGCGCCCGAGCTCCGGGAGGGGACCACCGTCTACCTCCCGGTATTTCACGATGGCGCCTACCTGTACTTCGGAGACGGACACGCCCGCCAGGGCGAAGGCGAGGTGGCGGGAACCGGGCTGGAGACCTCGATGAACGTGGTGCTCAAGATCGACGTGGTGAAGGGCAAGGCGATCGATTGGCCGCGGCTCGAAGACTCCACCTACATCATGGTTGCCGGCAGCGGCCGCCCGTTGATCGATGCCTTCCGGCTGGCCCATGTGGAGCTGATCGAGTGGCTGGAGCAGGACTACGGCTTTGAGCGGTGGGATGCCTACACTTTGCTCGGCCAGGTCGGGGAGAACACGGTCGCCAACATCGTGGACCCGGCGTATACCGTGGTGGCCAAGGTGCGGAAGAATTATCTGAGACCGCGCCCCTAAGGGTGGACCGGCCGCAGTCTCTCCGCCGGATCCTCTTCGTAGCCGGAGCGCTCGCCCTCGGCATAGCGCTTTCCGTCGCGCAAGGCATGCAGGAGCACGTTGGCCGCGACTTTCACGTGTTCTGGCAGGCGGGGCGGAACTTCACCTCGGGGGAGCCGCTGTACCACGGGTACCCGCCCGGTGCCCGAGTGTTCAAGTACCCACCTTTCGCGGCGTTCCTCTTTCAATTGCTCGCCCTGTTTCCACTCCAGGTTGCCGCGGTGCTTTTCTCACTGCTCAACCTCATCCTGTGGGTGGCGGCGCTGTACCTGACCCGGGAGATCGTCGCCCGGACCTTCCCCGAGCGCCGAACCTCGCCTCTACTGCTCGTCTTCGCCGTGGCCCTGACGGCCCAGTTCTTCCTCGACAACTTCCATCACACTCAATTGAACGGTGTCATCCTGGTCCTGGTCCTGCTCGGGATCCGCGCCTACCTCCGCGACAAGGACCTCCCCGCCGCCGCCTACTTCGTCACCGCCACCGCCACCAAGATTACCCCGATCCTCTTCGTCGCCTGGCTCATGCTCCGAGGCCGCCGCCGCGCTGTGTGGGCTGTGGCGCCGCTGGTGATCGGTTGCCTTCTCCTGCCCATGGTGGTCCGGGGACCGGCGACCGGCGTCGCCGACCTGGTCGAGTACTACCACTCGTTCTTCGAAGCCAACGAGCATCTGGACGTCAGAAACTACAACCAGAATTTGGCGGGGTTGGTGTACCGGATGACCCAGCCAACCGAAAACGTGGAGCAGGTCTCCTACCGGTATCTCCCGACATCCCAGCGAACGGGGCAGTGGGTCTACCGAATACTATGGATCACCGTGTTGCTGGGCTTTCTGCTGAAGCTAGGGCACCTCCGGCTCCGCGGTGCCCCCTTGTCGGCGTTCGAGCTTAGCCTGGTGTTCGTCACCGGGCTGCTGTTGTCCCCGATCACTCTGGGCGCGCACTTCGTGAGCATGATCCTCGTCTTCTATACCATCCTGTCGATACCGCTTGGCAAACTCTCCCGGCCGGGCTACTTGGCGGCAGGCGTGCTGGGGGCCGCGATGGTCGTGACCGGCCTGAGCGGCCGGGACCTGGCCGGCAGGGCGGTCTATCTCTCCGTCCGTGGCTACAGCATCTACGTGTGGATGCTGCTGCTCCTGTTCTTCACGCTCATCGTCCTCGCTGGCCGCAAGGCTCCTGGTCCTACAGACGCATGAGGCCAGCGGTCGGAGGATCCATGGCCTCGAAGATCCGGCCCAGCCGCTCGACAATCAGGCGAGCTTCGACGGCGATCAGGCCCAGCCCGAGCAAGCTCGCGGGCATCACCGCCCACCAGCCGAGCCACCGGCGCAGCAGCATGAACACGCCGCCGGCGGCGCTCGCCGGCACGATCAAGGTCAGCGCAAGCACGACGAGGAAGGCGACGATCATCAGCATGTTCTGACCCAGTGCCTCCACCCCTCCAGGCCTGCTCGGCCCCAGATGAACCCAGGCGGGGTAGAGCAGCGCAGCTCCGTTCTGGATCAGCATCCCCATGAAATTGATTGCGGGCAGGTGGACCGCCGCCGCCGCCAGCAGCAAGGTCCGCTGGGTGAGATCGAGCTCCGCCGAGCGGTTGCCCAGAAAAGCCAGGTATGCCAGGGACAACAGCATCAATTGGATGACACTGAGCACCACGGTCGACGCCGCGACTTCCCCGGCTACCACCGCCGCTCCCCGAACCGGATAGCTTCGCAGGATATCGAGCTTGAGCAGGTCACTCCGCAGGTCGTTCCGCACCCATTGCGGCCCCACGACCAGCATGAGCCCCGCCCAGATGCCCACGAACCATCCGGCGATCTGAGCAAGGGTGCTCTGAGGGTCGAAGGAAAGGATCGCCACTGCCGCGGCCGCCGCTCCGAGCACCATGGCCGCGCCCCGCAGCCGCGGCGTCCTGAAGACCGAGACCAGATTCTTCCAGAGGATCGCCCGCTCGGGACCGCCCGTCGGAGCCAGCTTCAGCATGGCCGGGAGTCTCCGGAAAGCCACCTCCACCGGTTGCCGTCCTGGCTGGCCGGTGCCGCGGGCTCGCGCCCGCCTGAGGGCCGCCTCGGCGGCGGCTTCCTCGAAGGCCGTGTCGGAGCGGACCACCCAGATGTAATGCAGCGCGAGGATGAGCAGTGCCGGGCCGATGGCGCGCAGCCACTCGGCGCCGGTGCCCACTGCCAGCGGTCGGACCATGGTGCGGAACGGCGCCAGCAGGGCCCGAGGAACCGGCTGGGAGGCCGCCTCACGAATGATGCCGGGTAGGCGCTCGAGGCTTCCGTTGGCTAAACTCGGCAGCACACCCGACAGGCTCCATACGGCGGCCAGGAGGACGACGGCGAGCATGAGGAGTGACACCGCCCGGTGCTTGAGGCCGAATCGTCCGTGCTCCAGAAGGGTGGTCCGGACGAAGGACGCGCCCAGGCGGTGGAACGAGAGGGTGGTGAGCAGGACCCAGAAGGAGAGCACTCGCAGCCAGGGCGAGGCCCCCAGCCGCTCGCGGGACAACAACAGGGTCCACAGCATGGCGTTGAGGAGGATGAGCAGCTGGTTGCGCAGCAATTTGAATTGGATCAGCTGGCGCCGCGTGACCGGGCCGGGGAAGAGGAAACTGACTTCGGCCGGGCTGAAGGCAAGTACTCGCCGCTCCACGCCGAAGACCCAGGCCCATGCCACGGCCCCCGCAGCAGCCAGCGCTCCGAACAACTCGACCCAGGGGCCGGCCGAACCCCTGACCCCGGTCGAAGCGTGATGCTGCTCCACCGCCACGAACCAGACGTACGTCAAGCCTACCAGCAAGGCCACGAGGTAGCGTGGGCTGCGGAGCCGGCGCAGTTGACTGGCGAATCGATTGTAGAGCGAACGCCAGACCAGATACCCGAAGGCCCCTGTCATGAGCCGCCATGCTCCTGGCCCACCAGTGCGAGAAAGACGTCCTCCAGAGTGCGGCCGGCCAGGTCAGGTCTCTCCGTGACGATCTCCTGAACTGTGCCCGACGCTACCGATCGCCCGCGGTGCAGGATCAGGAGTCTGGTACAGATCTCTTCGACCAGATGGAGAAGATGCGAGCTGAGGATGACGGCTGCTCCACCCGCGGCTCGACGGCTGATGGTTGCCTTCATGCGTCGAATGCCGACCGGATCCAGTCCGGTGAGCGGTTCGTCCAGGAGCAGGGCGCTCGGCTGGTGCAACAGCCCGCAGGCGATGGCCAGCTTTTGCTTCATACCCCGAGACAGCTCTCCAGGCAGGGCATGCCGTTTGTCTACCAACTCCAGCTCCTCGAGGAGAGGCGCGATGCGAGCCTCCACGTCCGCTACCCGGTACAGCCGGCCCACGAACCGCAGGTGCTCCTCGACCGTGAGATATTCGAACAGGTGGGGCTCGTCGGGGACCAGGGCCAGCACGTTCTTCGCCGCCACGGGGTCGGTGGCCAGGTCATGGCCGGCGATGCGGATCCTGCCGCTGGTGGGGATTACGATTCCCGCCAGGCTCCGGATCGTGGTGGTCTTCCCGGCGCCGTTGGGCCCCACCAGGCCCAGCACCTCCCCGGGGCCGACCCGAAATGAGAGACCCTGGACGGCGATCAGGTCGCCGTACAGCTTGTGGAGATCCTCGACCTCGATCACGCGGGCCTCCCGTGAAACTTCCGGCCACCTGGTAGCGTCTCTACTTGGAACATCCGGGTCCGAGATCTAAGGTTTAGTACGGCTTGGAGCCACCCATATGCGCAACTATTGGATCAGGATCGGTATTGGAGCCCTGGCGGTCTTCGCCATCGGCATGATCGCAGTCACCGTGGCCCGGCGTGGCCTGGCGAGGGTCCACCACGTGGTCGAGGGTGAGGGACCGGTCACTATCCCACTGGCGTTTATTCCGTTCTCCCTCGATGGCCACAAGCTCGGTACCCTTGATCGCGTAACCCTGAACCGAGATTCGCCTCGCCACGTGACCTCGGTGGAGCTCGGGGTCGATCTCGAGGATTCGCTCGTTGCCCAGGGCCTCCGGGGCTGCCGGCTCATGGCCAACCTCGACTCCGATCGCAGCCAAAAGGGTATCGACATTCGTCGCGGCTCCTTCTCCGAAGGCGCGTTTCACTGCCTGAGCGGCGATTCGGTACCGCCGGAATTCATCGAGTTCGGAGAAGCCGTGTTTGAACCCGGTGAGGTGAGGACTCCGCTGTTTCTCACCCGCGAAATGGTGGACGAGCTACAGCAGGTCAACGACTCGACGGCGGCCATGGCCGAGCTTCAGGCCGACTCGATCGCCGATGCGGTGGAGCAGAGCACGGACTCGATCGCGGAAACGGCCAACCGCACGGGCGACTCGATCAGGCGAAGATTCGAGGGCTTCGGGGATTCGCTGCGGAGAGAGGGGCTCCGCCGCGCAGATTCCATCAGAAAGGCCGTGGGCCAGGTGGCAGACTCGACGCCCAGGCAGTAGCATTCGCCCTCGATGCTCCTCGTCATCGACAACTACGACAGCTTCACCTACAACCTGGTCCAGTACGCCGGCGAGCTGGGTGCATCCCCGGTAGTTTACCGGAACGATGCGCTCAGCGTCGAGCGCGCGCTTGCGCTCCAGCCGCGCGCCATTGTGATCTCCCCGGGACCAGGCACCCCGCGCGAGGCCGGAATCTCCGTTGCGCTGGTCCGGGCCGCGGCAGGGAAGGTACCACTGCTCGGGGTTTGCTTGGGCCATCAAGCCATCGGCGAAGCTTTCGGGGGCCTGGTGGTTCGGGCCGACCGTCTGATGCACGGCAAGACCACCTCGGTAGCTCACACCGGGCATCCCCTCTTCCGGGAAATCCCCGCGCCCTTCGAAGCCATGCGGTATCACTCGCTGGTGGTTTCTCCAAAGAACCTACCGGCCGAGCTCGAGGTCACCGCGTGGTCTGCCGACCGGCCCAGGGGCTCTGAGATCATGGCCCTCTGCCACCGCTCGATGCCGGTGTACGGCGTGCAGTTTCACCCCGAATCCGTAGGCACCAAAGAAGGGAAACGCCTGCTCTCCAACTTCCTCGCCCTCACCGCATAAACTGTTGATCCACAAGCCCATAGCCAATAACCCATAGCCCATAGCCTCTCACGGCACAACTTTTGACTCCCTCCGCGCTCCCTATTAGTTTCCGTGATGCGCGTCCTCGGTGTGATACCGGCACGTCTTGGCTCCACCCGTCTCCCCAACAAACCGCTCCAGCTGCTGGCCGGTGAGCCACTGATCACCCGGGTAATTCAGCGCGTGCAGGACCTCGGATTGGCCGACGATCTGGTAGTAGCCACCGATTCGCCCATGGTGGTCGAGGTGGTGTCCCGATCCGGAGTGCCGGCGGTGTTGACCGACGGAGGGCACCTCTCGGGCACCGATCGGGTGGCCGAGGTTGCGGGCCGGGCCGAATATGCCGGGTTCGAGGTGATCGTCAATCTCCAGGGCGACGAGCCATTCCTTCCGCGCGAAGCGATGGCCGGTGCCCTGGCCCGAATCGAGGGCGGAGACGACGTGGGCACCGCGGCGGCGCCGCTGGACCCAGCGCTTGCTGCCGATCCGGCGAGAGTAAAGGTGGTGACCGACGCGGATGGGAGGGCGCTCTACTTCTCCCGCGCGGCCATTCCTCACCGGCGGGAGCCGGACGATCCCCTCGACGGGCTCTACTGGCAGCATCTCGGCATTTACGCATACACCCGCGGGGCCCTGGAGCGCTGGGTCCGCTGGACCCCGAGCCTCACCGAGCAGGCAGAGCGGCTGGAGCAGTTGCGGGCGCTGCACTACGGACTCGCTATCGGCGTCGCCCGGTTGAGTGAGCCGGCGCTCCGCGGAGTGGATACACCGGACGACCTTCGATGGGCGGAAGCCCAATGGCACGCATTCCAGAGGTAAGCCTATGACCACGGGTCCCACCGCGACCAAGTACATCTTCGTCACCGGCGGCGTCGTCTCTTCCCTCGGGAAAGGCATCGCCGCCGCGTCGCTTGGACGCTTGCTGGTGGAAAGGGGATTGAGCGTGACCATGCAGAAGTTCGATCCCTACATCAACGTGGACCCGGGCACCATGTCGCCCTTTCAACATGGAGAGGTGTTCGTCACCGATGACGGGGCGGAGACCGATCTCGACCTCGGCCATTACGAGAGGTTCATCGATCGCTCGCTCTCCCAGCAGAACAACGTCACCACCGGCCGGATCTACCAGGCGGTCATCAACAAGGAGCGGAGAGGCGAGTACCTCGGATCCACGGTGCAGGTCATTCCCCACATCACCGACGAGATCAAGAACGCCATTCGCCGCACGGCGCCGGGCCATGATGTGGTGATCACCGAGATCGGCGGCACGGTTGGAGACATCGAGTCCCAGCCGTTCCTCGAGGCCATCCGGCAGTTCCGCCAGGAAGTCGGGCGCGACAACGCGCTGTTCATCCACCTGACGCTGGTGCCCTTCATCGCCGCGGCGGGGGAGCTCAAGACCAAACCGACCCAGCACTCGGTGCGTGAGCTCATGCAGCTCGGAATTCAGCCCGACATCCTCATCTGCCGGAGCGAGCAGCCTCTGGCCGCCGACATCAAGCGGAAGATCGCGCTGTTCTGCAACGTCGACTTCGGCTGCGTGATCGAGAGCCCGGACGTCAAGTCGATCTACGAGATTCCGCTCCGCTTCCTGGAGCAGGGGCTGGATCGGGAGGTCTGCCAGCGGCTCCGGCTGGAGACCAAGGAGCCCGACCTCCGGGGTTGGAAGGCGATGACCGACCGGATCCTCAACCCCGCCCATAAGGTTCGGATCGCAGTGGTGGGCAAATACACCGCGCTGCACGACGCCTACAAATCGGTCCACGAAGCGCTGATCCACGGCGGCATTCCCCACGATTCCAAGGTAGAGATCGAATGGATCCCGAGTGATCGCTTTGCCGATCAAGCCGCGGCGGCCCGCGTGCTCCAGGGGTTCGATGGGCTGCTCATTCCCGGCGGCTTCGGCGAGCGGGGCGTCGAGGGTATGGTGCAGGCGGTGCGCTGGGCCAGGGAGAATGACTTTCCCTTCTTCGGCATTTGTCTCGGGCTCCAGGTAGCCATCATCGAGTTCGCCCGCCACGTCTGCGGTCTTCCCGATACCAACAGCACCGAGTTCGCCCCCGACTGCGAGTCGCCGGTCATCTCCCTGATGCCGTCCCAGCGCGACGTCAGCGACCTCGGCGGCACCATGCGGCTGGGCGCCTACACCGCGCGGCTCCGGCCCGCCTCCCGGGCCGCCCAGGCCTATGGAGTGAACGAGATCAGCGAGCGGCATCGCCACCGGTGGGAAGTGAGCAACGCTTACCGCGACGTACTGGCCGAGTACGGGCTGCGGCTCTCGGGGCAATCACCCGATGGCGGGTTGGTCGAAGTGATCGAGCTGCCCGACCATGCGTGGTTCATCGGCTGTCAGTTTCATCCGGAGCTCAAGTCCCGGCCCACCCGGCCCCATCCTCTCTTTGCCGGATTCGTCGGGGCAGCGCTCCGCCGCCGGCTCAGCCAGTCGAGCGGTAGCGCTCGCGCAGCCGAGGAGCTGGCCGAGCTCACTCGCTGATGGGCTGGACCTTTGGCCGGTGGCCCTTTCTCATTGCCGGCCCTTGCGTGGCGGAGCCGGGCGACGTGCTGCCCCGGACCGCGGAGCGGCTCGCGCGGCTGGCCGACGAGCAGAAGATTCCGGTGTGTTTCAAGGCCAGCTTCGACAAGGCCAATCGAGCGCGGCTCGGGGCCCAGCGCGGTCCGGGGCTGGAGGAAGGTCTCCGACTGCTGGAGCAGGTTCGCGCCGCGACCGGGCTACCGATTCTCACCGATATTCACGAAGCGGGGCAGGCGGCTCCGGCAGCCGAGGTTGCCGACGTGTTGCAGATCCCCGCCTTTCTCTGCCGCCAAACCGACCTGCTGGTTGCCGCCGGGCGGACCGGCAAGCCGGTCAACGTCAAGAAAGGGCAGTGGATGCAACCGGAGGGCATGGCGGGCTCTCTGGAGAAGGTGCGCGGCGGTGGTGGCCGGGACCTGGCGGTGACGGAGCGCGGCACCTTCTTCGGATATGGTGATCTCGTGGTCGACATGCGGAACTTCGTGCGGCTTCGAGAGCTCACCGGCGCTCCGGTGGTGTTCGACGCTACCCATTCGGTGCAACGCCCCGGGCAGGGCGACGCGGGGGCGAGTGGGGGGCAGCGGGAGTTCATCCCGGCTCTGCTGGCCGCCGCCGCGGTAGCCGGTGCCGACGGGTTCTTCCTGGAGACCCATCCCGACCCGGCGAGCGCTCTCAGCGATGCGGCGACTCAATGGCCGTTGGAGCAACTACCTGAGCTGATCGCCCGCACGCTGGGGATGTGGCATCAGGCACGAGATGCCGTCCATGCTTGATCCCGTTGTCGCCAAGCGGATCCGGCTGCTCGGTCTCGATGTGGATGGGGTGCTCACCGATAACGGCATCTGGCTCGGCCCGGTGGCGGGAGAGCGGGTAGAGCTGAAGCGGTTCGACATCCAGGACGGACTGGGGTTGGTGTTGCTTCGCACGGCGGACATCCCCGTGGTGTGGCTGAGCGGCCGCCACTCCGAGGCAACCGCCCTGCGGGCGCGCGAGCTGAAGGTGGAGGAGCTGCTCCAGGTGCCCGGCCCCCGCAAGCTCGAGGCCTTTGCCGCCTTGCTGCAGCGCAGAGGCATCGAGTGGGAGGAGGCGGCCTTCGTGGGCGACGATCTGGCCGATCTTCAGGTGCTCCGGCGGGTGGGGCTGCCGATGGCGGTGGGGAATGCGGTTGCCGAGGTCCGCGCGGTCGCGAGCTTCGTGACTCGGGCGCACGGGGGGAACGGAGCGGTACGGGAAGTTGCCGAGGCGCTGCTCAAGGCGCGCGGCGTGTGGCCCGACATTCTCGAGCGCTACTTCACGGAGGCGGCGCCGCGTGTCACCTGACTCCGCCGCGCTTATCGAGCAGGGCAGGCGCGTGCTCCGACTGGAGAGCCTCGCGGTCGAGGCCGTGGCCCACCGCCTGGATGAGCGGTTCGCTCGGGCGGTGGAGCTGCTGGCAAAGGCCCGCGGCCGAGTCATCGTGTCGGGAGTGGGGAAGTCGGGTCTCATCGCCAGGAAGATCGCTGCCACGCTCACCTCCACCGGTACCGCGGCGACCTACCTGCATCCCATCGACTCGCTGCACGGCGATCTCGGCATCGTTGGCCGTGAGGATATCGCCATCGTGTTGAGCAAGAGCGGCGAGTCCCAGGACCTGTTCGGGCTGGTGGGCTCCTTACAGCGGCTGGGAGTGCCGATCATCGCGATTACCGGAGAGAGTCGACTCCACCCTTGGCCGGGTGGCCGACGTGGCGCTCGATGGCTCCGTCACCGAGGAGGCCTGTCCCCACGACCTCGCCCCGACCGCGAGTACCACGGTCGCCTTGGCCCTGGGAGACGCGCTCGCCGTGGCATTGCTGGAAGTGAAAGGGATTTCGGCGGGAGGATTTTGCCGCGCTCCATCCGGGCGGAGGGCTCGGCCGTAAGCTGCTCCTCCGGGTACGTGACGTAATGCTCCAGCCGGGCCGCCCGCTCAGTCTCGATGCCACCATGCGCGACGCGGTCGTCAGTTTGGCCCGAGACCGCGGGCTGGCCATCATCGTCCACAATGGCCGCCTGGCCGGCGTGCTCACCACCGGCGATCTCACCCGTCAGGCCGAGAAGGATCCCCGTTTTCTGGAGCGCCCGGTCCGTGACGTCATGACCCCAACGCCCAAGACCGCGTCTCCCGACGACCTGGCCGCCGCGGCAGTGGGGACCATGCAGCGACACGGCGTGATCGTGCTTCCGGTGGTGGACGACGGCACCATCCTCGGCGTGGTGCATCTGCACGATCTGATGCGGGCGGGTGCGGTATGACCGCGCTGCCTCGCATTATTCTGCTTTGGGCAGGACTGATCGCATGCGAAGACACCGGCGCCCGTCCCACCACCACGATACAAGCCCCGGACAGCGCCGATCAGGTGCTCGAAGGGTTCTCTCATTTTGTGACCAACGACGGGGTACGCCGAAGCCGGGTGGAGGCCGACACCGCGTTTTTCTACGAGAACACCCAGGTCACCGAGCTCAAGGGCGTCAAAGTCGTGTTCTTCGATCTCAAGGGCGAAGAGAGCTCCACGCTCACCTCGCAGCGAGGCACCTACCGCTGGGTCGACGGGTCGATGGAGGCCAATGGTAATGTCGTGGTGCTCAGCCCCGATGGGCGCCGGCTGCAAACCGCCACCCTGCGTTACGACAATGCCAGCAACACCATCTCCACCGACAAGCATTTTACCTTCGAACGGGGTGAGGAGCATCTCGAGGGCAACAGCTTCCGCTCCGATCCCGATTTCCGCAACGTGGTGACCGACCGCCCCCGTGGTGTGGCCGGCGACGGCATGCTGCTGCCAGGACAGGATCAATGAAGGCCGCGCTCCCGCTCGTCGCGCTCCTGTTCCCGGCCCTCGCCGCCGCTCAGAGCAACCGCTGCACGTTCCAGATCGACAACGTCGATCGCCAGGGAAGCGTGGTGGAGACCGGCGCGGGGACGAACTACTTCGCCGGCGGCAACGTGCGGCTGAGTTGCCGGGGCACGCAGATCTCGATGCAGAGCGACAGCGTAGCGGCCTACGGTGGGAACGTGGTCCGGTTCATCGGCCATGTGAAATACCGGGACTCCACCCTGACCATGGATGCCGACAACGGCATCTATCATAAGAGCGGCGAGAAGTGGGAGGCGCGGGGCAACGTCACCACCAAGAACCTGAAGACTGGATCCACCCTGACCGGACCGTCGCTCGATTACTTCCGCGAGGTGCAAGGGGTCCGGGATACCCTGGAGATGTACGCCGTCGGCCGGCCCCGCATCAGCTACGCCCCCGAAGATTCCACGGCCAGCGCCGAGCCTTACCTCATCGTGGCCGACCGCGTTCGCTTCAAGGGCAGCGACCGAATTTGGGCCGGCGGCAAGGTCACCATTGATCGGAGCGACTTCTCCGCCCGCTCCGACTCGCTGCGGCTGGACACCGGCCCAGCCGGTGACGGCACGCTGCTCGGCGGGAATCCCGTGATGCACGGCCTCGGCCCGGACAGCTTCACCATCAGCGGGAACCGGATCGATCTCAAGCTGGAGCAGCGAGAGCTTACCTATCTGTTGGCCAAGGGCAAGGGCCATGCGGTGAGCAAGGAATGGGATTTGGTGGCCGACACCATCGGGCTCGATGTGAATCAGCGAAAGCTGGAGCAGACACTCGCCTGGGGTGATGGCACCCGGCCCTACGCCACCTCTCCGGCATACGCCATGCGCGCCGATTCGCTCGCGCTGGACACTCCGGGGCAGCGCTTGCGCGAGGTGCGCGGCTTCGGGAAGGCCTGGCTGGGCGGCACGGTGGATTCGACCACCAAGGATCGCGACTGGATGCGGGGTGACACCCTGGTGGCCCAATTCGCGGTTCGCGACTCCGCCGGGACTTCCCGCAACGCGCTGAGCCGGATCGAAGCCCGGAACCTGGCCCAGTCTTACCACCTCGAGCCCAACGCCCGCTTCCCCAGCCGGCCTTCGGTCAACTACGCCCGAGGGCAAGTCATCGTAGTCACCATGAAACCGGGTGCCGCTTCCGGCGTCGATCGGGTGGACATCCGGGGTAAGGTCGACGGCGTGCAGCTGGAGGCGAGCGGCGACACCACTCCACCGCGGCCCGACTCGCTCGCCGCGCCGGGAGGACCGCAGTGAGTCCCGCCGAATGGATCAACGCGCTCGGCGACCGCGACCCATCGGTCCCCATCGCGCTCGGGGCAATCACCCGGGCAGCGGGCGCCTCCGACCTGGTGGAATTCTCCGATCTGGTGCTGGCGTACCGCGAGGCCCACCTCGCCTGCTATCGCGGCATCCACGGCCCCGATGAGATGGAGATCACCGGCGACGAAGTGCGCGATCACCTCACCCGCTCGGTGCTGCCCCGACTCGCCACCGAGGGGTGGATCCTCGACACTGCGGCCACCGACTGGAACCCGGTCAATCCCCGGGTTCCCTGGTGGGGCCAAAGCGCCGAGGCCCGCCAGGAGGTCTACGACACCCTCATCGTGACGGCGCGGCGCGCGGTGCAGCGCGCCAAGGCGCTCACGACTCAGCGGGGTTCCGCCAGCACCCTGGAAGGCCTCGATCTCTCCAAGAGCTTCAAAGGACGGCGGGTGGTTGACCGGGTGACGGTCCGGGTGCAACAGGGCGAAATCGTCGGCCTGCTGGGACCCAACGGGGCGGGAAAGACCACGACCTTCTACCTTATAACAGGGCTGATTCGCCCCGACGGCGGCCGGGTGCTCCTCGACGGGCACGATCTGACCCGGGCTCCGATGTACCGCCGGGCCCGCACCGGGATAGGTTACCTGGCGCAAGAGCCCTCGATCTTTCGGAAAATGACGGTCGAGGAAAATATTCTGGCGATCCTGGAGACCCGCGAGTTGGGTCGGGAGGAGCGGCACCAGCAGCTCGACCGGATGCTGGACGAGCTTTCCATCAAGCATCTTCGCAAGAGCCGGGCATACGCCCTGAGCGGTGGCGAGCGGCGCCGGCTGGAAATCACCCGCGCGCTGGTCACCGACCCGAAGTTCATGTTGCTGGACGAACCATTCGCCGGCGTGGATCCCATCGCCGTGCACGATATTCAGACCATCGTCGCCGGGCTGCGCCATCGCGGCATCGGCGTGCTCATCACCGACCACAACGTAGAGCAGACGCTCGACATCGTGGATCGGGCCTACATCATGTTCGAGGGTAAAGTGCAGGCTTCCGGCAGCGTGCGCGATCTCGTCTATGACGACCGGGTGGCCCAACTGTATCTGGGGCCCACCCTGACCGCCCGGCTCCGGGCGCGGCTCGAGGCGGTCGCATGAGAACCGGGCTATCCCAGCACACCAGCCTGCGCCAGGAGCTACGGGTCAATCCCCGGCTTTACCAGGCGATGGACATGCTGTACATGCCCATGATGGATCTCCAGCAACACCTCAAGCAGGAGCTACTGGCCAATCCCTTCCTCGAGCTGCTGGAGCCGGAGGAGGAAACGCCGGAGCAGCCCGACGTGGAACAGGAGAAGGAGCAGAAGGAAAAAGAAGAGGAGATGGACTGGGAAGAGATCCTGCTCAACGGCTTCGAGGTGGGCGGAACCCGCGAGCAATACGAGCAGCTGGAGTACACCGAGCCGGTGACGGTCGAGAGTCGCGACCTGATCGATCATCTGCGGGAACAGCTCCAGATGATGACCCTCACGCCCCGACAGCTGCTCCTGGGCGAGGAGTTTCTGGGCAATATCAACGAGGAGGGCTATCTCGCCGCCTCATTGGAGGAGATTCTCGGCTCGGTGAATCAGCTGGTGGGCGGGCATCTCGAAGCCGACTCCGAGCCGGAGAACGATGGGGAAGGGGAGGACCCACCGGAGCCCACGCCGGCCGTAGCCGCGGCCCCGTTCTATACCACGGAGGAAGGCGAGGAGATGCTGCGGATCATCCAGCGTCTCGATCCGGCGGGCGTCGGGGCCCGCGATCTGCGCGAGTGCCTCCTGATCCAGTTGGGTGAGCAGTCGGACACGTCTTCCCTGACGTACCGGCTGGTAGCGGAGGCTTTCCCGGACCTCATCGCCCACCGCTGGAACGATCTCGCCAAGCGGTTCGGCGTGGAGCCGGCCGCGGTCCAGGCGGCGGCCGACGAGCTGGCCCGCCTCGACCCCAAGCCCGGGCTCAAGTACTCCAACCAGAGCGACGGCTACATCATCCCGGACCTGATCGTGGAGAAGATCGGGGGCCGATACCAGGTCTTCCTCAACGATACCGGAATGCCGCGGCTCCGGCTCAGCCGATCCTACCAGGAAATCGCCCGCGACAAGAAGAAGATGACGCCGGAAAACCGCGAGTTCATCGCCTCCAAGATGAACAGCGCCAACTGGATGATTCAGGCGATCGAGCAGCGGCGCCAGACCATGCTCAAGGTCATGAACTTCATTGTCGACCGGCAGCGTGACTTCTTCGAAAAGGGCATCGAGTACCTCAAGCCGCTCACCCTCCGCGAAGTGGCCGAAGTGATCAACATGCACGAGTCCACCGTGAGCCGGGTGACCAACGAGAAGTACGTCCAGACCCCCCGGGGGGTGTTGCCGCTCAAGTTCTTCTTCTCCAGCGCCCTCTCCACCGCTTCCGGGGAGGAAGCCAGTGCGCGCTCGATCCGGGCCAAGCTCCAGAAGATGGTGGCCGAGGAAGACAGCGCCAAACCGCTCACCGACCAGCAGATCGTTCACCTCTTCCAGGAGCAGGGGATCCAGATCGCCCGCCGCACCGTCGCCAAGTATCGCGACCAGCTCGGGATTCTGCCGGCGCGCATGCGGAAGCGGGTATGACCCCCGCGGCCGTCGAGGCGCTGGACGTAAGCGTCCTCGTCCCGGCAAAGGACGAAGCGGACAACCTGCCCGAATTTCTTCGCCTCTGCGCCGAAGCCCTGGGGCCCACCAGGTTTTCCTACGAAGTGGTGGTGGTAAACGACGGCTCCCGCGATGACAGCCCCCGGGTGCTTCGCGAGCTGGCGCGGCAGTACCCCTTCCTCCGGGTGGTGACGCATCGCCGCCAGCGGGGTATCGCCGACGCGCTTCGTTCCGCCGGTGATGTCGCCCGGGGCGACGTGTTCGTGTTCTATCCCGCCGACCTCCAATACCTTCCCGCCGACATCCCGGCGCTGGTCGAGCCCATTCTCGCGGGCCGGGCCGACATCGTGACCGGCACCAAGCAGGGCAAGTACGAGAAGGCCTTCGTCTCCCGAGTTTACAACACCCTGTGCCGCTGGCTCTTCGGCGTGCGGGTAACCGATCTCAATTCGGTCAAGGCCTATCGCCGGGAAGTAATGCTCGGCGTGCCGCTGCGGCCCGACTGGCACCGCTACATGGTCGTCATCGCCGCGGCCGATGGCTTCCGGCTCACCTCCCATCCGGTTCCCCTGTATCCCCGCCGGGCGGGCACCTCCAAGTTCAACTGGAAGCGGATCCCGGTAGGGATCTTCGACCTGATCGCGGTCTGGTTCCAGCTTCGCTTCGGGCGAAAGCCGATGCTTTTCTTCGGCATCGGCGGAGTGATCCTGTTCCTCATCGGACTGGTCTCCGGCATTACCGCATTGGTGTTGCGCTTCGGCTACGGCATCGGGTTCCGTCCCCTGCTCAATCTGGTCGAGATCATGGTGATCAGCGGGATCGTGCTCTTCGGGTTCGGCCTGCTGGGCGAGATGATCGCCGGAATGCAGGAGGAGACGCGGGAGGTCTCTCGCGCGCTCGACCGACTCGACAAGGTGGACGTCCGGGACTGATAGTGCGGGTCGTATTCTTGACCCACAATTATCCCCGGTGGTCGGGGGATCTGGCGGGCGGATTTCTCGCGACCCTCGCCACCGCCCTGGTCCGCCGGGGTATCGGCGTACGAGTCATCGCCCCCAGCGATCAGGGCAAGGGCGGCGACGACGAAGTCGACGGAGTGCCGGTGCGCCGGGTTCGCTACGCCACCGCCGGTGGGGAAGTCCTGGCCTATCGCGGCACCATGCAGGCCGCGCTCCGGACGCCGGGAGGGTGGCGCGCGCTGGCTGGTCTCTGGCGCGCGATGCGCCGGGCCGCCCGGGAAGAAGTCGCCGCCGGTGCCGAGCTGGTTCATGCCCACTGGTGGATCCCCGCCGGACTCGCCGCGCCCCGAGATACCCCTACCGTGCTCACGGTCCACGGGACCGACGCCGCACTGCTCCGCAAGTCCCGCATCGCGCGCTCGCTCGCCCGACCGGTCTTCGGCCGAGCCAAGGTGGTTACCGCCGTCTCCCGCGAGCTTGCCGGATGGGTCCAAGCCGGGGCAGGGCGATTCGTCGAGCCGGCCCACATTCACCCCATGCCGGTCGACAGCGAGCAGCATCCCTGGACCACCGGCGGCGGCGGGGCCATCGTCGTGGCCCGGCTCACCCAGCAGAAGCGGGTCTCACTGGCGATCGACACCGTCGCCTTCCTGGCCTCCTGCGGCCACGAGCTACCGCTCACCATCCTGGGCGACGGCCCCGAGCGGGTGGCCCTCGAACGGCAGGTTTCCCGTCTGGGAATCACTCCCTTCGTGCACTTCATGGGCGCCGTCTCCCGGTCCGAAGTTCGGGACTACCTCGGCGCGGCCGATGTCATGATCTTCCCCGCCCAGGGCGAGGGCTTCGGGCTGGCCGCGGCGGAGGCGCTGATGGCCGGCGTGCCGGTGGTCGCCTGCTGGGACGGTGGCGGCGTGCTCGACGTGGTGCCGGAGACCGGCGGAGGGCGGCTCACTCTTCCGTCCGCCGAGGCCATTGGAGACGCGGTGCTGGGAGTGCTCGCCGACCCGGAGCGGCTGGCCATCGCCCGCCTGGTCGGCGAATCGTGGCGCGCCCGTCTCGCCCCCGACCACGTAGCCGAGCTGTGCGAGGGGTGGTACCGCGAGGCACTGGGTGCTGCGTAATCCCTGGATTCGCGCGGTCCAACTGCTGGCGGGAATCGCGATCGTCTGGTTCGCGGCTCAGGCTCTCGCGAGGAATTGGGACCAGCTCCGAGCCCAGCCGCTCGACTGGCGCATCGAGCCCGGGTGGATCTTACTCAGCGCCGCGACCGTCTGGTTGATGTACGCTGTCCTGATCGCGACCTGGCGGCATCTGTTGAGTGGCTGGGGCCAGCGGGTTGACCGCTGGACCGCGGCCCGGATCTGGATCGTATCGAACCTGGGGAAGTACCTCCCCGGCAAAATCTGGGCGGTAGCGGGGATGGCATTGATGTCTCAGCAAGCGGGTGTGGCGGCCTGGGCGGCAACCGGATCGGCAGTGATCCTTCAAGCGCTCTCTCTGGGGACCGGTGCGGCGGTGGTGGCAGTCACCGGCGCCGGGGCGCTGGAAACCGCCCATCCCGGAGCGCGGGCGGCCCTCTGGCTCCTGTTGATCGCATCGGTGATCGGCGTCCTGCTTCTGTTCTGGCCGCCGGTACTCAATCGGGTGCTGGCAGTCGCACTCCCCGATGCCGAGCGAAGGCCATCGCCGCCGGTGCGCGAGATCGGTTTGGGAATCGCCGCCAATCTACTGGCCTGGCTGGGCTACGGAGTCGCGCTCTGGTTTCTCGCCCGCGGCCTGCTTCCCGGCGCCGGGCTGCGGCTTCAGCCTGCCATCGCAGTCTTCACTGCCTCCTATCTTGCCGGATTTCTGGCTCTCCTGGTTCCGGGAGGCATCGGAGTGAGGGAAGGGGTGTTCATCCTCATGCTCCAGGGCCCGATCGGCATCGGAGCGGCGACCGCGCTCGCGCTCGCCTCCCGGGTGCTGCTCACCATCACCGAGCTGGGAGCCGCGATTCCGTTCCTGATCTTTCCCCGAGGGAGAGCCCGTGTCGCACTCTGAGCCCGATGCGGAGCCCTTCTTCGAACCTCGCCACCCGCAGCTGATCGCGGGTCTCATTTTCCTGGCCGCCGCCGCCACGCTCTGCTGGCCCATCGCCACCGGCCAATTCCTGCTGGGGGACGACCAGTACGTGGCGGGCTACGCCTTCCGCCGCTTCGGGGCCGAGATGTTTCGGGCTACCGGTGCGATCCCGCAGTGGAATCCGTATCTGTTTGGCGGGTTGCCGTACATCGCCGCCATGCACGGCGACATCTTCTATCCTACCGCCTGGCTTCGTTGGATTCTGCCGATCGATACCGCGATGAGCCTCGGCTTCGCGATCCACATCGTGCTGGCCGGGATCACGATGTACGCCTTGCTCCGCGCGCTCCGGGTGAGTTGGACCGGCTCTCTGGTGGGCGGGTTGGCCTATGAACTGACCGGGATCGTGGCCTCGTTGGTGAAGCCGGGCCATGACGGGAAGCTTTTCGTCTCCGCGCTCGCTCCGCTGGCATTCTTGGCATTACTCAAGGCGATCCGTGACCGGCGCCCCACCGGTTACGCCCTCCTGGCGCTTACCGTGGGTCTCTGCGTCTTGAGCCCACATTACCAGCTGACCTACTACCTCCTGGTCGCGGCCGGTCTATGGACCCTGTACCTCGTCTTCCTGGATCCCGATCGTCCGGCCGGCATCCGGTGGCCGGTGCCCTTGGGTCTCGCCCTCGGCGCGATCCTCCTGGGTCTTGCCATTGCCGCCATCCAGGTGGTTCCGTTTCTCTCCTACATTCCCTACTCGCCCCGTGGTGCCGGCGGACCCAGCGCCGGATGGGAATACGCCACCAATTTCTCCCTCCCGCTGGAAGAGATTTTTTCTACTGTATTGCCGCAATTCAACGGAGCGCTGGAGCATTACTGGGGGCGAAACTTCTTCAAGCTGCACACCGAGTACCTGGGAGCCGTGGTGGTCGTGCTGGCCATACTCGGCATCGGTGACCGCTCGAGGCGCCACCTGGTCCGGGCCTTTGGGGTGGTGGCGATTCTTTTTCTGCTGGTGGCGCTGGGGCGCAACACCCCGTTCTACCGCGCCTGGTACGAGCTGATGCCCATGATGAAGAAGGTCCGGGCGCCGGGCATGGCCTTCTTCCTGGTCGCGCTTTCCGCGGCGGTCTACGCCGGCCTCGGCACCGATCGCCTCCTGCGTCGGGAGGTCTCTCTCCGAAGCCTTCAGATCGCGCTCGGCGTACTCGGTGCGCTGGCCCTGTTGGGAGCCATCGGAGCTCTCCAAGGCGCGGCGACGGTCTTCGCCCTTCCAGAACGGGCCGCGCAGGTCGCCGAGAACGCAGGAGCGCTCCGCGCAGGATCCCTGCGGCTTCTCATGGTTGTGATCCTGGGCGGGGCCGCGCTATGGGCGGTCTGGGCGGGGAGGTTGGCCGGGGGGAGGGCGGCGCTGGCGTTGAGTCTGGTGGTGGTAGGGGATCTGTGGAGCATCGATCGGCTCTTCTTCGAGTTTCGACCGCCGGCCGCGGAGGTGTACCGGGACGATGCGATTACCAGCCGGCTCAGGGCCGAGCCGAAGCCTTTCCGGGTGCTCGACGCCGGCGTGTATCAAGGCTCCTACCTCATGGCCCACGATATCCAGACGATGCTGGGCTACCACGGCTTCGAGATTCGATTCTACGATGAACTGATGGGCGGCAAGAATGAATGGCGCCACGCCGGGAGCCCGAACCTGCACGACCTGCTGGCGGTACGATTTCTCCTGCTTCCGGACTCCCAGACGGTCCCCGGCTTTCACCGTGTCCTTGGTCCGGTCACCACGACCCCCGGCTCTCCAGGCGTTCTCCTGGAGCGCGACACCCTTCCGCCGTACGTCCGGGTGGTGCCCGCCGCCGCAAAGCTGCCGGAAGAGCAGATCGTACCCACCGTCATCGACCCTCGCTTTCCGCTCAGTTCCGTGGTGCTTTACCCCGATACGGCATCGGTTACGCCCGACCCGATCATGGGTCAGGTTCCCCCGACTTCTCCGGTCCGCGCCCGCTTGGCGGAGTGGGCTCCCGGCCAGATGCGGATAACCCTCGATGGTGCCGATACCCGACCGCTGTACCTTCTGATCGGAGAAACCTGGTACCCCGACTGGCATGCCGTGGTGGATGGAACGCCGGCGCCGGTACACCGGGGCGACTTCGCGCTGCTCAGTGTGTCGCTTCCGCCTGGGGCAAAGGAGGTGCGGTTGCATTTCGCATCCGATGAGTACGCCCGGGGGCGGCTGATCACTCTTCTGGCCTTGCTGCTGACGGCCGGGTTGTTTGCCTGGCCGCAGTGGCGGCGGTGGAGCAGGACCCATGGCTGAGCGCGGCGTGGTCGTCGTGCCCACGTACAACGAGCGGGCGAACCTGCCCCTCATTGTGCCTCAAATCCTCCAACAGGACCCCCGGCTCGAGGTGCTGATCGTGGACGACAACAGTCCCGACGGCACCGGCCGGCTGGCCGACGAGATGGCCGCCGCGGATACGCGAATTCACGTACTGCACCGGGCGGAGAAGGCGGGGCTGGGAAAGGCGTACCTGGCGGGATTCCGTTGGGCCCTGGACCAGGGATACGATCTCATATTCGAGATGGACGCGGATTTCAGCCATGACCCCAAGTTTCTGGTTGATTTCTTGCGGGCAATCGAGCACGCCGATCTGGTCATCGGCTCGCGCTACCGGACCGGGGTCAACGTGATCAACTGGCCGATGTCACGGTTGCTGCTTTCGCTGGGGGCCAATCAGTATGCGATGTTGGTCACCGGTCTCCCGGTCATGGACTCGACCGGCGGCTTCAAATGCTTCCGGCGTGAGGTGCTCGAGGCGATCGACTTGGAGCGGGTTCGCTCCAATGGGTATGCGTTTCAGATCGAGATGACGTTTAGGGCATGGAAGAAAGGGTTCCGGCTGTTGGAGATCCCTATCGTGTTTACCGATCGGGTCGAGGGGCAGAGTAAGATGAACAAGCGCATCATCCGGGAGGCGGTCTGGATGGTCTGGTGGCTCAGGGTGAAAGCCCTGACGGGTCGCCTGTGAGAGGGACCATCGTCTACAAGATGACCGGCTCGGGCAACGACTTTGTGATGCTCGACGGCCGGTTCACCAGCCCGGATCGATGGCCGGCTGGCCGGGTCGCCGCCTTATGCGACCGGCGCATCGGCGTGGGGGCCGATGGCATGGTCATCCTCACGCCCGAGACCGCGGAATCGGTGCGGATGACCTTCTGGAACTCGGACGGGAGCCGGGCGGCGATGTGCGGCAACGCAGCGCTCTGTACCGCGCGACTGGCAGTGTATCTGGAGCTGGTGATGCCGGGCGAGATGTGCCTCCAGACCGACGCCGGCGTGGTCCACGCCCGGTCCGGCGGAGACAGCGACCTCGCCGAGATCAGGCTGCCGGACTTCGAGGTTCCAGCGGAGGTCCCGGGGCTGACCCGGTGCCCGGGGGAGGGGTGGATCGACTTTGCGGTAGTCGGGGTTCCCCATTTGGTCGTTCGGGTGGACGACATCGAACGGGTCGATATCAACGGCCGGGGCCGCCGCCTGAGGTCGGCGCCGGAGTTGGGCGAAGCAGGAGCCAACGTCAACTTTGTCGCTCCGGGCCCGGCCACGGACGCACCCTGGCTGATCCGTACGTTCGAGCGCGGCGTCGAGGGCGAGACCCTGGCCTGCGGCACCGGGACCGTGGCTTCGGCGGTCGCACTGGCGCTTCGGGGGGAGGCTGGCCTACCGCTCAGGTTCCGCAGCAGGGGAGGGCCGGAGCTCACGGTCCGAGCGGTGCTCGGCGGCGACCAGGCCGAGGACGTGTGGCTGGGGGGTCAGGGCAAGTTGCTGTTTCGGGGGGTGTGGGAAGGCGTCTGACCAGGTCCAACCGATTCTATTTCAATCACATACAAAATCGGGGGAGAGCTGATCCACAGTTCTCCACAGTTATCCCCAAGTCTACTTAACATAACATATCTTATACGTCGTATATTTGGCTCACCAATTCTGGACCTCGGTCAGTCGAGAAATCGAAAAAGGGGCCCTCACCGGGCCCCCTCACTTCACAGTTCCACCGCCCCGCCTCAGCGCTACATCTTCCCGTCGGTCAACTCCGCCAACCGAACCTGCGATTCGGTGAAGCTGGAGGACTTAGGATACTTCTGGATGACCTCCCGGTACGCCGCGATGGCCTCCGGGGTCTTAGCGCCGGCGCGGTAGGCCCGCCCAGCGTCGACCAGGTAGCGTGCCTTCAGATACTCGACGTCGGCCGATTTCGAGGCGTTCAAGAAGGCCTGGCCGGCATCGGCGAACCGCTTGGAGTTCTCCAACGCCGCGCCCAAGAGTCCGTACGCCGGCGCCAGGTACTCCTCATCCGGCTTGCCGGCGATGAAATCCCGGAGGCCCACGGCGGCGAGTTCGTTCTGGCCGTTTACCATCCGCACCTGATTGAGGGTGATCACCGCTTCCGTGGCCGCGTCGGTTCCCTTGTAGGTCTGGATCAGCTTCTGGAGCTCGCTCGAGGCCAGCGGCAGATTGCCTGATTCGGCGACCGACCGGGCCTGGTTGAGGCTGCGAGCGGCAAACGCCTCCTTGCGCTTCCCACTCGACATGACGAACCAGGCGGCCAGGGCGGCCAGCGCGACCAGAATCCCGCCGGCTATGAATTGGCGGGTCTGGTCGCGATACCAAGGGGTTGGCGAGGCTGGCGCGCCGGCCTGCTCTCGAGTTCGTGCTTCCACGGTCGTAGCCATGTCCATCCAGCGAAAGAGTGCGATCGTCGGCGTTGGAGCCCAGTGCCCCCGGCGTGACTCGAACACGCGGCCAACAGTTTAGGAAACTGCTGCTCTATCCATCTGAGCTACGGGGGCAAGCCTTGGGAAACCGTAACTTAGCGGATTGCCCTCACCTAAGACTAGAGGCGGACGGGAGTTCGGCCCGCGGGAACGCTAACCGAGTAGACCGGCTTCCGAAAGAGCCAGAGGCTCACACCGAAACCATCACCCGGCACTCTGCCCCACTCAGCTTTCCCCGCCCTCCCAGCGCCGCGATCTCCAGCAGAAAGCTCCACCCCTCCACCCGCGCACCAAGACTGCGTGCCAGCTGCCCGGCGGCCCGAGCGGTCCCTCCGGTGGCGAGCACGTCGTCCACCACCAGCACCCGAGCCCGCCCATCCACTCCGTCGCGATGGCACTCGAGAGCATCGACGCCGTACTCCAGCGCGTATTCCTCCTTCACCCGCTCCCAGGGAAGCTTCCCCGGCTTCCGGGCCGGCACGAACCCCGCCCCCAGCTCGACTGCAACCGCGCCGCCCAAGATGAACCCTCGCGCCTCGATGCCGAGCACGTGGGTGATCTCCCTGGTGCGAAACGGCTCGGCCATCCCGGCCACCACGTCGCGGAACAGGTCGCCGCTCCCCAGCACCGGCGTGATGTCCTGAAACAGGATCCCCGGCTTGGGGTAGTCGGGGATTGCCCGGAGCGACTCCCGAACCCGCTGTTCCAGCGTGGCTGAAACCGTCATCTGATATCGAAGCTCCTTGGAGGCACCGGTTCGTCCACCTCATCCTGACGTTCGACCCGATTCACCTGGGCATGGGCCGGACCCGAGCGCAGCAATCCCTCCAGTTTGCCAAGAGCCGCGGGATCGCTACCGCTGGCCACGACCTCTACCCTTCCATCACCCAGGTTTCTGGCATAGCCGGCCAGACCCAGCGCCCGAGCATGGCGGGCGACGAACCAGCGAAAACCGACTCCCTGCACTACTCCCGAGATGAGAAACCGGCAAGTCACGCCGGCCGGCTCCGTCGCGCCCGAACCGCCTCGACGACGATCGGCAACACCGAGAGGGCGATGATGGCCAGGATGACGAGCGTAAAGTTGTCCCGCACGGTCGGAATGTTGCCGAAGAAGTAGCCGCCCAGGACGAAGAGTCCGACCCAGAGCACCGCACCGACGACATTGTAGGTGAGGAACCGCGGATAGCTCATCGCGCCCACGCCCGCGACGAAGGGGGCGAAGGTCCGGATGATGGGCACGAAGCGGGCGAGGATGATGGTCTTGCCGCCGTGCTTCTCGTAGAAGGCGTGGGTACGGTCGAGGTATTCCTTGCGAAGGAACTTGACGTCGCCGCGGAACGCCCGGGGTCCGATGAAGGCTCCCACCCAGTAGTTCACCGTGTCCCCGATAATCGCGGCGGTGATGAGCAGCACTATCACCAGCCAGACATCCAGCGCGCCCAGTGCCGCGAAGGTGCCGGCGGCGAACAGCAGCGAGTCACCCGGCAGGAAGGGCGTCACTACCAGGCCGGTCTCGCAGAACACGATCAGAAACAGGATCAGATGGGTCCAGGTGCCGTATTCGGCGATCACCCGGCTCAGGTGCTGGTCGAGATGGAGGAAGATGTCGATCAGGTTCTTGATTACGTCCATCGGGATCTCCAGGCCGGATCAGCGGAAACCGAATTCGCCCAGCAGGGGCACGAACCGGACGTCGGCAATGGTGCTGGTACGAATCCCATCGCCCTGGCGTTGCACCAGAGTGAGGGTCTGGGTGGATCGGTCGCCGAGTGGTATGACCATGCGGCCGTCGGGGGCGAGCTGCTCGACCAGAGGAGTCGGAATCTCGGGGGACGCGGCGGCGACCAGGATCGCGTCATAGGGGGCGAAGGGTCGCCAGCCCAACGTGCCGTCGCCCACCAGCACCGTCACATTGCGGATACCGGACGCCTCGAGCGCGTGGCGCGCGGTCTGGGCCAGCGAAGCAATCCGCTCGACGCTGAACACCGAGTCGCACAGGATTGCCAACAGCGCCGTCTGGTAGCCCGAGCCGGTACCGACTTCGAGCACCCGCTCGCGGCCGGTGAGACCGATCAGCTCCAGGTAGCGTGCCTGGACCCAGGGCTGGGAGATGGTCTGCCCGCTGCCGATCGGCAAGGCGACATCGTCGTAGGCCCGATGCCGCACGCTCTCCGGCACGAACAGGTGCCGGGGTACCATGCGAACGGCCCGGAGCACCGCCAGGTCGCGGATCCCCTTCTGCTGGAGGAGATCGACCAGCTTGCTGCGATACCCGCCGTAGCCGTCGCCCTCCCCTACGCCTCCAGCGACCATCCCTGGACCGTTTCGAGCAAAGAGTAATTGGTGAGATCCATGTGCAGCGGAGTGACCGAAATGTACCCCTCGGCCACTGCCAGATGATCCGAGTTCTCCGTGCCGGTCCAGGTGATGGTGCCGCCGCCGATCCAATAGATCTCTCTGCCCCAGGGATCCTTCATCCGGGTGAGCGACTCGGAGAAGAAGCGACTGCCCAGCTTGGTAACCTGGATACCCTGGACTTCGCTCGCGGGTACGTTGGGCAGATTGATGTTGAGCAGCGTCTGCTCGGGGAAGTTCGGCACGCTGGTGATCCGCCGGATGATCTGGACCAACAGATCGCGATAGGTGGCCATGGTCTCCGGCTGATTGCCGGCGAAGCTGATGCCGATCCCGGGCACTCCCAGGGTTACCGCTTCCATCGCCGCCGCCACGGTGCCGGAGTACAGCACGTCCTCACCCATGTTGGGGCCATGGTTGACACCGGAGAACACGAAATCGGGACGCTCCGGCATCAGGGCCTGGATCGCCAGCATGACGCAGTCCGTGGGAGTCCCATCGATCTGCCAGGCGCCGTCCGGCCGCCGGGCCGGCCGCAGCGGCCGATGCAGCGTGAGCGAGTGCGAGGTGCCGCTCTGCTCCCGGTCGGGCGCGACCACGGTCACCGTTCCCACCTCGCGGCACGCGTCCGCCAGCAACGCCAGCCCGGGAGCCAGGATGCCGTCGTCGTTGCTGACCAGGATATTCATGCGGGGGGAAGATAGTCAGAAGGGCGGACCAACGGGCCGACCGGCCGTCTCCTACTGGCCGTCGGCCCGTCCGGCCGGCTTGCCGTCCAGAATCTCCATCACCTCCTGCACCACCGCTCGCGCCTCCGAGGCCAACTCCGACTCGAACGCCTTGCGGGCACTGACCCGAAGCTCGCCGGTCCGGCGATACTGATCGATTCGCTGGCGGGCGCCATCGATGGTGAACTTCTCGGTATAGAGGAGATGCTTCACCAGCATGATCAGCTCCACTTCCCGGCTCTTGTACACCCGGTTACCCGAGCGATTCTTGGCCGGGTTGAGGAAGCGGAACTGGCTTTCCCAGTAGCGGAGCACGTGGGGCTTGAGATCGGTCAAGGCGCATACCTCACCGATCGAGTAAAACTCCTGGACTGCACGCGTCGTGGTCATCGCCACTGCTCCGACTTGAGTTCGCGTCCCATCAGCTCGGCCACCCCGTCCCGCGGCGCCTTTCCGCTGAAGAGAACCTCACAGACCTTCTGCGTGATCGGCAGCTCTACTCCCATGCGCCGCCCCAGCGCCGCTCCCGCCAGCGAGGTGTTGGCTCCCTCGGCGACGCTGCGGTGAGCCGCGCGGTATTCCTCGAACGTCTGCCCTTGCGCCAGGGCCATGCCCAGCGCGCGGTTTCGGCTGAGCGCCCCGGTGGTGGTCAGCACCAGATCTCCCATGCCCGCCAACCCGGCGAAGGTGAGCGGGTCGGCTCCCATCGCCACACCCAACCGAGTGATCTCCGCCAGTCCTCGGGTGATGAGTCCCGCGCGGGGATTGTGTCCCAACCCCAGGCCCTCGAGGATGCCCGCCGCGATGGCGATGACGTTCTTGAGCGCGCCGCCCAGCTCCACTCCGATCACGTCCTGGTTGGAGTAGACCCGGAAGCGCGAGGTCGCAAACGCCTGTTGCGCCGCGCGGGCGGTCTCCGGATCGTCCGCAGCGGCCACCACCGTGGTGGGCTGGCCCTGGCACACCTCCAGAGCGAAGCTGGGTCCGGACAAGACCGCGAAGCGGGCCTGGGGCAGACACTCGCCGATCACTTGAGACATCAGCGCCAGGCTCTCCGCCTCGATCCCCTTGGTCGCGCTCACCACCAAGGTGCCCGGAGCGACGGCGTCGCGCACGCCTTCGATCACCGCACGCACCGCATGGCTCGGTGGAGCGGACACGATCACCGAAGCAGCCTGCACCGTTTCCCTGCTGTCCTGGAACGCGCGCAGTTCCGGCGTCAGCCGGACACCCGGCAGAAAAATCGGGTTCTCGTGCGTGCGATTGATCGCGTCGACCACTTCGGGCTCGTAGGCCCAGATCCTGACCTCTTCACCCTTCACTGCCAGCAGATTGGCGAGCGTGGTTCCCCAGCTGCCTGCTCCCAGCACCGCGATGTGGCTCACGGGCGGGCTGGGGGAGCCGCGCGGCGGCCGAATCGATTCTCGGTGCCTTTCAACAGCCGCCCGATGTTGGCCCGGTGCAGCCAGATGATGCCGGCCGCCACCGCCGCAAAGATCCACAACATTTCGGGGTGCTCGGGCCGCTCGAGGATCAGCGCGGCCAGAGGAAAGACCGCCGCGGCGACGATACTGCCGACCGACACGTACCCGGTGAGGAAGACCAACGCCACCCAGACCACCAGCGCCACGCCCAACGCGGCGGGGGCCAGCCCGAGCATGACGCCGGCGGCCGTGGCGACCCCCTTCCCTCCCCTGAGCCCCACGAACACCGAGAACACGTGTCCTACCACGGCGACCACTCCGCAGAGCAGCGCGAACAGCTCCGAGCTGGAAACCTGAGGAGCGAAGACCAGCACCGGAATCGCGCCCTTGGCCATATCGAACAAGGCCACCGGAATTGCGAACCGCCATCCCAGCAGTCGATACAGATTGGTGGCGCCGAGGTTCTTGCTGCCGTGTTGCCGGAGATCGATACCACGGAACACTCGCCCGGCGATGTAGCTGGTGGGAATCGCCCCCACGAAATACGACGCCAGCAGGCAGAAGACGGCGCCGGCTGTCACCGCTTCGCGCCCCGGCTGGTGAACTTGAGCCGCACCGGTGACCCGGAGAACGGCCACTCGCTCCGGAAGCCATGCACCAGATAGCGCTGATACGACTCCGGGACATCGTCGGGCCGGTTGCTGACGATGGCGAACGTCGGGGGCGCAGTGCCGATTTGCGATGCGTAGAGCAAGCGGACCTCTTCGCCGGGCTTCTGCGGCGGCGCGCTGCGTTCCTGGAGAGCCGCCAGCACCTTGTTGACCTCGGCGGTGGGGATTCGGCGCTCCCGCTCCTCCGCCACCTCGAGAATCAGATCCAGCACTTTGCGCACGCGTTGCCCGGTCGTAGCCGAGGTGTAGACGAACGGCACATAGCGAAGGAACGGCGCCTTGTCGACGAGCTCGTCCTGGCCCCGTCGCGCGGTGTTGGCGTCCTTCTCCTCCACCAGGTCCCACTTGTTCACCACGATGATCAAGCCACAGCCCGCGTCCCACGCGGCGGTGGCGATCCGGAGATCTTGGTTGTGCAGCCCTATTGTGGCATCCACCACCAGCACACAGACCTGGGCCCGCTCGATGGCGCGCTCGGTCCGGAGAGTGGAATAGAACTCCAGATCATCTTCTACTTTAGCTCTGCGGCGTAAGCCTGCGGTATCTATGAAGTTGAGGGTCTTTCCCTGAAACCGCAAGAGGGAGTCGATGGCATCCCGTGTCGTCCCCGCCTCCGGCGCCACGAGGTGGCGCTCTTCGCCGAGCAGCCGATTGACCAGGGAGGACTTCCCCACGTTGGGCCGGCCCACCACGGCGACATGGATCGTATCCTCGGCCTCGGCCGGGTCGAACGGCGGGAAGTGCTCGACCACCGCATCGAGCAGATCGCCGCTCCCCTTCCCCACGGACGCGCTCACCCCCTGCGGCTCGCCCAGACCGAGCTGATAGAACTCGTACTGCGCGGTGCTGCGCTCCAGGTCGTCCAGCTTATTGACCACCAGCAGGACCGGTCGCCCGGCCTTACGCAGCTTTTCGGCGATGGACTGATCGACCGGACTCACGCCTTCCTTGCCGTCGACCAGGAACAGGATCACGTCCGATTCCGCCAGAGCGAACTCCACTTGCCGGCGTATGGCGCGGTCCATCGAGTCGTCCGACTCGGGTACCAGGCCGCCGGTATCTATGACCCAGAACCGCCGGCCCTGCCACTCCGCGTCCCCGAAGTGCCGGTCCCGCGTGGTGCCCGGCCGGTCGGAGACGATGGCCTTGCGGCCACCGAGAATTCGGTTGAACAGGGTGGACTTGCCCACGTTGGGCCGTCCCACGATGGCGACGGTGGGTTTGCTCATGCGGCGGCAGGCAGTTCCAGTACGTCGGCAAAGTCCTTGGACAGTCGGATCTCCGCCGGTGCCGTTGCGGCGAGCAGGTCGACGCTCATGCTGTCGATGAAGAGGCCGTCGTCGTTGAGCGATTCTCCCGGCAGCAGCACCAGGTCCAGGTCGTGGCGGCTCCGAAGGGCCGCCTGCATGGCCGCGCCGGGGAGCAGTCCGGCGGTGGTGACCGAGGGTCCGAAGAGCGTGTTCACGACCGGAATCAGCTCGAACGCCGCGCCGGTGATCCGGGCGAGCGGCTCGAGCACCATCGGCATGAGCTGCTGCATGGCAGTTCCGGTCACGACGCCTACTCGCTTCCCTGCCCACCCCTGGATGTTGCCGGCTCGAGCCGCGATCCGCTGCTGCAGCCAGCGCACCGCGCCCACGCCGTTTTCCACCTGGTCGAACCCGTCATAGATCTCCGCCGGCGGCAGCTCCGCTCCGGCCCTGAGATAGAGCTCGTCGGCACCGAAGGCCCAGTGCATGCCGCGCTCCGCCTTGGCGATCGCGGCTCGCTCGTGGACCAGCGAGATCGCCGCGCGACACTCGGCGGCCGAAGGCTCTCGCACCAGGTGATGCTTGCTGAATTCGGTAAGCCCAACCGGAACCACCGAGCAACCCAGAATGGCCGGACCGAAGCCGTACAGCTCGCCCAGCGTCTGCCGTAACACCTCGCCGTCGTTCACCCCGGGCGACATCACGACCTGGGTGTGGAACTGGATTCCATGATCGGCGAACCGGCGCAATTGGGGGAGAATCTCCGGCGCCGACGGATTTCGCAACAGGTAACGGCGAATGGTCGGGTCGGTGGCGTGGACCGAGACGTACAGCGGCGACAACCGGTACTCGATGATCCGCTGTTCGTCTCGCGGCTTCAGGTTGGTCAGGGTGGCAAAGTTGCCGTAACGGAAGGAGAGACGGTAGTCGTCGTCCCGGATGTAGAGGACCTCGCGTAGCCCGTCGGGGAGGCCGTCCACGAAGCAGAAGTCACAGCGATTGGCGCAGCGCCGGATTCGCACCGGCTCCAGCGACACGCCGAGCGGCTCACCCAGGGGTCGCTCGATGTCGTACTCCACCTCTTCGCCGTCGGGATGGCGCACGTGCAGCAGCAGCCGCTCCTCGGCGGTAAGGAACTCCCAGTCCAGGAAGTCCTCCAGCTCCCGGCCGTCAACCGAGAAGAGCTCTGTTCCGGGTCGAATCCCCAACTCCTCGGCGATCGATCCGGGTCCCACCGCAGTCACTTTGATCATGGCGCGCCACCTGCCAGAGAGCCCGATAAAATGGCGGTGATGAACGCTAAATTCAAGCCCTTCGGTAACTTTGCCTGGTAGCCTGCAAGTGCTTTCTCAGGCCGACGTCGAAGGGACTGGAAGCGCCCGGTGACGCAGGCCGCAGTCCACCCGCGCTCCGCACCGCATCATTGGCTCCGGTCCGAGCGGAGGCGTGGATGAGCGTCAAACTGAAGCCCCTAGGCGAACAGGTCGTCGTCATCACCGGAGCCAGCAGCGGAATTGGTCTGGCGACGGCCAGAAGCGCGGCCAGGCGAGGAGCGAAGGTGGTGATCTGCTCTCGCAATGAGGCCGAGCTGAAGGACGCAGTGCGCGAAATCGAGAGTCGCGATGGTCAGGCGCGATATGTCGTGGCGGATGTCTCACGGCAGGAGGATGTCGAGCGACTGGCACAACAGGCGGTCGAGAGCTTCGGGGGGATCGACACGTGGGTGAACAACGCCGGAGTTTCCTTCTACGGCCGCATTGCCGAGGTACCCATAGAGGACATGCGCCGGCTCCTCGACGTGAACTTCTGGGGCGTGGTGTATGGCTCGCGCGCTGCCCTGCCCTACCTCCGCCTCACTGGAGGCGCGCTGATCAACATGGGGAGTGTCGTATCCGACCGCGCCATTCCGCTCCAGGGCATCTACTCGGCATCCAAGCACGCGGTCAAAGGGTTCACCGATGCGCTGCGGATGGAGCTGGAAGAGGAGGGTGCTCCAGTCTCGGTTACGCTGATCAAGCCTTCCCCGATCGATACACCCTACTTCGAGCACGCCCGCAACTACATGGAGGTCGAGCCCAAGCCACCGGCCCCGGTCTACGCTCCCGAGGTGGTGGCCGGTGCGATCCTCCAGGCAGCCGAGCAGCCGGTGCGAGACGTGACGGTGGGTGGCGGTGGACGTCTGCTCAGCGCGATGGGAGCGGCGTTACCCAAGCTCACCGACGCGTACATGCGGCGGTCGATGTTCCGGGCCCAGAGGAGCCGCACACCGGCAGAGGGCGAACGGTCGGACAACCTGTTCAGTCCGCCTCCGGTCGAGGGAATGGAGCGGGGTCGTTACGCCGGTCGGGTCCGGCGATCGAGTCTCTATACCACAACGGCACTGTCGCCGGTGCGGGCGCTGGTGGCGGCCGGGGTGGGATTGGCGGTCTTCAGCCTAGTCCGATTGTTAGAGGGCCGGATGTCATCCGAGCGTAGCGAGGGATCGACAGGCTGCCGCTGGTAGCTGCCGTCTGGCTGCAGCTCCCAGGCACTAGGATCGCTCAGCTGCTGGTCGAGGATCGCCTTCAATCGCGTCCGGGCGGTGGAATCGTGGACCGGGGCTACCACCTCGATCCGCCGGCGAAGATTGCGAGCGCGCCAATCTGCCGATCCGATGAAGTATCGGTCCTCCCCACCGTCGGCGAAGTGGTAGATGCGCGCATGCTCCAGGAAACGGCCCAGGATGCTCACCACCCGAATCCGCTCGGACACTCCCGGCACCCGAGGAGCCAGCGTGCAGATCCCTCGGATCACCAGCTCCACCTCCACGCCTTCCTTCGAGGCTTGGTAGAGCGCTTGGACGACACCCCCATCGGCCAATCCATTCAACTTGGCTCGAATCCGGGCCGGCCGGCCGGCGCGGGCGTGCTCGGTTTCTCGCTCGATTGCGGCGAGCAGCCATGGCAGCAATGAGATGGGTGCCACCGCCAGCTTTCGATAATTGCCCGCGGGAGCATGGGTCGAGCCGGTGAGCTGATTGAACAGCTCGTTGAGGTCGGCGCCCAGGTCGGGGTCGGCGGAAAACAGGCCGAGGTCGGTGTAAGCCCGCGCGGTCCCCGCGTTGTAGTTTCCGGTCGCGATGTGAGAGTAGCGGCGCAGTGTCTCGCCTTCACGCCGAACCACCAGGCCGACCTTCGCGTGGTTCTTGAGCCCAACGATGCCGTATACCACGCTTGCTCCCGCTTCTTCCAGCCGGCGTACCCAGCCGGCATTCCGGACCTCGTCAAACCGAGCCTTCAGCTCCACGAAGATCCCTACCTCTTTTCCGGCAGCGGCCGCGCGGATCAGCGATTCCACGATCGGTGAGCGCTCCCCGGCCCGGTACAGGGTCAAGCGGATCGCGGCCACATTGGGATCGTCGGCGGCCTCGGCGAAGAATCGGGCCACGGTACTGGAGAACGCATCGTACGGATGGTGCACCAGCACGTCCCCTTCGCGGACCAGATCCCAGAAGCTGCGCCCCTTGGGCAGCGGGTCTTTCCCCTCGAAGGCAGGATACCGGCCGCCGGGCACGGGAACAGAAGCCAGCTCACGAAGCCCCCGGAGATCGAGCATTCCCCTCACATCATAGATGTCGCTCTCGCCCAATGCACCCGCTTCCGCGTCGCGCTCGAATCGGAGCTCCCATAGCAGCCGATCACGCACCGGTTGAGGCATGCTCCGCTCCACTTCGATCCGCACCACTCGATTGTGCGATCGCTGGACCACGGCTTCCTCGATGGCATGAAGCAGATCTCCGGCATCTTCTTCGGCCAGCTCCAGGTCGCCGGCGCGAGTGAGCCGGAACAGGTGCGCGCTCACGATCTCACGGTCGGGATAGACCGCCTGCAGATTGGCCCGAACCACATCCTCGACTGGAATCAGGTCACTCGCGCCGCTGATCGGCAGAAACCGCGGGAGCCGCTCGGGAATCTTGAGGTAGGCAAAGTGGACCGGGCCGGTTTTCGCGTCCTGGAGAAGCACCGCAACGCAGAGCGCGAGATGCGGTATGACCGGCACCGGAAATCCGGGGCTGATGGTGATCGCTCGGGGAACCAGGAGGGGGAACATCTCGGCGCGAAACCGCTCGGCCAACAACTGCCGCTCTAGCGGATCCAGCCGGTCCCAGCCGCGGACCCGGACCCCGCTTTCGGCCAGCCGCTGCAGACAGACTCCGAGGCAGCGCTCCTGGCGGGCCAGCACCCCCTGAAGCCGGAGCGCCACCGCCTCGATCCGTCCGGACTGCTCGGCCGCAGGCATCATCTTGAGGGCGCCGACGTTCACCATGAAGAATTCGTCGAGGTTGCTGCTCACGATGGCGAGAAAGCCGAGTCGTTCCAGCAGCGGAGTGGACTCATCCTCTGCCAGCGCGAGCACCCGCGAGTTGAATTCCACCAGGCTGAGATCGGGATCGAGCCGGATTTCGGGATCGCTCGCTGGAGCCGGGAGCGGCCTCGACTGGCGCCCCTCGGCTCGAGGCGGAGATTCCCGCTCCGGCAGCAGATCGGACCTGACCGCCGTGGCCAGCGCGGCCAGGGTCTCCGGGTTGTCCAGCCCGGGGCTTCCCGCCCGCGCGATCAGATCACTCATGGGGAACCACACCAGCCGGGCCGCTTCCTCCCCGTCCCGGCGCATGCGACGAACCAGCCACACCTCCTGCACCCGAAGGCCGCCAGGAGTCGGTGCGGTGCCCAGCAGCGCCAGGTCGCCGGCCGCGCTGCCGAAGGTCTCCCGCAGCAAGTGCCGGCAGGCCGCCTCTCCCTGTCCGTCGGCAGTGGGAAGCCGGAGCGAGCGACCGTCGGCCCGCAAGGCGATGGAACCCTCTTCGACCGCGAGGAGGGTGATCGTCCGGCCGCTCGCCAGCGATCGGGCCAGTGCCTCGGCTTCCAGGCCGGCTCGAAGGCGCTGGGCCCGGGCCAACTTGGTCTCCAGGATCGGCCGCAACTGATGCGCCCCGGCCAGTGCCTCGCTGAGCCGTTCGAGGCTGGGCGCCCCCGGCCGGAGCCGGCGCAGCTTCAACTCCTGAAAGCCCCGCTCCAGTCCCTCATAGCGCACCGAGGCCACATCGTAAACCAGACGGAACTTGCCACCCGGCCAGAACCGGGTCGCGGTTCGGACCGCCCGCTCCACCTCCAGCTCGACCATGATGGTCAGCTCCGCCGGACTGACCAATCCCCGCAGCCGGCGCGCTGTCTCGCTGGCTCCGCCGAGAGCAACCGCCGGCTCGGTATCATCGACCACCGAGTCGTATCGCTCACGCCCGCCGGACCGATCGCTGGACCGCAGCGCCAGCGTCAGGACCCGCTTGTCATCGGCAGTCGACCGGAGCCGGCACCAGACGTCCCGTCGGAAGAGGGACCCGTCGGCGGTGTCGTAGTACACGTCGCGATGGAAGCTCCGCTCGAGCGGTCCGGGTTTGAGGCTGAGGGGCAAAGGTGCGGCGAGAAGACTGCGAAGCAGCTCAGGAGTGGCAACGTCCCACTTGATGTGTACCGGGGGCTGCGCGCTCATTCCCGGCGTTCGCCCTGCTTCCGGCGCTCCGCGGCGACCCGCTCCCGGACGTAGGTGATCAGCCGCTGCAGGCCCGCCTGGAATCGAGGGTCCTTTCCGACTCGGTCGAACAGCCCCGAGCTCAGCTCCCAGTCGTTGATCCCCGGCGTCAGCCGGACGCCTCGCTCCATCCACTCCAGGGAGCGGTCGACGTCTCCCAGGCGGGCGTAATACGCGGCCACTTCCATGTACTGGTTGACGATCCGATAGCGGCCCTCGGCCAGCTCGGTGGCAAGGGAGTCGATCGTTCTTTGGGCTTCCGCGGTCCGCCCGAGCGCGTGGAGGCACATCGCCTTGATCGCGGTCAGGGGGCTCAGCTCGAGGGCCGCGCATTTAGCAGGCTCGCCCCGGAGCAGCAGGGCGTAGGCTTGGAGCACTGGGGGCACGGGATCGTCCGCCGCGAGGGCTCTTGCCCGCTGCGCCTCCGCCAGCGCGACGTCGTATTGCCGGGCGCCGAGGGCCAGCAGGATCGCGCTGTGCCGCAGCCCAGCGGACAAGGGGTCCAGCGCCAGTGCCCGCTGCGCCTGTTGGACCGCCGCCCCCCAACGACCCAGCTGCCCCAGCACGAAGGCGGATCCCATGATGATCTCCGCGGAGCTGGGCATGAGCCGCTGAGCGTCCCGGATGCCGGCCGCAAGCTCGTCCTGGGGAGCCCGGCTCATGGCTCTGGCGCTCAACCGTGCGAAGTGCGCTTCGCCCAGCCGGGGATCGAGCTGGAGGGCGCGATCGGCAAAGTGACCGGCCTGGGCAATCGCGGCATATCGGTCGGACACTCCCGGATAACCGTATCCCACCCGTACCACGTTGGCGTGGGCCAGCCAGGCGTAGGCGGGAGCGTAGGTGGAGTCCGCCGCGACCGCCTCTTGAAATGCCCGGACCGCTTCTTCCATGGATTCCGGCGTCCGCCGCTCGAGCAGATACTCTCCTCGGAGCAGCGCGTCGAAGGCGGCGCTCTGTGAGGGCATGGCGTTCGCCGTCATGGGCCGCAGGCCACGGATCCCGCTTACCAGCTTGCCGCTCACCTGGCGGGCGATCTGTTGCTGTACCTGGAAGCTGTCGGCCAGGTCACCCTCGAATGCGCCGGACCACAGATGGGCGTCGCTGCTGGCCTCGATCAGCTCGGCCGAAACTCGAACCCGACTTCCCTGCCGCCGCACCGCGCCTTCCACGATGTGCCGGACACCCAACGTCTCCGCGATCTGCGGCAAGGTGAGATTGCTCCCCTTGAGCGCGAGGACCGAGGTACGTGAGATGACCTTGAGACTCTCGACCTGAGCTAACTGGCCGATGATCTCCTGGGTGATGCCCTCGCTGAAGTAATCGTTGGCGGAATCGCCATTCAGGTTGTCGAAGGGAAGCACTGCCACCGAGGCGGTGTATGGGCCGCTTGCAGCGTCGGCCGGATCGGCTCCCCGCCGGCCGGATCGCAGCACGGTCAATCCCAAGACCACGGTGGCCAGCAAGGCGGCGGGGAGGAGCCAACGGCCTGCCGTCGCCAGCGCGCCGGGCCGGACGGCGGGCTCCGGCGCAAGGGGCACCTGCGGTACCGGGGTCGACACCCGAGGAAGCTGTTCCGCGCTGCCGCGTAGCGCCTCGGCCAGCTCGCCTGCCGTCTGAAAGCGAGCGTCCGGTGCCTTGGCCAGCGTGCGCTGAACGGTGGAGATCAGGCTTTGAGGAATGTCGGGATGGGACAGGTGGACCAGCGGCGGGTCGGTGGTGAGCTGTTGGGTGAGGACGCTCTTGAGATTGGGTCCGCTGAACGCCATTCGCCCCGCCAGCATCTCGTAGAGCACACAGCCCAGGCTGTACAGGTCGCTCCGCCCGTCGACCGGTGACGCGGCCGTGGCCTGTTCCGGGCTCATATAAGCCGCGGTGCCGATCGGCAGCCCTACGCCGGTGAGGGTCGCCCCGCCGGCCAACCCGATCGCCCGGGCGATCCCGAAATCGGCCACCAAGGCGTGCCCGTTGGAGATCAGGATGTTTTCCGGTTTGATGTCGCGGTGCACCACCCCCCGTCGATGGGCGTAATCCAGCGCGTCGGAGACCTCGACCGCGAACGCGACGGCTTCCCGAGGCGGAAGCCGTCCCTGGGAAGTGAGCCGGTCGCGGAGCGACTCCCCTTCGATGTACGGCATGACCGAATAAAGCAGCCCGCTCGCGTCGCCCGAGTCCAACAGCGGTACGATGTGGGGGTGCTGCAGCTGAGCCGTAATCTGGATCTCACGAAGAAACCGTTCCGCACCTACCGCGGTCGCGATGCTCGGGTCGAGCACCTTGATAGCGACTTGCCGCTGATAGCGGCGGTCCATCGCCAGGTATACGAAGGCCATCCCGCCGCGGCCGAGCTCGCGCTCCACGACGTAGCGCTCACGCAGCTCCTGCTGGATGTGGGAGAAGGGATCGGTCACGCGGGGTGGTGATTACCTGGTTTCGACGTCGGTGATCTGGGCTCCCAGTCGGGCTCGAAGCTCGCCGCTCAGGGCCGCGACCGGGATACTCTTGCGGAGGCGTACGCGGTACTCCAGCGTCGCTTTGCCGCCGATTTCCCGGATGGCACCGGCGAATTTCCAGTCCTTCACCTGGGAGGCCAGGACCTCCTCGATACCTCTCTGAGCCTGATCGGGTTGGGTGGTGTGCACCCGCAGTACCGTGTCCAGCGGCTTGGCCGGCTTGGGGAGGCCATCTACCCGCTTGCGGGCTCGCGTCGCGAGCGCCTGCAGCTGTTCGGGAGACATCGACTTCAAGATTTCACGATCGAGCATGGAGACGAACGCGCCGGTCCGATTAGCCAGTGCCCGGGAACGCGCCAGCCTGCGGGCGGCGCGGGGTCCTTCGAGGTGGGCCGGAGCCCGCCCGAAATCGGTGTACCAGAACACCAGCATCACCACGTTGAACAAGAAGGACATGACCGCGGCGGCCGACATTACCTGTACTCCTGCCGCCAGGCCCACCCCGATCGCGAGGAAGATGTAGACCGCGTCCTTGGTGTCCCGCAGGGTATTGCGGAAGCTCACCGCCGCCACGATCCCACCGAGGCTGAAAGCCAGCGCTACGCTGTTCTTTACCAGCAGCACCACCCCAGCCACGACCAGCGGCAGAACGATCAGGGTCTGCACCACCGACTGGCGGAAGCCCTTCTTTTGTCGAGTCAGGATATAGACCCAGGAGACCGGAAGCATGAGGAGGAACGCTCCGGCCATGCAGAGGGCGGTGGTGACCGCCAGGGCGGCCGGGAGCGGGATGGCTTGCTGGGTCCCGCTCAAGGACTCGAACAGCGGATCGGAAGAACCGGCGGCATCGGTCAGACTGCCCAGACGCTCGGCCGAGAACACCGTGTGAAGGCCGGGGAACACCCGCCAGACCAGCGCGGTACTGGCGGTCAGGAGCAGGTAGTACGCCGCGACCCGGACCACCGGATGCTCGGCCAGCGACACCAGTCGCGTTCGGGAAGGTGGGGTCATTGGCTCTGGGTGATGATACTCAAAAGATGGCCAGGCTTCGGGGCCAGTCAAGGTTGGATCGCCATTGGCAAATGCCGGTAGGAACATGAGATTGGACTCATCCCCCGGCTAGAAAGCGGCCATGCCCGACCGTCCGCTCGTAGACCCCAAGCTGCGCACCGTCCCCAGCCAAGGGGGCGCTTCCCTGCCGGGCCTCCCCGACGACTTGCTCGAGGACTCCGTCCGCCGGCTCCGGGTGGCCTGTCTGGTCTGGGTGGGGTTGTGGACCATCGGGTTGGTCATGAATCACCTGGTGGCCCCTTTCCTGCACCTACCCCCAAATCAAGTGGTCCAGTGGCCACCCATCGCCGACTTCTTCGCGGTGTTCTGGATCGCCGTCTCCTTGCTGGTCTACTACCACGCGCCCCGGGCCGCGGCCAAGCAGGTCTCCCTGGTGAACGTAGCGCTGGCCTACGAGGTCGGACTCGCCTTCACCATCGGTGTGGTCAACCAGTGGCAGCCGATCGCCTTGGCGGGACGGCTCTCCTGGATTTGCGTGCTGATCCTGGTCATGCCCATGATCGTCCCTGCTTCTCCCAGCAAGACCCTGATTGCCTCCTTGGTCGCCGCCTCGATGGACCCGGTCGGGCTCCTCATAGCGAGGGTGCGTGGGGTAGAGCTGCCAGGCTTAGGACTCATCTTCTGGACCTACCTGCCGAACTACGTCACTGCCCTGCTCGCGGTCATTCCGTCCCGTATCATCGCCCGCCTGACTCGACAGGTAAGTCAGGCGCGGCAGATGGGCAGCTACCAACTCGGGGAGCTGATCGGCAGCGGGGGCATGGGAGAAGTGTGGCGAGCGCACCATCGTTTGCTGGCCAGGCCGGCCGCCATCAAGCTGATTCGAGGAGAGCGCTTCGGCGGATCCAGCGAGGCATCGGAGCAAGTGGCGGCCCAACGGTTCCGCCGTGAAGCGGAAGCCGCTGCCAGCTTGCGTTCGCCCCACACTATCCAGCTCTATGATTTCGGTCTCACCCGTGACCATCGGTTCTATCTGGTCATGGAGCTGCTCAACGGGATCGATCTGGAATCGCTGGTCGGACGCTTCGGGCCGCTCCCGGCGGCGCGGGTGGTTCACGTCCTGCGGCAGGCATGCGAGTCCTTGGCAGAAGCCCATGCCGCGGGCATGGTCCACCGGGATATCAAGCCGGCCAATCTGCACCTCTGCCGGTTGGGGTTGGAGTTCGACTTCGTGAAGGTCCTGGACTTCGGACTGGTCAAACAGGATCATCGAACCGTCTCGCAGCAGACCTTGCTGACCGCGCCGGATGTCACCACCGGGACCCCTGCCTACTTGCCGCCCGAGATGGCTTCCGGTGAGCCGGTGGACGCCCGGGCCGATCTTTACGCGCTTGGTTGCGTGGGCTACTTCCTGCTGACCGGGCGGCTGGTGTTCGAGGGAGAGAACGCACTGCAGATGATGATCAAACACCTCCAGGCTCGACCGGTACCCCCGTCGGAGCGAGTCGGCATCGCGGTGCCGCCGTCCCTGGAGCGAGTGATCCTGAGTTGTCTGGAAAAGGATCGTGACCATCGCCCAGCCTCGGCGGCCGACCTGTCGGACCAGCTCGAGGCCTCCGACGTGGGACCCAGATGGACCCAGATGGACGCCCGCCGGTGGTGGAGCGAACACCTGGCCGATGGCGGCACCGAGGTGAAGGCCCCTCCCAAGGACGACACGGTGCTGAGCCCGGTATTACCGGTGGGGTGGGCGTCGGAGGGGCGCGACTGAGGGCCGCGCCCGCAGTCAACTCAAGATTCGTAGCAGCGCCTCACCGTAGGCCTCGGCTTTGGCCGGACCCACACCCTTCACCCGTAACAATTCATCGACATCTCGCGGTCGGGCGGCGGCGAGTGCTGCCAGCGTGCGGTCGTGAAAGACGACATAGGGCGGCAGGCTCTTTCGGCGGGCTTCTCCGCTCCGCCAGGTCTTGAGCCGAGCGAACAGCTCAGGGTCCGGTTGTTCTCACGCCCGGTGAGCTCTCCTCGGCGACCGCAATGGCGGGTCGGCGACGCGACTTGGGCGCGCGTGCGGTGAGCGGGAGGTCCGGCCGGAGCTTGCCGTGGGCCACTGCGCGGCCTTCCGCACTCAGGTTCAGCACGAACGCGCCGGGCCTCCCTCCCTGAATGCCGTGCCGCTCCACCAGCCCGCTGTCGGCGAGGACGCCGAGCAGATCCTTGACGTCGTCGAGAGGCAAGGAGGAGAGCTTTCCATAGGTCGGGATCCGCTCCAGGCCGCGGTCCAGCACCTGCCGGTGCCGGCTTCCGACCAGCACCTGCGCGATCCGCTCCACCCCGAACCGGCCCGACAGCCGGCCGACGGCGGAGAGAGCGATGCGCACCCGCAGATACTCTTCGTCGGACAGCGCCCTGCCCTCCACTCTTCTCCAGCCCAGGCAGACATCGCAGGTACCGCAGTGCGGCGCCGCGCCTCCCCTGGCTCCACCGGCGAAATAGTCGTAGATGAATCGGGTGCGGCAGCCTCGAGAAAAAGCGTAGCGCACCATGGTGTCGAGCCGCTCCCGATCTCGCTGGAGCTTGCGATCGCGACCGCTCAGGTCGAGCGGGACTTCTCCGGCACCCGGCGACAGAGCCGCGCTCTCGGCCGCGCGCCGCAGGAGGCGGAGGGCGGTGCTTACTCCCAGGGCGCCCACCGAGTCACGGGCGACTCGCCGCTCGATCTCTGCGTCGGGCAGTTGTTCACCCAACAGCCGCCACACCGCCCGGTAGGTCGCGATCGTCGGGTTGGCGCCGGCAAGAAAGAACTCCTGAGTCCGGACGTCCGCGGGCGAGAACAGCAGAGTACAGCGCGACGGCAGGCCGTCGCGTCCAGCCCGCCCAGCCTCCTGATAGTATGCCTCCACGCTACCCGGCAGCTCGGCATGCGCGACGAAGCGAATGTCCGGCTTGTCCACTCCCATGCCGAACGCATTGGTGGCCACGATCACCCGGGTTTGGCCGGAAAGAAATTCTTCCTGCGCCCGGGTCCGCTCTTCCTCGTCCAGCCCGCCGTGATACCGCCCGGTGGCGAAGCCTCGAGCGCTCAGAAAGTCCGTCCACAGCTCGACCGATTTGCGGGTGGCAGCGTATACGATGCCGGGCGGTCCCATGGCCTCCAGAATCCGGCCGAGGGCCGCCGCTTTCTCTTCCCTTCCCCGGCAGGCTTCGACCGCGAGCGTGAGATTGGGGCGCTCGAATCCGGTCACCAGCTCCAATGGTGAGCGCAACGCGAGCTGGGTGGCGATGTCGGCCCTGACGTCGGGCGTGGCAGTGGCGGTAAACGCGGCGGCTGGTACCCCCAACTCGGCGCGGAACGCGGCCAACCTGCGGTAGTCGGGTCGGAAGTCATGACCCCACTGACTGACGCAGTGCGCTTCGTCCACGACCAGCCGCGCGACGCCCGCCTGCGCCAACGCCCCCCGAAACGCCGCGCTACCCAGCCGCTCCGGCGCCACGTACACCAGCTTGAGACGACGGCCGGCGAGTGCCGATTCGGCCTCCCGGCGCTCGCCAGGAGGCAATCCCGAGTGGATGGCGGCCGCGGCCAGGCCCCGGGCACGGAGCGCATCGACCTGGTCCTTCATGAGCGCGATGAGGGGTGAGACGACGACGGTGGTGCCCTCGAGGAGGAGAGCCGGCAACTGAAAGCACAGCGACTTCCCCGCACCGGTGGGCATCACGGCGACGACGTCGCGGCCTTCCAGAATCGCCAAGGCCGCTTCCTGCTGGCCGGGTCGGAAACTCGGAAGGCGAAAGCGATCGCGCAGCGCACGCTCGAGCGCCTGTAGGCCCGAGGCTGGGATAGTGGAAGCCATGTTCGGGGGGAAATCTAGCCGCGTCAGCCCTTCAGTCCGCCGGGCTGTCGAGCACGGCCCGAACCCTGCCCGCCAGCTCCTGGACGGTAAATGGCTTCTGGATGAAGCTCGCCCCGGGCGTGATGACTCCGTGGGTCGCCACCGCCTCGGTGCTGTAGCCCGACATGTACACCACGCGAAGCGCGGGCCGCAGCCCTCTGAGCCGCCTGGCCAGCTCGGCACCGTCCATCTCGGGCATGACGATGTCGGTAAGCAGGAGGTCGATCGTCCCCCCATGACGCTCGGCCACGTCCAGCGCCGCTAGTCCGTCGGAGGCCTCCAGGACCCGGTAGCCCATGGCGGTCAGAATCCGGCTGGCCGGGAGCCGGACCCCTGCCTCGTCTTCGGCGATAAGCACGGTCTCGGTTCCGCGGAGTTGGACCCGAGCCGCGGGTGCCTCCGCGCGCGTCGCCGTGGCTCCCGGAACCGACGGCAGGTGAATGGTGAACTTGGCGCCGCAGCCGGGGGCGCTTTCGACTTGAACGTACCCACCTACCTGCTTGACGATCCCGTATACGGTCGAGAGTCCCAGGCCGGTGCCCTTGCCGGGATCCTTGGTCGTGAAGAACGGCTCGAAGATCCGGGCTCTCACGGCATCATCCATCCCGATCCCGGTGTCCTCCACCACGAGAAGGCTGTAGGGCCCCGGCATCAGACCGCGCTCGCTGCGCGCAGTGGCAGCGTCGACCTCGCGATAGCCGGTAGCGATGGTCAGAATCCCACCTCCGAGCATCGCGTCCCGAGCGTTCACCGCGAGGTTCATGAGAATCTGGGCCAATTGGCCCCTATCGGCGCGCACCGGAGGAACCGACTCTGCCAGACGAGTCTCCAGACGGATATCCTCGCGGATGACCCGGCTCAGCATTCGCTCGGATTCCATTACCACTTCCGCGAGATCGAGGATTTCCAGGCGCAGTACCTGGCGGCGGCTGAAGGCCACGAGTTGGCGAGTCAGGTCGGCGGCTCGTTCTGTGGCTCGCCGGATTTCACCCAGGTATTCCCGGGCCGGATGATGTTCCTCGAGCTCGTCGGCCGCGAGCTCACTCGAGCTTACAATCGCGGTGAGAAGGTTGTTGAAGTCGTGAGCCACCCCACCCGCCAGCTGACCTACGGCCTCCATTTTCTGCGCTTGACGAAGCTGGTCCTCCAAGACCCGCTGCTCACTCACGTCGACGAAGATGCCGTTCCACAGGGTGGCGCCATCGGGCTCCCGAGTCGGCACCGCGCTGGCCCGAATCCACTTCACACGCGCATGTCCCAGATGGATCCGAAATTCCCGAACCCAGGGACGCAGGGTTTCGGCCGAACGCCGGATGGTGTCTCGAAGTACCGCGGCGTCCTCGGGAAGAATCAGGCGGTAACCTCGGGCGGGATCTCCTTGGAGCTCGGCCGGTGTGACACCGGCCAGCCCCAGGACGCCGGCGCTGACGAAGGGGAAGCTCGCGGTTCCGTCGGCGGCCATGCGGTACTGGAACACCGCACCGGGGATTCCCGCCGCGATGTGCTCCAGCTCGCTTTCTCGGGAGCGGGGGATCCGGGAAGCGCGGGCCCGAGACACCGCGTATCCAATGCTGCGCTCCAGCAGCTCCGGTGCGAGCCGGGCCTTGCTCAGGCAGTCCTGCGCTCCGGCGGCGAGCGCTCGGCTGCCCAGCTCCGGTGCGCCCTCGGGCATCAGCACCAGCACCGGAATGCGGGGTGAGATGGCTCGGATCTGGGCCAGCCATGCGAGATCATCAGCGCCGGCCAGCTCCAGATCCAGCTCCACGGCGTCGAACTCTTGCCGGGCCAAGGAGGCGACACACTCGTCCAGGCTGCGTACCACAGTCAGCCGGAAGGTGACCAGGGTGGCCCGAGCGAGCGAGCGGTCGAAGCGCAGAGCATCCGCCGCGCGGTCAGTGACCAGGAGGACGGAGAGAGTGGGACGGGCGTTGGTGGGCAGCGGGCCCCCAGAGCGATCTCCTAGCGCCCTCCGGCTGTGCCGGCGGCGGCTGAGGAGATCTCGATTTGGTCTCTAGGGGGGTGCTATAGCATCGAGTGGCCCTGAGGAGATGTCAAGCCAGTGCTGAGCGCTCACCGGCGGCGAGCAGGACTTATGACCCCTGATTTCAGGCGCGCGTCGTAGGTCCATTTCCGGACTTTCTCGGCGCGCAGTAGCGCCCCGTCCGGATGATGCGGGTTCATCAGGATGTTCGATTCTTCGGGGACGATGACCGACGGCACCTCGGCCAGAAGGGTCGAGCTACCGGTCGCCCAGGCAGTGCCCCAGTCGAGCGACACCAGGCCGGCCGGCTCTGCATCCCAGCCAACGTGCTGGCGCTGGATCGAATACCGTACGCGCCGCCCAGGAATCCAGAGACACTTCGATGGCGACGAGATAGCGATTCAGCGGCAGATCGTCGCTGGCCAGGTGCACCAGGGTCTCGAGGCAGGCGAGGGCACGCGATGTCGCCGCGTACACCATGCGGATTCCCTTCCGGTTCCAGCGACCGCCACTGTGCTCGGCGCCGATGCCGTCGAGATCGTCGGCAGTGTACAGCGGCGTGTCGACCCCGATTCGCCAGACCGTGATGGGTGGTCCGGCCCGGGAATCGACCGGCGCGCGGGTGGGCGCCGTCATCTATCGGTCACGCGTACGCGGCGGACTGGATCTGCGCCACCAAGCCTGCAACGATCTCGCGGCCTTCTCCGGTGTCCATCAGCGTACCGGGCCGGACGCCTCCCAGCGCGGGCAATGGCCGATCCAGCCAGGCCGCCACCCACCGTGCCGCGTCGAACCCCTTGGGCTCACCCGACTCCCGGACCACCTGATCGACCTGTCCCACCAGCCGGGCGATCCCGACCACACGTTCGCTCTCATCCTGGTTGAGCCGGCGCCGCTCGCGCAGCTTCCGTTCCATGGTCGCTCGAGGAACGCCGAGCGTGGTATAGAGCTGGTCTTTGCTGATCCCCATGTCCTGCGCGATCAATCCGAGCGCTTCCGGCGGCACCCCGGTTCTCACCAGCTCGACCCGGAGCATCGGGGCCACGGAATAGAGTGATCCGAACGGCCGCTGCTTGCCGAGAACCTGTTTCCACAGGTTGCCGAGCACTTTCTGCTCCGGCGACTTGGCGCGCGCCGGTTTGGCCGCGCGCCGGAGGGGGGATTTCGCGAGCGCCATGCCGACCTCACTAGATATCAAATGATACATCAAGATAGCTCATTCGAGCGCCGCGCGCTACGGCCGGCGGGGAGATCGCTAGTCCTCGCGCCCCCGCTTGGCACAGGCGGCCAGGAACGGCGCCCGGTGCTGCTCCAGGCCTACGACCGGAAACTCCGCGGTCGTCTGGGAGGATCCTGCGCCGTCGGCATACTCGACGACTGCCCGTTGGTGCCCGCTGAGGATCGCGAGCATGGAGTCCTGGGAAATGCTGAGAACCACCTTTCCGCCCGAGGATGTTGTTCCAGCGAAGCCGGGAATGCGGCGCGGTGGGCTGGTATCCACTTTGAGCTGGATCTCCACACTGCCCTGCCGCAGCGCCTGATTGGTCATGATCGTGCTGCTGATGTTGCCTCGGAAGCAATCGAAGCTGAGGATGACTGGGTCCGTTCGCGCCGAGCCCTCGGGCCCCTCCTTGCCGACGGCTCTGAGCCAGGAGATCAGGCGACTGCCGCCGTCCTCGGACCGGATGGTGTCGACCTTGAATTCCCATCCGTGGCCGCCGCCACCTTGGCCACCGCAGGCCATCACCATGAGAATGGTTAGGCGGGAGGTAGCGCTCGGCCACGGCATCTAGTGCGCGCTCGGCGTTGTCAGTCGCGAATTGAAGGCACGGCGCCAACGGTCAACATATTCCGGGTCTTCGTAGCTCGGGTCCGCGTGGCTGAGTTCAGCTTGACGATATGCCGCAATCATGGAGTCCCCGGCCGCCGGAAACCCTTGCACCTTCCACACGGGCGAGGCCAGCAGATAGTGGACCAGGATCTTGCCCTTACGAACCGGGCTCAGGAGACGCCGCGCGCCAGGCAAGGCCGCATTGTCCACCAGCAGCACCGCTCCTGGTAGCAAACGCGGTTCGACAATGAGAAACTCTTGCCACGTGTGCATCGCGGAGGCCGCAGAATCGAGAAACACGAAATCAAGGTGTGCGTGATCGGCGACAATGGCCCGCAGGCTCTCGTGGCTGTCGCCGACGTCGAAAGACAACATTCGCAGTGCTCCCGCTCAGACGCTGCAACTCCATGATCTTTTCCCGGTTGTTGTCGCAGGAATACACCACCGCCTTCAGACGCGTGGCCGCGCTAGCCATTGCCACCGTTGAAAGGCCGCAGCCCGTTTCAACGAGCACCACCGGTTCATGAAAATGCTCCGCGTGACGATCGATAAGCCGATGATCAGATCGCCATGTGACATCGCGCGGCGGGGCCGTGGACGGAAACGGCTGAGTCTCTCGACAAGTGTCATCATCTTCTCCGCTCCTGGGCGTCACCAGCGTGCGGTTGGCGCCTGGTTGTCGAAGGAAATGTGCGCAGGAGGGTGCAGAAGAGACAGGGCTGTGACGCTAAGCGGCGCTGCGCCCACTAGATATGACGAGCCCCGACAGCACGGAAGTGCCGCCGGGGAAAGAAGATGTTGAGAGCGGGCGACCGGACTCGAACCGGCGACGTCCAGCTTGGGAAGCGACCCGGTCCAGCGCCAGCGAGCGACGATCAGCGCAAATCAACAACTTAGCTCCCCTACCCCGCTACCCAACGCTAGTCAGCGCCAGGTCGTTTGTCACTGGGATTGTCACTAGGCTTCCGGTTTTCCTAAAAGTCACCTGACCAATCCACGCTGGCGCCGAGGTTCTGCAGTCCGACTCGAATGGTGGTTCGAAGACTGACTGCCTCCCGGACTAAAGTGTCCGGCGACCGCGGGTCACGATTGGGGGTCGAGATCAGGCGGACAGTCTCTTCGAGCTGCATGAAATCACTGTGCAGTTGCTTACCCGTTTCCGCAGATTCATCACCCGCCATGGCTGCCGCGACACGAAGATCTAAGAAGAGATTTCGGAGTTCCTGCCCTAAGACCACGGCAAACAGCTCTGCCCAATCAAACCAGGAACCAGTGGTGCTGGCAGGCATTTCGCGCAACGTGCGCGCCGCTCGTTGGTAGGTCTGATCGGCGAGGGCCTCCATGCGATAGCGGGCTTGCCTGCGCCCAGTCTCCCGCTCCTCCTGATTCGCCTCGTGCTGGGCACGTTGAAGCTTTAGTGTTCTCTCCCCTGTGACTACTTGCCAGACGGCGGGAATGGAAAGCCCGACACCTCCCACTAGGACGAGCCACCTCACCAGAGCTGAGCCAATCTGGAATATTTGGCCGATAGCAAACCCCACCAGGAGCACGCCAGCCAGGAAGGCCCAAGCTCGTGGTTTGAGACGACCGCTGGCCGACAAAGGGTTGGACCTCATACCGGCACATGGAAAACTACAACGCAGCCGCTCGGCCGCACGCGCATGCGGTTCACAAGCTCAGGCGGACCGTAAACGCTAGTCAAGTGGTGGCATATTGCCGGCCATGTTGGCTAGGCTTTTGGAGAACATTATGCCGTCTAGCATCCCCATTCTCAATTAACGAGGAGATCCTGACAGTGCCTGGAAGGCGCCATAAACATTTTCGGAGCGGGGATATCAACCAGGAACTCGGGATTCTCCTCCTCAAAGGGGTCGCCCCCGTCGCAAGCGTCCCGCGACCAGAAGACTTCGGTATCGATGCGATTGGAACCCTACTGCGCGAGAGCCGTGCAACGAACCCAACCAGTTACGCGTCAAGAACTGGGAGGCTCGGAGGCACCGGGGTCGAGGATCCGGCGAATGCGCCGTAGCAGGATGTCCGAGGTGAAGGGCTTCTGCAGCAAATCGGTATCGGGATCGAGCCGGCCCTGGTGGAGGATGGCATCGTCGGTGTAGCCCGACATAAAGAGCACCGGAAGTCTTGGCCGGTCCCGCAGGAGGCGTTCGGCCAGCTGCCGCCCGCTCATCTCAGGCATCACGACATCAGTCAGCAGGAGGTGAATCGGGCCCTCGTGGCCTGCCGCCAGCTCGAGCGCAAGCTGGGGCGTCGCGGCGAGGAGCACCGGATAGCCCTGCTCTTCCAGCACTCGCCAGATCACGGTGCGAATCCCGGGATCATCCTCCACCACGAGAATCGTTGCCGACTCGCGCCCTGCGACAGGCTGCTCTGGCGGCGCCTCGGCGACCGCCGCGTCCTCGGCGTGGCGCAGATAGATCTTGATCGTCGTGCCCTGCTCCGGCTCCGAGTAGACGAACATGTGGCCGTCCAGTTGCTTCACGATCCCGTAAACCGTTGAGAGTCCCAGCCCCGTCCCCTTGCCAGCTGGTTTCGTGGTAAAGAAGGGCTCGAACATTCGCGCCTGAATTTCGGGTGTCATCCCAACACCGGTATCGCTCACGGCGATGCGTACATAGGGGCCCGGCATCACCTCCAGGTGGGTGCTGGCGTACTCCTCGCTGAGCGGGACATCCTGCGCCGCTATCGTCAGGCGCCCACCCTGGGGCATGGCATCTCGCGCATTCACCGCCAGATTGACCAGCACTTGGCTCAACTGCCCCCGATCCGCGAATACCGGACTCAGGAGTGGCCCGGTCGTGATCGCCAAGTCGATGTGCTCGCCGAGGAGCCGCCGCAGCATCCGCCCGGTATCCTCGATCACCTCCCGGAGGTCGAGCACCTGGGGCTGCATTACCTGCTTCCGACCGAACGCGAGGAGCTGCTGGGTGAGCGCGGCGGCGCGGTCGGCGGCCTCCTGAATCCCGATAATGTCATCGCGACGTGGATCCGGGACCCGCGTACGAGCCAGTAGGAGCCCACAGTAGCCTGATATTACGGTCAGAATGTTGTTAAAGTCGTGCGCCACGCCAGCCGCGAGTTGCCCGATGGCATCCATCTGCTGGGCATGATGGAGCTGTCGCTCAAGGCCCCGCTGAGCGGTGATGTCGCGCTTGATCGCCGAGGCGCCGATGAGCCGCCCCTCAGAGTCCCGGACGGGCGATAGGCTTAGGGAGATCGGGATCCGCTGGCCGTCTTTGCGAATCCGAGTCGTCTCGTAGTGTGCCACGTGCTCCCCGGCCCGAATGCGGGCCAAGAGCTGGTGCTCCTCGGGGTGCAGCTCCTCCGGGATGAGACGGAAAATGGGCTGGCCAATCATCTCCTCGAGCGGGTACCCGAAGATGCGCTCAGCAGCGCGATTCCAGGTTCGGACGGTACCGTCGAGGTCCTTGCTAATAATGGCATCGTCGGAGGATTCGACGACGGCGCCGAGCCGGGACAGCTCGAGATCGGACAGGCGAGGACGCGGGGCCCTATCGGCCAAGGCGGGTTACCCCTGGGCTGGGGAGTGCCTAATGAGCCTACGACTGAGAGCTTGGTAGTGCTCTTCATCATGGAGGGGAGGCGGCAGGCCCGCAAGGCGCGTATGCCCACTCGAGCGGCTGGCCTTCGAGTCTCGCCCCACCTCCATGGCGCTTACTCAGGATCACGCTGACAGTTCGCGAGGTGGCCGCTGCGGGACCAGCTCCTGCTGGCCTTCGAGGCACGTTTGGCGGGGTGCAGCCGACCTCCTGGCCGCACTGGGGTTAATTGACCGGTTACGGCCCGTCGGTTGATGCGCCTGTTGGGCGGCACACCCCTGTTTAGCGATGCCGGTCCTTTCCCAACAGCAGTTGGAGCCAAGCGCGAATCTGCCACCAGCGCGGTAGCCGGAGTGGGCCCCGCACCAGGCCCTCGCGCCATCGGCTTTCGTAGCCCGGCCATGCTTCATTCCACTCCAGTCGCTCGGCGTCCCGCCTGGCCCGCCTGGCTGCCTGCTCCTGAAGCAGCAGCCAACTCGGCTTCATACCGGGCCTTCCACATGGTGTACTGCGGATGCTCGGGCAACGGGGACTCTGACTCTCGCCTATGGAAGGAAAGTTGGGGAATCAACGACCATTGAGCGGCGCCGGTGAGTAGGTGGAAATGTGCGCGGGAAGGTGCAGAAGAGACAGGGCTGTGACGGAGCTTGACGAGCGCGGTCCTCCCTAGCACCCTTCCGGCACCCCAACACAGAGTTCCGGATGATCGAGGCGTCCTCGTGGGGAGGCCCGACCGGGAGCCTGTATCCGACTGCGCTGGTCCGCGCTGAGTCTGTCATTGCGGACGAGCTGGCCCCCTTGGCCTCGCTGACCACACCGCACCGCTTTCACGCTCTCGTATTCGACATGGCGCACAACCAACTCCGCGCTGACCTGGCCTATGACGCCATGGAGCGAGTGCGTCGGAAGTACGCGCTGCTTCGGGCGGTATTCTTGGCAAGACTACGTCGAGCAACCCCTCCGGCTACATAACTCACTGAGCGCGCTCGCAACCTCAGCGAAGAGCGCTGGCCACGGGTGGCCAAGCGGGCAGGGCTCGGCGCCGGCGAGCTGCGATCGAAGGCCTTCCGTCACACCTACTGCGCAGCACGGTTGCAGACGCTGGACCGCGGTGCACCAGTCTCGATTTACACGGTGGCTCGGGAACTGGGCCACGGCTCAGATGAGATGGTGAAGCGGATCTACGCCCACCTGGGTGAAGTGCGGCATCGCTCCGAGGTCGTGGAATACCGAGTCGAGCAGCATCTCGACCGGCTTGGCGATCGGCTCCAGCGGCTTGGGTTGATGGGGCCGTTTGTCACTGGGATTGACACGGCGGCGGAATCGACGGAGCAAATGGAAAATCCCCCGGAGACGGAAGTCTCAGCGGGGGAAGGAGATTCAGAGGATTTTGATAGAGCGGGCGACCGGACTCGAACCGGCGACGTCCAGCTTGGGAAGCTGGCATTCTACCACTGAATTACGCCCGCGTGACTTGCCGAACTCCTACTCCATACTCGGTGGCCGAGTATATCACCGAGTGCCCCCCGTCATCAAGCCCGGCCTCTATTTCCCCGCTGCAGCCTGGAGGAAACTCTTCAGGTCCGCCTCGCTGATCGCCGGCTCGCCCGGGGAGACGTTGCTCAGCCGCCCGGCCCGCATCCAGCGCTCCAGCTGGCCCACCAGGTCGAACAGATGGTCGAACGAGTCCACCACGAACAGCAACGGCTGGTAATGGTCGATCTCGAAGTACTGGTTGATCACCCATTCCAGCTGAAGAGGATACCGCTGCACCTCGGGCGAATCGATGGAGTGAGCGATCTCGCCATAGGAGCTGAGCAGCCCACTGCCGTATACCTTGAGGCCGTTGCCGCTCCGCATCAAGCCGAACTCGATGGTGAACCAGAAGAAGCGCGCCAGCGCCTTGAAGATGCTGCTGACCTGCCGGATCCGCTCTGCCTTGTCGCCGATGCCCGACACGATCTCCGCCGCGGTATGGGCGCAGTCACCGAAGCGCACCAGGGCATCCGCGAAGGCGCGGTCGGTGTGCATCGGCACGTGGCCGGCGATGTCGTGGAAGATGTCGGGCTCGGGCAGGTAATCCAGCGTGGCGCCGTCCCGAATGGTGATGGTGGTGGGAAACTCGCGATTGCGAAGACAGTCGAAGAACATGAAGGAGGGAACGTACCCGCTCACTGGCTTGGCCTTGAAGCCGGTGAGCGGGCTGAGGAATCGGTTGACGTCCTCCAACTTCGGCACTCGCTGGGGATCGAGGCAAAGACTGTCGATCCCCTGCAGGAAACGAGGGTTGGCATAGCGGCGCCAGCGGTCTTCCATTCTGGTGAACAGCCGCCGCCAGGCCTCGTGGTTCGCCTCGTGGTACAGCTCGTACGGCTGGTGGATGTAGAGCCGCCCTTCCGACTGGGCCTGCTCGATGAACGGAGCCTTGCTGGTGGTGAGCCCGTTCACGGCGGTCTCTTCAGCCCGGACGCCAGCCATGCTCTTCTCCTTGGGCCTCGCTCCTCGAGGTCCGCCTACTTGGTCTTGTAGCGCCAGGCAGCGATGCCCTGCCCCTGCGCGGTGAGCTTCAGCTCCTGAGGGGCGCCCGGCGCCAGCGCCTGAACCTGGGCTTCCTGGGTCGACACGACCGTACCCTTGGGGTCGAGAAATTCGAAGACCACTACCTGCGCCTTGGGCGGGATCGCCTTACCCGCCGGCGTTTGCGCCTGCCGGCCGGCGGCGGTAGCCGTCAAGTTGGCCCCGCTGCCCGTGGGCGTGAAATCGGTGACCTTGATGTCGACCGGGAGGGCCAACACCTTCTCCGCCGTTTTCACCGCGTCGTCCACCTTGCCGCTCTGCTTGTACCCTTCGCCCACCAGCTTGAGCGCGGTTTCGTTGAGCGGCTCGATGGCAATGAGCCGCTGCGCCGCAGCCAACAACTTGGGCCCATTCTTCAGCGCCAAGTAGGTGTTGCTCAGGTTGGAAAGCGCGTCGCGGTTGTAGGGTTCGGCGGCGGCGGCCTTCTCGAACGCCGCGGCTGCCTCGGCGTACTTCTTATCGTTGTACAGATTGACCCCGATGCTCATCAGGTCATCCGATCCTGCCGCGGCGCCGGTCGCCCCGGCCCCCGCACCGGCGCCCGCACCGGATGCGACCAATTGCTGCTCGATTGCCTGCGCCTTTTCGGTCTGCCCCGCGCCGCGATACGCCGAAGCCAACCCTCGCTTGGCCTCCACGTCGTTGGGCACCCACTTGAGGAAGCGCTCGAACGCTGCGATCGCGCCGTCGTACTTCTTGGCGTTGAGCAGCAGCGCGGCCTCGTTGAACGCCGACCGATTGCGGACTTTGACCTCGATGGTGTCGGTGACCCCCTCGGACGCCGCTACCGCGCGGCCAAAATAGATGGCGGCGCTGTCCGGCATCTGCTTGTCGTTCATCAGGGCCGCGACCTGATAGAATGCCACCGGCGACTTCTGATAGACCAGCGTCGCCTGCCGATAGAGAGCCAGCGCGCTGTCAGAGTTCTTCTGCTCCTCGAAGGCGCTGCCGGCCTTGATCAGTGAGACCCAGGCGTTCCGGCGGTACCCGGAGATGTCCTTCTCGCACTGCGGGGCCAGCTTCTCCGCCAGTCGCAAAGTGGAGTCGGCGCCGTAGAGATCGCCCTGCTGGAGATAGATCCGGCCCAGGTAATACCAGGCGGCGGGATTCTCCTTTTGACCGTTCTGCTGAATCGCCTCCAGAAGCACTTTCACGCCGCTAGCCAATACCCGGGTCCTGTTCTCCGGAACCTCGGCTTCGATACCGGTCTTCAAATAGGTGGCGCCACTGCTCACCTTGAAGTGATTCGACTTGAGCTCACAGGTGGGTGCCTGATAGACCGTCGGCATCGACTTGGCCACCCGGTCGCTGAGTACCGGCTGTTGTGCCCGCGCCGGAAGCGCACTCACGGTAAGGAGCAAGAGGGCCAATGCGATCATCGCTTTCACTCGTCACGACTCCTTGTTCGGGGTCAGAGGCCGGGCGGCATTTTCGGGACTCACCAGGCGGAGAGCCCGGTATTGCAAGTCCCTTGCCACCTCATGAGCTGGGCGGCCCGTACGCTTCGCCACCGCAGCAACGTCGTCATATTCCGGTTTTACCCGCGGACCATCGGGTGCGTCCAACACCTTGACCCGCACCCGCATGCCGTCTCCCAGATCAACCTGAACCTCACGCCGCGCGAGCGTCACTCGTTCGACCAGTTGGCGGCGGATTCCAGCCGTGGTGCTGTGCCGGAACAGGGCCTCGGCCACCCGATCGCCCTCTGAGGGGGCCGTTGTCACCTCGAGGCGAAAGCCGGTTCGTCCCTTCTTCATCTGGGTAGCCCAGACCTGCACATCCAAAGCCCCGGCGCTGAAGAGGGCTTCGCGAAGCGGATCGAGGTACTCGGGACTGAGATCGTCGAGATCGGCCGAGAAGAGGACGACTTCGCCCGCTTCGTGCGCCGGCTCGGCGATGATGAGTCGCAGGGCATTGGGATAATTCTCGGGATCGCGACCACCGGCGCCCCAGGAGCTCGCACTCGCCGCGCGCCAGCGCGACGGGGGCGAGCCCGCGGACAGTACCCGAAGCAACACCGCTCCCGTGGGAGTAGTCGCTTCTCCGGTGACTGGGCCGTTGGGGCCCTGCTCGACCCCTTCCAGCAGAATCGCCGTGGCTGGTGCGGGCACCGGAATGACCCCGTGTGCCGCACGCACCCACCCACTGCCTACGCTCACCGGCCGGTTATACACCCGCGTCACTCCCAATTGCTCGAAGCCCTCGATGGTGCCGACGATGTCGACCAGCGCGTCCACCGCGCCGACCTCGTGTAGCGCCACGTCTTCCGCGGCGACCCCGTGGACCTTCCCTTCGGCCTCGCCGAGCAGCCGGAAGGCCTGAACCGCCCGCTCGCGCACCCAGGGGGACAGGGGCGCCCGCTCCACGACGGCGATCAGCTCGCCAATGTGGCGGTGGGGCTCGTGTCCGTGGTCGTGGGAGTGATTGAGATGGGAATGCGGGTGGGGAAGATCGGGTCCGATTTCCGGGCTGGGGTGCTCCCGAATACCCCCCGGGAGAATCACATCGACCTTGGTGGAGCGGACGCCGCAGCGATCAACCTCGGAGACCTCGACCTTCACCTCGGGAAAGCCGAGCCGGGCCGGCAACCCGCGAAGCCATTCCTCCGGCGCGCCGGCGGCAAGGAGCGCCCCGAGCAGCATGTCGCCGCTTACTCCGGCGGCCGGGTCGAGGATAGCAAAACGTCCATCGGACATAGACTTATAAATATGCCCCTAATTCACCTCCGAAGCAACTCGGCGGGGTCCCGGTAGAGCCACCCGGCGCCGGTATTGAACACGATAACCCGGTCCTCGGGACGCAGGTCGCCCCGGGCCAGAAGCAGCTCGGCGGCGGCCAGAGCGGCGCCGCCTTCGGGCGAGAGGTCGACCCCCTCCTCCGCCGTGACCCGGTCCGCTGCCGCGGTAATGGCGGCGTCGTCCACCGCCACCGCTCCACCGCCGGTCTCGCGGAGGATTCGGAGCATGAGGCGGCCTCCCAAGGGCGCAGGCACCCGGAGTCCGCTGGCGACCGTAATCGGATCCTGCCACGGTTCGCACTGATCCGCTCCCTGCACGAAGGCCCGCACGACCGGCGCGCAGCCGGTTGACTGGACCGAGTACATCCGCGGAGCGGCACCCTGGACCCATCCTGCCTGCCCGAGCTCCGCGAACGCCTTCCACATCCCGATCAGTCCGGTGCCTCCCCCAGTGGGATAGATGACGGCGTCGGGAAAGGTCCAATCGAGTTGCATGGCGATCTCTAAACCCAGGGTTTTCTTGCCCTCGATTCGGTAAGGCTCGCGCAGGGTCGAGAGGTCGATCGCACGGCACTCGTCCGCATACACCCGTGCGGCCTTGCCGCAGTCGCCAATGTGACCGTCGAGCACCCGGAGCTCACCACCGTAGGCGACGATCTGGGCCAGGATCGCCGGCGGGGTGCTGGCTGGGGCGAACACGCATACGGGCCGGCCGGCTCTGGCCGCATAGGCCGCGGCAGCGACGCCGGCGTTTCCCGCGGTGGGCAGGACGAACCGCTCGGCTCCGGCCGCTACCGCCCGGGTAATCGCGGCCGACAGTCCCCGCGACTTGAAGGAGCCGGTAGGATTCACTCCCTCGTCCTTCATTCGCAGATCCCCGAAGCCCAGGCGAGCTCCGGTTCGGGAGAGCGGGAGCAGCGGCGTATCCCCTTCGCCGAGAGTGACGGGTCGCTCGCCGGGCGACAGCGGCAGCCAATCCCGAAATCGCCACATGCCGGCACCGAGTGCCCCACGCAGCTCGGATTGCCGATGCTTGCGAGTCGGATACTCCACCAGCCAGGGCTGGCCGCAGGACGAGCACACGGTGCGCAGACCTTCAGGAGAAGCGGTGTTCTCGCAGGCGGAGCAGAAAAGGTTCCAATCCATCGGCCTCAACCTCGCTCCTTCAGGTGCACCAGAATCCGCTCCGCCATCGCCGCGGAGAGTCCCGGCACCGACGCCAGCTCCGAGACCGAGGCGGACTTGACTCCGGCGAGGCTGCCAAACCGATCGAGCAGCCGGCGCCGGCGCTCCGGACCTATGCCGGGAATGTTCAGTAACTCGGAGGTGATGGTCCGTTGGGTCCGTCGCTTCCGGTTATAGGCCACGCCGAAGCGATGGGCCTCGTCTCGAGCCCGCTGGAGCAGACGGAGCGACGGGCTGCGCCGGGAGAGTCGCAGACTCTCCGCCCGTCCCGGCAGAAACACCTCCTCTTCCCGCTTCGCCAGGCTGACCATCGGGATTTCCCACATCCCCAGCTTTTCGGCAGCGTCCACCGCCGCGCTGAGCTGGCCCTTGCCGCCGTCGATCACGATGAGATCCGGCATCGGAAGCTGCTCGTCGCGCCGCCGGGTCAGGTAGCGGGTAAGCACCTCCTGGATCGCGGCGTAGTCGTCCTGTTGTCCCATGCCCTGGATCTTGAACTTGCGGTACTCGCTCTTGCGGGGCCGCCCGGCCTCGAACCACACGAGAGAGCCCACCGTATCCCGTCCCTGGTTGTGGGAGATGTCGACGCAGATCATGCTCCGGGGTACCACGCTGAGTCCGAGATCCCGCCCCAGGGCATATACCGGGTCTTCCGCCCGCTCTTCGGTCTCGAACGACTCGATGCGGAGGCTCTCGAGCAGATGCCGCGCATTGTGGTCGGCCAGCTCCTGCCAGCGCTGCGCGGTGCCCCGCTGCGGAATGGTCCAATCGGTGCCGGGCAGCAGCTCGCGGAGCGCGTCCCAGTCCGCCGGCGGAAACGGCACGACCAGTCGCCGCGCGCGACCCTCGACCGGCACGTAATAGCGCACCAGGAAGGCACTGAGTACTCCGGCGTCGTTCTCCTCTTCGAGCCCCTCGAGGAACCGATGCTCTCGGCCTACCACCCGGCCTTCCCGCACCCGGATCAGCACGCCCACCGCGTCGTCGCCATCGCGGGCGTATCCGATCGCGTCGGCGTCACCGGTACCGATCACCTCGACGCTGGCGGGCTCCTCCAACTTATCCAGCCAGCGCAGCGCGTCGCGGAGCTCCCGGGCGCGCTCATAGTTCTCCTGCGTGCTGGCCTCGAGCATCGCGTCTCGAACCTTGAGCCGGAGGTCGCCGGTCCGGCCCTCGAGAAACCGGACCACGTCATCCACCATGCGGCGGTACTCCGGCTGGTCCTGCCACCCGACGCAAGGCGCCTTGCACCGTCCGATGTGATAGTCCAGGCAGGGCCGGTCACGCCGCTCCCGGGGGAGGTCGTCGTGACAGCTCCTGACGGTATAGAGCCGACGGATGATGGCAAGAGTCCGCCGGAGCTGCCCCACATCGGTGTAGGGCCCGAAGTAACGGGCCCCTGGGATGTCGCGCCGGCGGACGACCAGGACCCTGGGAAACGGCTCTCCCAGCGTCACCGCGATGGAGGGATAACTCTTGTCGTCCTTGAGCCGCACGTTGAAACGCGGCCGGTACTCTTTGATGAGATTGTTTTCCAGCAGCAGCGACTCGGGCTCGCTCGGCACCACGATGGTCTCGACGTCCGCTAGCAGGCGCTGCAGTGCCTGAGTTATCGGTCCGGCGGCATCGTTCGCGACATAGCTCCGGACCCGGCTTTTCAGCCGCTTGGCCTTTCCGACATACAGGACCTCCCCGCGGGCACCCTTCCAGATGTAGACGCCGGGGCCTTCTGGAAGGGTGTCGAGCTTGCGCTGAAGGGCTTCAGGGAGTACGGGGGTGGTCATGCCATGAAAAATAGCGCTAGTGCCCTGTCATCTAGCGTTGCCGCCACCATCGCCCGACCACCTGCTTGGCTTCCTCCACCCGCAGCACCGATGTCGCCGCCAGATACAGCGACCCGTAAACCCCAAGCAGGACCACCGCCGCGATGACAGGGCGCTGAGTGGGGATCACGGGCCTCAGCAACCAGGCAGCCTCGGCGGCAAGTATTGCCGAGGCCCATAGCCGAAAGACGAACCCCACTGGGAGTCCGGTGACCCCGATCCGAAGATTCAACTTGCGCCGCAGCAGGAGAAACTCGATCCATCCCGCGAGGCCTGCCGCCACAGTGATGCCCGCGGCGCCCCACCGAGCGTCGAGCCCAAGCGCCCGCGGCAGATGCAGAGCAAAGAGGTATCCCAGCGTTATGGCGAGTGCCTACTCGCACCAGCGCGACGCGGAGTGGTGTTCGGGTGTCGTGCAGGGCGTAGAAGGTCGAAGCATAGAGCCGCCCAAGGGTCGAGGCCAGCAGACCTACGGCCGACCCCGCCAGGATGCCCCACACATACACCGTCATCGGCCGGGTGAACTCACCAGACTGGTAGAGCGCGCCGACCACTACGTCGCCCAGCGCCAGGAATGCCATGGCTGAAGGCACCACGAAGTACGCGATCTGCCGGAGTCCCCTGCTCAACCGTTCTCGGAGGTAGGCGGTCCGGCGCTCCTCGTCGCCGGCCGCACTCGACATCGCCGGTAGCTCGGCGGCCGAGACCGACATGCCGAACAGGCTGACCGGCAGGGTGTACAGCACTTGGGCGTAAGACAGTGCGGCCACCGCGCCGGTAGGGAGCAGGCTCGCAAGCAGGGTATCGATGTAGGCGCTGATCTGGGCCACTCCGCGCCCCACGAATACCGGCCCGAAGTTCCGTGCGACCAGCCGGACCGGCTCGCTCAGGATTCGGCCGGCCCGGAACCCGCCCAGCAACCGAAGAACCGCGGGCAATTGAATCGCAAACTGGAGTAGGCTTCCCGCCACCGAGCCCCAGGCGGCGATTTCGGCAAGGGAATATCCCGAGTACCGGTCGCCGAAGCCGAGCAACACCGCGATGATCGCCAGATTCCACACCACCGGCGCGGAGTAAGACAGGAAGAAGCGCCGATGACTGTTCAGCACACCGAGACACCAGGCCGAGAGCACCAGCAAGCCGGCGCCGGGAAACAGAATTCTCACCAGGCGTATGGTCGCCGCCCGCTTCTCCCCCTCGAACCCCGGCGCGATCAGGTCGATGAGGACCGGGCTCAGCAACATCCCCGCGAGCACCAGAACCGAAACCACCAGGCCGAGGAGCACCGCCACCGCCCCGGCCACTTCGGAGGCGATGCGGTCGTCGCCTTTCGCTCTCAGCCCGGCATAGACCGGAATAAACGAGGCGGAGAGTACGCCTTCACCAAAGAGGTTCTGGAGAAAGTTGGGGATCCGAAATGCGGCGTTGAACGAGTCGGCTACGTCTGAAGTGCCGAAGTAGTGGGCAAAGACCCGGTTCCGGATCAGCCCGAGAATCCGGCTGAGCAGGATCCCCGCCGCGACCATTACCGCCGGCCGGGAGCTCCGGCGCTCAGGCGCGGTCAGAGACCGGAAGGCGGTGGGAGGGGGGGCCGCTGGGGGGACTCGGCCAGCAGTCGTTGTAGAAAGGTGCTTTCGTCCTGAAGGGATTGGACCGTACGGACGAGGTCATCGACCTCCGCCTCCAGCAGGTCCACCTTCTTTGCCAGATCGGCCAGGGCGGGCGGCGCCTCCTGCGGCCCTTCCAGCCGGCGGGCGATTGCACGCCCGATGGGCGAATCGACCAGAATGGCCATGGTCGGAACCAGCAGTGCTATGGCCAGGAAAAGCGCGATCACCCACATGAATCGAGTCTACGAAGGTTCCAGCGCCCCTTCAAGGGCGCCGGCGTACCACCGCTCGATCTCGTCGGTCAGGTCGCGAATCAGCTCCGGCCCGTAGCGAGCGAGAAAGGGAGCGACGGTGAGCTCTCGCTCCTGAGGCTTGTTGTGAGGAAGAACGGCTGCGCGGGCCCGCGCGATCTGCCCCAGCTCGGTCTCCTGCCGCCGCTTGAGATGCTGCACCAGCTTCTTTTCCACCTCCTGGGTGCCGGCCAGCGCCTGGTGCCGTGCGCCTTGCATCGGGCGAACCAGCGTGGGATCGATCTCGCCGGCGACTCTCTCGAGGGCATCATAGCCCTGCTCTACCGACGCGCGCATCTTCGACAAGGCGTCCAGCGCCTCCGTTGGGACCTGTGATCGGACCAGCCGGGCCTCGAGGGTTCCTGGCGGAGAGAGCAAGTCTTCCAGCGAGATCTGGAACTTGTCCAGCACCCGCTGCACCTTGGGCTCAACCAGTACGCCGGACCAGCGGGGGAGCGGCTCCTGGCGCGGCACCCCCAGCAGCTCATAGATCGGCGGCGTGAGGACGAGGTACCGCAGCTCGCCGGGCCCGGCGAGGTACGCCACCGTGGGGAGGAGCCCGCTCTCCACCACCGGACGCAACAGTACGTTGGGAGAGAGTCGGGTAGGCTCCCGCTCGGCGATTCGCTCCAGGTCCTTCAGGTCGAACCGCTCCCGGCCCCGCCGGGTCACGAAGCCGTCGCCGTCTGCGATCAAGCGATCGCGACCCTGCTGTCCTTCCAACATCACCAGCGCGGCGCCGTCTCCCACGGCGATCCCGGACGTGCGCGCCGTCGCTCCCAGCTCCTCGGCCCGGCGATCCAGCTCCCGGTCCAGCTCCGCCGCCGCGGCGAGGGCGCGAATCACGATCGGCGCGGATGCTCGCTTTGCGGCCGGGTGACTGCTGTCGAAGCACACCACACCCGCGGGAGCGAGCAGCTCGGCCATGGCACCGGCAAAGGCGGCCTGGACGGTGACGTTGGGGCGGTAGTGCCGAGCCAGCCAGGCGACGGTATCATCGCGGAACTCCGATTCAGGAAGATCCGCGACCAGCGCCTCCAGTGCCGGCACCACCCCGGGGCCGAGCGGTTCGCGATACATTGGCGTGAGCGGCGCGTCGGGCGCGCGCGGCGGCAGCGACGCGGTGGCGACGCTCCCGTCCTGACTTATCCAACTCGCGTGACTGGCTTCGGCGAAGTCGTGATCGTCGCCGGCGGTCCAGAATATTGGAACCACGGGCCGCTGCCATTGGCGCTCGAGAATCCGGGCCAGCGCAGCGGTGGATAGCGCTTTGTGAACGGTGTAGAGCGGCCCGGTGAACAATCCGGGCTGTTGGCCGGTGGTCAGGGCAACCGCATCGGGTTGTTGCAACCGAGCGAGGGCTTCGTCCCTGGCGGCGGAGGGAACCAATGCCTCGGCTAGGGATGGATCGAACCGGCCGGGACGCGGCGCCGGGGCGCTGAGCGGTGCATCGATCGGAGTGGTTACGAAACGCAAAGTCATCCGGCGCGGCCCAATAGAATGGTCCTGGGAGACTCGGGGGTCAGTGGGGCCGCATCGTAGCTGCCGAAGCGAAACTGGATGTCGATGCCCTCGGCCTCCAGCATGCCGGCGATTTCATCGGGCTCGAACAAGCGCACGCGCTCGACGAATCGCTTGCCGGACGCCGTCGTGATGGTCTTGCACACGTAGTGGCCGTCGGAAGAAACCGAACGGCCAACTTCGACCTCGCCACCACCGAGCCGTACCCGCTCGCGCGCCACCAGCCCGCGCCGGACCGCAGAAGGGTTGAGAAAATCGATCACGAACCACCCGCCGGGCTTGAGCGTTTGGATCATTTCCCGCAACGCATCAGCATGCTCCGCGTCACGGTCGAAGTATCCGAAGCTGGTGAAAAGATTGACGGTGAGATCCATGGAGTGAGGCCGTATGGGAAGCAGGCGCATGTCGGCCCGAACCAGGCCTGCGTCGGTGACCTTCCGGGCGACGCGCAACAGAGTGGCGGAGAGATCGACTCCCACGCACCGAGCTCCCGCGAGACGAAAGGCCCGCGCATGCCTTCCCGCGCCGCACGCGACGTCCAGCACCCTCGCCCCGGGCCTCAGCCCCACGTGGCGCGCGATCGTTCCCACCGCGCGCTCGGCCTCGGCATCGTCGCGGTGGGGATAGAGTTGAAGGTATTCCTCGCCGAACCATTCTTCGAACCACTCCATTAGCACCGGCCTTTATGGTATGGCTCCCCTCGAAGAATGGTAATCGCCCGATAGAGCTGCTCCACCACCACGACCCGCGCCAGCTCGTGGGGGAGGGTAAGCCAGCCGAGGCTCCACCGGGCGGAGGCCCCGGCCAGGAAGCCGGCTGAGAGGCCGTGGGAGCCGCCAATCGCCAGTGCTACCGGACGTGCCTCGCTCCGCCAACGTTCCATTTGCCGGGCTAGGTCTTCGCTGCTCCAGGGTGTACCCGCCCGGGCCAGCGCCACCAGAGTCGAGCCGGGACTCAACTTTGCTCCGAGCCTCTCCGCCTCCTGCTCCCGCTGGGCATCTACCGTCGGCGCCCGACTGGCCTCCCGCACCTCGATCTCCGTCCACCGCAGGTGCGCTGCAAGCCGCCGGATGTATTCGTCGCAGGCATCGCGGTAAAACGGCCGGAGCCTCCCGACCGCGAGGAGCGTGAGCTGCATTCAGGCACGCTGCCGGTCAGGCGTACATCCCCCTCAACCGGTGCACCACGGCAACCCGCTCGATGGCCTGCATGTACGCGCCGATCCGCAGGTTGATGCCATGACGGGCCGACATACCGGCGACTTCCTCGAACGACTGGGTCATGATGCGCTCCAGCCGCTGATTGACCGTGTCCTCGTCCCAGAAGTACCCGCCGCGGTCCTGCACCCACTCGAAGTAGCTCACCGTCACCCCGCCGGCGTTGGCCAGAATGTCGGGGATCACGAAGACGCCGTTATCGTCCAGGATCTTGTCCGCGCCCGCGGTAGTCGGTCCGTTGGCTCCCTCGCAGATCACTCTCGCCTTGATGTCACCGGCGTTCTGGCTGGTGATCACGTTCTCCAGTGCGGCCGGAACCAGCACGTCGCAGTCGAGGGTGAGCAACTGGTCGTTCCTCACCGGCTCGGCCTCCTTGTAGTCGCTCAGGAGCCGGCGCTGGCGCACGTGCTGGTACACATCGCGGATCTTGAGTCCCTTGGGGTTGTAGATCCCACCGGACTTGTCGCTCACCGCCACGATGGTCATCCCCTGCTGCTCCATCAGCTGGGCCGAGATCGAGCCCACGTTGCCGAAGCCCTGCACCGCTACCCGGGTGCCCTGCACCGGCATTCGCAGCCGCTTCAGCGCCTCTCGGGTGACGATCATGCAGCCCCTGCCGGTCGCTTCCCGGCGGCCGAGCGACCCGCCCATCTCCACCGGCTTTCCGGTCACCACAGCAGTGACGGTATGACGCTTGTGCATGGAGTAGGTATCCATGATCCACGCCATCATCCGCTCGTTGGTGTTCACGTCGGGGGCGGGCACGTCGGAGTCGGGGCCTAAGGTCTCGATGATCGCCGAGGTGTAGCGTCGAGTGATGCGCTCCAGCTCCACGTTGGACAGGCTGGCCGGGTCGCAGACCACGCCGCCCTTGGCCCCGCCGAAGGGAATGTTGACCACGGCGCACTTCCAGGTCATCCAGGCGGCCAATGCCTTGACCTCATCCAGCGTCACGCTGAGGTCGAATCGAATCCCGCCCTTGGCCGGACCGCGCGAGGTGTTGTAGAGCACCCGGTACCCGGTATAGACCTCCACTTCCCCGTTGTCCCGCAGGAACGGCACCGAGACGATGATCTGCTTCTCCGGACTGCGCAGCACCTTGTAGAGCCCTGGATCCAGGCTCAGCCGCTGGGCCGCATAGTCGAAGCGTGACATCATCGCCTCGAAGGGATTCTCTTCGCCGACGAATTGCTTGTCCCTCTCGGGCCGGATCACATCGTGGTTGGGACGACTGACGGTGGCCATAGAATTTCCGGGTAGCTCCGTGATGAGTTACAGGCCTTCGACTGGGGTTACGACCGCATCCAGCGCAGCGGCGATCCCCTCGCCGCCTTCCTCCCATTCCAGGTCCAGGACCGCCACCAGCGGCTCGGGAACCGCCGCCGGCCAGCGGTCGCGCAGCTTGACCGCGTCCTTCTGGGTGATCACCACCCGGTCGGCCCGGCGGGCCGCGTGCGCCAGCCAGGCCACGTCCTCGTCGCGATAGTCGTGATGATCCTTCCAGGTGGCCACCTGTACCGCGGCGCCGGTGGCCTTGATCTGGGCAACGAAGGCATCGGGATCCGCGATGCCCGAGGCGGCCACCACCCGCTTGCCGGCCAACCCCTCGGCCGGTTGGCGAGTGCCGCTCACCAGACCCTCCAGCGATCGAAGCCCCAGGTAGGCGATGGCGATTGGACCGGCGACCCGCGGCTCAAGCTCGCGCACCAGTGTGAGGGCGGCGTCGAGGCTGGCTCGCTTCCGGGTGACGATCACCGCGTCGGCCCGGTCGAGCGATTGCCAGCTCTCCCGCCAGGGCCCGGCGGGAAGCGGCCAGCGCACCGCGCGGGTGGTTTCGGCGCTCATCACCGCGATGTTGAGGTCCCGGCGGACATCGAGTCGCTGATAGGCGTCGTCCAGCACCAGGACCTGCGCGCCCTGCGCCAACGCCCGTTCCGCCCCGGCCGCGCGGTCGGGGTCGGCCACGACTACTGCCCGGGGCACGTCGTGCTGATGCACCAGCGTTTCGTCACCGCCGTACCCTCGGAGGAGGATGCCGGGCGTGAGGCCGCGGGCAACGTAGTATCGCGCGATCCAGATCGCGATCGGGGTCTTGCCCGAGCCGCCGACCGTGAGGTTGCCTACGGCCACTGCCGGCAACGGCAGGTCTCGCACCGGAAACCAGCCGCGGCGGTAGGCGAGGCCCCGCACCGCCATGGCGCCGCGCCAGAGACCGGCGGCGGGCAGGAGTGCCAAGCGGGCGATCCGGGCGTCGGGCCTCCGGCTGGTCCAGAGCCAGCGCATGAGCCGGTGGGTGTCGCCCCGGCGGGTCACTCCGGCACGCTCGCGATCTCCTCCAGCCGCGCTGCGGCTTGGGCCAAACCTTCCGCCAGGCCTGCCTCTCCGGGCGCGACCTCGAAGGGACGGCCGTAGGTGATGGTGACTCGCGCCGCCGGCTTGGGGATGACGAATCGGTCCCAGGAGCGGAGCCGCCAGGCTCGGTCTGCCGCAGCGTGAATCGGCACGATCACCCCGCCACCCCGCTGCGCCGCTGCCACCACGCCCGGCTTGAGCTCCCGGCGCGGCCCCCGAGGACCGTCGGGCGTAAACGCCACCGCGCGCCCCGCCTGAAGCTCGCGCACCGCCCCCAGCAGCGCCCGCGCGGCACCGCGGGTGCTGGAGCCGCGCACCGTCCGATATCCGAGCGACACCGCGAAATCAGCCAGGTACTGTCCCTCCCGAGCCTCGCTCACCACGATCGCGACTCCCTGCCCTCGATGCTGCCACAGCAGTGGAAGGAGTGCCTCATGCCACAGCAGAAAAGCGTGGGCCCGGCCGGCTTGATACAACGGGCGCCAGCGGTCCTCGTTCACCGTTCGCATCCGCCAGGACATCGCGAGGAGCCGCATGGCCGGCCCGAGCAGTCTTCGGGTCGCAGCCGGGGAAAGCTTCAGCCTCACGCGCCCAGCAGTTCGCCGGCCAGTGCGACCACGCGGGTGGTGGCTCCCGGTGCCCCCAGCCGGCTCCGCACCAGGGCCAGCCCCTCACGTTGCCGCAGCGTGTGCGGGTCGTTGGGATCCAGCAGCGGCCGCAACGCGTCGGTCAGTTGAGCGACATCGGCCCGATCCTGAAGCATCTCGGGCACCACTTCACGCTCCGCCACCAGGTTTACCAGACTCACCCAGCGCACCGTCCGCACCCGCTGGAACATGAGCCAGGTGAGCGGGTGGACCTTGTAGGCCACCACCATCGGGGTGTCGGCCAGGGCGGCCTCGAGCGTGGTAGTTCCGGACTTGGCCAGCGCCGCGTCGGCCGCCGCCAGCAGACCTAGAGGATCGCCCTGGAGAATCTCTACCGGTCCCGGATCGGGATATTCTCCGGTTGGCGTGCCGGCCGCTACGATGCGATCGCACCGGCCTTCCCGGAGCAAGGTGAGCGCGGCATCGCGAAAGGGAACCCACAGCCGACGCACTTCCTGGGTCCGGCTGCCGGGAAAGAGCCCCAGCAGCTTGGTCCCGGGCGCCACGCCGAGCCGGGTGCGCGCGGCTTCCCGTCCCGGACCCGGCCCCCGGTCCACCAGGGGATGGCCTACGTACTCGCTGCTGAGTCCCAGACGGCCGAAGAACGGCTGCTCGAACGGAAGCACCACCGCCAATCGGTCCACCGCGGCGGCCAGGCGCCGGGCGCGCTCGGGGCGCCAGGCCCACAGTTGGGGTGCGATGTAGTACAGCACCTTGGTTCCCGAGGAGTGCGCCGCTTCGGCCACGCGAAGGTGAAAGCCGGGATAATCGATCAGGATGACGAGATCGTAGCGTCCCGCCCGAAAGTCGGCCCGCAGAGCACGCAGCAGGCGGACGTGCGCGCCCAGCTTGGTGACGACCTCCACCACACCGAACGCAGCGAGACCCTCCATGGGATAGCGCACCCGCGCTCCTGCCTGGGCCATCTGAGGGCCGCCCAGGGCATCGATGACCGCGTCGGGATAGCGAGCCTGAAGGGCGCGCACCACCCCCGCGCCGTGCAGATCACCCGAGGGCTCACCGGCGGAGATGAAGATTCGGGGCGCCGCCCGAGCGATCATCCCTGAGCCGGCACCGCAAGCTGTGGAGTCTGCACCGCGGCGGCCACGCGAAGCGCCAGCGCCAGGGCCGCCCGTCCTTCCCGCCCACCCACCACCACTTCGTGCTCCCCCCTCACCGCATGCACGAAGCTTCTCAGCTCCAGCCCAAGGGCATCCGCCTCCGGTGCCTGGAGTACGATCCGCTCCACCACATCAGACAACTGTGTCCCGGTGCCCGGCTTCCAGTCGGGCTTTAGCCGCATGAACTCGCCGCCGCCGCTGGCGAGATCGAGCGAGAGATAGCCGTTGGGCTGGAACAGCCGTAACCTGCGCACCCGCTCCCGCGATACCCGTGAGGCCGTCGCCAGAGCCACCGCGCCGTTGGCGAACTCGACTCTGGCGTTGGCCATGTCGAGGTGAGGAGACAACACCGAAAGACCCGAAGCCCGCACCTCGGTGGCCGAAGCGCCGCCGGTCAAATGCAGCACCAGATCGAGATCGTGAATCATGAGATCGAGCACGACCGCGACATCGGTGCCGCGGGGCTGGAACGGAGCCAGCCGCTGGCTCTCGATGTAACGCGGGCCGTCGAGGTACGGCTCGGCGGCCCGCAGTGCCTGGTTATAGCGCTCGATATGTCCCACCTGAAGCTGGAGGCCGCGGCGTCCGGCTTCGGCGATGAGACCGTCGGCTTCATCGAGGGTCGCAGCCAGCGGCTTCTCCATCAAGACCGGGACCCCGCGGGTCAGCGCCCGCATTCCCACGTCGCTATGCACCGGCGTAGGCACCGCCACCGTCACCGCCTCGACTTCGCGCAGCAGCTCGTCCAGATCGCCAAAGCTCCGGGTTCCCAGGTCGCCGGCGACAGCGCCCGCCCTAGCTTGGTCGATATCGTAGACGCCCACCAGGCGGGCATCCGGCAGCTGCGCCAGATGGCGGGCGTGGTGCCGGCCCAGCGCCCCGACGCCGACCACGCCGATCGGGAGCGGTGGACTCACGCCGGCACGCCTCGCTCGGAAGACTCGACGAAGGCGACGAAGCGCTCGACTTCGGGGTAGGACGGCAGCTCGTTCCGGGCCCGCTCCAGCGCCTGCGAGAGATTGAGGTCGGAATTGAAGAAGAGCCGGTAGGCCCGCTTGAGAGCGGCGATGGTCTCGCCGCTGAATCCTGCCCGCTGGAGCCCCAATGAATTGAGGCCGTAGAGCTCCATCGGGTTGCCCACCGCTTTGGTGTAGGGCGGAACGTCCTGATTGACCCGAGAGCCGCCCCCGACGAAAGCGTAGGTGCCGATGGTGACGAACTGATGCACCGCGTTGAGCCCGCTCAGCACCGCGCGATCCTGGATGGTCACGTGGCCGGCGCATTGGGTGGCGTTGGCGATGACCACGTCGTCGCCGACCTGGCAATCGTGCGCCAGGTGGACGTAGCTCATGATGAAGCATCGCTCGCCCACCACGGTCTTGTAGCTCGCGGAGGTGCCCCGGTTGATGGTCGAGTACTCCCGAATGATGGTCCCTCGACCCACCTCCACCCAGGTTTCTTCGCCCTTGAACTTGAGATCCTGAGGATCGCCTCCGATGATCGATCCATCGCCCACCATCACATCGTCGGCTAGACGAACGTTGCGCTGGAGTCGCGCTCGGGGGCCGATGCGACATCGGTCGCCGACGATCACCTGAGAGCCCACGATCACCCACGGCCCGATCTCCACCCCAAGGCCCAGCTCGGCCGAGGCGTCGACGATTGCGGTGGGGTGGATCGCGCTGCTCACCGGTCGACCACCCGCGCCATCATTTCCGCTTCGGCCACCACGTTGCCGTCCACGTAGGCGACGCCCTTCATGCGGCAGGTCCGCCCCCGATTCTGGAGCATCTCCAGCTCGCAGCGGAGTTGATCACCGGGCAGCACCGGCCGGCGGAACTTCACGTTGTCCAGCGACATGAAGTAGACCACCTTCTGGTCGGGATCCTCGATGGTGCCCAGCAGGAGCATCCCTCCCACCTGCGCCATCGCTTCGATGATGAGCACGCCCGGCATGATGGGGTGCCCCGGAAAGTGGCCCTGGAAGAACGGCTCGTTGATGGTGACGTTCTTGATGCCCACGATCCGGGTCGTGCCTTCCACTTCGATGATCCGGTCCACCAGAAGAAAGGGGTACCGGTGCGGGATCACGTCGAGGATCCGTCCGATATCCATCGCTGCACCTCCGACGCGCTGTCCGGTGCGGGCGAGCCAGCGGGCAAGCGCGATATTGCCCTGATGGCTTGGCTTGGTCGCCACGACGTGAGCTTGGATCCGGCCGCCGGCGAGCGCCAGGTCGCCTAAAATGTCGCCGGCCTTGTGGCGCACGAACTCGTCGGGCCAGCGGAGGGTGCCGCCGAGCAGCCCATCGTCCGACAAGATGAGCGTCGAGTCCGGTGCCGCCCCGAGGGCCAGTCCCTTGGCACGGAGCGCGTCCGCCTCCCGCATGAAGCCGAAGGTGCGCGCCTCGGCCAGCTCCCGGGCGAACTCGTCGGGGGTGATGTCATAGGTCCCCGCCTGCCGGCCGATCAACGGATGACTCCACTCGATCGTGGTGGTGAGCCGCAGCGCCGGCGCCGGGGCGACCACGTAGGTGGAGTCACCCTCGGTGAGGTGGAACGGTGCGGTGACCCGGTAGACCACCGGTTCCCCCGGCTGCTCCGCGATCCCCGCCTCGCGCAGGGCGGAGAGGTAGGGACTGAAGGATCCGTCGCCGATCGGCGGCTCGGGGCCGTCGAGATCCACCGTGAGATCGTCGATCTCCAGAGCCGCGGCAACCGCCAGCAGGTGCTCCACGGTCTGGACCGACTGCTCGCCTTCACCCAGGGCGGTCCGTCGCTCGGTCGATCGCACCTCGGAGAGCCGGGCCGGAATCGCCGGTGCCCCGGCGAGATCGACCCGCCGGAACACGATCCCCTGCCCGGACGGCGCGCCGGTACAGCGGGCCGTCACCGCCGCTCCGGTGTGGAGGCCCTTCCCCTGCACTACCGCGGTTCGTGCGATGGTCCGCCTAGGCATCGGGCCGCTTTGGCACCAGTCGCTCGACCTCGCTGATTATGGGCGCCAGACGGTACAGCGCCGCCTGAGCCCGGAGAAACTGGCGATGGGGCCGTGCCGGGTGCCCGCTGATCGAGGTGCCGGCGGCTACGTCCCCGAACACCGCGCTCTTGGCCGCCACTCTGGCTCGGTCGCCGATGGTCAGGTGATCGGTGACGCCCACATGACCGGCCAGGATCACGTCGTCTCCCAGCCGAGTGCTCCCGGCGACGCCCACCCCCGCCATGAGCAGACAGCGCGCTCCGATTCGCACGTTGTGGCCGACGTGGACCAGATTATCCAGCTTGGTCCCCTGGCCGATGACGGTGTCGTCGATGCTGCCCCGGTCGACACAGGAATTGGAGCCCACTTCCACCTCGTCTTCCAGAATGCATGCCCCGACGTGGGGAATCCGGCTATGTCCGGCCAGGCCGGAAAGATACCCGAAGCCATCGCCACCGATGACCGCCCCGGCCTTGAGCACGACCCGGCTACCCAACCGGCTTCCCGGGTAGCAGACCGCGCCCGGGCCGATCACGCTGTCAGAGCCGACCACGACCCCGTCTCCCAGCGAGACCCGCTCGGCCACCCGGCAACGGTCACCCAGGCGCACGCCGGCCCCCAAGACCGAGAATGGCCCGATGGAAACTTCCGCTCCCAGCTCGACACCCGGACCCAGCCGCGCGGTGGGATCCACCCCGGGCCGCGGAACCAGCGCCGGAAACATGGCGCCGATCACCCGTACCAGCGATGCGTAGGGATCCTTGACCACGATGCGCGTGCCGGCGCCGGGCGCTTCCGCCAGCAGGTCGGGCACCAGCACCGCGCCGGCCCGGGAAACCCGCAGCTCCTCCGCGTAGCGCCCCGAGACGGCGAGGGAAAGCGCGTCCGGCCCCGCGCGGTCGAGCGGCCCGATCGCGCGGAGCACTACCGCCCCATTGCCAAGCAGGCGGCCACCGACGAGGTCGGCGACCGCCTGGGCGGTAAGACCAGCCGGGGTCACGCGCTCAGGTGCCCGACTTGAGCTGCTGGATCACCCGCTGGGTCAGGTCCAGCGCCTTGTCGGCGGTCACGATCCCGCTGTTGGGAGCGCTCACGTCGAAAATCATGGCATAATTGCCGGCCGCGCGAACCCCTTCGATCACACTGTTGACCTTGGTCTGGATCGGGTCCAACAGCTCCCGCTCGCGGGTCGCGGCGCGCTGCTGCAGCTCCTGGGTCCGCTGCTCCAGCTTTTCCTGCCGAGCCTGAAGCTCCTTCCGCTTTGCCGTCCTCTGGGTAGGGCTCAGCATCACCGACTGCTGCTCGAACTCGGAGGCGGCGGAATCGAGACTGGCCTGAAGTTTCTGCACCTCGCCGCGGTAGGTCTCGACCTCCTTGGTGAAGGTCGACTCGGCCTGAACGTATCCCGGGGTCTGCTTGAGGATGGCCTGGGTGTTCACGTACGCCAGCTTAGCCCCGCCCCCACCCTGCTGGGCGGCCGCCGGGGTGACCCCCACAACCGACAGAGCGACAAGTCCAACCCAGGCTGCCACGACGACAAGCTTCATGCTCGGCTCCCGAAAAAGGTGCGTTCGACTAAAAGAAATTGCCCAGTTTGAAGTGCAGCTGCCAACCGGGGTCGGGATTGCCCGCGCCGTCCACCCGATCGAAACCGTACCCGAGGTCCACTCCAATGGGCCCCAGGGGAGAGATCACCGCCGCGCCGAACCCCGCGCCGCGGAACAGCCGGGTGGGGTCCCATTGTCGGGCGTTGCGGTACACGTTGCCCGCATCGAAGAAGGTGCTCAGGTACAACGACTGACTGATTCGGGCACCGGCCTCCACGGTAAAGGCCGCAAACGACTTTCCGAAGGCGTCGGCACTGGCCTGGTTGCTGCTCGCCGTAGGATCGAAACCGTCGGGGGTGATGGAAAACTCGTCGTAGCCCCGCAGCGGTATGCCGAACTGCACGCCGCCCAACGAGTAGAGTTCGGTGAAGAACGGCCCCGCGTCGCCGAAAATGAAGCCGGACTTGGCGGTGAGCCCCAGCACGAACTGCACTCCGGCACCAAGCTGGCCTCCGCCGCCCAGGGTTCCGAGCGGCGCGTACCAGCGGCCTTCCAAGTCCACCTTCCGGTAATTACCGGTCCCGCCCAGGATCCCGCCGTTCAACTCGGCGCTGACCTGGGCCTGGGACCCCCCGGTGGCGAAGGGCAATCCTACTCGAGTGTCCCGCAGAATACTGGTGCCCACGGTCGAGCGGGTGCACCGGGCGCAGCGGAACCGCTCCCGCAGATCGGCCGAGCCTTCGCTGTACCGGATCCGTTGGAAGGAATAGGAGGTGAAGATCCGAGTGTAGCGGGACCCCAGAAAGGGAAAGCCGAATTGGATCGAGCCGCCGGTCTGCTTTCGCCGGCCCAGATCGCCGACGGTGAATCGGGCCCTGGAATCGAAGAGTGAGATGGTTCCCGAGATCCGGCTCTCCCGGATGGCCGGGTCGGTGTAGCTCAGGGTAAAGTCGTTGATGTTCTTGCCGAACTGCCATTGCAGCCGGCCGCGCTTGCCTCGGCCGAAGAGATTGGGCTCTTCCAATCCGAGAAATCCGCCTACTCCGGTGCCCTGCCCCAGCGACGCGCCGAAGTTGATGTTGCCGGTGCGCCGCTCCTCCACCCGGAAGATGATGTCGACGTCCACTCCGTTGGCGGCCGGCTTTACGTCGGGCGAGGGTAGCGGCTGCTGGAAGAACCCCAGGTTGGAGACGTTCTGATAGGACCGGATCAGCCGATCGCGGCTAAAGAGGTCTCCCGGAAGCATGACGATCGCCTCACGGATCACCCGCTCGTGGGTGACGTCATTCCCCACGATATCGACCTTGTTGATCGTGGCCGGCGAGCCTTCCCGAATGTTCCAACGGAGGTCGATCACCGAGCGCCCATCGGGCGCGGTGCGACGGGTCTCTACCGGTTCGACCTGGGCGTAGATGTAGCCGTTGTTGGCGTACAGATTCTGCACCTTCTCCGTCGCAGCCTCCCATTCGGTCCGGCTGAACGGGCGCTTGGTGTCCAGCGGGGTCGTGGCCGGGCTCAGCGGGCCGAAGGGATAGAGATTCACCAGCTCTTCGCTGGAGAACCGCCGGTTGCCCTCGACGTCGAAGGTGCCTACCCGGTAGGCCTGTCCCTCCTGGACCGAGAGATGGAGCACTGCCTTGCCTCGGGCCGAATCGGGCGCCAGCGAATCGTCGGTCACCTGGAAGTCCACAAACCCCTGGTCGGCATACCACCGCGGTAGCTTCTCCCGAACATCCTGGTCCAACCGATCCTCGTCGTACTCGCCCTTCTGGAACCACCAGAAGCCTTCGGGCCGGGTGGACATGTGACCCACCACGTCCTTGTCGGAGAACCGCTTGTTCCCGTCGACCACCACCTGGCTGATGGCAACCCGCTCGCCTTCCTTCACGTCGAAGACGATCCTGATCCGGCTGCTGTCCTGAGGCAGCTCCAGGGTCTTGATCTCGGCCGCGTAGTAGCCGGCCTCATGATAGAGCGAGTCGATCGAGCTGCGGGCCTGTTCCACCGCGTTGCGATCCAGGGGTCGGCCCTCGGTCAGCTTGACCCGTCCCTTCACCGAGCCTTCCGATAACCGGCTGACTCCCCGAACCGCCCACCGCTCCAGTACCGGCCGCTCCTTGACCCTGAAGACCAGGATCAGGCGATCACCTCTCGTGCGCTGTTCCACCACCACGTCGTCGAACTGCCCGGTGCGGAAGAGGGCGGTGACGGCGCGCTGGACGTCGCGGTAGTTGATCGGTTGCTTGAGGATGATTCCTGCGGTTCCTGCTATCTGGGCGTCGGTGAGGCGGGTGTTTCCTTCGATCGCGACGCTGTCCACGATTGGGGGCGTCGGCTCCTGAGCAAGAAGAGCCGCCGGCACCCCTGCCAGGAGGGCGACGGCGGCTAGAATCGGGAGCGGACGGAGCATCAGGGTGGTGGAGGTGGCCGCGCCGGCGCCCCCGCGGGGAACCGGCGCGCGGCGGCGCTAGGCCTGCGTCCCGGTCAGCGCGCGGAACACCAGCCGCTCGCGGTCGGGTGAGACGTCCACCTCGATCTCGTCTCCTCGGCCGAACTCGCCCAGCAGAATCTTTTCACTGAGCGGGTCCTCGATGTACCGCTGAATTGAGCGCTTCAGCGGCCGGGCCCCGTAGCTCTGGTCGTAGCCGTGCTCCACCAGGAATTCGGTGGCGGCCGGAGTGAGCTTGACCTCGTCGCCCAGGCGGCGCTGCACCTCGCGCAGGAGAATGCCGACGATCTGCGCGATGTGGTCCTTGGCCAGCGGGTGGAAGACGATGACGTCGTCCAGCCGGTTGAGGAATTCGGGATTGAAGACCTTGTTCATCTCGTCCTTGACGGTCTCCTGCATCTTCTCGAAGGTGCCCCGCTCGTCCCCACCGTGGAAACCGAGACTCTTGCCCTTCATGATGTCGCGGGCGCCGACGTTGGACGTCATGATCACGACCGTGTTCTTGAAGTCGATGACCCGTCCGTAGTTATCCGTCAGGTGGCCCTCGTCGAGCACCTGAAGCAGAATATTGAAGACGTCCGGGTGCGCCTTCTCGATCTCGTCCAAGAGGACGACCGAATAGGGCTTGCGCCGCACAGCCTTGGTCAGGGTGCCCGAGTCCTCGTAGCCCACGTAGCCAGGAGGGGCGCCGATGAGCCGGGAGACCGAGAACTTCTCCATGTACTCCGACATGTCCACCCGGATCAACGCCTGGGCGTCGGCAAAGAGGAACTTGGCCAACGCCCGGGCCAGCTCGGTCTTTCCGACGCCGGTGGGGCCGGAGAAGATGAACGATCCGATGGGTCGGTTGGGGTCCTTGAGCCCCGCGCGCGAGCGGCGAATGGCTCGGGACACCGCCTTGATCGCCTCGTCCTGACCCACGACCGACCCGTGAATCTCCTCTTCCATCCGCATCAGCCGTGCGGTCTCGGCCTCCTGGAGCCGGGTGACCGGGATGCCGGTCCAACGGGAGACGATGAACGCAATGGCCTCTTCGTCGATCACCGGACGCCGAGTCTGGCGGTCGCGCTCCCACTCTTCCTGCTTGAGCCGGATCTGGTTTTGGAGATCGCGCTCCTGGTCCCGCAGCGAGGCGGCGCGCTCGAAATTCTGATCGCGGACCGCGTCTTCTTTTTGCAGGTTCACCTTCTCCAGGGCGGCCTTCAGCTCCGCCACTTCGGCCGGCGGCACCTGCGACGCCAGCCGGGCGCGCGCGCCCGCCTCATCGATGACATCGATAGCCTTGTCCGGCAGGAACCGGTCGGTGATGTAGCGCTCCGACAGCTCCGCCGCCGCGGTCAAGGTGGAGTCGGGAATGCTGATGCGGTGATGGTCCTCGTACTTCTTCCGCAGCCCCTTGAGGATCTCTATCGTCTCCGGAACCGTGGGCGGCTCCACCACCACGGTCTGGAAGCGGCGCTCCAGCGCGCCGTCCTTTTCGATGTACTTGCGATACTCGTTGAGGGTCGACGCGCCCACGCACTGGAGCTCGCCCCGCGCCAGCGCGGGCTTCAGCATGTTGGAGGCGTCGATGGCGCCCTCCGCGGCACCGGCGCCCACCAGGGTGTGCAGCTCGTCGATGAAGAGGATGATCTGCTTGTTCTGGGCGATCTCGTTCATCACCGCCTTGAGCCGCTCCTCGAACTGACCCCGGTACTTGGTGCCGGCGATGACCGCCGCCATGTCCAGCGAGAGCACCCGGTGGTCCCGCAGGACGTCGGGGCAGAGCCCGTTGGCGATGAGCAGTGCCAGCCCCTCGACGATGGCCGTCTTCCCCACCCCAGGCTCGCCGATGAGCACCGGGTTGTTCTTCTTGCGCCGGGCCAGGATCTCCATGACCCGCTCGATCTCCTTGGCACGCCCGATGGTAGGATCGAGCTGACCCTCCGCGGCGAGCTGAGTCAGATCGCGGCAGAAATGGTCCAGTGCGGGAGTCTTGGACTTCTTTTCCGACTTGGGCGTGGAGCTGGGCTGGGCGCCGCTGCCGCCGGCCGAGGCCTGGGGCATGTCGCTGCCCAGCAACCGCAGCGTCTCGGCCCGCGACTGCTCCAGATTCACGCCGGCGTCGGTCAGAACCTGGGCGGCGATCCCCTTCTCCTCCCGCAGCAATCCCAGCAGAAGGTGCTCGGTGCCGACGTAGGAGTGGTTCAGCTCCCGAGCCTCGGTCATGGCCAGCTCGAGAACCTTCTTGGCGCGCGAGGTATACGGCAGGTCGGGCCCGGCCGCGGCTGCGGCTTTGCCCTTCTTGACCGTCTCCTCGATTTTCTGTTGAATGTCCTCGAGATCCACGTTGAGGTTGGTGAGCACGGCTGCTGCCACGCCCTCACCCTCGCGGATCAGGCCGAGGAGGATATGCTCGGTCCCGACGTACTCGTGGTGGAGGCGCGCCGCCTCTTCGCGGGCCATCTGGAGGACTTTGCGGACCCGATCAGTAAAGTTGTAGCCGTTCATTGCGGTACCCACCGACGTAGATCCGAAGGCCGTCGTCGCGGCTCATCCACGGCGTCCCACTTCGGACTCCAGCACCTTGCGCACGAAACGTGCCCGCCGAATCGGCAGGTCGGCCTCGTCGGGCGACACACCCTCGGCAACCGCGAGGTGGGCCGGCTGGGTGTACACGAGCAGCTTGTTGAGGGTGTACATCCCGACCTCGGGGATCAACCCGACACCGACGCCCAACCGCACCGGGCTCAGCAGATTCATTGCTTCTTCGAAGGATAATGCCCGCGCATAGCGGAGCAGGCCGTACGCCCGCCAGACCTTGTCTTCAATGACGGCGCGCGCGTCCCGCAGCAACACCTGCCGGGCCTGCTCCTCGTAGTCCACGACCTGCCGCACCATCTTGGCCAGGTGATCCAGCAGCTCGGTTTCCGAGCTTCCGAGGGTCGTCTGGTTCGACAGCTGAAAGAAGCCGCCGACGATGTCGCTCCCCTCGCCGTACAGGCCGCGGTAGGTCAGTCCGACCTGCGCCAGGCCTTGCAACACCTTGCTGATTTCCTTGGTAAGCACGAGACCGGGCAGGTGGATCAGCACCGAAGCGCGGAGCCCGGTCCCGACGTTGGTCGGACACGAGGTAAGATAACCGAACTCAGGATGAAATGCGAATGCAAGTCGTTGTCCTAATTCGGTGTCCAGGCGGTCCACTTCGCTGTACGCCTGGTCCAGAGCGAACCCCGAATGCAGCCCCTGAATCCGAAGGTGGTCCTCCTCGTTCAGCATGACGCCGATGCGGTCCTGGACCAGCACCGAGGCCCCCGATCGGACCTTGCCGTCGGGGTCCAGCCCCGCCAATTCCTTGCTCACCAAGTGCCGCTCGTGGAGCAGCTGGCGCTCGTCCCGGTCCAGCTGGTCCAGGCGGAACTTGATCGCCCGCCGGAGCAGAACCGTCTCCCTCGCGGCCCTCTCGACCACGGTCAGGATCTCCTCCCGCTCCGCCTCCGAGTTCCGGCCCTGAAACACCCGGCCGGCCAGGTTCCGCGCCAGCCGGATCCGGGTGGAGAGCACGAGATGGCTGGACGGCCCGCTCGCGTCCAGCCACCCTACCCCACCGTCGGTCAGCAAGCTCAGGTCGATCATTCCAATACCCGCAGCCGATCACGCAGCTCGGCCGCCAGCTCGAAGTTCTCGGTCTCCACTGCCAGCCGGAGCTGCTCCCTCAAATCGGCCGCGGCCTGCCGGTGATCGGAGGCGCCGTTGCCTCGTTCCGCGTAGCGCTCGCCCACGTGATGGGTGGACCCGTGCAGGCGGCGCAGCAGATCGCGCAGCGGTGCCTCGAATGAACGGTAACACTCTGGACACCCAAGTCTGCCGCTTTCCCTGAAATCCTGCAGTGAGCCGCCACACCGGGAACAGGTATCGCCCGCCTTGGGCGCTTGGGGCAGATCACCCACCCCCTTGCTCATCTGAGCCAGGAAAGTGCCCAGCGGGGTCTTGGTCACGCTGCTGGCGCTCTCCACCCCCTTCTCCGCGGCGCAGCGCTCACAGAGATGCAGGGTGGTCACCTGCTCGTTCACGATCTGAGTCAGGTGAATCACCGCCTCCCGCTCCCGGCACTGGTCGCAGGGCATCAGGGCATCGACTCCACGCCGGAGAGCGGCACCAACCGGCCGCCCTCGAGCGAGAGCACCCGGTCGGCCCGGCCGGCGAGGTTGCGATTATGGGTGACCACTACGACCGCGGTTTCGAACTCTCGGGAGAGCCGGGCGAAGAGTTGGTGCAGCCGCTCGCTGTTGCCGGAGTCGAGATTGCCGGAGGGCTCGTCAGCCAGCACCACCACCGGATCGGCCACCAGCGCGCGCGCCACCGCGGCGCGTTGCTGCTCGCCACCGGAGAGCGCCGATGGGCGGTGGGACATGCGCCCGGCCAGCCCCACCGCGGCCAGCAGCTCCTCGGCCCGGGATCGGGCCCGCTCTTCTTCCTCTCCGGCGATGAGCAGCGGCATCATCACGTTCTCCAGCGCCGTGAATTCCCGCAGCAGGTGATGGAACTGAAAGACGAAACCCACCTTCTGATTGCGCACCAAGGCGAGCTCGGCCGCCGTCTGACTGGCAAAGTCCAGGCCGTCCAGGCGAACCGTTCCGCTGGTGGGGGTGTCCAGAGCGCCCAACAGATGCAGCAAGGTGCTCTTCCCCGATCCGCTGGCGCCGACGATCGCGACAAACTCGCCCCGGCTCACCGAGAGGTCCACGCCCGAGAGCACCTCGATCGGGGCACCGTCGCCGCCCCGGTAGGTCTTACGGAGTCCTTCGCCCTCGAGGATGGCGCTCATTCGTGACGAATCGCCTCGACCGGCGTGAGCGCCGCGGCGGAGCGAGAGGGATACACCGTCGCCAGCACCGCGATAGCCACGCTGGCCACGACCACGACCAGAACGTCGAACAACTCGACATGGACCGGCAGGTGGTCGATGAAATACACCGCCGGATTGATCCGGATCCAGCCGGACTCGTCCACTACATAGGCCAGCGTCAATCCGACCATTAGGCCGAGAGCGGTCCCGACCACACCGATGACCGCGCCTTGAATCAGGAAGATTCGGGCCACCGCCGGTGCCGTGAGGCCCATGGCCCCGAGAATCCCGATCTCTCGGGTCTTGTCGGTGACCACCATGATGAGGGTCCCCACGATGTTGAAGGCGGCCACCACCATGATGAAAAAGATAATCAGCCCCATGGCCAGCTTCTCCAACTGCAAGGCGCTGAAGAGGCTCGCGTTCTGGGTCTGCCAGTCGAGGGCACGATAGGGGTAGCCCAATCGCTTCTCCAGCGCTTCACCGATCTCCGGCGCCCGCTCGGGATCGGCCACCCGGACGGCGATCCCCGAGACCGCGTTCCCCAAACCGGTAAAGCGCTGCGCAGTTTCCCGGGACAGGACCACGAATTGATTGTCGTACTGGAACATTCCCGTGTTGAAGAGCCCGGTCACCTCGAACTTCCAGAAGCGGGGTACCGCGACCCCGAGCGCTGGATTCACCTTGGCTTCGGTGACCGGAACCAGGGTCACGATATCTCCGGGAAAAACCGAGAGCCGGGAGGCCAGCTTGGAGCCCAGCAGAATGCCGCCGTCAACGCCCGGCTTGGTGGCCCGGAAGGAGAGGTCGCCCTTGGTGATCGACTGGGGCAGCGAGGTGACCGAACGGCTGCCGGTGTCCGGGTCGAAGCCGACCAGGTTCACCCCCTCGCCGTAATCCTGGCCGGCGGTAATGCCCGCTTGGCTGATGATCTCGGGCGCCGCAGCGACGACGCCGGGCTGCTTGCGAATCTCGGCAACCACTCGACGCCAGTCGTCTACCCGGAGTCCGGCGCCGTAGGTGAGGATTCGGAGGTGCGGGTTGGCAACCAGGATGCGTTCCCGCAGGTCGTTGCGGAGCCCGTTCATCACCCCGAGCACCACGATCAGGGCGGTCACTCCGACGGCGACGCCACCGGTAGAGATCACCGTGTTGAGGGAAGCGGTGCGGGATCCGCGGCGGCTTCGCAGATAACGGCGGGCGATGCGCCACTCCAGCCGGGTGGGCCAGCGCATGACCGTGAAAAATTCGCGCAGCCATGCGACGATTCGGGACCAACGGCCGCTCATGACTCCGGCCTCAGTGCCGGGAATAGAATCACATCCCGGATGGAAGGTTGGTCGGCGATAATCATCATCAGGCGGTCCACGCCCAGGCCCATGCCTCCCGCCGGCGGCATGCCGTATTCCAGCGCCCGGATGTAGTCCGCGTCGAAGGTGTGCGCCTCCTCGTCGCCGGCGGCCCGCATCCGAACCTGATCCTCGAACCGCCGCCGCTGGTCGTCGGGGTCGTTCAGCTCGCTGAACGCGTTGGCCAGCTCGCGCCCGCCCACGAACAGCTCGAAGCGCTCGGTGAGCGCCGGATCCTTCCGGTGCTCCTTGGCCAGGGGGGAGAGCGGCTTGGGGTAGTCCAGTACGAACGTGGGTTGGATCAGATGAGGCTCCAGCACCGTCTTGAACACCTCATCCTGAAGCTTGGCACCGGCCAGGGCGCTTACGGCGTCGGCCTCCAGCCCCGCGCGCCGCAGCACGGCCCGCATCTCCTCATCTCCCGCCACCCGCAAATCCAGCCCGCAGCGCTGACGCACGCCTTCGATGAAGCTCACCCGGGCAAACGGCGGAGTGAAATCGAGCGTAGTGCCGAACCGCTCGACCACCCGGGTCCCGAGACAGTGCTCCATGGCCCCGGCGACCAGCGCTTCGGTGAGCTCCATCATGTCACCATAATCGGCGTAGGCCTGATACACCTCCAACATGGTGAACTCGGGGTTGTGGGACCGATCCATCCCCTCGTTCCGGAAATCGTGCCCGATCTCGTAGACCCGCTCGAGCCCACCGACCAGCAGCCGCTTGAGATACAGCTCATCCGCGATGCGCAGGTAGAGCGGCATATCGAGCGCATTGTGATGGGTGACGAAGGGCCGCGCCGCCGCGCCGCCGTACAGCGGCTGAAGAATCGGGGTCTCGACCTCGAGAAACCCCCGGCTGTCGAGCAGCGCCCGCATCCAACTGACGGCCCGGGCCCGCAGCCGGAACACGTCTCGGATTTCAGCGTGTACCGCCAGATCGGCGTACCGCTGCCGGTAACGCACCTCCGGGTCCTGGAGGCCACCGAAGGTCGTAGCGCCGGCCTCGGTCCGCTGGGTCTTCCCCCGTGGGAGGGGCCGCAGCGACTTGGACAACAGCGTCAGATCCGAGACCCGCACGGTGATCTCGCCGGCCTTGGTCCGGAACAGTTTGCCTGCTACTCCGATGTGGTCGTCGAGGTCGAGCAGCTTGACCACCTCGTACCGGTCGGGAAGATCTTCCTGCCGGAGATAGATCTGAATGCGGCCGCTGGGATCCTCCAGGTCGCCGAATACCACCTTGCCCTTGGGACGCCAGGACGCGATCCGCCCCGCCAGGGAGATCACCGGTCCGTCCTCTCCCATCGTGTCCTGGTACAGCGCCAGGGCCTCCGCAGCGGCGTGCGATCGCTCGAAGCGGTAGGCGAACGGGGCTACCCCGAGAGCCTCCAGGGCCGCCCGCTTTTCCCGCCGGGCCGCCTCGACGTAGCTCCGCTCCTCCACCGGGCTCACGCCGCCTTGCCTCCGAACCGCTTCAGAAATGCCTGGATGAACTCGTCCAGGTCGCCATCCATCACCCGTTGTACGTCTCCCACCTTCAGCTCGGTTCGGTGGTCGTTCACCATGGTGTACGGCTGGAAAACGTAGGACCGGATCTGGTTGCCCCAGGAGTTGTCGGTCTTGGTGGCCTCGATCACCGCCCGCGCGGCCTCCTGCTCCTCCAGTTTTCTCTGGTACAGCGCGGCCCGGAGCATCTTCATCGCCGTGGCCCGGTTCTTGGTTTGGCTCCGCTCCTGCTGACAGGAGACCACCACCCCGGTCGGAGTGTGGGTGAGCCGGACCGCGGATGAGGTCTTGTTGACGTGCTGCCCACCGGCCCCGGAGGCACGGAACACGTCCATCCTGATGTCCTCTTCCCGGATGTCGATCTCGATGGTGTCGTCGATGTCGGGATAGACGAAGACGGAAGCGAAGGAAGTGTGGCGCCGTGCCTGCGCGTCATACGGCGATATCCGCACCAACCGATGGACGCCCTTCTCGGCCTTCAGGTAACCGTACGCGTACTCGCCCTTGATCTCGATGGAGACCGACTTGATGCCGGCCTCTTCTCCCGGGAGAAGGTCCAGGACCGTCACCGAGAACCCGTGGCGTTCGGCCCAGCGCACGTACATCCGCATCAGCATTTCGGCCCAGTCCTGCGACTCGGTACCACCCGCACCGGGATGGATGGTCAGCAGCGCGTCCCGAGCGTCGTCGGGACCCTGGAGCATGGCCTGGAGCTCGAAGGCTTCCACTCCGGACATCAGCTCGTCCGCCTCGCGGGCCAGCTCCTGTTCCATGGACTGGTCCGGCTCTGCCTCGAGCAGTTCGGCCATCTCCGCCGCCCCGGTCAAGCGGCGACTCAAGCTCTCGTAGGGTGTGACCCAGGCCTTCAGCTTCTTCATCTCCTGGACTGACGTGCGGGCGGCTTCGGGGTCGGCCCAGAAACCGGCATCCGCCTGCCGGATCTCCAGGGCCTTCAGGCGGTCGGTCTTGGCGGGAAGGTCAAAGAAAGTCTCGCAGCTCGGTGATCCGGTGCTGTAGTTCTGAGAAGCGGTCGGTAAGTTCAGACATTCTGTCTCCTGGTGGCTATGGGCTATGGGCTGTGGGCTGTGAGCTAAAGACCCAAGGCCCATAGCCCACAGCGTCTTCTAAAAAACCTGGCGCCCTCCGGCAAGGATCTCGTTGAGGGCCTCACGGAAATACCCGGTGGACTCCGCCACGTCGCGGCCGACCTGGTCGGCGTATTCCTCCCAGCTCTTCTTGATCTCGTCCTCGAACAGCTGCTTGAGAGTACCGTCGCGGAGGCCTTCCTGTCGTTTGGCCGGATGGTACACCACGATGTCGGAGATCAGCGCGCGAGCCAGCCGGCGCGCCTTCAGCGCCGGATCCTGGGAAAGAAACGGGTTCACCGGTCGAGCCGGCCCGCTCGGGCCCGGCGACACGGGGCGCTCGGCCTGCGGGGGCGCGGGAGTGGGCCTCGATTCCACCGCCGGGGTCGGAGCCGCCACCGGCGCCGATGGAGCCGCGGGCGCCGTGGGTGCGGTTGAGCCCGCTGGGGCGGACAGCGTCACTGGTGTGGCGGGACGGGCCACCGGTGCTGCCGGCCGCGACGGAGGAGTCGGGGCCGGTTCGGTCCGGGGTGTCGGCGGAGTCGGGGCGGGAGCGGGCGCTCGGACCTCCGGAGCCGCGCTCACCGGGGCCGTCGCCGCCGCGGGTGTCGGCGCCGCCGTGCGCGCCGGTTGCCCTTCCCGTTGGACCGCGAAGATCGCGCTGCACACCGCACAACGAGCGCGCACGCCGGACGGGGGCACCTTCGAGGGGTCGACCCGGTAGACAGTAGCGCAATTGGGACAGGTGACGTTCATCGGTTCCTCGTGCCGGGCGAGGGAGGCCCCGCCCTACTGGCCGTCCTACGACGTTTCTCTGAAGGCCGAACCCGGCCGCTCCTCACCATTCGCACCCTGCCGGCGATCCACCACGAAGACCGATCCGGGTAGCGTTTTGGCATAGCTCTTCATCTCGGTGGCAAGCTCACTGACCTGCGCCGGATGCGCAAACCGCCGGTTGCGATTGGTCACGATGCCGATGGACAACGTCATCAGCGGCACCCGGTGGAGTTGGCCGCGGCGATCCTTCCCGAAGAAGTATCCCGCCCGCCGGTCCTGATCATTGTATTGTAACGGGATCAGGGTGTCGAAGACGTCCAGGATCTCGCTACAGACCGGGCTGATCTCCTGGGCCGGGATCACGAAGATGAAGTCGTCCCCGCCGATGTGTCCGACGAATCCCTTGGCCCCCAGCAATCCCTTTACCACGTCATGGAGAATCCGAGACAGCAGGTAGATCACCCGGTCGCCGTCGTAGTAGCTGTAGCGGTCGTTGAACTCCTTGAAGTGATCGAGGTCGGCGTAGCAGACCGCGAATTCCTGGCTCGATTCCAATCGCCGGCGGATTTCTCGCTCGATTTCGGTGGTTCCCGGCAGCCGGGTCGATGGGTGCACCGACACGTCCCGCTCGGTCCGCACCAGCATCGCGTCCAGCCGGGAGCGCTGCTCCGCCGGGGAGAAGAGGCTGCTGATCACCTCGTCGGCCCCAGCCTGGAACCACGCCTGGACCTGCTCCGGGTGGTGGTCGGCCGCCAGCGCGGTTACCGGGACGATCGCGGTAAAGGCGTCGCTCTTGAGCCGGCGAACCAGGGCCACCCCGTCGTTCTTGGCGCTGTTGCCGTCCACGAACAGCAAGCAGGGATGGCCCCGGAGGACGATGGATTCGACCTCGTCCGGGCGGCTGAACACCAGTAGCGGAAAGGCGTTGGCCGCAGCCCACTGGCGAACCAAGGCGGGCACCGGGCAACCGTCTAAAGAGAAGAAGAGTATGGTCGGGCGGGTCCGCACCGAGCTCCTCTTGTAAAGGATTATCCCAAGCTAACTTGGGAAGCGGGTCCGGCCAAGCCGGTCAGAGAAAATAGGCTCCTACCGCCACCATTCCGTACACCGCCAGTAGCTGGACCCCCTCGAACCAGTGGGACTCCCCATCCAGCGTGATGATGGCGGTGACCATCGTGGCCATGCCAAGCGCGAGCACCTCGAAGGGTCGGAATACCAGGTTCATGTCCTGGCCCAGCAGCACTCCAGCGAAGACCAGCAGCGGCGCCACCAGCAGGGCGATCTGGGTACTCGAGCCGAGCGCGATCTGGAGCCCGAGGTCGATTTGCCCCTTGCGGGACAGCACCACCGCCGCCGCGTGCTCCGCCGCGTTTCCGATGATAGGAATGACGATCAGTCCCAGGAAAACCGGCGAGACCCCCATCGCTTCGGTCGCCTCAGTGGCGGCGTGCACCAGCAGCTCGGATTCCACCGCCACACCGACCGTTGCCGCGCCCAGCACCAGCATCGCGCGGCCAACGCTCCAGACCGGGCCATCCATCGGATGTGGCTCGGCCCCAAAGAGACGGCGGTGAGTGCGCAGAGTGAACAGGAGAGAAAAGCCGTAGGTCGCCAGGAGAATGATCGCCACCGCCTCCGACATGTGGAGCTCCGACAGCCGGGCGGCGCTCTCCGGATGCAGCGCGTGGTACAGCGCGGGAAACACCAGGGCAACCACCGCGAGCGCCAGCATCCCCGAGCTCACGCCGGCGTTGGTCCGGTTGAACCGCAGCTCCGGCCGGTTGACGCCTCCTGCTATAATCGCGAGGCCCATGATCAGCAGCAGGTTGCCCAGAATGCTTCCGGTAATGGAGGCCTTGACCAGCTCCACCAATCCAGCCCGGAGGGCGACGATGGCAATGATCAGCTCGGCCGCGTTGCCGAAGGTGGCGTTGAGCAGGCCTCCGATGGTCGGTCCGGTCCGGTGGGCCAAGTGCTCGGTGGCCTCCCCCATGTAGCCCGCCAGCGGAAGGACGCCGAGACAGGCGGTGAGGAAGACCCAGACCGCCGGAGCGTGCATGACGTAGCCCAGCACCATGCTGATCGGCAGGGCGGCCAGGAGCAACAGCCGCCAGCTCAGCTTGCGGCGCGGCGGCGGGCGCACGCTCCGCACCACGGCCGGGGCCGGACTGGACGGCGATCCGGCAAGTGCGGAGCGAACCTGGGAGGAGGTGATGCCTGAGTCGGTCAGAATCCGGGTCATCACCCCACGCGGCTCGTGAAGCGCGGCGAGCAGCAGATGCTCCGCCGTGAGACTGGTCCCCGCCTCCCGAGCCTCTTTCGAGGCGTTCTCGATCAGCCGCTTGGCGTGCGAAGTGTACGGCAGCTCTTCTCCCACACCCTTGCCCCGCCCCCGGCGACCGCCGGCCTCCAGCCGCGCGCGCACCTGGGCAGGATCGAGCCCGAGCCGCGCCAGCAGCGGTGCTCCCGGTCCCTCCGGACGCAAAAGCGCCAGCAGGATGTGCTCCGCGCCCACCGATTCGTGGCCCAGGCGGCGGGCCTCGGCACTCGCGTCCTGGAGCGCACGCTGGGCGTCCGCGCTCGTCGAGCGGGGATTCACCCGCGGAGTCGGTTGCTGGCTCAGAGCGGCTTGGCTTCGTCGATCAGCATGATGGGAATGCCGTCTTCGACCGGGTAGACCAGACGGCAGGCATGGCAGACCAGCGACTCGGGGCTGCTGCGATACTCGAGCTCGCCCTTACACTTGGGACAGACCAGAATTTCCAGCAGTTCGGGGGACAGCGTCATGCTTTCTCCTTGCGACGCGACTCTCGTAGCGGCTCGTCGGCAGCGGGTTCGGGAAAGCCGAATCGACTCAACGCGGTGGAGCTCTTTCGCCAGTGAGGCAGGACCTTGACCCAGCAGTCGAGGTAGACCGGCATGCCGATCAGCGCTTCCATCCGTTCCCGAGCGTGGGCGCCGATCGCCTTGATGGTACGGCCGCCTTGCCCGATCACCATGCCTTTCTGTGACTCCCGCTCCACGTACAGAACGACCCGAATGTACACCGGCCGTTCGGCTTCGCGAAACTCCTCGACTTCCGCGGTGAAGGAGTAGGGAAGCTCATCGCCCAGGTGCTGGAAAGCTCCCTCCCGAAGGTACTCCACCACAAAGAAGCGCAGCGGCTGGGTGCCCACGTCCTCGGGATCATACTCGGGCTCCCGCTCCGGCAGGTAAGGCCGGATCCGTTCGAGCAGCGACTCCAGACCCTGCCCCTGTGTCGCCGAGACCACCGCGGCTGCGTTCCCCAGCTCCTCCCTCCTCGCGGGCGGCACCAGGTCGGCCTTGGTGTACACGGTTATCACCGGATCCGACCGGTCCGTGCCGGTCAGCTCCGCGAACGGTGGTGCCGGGGCGTCGGGCGCGGGATGGAGATGGAGCACCAGGTCCATCTGCCGGAGCGCCTCGAGAGCGAGGTGGCGCATCCGGAATTGGAGGAGGTAGCTCGGATCGAACAGGCCGGGAAGGTCGTGAAAAATGAACTGGACGTCGCCGTCGGTCCGGATCCCAACCACCGGCAGGCGGGTGGCCTGCGCTTTGGGACTCACGATCGCCAGATGCTGTCCGACCAGGGCGTTCAGGAGGGATGATTTGCCGGCGTTAGGGGCGCCGGCTAGGGCGATATGGCCGGACCGAGGCATGGTAGAAGATGCTATTGGCTATTGGCTATTGGCTATTGGCTAGTAGCCAACAGCACGACGCCCTTGCGAAAGCGAACTCGCAAGGGCGTCGAAAGGAAAGGCTGGCGACGGCCTACTCTCCCACCACCTCGCAGTGGCAGTACCATCGGCGCTGCAGGGCTTAACTACCGTGTTCGGAAAGGGAACGGGTGTGGCCCCTGCGCGCTAGTCGTCAGCCATAAGGCTATCGGCTATCGGCTAGTCCGCTATCCGCCAAAGGTCTGCTGTGTGCGGACCGATAGCCGATAGCTGATAGCCAATAGCCAGACAATAGAGGGATGGATGATCGAAGTGCGAAGAGAAAGAGATCAAACTTCACGGGCGATTAGTAGCGCTCGACTAAAGGGATTGCTCCCCGTGCATCTGCGCCCTATCAACCTGGTAGTCTCCCAGGGCCCTTCAGGGAGCTTACGCTCCAGGAGTGTTCATCTTGGGAAGAGTTTCCCACTTAGATGCTTTCAGCGGTTATCTCCGCGCGACATCGCTACCGGGCGCTGCCCCTGGCGGAACAGCCCGTACACGAGCGGTCGCTTCGTCTCGGTCCTCTCGTACTAGAGACGACGTCCCTCAACACTCCCACGCCCACGACGGATACAGACCGAACTGTCTCACGACGTTCTGAACCCAGCTCATGTACCACTTTAACCGGCGAACAGCCGGACCCTTGGGACCTTCTCCAGCCCCAGGATGTGATAAGCCGACATCGAGGTGCCAAACCGCGCCGTCGATGTGAACTCTCGGGCGCGATAAGCCTGTTATCCCCAGCGTACCTTTTATCCGATGAGCGATGACCCATCCACACGGGATCACCGGATCACTTAAGCCGACTTTCGTCCCTGCTTGCGCCGTCGCGCTCGCAGTCAGGCGGGCTTCTGCTTATACACTCGTCGTGCGATTACCGACCGCACTGAGCCCACCATTGCGCGCCTCCGGTACTCTTTAGGAGGCGACCGCCCCAGTCAAACTACCCACCTGCCACGGTCCTCGGCGGGGTTACCGCCTGAGTGAGAACGTTAGTAAAACAAGGGTGGTATTTCACTGTTGCCTCCGCGCCAGCCGAAACCGGCGCCTCAACGGCTCCCACCTATGCTACGCAGGTCATACCGACGTTCAATGACAGGTTGTAGTAAAGGTGCACGGGGTCTTTTTGTCCTGTCGCGGGTAATCGGAATCCTCACCGATACTGCTATTTCGCCGAGCTTACGGAAGAGACAGCTCCCAAGTCGTTACTCCATTCGTGCAGGTCGGAACTTACCCGACAAGGAATTTCGCTACCTTAGGACCGTTATAGTTACGGCCGCCGTTTACCGGGGCTTCGGTTCGCAGCTTCGCCTTGCGGCTAACCGCTCACCTTAACCTTCCGGCACCGGGCAGGAGTCAGAGCGTATACGTCGGCTTGGACAATGCCTTGGCACGCTCCTGTGTTTTTGCTAAACAGTCGCTTGGGACGATTCTCTGCGGCCGGCTTGGGCTTCTCCTGTACGGAGTCACCTACAACCGGCACCCCTTATCCCGAAGTTACGGGGTCATTTTGCCGAGTTCCTTTTCCGTAAATCACTCGAGCCCCTTAGGCTTCTCGCCTCGCCCACCTGTGTCGGATTACGGTACGGTCAACTGCAGTCCTGGTCCGCGAAGCTTTTCTTGGCAGTGTGCGGCGGCCACCCTTGACGGGGCCTCAAGGGCCCCTTCGGCATCGGTTCTCGACTAACCCGGCGGATTTGCCTACCGGGCAACGTCTACCACCTTACGGCGGAATCCACCACCCGCCGGTGACCTTGCTCCTGCGTCCCTCCTCGGACTCATAACGGCCTACAGTTGGTACGGGAATGTTGACCCGTTTCCCATCGTCTACGCCTCTCGGCCTCGACTTAGGGACCGACTGACCCTGAGCTGATCGACATGGCTCAGGAAC
>CAWEWK010000026.1:0-67500 GCA_963812755.1 uncultured Gemmatimonadales bacterium | reverse complement strand
TAGCCAATGAGGTTGACCAGCATGGGAACCCGGGTATCGCCCAGGCCTCGGAGCACTCCGCCGGCCACGGTCTGTAACCCGTCGAACACCTGAAACACCCCGGCCAACGGTATCAGCATGGCCGCTACCGCGATCACCTCCGGCTCCCTGCTGTAGAGTTCGGCGAGGGGCCGAGGAGCGGTGAGGAACAGGATCCCGGTGGCGCTCATGAAGCCGGCTCCACAGAGCAGTGCGGCACGGGCGGCCCCCCGAGAGCCAACCGGGTCCCGACGGCCCACCGCCTGCCCTACCAGCACCGACGCCGCATCTCCGATACCCAGCGGCACCATGAAGGTGAGGGAAGCGAGGTTGATCGCGACCTGGTGGCCGGCCATCTGGAGAGTTCCTATCCAGCCCATCATGAGGGCGACGGTGGCAAAGGCACCGAACTCGAGGACGTACTGGCAGCCTATCGGGATGCCGAGCCGCAACATTCGTCCAAGCGGAGCGAGCTCCCACACTTCCGGCCGGAGCGGGCCCAAGTACGACAGCAGCTCGCGCCGGGCCAGGAGGAGGAGGGAGCCCGCGAGGAGCCACCGGCTGGCGGTCGTGGCCCAGGCCGAACCCGCGACGCCCAGCGCCGGCGCCCCGAGGTGTCCGAAGATCAGCACCCAGTTGAGAAACGCGTTGACCAGATTGGCGGCTACGATCGCGATCATGATCGGCGCCGTGCGCCGCATCGCCTGAAGGCTCTGGCGAAACACCAGGAAGAGAAAGAACGGAAACATCCCGGGCGCGAGCCGCGAGGCGTATGCCGCCGCGTCGGGCACCACCTCAGCCGGCTGGCGCGCCAACACCATGAATCCGCTGGAGACGAGCAGCAGTCCGATCGAGGGGACGGTGAGGATCCCCGCCAGCAGAACTCCCCGCTGGATGCCGCGGCGACGGCCGGCTCGTCCCGGGCGCCGACGGCCTGGGCCACGATCGGATCCAGCACCATGAGGGTGCCCATACCGAAGACGGCCAGGCCAAAGAAGTACAGGTTGCCTAAGGCGACCGCCGCGAGGGCCCGGGCCGAGAGATGGCCCACCATGATGGTGTCCACCACTCCCATGGCCATCACGCCGACTTGAATGATGACCACGGGAACCGCGAGCCGGAGCATGGCACGCAGGTCGTCCGGCCGGGGGAGGAGCCGGCCTGGGAAGGACTCGGTCGGCTGCATTCAGGCCAGCGGAGAGTGGGCGGTGGGTGGGCTACGCCGGTCGGGCTGGGCCAGGAGTCGCTCGGCGAAGTCCACTCGCTCCGCCAGCTCGGCTACCTGGGTGCGCAGGTTGTCCAGCTCCTCGAGTACGACGGCGGGAAGCTCCTCCCGCACGGACGACTCCGGATCCCAGCGGCTGACCGCCCGGCCCTGTGCATCGCTGAAGGAGCCGGTCGCGACCAGAATCACGTCGTAGAGATACCAGATTCCCAGACCGCCGAGCGTCACCAGCATGAGCGCGGCGGTGCCGGTCTTCCCGACGTAGAAGCGGTGAGCCCCGAACGGTCCCAAGCAAACGGCGAGCGCGAGCGCGGCACCGCGGGACTTGTCGGATGGCGGCGTGTAGGCGACGGGAGTCGTGGGGTCGGACATGGAACCCAATATCCCTGGTGGAAGACTCGGTGTCCACGGCCGGTGGAGCGAGCGCGCCCGGCAGGATTCGAACCTGCGACCCTCGGCTTAGAAGGCCGATGCTCTATCCAACTGAGCTACGGGCGCATTGGGCCTGGCAGGAGTCGGTGGAATAGTACTCTTGCGCCGGACCCTCCGGCAGCCAGCCCCGGGGAAACCGGCCTCCTGGCCTCGCCGTAGGGACCCGCGTACGATCCCCCCTCATCCAACTTCCCGGAGGCCCGGTGTATCGCTTGTGCTCGCTGGTTCCTCTCCTGCTCGGCCTGGCTTCCGCGCCATCCATCGATCCGCCGGCTCCGAAGAATGGGCAGGAGCTGATCCAGCAGATGCACGATCGCTACACCGGGAAGTGGTATCGCACGCTCACCTTCGTGCAGAAGACCACCCTGCCCAATGGAGCGGTGGAAACGTGGTACGAGGCCGCGGAGATCCCGGGCAAGCTGCGGATCGACATCGCCCCGCTGGACAGCATGAACACCATTCTGTTTCGCAACGACTCGATCTACCAGTTTCGGGGGGGTAAGCTGGACCGAGCCCAGGGTCAGGTGCACCCGCTCATGGTACTGGGCTTCGACGTATACGCACAGCCGGTGCCCGAGACCGTGCGCAAGCTGGAGCTCCTGAAGTTCGACCTATCCAAACTGCACCAGACCAGCTGGCAGGGCCGTCCTGACCTACGTCGTCGGCGCGACGGCAGGAGACACGACCAGCGCGCAGTTTTGGATCGATAAGGAGCGGCTCTATTTCGTCCGCAGTCTGGAGCCTTCCAAGCAGAGGCCGGGCGTGATGCTGGACACGCGGTTCGAGAAGTACCAGCGGATGGCGGGAGGATGGCTGGAGATGGAGGTTCAGTTTCTGGCGAACGGGGAGCGGAGGATGCTGGAGGAGTACACCGAGCCCAAGGTGAACGTGGCGCTCGATTCGACCATTTTCAGCACCGACCGCTGGGTACCACCGGGCTGGGTCAAGTAGGCGTGGGGGGAGCCAGGAGCTCGCCGAGCCAGCGGACGCACCGAAGATCGAAGTCCTTGGTGCTCTCCTCAGTCGCGCTAGGCATGGTTCCGATGAACTCGCCCCGGCGCCAGACCGCCCATTCGACGGTCTGGTTTGCCGAGCGGGTTGCCGACTGCAGCTGCTCGAAGTGAAATTCTTGTCCGTGCCACGCGACTGATCGGGTCTTGTATCGCATTGCCGAGTACTCGTCTGACGACGAATCTACGTTGCGGGACAGTACCCGAGTGCGCAAGAGGTCATGCCCCCAGCTAGTAGAAGAAGGTCCTCAGCTTTATCCCATTTTCCAGGTAGACCTTGAGGCAGCACAGCATCTGGGTCCAGCCCTCGCAGTTGCCGTAGGAGCTGGCCAGGCCCTTCGGAGTGTCGTTCCAGCCTGATTCGCTGATCCGAACCATGGTCGACTGGGGATCGAGCGCCTCAAAGGTCAGCTCCACCCTGGTGTTGTAGTCGCCGTCCGCCGCCTTCCATTCCAGCACGATCGACCGATTGGGGACCACCTTCCTGACTTCGACCGGAAACGCTCCCGGGAAATCGGCGAAATCCCAGGTGACCGTCTTGCCCTGCTCGAGGGGGCCGCTGGCCCCGCCGGTCGTGAAATAGCCGCTGAGCTTGCCTGGATTGTAGACCGCGTCGAAGACCTCTGCGACCGGCTTCTTGATCTTGCCGTGCACCTGAAACTTGAGCTCCACTGTTCCCTCCCGGTTGACTGCCGTGCCTCGATTGACAACTGAAATATATGTTATAATTATATAACATGTCAAGAACCGAGCAGGATGATGCGATCTTCAAGGCGCTGGGTGACGCCCGGCGGCGCCGGATCCTGGACTTATTGAAGGAGGGCCCGCGGACCACCGGGGAGCTCTGCGACTACTTCAAAGAGCTGGACCGATGCACGGTGATGCAGCATCTGGGCGTACTGGAGAAGGCCGACCTGGTGATCGCCAAGCGGGAGGGGCGGCTCCGGTGGAACTATCTCAATGCCCTGCCGATCAAGGAAATCCACGACCGGTGGATCAGTGGATACGCGGCCGGCGCCGTGGGTCTGTTGCAGAGACTGAAGCGAGACCTGGAGGAGGGGGACTAATCGCGGGAGCGTCTAGTTCACGCGCTGTATCCTTGCGACCGAGGGAACGCCATTGGCGTTCAGCAGAAAGAGCATGTAGTGGCCGCGCGGCGCCAGGTTGCGGCTCACCGGCGGCGTCACCGTGACTCCAGTGCCGGTGCGGGTAAAGCCGAGCGGGACGTAGCGCTGGTTCTGATCGAAGGCGTGGGTCACCGAGCCCAGCCGGACCCAGGCCACTTTGGCGATGCTCGCCGCATCCGGCGTCTTGACGGTGAAGCTCTGCCCATAAAAGGTCGTGGTCGGCGCGTTGGTGATCAGCGGCCGCGCTCCCTTGAAAAGGTACGGGGGCGAGAAGAACTCCGCGTCGTTGTGGTCGACCGCGGGATTGCCCGTTTCCGCCCCAGCCTCACCGCCGCCAGCGACCAGCACCCTGCCATCGGGCAGCAGAAGCGCAGTCGAGTGGTATGCCCGCACCACGGTATTGCTCGCCAGCACGGTCCAGGCACCGGTGCCTGGGTCCCACAGCTCTGCCGCGTGCACGGCCTGGCTCTCATCGTTGGCGGTGGTTCCGCCAGTGCCGCCGGTGACCAGGACCGTGCCGTCGGGCAACACGGTGGCGTTGAGGTTTCGCCGGGCATAGGCCATCGAGCCGGTCCACTGCCACTGGGGGGCCGCCTGATTGAGGTCGATCACCTCGGCGGTGTTCGTGGTGCGCGCGCCTCCAGCGTAGAGGATCTTGCCCGGCTGGTACATCACCGCCGACCCGTGGTCACGCCCGCCGTAGAGACGGTTGCCGACGAAGGTCCAGGAGCCGGCGCCGGACGTATTCAGGTAATACGTCCGTTGCAGCTCCCCGGCGTAGAAGACCCGGCCGTTCGGGGCCACGAAGGTGCGGGGGTAGTTGGGGAGCGACAGGCTCGCCCCGGAAAGAGTCCGCCACCCACTCGCGGTCCAGACCTCCGGGGTGAGCACCCGGGTGCCGGTCTGATCGGGCCCGGCAATCGCCACCACCTGTCCGGATGCCAACGTGGTCAGGGTTGGATACCACCGGCCCCGGGCCATCGGTAGGGCCACGGTCCAAGCTGCAGTGGTGTGGCTGAACAGGGCGGCATCGGCGAGCCCGACGTTGTTCTGGATGTGGCCGCCCGCGACGAGCAACCGCCCGTCGGGGAGGAAGGCGTGGCCGGCACAGAATAACCAATGCGGCTGAGTGAGCGACGTGAAGGTATTGGACGGGAGATCCCACAGCTGCGGAGGATTTCGTCCCCAGAAAAGCACCTTGCCGCTGGGGAGCAGGTGCAGGTGCACGGCCACGATCGGCAAGGTGACCGGCGCTGCCCACTCGCCCGACTCCGAGGGAGAGCTTGCAGCCACGGAGTAGGACGCAGCCGGCCCGAGCGCGCAGGGTCTGCCTTCGTTCGACTGGCTCCGAAGCCGCAAACCTTGCACGTAGAGCTCGAGCGTGCCGCCGCGCGTGGTCTCCACTTCCGTCTCGCTGATCCCAGGGTCCTCCCGCGGGGCCGGCGCCAAGAGTCGCACTCCCGCTTCGTCGGTGCTGCCGACCCGCCAGGTCACCTCGACGGCGAAGCTGTTCCGGTTGCTGATGAGGAACTTGTTGCCGCAGAGGTAGGTGAGCTCGATCGTGCCCTCGGCCCTATCGTCGGACGGGAAGCTCTCCGGGGGCTCCGCCCTGGGCGGCGACGTGGCTTCCTGAGCCCGCTCGCAAGCCAGGAGGATGAGAGCGAAAACGACGAGTCCGCGCCGCATAGTGACCTCACAAGCCGTGGCAGTGCGAGGAGACCATCGTATCCGTCAGCCATCAAGCGGATTTCAAGCGCCGACCTCCCCTTCGGGAGCTCGGCGATGTCGGGCTCGGCTTGAAGCATTTTGCAGGAACTAGGCTGGAGGATCGGGGCGCCGGGATTCGAACCCGGGACCTCCTGCTCCCAAAGCAGGCGCGCTACCGGACTGCGCCACGCCCCGTAATTACCAGCCAACAACTTAGACGGGTCGCGACCGCATCGCCAAGCTGAGTGTGCACCTTTCTGCCCCGCTAATCACTCCAGCACGCATAGCCGGTACGCTCGGGAAAAGACGGAGGCACCGTCTCCGTTCTCCGTGCCAGAATCGAGCCGAGACGCAACTCCGGAAGGAGCGACCCCACGGCGGCTCGTAGCTCCTCGGCCGTAAACGGCTCCCGTAGAGCGTGAAAGCCGGGGCGCGACCGTGCAGTCGGTCTGCGCGTGGCCTTAGTCAAACACAGCATAGGCATCGCGGGCGAGCGCTCCCGCAGTTCGCCGATGAGGTCACTCCTAGGCACTCGGTCGATGTTGCTGCCCGTGATGAGAAGATGGTAGTCGCGGTGCACCAGGTCGGGTATCGCGGACTGGGCGTCGGCTGCATGAGTGACACAGTGACCGTCGCGTCGCAGTGTCTCAATCACCAGCGCGATCGCCACGGACTCCTCCCCGGCAACGACGATGCGTTGGCGGTCAAAGACGAAGCTCGTTCGGGGTATCACGGTGAGCCTTGGACCCGGTGGGCATCCGGGAGTGGTGGGGAAACCAACACGGGACCTAGCAACATACAACCGGTTCTCGAAACCACGGGAGCACACACAGCGAGAGACTGACTGACTAATTCCTTAACCCCAGGAGATCCGTCAGCCATCGCTGGCAGCAGACTTCAAACTCACGCGTCGTAACCTCTTGGTCGCAGCTCATAGTCCCGATGAACTCACTTGCCCGTGAGACGGCCCATATTGTGTCCGGACCGCTCTCCCAGCCGGGAAAGCGTTCGAACCGAAACGACTGGCCGGACCAAGGGATAGACAAGGTGGACTGGTGCATGGATGGCATGTGGACCTCAAGCCATCGCTGTGGCAAAGAGGTCGTCCACCACCTGCAGCAGTCGTTCGGGGCTAAACAGCAGCAACGCGTTGTAGTCGCAGATCACGACACGCCGGCCGGTGACTGAGGGCCTGTCGGAAGACAACATGGGAGACCTAGATCCCGGCGTAGACGGCCGGCTTTGGCAGGACTCGAGTGAGGAGCGATGTAAGCTAGCACGTTGTACCCGCCCGCGACAGCTACGGGACGGCGCGCCGGGATCAGAAAGTGATCAACAAGAAAGCAATTGCAGGACAGGGGATCAGCCGAGGGACGACGGCGAACTGCTCCGGTTCCTCCGGCTGTCGTCATCATCGCGGATTATTGATCCGATGGTTACGGTCGCCGCCAATGTCGCAAGAAACCCGAATACCAGGACCAGGGCGCCGGCGCTGCGCACCAGCTGCCAGATCTTGGTACCGATCTTGTGGATCAATGAGTCCTCAGCGGAAAGGACAATGCCAGCCACAGATTGGATGCACGGCCCATGCCGAATCGTCGCAGGCCTGGAGGGGCTGTCAACCTGCTAAACGGGTACCGTCGCCGCAAGCCGGCGACGCCCGCCGTGGCTCAAACCCTACAGCTTACTGGTCGCGATGACCACCGAGAGCACGACCAGGAGGGGATGGTATGTGCCGGTCATGAATATCCCAATCTGCGACGCTGCCGTAGGTGGCTTACGCGCCGCTCCGAATTTCCACCGACAGTGCCGCCAGCAGGGACCGCAGCGCCCTTCCCCGGTGGCTCACCGCGTCCTTCTCTTCCGCAGTCGCTTCCCCGAACGTCTTGCCCAGGTCCTCGCTGAAGAAGAACGGATCGTAGCCGAATCCGTCCGACCCGCGCGGCTGGTCCAGAATTCGGCCCGCGCAGACACCCTCGAACACCTCGGAGACCGCCTCCGAGCGTCCGGAAGAAGACCAAGACGCAACGATAGCGCGCCAGCCGGCGCGACTCGGGGGCTCCGGCCAGCCGGCGAAGGAGCTCGGCGTTGTTGGCCGCGTCGACTTCAGAGCCGCTTCCACTGGCTCCAGCCCATCGCCGGGAGCGGACGCCGGGCGCACCGCCCAGCGAGAAGACCTCGAGTCCCGAGTCGTCGGCAAAGGTGGGGAGCCCGGTAAGCCGGGCGAAGTAGCGGGCCTTGGCGCGTGCGTTGATCTCGAAGCTGTCGCCCAGCTCCAGGGCGTCTTCGGCCGAGCGCTCCCCAATCCCGGCTTCGTCGGGAAAGATGACCTCGAGGCCGCCCGGCTCGAGGAGCCGCGTAATCTCGCGCTGTTTGCCGGCGCTCCGGGTGGCGGCGAGCAGCTTCACCAGCCCAGGGCCCGCTGCTGTGCCTGGAACAATTCGGCGATTCCCCGCTCTGCCAGGTCGAGGAGCTGCTCCAATTGGGCACGAGAGAAGCTGATGTGCTCGCCGGTGCCCTGCACTTCCACAAAGCGCGCCGGGTGGAGCATGACCACGTTGGCATCAACTCCGGCGTCCTTGTCCTCGGCATAGGCGAGGTCGAGCCGCTCCTCTCCGTCGACCACTCCGACCGAGACCGCCGCGACCAATTGTCCGAAGGGGTTGGGCGTCCCGGTGCGCTGGGCCAGCCAGGCGCAGGCATCCGCCAGGGCGACACATCCGCCGGTGATGCTCGCGGTGCGGGTGCCGCCGTCGGCCTGGAGCACGTCACAATCGATCCGGATGGTGTGCTCGCCGAACGCCATGGTGGCCATCGCCGCGCGCAGGGAGCGACCGATCAAGCGCTGGATCTCCTGGGTGCGGCCGCCGGGACCGTTGCGCTCCCGGGACGTGCGTTCCACCGTGGCGCGCGGAAGCATGGCGTACTCGGCCGTCACCCATCCTTCGCCGGTGCCCTTCTTGAAGCCGGGGACGCCGGCCTCCACCGTGGCGGTGCAGTGCACCAGGGTGCCGCCCATGCGAATGAGGCAGGAGCCCTCGGCGTAGGGGTTGGCGTGGCGCTCGAGCACCACGGGCCGCAACTGGTGATTGGTTCGACCGTCAGGACGAGGCACGGAGACGCTCCACGAGCGCAGTAGTTGAGAAGCCCGGCACCAGAGGAACCTGCACCACCCGGCCGCCGCGGGCTTCCACCCAATCGGCGCCGACGATGCGGTCGCGAGAATAGTCGGCCCCCTTGACCAGCACGTCAGGAGCCAGCGCCTGAATCAGGTCGAGCGGTGTCTCTTCATCGAAGAGCACCACACAGTCGACTGCGGTCAGGCCGGCGAGCACCCGGGTCCGGGCGGCCTCTCCGGTCACGGGCCGGTCGGGACCCTTGCCCAGCCGCCGTACCGAGGCGTCACTGTTGACGCCGACCACGAGTGCGTCGCCCTCGGCCCGCGCCGCCTCGAGCAGGTCGACATGGCCGGCGTGCAGGAGGTCGAACACCCCGTTGGTGAACACCACCCGGCCTGGCTGCGCGGATCTCCAGGCGAGGGCGCCGGAACGGTCGCGAATCTTGCCCGACGACGGACTGGTCATTCGCCCTGGGGTGCGCCGCCGAAGAGTGCCTTCAGCGCCGGCGGTGCCACGAAGGTAGTTGCCATGACCATGATCAGCACCGCCCCGAATACCTCGTCTCCCAGAATGCCCGATCGCCGGCCGATGTCGGCGAAGATGAGTCCGACCTCGCCCCGGGGGATCATCCCGACTCCCACGGCTATGCGTCGAAACTTGGCCCAGGGCGCGGCCCATCCGGCCGCGAGCTTGCCCACGATCGCCAGCAGGATGAGCACACCGGCCACACCGAGGACGGCACGCGATGACGGAGTAGAAGGGTCCAGGAGCCGGAGGTTCACCGAGGCGCCGACGCTGACAAAGAAGATGGGCGCGAAGACGGACGCCACTGGCCGGACCTCGCGCTCGATGGTGTCGAACTGGTTGGTACCGGACAGGATCAGGCCTGCCGCAAAGGCCCCGATGATGAGGGCCGATCCGGCCATCGATGCCAGCGCCGCCAGTCCGAGCGCAAAGGCGATGGAGAAAACCAGCAAGACGTAGCGGGCCCGCATCCGTACCACGACGTCGAAGAGGTGGGGCATGACGAATCGGCCGACCAGCACGGCGACCACCAGGAAGCCCACGGCGATGGCGAGTGTGCGGGTAACGCCCGCCAAGGTCACCGCCGCACCGGCGGCCACCCCACTGACCACGCTGAGAATCACCAGGCCGAGCACGTCGTCGATGACCGCCGCCCCGATGATGATGCGGGCCTCGGCCGTCGACATCCGGCCCAGATCGGACAATACCCGCGCGGTGATCCCGACCGAGGTTGCCGTCAACGTGGCGCCCACGAAGATGGCGGCGGACGTGAGATCGGTCGAGCTCGCCACCATCGGGTGGGGGCCGTGCGCCCAGTACAGATAACCGAGACCGAAGGGCACCGCCACGCCGACGACCGCAACCGCGAGCGCTGCCGGTCCGACCCGGAACATCTCGCGCAGATCGGTCTCGAGTCCGATTTCGAAGAGAAGCAGGAGAACGCCCAATTGGGCGAGCACATGAACCAGCTCACCCGCAGCACCGTCGGTGGGTACCACGCCCAGCACGCTGCCGCCCAACAACACGCCGGCGACCAGCTCGCCCAGCACCGCCGGCTGGCCGATACGTTCGGCCAGCTCACCGCAGAGCTTGGCGCCGACCAGAATGGCGGCGAGGACTAAGAGGAATCGGCCGATGTCGGCGCCACCCTCGGCGGCCATCAGGGGGACGCTTAGCAGCAGAAGCGCATACCACCTGGCACGCCGGCGGGCGTGATGAGTGTCAGGGACGCCGGGGTTCCTCCACATGCGGACGCAGCGTGATGATTCGCCTGGTGAAGGGGAGCTCGACACTTTCGGAGTATTCGGTCTGGATGACGGTCCGTACGGGGTTTCCCTGGCGCACGACGCGAAACTTTGGTCTCTGGCCGAGCAACGAATCGGCTGTCCCGGTCAGGTTGCGGGCAATGGTCTGATCGTCGATCGAGCGCGCCAGACTGGCCTGGAAGCGCATGGCGTCGAGCAGTCGATAATAGCGGAGGTACACTTCGCCGACCGGAATCCCATAGTAGAGAGCCCCGACAAAGAGCAGCAGGGTAACCAGGCAGCCGAGCTTGCCGGCACCGCGGCGGCCCCTCGGCGGGGTCACCATTGTGACTGAGCCCCTTCCACGATGTTGGTGACCAACTTGTCCAAGGCCTTCTCCCGCCCCTGGAGCTCCTGGCCTGGATCGTAATCGCCCTCGAGCAACAGGCCGTTACGCTGCCACAGGGTCTTGTTCTGGCGTTGGTCGAGAATCTCTACCGACACGGTGATTTGTACCAGCCTCCGGGTGACGGTGACCTGATTGTTCTCGTCTCCGGTGTAGGCCACTGGAAGGTCGGGCTCGTACCGGGTGATCGAGCCGCGGACCAACGCGTCGGCCTGATTCTGTCCGGCCTGCCGCAATCCCAGGCGACTTTCCACCGCCTCGCGAACCCGGACGGACACCTCCTGGGTCAGGGTGGGCTCTGCCGTCTGATTGTCGAACGGAAGCACCGCCACCGTCTTGATGTTGGGAGGGAATCCCCCGCCGGCGAACCCGTACAGGCATCCGCAGAGCGCCAACCCGCTAAGGCTTGCGAGGAATCCAGATATCAGGCGCAAAGTCGGCCCGGGTGGTGGAGAGGAATGTCAGATCCAGCCGGGCCGGTACGCTGGGGACCGTGAGGCGGGCGCTCACCGGCGCTCCGTCGGCCCCGAGCGTGGTTTCCGCTCGGCCGAGCACTTCGCCGCCCCGCCGCACCTCCGCAACCAGACGGGCCGGGTTTCCGCTGGTGCGCACGTACTCGATGGTGTCGGACGGGCCGGCGTACTGCCACGCGGTGAGCCGCCCATCGGCGAGTCCCCGCAGCTCCGCACCATTCTCCGGCATCCGGGCGACGCCGAACATCGCCCAGAGGAGCGGATAGTTGGGCACCAGCTTCTGAATGGCGTCGGGCGGCTCGACCCACAGCGGGCGATCACCCAGTACGACCGCCGACGCGGCACCCGATCCGAAGGGCCCTGCAACGTCGAAACGCAGTGAGTCGGGCGGCGCGATTCGGGCGCTGCCGCGCCCACCGGCGCTGGAGCGCTCGTCGCGAAAGAGCCATTTGAAGCGATGCAGGCGATGGTCGCTGGGAATCGTGGCGGCCACCCACGAGGCCACCTGGTCTTTACTCACCGGTTGTGCGCCTACCGGTACCAGCGGGCCGGGAGTTCCCCGACAGGCCGCCACCGCCAGGGCAAGATAGGCGGCGCCGATTCGGGGGTCAACCAAAAAGCGTTGCGCGATCAATAGTTATAGCCAAAGAAGAAGCTCACGAATCCGGCATCTCGCTGTTCGGCGCTGAGGCTGTAGCCCTCAAATTGGTTCCGGTCGGAGAACCGGCGACCCCAGTCCAACCGCAGTACCGCGAGAGGACCCAGAGCGAGTCGGAAGCTAATGCCGTAGCTGCCGAGCAGCGCACGGGTGTCGGCTGAGCTTTGAAAGGTGGCCTTACCCACGTCGGTGAAGAGCGCCCCCTGGATTTCGGGGAGGTCGAGGTCGCCAAACGGGGTGCCCAGGGTGAGGTGAGTGAACAGCGGAAAGCGAACCTCCTGGTTGAACATGAACGCTCGAGATCCCACGATGTAGCCGAACCAGGGATAGCCGCGCAGGCCCAGGGTGCCGCCGATGTTGGTCCGCCGGGGCCGGTCACCGCCGCTGTAGAATCCATAGCCCCGGAACGCCCAGGAACTGCGGCGGCCCAGGCGGAAGTAGCGCCGCCAGTCGGCCGAGAGCAGGTAGCTATCGAACCGGCTGTTGCTGAAATCGCTGGAGATGCCGGCGGTAAGACTCAGCCTCCCTCCGTCGATCGGGCCGCTGGGAATCCACAGCGCGTTATCCCGCACGAAGCTGAGGTAGTGGGAGGCGATCCAGCCGACCCTGCGGGGCTCTTCAACCGGCAGGGTGAAATCGACCCGGTCGGAATGCTCGGCGACGAACGTGCCCTCGAACCGGCTGAAGCGAGTGAGCGGGTACCGGAGGATCCCGAGCGCGCCGTACGCCGTCTCGTCGTACGCCGCAACCGTTCGGTCACCCTCGAAATTGCGGCCCCTGGTCCGGAAAGCGCCGACGCCCCAGTTGACCCGCCGCGAGCGATTCAGGTACACCGCCGTGACGTTGATGTTGGAGAGAATGCTGCCGAGCCGGCGGCCTTGGAATGAGGAGAGCGAGCCGAACAGCAGATTGTCGCCCAGGAGATCGCTCATGACGAAGAATGCGCCCTGGGCTCCGCCATACCCCGGAATGACCACCGCGTCGCCGGCGGCGAAGTCGAGGGTGAGTCGCTTCCGGTAGGGCTCTCGGGTGGCCACGGCGGTCGTCAGGGTATCCGCCGGGGCAACCCAATTCCACTGCCCCGCCGGCGACCCCGGTACCAACGCGAACTGCTCGGCGCGGGCCACGGTGTCCACCGGATAGCGGTACAGGTTCCAGCTCAAATCGTGAAAGCCTCCGACGATCAGCCCCTTTCCGTCGGGCAACGGCACGCCGTCGAACGCGCCGCTCCAGGCCGAAGTTTCCCGGCGCCCCTCACCCAGCGTGTCGACGGAAAAGACGTTCAGCACGCCGTCGCGATCGGAAGTGAAATAGATCCGGCCATCGGTACCCCACGAGGGCACCTCATCTACCCACCGCCCCAAGGTCAACTGGGTGATTCGGCTGGTGGAGAAGTCGAGCATGAACAGGTTGGCCGCGCCGTCGATTCCTCCAGAGGTCCGATCCGAGGCGAAGACGATACGCCGGCCATCGGGGCTCGGCGTGGGATCGAGATCCTGGAACCGGTCGGCGGTCAAAGGTTCGAGCGTGCCTTTGGGAAGATGGACCCGATAGAGGTCGGACACGCCGCTCTCGGAGAGCCCGCTGAGCACGATGCTTTCCGCGTCCGGCATCCAGTGAGGCGAGAGCAGCGACACCAGCTCGGGGAACTGATAGCGGCCGGCGAGCCGGTTCTTCTTCAGGTCCCACACCACCAGGGCGTCGCGATCCCCATAGCGCGCGGTAAAGAGCAGGAGACCGGGACGCGACGCGTCCATGCGCGAATCGAACGGGTGAAACGACTCGAGCTGCGCCGACTTTCCGCCGGCCACGATCGCTCGCTGCTTGCCGCCGTCCAGATCCTTCCGATAGATCGTGACGTACCCGGTCGCCGGAGAGAGGTAGGCGACCTCGCCGTAGCCTTCCGCGGTCGAATCCGGCAGGATCACCGGCTTCACCGCCAACTTTACCAGCTCACTGCCCAGCACGGTGAGCGGCGCCAGGCTGTCCACCGACGGGTAGTATTGCCGCCGCATCGCGAGCTGGAACTCTTCGCTCAATTGCTCCAGGGTCCGGCCGTACACCGCCTTGATCGCGGCCTCAAAGGATTCATGGCGGTTCAGCTCCTTGTACATCACCGCCACGCGCCAGTCACCATAGGTGTCGGCCAGCCAGCGGTGAATCTGGCCTCCGATAGGGTAGACGATTCCGCTCAGCACGTAGGTCAGCTGCTTGAGCGACGGGAGCCGCCCACTCAGGGTCAGGTCGCGGAGTACCATCTCGTCCCGGGCATCCTGTCCCCCGGACCACAGCTCGGCCAAGCCTTCGGTCCACCAGAGCGGGAAATTGAAGCGGCTTCCCCGCGGGGCCTGGTAGTAGCCTTCGGACATGAGATCGAGCTGAAACACGTGCACCATCTCGTGACGCAAGGTGTGACGGAACTCCGAGAACTTTCCCCGAAACGGCAGCGACACCCGCCGCTTTAGAAAGTCGGTGGCGCCGAGCAGCCCTTCCGGGGGGGTAAACGGGAGGACGTTGGTCTGCTCGAAATCGGTGTGCGAGGCGTACACGATGAGCGGAATCCGGGCGGCCACGTCGTGCCCGAACTGCACCGCCAGCGTATCGTAGCTCGCCTCCGCGTAGGCCAGGGCGGCCGGCGCCAGCTCGGCCTCGGCCGGATAGTAGTAGAGATCGACGTGCCGTCCCCGCAGCACCCGCCAATCCAGTTTGCGGTACTGAATCTTGTTCTGGCCGAAGGCGAAGAACTGGGCCGCGGCCGGCGGAGCGGCCAGCGCAACCAGGGCCGCGGCCAAGGCGACCTGGCGGCAACGAGAGAGGAGTGTGGTGGTCATGGTCGTATGGTCCGGATCACGTCTCCCTGGGTGATGCGGGTGAGCGCCGCGGTACCGCCCACCACTTTCCCGAAGACGGTGTAGGTCCCGTCGAGATGAGGCTGGGGACTGAGGTTGATGAACCACTGGCTGGAGCCGGTGTCGGGCCCCGAAAGCGCCATGCCGAGCATGGGCGCGTCGTAGCGCTGGCGATTGATCTCGTCGCGGATTGCGCCGCCCGGGCCGCCGAATCCGTCGCCTCGGGGATCCCCGTCCTGCACCACAAAGTTAGGGACTACCCGATGCCAGCGATTGCCATCGAAGAACCGGCGGTCGACCAGCCGAAGGAAGTTGCTGACCGTCAGCGGAGCATCGGGTCCGAGCAACTCGACCTCGATGGGACCGCGCTGCTCGGTCTCGATGACCACGTGGGGACGGGCGAGAGAATCGGGGCCGACCAGGAAGCGCCGGACGACGTCCCGATAGTCTTGCGCCGTCCGCCCGGTGGCAATGGGATAGGCCGGGCCCCATTTGGCGGCTGCCTCGGGCCAGTTGTCTTCCGCCCACCGGCGGAGAAGGTAATCGGCGGGGCGGTCGGCAGTCTGGAGAAACTCCCGATCCACTCGGGCCTGCGCCGGTCCGCCGCGCTTCCGAATGGCCAGGATAGCATTGAGCGCCGAGAGCGCGGCATCGGGAAAGGAATCGCGACTGGTGCGGCGGTAGGCAGTAGCCAGTGCCGGGAGATCGGTGGGATCCGCTGCCCGAGCGACGGCATCGGCCGCCACGCTTCGCACCCCAGCGTCGGCGTGCCCCAGCAGCCGCCGCGCGGCAGCGAGAAGCTCGGCGTTGGGCCCTTCTACCGCCGCGGACCACGCCTGGAGTCCGGCCGCAGCCACCCGCCCGTCGCGATCGCCCAAGAACCAGGTCGAAGGACCCGCGCCGCCCGTGCCGGTGGCTTCAGCGGCGGCGGCGCGTAACCGCCAGTCTTTGCTGGATCGCCAGGATGTCTCCGCCGCGGGCAATGCCCGGGGATCGGCCCGTCCCAGCGCGACCAGCGCTTCCCGCCGTACGGCTAAGGCCCCCTTCCCTCCCGCCGCCAACCGGGCCAGCGCCTTTCCCGCTTCCGTACCCCCGAGCTCGCCCAACGTAGCGGCGGCTTGAACCTGAACACTGAGGGATGGGTCGCTCAGCTGGGGGAGTATTTCGTTCGAAAGACTCGAGTCTTTGTAGGTCGCCAGTGAACGGAGCGCATTGATCCGGACCTGGGCGTTGGTTTCCGAGGCGGCGCGGACCAGCAGCTCCGAGATAGTCGATGGCGAGAGGTTGGCCGATTCGGCATACTCCCGGGTCATCGCCCGCGCGGCCAGCGATCGAACCACCGGCTCCCCGTCGCGCAGCGCGACGCTGAGCCGGTTGGCCGCGGACGGAGCCTGTAGCCGCCCCAGGGAATACACCGCGCGCCAGCGCGCCGGCGCCGCCGTGTCCTCGGCGAAGGGGAGCAGCTCCGGCACCGGTGCGTCCGGCCCCAGCCGCCAGGACTCGAGCAGGATCTGATTCACGATCGGCAGCCGCTCTTCCTGCGACAACACCACCCGCCCGGCCAGGACTCCGCCGAAGAACTGCCCGCTCCGCGGTCCGCCGATCTTGGCCAGGGCGGTGACGGCTTCGGAGGCGGTGCCGACGTCGAGCGCGGGAAGGCCGGTCAGGCGCTCGATGATCGGCTGGACCGCAGCGGTATCTCGCAGCAGGCCGAGGCCGAACGCCGCGGCCACCCGGACCGTGGAGTCGGGATCCACCAGGAGGCGAACCACCATCGGGGTGGCACGCAGGTCACCGATCCGCCCGGCACCGAGCGCGGCCACCCGCCGAACCAACGAGTCGGGGGCGACGACGGCGCGCCCGAACCGGCCGGGATCGAACGCACGCGCGTCCTCTGCCGCCAGGAGCGGGGCCAACTGCTCCACCACGTTTTCCTGTTGCGCCGGCAACCGGCTGCCACCGACGGCGAGCAGAGCGACAAGGCCGAGAGTAACGGTGCAATTCCTAGAGCGCATCTCTGACCGTCCTCGGCGCTTCGGTGGAGAGTTGCAATCGAACCGGATCGGGAACTACCTGGAGCAGTCGGCGGACCCCATCGGGAAGCCGGGTGGGTGACATGGAACGGTCGAGCACCATCAGCGAAGTGAACGCGGTGGCCAGCAAACGGTGGTCGCCGGCGTGTTCCACCGCATAGCCGAAATCGATGCGCCGGGAGGCCAGCTCCCGGACCCAACAGCGGATCCGGATTGGGTCGTCATAGCGCGCCGGCCGCCGATAGCGCACGGCGATTTCGCCGACCACGAGCCGGAGACCGGTCGCCTCGAGGTCGCGGTAACTCATTCCGCTCAGCCTGAGGTGCTCGGTTCGCGCAATATCCAGCCACACCAGGTACCGCGCGTGATAGACGACGCCCATCTGGTCGGTCTCGGAGTAGTTCACCCGAACCAGTGATTCCGACACTGGGGGGATCGCCATGGGCGGCCTCATGGGTGGTAGACGCTCTGAGAGGCGGCGGAGTCACACACGAGAAGGTCGCCACGGCGACAGTTGCCTGGGCCGGGGGAGCGGCTCATCTTTGGCGCCGTGTTGGGCCATTCGCTGGTCATCGTCTCCGACGCGCACCTCGGGGCGTCGCCTCCCGACGCCGAAGAGGCGCTGCTGGCTTTTCTCGACCGGGTGCCTGGGCTGGGCGACTGCCTGCTGGTGAACGGCGATCTGTTCGACTTCTGGTTCTCGTACTCGCGGGTCATCCCTCGCCGCCACTTTCACGTTGTCGCCGCCCTGGCCCGCCTGGCGCGAAGGATGCCCGTCCTGATGGTGGGCGGCAACCACGACCGCTGGGGAGGCGATTTCTGGGAGCGTGACCTCGGGGTTCGCTTCGACGCTCAGCGGCTGACCTTCCACATCGGCCGGCGAAAGGTGGCGGCGATCCACGGGGATGGTCTTACCGAGCCACGGCGCCAGGCCGCCTTGCTCCACCGGCTGATCAACCACCCCGCCACCGCTGCGGTCTATCGCGCGCTCCATCCGGAGATCGGGCTGCGGCTGGTGGACCTGCTGAGTCCCCACTTGGGCGATCACACCATGGACGACCGCCGCCTGACCCTCGCCGCGGACCGGCAACGGCAGTGGGCCGAGCGGCTGCTCGACGAAGAGCCGGACCTCGGCATGGTCGTCATGGGGCACACCCACCGCGCGGTGGTCTGGCACAATCCGGCGGGGGCGGCCTACCTGAATCCGGGCGCCTGGTTCGACGGTTTCCGTTATGCCGTTGCCGATGAGAACGACGGCGAGCTGCGCAGCTTCAACCCAACGGCACCACCTCCGCACCAGTCAGCTGCTCCCCGATAAAACGGGAGCCCACCCGGATGAATCTGGCCTCGTCGTCGCTCACGACGAAGCGATGGGTCGGTTCGGCGTCGGGCGGCGCCTCCAGGTTCTTGTCGGTCAACACGGTCTGCAGCGCGTCCGCGGTCGCCTCTCCACTGTCGATCAGCCGGACCTCCGGACCCATCACCCGCTGAAGCATCGGCTTGAGCAGCGGGTAGTGGGTACAGCCCAACACCAGCGCCCGGACGCACGCTTCACGAAGCTCCCCCAGATACTCGGCCGCCACCAGCTCGGTGGCCGGATGATCGAACCACCCCTCTTCCACGAACGGCACGAACAGGGGGCAGGCGCGCTGGATGACCGGGAGTCCGGGCGACAGCGCCTGGATGGCGCGATTGTAGGCGTCACTGGCGATGGTGCCCGCGGTCCCGATCACTCCCACGGGGCCCTTCCCCGCGGCCGCGATGGCGGCGCGGGCGCCGGGCTTGATGACACCGAGCACCGGTACCGCGGAAGCCTCCTGGAGCGTGCGGAGGGCGTGAGCGGTGCTGGTGTTGCAGGCCACGACCACCGCTTTGACGCCCTGGGCGAGCAGCCACTCAAGGATCTCGAGACTGTAGCGCCGCACGGTCTCGGGTGACTTCGGGCCGTACGGCACCCGAGCGGTGTCCCCGAAGTAGATAGTGGATTCCCGGGGGAACCGGTGGTACATCGCCCGGGCCACGGTCAGGCCGCCGATGCCCGAATCGAAGACCCCGATGGGAGCGCGGTTCATCGGAGGCGGAACGGGATGCTGACGCCTCCTCCCACTCCTCCGGGCACCGCCTGGATATGGAGGTCAGGGGGGAAGTCGCTCAGGTGAGCCGACACGTAGGACTCGAGTCCGGAGAACAGGTGGTTGAATACCAGCAACACGATCCAGTCCTCATGTTCCTTCCGTTTGTCTTCGGCTCGCTCGGAACCGCTGCGCCGCAGGTAGGCGAGCTCGTGGCGGGTCTTGAGACTCATTCCGATGGTGACGGCTTCCCAACCGACGAAGATGCCTCCGGTGAGCTTTCGACCCAGCCGCGCCTGGCCCCATCCCGGAATCAGAAACGAGCGCCAGAACGCGCCCATGGGGCCCACCCGACGCACGGCCGTGTCCGGTGCAGCAGCCGGTAGCACCGCGGCGGCAGAGTCCTGCGCCGGCAGAGACTGGGGATAGTAAACGAGGATCGCAATCCAGCAGCCGAGGGCGAATCGGAGCGGAGACAAGGGTGATCCGGTTCCCGTCACGAAAGGGATGGAGAGAGGTGGCGGGAGCGTGTGGGAATCGAACCCACCGGAGCCACCGGAGGCGTCTCCATCACGGTTTTGAAGACCGGCCAGACCACCAGGCCCGATCCGCTCCCATAGGGAAACTTAACGTGGTGGCAGTTGGGCGATGGCTTCGATCTCCACTCGGGCGCCCCGCGGCAGGGCGGCAACGGCAACGGTGGACCGGGCCGGCCGGTGGTCGCCGAAGCTCGCCGCATAGACCTCGTTCATCGCGGTGAAGTCGGCCATGTCGACCAGGAAGACGGTGGTCTTGACCACACTGGAGAGATCGGTCCCGGCAGCTTGAAGGATGGCCCGGATGTTCTGGAGGACCCGGCCGGTTTGTTCGGCAATGCCGCCGTCAACCAGCTCACCGGTGGCCGGATCGAAGCCTACCTGGCCGGCGGTGAATAGGAAGCCGCCGGCCTGGATCCCCTGGCTATAGGGTCCGATCGCCCGCGGGGCGCCGGGAGTAGAGACCGTGCCGATGGACATTAGAACAGGCCCTCGATGGTTCCGTCAGGGTGAACCCGAATCCCCTCGGCGGCGGGCACCTTGGAGAGACCCGGCATGGTCATGATGTCGCCGGCGAGAGCGACCACGAAGCCGGCACCGGCGGATGGATACACGTCCCGAACAGTCAGCCGATAACCGGTCGGCCGGCCCAGCTTGGTGGGGTCGTCGGAGAAGGAGTATTGAGTCTTGGCCATGCAGACCGGGGTCTGGCCTAGACCCATCGCCTCGCATTGGGCGATGTTTTTCTCCGCCGGACCAGCGTAGTCCACGCCCGCGGCGCCGTAGATCTCGCGGGCGATGGTTTCGATTTTCTGTTTGATCGGCAGCGCTACGTCGTAGAGCGGCTTGAAGGATGCCTTCCGCTCATCGAGGACCGCGAGCACCTCGCGAGCCACCTCCTCACCACCCTCACCGCCCTTGGCCCAGACGTCGCTCAATGCGGCGCGGGCATTCCATTGCTTGGCGGCGTCGAGGACGCAGCGCAGCTCCTCGTCGGTGTCGGACGTGAAGCGGTTGAGCGCCACGACCACGGGCACACCGAACTTCTGGACGTTGGCTACGTGGCCCTCGAGGTTCACCAGTCCGCGTTTGAGTGCCGCGACGTCGGGGGTCCCCAATGCGTCCTTCTTGACGCCCCCGTGCATCTTGAGAGCCCGCACGGTGGCCACCACCACCGCGGCCTCCGGCGTGAGCCCGCCGAAGCGGCATTTGATATCGAAGAACTTTTCCGCGCCGAGGTCGGCTCCGAAGCCGGCCTCGGTGAGCACGATCTCCCCGAGCGAGAGTCCCAGACGGGTAGCCGCCAGTGAGTTGCAGCCGTGGGCGATGTTGCCGAAGGGTCCAGCGTGGACCAAGGCCGGCCCACCTTCGAGCGTCTGCACCAGGTTAGGAAGCAGCGCATCCTTGAGCAACAAGGTCATGGCACCGGCCGCCTTGAGGTCGGCGGCGGTGACCGGGCGGCGGTCGCGGGTGAGGCCGATGATGATGCGGCCGATCCGGGCTTCCAGGTCGGTGAGGTCCCCGGCCAGCGCGAGAATGGCCATGATCTCGCTGCCGGGCACGATCACGAAGCGATCTTCTCGCACCGGCCCCGCGTTGATCCCTCCCAAGCTGATCACCAGCGAGCGCAGCGCCCGATCGTTCATGTCGATGGTGCGGGGCCAGGTAATGCGGCGGGGATCGATCCCCAGCGCGTTGCCGTGATGCATGTGGTTGTCCAGCATCGCCGACAACAGGTTGTGCGCCGAGGTAATGGCGTGGAAGTCGCCGGTGAAATGGAGGTTGATCTCGTCCATCGGAACGACCTGGGCATAGCCCCCGCCCGCGGCCCCACCCTTGACCCCGAACACCGGCCCGAGGCTCGGCTCTCGGATGCAGACCACGGCCTTCTTGCCCAACCGGCGCAGCGCCTGGCTCACGCCGACGGTCACGGTGCTCTTGCCTTCGCCCGCCGGAGTGGGATTGATCCCGGTGACCAGCACCAGCCGACCCTTGGGCTTCCGCCGGGCGATCGCTTCGGCACTGATCTTGGCCTTGAAGCGTCCGTAGGGCAGGATCTCCTCGGCGGAAAGCCCCAGTTCCGCGGCCACGTCGGCAATCGGCCGCATACGGGCGGCTTGGGCAATCGCGATATCGCTGGGCACCGAGGGCGGGGCGGTGGTCGTGGTCACGAGGATCTCCGTTCGAGATATGCGCTAGGCGCTTCGCACTCTGGCTCCAAAGACGCGGACCGCGTTCTCTCCGGTGCGCGCAATGACTTCCTCCACCGGCATCCCCCGGACGCCGGCGATTCGCTCGGCTACGTGGCGCACGAAGGCCGGCTCGTTGCGCTTTCCCCGATGGGGTGCCGGCGCCAGATAGGGTCCGTCGGTTTCAACCAGCAGGCGGTCGAGCGGCGTCTCCAGAATGGCGTCATCCAGGCGCCAGTTCTTGAAGGTGACCATCCCACTGAACGACACATAGTGGCGGAGAACCAGGCCGGCTCGCAAGAGCCGGGGGCCGCTGCTGAAGGAATGCAGGATGGCGGTGACGGTGGGTTGGCCCTCGAGGATCGCCGCCACGTCGTCGTCGGCCTCGCGGGCATGGATCACCGCGGGCTTCCCGGCCTCGCCGGCCAGAGCGAGCTGGGCCTCGAAGGCGGCCCGCTGCCGGTCACGGGGTGAGTGGTCGTAGTGGTAGTCGAGGCCCATCTCGCCGGCGGCCACCACTCGCGGGATCGCTCAGCCGTTCCCGCAGCCAATCGGGGCTCGCCTCGGTCCAGTTGGAGGCATCGTGGGGGTGAATCCCGGCGGTGGCGGAGAGCCGGGGCTCGGCGGAGGCAAGCGCCAGCGCCCGCTCGGTGGCCGCTGGGGATTCACCGATCACGACGACGTGCCCGACTCCGCCTTCCCAGGCGCGGCCGAGCACGCTGTCGCGATCGGGATCGTAGGCCGGATCGGCGAGGTGGCAGTGGGTGTCGATGAGCAAGAAGCTATCGGCTATCGGCTATCCGCTTCTGGCCATCAGGCTCCCGAGAGCCGATAGCGGATAGCCGATAGCTTTACCCCACCGGCTGCGGCTTGCGCGAGGGTCGAGCCTCCGGAGTCGGTGGAGCGAGGTGACCGCGGGCCGCCGGACCGGGCCAGCGCTGCTCGATCGCCATGAGCACCGGCGCCGCGATGTATATGGAAGAGAACGTGCCGGTGAAGACGCCGAAGAACATGACCAAGGCGAAGGGCCGGATGACCTCGCCGCCGAAGATGGTCAATGCGGTCAGACTCGCCAGAGTGGTCCCGTGAGTCAGAATGCTGCGGGGGAGCGTCTCGTTGATCGAGCGGTTGAGGATGTCCCTGAAGCTCTCCTTCTTGTGCTTCTTGAGATTCTCCCGCACCCGGTCGAAGATGATGATGGTGTCGTTGAGGGAGTAACCCACCATCGACAGCACGGCGGCGACCACGGTGAGACTCACCTCCAGATGCATCACTCCGATGAAGGCGATGGTAGCGAGAATGTCGTGCGCCGTGGCGATCACCGCGGCCAGCCCGAAGCGCCACTCGAATCGATACGCCAGATAGGCGAGCACGGCAAAGAAGGAAAGCAGAATCGCGAGAAAGGCCTTCTGTCGCAGCTCGCCGCCCACCTTGGGGCCCACTGCTTCGGTCCGCACGATGCTGTAGTTGCCATCTCCCAGCACGGCGGTGAGGGCCTGGCTCACGGCGTCGGCGGTTGCCTGGGTGTCGTTGGCGTCGGTTCCCGGCTTGGCTACCCTGGCGCGGATGACGTATTCGTTTGCCGCCCCGAAGTTCTGGATCTCGGCCCCGCGCAACCCTTCGCGGTCGAGCCCGCTGCGTAGCGATCCGACATCGACCGGCTGGTTGCTTCGGATCTGGACCAGCGTCCCCCCGGTGAACTCGATGCTGTAGTTGAGTCCGGCCATCAAGAGATACAGCAGGCCGGGCACCAGGATCAGGGCCGTGAGGCCGTAGGCCCACCGCCGGACTCCGATGAAGTCGTAGTTGGCGTTGCCGAAGAATCGAGTCATGTCAGATGCTCAGTGTAGCCATGGCCGGCCGGCGATTCAGCCAGATCATGTAGAAGGTTCGGGTGACGAAGACCGCGGTGATCATCGAGGCGGCGATGCCCATGATGAGGGTCACCGCGAACCCCTTCACCGGGCCGGTCCCGAACTCGAAAAGAAACAAGGCGGTGAGAACGGTACTGACGTTGGAGTCGATGATGGCGTTCATGGCGTGCTTGAATCCTTCGTCCACCGCGAGCCGCACCGTCTTGCCGTGGATCAGCTCCTCCCGAATGCGCTCGAATATCAGCACATTGGCATCGACCGCAATTCCGATGGACAGCACGATGCCAGCCAGGCCGGGCAGGGTCAGCGTAGCCTCGATCATGGAGAGCCCGCCCAGGGTAAACAGGATGTACAGCCCCAGCGCGGCCACAGCCAACACACCGCTCAGCCGGTAGTAGCTGATCATGATCGCGATCACCAGGGCGGTGCCGACCAGCCCCGCGGTGATTCCGTGGCGAATCGAGTCGCTGCCCAGGCTGGCGCCGACCTGCCGCTCCTCCACGATCTTGAGCGGGATCGGAAGCGCGCCGGCCTTGAGGGTGAGCGCCAGGTCCTGCGCCTCCTGCAGGCTGCGGTTGCCCAGGGTGATCTGGCCGTTGCTGGCGATCCGGCTCTGAATGACCGGTGGCCGCCCTTGCACCCGCCCGTCGAGGATGATCGCCATGAAATCCCCGACGTGCTTCCCGGTCTCCTCGCCGAACTTCCGGCCACCCTGGCGGTCGAGCTTGAAGGTCACGATCGAACCGTTGGTGAGCGGATCGAGCTGGGCCTGGGCGTCCACCAGGTTACTCCCGGTGATGATGGGCCGGTCTTCCAGCGCGTAGAGATAGCGGTACGACTCGACCCCGATGCTGGTGGGGGAGGCCGACCAGCGCAGCGTCACCCCGCGCGGCATCAAGCGGCGCACCTCGGGGAGGTTGAGGAGACTGTCGACCCGTGGAAAGGCGGTCTCCGGCACCACGTACTCGCCTGGAGTACCGCCTCCACCCACTTCCGCGGCGGGCCGGATCAGGCCGGCCAGGACCCCGCCCGCCACCGGGGTCGTATCCCGGCTCGCGCTGTCAGGCTTGGCCTTCTTCGCCGAATCGACCCCCAAGAGCTGTTCCACCGCAGACGGCTTGCTGGTGGTGTCGCCCCGGATCCCCTTGGACCGCAGCACCCGGTCCATCGCCGGGATCGCCTTGTCCAGCGCGTTGGTCTCGTCGGTGATGCGGAACTCGAGGAAGGCGCTCCGCTGCACGATGGCCTTGGCTCGCCCGGGCTGATCGATGCCGGCCAGCTCCACCACGATGCGCTGGTCTCCCACCTTCTGGATCAGCGGTTCGGTGACCCCGAACTCGTCGATCCGCTTGCGCAGCACCGTGAGCGCGAGGTCCAGATCCCGCTTGGGATCGGCCGACACCTGCTTGGATTGGTCCAGCTCCAGAGCGAGGTGCATGCCGCCCTGAAGGTCCAGGCCCCGCTTGAGCGGAATCCGCTTCTCGGTGCGATCGGTCATGACCCCGGTATCGGGGTCCCGCTCCCGGAACGTGATCTCCCGAGGAACGAGGAAGTAGATGCTCAGCACGATGAGCGCTGGCGATGATGATCAGTCGTGTACGGATAGACATCGGGTAGTGGCACTCAGGCGTGGATCACGCCGCTAGGGTCCGCCGGGCCGCGGCAAGCACCGCCAGCGCCCGGCTGCGATCACGTTCCAACTGCTGCTGCAACTGGTCCACCGAAGCGAACCGCTCGACGTCACGAAGGCGCTCCACCCATTCCACCCGCACCCACTCGCCGTAGAGATCACCGTCGAAGCCGAACAGGTGCGCTTCCAACGACCGGCGCCCGTCCTGAAAAGTAGGCCGAGGTCCCTGGTTCATCATTCCCTCGGCCCGGCCGCCCCGCCATTCCACCCGTACCGCGTAGACCCCGTCGGGCGGCAGGAGCTTCTGCCGGGGGATCTCGGTCAGGTTGATGGTCGGGACACCCAGCAGGCGCCCCCGGCGTTCCCCCTGCCCCACCAACCCACTCACCTGATAGGGGCGGCCCAGCATCCGTGCCGCCGTCACCAGATCCCCGCCGGCGACGGCGCGGCGGATCCGAGAGCTGGAGACGTGCTGGTCGCCGAAATCTACCGCATCCACCACGTCGACATCGAATCGGTGGGCCTTACCGAGACGCCGCAGCGTTTCCACGTCGCCGCTGCGCCCGCGGCCAAAGCCATGGTCGTGCCCGATGACCAGCTCCCGCATCCCGCAGCGGGCGAGGAGCACGTCCTGGACGAACTCCTCGGGGCTCATCCCCGCCAGCCGGCGATCGAAGTGCAGGAAGAGCACGTAGTCCAGCGGGGTCTGGGCCAGGATCTCGCGCCGCTCCGGGCCGGTGGTGAGCAGGGGCGGCGCCGCCTGCGGGTTCACCACTTCCAGCGGATGGGGCTCGAACGTGACCAGGACACTCGCTCGCCTTTGCGCAGCCGCCCGCCCTGCGATCTCCCGGAGCACGGCCTGATGCCCCAGGTGCACCCCGTCGAACGAGCCGACGGTTACGACCGAGCCGTCGCCGAAGACCGGGAGAGGTTCGCTCATGGGGCCCCCAACACCACCATGGGCTTGAGCCAGCCATCCTTCGGCGTCGCCACTGCCAGCAACTCTCCCTCGGCAAGCAACGCCACTACCTCACCCTGCCCTACTACCCCGCTGTCCGCCACTGCCCTCCCGTGGACCACCGCTTGCCGTCCGGACGCGTCGAGCTCGATCGCCGGCAGGTGGCCTAATACTCGACGGGCCGGCAGCACGGCGTCCGGGCTCACCCGATCGAGGGGAACCGCGTCGTCCACCCGGAGTGGGCCAATGGCCTCCCGGCGGAGTGCGGTGAGATGCGCGCCCACGCCGAGCCGGTCGCCGAGGTCGCGGGCGATGGCCCGGAGGTAGGTCCCGGCGCTCACCGTGGCTCGAAAGGTGAGATCCGGTTCGCGATAGCCACAGGGCTCAATCGCGTACACCGTGATGGTCACCTCGGGGAGCACCGGAGCCTCGCCCCGCCGAGCCTTCCGGTAGCTGCGCTCCCCTGCCACGTGCTTGGCGGAAAAGCTGGGGGGCCGCTGGGGCTGAACTCCGGCAAAGGTCATCAGCGCCCTGCGGATCGCTTCCTCCGACAGGCCAAGCCGCTCGGTTATCGGTCCGACCACCTGCCCGGTGAGGTCGTCGGTGTCGGTTCGCGCTCCCAGCCTGGCGGTGGCGAGGTAGGACTTGGGTTGGGCCTCGACGAACCGCGCCAGCCGGGTAGCCCGTCCCACCAGCACCACCAGTAAGCCGGTGGCGAACGGATCCAGCGTACCGGTATGTCCCGCCGCCCTCGTCTTCAGCGCCTTCCGCACCCGCTGCACCGTGTCGTGCGAGGTGATTCCAGCCGGCTTGTCCACCAGCACCGCGCCGATCAGTCGCGCGGCTCCCGCCGGATGGCGCTGAGCAGTGCCTCGATCCGCGTGGCGTGTTCCAATCCCTGATCCAACTCGAAGTGCAGCTCGGGAACGGTGCGAGTGGTAAGGGTCCGGGCCGCCCGAGAGCGGAGGAATCCGGCGGCGCTCTGGAGCCCTTCCATGGCCCGCGCCTTATCCGCCTCCGCGCCCGCGACGCTGACCATCACCCTCGCATGGGAGAGGTCGTTGGTGACCAGGACGCCGGTCACGGTGACGAAGCCAACCCGGGGATCGCGCACGTCGCGGCTCAGCGCGTCGGCAATGACCTGACGCAGCGTTTCGGCCACCTGCTCCGGCCTGCGGGACCTGCCTTTCATCGGTACACCGTCGCCGTATCCATGATGCGGACGCCGTCGGCCTCCTCCACCATCCGGTCGGCCGAGCGGACCACTTCCTCGACAATCGGCCGGGCGGAGCCCACGACCGCGCACGCGATCTCCGCCCGCTGCCACAGATCCTGGTGCCCGGTCTCCGCCACCGAAACGTTGAGCGAGCGCCGGAGTCCCACGGTGAGCGGCCGTAACACTCCCCGCTTTTCCTTGAGGGAATGGCAGCCGGGAAGGTGCAGGTCCCAGGTGGTGATGGCCACAATCATAGAGAGCGCCGAGGGGGACGAGTGACTTAGGTCGTCGCCGCGCCCGCCGTGCTCTGGAGCGTCCGCTTGACCTCTTCCATCCGGTATGACTCGATCCGATCGCCGACCTTGAGGTCGTTGAAATTCTCGATCCCAATGCCGCACTCCAGGCCTTCACGCACCTCGCGGACGTCGTCCTTGAAGCGTTTGAGGCTGGAGAGAGCGCCGGTATAGACCGGCACGCCGTCGCGCACGATCCGGGCCTTGGCGGTACGCTGGATGACGCCACTGCGCACCGCGCATCCGGCGATGGTGCCCACCTTGCTCACCTTGAAGAGCTGGAGCACTTCGGCTTCGCCCAGCACCGTCTCCTTCTCTTCGGGCTTGAGCAGGCCCTCGAGGGCGTTGCGCACGTCTTCCACCGCTTCGTAGATGATCCGGTAGGTGCGCATGTCCACCTGCTCCCGCTCGGCCGCCGCCCGGGCGTTGGAGTCGGGCCGCACGTGGAAGCCGAGCACGATGGCGCCGGACGCCTTGGCCAGCATGATGTCGCTCTCGGTGATCGCGCCGACGCCGCGGTAGACCACGTCGACTCGGACCTCGCTCGTGCTGAGCTGCGCCAGGGCGTCGGCCAAAGCTTCGGCAGGGCCACCCTGGTCGGCCTTGATGATGATGCCGAGGGTCGAGACCTCGCCTTCCTTGAGCGCGCGGCTGAAGTCTTCCAGGGTGCCGCCCCGGGCGCTGCGCCGGTTCTGCGCCTCACGCTCCAGACGCTGCCGCTTCTGCGCGATCTCCCGCGCCTCCACCGCATCGGTGACCACCGCGAAGGTATCGCCGGCCGCCGGCACGCCCTCGAAGCCCAGGATCTGCACCGGAATAGAGGGTCCGGCTTCCTTGACCGTCTTGCCGCGCTCGTCGTACAGCGCGCGTACCCGGCCGGAGAACTTCCCGCAGATGAAATTGTCTCCGACCTTCAAGGTGCCCTTCTGCACCAGGATGGTGGCCAGCGGTCCCTTGCCCGGGTCCAACGTGGCCTCCAGCACCGTGCCGTGCCCCTTGCCCGTGGGATTGGCCTTGAGATCGAGGATCTCGGCTTGGAGCAGGATCTGCTCCAGCAGGGCGTCGACCCCGGTTCCTTTCTTGGCCGAGATCTGGGCGGAGAGCACGTTGCCACCGAACTCTTCCAGCACCACGTTGTGCTGCAGGAGATCCTGCTTGACCTTCTGCACGTTGGCGCTGGGCAGGTCGATCTTGTTGATCGCCACGATGATGGGCACGCCGGCATTGCGGGCGTGGCTGATCGCCTCCACCGTCTGCGGCATCACCTGGTCGTCGGCCGCGACCACCAGCACGACGATGTCGGTAACCTGGGCGCCGCGAGCCCGCATGGCGGTGAACGCCTGGTGGCCCGGAGTGTCGAGGAAGGTGATCTCGCGATCACCCGGCAAGGTGACGTTGTAGGCGCCGATGTGCTGGGTGATCCCGCCCGCTTCGCCGGCGACCACGTTGGCCTTACGGACGTAGTCCAGGAGCGAGGTCTTGCCGTGGTCGACGTGACCCATGATGGTCACGACCGGGGGCCGGGGCTCCAATGACTCCGGAGTGTCCGGCGTCTCGTCGGTCTCCAGCTGCGCGGCGTACTCGTCCTCCCGCACCGCCTCGAAGCCGAACGCGGAAGCAATCAGCTCGATCTGATCGAAGTCGAGCCGCTGATTCACCGTCACCATCAGGCCCAGCTCCTTGAAGGCGAACTGGACGATCTGAGTGGCCGGAACCTTCATCGCCGAGGCCAGCTCGGAGACCGAGATGAACTCGTTCACCCGGATTCGGGTCTTTTCCTTTTCCCGCTCCTCCGCCGCCCGCCCGGCCTGAAGCTCCCGGTACGACGGCTCGTCGGTACGGCGGCCCTTGCGGCCCGCCGGTCCCTTCATCCCTTGGAGGGTACGCAGGATATTGGCCTGCACCGCGTCCTGGTCGACCGACGAGCGCTTTCCCTTCTTCCCCTTCTTCCGGCCACCACCCTTCTCGGCGTCGGGACCGAAGGTCCGCACCGGCGCGGTGCGATCCTGCCCCGGGCGGGGTGGTCCGCCCGGACGCGACGGCGCGGCCGGCGCGCTGCTGCTGAAGACCGGCTTGGGTCCCCGGGGGGCCGCCGCGGGACGCTGAATCCGCGGAGGGATGAACGGCGTGCGAGTGGTCTCCGTCGGTGCGGCCGCGCGGGGAGGCGCCGCCGGCTCACCGGCCCGGGCAGGCACGGTCTCTTCGGCCGTTGTCTCCTCGGTCTCGGCCGGTGCGGGCGGCAGATCCTTGAACAGCGCGCGGGCCCGCTCCTCCAGCGACTGGGTCACGACCGGCTCTTCCGGCTCGTGCACCATCGGCCGCTCCAACTCGAGGGCGGCGAGCTCCGCCGCCTTTTCGGCCTGGACCTGGGCCTCGACCTGAGCGACTTCGGCCGCGGTGCGCCGGCGCTTGGTCGGTTTGGCTTCGACCGGCGCCGGTGCGGGCTCCGCCTTGACTGCCTTCCGGCGGCCTTTCTTGGCGGCGGGCTCCTCGGCGTGCTTGCGCTTCTCCCGCTCCCAGCGGACCCGGACGGCGGACACCTGGTCGCTTTCCAGGGCCGACAGGTGGCTGCGCACGAAGATGTTCATGTCCTTGAGCAGGTTCAGCAGCTGCTCCGGGGCCACGCCGAATTCCGCGGCGAGATCATGTACTCGGGTCTTGACCACACAAGCCTCCATCAGGAGCGTGCGGGTGTCAGCGGCACCATGCCCCTGGCCAATGCGCGATCCCGCACTCCAACCACCATTACCGGTGGCTTACCCAACTGCACGCCGATCGCGGCGGCGCGCGGCCCGGGCACGATCGGAACTCCTTGAGCCGATGCCAGCCGGACCACTTTCTCCATCGCGCGGGGGCTGGCATCCTCCGCCACCACCACACACCAACACTTTCGGGCCTGCAATTCCTTCCGCACCGCGTCCACTCCTACCACGACCCGCCGGCCACGATACCCTAGCCCGATCAGCCCCAGAATCGCCGGCGGTCGGCCCCGGGCGGGGGGGTCACCCATTGCTCCGCGGTCCGCTGTTCTCCTCGCCGCCTTCCTCGGTCAGCTCGGTCAGAAAGGCCAGGAGCTGGTCGGCCGCTTCGGGACTCATGCCGGGAATCTTGGCAATGTCCTCCCGCTCGAGATCGAGAATGTCGTTGAGCATCCGGTAGCCGGCGCTCTCGAGAATCCCGGTCAACTCGGGCGACAGCCCCTTCAACTCGCTGAGCGGCACCTGGCCTGCCATCTCCTCCTCGGGCGGCAGCGGCGCGAAGAGCGGCCCCTCGCCTCCACGCTCCAGCCACTCACGACTGGAGTAGAGGTCGATCTTCCAGCCGGTCAACTCCGAGGCGAGCCGAACGTTCTGGCCGTTGCGTCCGATGGCCAGCGAGAGCTGATCCTCGTCCACCACCGCCTGGATCGTCTTGGCTTCGGGGTCGGAGAAGACTTTGGCGACCCGGGCCGGCGCGAGCGCGAGCCGGGCGAAACGCTCCGGATCGGGCGACCAGGGCACGATGTCGATCCGCTCGCCGCCCAGCTCGTTGACCACGGCCTGCACCCGGGATCCCTTGAGACCCACGCAGGCGCCCACCGGATCGATGGCATCGTCCCGCGAGATGACGGCGACCTTGGTTCGGCTGCCGACCTCGCGGGCGATCGCCCGGATCTCGACGATCTGCTGCTGAATCTCCGGCACCTCGAGCTTGAAGAGCGCCTTGACGAAAAGAGGATCGCCGCGGGAGAGAATGAGCCTTGGCCCCTTGGGAGTTTCCTCCAGCCGCTTGAGCACCGCCCGGATGGTATCGCCCTGGTGGAAGTGCTCCCGGTGGTTCTGCTCCCGGTACGGGATGATGGCTTCGGCTTCCCGAAACTTGTTCAGCATGATCACCAGCTTGCCGCGCTCGATCTGTTGAACCTCGCCCGAGAGCAGCTCACCCACCTTGGAGGTGAACTCCTCACGGATCCGAGCCCGCTCACCCTCGCGCACGCGCTGGATGATGCGCTGTTTGGCTGCCTGGACTGCCAGCCGGCCGAAGTCCACGAAGGGGACCTCTTCCTCCAGCATGTCGCCCACCTGGAAGTCGGGGTCCTCGTACTGGGCTTCCTCCAGCCCGATCTGCCAGCTGGGATCTTCCACCGTCTCGACCACCTGCCGGAGCCGGACCACCTTGATGCTGCCTTGGAGCTCGTCGACGCTCAGCTCGAACTTGACGTTGGGGCCGAACTTCCGCACCAACGCGGCCTGAATACCGTCGCGCAACAGCTCCAACAGATCAGAGCGCTCGAGCTGCTTCGCGGTGGTCAGCTCGCGGAACGCGGCCAACATCTCGGTTGAACCTGCCATGCGATCACTCCGGTTCTGGAAGGCGCACCTCTCTGCGCCTCTACCACTTCAGTTTCGTATGCCCTACCGCGGTTTCCCGTATGACGCCCAATCCACCACCAACGTCGCCTGGCGGATCGTCTGGAACTCGAGCGTGAGCTCGGTACCGTCGCCCCGCCGAACCGTCACATGCTCGTCATCCGGCACGGCGACGATTGCCACCTCTCGGCGGCCGCCCAACGCCTCCGCCCGGACCAGGGCATGCCGGCCGATGTGGCGGCGCCAGTGCTCCGGCCAGTGGAGCGGACGCTCGAGGCCCGGGGACGACACCTCCAGCACGTACCGCGGCCCGACCATCGCGCTGCTTTCCAGGAAACGCTCGAGAGACCGGCTGATTCCCGCGCAGTCGTCGGCCGTCACACCCTGGCCGGGTCGGCTGTCCGGGCGGTCTACCCGCACCTGAAGGATGGGGCGCTCCAAAGTACCGGTCCGCCGCAGGTCCGCCAGCTCGAAGCCGAGGCCGGCGACATGATCACGAATGGCGGCGAGGAGCGCGTCGGCAGACATCAAGAGAGCAGGAAAAAAAATGTGGGGGAACTCCCCCACATCGACAGTTGGCCCGTACCGGCGCCCCCGGACAACGTTCCAAAATTAGTGGTGATTCAGGAGGGAGTCAACGGTGCGTCGGCCCTCGACATACCCAGATACGCAACCATGCGGCCGTCGGTTCCCTTGGAAGCACGGTGACTATAAAAGAGAGAGCGGCTGTGGACGGTGCACCAGCTGGAAACCGAAATCTCCTCGATACCCAGTTCTCGGGCCTGCTCCACCAGGCGGCTTCGAAGGTCGAGGTGCCACGGACCGGATCCTTCGGTGGCTAACCCGCATCCTTCCATCACTTCAGATCCTACTTCATAACATGTGCCGCAAATTCCTACTCCACAATGCATTACGATATCGCAAGGAAGCGCCCCTAGATGCCCGGTCAGGCGCCGCAGACCACGCCCGAGAATCCCGGCCGCGGTGCCGCGCCAGCCGGCGTGGAGCAACGCGATGCCCCGCCCCGGCGCCACCAGATAGATCGGGATGCAGTCGGCCAGGGTGACCGTCAGGAGAATCCCGGGTGACGTGGTGACCCAACCGTCGATCCCTTCCATTTGAATCCAGCCGCGCCCGTCCTCCAGCGACATCACTTCGGCACCGTGAACCTGATTGCCCAAGGCGACGGCGTGGAATCCCGGCAGGGCCCCGCGGAACGCACGCCAGCGGCTCATGACCTCGCCGACCGGGGCGTCGCTCCATAGACCGAGATCGAATCCCCGGGCGCCGCCGGTGCCGCGGGCGGTGATTCCGGCGAGGACGCCGTAGCGCTCGTGCCAGCTGGGGATGTCGTAACGGGGAATGGACGAATCAACCGGAACTTCTGTTACCGCGACGGCGGGCGTGGCACGCGTTCCTTGGGTCTCACTATCCATCCGTCCGCTCGATATCGGCCCCCAGGGCGCGGAGGCGCTCGTCGATTCGCTCGTACCCCCGCTCGATCTGCCCGACGTTATAGATGGTGCTCGGGCCTTCGGCGGCGAGTGCGGCGAGCAACATGGCCATCCCGGCGCGAATATCGGGTGACTCGACCGTGCCGCCCTTGAGCGCCGCCGGTCCCGAGATCACCGCGCGGTGGGGATCGCAGAGCACGATCCTGGCTCCCATGCCGATCAGCTTGTCCACGAAGAACAGCCGGGACTCGAACATCTTCTCGAAGACCAGCAACATCCCCGAGCACTGGGTCGCCGTGACGATGGTGGTCGACATGACGTCGGCGGGAAAGGCGGGCCAGGGACCGTCTTCCAGTTTAGGAACGTGGCCACCCAGATCGGGCCGGATCCGCCGCTCCTGGTCGGCGCTCACGCTCAGGCGGTTGCCCTCGATTCGCGGGCGGATGCCCAGCCGCTCGAAGCCCAACAGGGTGCTCCGCAGATCGTCGGGGCGAACCGGATCGATGCTGATCTCGCCGTTGGTCACGGCGGCGAGTCCCACGAAGCTGCCGATCTCGATGTGGTCGGGCCCTATGGCGTACTGGACGCCGTGCAGAGGATGGCCACCCTCCACGGTATAGACGTTGGAACCGATGCCTTCGATGTCCGCCCCCATGGCCACCAGGGCCCGGGCCAGGTCCTGCACGTGAGGCTCGCAGGCGGCATTGCGAAGCACGGTTCGGCCCTTGGCCATTACGGCGGCCATGAGCGCGTTCTCGGTGCCGGTGACGCTCGGCTCGTCGAGGAAGATGTCGCTTCCCCGCAGCTCCTTGGCCTCGAGCTCGTAGCGGTCTCCCACCATCACCGTTGCCCCGAGTTGTTCCAGCGCGAGGAAATGGGTGTCCACCCGGCGTCGGCCGATCACGTCCCCGCCCGGCGGTGGCAGGGTCACCTTTCCGAAGCGGGCGAGTAACGGCCCGGCCAGCAGGATCGACGCCCGAATCCGAGCGCAGAGGGACGGGTCGAGTGGCTTGGGCCGGACCGCGCTGGTATTGACCCGAACGGTGTTGGCCGAGGTCCAGTCTGCCGTGGCGCCGAGATCCACCAGGAGCGCCAGCATAGTCTCGACATCCCGGATGCGCGGGATGTTGTCGAGCTCCATGGGCCCATCGGCCAGCACCGTGGCGGCGAGGATGGGGAGAGCGGCGTTCTTGTTACCGGCGGGACGTATGGTGCCACGTAGCGGACGACCGCCGCGCACCAGAAAACGAGGAGGCATGGCCAAAGCTCACTGGGTCCGTTCGGTGCGTCAAGCGGAGCCAGGGGGTTGCGATGCACAACCGACCCTTTTGTTTTCAGGTCTGCCCCAAGCAGGCTCGCACGGCCGTGCGAGACCTCCACGGATGCAGAGGCCAGGGGAGGTGACTGGGTATGATGACTCTCGCGTTGCTCCAGGCCGGTGCTACCCCCGGGTGGGTAGGACCGACCATGGCGATATCGCTGGCGCTGATCGCGCTCTCGGTATTGGGAATGGCCGTCGCTGTGGGGCTGGCGACAATGAAGATGGCGGGTCAGGTCCGGAAGGTCGGCAATATGGTGGATGGGCTGCAGGACGACGTCGCGCAGACCCTCACCACGGTGCGGCGGCTCACCGAGCAGGCCCAGGACCTGCTGGTGCTGGTGCGCCACGAAGCCGGCGCCTTCGCGCAGACCAGCCGTCGAGTCCGCCGTAAGGTGGTTCGCGGGGTCGACCGAATGGAGGAGAAGCTCGCCGACCTGGAGACTCTTTACGATCTGGTGCATCACGAGGTCGAAGACACCGCGCTGGACGTGGCAGCCGCGCTGCGCTCCGCCCGCCGGGGCAACGGCATGCTGAGCCGGGTGCGGCGACTGCTGGTCCCGGGCCGCTGATGCCGCTCCATCGCCTCGCGCTCGCCTTGTGCGGCGTGGGGCTGATCCTGCTGGTGCTGCCCGAGCAGGCCTACGCCTGGACCCCGGGCACTCACATCTATCTCGCCGAGTCGGTACTGGCGAATCTCCAGGTTCTTCCGGCCGTCGCCGCCGATCTGCTCCGGGCCTATCCCTTCGACTTTCTCTACGGGAACATCGCGGCCGACTCGTCCATCGCCAAGAGTTATGCCCCGCTGGGCCGTCACTGCCACTACTGGCACGTGGGCCAGGAGATTCACGATCTCGCCGAGTCGGACGCGATGCGCGCCTTCGGGCTGGGATACCTCTGCCACCTGTCCGCCGACACCGTCGCCCACAACTATTTTGTCCCCCGGCAGCTGATGCTCACTCGCACGGCCGCCGCCGTGGGCCACTCCTATTGGGAAACCCGGGTCGAAAGCCACCTGGGCGACGCGTACTCCAAGGCCGCGAAGGACGTGATCCTCTTGGATCACTCCGAGGCGGACGCGCATCTGGACCGGATCATCGCCCCCACCATCTTCAGCGTCCGGACCAACCGGCGGTTGTTCCGGGGGATGGTACGGTTGACCGAGAGCACCAGCTGGCAACGCGCGTCGCAAGTGGCGCGGGAATACAGCCGCTGGCCCCTGCCGGATCAGGACGTCGAGCACCACCTCGGACTCTCGTTCGACTTCATGGTCGAGCTGTTAGGCGGCCCCAACTCGGCGGCGCTGCAACTGGATCCATCGGGCGAGCGCCCCCTCAAGATGGCGAAGCAGCTCCGTCGCCGAGTGCTGCGGGATGCGGGCCGCCGCAACGCCGCCCGGTTGCGGGCCGAGGCACTGGAACACTTCGGATTGCCGGAACGGCCGCTGGACTACTGGACCCGCATACCCGAAAAGCTGCCCTGGCGTGCCCCCGAGAGCTCGGTCCGCTTACTTCGCGCGTTGGTCGGCGGCCAGCGTTGATGGATGCCGAGGCGACCATCCGCCGCCTCGGTCTTCTCCCCCATCCTGAAGGTGGCTATTACCGGGAGACCTTCAGGAGCCCCCTAGAGCTGGTCCTGCCCGACGGCCGCCGGCGATGGGCGTCCACCGCAATCCACTACCTCCTTCCAGCCGGCTCCCGCAGCGCGTGGCATCGGGTTTGCTCGGACGAAATCTGGCACCATTACGACGGGGGACCGTTGCACCTCTTTCGCCTGGGGATGAGCGAGGTGGTACTCGATCGGGCCACGCCTCAGGCGGTGGTGCCGGCCGGAGTGTGGCAGGCCGCCGAGCCGGAAGACTCCGTTCTCTGTGGCTGCACCGTAGCGCCGGGGTTTGACTTCGCGGACTTCGAGCTGGGGACGGTGGATGCGTTGCTGGCGGAGTTTCCGGGTGAAGCAGCCTTGATCCGCCGGCTCGCGCGGTGACCCGGGCGATCCTCGGCTGGGTGATCTCGGCCTGGCTGATAGCAACCGGTTCGGCGTCGGCTCAGTCGGACTCTTCCGTTGTCACGGTGCGCCCGGTACCGTCGCTGCCGGTCCGCGGCTCGCTGGCCCGACTGCTGGTAATTCCGCGCGCCACCGCCAAGCGAAACCAGAAACTTCTCGCAGTCCACGGCACCGCCGCGGGCGAACCGCTGCATTTTGAGGCTCGGCGCGACGGCAGCTTCGCGGCGCTCTTCGGGGTTCCCCTCGACGGAGAGGACTCGCTCGCCGTGAGCCTCATTCTGGAGCGATCCGGGCGTTCGGACACGACTCAGATCGCCTTCGCGGCGCGTATGCCGGCGTTTTCCAGCGAGCGGCTCCGGGTGGATCCTGCGATGGCCCGGCCCGATAGCGCCACCCGAGTTCGAATCGAAGCCGAGCTGGAACGCAGTCGAGAGGTCTCCATCCGGTCGCATGACACTGGCCGACTCTGGGTCGCTGGACGCTTTCGCGCACCCCGGGGTAGCCGGATCACCAGCCGCTACGGGACGGCGCGAGAGTACAACGGGCAAGTGACCAGCCGGCATCTGGGAACCGACTACGCCGGCGTGGTGGGGGATCCGGTCCGAGCGGCCGGCCGTGGCGTGGTTGCGCTAGTGGCGAATTTCTATCTGGCCGGCCGAGCAGTCTACCTGGATCACGGGGCCGGCCTGATCACCGGGTATTTCCATCTCAGCCGGATCAACGTTGCTCAAGGCGATACGGTGACGGCTGGCCAGGTCATCGGAAGGGTGGGACAAAGCGGACGAGTGACCGGGCCGCATCTTCACTGGATCGTGCGGTATGGGACGGTAACCGTGGACCCGCTGAGCTTACTGACGCTGCAGTAGTGCGCTCCGGATCTACTTGAGCTTTTCCGCCAGTACCGGCTGCACACCCTTGGGGTCTGCCTTTCCCTGGCTCCGCTTCATCACCTGCCCAACGAAGAAACCCATCAGCTTGGTCTCGCCGCCCTTGAAGCGCGCCACCTCGGCCGGGTGCTGGGCCAACACCTCGTCGACCCAGGCAGCCAAGGCGCCGCTGTCGCTCACCTGGAGCAACCCGAGTCGTTCGGCGACCGCCCTCGGGTCACCATCGGACGCCGTGGCCATCTCGGTGAATACCCGCTTTGCCGCCTGATGGCTCACCACACCCTGGCGCACCAGGCCGATGAGTCCGGCCAGTCGTGCCACCGGCACGGGGAAGGCGCCGGAGTCGTTGTACACGCTCATCACATCGCCCATGACCCAGTTGGCGGCGGTCTTGGGTTCCACGCCCGTCGCCACCAGCGCCTCGAAGTAATCGGCCAGGGCAACCTCGCTGGTGATCACTCTCGCATCATAGGTCGGGATACCGAGCGCGCTCTCCAGCCGCAAGCGGCGCGCCTCGGGCAGCTCGGGTAGTACCTCCTGCTGCTCGGCCACCCAGGCCTGCGACAACACCAACGGCGGCAGATCGGGATCGGGGAAATAGCGGTAGTCGTGACTCTCTTCTTTGGAACGGGTCGGCTTCACCTGTCCCGAGCCGGCGTTGAAGAGCAAGGTGACCTGCTCCACGCGCTCTCCTCGCTCGACCAATCCGATCTGACGGACCCGTTCCGCCTCGAGCGCACGCTCCACATTGGCGAAGGAGTTCAGGTTCTTCACTTCGGTCTTGGTGCCGAGCTTGGGTGTCCCGGCGTGACGGATGGAGATGTTGGCGTCGACCCGCAAGCTCCCCTGCTCCATACTGCATTCGCTCACTCCGGCGTACACCAAGATCTGCCGCAGGGTAGTGAGATAGGCCCGGGCCTCCGCCGGAGACCGGAGATCGGGCTCACTCACGATCTCGGCCAGCGGCGTGCCGGCCCGGTTCAGATCTACCGCTGTCTTTCCGGGGAAGCGATCGTGGATCAGCTTGCCGGCATCCTCCTCCAAATGCAGCCGGGTGATCCCCGCGTCGATCCGGCCGCGCTCCGGCGAGTCGAAGGCGACTCGGCCCCCGGTCGCCAACGGGCGGTCGAACTGAGAGATCTGATATCCTTTGGGCAGATCGGGATAGAAATAGTTCTTGCGGGCGAAGACGCTGGCCTGATGTACGGTGCAACCCAGGGCCAGGGCCGCCCGTGCACCCAGCCTGACGGCCTCGGCGTTGGGAACGGGCAATGCGCCGGGCAGGCCCAGACAGACCGGACACACGTTGGTGTTGGGAGGATCGCCGAAGGTCGTACGGCAGGCACAAAACATCTTGGTCCGAGTGCGGAGCTGCACGTGAACTTCGAGTCCGATGACGGTTTCCCACGTCATCATCGCACCTCGGCTTCACCGGGGAGCGCCGCTTCCAGTGCGGCGGCCGCCGCGAGCAGCCGCTCGTCCTCGAAGTACGGCGCGATCAGTTGGACGCCGACCGGAAGCCCCTCGCTACGCCCCGCGGGGAGGCTGAGAGCCGGAAGCCCGGCCAGGTTCACGGCGCAGACGAAGATGTCGGCCAGATACATGGCCACCGGATCCTCGGTCTTCTCTCCTGCCCGGAATGCCGGAGTGGGAGTGGTCGGCGTGAGCAACAGATCTACGCCGGAGGCAAACGCCCGGCGGAAGTCATCGGCGATCAAGGCCCGGACTCGTTGGGCTTTCCTATAATAGGCGTCGTAGTAGCCGGCGCTCAGCACGTAGGTGCCCACCAGGATGCGGCGCCGCACCTCCGCCCCGAAGCCTTCGCCACGGGTGGCCCGGTACAGGGCTCGGATATCACCTTCGGGCCCGATCTTGCGCGGGCCATAGCGGACGCCGTCGTAGCGGGCCAGGTTGGCCGCCGCCTCCGCCGGCGCGACGATATAGTAGGTCGGCACGGCGTACCCCGAATGGGGCAACGATACCTCACGAAGCTCCGCCCCCAGCTCGCGCAGCGAGCGCCTGGCGCGCTCCAATCCTCCAGCCACACCGGCATCGAGATCGGCCGGGAAGTATTCCTTGGGCAGACCGATCTTGAGACCCTTCAGATCGGCGAGAGGCCGCGGCACCTCCATCGGGGGACGATCCAAGGTCGTCGCGTCGAGCGGATCGGCGCCGCTCATGGCGCTCAGCACCCGGGCCGAGTCCTGGACCGTCCGGCCGAACACGGAGATGCAGTCGAGCGAGGAGCCGAACGCGACCAGCCCGTAGCGACTCACCCGTCCGTAGCTGGGCTTTACCCCCACCACGCCGCAGAAGGAGGCGGGCTGCCGCACCGAGCCGCCGGTCTCCGAGCCCAGCGCCGCCGGAACCACGCCGGCGGCCACCAGCGCGGCGGAGCCCCCGGACGACCCGCCCGGCACCCGAGCCGGGTCGTGCGGATTCAGCACCCGCCCGAACGCCGAGTGCTCGGTGGAGGAGCCCATGGCGAACTCATCCATGTTCGCCTTGGCTGCGATGAGCGCGCCGGCGGCCCGGAGTCGGTCTACCGCGGTCGCGTTGTAGGGTGACTGGTATCCCTCGAGAATGCGGGAGCCGCAGGTGGTGGGCTGTTCGATCGTGACGATGTTGTCCTTGAGCGCGATCGGCATTCCGGCGAGAGGCCCTGGCGCGGGCATGCGCTCCACTCGAGCCGCCTCGGCGTCGAGCAGCTCCTGAGACCAATGCAGCGTCGCGTTGAGCGGCGCGGCCTTGGCGAGCCGAGCACCGGTCTCGCGCGCGACGGCCGCGGCCCCACTACCCCGTACGCCGGCCGCCCCGCTCATCCTTCCTCCATGGCGCCGTGCCGCGGCACCAGGAAGAACCCATCGGCAAACTCCGGCGCCATTGCCGCCGGCGGCCGGGCCAGCGGTACCGGACCGACTATGTCCTCCCGCAGCGCGACCGACTGCGGTCCGGGGAGAAAGGGCTCGGTGCCGGTGTCACCCGGCAGCTGATCGAGCCGGGCCACATAGTCCACGATGCGGTTCAGCTGGGCCACCAAGCGGTCCAGCTCCTCATCCCGCACCGCCAGCTCCGCCAGCTTGGCGACGTGAAGCACCTCGTTCCGGCCGATACTCATGCACCCTCCAATTCGCGTTCCAGCCCCGCGTACGCGACCAGCAGCTGCTTGACTCCGACCTCCTCATTATCGAAGGCGACCGACACCTTGAGGTCGCGCCCGGTGCCGGTAAGGCCTTGGATGGTACCACTCCCAAACCGCCGGTGGCGGACTCGCTCGCCTCTGATGTATCGGGGAGCGTCCTGGGAGACCTCCTCTTCGGCGGGACCGGGCGCCGGCGGCGCAGCCGCGCGGTAACTCGCGGTGCGCGACCACTGCCCTCCAGCCCCGCTGCCGGCCCGCCCCACTGACCAATCCGGCGCCCATAACGACGTGGTGCGCTTTTCCTCGACGATACCGGGAGGCAGCGCCTTCAGGAAGCGGGACGGAATGCCGGGACGGAGCTCGCCGCCACGGCGGCGGGCGCGAGCCCAAGTCAAATACAACTTGTCCTTGGCCCGAGTGAGGCCCACATAGCAGAGCCGCCGTTCCTCCTCCAGGCCATCGGGTTGTTCCTCGGCCCGCGCCAGGGGAAAGAGCCCGTGCTCCAAGCCGCTCAGCACGACCACCGGCCACTCGAGCCCCTTTGCGGTGTGCAGTGTCATCAGGGTGACGCCGTCTTCCCGCCCTACTACTGTATCTGCCGAAGACAAGAGGGCGGCCTCCGCCAGAAACCGTTCCAGGGGGGCGCCGCCCTCGGGATCTTCGGTGACCTCTTCCGACCAGTTGGCGGCGCTGGCTACCAACTCGCGGACGTTTTCCCAGCGGTCGGCTCCTTCGGGTCCTTCCGCCAGTAGCACCGCCTCGTAGTCGATCGCCCGAATCACTTGCTCCAGGATCTCGGCCGGAGGCAGCCGTCCGGCACGCTCGGCCAGCCCCTCGATGAGCCCGGCAAAGGAGCGAAACGCTTCCCGCACGTTGGGCCGCAGCTCGGGGACTCGGTCGGCCACCCGCGCGGTTTCGAGCAGCGGCTTGGCCCACTGGGTAGCGGCGCGGCCCAAGATGGCCAGACTGGTCTCGCCCAGGCCGCGCCGCGGCACACTCACCGCGCGGAGAAAAGCTTCGTCGTCGGCCGGGTTGGCCACCAGGCGCAGGTAGGCGAGCAGGTCTTTCACCTCCCGCCGTTCGTAGAAGCTGATGGCGCCGATCAACCGATAGGGGACCCCGGCCCGGCGGAAGGCTTCCTCCATTGCCCGCGATTGGGCGTTGGTCCGGTAGAGAACGGCCATCTCACCGTACTGCCAGTCACCGGCCGAGCTGCGGCGCTCCAGCTCGCGGGCCACCCACTCGGCCTCGTCCCGTTCGTCGGCCGCGGCGAGCAGAGTGACCGGTTCTCCGCCTCGACGCCGGGTGGTGAGGGTCTTGCCGATCCGGCCGTTGTTCTCCGCGATGACTCCGTTGGCCGCGTCGAGCACGACCTGGGTCGACCGGTAGTTCTCCTCCAGGCGAACCAGCTTGGCTCCGGGGAAGTCTTTCAGGAAATCCTGCATGTTGCGGACGTCGGCCCCGCGCCAGCCGTAAATCGATTGATCGTCATCGCCCACCGCGCACACGTTGCCGTGCGCCCCGATTCGCCGGATCAACTCATATTGGGCCCGGTTGGTATCCTGAAATTCGTCGACCAACACGAAGCGGAACCGCTCCTGGTACACCCGCAACCGCTCGGCATGCTCCCGGAAGAGGGTGAGCGGGTGCAACAGGAGGTCGTCGAAGTCCATCGCGTTGGCCGCCTTGAGCGCCGGCCCAACGGCGGCGAAGACCTCGGCCGCGACTCGGACCAGCAGGTCGAAGGGCGCGTCGGCCGCAAGCTCGGATGGCGACTTCATCCGATTCTTGGCCGCCGAAATGATCGACTGCACCGCGCGAGGAGGATACCGCTTGACCGAATGCCCCTGCTGCTCCATCAATCGCTTGATGAGGCCGAGCTGATCGTCCTCGTCGTAGATGGTAAATCGGCGGTTGAAGCCCAGCAGCTCGGCTTCTCGCCGAAGCAGCCGGGCAGAGAGCGAGTGAAAGGTTCCAATCCAGAGCCCTGACGGGTCGCGCTCCAGCAGCCGGCCGATCCGCTCCTTCATTTCTCCGGCGGCCTTGTTGGTGAAGGTGACGGCAAAGATTCGATCCGGCGGTACGCCGTGACGGTCGATCAGCGCGGCGATGCGGGTGGTGAGGACGCGAGTCTTTCCCGATCCTGCACCGGCAAGCACCAGAAGCGGTCCGTGGACGTGCTCTACCGCCTCCCGTTGCGCGGGATTGAGCGAGAGCGCCAGCTCGGGTGACGGAGTATCGATCATCAAGCCGGCTCGGCCAGCGGAATGCGGATCAGAAAACAGGCTCCTCGTTCACTCGACTCTAAGACCAGTGCGCCCCGGTGCGCATCTTCGACTACCCGGCGTGACAGTGCCAGCCCGATGCCCCAGCCACCGTGTTTGGTGGTGAATCCCGGCTCGAACAGGGTGCGGCGAATTTCCTTGGGGACGCCGGGTCCATCGTCGATCACCCGAACCTCGCCCATCCCCTGCTCCGCCCCAACCCGCAGGATAATCGTTCCGGGGCGGCCCTGGAGGGCGTCGATGGCGTTCTTCACCAACGATTCCAGGGCCCATTCGAGGAGCACCGGATCGCCTTCCACCATCGGGCCCATTCCCGGCGCCTCCAGCCGTAACTCGATAGGGTTGGCGTGGCGGGGCAAGCGGGGCCGGAAGTAATGCGCCACCCGGTCTGCCAGCGCGCCCAGCGCTATGGGCTCCTGCCTGGCCGGGTTGCCGATCCGCTCGAAGCGTCGCGCCACCCGGTCGAGCCGCTCCGCGTCGGCGGAAAGATGCTCGGCGAGATCGGGCGGCGGGGTTGGGCGGGAACGCACCCGTTCGATCCACCCCTGAAGGCTGGTGAGCGGGGTACCCATCTGGTGGGCGGCTTCGCGGGCCATGGCAACCCACAGCCGATCGCGTTGGGCCGCCATGGCGCTGCGATAGGCGAAGAAAGCGACCGCAACCATCAATCCGATGGTGAGACCTTGGAGGACGGCCAAGGCGGTGAGGTTGCGTTGCGCCGGGAGCGGGCCGTAGTGGACGGTTCCGATCGCCTCGTCTACGATGGGTGGGTTTTGCCGGTCGAGCCGGAGCGCGTAGGCGCTGACCCGCGGATCGTCGAGCGGGGCCTCGAAAGGCAGGTTGGCCGCGGCGGTAACCCGGCCGGTACGATCGGTGACCACCACCGGCAGCCCCAACGCCCGCACCTGTTCGCCCAGACGCAGCAGGGCCTCCGCTTCAGCCCCGGGCCGGGGATCGTTCAACCCTCCGAACACCTCAGAATACAGCCGGCTGGTGGCCGTAGCGTCATCCTTAAAGTGCCGAATGATCAGCCATCCGGTCCCCGCGCTCAGGCCGGCCAGCAGCGCTACGAGAAGCACCGCGACGCTCGGCGCCAAACGCTGGAACCGTTCCCTAGGCACGTGCAGCCAAGCGGTCGGTTCCGAGGTAGGGTGCGAGCGCGCCGGGTATCCGTACCGAGCCGTCGGCTGCTTGGTTGTTCTCCAGGAGAGCGATGATGGTTCGGGGAAAGGCCACGCCCGAAGCGTTGAGCGTATGCACGAACTCCGGCTTGGCCTTCGGCTCCGGACGATAGCGGATGTTTGCTCGCCGGGCTTGGAAATCGGTGAAGGTGCTCGAGCTCGATGCCTCGAGCCAAGTCCCTACCCCGGCAGCCCAGACTTCCAGATCGTAGGTGCGAGCGCTGGCGAATCCGGTGTCTCCCGCGGCGAGCTCCACCACGCGATACGGAATACCCAGTTGCTGGAGCACGGTTTCCGCATGCCGGGTCAGGATCTCGTGCTGCGCTGCTGAGTCTTCCGGTCTGACGAACCGCACCAGCTCCACCTTGTCGAACTGGTGGACCCGGATCAGGCCCCGGGTGTCCTTGCCGTGCGCGCCGGCTTCCCGCCGGAAGCACGGCGTGTAGGCCACGTAGCCGAGGGGGAGAGCCTCCGCGTCGAGAATCTCATCCCGATGCACGTTGGTAACCGGTACCTCGGCAGTGGGAATGAGGAACAGATCGTCGGCCGAGGTGGAGTAGAGATCCTCCTCGAACTTGGGCAGCTGGCCGGTTCCGGTGAGCGTGGCGCGATTCACCAGATACGGCGGCGCGATCTCCAGGTAGCCGTGCTCCCGGGTGTGCAGGTCGAGCATGAAGCCGCTGAGCGCACGGATCAGACGGGCCCCCGCACCCCGAAAGAGCGGAAATCCCGATCCGGTCAGCTTGGCTCCGGCCGGGAGGTCGAGGAGACCGAGAGCTGCGGCCAGCTCCCAGTGGGGCTTGGGCTGAAAATCGAATCGGGGCGGCTCGCCCCAGGTGCGAACTACCCGATTGGCGGATGCGTCGCCGTCGGGCAGGTCATCGGCGGGAAAGTTGGGCACGGTGAGGGCTAGTCGGTCGAGCGCTTCTTCGACCTCGCGCACTTTGCCGTCGAGCGCCTTCACGTCTTCTCCGGACGCCTTGAGTCGGGCCATCAGGTCGTCGGCGGGCTCTTTGGCGCGCTTGCGCCGGGCCACTTCCTCACTCGCCGCATTCCGCTCGGCCTTGAGCGCTTCCACCCGCACCAGCAACTCGCGCCGCTGGCGGTCAAGCTCCAGCAGCTCGTCGACCAGCGAGGCGAGCGACGGATCGCCGCGCCGGAGCAGGCTGGCGCGACACCCCTCGGGATCTTGCCGCAACCGCTTGAGGTCTATCACACGCCGTCAGTTGCTGGGAAAGCCGGGATCCAGGTCTTTGAAGCCGCAGTTGCGGTTGGCGAGCACCTGAAAAGTGGCCGACTCGGGCTCAAGCGAGAGGATCTCTAATTTGCCGTAGAGCGGGACGCTTCCACAGACCGTCAGCCGTGACCGTACCAAGTAGCGCTGGCCGACCTCTACCGGCACGGCTTCCTCGGTGATGTAGCCGTTGCTGCGCGCGGTGTGCATCTGGTCGAACGTCTCCGAGAACGCCTGGAGACCCGGCTCGGCAGAGCCAGTGGTGATGCCTAGAGCGGCCTGCGGAATCAGCACTCTCTGTCCGTCTGACTGATTATTGTAGGCAAACTCGAAGGACCTCTGGTCGGTGCGGACCGCGCCGTCGGTGATACTAAAGCCGCTGGGCGCGGTAATGGGCGTGCCGATGAGCGAGAAAATCGTCACCGTATCCACCATGTTTTCGTTGGTGGCGTCGCCCCGGGGGTCGTCGCTGCATGCCGCGGCGGCAGCCAGCGGGAAGAACAGAAGGAAGTGGCGAATTGTCGGCATAGAGAGAGGAAGGTTAAGCGGCGCACGAAAGAGGGTCAACCTCCTCTAATTTCTTGACTTCGGTGTAAGCGACCCCTACGTTGCGCACACCTTTTTTCTACGACATGGAGCACGGCCCGATGACCGGACTGGGAGCGGTAATCCAAGGCCTTGCCGCGCGCGAAGGCGTGCGTGGCGTCCTGCTCCTCAGCCGCGACGGCCTGGCCATCGAGCACTCGGCCGGCAACAGCTTCGAACCGGAGGCGGCGGCGGCTCTCGCGGCCACGCTGGCGCAGCATGCCGACCGCCTGGGAGAGGGTCTGGGCCAGGGTGAGCTGCGTACCGGCGTGCTTCAGTTCGCCGAAGGCATGGTGATTCTGGCCGGCGTGGGCGGAGGAGACTGGCTGGCGGTGCTCGCCGGCCCCGATGCCGATGTGGGCCCGTTACTCTACGATCTGCGGCATCATCGGCCGGCATTGACGGCATTGCTGTGAGATGGGCCGTCCTGCTCGCCGGTGGCTCGGGCACCCGATTCTGGCCGCTTAGCACGCCGGAGAATCCCAAGCAGCTGCTCCCGTTGGCGGGCGCCGGATCGAGCGCCGAGGAATCGGTGGAGCGGCTCACCGGGTTAATCCCCCGCGAACGGGTACTGGTAGTAGCTGGCGCCGCGCTCGCCGAGCGGCTGCGTGAACGGCTCAAGCTTCCGGCGGCCAATGTGCTGGTGGAGCCGCGAGCCGCCTCCACCGGCCCTGCCTTGATCTGGGCCACCTGGGAGGCCCAGCGAAGAGACGACGATGCCGAGGTCCTCTCGCTGCATGCGGACTGGGCAGTGGGTGACGCGGTCGCGTTCCGCCGCACCGCCGACACCGCCCTCACCGTGGCGCGGAGACACGACCGGCTGGTGACCGTAGGCGTCGTCCCCTCGCGCCCGGAGACCGGCTACGGGTACATCGTGCCCGGCGCCGATCTGGATGAAGAGTCGAAGACGGTGGCACGATTTTCCGAGAAGCCCGACGCCGCCACCGCGCTGGATCTGATGGCGGCGAAGGCACTATGGAACAGCGGTCTCTTCGCCTGGACCGCACGCCGACTGTTCGCCGAAGTCGAAGCTCACACGCCCGAGATCGCCGACTCGCTCGCCGCTCTGCGCGGGGGAGACGTCGCCGGGTTCTTCCGTGCGCTCACCCCGATCTCGATCGATGTTGGAGTGCTGGAGCGGAGTAGCGCCGTAGCCGTGGTTCCGGGCGCCTTCAGCTGGGACGACGTGGGCACCTGGCAAGCACTGGCGCGAGTGCGGCCCAAGGATCCCGGCGGCAACGTGGTGGTCGGTGATGCCTTTCTCCACGAGTCGCGCGACTGCATCGTCTGGTCGGAGGGAGAGCCGATCGTATTGAGCGGCGTGAAGGACCTCGTCGTGGTCCAGGCGAATGGACGGATCCTGGTCATGCCGACCGAGCGCGCAGCCGAGATGAAGCAGCTTCTCGACGCCCTTCCCCCCGACATTCGCGACACCTCCGCATGAGCGAGCTGTACCTGCTGGAGCCGGATTCGCCGGGCGCGGCCTGGGCGCCCTTCACCGGCGTGCGACCCATCGCCGAGCTTCGGGCGGGAATCTGGCGGATTCGCGAGCGGTGGGAGGCCGCGCTCCAGGCCGACACCGCTGCCATTCTCGGCGAGCACGCAGAAGGCTTTCGCGAGGCGGACGAGCCGCCGACTCGGGCGGCTCGATCGGTGTCCGGGCCGGCCATCGTCGCTGCATCGTGGTTTGCCCCCACCGGTGTGCCGATCTCGGTGGGCAGCGAGGTACGCAGGCTGACCCATGCTGGGGCCACTGTCGGGTGGGTGGTGCCGGATAGCACGCAATGGAAGGGCCCGGACGACCGGGGCGAGGCCCTCGAGGTGGAGGGCCTGCTTCTTCGGGGAACCTACGATCTCATCACCGCGCTCGAGCGGCTGCTGGCCGACGACTGCGCCGACTTCCGGGCCGCGCCGATCTCCTCCATCCCTGAGCGGAGCATCGTGCTGGGCGATCCGGCGAACGTGCTTTCACTTGGAGCGGTTATCGAGCCGGGAGTCGTGTTCGACGTGCGGCAGGGACCGGTTGTCCTGGAGGAAGGCTCGGAGATCCGGCACGGCACCAGGCTGGAGGGTCCGCTCTACGTCGGCGGAGGCACCAAGATACTCGGCGGCCACATTCGAGGCTCGGTGTTCGGGCCCGAATGCCGGGTGCATGGCGAAGTAGCCTCCAGCGTTTTCCTCGGCTATGCCAACAAGAGTCACGATGGTTTCGTGGGGCACAGCGTGATCGGCCGGTGGGTGAACCTCGGCGCGGGCACTACCACCTCCAACCTCAAGAACACGTACGGGCCGGTGCGGCTGGAGGTCAACCAGGAGCGGATCGAGACCGGCAGACTGAATCTCGGCACTTTATTTGGGGATCATGCCAAGACCGCGATCGGCACCATGCTCGCCACCGGCACGGTGGTCTCGGCCGGGGCCAATGTGTTCGGCACGCCGACGCCGCCCAAGCACGTTCCTCCCTTTGCCTGGGGATGCGGGGGAGACGAGCGGCTCACCGAGGAAGGTTTTCTTCGGATCGCGGAGCGAGTGATGCAGCGGCGCAATGTGGCGTTCTCTCCGGAGCGGCGTGCGTCACTGGCCCGGACCTATGCCAGGTGGGCCGGGAAATGATGACGCTCTACGTGCTGGGCTCGGGCTCCCGAGGCAACTGCTTCGCGGTCGAGGCGGAAGGAGTTGCCGTCCTGGTAGACGCGGGATTCAGCGCTCGAGAGGTCGAGCGGCGGGCCGAGTCCGCGGGTCTGGCCATGGATCGTGTTGCGGGAATCGTGCTCACGCATGAGCACGGTGACCATGCCTGCGGCGCGGCCCGGTTGGCTTCCCGTCTGGGCGCTCCCATCCTCACCGCGCCCCGCACCTGGGGACGGCTCGCCCACCGGATGGCAGGGGCCGAGCACCGTCCCCTGGGTCTTTCCGCCCGGGCGGAGATCGGGCCGTTCACGCTCCGGGCCTGCCCTACCAGCCACGATGCTGTCGATCCGCTGGCGGTCAGTATTCGGGCGGGGGACGGGTGTGGCGTGGGAGTCGCCTATGACTTGGGGCGCCCAACAGCGGCGGTGCGCTACCTCCTTCGACACCTGACCGCGTTGGTGCTGGAGGCGAATCACGACGAGGTCCAGCTCCGTACCAGCAGCTATCCGCCGGTGGTGCAGCGCCGGATCGCCGGATCGGCGGGGCATCTCTCCAATCGTGCGGCGGGGCAGCTTCTGGCCGAGCTGCACCATCCAGGGCTCTCAGTGGTCGTGCTCGCCCACCTGAGCCAGCAGTGCAACACCGAGAGGGAAGCGCGGGCGACCGTGGATCCCCTGCTCCGGCGAGCCGGATTTCGGGGGCAGCTCCACGTGGCGCTGCAGGACGCGCCCCTGCCGCCGATTCCGGTAGACCTGCCGGCGGATGCGCAGTTGGGGTTGGGGTTGGGGTAACAGCTATCGGCTATCCGCTACCCGCTATAACGGGACTTGATCGGGATCGGGAGGCACCGATACCGAGTCGGGACGTGCCGTGGGGGGACCGACCCGCTCAAAGGTCACCGGCTCCGTGAGATCCCCGCCGGAGAGCGTGAGCCGCTTGCCCTTGAGCTTGAGTTTATAGTTGACCCACTCGCCGCCGAGGGCGAGCGCCAGGCTGTCGCCGACGATTCGCCAACGGACTGTCTCGGTTCCATAGCTGGCGCTGCTATCGGAACGGACCACCACGATACGTGGCCCTTCCTTCTTGGGCCCCTGCTTGAGATCGAATTTCCAGGTGCCGAGCAGACTGTTCTGCTGCGCGGCAACCGCCGGAGCCCAGAAGAGAATCGTCCCCAAAAGAATCCAGCCAGACTTCACATGTCCCCCGCGATAGACAGAACCAAGATGGTACGGGCGCGCAAGAGTCTAATTGCGCGGTTCGTGCCAGCCAAGTCAGCTTATCGCTGAGTCTGGGCCGCCTCCATCAGGAGCCAATCGAGCCGATGCCGCAGGAGGGCGGCCCGGCGCAGCCGCCTCCCGATCCTCAATACCAAGTTGACCGCTGCGAGATCTGCGATTGCGATGAGCAAGGCAATGGGGTCCATCTCTCCTCCTCTTGGCTGCCGTGATCGCACGGGCAGCTATCGCGATGCCAGGCCTACCAGGTCCCGGTAGGTTCCTCCGAAGAAACTGCTGTTCCAATACGCCTTGTGCGCGACTTCTTCCGCGACCGTCTTGGCTTCCTCAGGCGTGTCCCCGAAGACGATCACCCGGGTTCCCTTATCCTTCTTCGGGAGCCGTCCGTCCTCGTTGGCCTGCTCTGCCTCACCCTTCCGCACGCTGACGGCTCCAGGCACACTACCCTTCCGGAAGGCCTCCGGGCTTCGAGCGTCGACCCAGACCGCGGTCCTGTCGCCCGCTAACACGTAGCGGGCGCCCGGGAGATCGGTCTGCACCGTATGACCCAACGCTCGCCACACCGGAAGCCCGAGCTGATAGCGCCGGATCTTGCTGTAGCCCCGTTTCACCAACTCCTCCGATAGCCGCCGAGACTTCCCGCAGTAGGGCCCGTTGCAGTAGAACACGAGTGGCCCGTTCCGATCGGGATAGGTCGAGGTGATCTGTTCCACTTCCTTCTCGTAGTGGTTGCGGCTTCCGGGGATGTGGGCGATGGCGAACTCCTGAGCCGAACGCACGTCGAGCACCGGAATCACGCCTTCGTCGAGGATCTGCTCCAACTGTTGGGTGCTGATTTCGGGTGTGATCGGGTTGGCCTCGGCCAGCGTCGCTTGCGCGATGGACGGCGCGTTCTGAGCGGTGGCGGCTGGAACTACCAGAAGACACAACGCGGCCGTGATGGCTCGGCCGCGCTGGGTAGGTAGTTGATGAGTCATGGTGATGATCCTCCCCTCCGGGCACTTACTTGCGGAGTGGTACCCCGAATCCGACGGCCAGCTGCACGTCGTTCTGAGTGCGCTTTTCCTCGAGGCTACCGGCTTCCACGAACGAGGTCCCGTAGATGTAGTCCTCGGCCGCGACGTAGAAGCTCAGGAACTGTCCCAGATTGAAGCCGACCGTGGCGCCCACGACTCCGCCGATATCGCTCTTGTCCTCGGCGTTTTCATAGGCAGTGCCGCCCCGCTTCACCAGGCTGGCGCCGCCGTTGAGGCTGAGCCACACCGGACTGGTCGAGGGGATCACGTTCACGGTCGCGCGAACGGTACCGAGCAGCAGGTTCGCGTCGGTCTTGGTCTGGGTCTGATCGAAGGTGAACCGCAGGTCGCTGGGCACGTAGGCAATCGAGGTGACGATCCCGAAGCGAGGACTGAAGTCCACACCCAGCCGCCCACCCACCGCCAGACCTACCTCCTGCTTGAATTCCTCACCATTTGCCGCCTTGATCAGCTCGCTGGTGGGGATGTAGACCCCGACGGTCGGGGACAGCGCCACCTTTTGGGCCGAGGCCGGGGTGGCACTCACGGCGAGGCCCACGATGAAGCCGCACATCGGGATAGCCAGGGATGAACGGGACACTGGTGCTCCTCTCACGATGATGGTGGCGCTGGGGGACATCCTACCCATAGAACGCACCGTTGCCGACTCCATTCTCACTCCGGAAGCGGCTGAGCCTTCAGATAGTCCCGGATGACCACATCCACGTATCCGGAGGCACTGACCGTGAGCGGCGCGCAGGTGACCGACGTGCCGACAACCTCCTTAGTAAGCCTCCTCCCCGACTCTGGGTCGACGCGGTACTGAGTCGCCTTGGTGCACAGCGTCAGGGGCACCGGCGTGTTGGTCGGGAACGTCTGACCGCCGACGCGGACCGTGGCAGGTATCGTCTGCGGGCCCGCAGGTCCATCGCCCGTAGCCCGAACAGTCAGCGTGGTGGACACGCCCGGGGCGGGCATCGGATCCATCTCGACGCAGGCGTGCATCTGCTTCGCGCCACTCCATTCGGCCAGGTACTGGGTGAGCTGGGCCTGGCAAGCGGCGGCATACGCTGCCGCCCCGGACGGGTTCGGGTGCCCTATCTTGGCGTCCCGGCACAAGGGATTCAGCCACTGGTCGGCGGATCGGCAGCCGGCCTCGCGCTCCCAGTACACTGGATCGTTGGGAAGGCCGGCCAACCAGAGCCGAGAGCCGGGCGCGGCATAACTCTGGTTCACCCCCCACGGCACTTTGACGAACGCCGTGCGCGAGCTCCCGGCAACCGCCGCCGCCAAGTCGCTGTTCGAGGCCTGGTACCATGCATCAGACAACGCCGCGAGCTTGGTTCGTATCTCGGTGGTAAAGAGGGCGCCAGCCACGGGAAGGAGAATGGATAGCAACACACCCAAGGCTTGCAGGTTGGTCTCCTCGGACACAATTGGGAAATAGCCGGTGACGAGGATCCTGGCGGCCGGGAAGGCATTCCGCACTCGGGGCAGAAGATCGGACATCTGGACGCCACAAAACTCGGCGCTCTTCTGGCGGATCATCGCTGGGGAATTGGTTGCGTTCAGGAGGGCCGTGACGCCCATGTCGTTGATGCCCCCGTCGAGCAGGACCAGATCCACCGCGTCCGGAGAAATCTGCTGGGATATGATGTCGTTGCGTGCCACGACGACCTGCTGCCGCACCCATGGCCAACTGCAAGGCACTTCGCCCAGATTGCGGTTGTTCATCCAAGGCGCAACGCGTGATTCGTCCGGCACCTGCCCGTCAGGGGCGATGGTAGCCCCGGAGCGGGCGTAGACGAAGCGGTTGACGGTGCGCCCCGGCAGCTTGCTCTCCAGCCAGGTCTTCACCAGCCAGGTGAACTTGGTGGACTCCTCGAGCCCCTGCCCCCACATGACCGAATCGCCTAAGCAGATCATGGTGAACGGACGAGTTTGTCCGGTGGTAGTCAGGAAACGCGATCCCAGGCGAGAGGGCCGAGGTTGGGCCAAGAGCCCGCTCAGGGCACCCAGCCCTCCGGTGAGCCCTCCGGCCGCTGCGACCGCGATCGCGGCATCCTTTACGAAGGTGCGGCGGTCGACCGCACCGGATTTCGAACGGCTCATGGCGAATTCCTCACTGGCAGTATTTGACGCGGCTGCTGGCTTCGATGGTGACGCTCACCGCCGGTGTCGGCACCAGAGCCGACACCGCTTCGCCACCGGATCGGTAGACCGCCTGGATCTGGTATTGGTAGGTCCCGACCCCCACCGAGTCCGCGAAGCTCGTCGCCAGCGGAGTGGGTGGCGGGGGATTGAATGGGCTGATCGGACTGCTGGTGTCGCGCTTGAGGTCAACCAGCAGGGTTCCGTTTCTGAACAGCCGGAACCCATCGCTCTCCGGAAGCGCATCCCAACTCAGACTGACCCGCCCCTGCCCGACCGCGGATCCCTTCAGGCCACTGGGTGCGGCGGCCGGCGCCGTGGTCGCGCTCACCGGCGCGCTCGTGCCCGGCCGTAGCCTCATCTCGGGCGGATACACGGCCGAAACCTTGAAACTGTAGGTCGTGCCGGGCAGCAACGAACCCGCTGTGGCGGTGGCCTCCGTTATTACGGCGCCTCCGAGGTACTCACTTTCACCCTGGCGAGCCAGGTGAAGCCGGTAGCCCATAGCCGAGTCCACCGGTTGCCAGGTCAGCGTCAAGCTTCTCGGTCCGATCGCGGTCACCTGCACCTGGCCGGGCGGACCACCGGCGATCATGTACTCCCGCTCGGCGATCACCACGCCTCCCGGTTGCTGCACCAGGATCCCCGGTTGAACCGCCGGGTCGATCGAGACCCGGGGCTCAGTCGCCGGCAACGGAGGTTCGAGCGTGGGATCCGACGGCGGCGGCGGAGCGCCCCTGAAGCGTTCCGGCAACTGGGCCAGCGCCGGCTGCGAACCGACCAGCAGGCAGATCGCCACCGCTACTCCGAGAAGATTCTGAATTCGTGCGGCTTTCATGATACGGTCCTCGCGCGCGCGATAACGCTGGTCACTGGACGCTTGTCTTCCGGGCCTCGATCAGTTGCCACATCTGCCAGAGGTAGTTGGCGCCGCGGTTCAGGTGGTTGTCCACCAGGTCCTCGCCGCTCACACCCAGCGGAACACCCTGGGAGCTGGTTCCCTCGCTCGCGGGCGCGGTCCGGACATCCTTCACGAAATCGGCCATCATCCCGTAGTGAGCAACGCCATCCGTGTTGTAGTCCCAGGACTTCGAGCCGGAGCTGCTCTTGGGGAAGTTGGAACCGTACTGCACGCGGTTGCCGCCGCCGGGCATGGGACCTTTCACCAACCCGTTGAGATCGGTACCGAACACGACCGCGCCGTTCCGGTATACCGCCTTGGAGGGATCGGCGTCCGGGTACCCCATGACATTCATGGCCCGTTGGTACTGACCGGCCCACGCCGAGCGGTGGGCACCATCGGTACCCAGCCCGAACATGCCGTGCAGTTTGCTGATCCGTTCGAGCTGGCGCCTCGAGCGATTGTTCTCCGAGTTCGATCCGGCGTAGCCCCGAATCCCGTTATGGCCGGACACGATCGGGTACTGGAACTGTTCGGCGAGCTCGAGGGTCTTCTCCGCCGCATGGTTGGACATGTGGTCGATGTCCACGATCATGCCGCGCTGCATCATCTGCTTGATGGCGAAGACACCAAGTCCGGTGAGGCCACGCACATTCCGGTGACCCTTGCTCTTGCTACCCTGACCGGCCGGCGGGCAGGTCGGTCCCGGGCCGGAGCGCCGCAACGGATCGAGCCCCAGCTTGACGAAGGCGCCCACAGCGCGGAGCGGGTCGTCCACTTCCTGGTAGGTGAAGGTGATGTCGTCACCGATATCGGAGCACTCGAGATCCCAGAAGTGCCCCGACTCGCGCAGGTTCGAGGTGTTGAAGTCGGACTTGTACACCGCGGTCCCACCGAAGGCATTGTCCACCACGTGGATCGGCAGGACGTAGCGCACGCCGCGCTGATAGAGGTCCTGGATCCTGTTGGCGACCAGCCCGAAGGCCGCTCCACTCTGAGAGGTCCCGGGAGCGTATTGGTTCCAATTGACGATGTTGTCCACCTCGACGCCGAGCACCACCGCGATCTTGTTGGCCTGCACGATGCGCTTCACGTCAGCGGGGCCAAGCGCGACCTCCATAAAATCGGGATGGCGAGCCACGAAGCTCCTCATCTCGGTCAGCTGGAGATCACCCGAGGATACGTCGTCGGTCGGGAGGTCCCCGTTGCCGGCGACTGCATCGCCCAAGGTCCGATTGTTGGTGGCGAGCGCCACCATGACGCGGAGGCCACCGTCGCGCGCCCGACGGATCCACTCGAACCACATCTTCTGGTGAGTGATGTCGTTCCACTTGGGCCAGTCGAGGAACTCCGGGGCACCCCTCCCGGGGTTGTTGGTGACCAGCGCGTTATTCCCCGCCTGAAAGCCCTGGATCACCATCTTCCGGAGCTCATCTCCGCAAGGGAAGCTGAACGCGTTCCAGCCGCCGTGGGACGGACGATCCTCGCCCAACGCGTGCTCCATCGAAGTCGCCCGCGTCGGGCCCTTGCAGGTAAGGTCCTGAGGGAGGAACGATCCGACGTCCACTCCGCCGTGGACCAGCTTGCCGGCGAAGGCGAGGTTGATCATCGGATGAGTGTGCAAGTCGACCCAGCCGGTGAGCTCCAGCGCTTCCAGGTTCAGCCGTGCCTTGGGGAAATCTCCCAGCGACGTGGAGACCGGGCCCGGCTCGTAGTAACTGCCAACCGTCCACTCCTGGGTGCCGGCAGGAACCCCAGTCGCTGTCACCGTCGTCGCACCGGTCACCCTGGCCTCGCCATTGGGCAACCCGGGACCCCGTGCGACGTAGTACGACACACCATCGATCGGGTGCCAGGAGAGCTGCACCTCCCCGTTTCCGGTGTGCCTCGCGATAAAGCCCGAGGGATTCACCGGCGTCACATTGGCGGTTGGCATCACCGGTAGCTTCTCGATCACTGCCGTACCGCCACGTTGGTACGCCACCTTTCTGAGCGGCTCCTCGGTGCTGGTAGTGACCGCAACGGGCGCACTGGTGCCAAAGTGTCCGTCAGGGCGGGTGGCCGTCACCTTGTACCAGTAGTTGGTCGCGGCCGCCAGACCGCCATCGGTGAACTGGGTGTCGGCGATCGCGGGTGTCACCGCTGCATAGGGACCTTCTGCGGCGGCTGCCCGAGCCACGCTATAGCTGTTCGCGCCCGGTACTGCCGACCAAGTCAAAGTCACGGCGGACGAGGTCGGAGCCGGGCGCACGTCAGCCGGCGGAGTCGCATCATCCACACGGCTGAGCGTGAGGATGGGTTGACTCGGTACCGTGGGCTCCGCGATCACTGGCGTCGCCCCGGTCCGAGCGGTCCGGCTTGGTAGCTGCGCCTCGAGTGTAGAAACCAGCATCACGCTCAGCGCAATCAGAGAACCGACCTCGTGGTACCTCATAACTCCACCTCCGGGCCATTGCCCGTCATGAATTGGATTCGACCTGCCTTGACCGCTGGTCTTTCTATTGACTGGCTACCGTTTCCCGCACCAGCACGATGCGGGCACTGCTTGGCGAACCGCCGTTAGGCGGGACTTCGGGCTTGGGCTCGGATGCTCCATAGCCGAGCGCCGTGAGCCGGGTTGCTTCCACCCCATTTCGGATCAGTGCCTGCTTCACCGCCGCCGCTCGATGCTCGGAGAGCTGCTGGCTCGCGGCCGGGCTCGGGAGCGGATCGACGTGAGCCTCGATCACGAAGCGTCCTTGGGTGGCATTGAGCGCTGCGGCGACTCGGGTGATCAGCTCGCGCGATGCCGGCTCCAATACATCGGTGTCGCCGGTGAAGCGCAGCATCCGCAACTCCGCACCGCCCGCCGCCATCACCGTGGCAAGATTGTCGGAGCTCTCGCCGCCTCGGAGCGCCACGGGCGTCAGCGACCGGCCGACTCCACCGATCGTGGTCCGGGCCGTGTTGGTTGCCTCCAGCGCGGCGCTGGACACGACGCCGGCGCCGGTCTCGATCGAGGTGTCGACCACGTTTGAGGCACCGGCGACGATGCTCTGGGCAGTCTGGCTGGTGACCTCGCCCGCTTTCTGCTTCGCGTGCGCGCCGATCTTCTTGAAGAGCCCACCCAGGCCCTTCGGCGCAGGCTCGGCCTCCGCGGGAGCCGGGGCAGACGGCGGCACCGTGGGCTGGCCGGGCACTGGCGACTGGGGCGGTGTTTGATACGTCTGGCTCGTGGTGGCCACTGGGGCAGGCGCCACCAGATTGGACATCACGATCGATTGCCGCAGGTCGACGCCGGGCACCCGCTCATGCGGCTGCAGATGCGCGCCAGGATAGTGCGCGATCACCGTGGCTGAAGCCGGCATCGATGCCCGAGCGCAGAGGAAACGATGGCGCTCGTTCGACCAGGCGAACGCGTCCGGTACTGACGCTACGAATTCGAGCTCGAAGTCCTGCCAGTCGAGCTGGCGTCCGTTCGGGCGCAGCGGTGTGGCGCCTCCGGCATCGGTCACCACGACCTCGATGGCGGTGCACTGGCCGACCGGGAGCGGGTTCTGCATGGCACGCATCGAGACTGTCCATTGGGCTTCGGCGTGCGGCGGTGGCGCGATCCACAGTGCGCCGATCACCAGCCCGATCGTTGGGAGCTTCCAGGTCGCGGTCTTCATGGTTGCGCCTCGCTATTTCTTGATCCGCACCAGCTCGAGGCGCGGGTCCTTGTGCACTTTGACTTTGCCGGCAACGAGCAGATCGGCCGACGTCCCTGCGCGGCCCAGCGCCTCATGAACCGCCACGAGTCTGGCGGCTCCGATGCGCTCCGCAGTCGCCTTGTCGGCTGTGGCTTCGATATAGAGATCGGCCCGGTAGCTAGCTCCGGCCTGGCGTAGTGCGGCGGCGAGCTTTGCCATCGCATCACTGAACGGGGCACGAGCCTCCAGCTGCAACTCCGCCGAGCCGGGTGTCCAGCCTAACCGCCGGAGTGCGGTCTTGCCCTTGCGCAGTTCCCCCAGCAGATCGGCCGAGATCTCCACGGATGCGACCGTCGCTTCAGTCGCGCCGGCCTGCTTTGGCGCTGCGGGCACGGCCCGAACAGCCGAGAGTTGTTGAGTCATACAGGCTGCGTAGCGGTTCCTGTCGACCTTCTTCGCCAGCTGCTGCTGCCGCTTCATCTCTTCCTTGGTCGGCTGCCTGCTCTCCCAACCGGTTGGGTTGTTGAAGGCCCGGTACTCCTCGATCGAGAGTCCCATGCAGCCGGCGACGGTGGCCTCGTCGATCATGCCCGGCATACTGCCCGGCATCGCGCCGTACCCCATCGCAGCGCCCGGATCCTGGTCGACGCCACCGCCCATCAGGCCCGGCATCGCGCCGGCCATCGACGCGGCAGCACCAACTCCACCCAGACCACCGGTCATACCCGCGCCCGGCATCCCACCCACCCCCATCCCGGGCATGCAGGTCGAGCCGGACGCGGCCGCCGCGGCGCCTTGCGCGGCCTCGCCGGTGTTGTCCGCCCCGGCGGCGTCAATCGCGCCGGCGATCGCCTGACCGCCCGGCACCATAGTGCAGACCGCGGTCTTGGCGATCGTCTTCACCACTTTGTTCTTGGCCAACTTCTTGGCTTTGCCGAAGAGGCCGCCCTTCGTCTTGGCCTCGGCAGCGACTGTATTCGGGGTAGAGTCGGGCTTGTTGTCCTGGCCCGACGCTGCGGCCGGACCGAGCAGGCAGGCGGCAAGAAGAAATGCGGCGGCGCGCATGGGTGTGGCTCCTGATGATGCCGAGATGGTGGTGGCGATCGATGACACTTGAGGAACGAGACCGACTGCGATTCCTTCTCACGGTCAAACGAAGCGCCCCGTTTGCTGTCGGGGCGCTGGCACCGCGGGGCGATCAGACCTGATCGAGAAGAGAGAACCTGCCTTAGCGAACCTCGAAGCGAACTACCGGGGAGCGGCGCTCGGTTCCGTCCCTCAACCGGGTCCGCACCCACCAGGCATAGGCTCCGGCCTGCACCGTAGCGCCGCCGGAGACGGGAACGGTCACACTGGTGTCGGCGGTTACCCACGACTGCATCACCAGACCATCGTGGGTAAGCAGCTCGGCGGCATATAAGGAGGCATCGCTCACCGGACGCCAGGCGAGCTGCACCGGCAGGCTGACTACCGCGTCACTCGCCGGAGCTACCGGCTCTATCCGGGCATCGCCCCCTCTGAGCGTGTCGACCTGATCAGTTTGAAGCATCGACCACAATCCCCATGTGAGTCCCGCCGTGAGCGCCACCGAAGCGGCCAGGGCGAGCGGCTGGAGTAGCCGCCGAGTTCTCGCCGGCGCAGCGACGTGCACTGCGCGCAGCAGCTCGAAGTCACGCCGGCAGGCCGGGCAGGCCATCAGGTGATCGAGCAGCGCCAGGCGGTCCGCCTCCTTGCCCTCCCGCTCCAACAGCGCCGTGATCGTTTCGGGATCCGGACAGTCACGGCGCCCGGTTGGATGCGCGGAGATGCCGGCCTGGTACGCGCGCCAAAGCTCCTGGTCAGTCATCCATAGTCCTCCGGCCCCACCCCTGCCAACGCGAGCCGATGACGGAGATCCGCCAACCCGCGGTAAAGCAGGTTACGTGTCTTTGCCTCGGACCAACCGAGCAGCGCTGCGATCTCCTCCCGCGAATAGCCTTGCAGATACATGCGAACGACCGGCCTGCGGCGTTCCGCGAGACTAGCGACGGCACCTGCGACTTGGGTCTCCAGCTCCGCGACTTCAAGACTCCGCTGCGCGTCGTCCGCTGCCGCGTTGCTGATCGGCTGATCTGCGGGCGGCTCCGAATCCATGAGCCGGCCGGCGGAGCGCCTCCGTCGAACAATGTCGAGCGCCGCTGAGACCGCGGTGCGGTGAACGTACGTCGCGTTGAGCTGGTCAACGGTGTCGGGCCTGGCTCTCCAGATCCGGATCCGCACCTCCTGCAGTACCTCATCGACGTCGGCTTCTGCGAGGCCGTGATCGAAGCCGACCCGGCGTACCATTCTTCCGAACCGCTCTATCAGCGCTTCCAGTGCTGCCGAAAGCCGTTCGCTCGGCTCGGTCTTCTCCGATTCGGGCGCGTTGAGGGGCAATCTCGCCACCACCGGCCGCTGCTCTCTGAAGAACGACATCGGCAGCTGGATGTTCTCACTCGTCATCGCGCCTCCGGTTCCGACCAGAATGTGACCAGCCGCAGCAGATGCTCCCCAGTGTTGAACCTGCGTTTCTCGCCCGACCCCAGCCGCTCGATCAAGCCCGCAACCCGGCCGGGCTCAGTGCCCGACCGGCTCAGACGGACCACGAAGTACTCGAAACCAATGCCCGGCTCGAGTTCATCGGTTGGATTGGTCATCGTCTCGGTGCCTTTCGGGCAGGGGTTGCAGTCCCGATCGCTGAGGTTGGTTGATGTTATTCCGAAGCCGTCATCCCGACGTCAACTCTGCCGTCAAACTCATTTGTGGATGGGATTTGACGGAGGTATTGCTGCCCTCCTACCGGAGCCATACACTAGATGGGGTGAGGCCCTAACGGGCCGATTCCCCCCAACCGGACACGAAGGCATGGTACGTCTCCAGACTCTTGGAGAGCTTCGCCTGGATGCGACCGGAGAGCGCCTGCTCTCCAGCCGGCGGAAGGAGCTCGTGCTGCTGACCTACCTGGCGCGGCGGGGTCCGAGGCCGCTGGCACGGGCGCACGCGGCAGCGTTGCTCTGGGAGGACCGCGACGAGCGCCGTGGCAGGCAATCGCTCCGGCAAGCGATCCTGGAGCTCCGGCGCCTGGTGGGTGAGGGTCTGGGAGCGGACGCGGACCAGATCTGGCTCGACTCACACTCGGTGGAACTGGACGCGGCCCTGTTCGAGCGGGAAGTGGACGCCGGCCTGTTGCAGGAGGCGGTCGCGCGCTGGCAGGGCGACTTCCTGGCCGGTGCGGAGGAGATCGGCGGCGAGGAGCTGCGGGCCTGGCTGGAAGCCGAGCGCGAGAGCCTGCGGCGGAGGCTGCGCTCGGCACTAGGCGGACTGATCAACCGGGCGCAGGAACGGGGCGCCTGGCGGGAGGGCATCGGTTGGGCGGAGCGCTGGCTCTCCGAATTGCCGCTGGACCAGGGGGCTCATCTTCATCTTCTCAAACTTCTCCATCTCGACGGTCGAACCGGCGAAGCGCTCGCGCGCGACGCGGCCTTCCGGGTCCAGCTCAAGGCGACCGGTCTAGCAGTAAGTCCGGAGCTGGTGCAACTGACCCAGGCACTGGGTCGGGCCGAGAGCACGACCCAGCGCCCCCGCGCCGCATCCGCGGCGCTCCTCAGCCCCGACCTCGTCGGCCGAGGTCCGGCGCTGGCCGAGCTGGAGGCCGCCTGGGACGACGCCCAAAGGGGCAACGGATCGGTGGTTGTGGTCGAGGGCGAGCTCGGCATAGGCAAGACCAGACTCTGTGAAGAGTTCGCGCGTGGCTTGGCGGGGCGACCGGAGCGGGCGGGGGTGTATGTAGCTCATGCGCGGCAGAACGCCGGGCCGGAGGAGCTCGCGGTGGTACGGCAACTCACCGGTGCGCTGGCCCGCGCGGCCGGCTTGCCAGGTACTCCCGCTTCGGCTCTCGCGGTGCTGGCCGGGATCACTCCTGCCATTGGGGAGCGATTTTCCGCCTTGCCTCATGGCGATGCATCACCGGAGAGTCTCTCCGAGGCCTTCCGCGAGGCCGTGAAGGCGGTGGCCGAAGAATCCCCCAGCCTGCTCTTGGTGGACGACCTGCCGCAGGCCGATCCGGCCAGCAGGCACGTGCTGCTGGCGCTGGCCGAGCACCTCCCAGCGCGGTGTACGCTGGTGATCACGGCCCGGAGCGGTCCCGATGAGCCACGACTCGCCATTCCCTCGCACGCCAGGCTGCGCCGGCTCAAGATTCAGCCGCTTACGCTCCCGGAGGTCGAGCTGCTGTTGGGCTCGATCCTCGAGCTCCCGCAGGAAGACCGACACCAGTTGGCAGCTCGCCTGCACCAGCAGGGGGGCGGAAACCCCTTCTACACCGTCGAGCTGGTCTCGGCACTCGCGGATGAGGGCACCCTCGCGCCCAACGAGCGAGGCACCTGGCGCCTGACGGCAAAAGGAGATCGGCTGCCGCTCCCGACCAGCATCCGCGACGTCATCGGCCGCCGCGTTGCGCGGCTGTCTCCACCCGCCAGGAGCGGGCTGGAGGCCGCGGCGATCCTCGGGCTGCCGTTCGACAGCGAGCTGCTCGCGGCCGTCGCCGGCGAGTCACCCGCGTCGGTGGAATCCGGGCTGGAAGAGCTGATGCTGCACCGGCTCATTCGGGAGGCGGAGGCACCGGGCCGCTTTCAGTTCGCCCACGAGCTGGTGCGCCGTCACGTCTACCAGACCGTGCCGGTCGCCCGAGGCGAGGAGATCTCCCGGCGGGCGGTTGCGGCGCTCGAGCGGCGCGCGGGCGACGATCCGACGGCGTGGGCGGCCCTCGCGCAGCATCGGGCGCGCCTCCGGGCGCCGGGCACGCGACGGCGCCGCATGCGCGCCGGCATCGCTGCCGCGCTGGCCGTCGTCGGGTTGGCCAGCGCCGGGCTGCTGCGCCGCGACCAGGGCACGACACCGCCGACTTCCACCATCGCGGTGCTCCCGTTCCCGGTGACCGGCGGAGCCGACTTCGGCTACCTGCGCGAGGGGATCGTCACTCTCTTGAGCACCCAGCTCGACGGGGTCGGAAGCCTCCGCAGCGCCGATCCTCGCGCCGTGCTCGGAGTCGCCGCCCAGCTACGCGCCGACCCCCCGGGCGGCCGCAGCGCGGGAAGAGGCGACCCCGGCGCGGCCGTAGCACGGCGCCTGGGCGCCGGGACATACGTCCGCGGCAGCATCGTCGAGGTCGGCGGCCGAGTTCTGATCGAGGCGACGGCGCACCGCGCCGGTGACGGGGGGCAGCCGATCGCGCGGGCGACCGTGGAAGGGCCGACGGCGGAGCTGTTCGAGCTGGTCGATAAACTCGCCGGCCAGTTGCTCAGTGGACTCAGCGACAGCCCCTACGAGCAACTCACCCGTCTGGCCGCGACGACGACCAGCTCACTCCCCGCGCTGAAGGCCTATCTCGAGGGCGAACGGCTCTTCCGGGACGGGGCCTTCGAAGCCGCGGCCCGGGCGTTCCGTCACGCGGCGACCGAGGATACTACGTTCGCCCTCGCCTACTACTGGCTCTCGGTTGCCGCGTGGTGGACCGACGATGCCGCGACGCTCGACCAGGCGGCGGCCGCGGCCGTGCGATTCAGCGGCCGACTCCGGACCCAGGACCGGCGGATCCTGGACGGCTGGCAGGCGTTCCTCCGCGGGGACGCTACCGGCGCCGAACGCATCTACCGCGCGATCGTACGTGAGGATCCCGAGCATGTCGAGGCGTGGCTCCAGCTCGGCGAGCTGTTGTTCCATTCGGGGCCTCGTCGAGGGCGGGCGGTGTCGGAGGCGCGGCCGGCGTTCGAGCGAGTGCTCGAGTTCGAGCCGGAGCACATCAGCGCGATTCTCCACCTGGCGCGTCTGGCCGCGGCCGCCGGCCGCCGACGCGACCTCGATTCACTCGCGGAGCGTGCGCTGCGGATCGGTGCGACCGGCGAGTGGGCGACGGAAGCCCGGCTCCACCTCGCGTTCGCGCGGAGAGACGTCGGGGCGCTCGACGCGGTGCTCCGGGAGCTGCGTACCCAGCCCGAGGGTCGGGCATGGAACGGAGCGCACTATATCGCGATCGCGCACGGCGACCTCGCCGGTGCGCGCCGTCTCGTGACCCTCCTGACCGACGCCGCTCGACCCACCAGGGTCCGCGCCTTCGGCCATATCGGCCTGGCGTATCTCGCGCTCGCCGAGGGCCGATTGCGGGCGGCAGGCGAGGCGCTGGATCGTGCGGCGGCGCTCGACCCGGTGGCGGCGCTCGAGTATCGAGGCATTGTCGCACTCCTGCCGTTCGTGCCGGTAGCCCCGGACCACCTCGACGCCCTGCGCGACTCGGTGTCCCGGCTCGCTGAGATACGCCAACGTCCCCTAGCGACGGCGCACCTCTGGCCCACGTCGCATGATGGAGTACACCGCGACATCGCGCAGTATCTCTCGGCCCGCATCGCGTTTCGGGCCGGCGACTCCACGGCAGCACGCCGGGGGCTCGATGAGCTGGCCGGCCGGGCGCGGCGCGCCACGCCGGATGCCCTGGTCTACGATCTCGCCGCCGCCCTGCGCGCCGAATTCGCCGCGGCCGCAGACCGGCCGACCGACGCACTTCGGGAGCTGGAGGGGGTCCTCGCGATCGATGCGCGAGTGGATCAGGTGGGTTCGTCGCCGTTCTATTCCCAGGGGCTCGAACGCTTCACCTACGCGTCGTTGCTCGAGGCCAGCGGGCGGCTGGAAGATGCAGCGCTCTGGTACGGCTCGTTTTCCGGGATCTCGATCTTCGACCTGGTTTTCCTCGCGCCATCACACGTTCGACGCGGGAGGATTGCGGAACGTCTGGGCCAGCCAGCGGAGGCGCGGCGTCACTACGAGGCAGCGCTGGCGCTCTGGCCCGACTGCGACGCGGAGCTCCGACCGGTGATCGACGAGGCGCGCAACCGGCTCGCGGCGCTGCAGCCCGAGATCGCCGCGCCGGCTCCCTGATGCTGTCCGCGCTGCTCTCCGTCGGGCTCGCGCTTCAACAACTGCCGACCGTCACCGCACCGGCGGTAGTCGCCGAGGCATCCGCCGCGGTGGAGGCAGGGACCATCCATCACGCCGCCGCCCGCTGGGCGGAGCGGCTCGCGGCGCGTGCCGACGACCGGGCCGCGGCACTCGGGCTGGCAACACTGGCCCGGCTCCAGTACGACTACCACCAGGCGGAGCGCCGCTATCGCGAGCTGTTCCCCTCCGACTGGTCGCGGGCGGACTCGTATGCGGTGTACGCGGCACTCGGGCAGGCCGACGGCCTGCTGGTGCTGGGCCGCGCTCCCGATGCCGACCGCGTGCTGGAGCAGGCGCTCGCTGGAGCCCGTGCCCTCCGCGATTCGCTTGCTACCGGGGAGGCACTTCTCCGACTGGGGGGTGCGCGGGTGCGCACCCGGGGGCTGGCGGTCGGCCACGCCTATTTCGACAGTGCGCGGGCGATCCTTCCCGCCAGAGCGGGAGATCCGGCCACCGGTGCCCGCTGCCGGCGGGCCCACCTGGGTCTCTTGCTGGGTGACACGACCGCGACCGCAGAACTGGCCACGATGCTCGAGCTGGCCGAGCGTCGCGGGTATCGCCGGGCCCAGGCGTATTGTCTCCGCGGGCGCCAGATCGACCTGCTCTATCGCGGGGACCGGGACTCCGCGATGGTCATGCTCCGGCGCCTCGAGTCCCTGCGGCGGCAGTCTCGCGACCGAGCCGGTCTGAGCGAGACGCTCCTGTGGCAAGCCGATGTGCTGCTTCATCGGACCGCCTACGGCGAGGCCCGCGAGGTACTGCGGCGCGCGCTGCTCGAGGCCACAGCCTCGCGGGCGGCGTCCGTCGTCGCGTCGGTGGAGCTCGATCTGGGCCAGGTGTTCTTCGCGCTCAACGATCAGGTGACCGCGGCCGGCCACCTGGAGCGGGCGATCGCCGCATACACCTCATTGGGCGACCGGAGGGGCGAAATGCTCGCGCGCTCCTGGCGGGGCAGTGTCCACCGCGCTGCCGAGGACTGGTCCGGGGCGCGGGCGGAGATTCGGGATGTCCTCGAGTACTATCGGACACAGGGTGATGTGGCGTACCAGGCGGAGCAACACCAGGAACTCGCCGACGTCGAGATGGGGGCCGGGGACTTGCTCGCCGCTGCGCGAGAGCTGGACTCACTCCAAGCGCTGGAACGGCGCTACGGCGGTGGCGAATGGTCGGTAGCCCTCCCGTACCAGCGTGGGCGGGTCGCCCTGCGCCAGGGAGATTTGGGGGGAGCCCGCCAGTCACTCATGAAGTACCTGGCCGGCCTGGACTCGACCGAGCACCTCGCCCGCTACGAGGTGCGGACCTATCTCGCGGAGGTGCACGCGCGCTCGGGTCGCCACCCGGAGGCTGAGCGGGAATTGGCCACGGCGATGGCGGAGCTGGAGCGGTGGCGGGCGACGGTGGACGACGCGGAGCTTCGCGCGTTCGCCTTTCAGGCGGGGGCCCAGTTTGTCCACGACCACAACGCGAGCGTTGCCCGCGTGCTGGCCAGCCTGGTCGAGAGCGGGCGGGTCGCAAGTGCCTTCGCCCTGGCCGAAAGACGGCGCGCGCGCGAGCTGGGCGATCGCCTGGCGCAAGCCGAGGCGCTGGCGACTACTTCCCGCGACCGACCGCGCGGGCCCAGCGATCCGGAAATCCCGACTGCGGATGCCGTGGCTGCGATGCTTCCGGATGACAGCACGGCGCTTCTCCAATACGTCACCGGTGGGCTGGGAGCCCCGACCACCGTATTCGTGATCACCCGATCGACGCCATCCGGTGTCACGATTCGGGCGCACGTTGCGACTCCGGCCGACTCCCTCGTGCGCTCCATCGGGCGATTCGTTGCAATCCTGGAAGACGGCGGTGCGGCGGACGCGCTAGCGCGGGAATTGGGGACGATGCTGCTGTGGCCGGCGCTCGACGGCCTGGACCGGCGAATCAAGCGTCTCATTGTAGTGCCGGATGGTCCCCTGCACCGGGTTCCGCTCGACGCCCTGCGGCTTTCCGATGGCCGCCATGTAGTCGAGCGGTACAGCGTCAGCGTCGCGCCATCCGCGCGGGTGCTTTCCGCTTTGTGGCGCCGCCCCCACGAGTCCCGGGCGGACTCGGCGAGTTCACTTCGACTTCTGGCCTTCGGGGACCCCGAGTTCGACAGTCTCCCGCGGCTCGAAGCCTCCGCGCGGGAGGCGAAGCTGGTCGCGCGCTACGCGCCGGCGGCGGAGGTTCGACTGGGCAAGGAGGCAAGCGCCAAGTACCTCAGGCACGCGGCACTCGCAGGTTATGGGGTACTGCACTTCGCCACCCACGCGCTCGTGGACGATCAATCCATTGCACGCACAGCCCTCGCGCTGGCGGGCGGCAGAGAGGACGACGGCTTGGTCGGTCCCGGTGATCTCGCAGGTCTCGATTTGAGCGCCGATCTGGTGATCCTGTCTGCCTGCCGCTCGGCCGGCGGAGTGCTGGTCTCGGGCGAGGGAATTCAGGGCCTCACTGCCCCGCTGCTGGCGGCTGGGGCCCGGGCGGTTGTGGCCAGTCAATGGCGGATTGGAGACCGGAGCACCTTGCGCTTCGTCGAGCAGTTCTACCGGGCCCTGGCGGTCGGACTCCCCGCAGGCGAGGCGCTCCGTGCGGCGAAGCTCGAGGCGCTCCGCCGAGGCGCGCCGGCCGCCGAGTGGGCGGCGTTCACGCTGGTCGGGGATCCACTGGTCCGCATCCCGCTTCAGCAGCCTCGGCGGCACTGGGGGTACGACCTGGGGGCTGCGGCTCTGGTGCTGACGCTGCTGGTCTACGGTTGGCGAATCCGCAGGCGCCGACAACCGAGGGAAGGCTGAACAGAGCTTGTCCCTGCGAGCCGCTACTTCCCGGCCAGGCT
>CAWEWK010000025.1:0-58965 GCA_963812755.1 uncultured Gemmatimonadales bacterium | reverse complement strand
CCATCAGCTCCGGCATGACCCGCTGCAGCATCTGGCCTTCGGTTTCCATGGTATCGAGAGCCGGTCCATGGCCCTGAAGCAGTGCCCGGCCGCCGGCCGACAGCTCCACCCGCTCCCGAAGCTTGAACGTGGTAGTTAGTGATGACGATCTTGGCCTTTCCGATCTCCCCGCAGATCGGTGGGCACCAGCTCCCGGCTGCGGTAGTACGAGTCGGGATCGTTGGGCTGAAGGACGCGCAGCCGGTCCTCGATGGTGATCCCCGGTGTGACGAAGGAATCCCCGGGTGAACCGCTTGGATCCGGGATGCCGGACGGCATTGATGGTCTGCCAGGCGATGACCATCGCCATCACGGTCGTCTTGCCGGCGCCGGTGGCGAGCTTCAGCGCGGTCCGAACATCTCCGGATTGGCCTCCTTGTTACCTCGGCGAGGTGATCGAGGAAGCGCTTCCCTTCCTTGCCGATGCTGCGGCGCCACTTCGGTCAGCCAATGACCGTTTCGACAGCCTCGACCTGGCAGAAGAAGGGCCGGATTCCGCGAATTGGTGGTGCCGCCAGTGCTGGAGCAGGCGGGCCGTTTCCGGGGTGACTGCCAGGTTGAGGCGTCGGGCAGGTTCCGCCAGCGGTCCACCTGGATTCGCAGCTCGTTGATCAGCGACCGGATGTCGTACTGCTGAGTTTCGGTTGAGAGGCCTTTCCCTTCATCCAGCGCAATGGCGATCTGCCCCTTGCTCGCTTCTTGGGTTTGGGGATGGGCGTGACGAAGGAGGCCTTGCGGCGGCCTTCGGCGATCTGGCCGGTGGGTTGACCGTGCCCGTCCAGTTCCCAGTGGCGGCTGGGGTACTGATAAGGGGAATTCAGGATGGGCTGGTCGAAGAAATGGGTATTCATGCCCTGATTCTGGTTGTCCACAAGATGGTTAAGCTGCCTGGAATCTGCGAATCGCTCCGCCAGGTACGCTCGATTCGGAAGATGCTCCGGCCTTCTTGGCGTCTGAATCTTCCCGCCATGGAGTTCCTGGAGGCCGTGGCGCAGCATAGGCCCGTCGTGCTCCTCCAGGACGTCCTGCCTCAAGTGAATCCTATGCTCTGAATCGACGCCAAGGATGCCTACGTCGTAGGCTCCGTGGTGAATCCTGCACAGTGCCAGTCCATTGGGAATCTCGGGGTTCCCCCGCTCGTCTCGATCAGGCAGAATGTGGGCCGCATCGAGTAGTGAAGTATGCCGCAGACGACACATCGCGCACTGGCGGCGGTAGGCGGAGAGCACGAGGTAGCGAAACCGTTCTTGGTGGAGTCGCTGCTTCACGACGCGAGTGGCGTACGCTTTGAGCGGAATGTTGAGGGTTGGGTCTTCCGTTGCAGCTGAGAGATCGCGGCGCGCGTCGGCCATGAGGTAAAAGGCGAGCTGGGCCGGCGCACTCCCGATCACGTAGCATGGGAACACCGGGTCATAAAGGCCGGGATCGACAGCGACGAGATATAGCAGTGGACGGCTGAGCTCCATCGCGCGCCGCACCGCGACGTTGTCAGGATGAGTGGGATCCGTGCCGCGGTAGCGGTAGAGCAGTTGATCCTCGGCTACGTCGTGACGATCATCGTATGGGCTGTCGAAGGAGGTCTGGACCGTCAGCGCAGCACCAGGCTCCCGGAGGATGGCCGGACGGAAGATGCCTTTCTGCTGATTCCAGATGGGGACCCGCTCGCCGTGAAAGGTCAAGCCCTCATTCAACCGACGGGCGGACACGAGACCGCCGCCGAGCGTCGCCAGCCGCTGTACGTGGTCGAAGACGGCCAACCGAAGTTCGAGATCGAGGTCGAGATTCATGAGCGCACCGGTTGAAGAACCAGTGGTGCGGGTTCTTGCCGCTGTGATCCAGCGTCAGGGAAGATATCTCGTCTGCCTTCGGCCGCGAGGCAAGCGCCATGGAGGCATGTGGGAGTTCCCAGGTGGCAAACTCGAGCCTGGTGAAACACTTCCGGAGGCCGCCGCACGAGAGCTGAAGGAGGAGCTGGGAGACAGACACGACCGAATATGGTCCGCTGTTGTTCAGCCATCGGGAGACAGGGTCGCCATTTCAGATCGAGTTTCTTTGGGTGGAGATCTCCGGCGAGCCAAGAGCGGGGTTTGCGGACCAGGCGCATTTCGGGCACGATTTTCGGCGGACGTTTGGGGCGGCGGCGTCTCGAAGTCTGTCGAAAACTCGAGCTGCACCTGGCCGGCCGTTCGCCTCGCCCCAATGACGTTCGCATCTCCAATCCACGCAATGAGTTCTCGTTCTACGCTGCGCGATACCCGATAATCTGATAATATGATCCATGGCGATTCGACGCACCGTCACCGAGGTAGCCCGCGACTTCTCGGACTACATCAACCGCGTCCTGTTCCGGCGGGAGCGATTCGTCCTGCTCCGGGGTAATCGCCCGGTGGCCGAATTGCGACCCGTGAACGTCGGCGTACCTCTGAAGGACCTGCCCGCCCTCTTTGCTTCCTTCCCTCACCTCGACCCCGATGACGCGGCGGAGTTCGAGAAGGATCTCGAGACCGGCCGTGCCGAGCTCGACACCCTGCCGCTCAACGATCCCTGGCGGCGGTGAGCGGGATTCTCCTCGATAGCTCGATCATCATTGCAGCGGAGCGGCGCACCCTCGAGCTTGGCGCGGTGACCGCGAGGCGGCTCGACCTGACCCACCTCTCCGTCATCACTGCTACTGAGTTGCTCCATGGGTTCACCGCGCGGCGTTTCCGATTCTAGAGCTCGATGTGACCGTCGCCCGCGTCCACGCGAGGCTTTGGGCCGACCTGGAGAGGACGGGAAGCTTGATCGGAGCGCACGATCTCTGGATCGCGGCTACGGCTCTCGCGCATTCGCTGACCGTTCTGAGTACGAACCCGCGCGATTTCGGTCGGATACCCGGATTGGCGCTGGAGCCGGTGACCCGCTAGCCCCCGCCCGCTGCTCGGTCCCTCACGGCGGGGCCGCAACGGCGGCCGTTCGCCGCAGACGTTCGACCGTCAGCAGATCGGGCGCGGCGCCGAGCGCTCGAAGACCGCCGCCGCTCCGGCGAGACCCATCTCCGCCTCGGACACGTCCCCCAGCTCGCCGCAGGCTCGCGCCGACCAGCACCCGGGTGCGCGCCGCCTCGTAGGGCGCGTCCAGCTCCCGCCAGATCCCCTCCGACCCGCGCAGCTCCGCGAGCGCGCGCGCGAGCATCGCCCTCGGCCAGGCGTACCGCGCCGGTCGCCCGGGCCGAGAGCGCGCGGAGATAGGGCGCGCCGGCCTCGGTAGCGATGGTCGGCCAACTCCGCGGCAGCGCTGGCGGCCGCGGCGAGATCGGCCGCGGCGATCGCGGCCTCCACGCACGCGGCGATGAGCATCGGCCGGAAGCGCCACTCGGGCGACTCGTCCAACGTCCGGCGCAGCGAGGCCAACGCCGCGGCGGGATCGCCCTGCGCCATCCGAAGCAGCGCCAGGCCGGGCTGAATCCGCTTCCCGTGCTGGCTCGCCAGCCGGTAGGCCTCCTCCGCCTCCGACAGTCTCGCCGCGCAACCGGTGCAGCTCGGCGAGCTGGAAGTAGGCGTTGCCGAGTGAGAGCTGCCCCGGAGGGTCGAGCAGCCGGGCGAGTGCGCGGCGGGCCTCCTCCAGCGCACCGTCCCAGTCGCCGCGGAGCTGAAGCACCTCGGATCGCCGCAGCAGGCACTGCCCCCGGAAGAGCACCAGGTCCGTCTGGGGCGCAGCCCAGCGGCTCATCGCGGCGGTCCACTCCTGCGCCCGGCGCCAGTCGAACACCTCCTGGCAGCCGGAGACCACGCTGCAATACACGCCGCCCGCCACGATCGGCGTGACCTCGTCGGTGGTGACCGCGACCATCGCCTCGTCCAGCAGCGCCAGCCCTTCCTTGCACCTTGCCGGCGCGGAGCAGGGTTCGGCCCTGGGCCAGGCGGGCGAAGGCGACCAGGTCCGGGTCATGAAAGCGCTCGCCGATCGCGACGACACGGTCGAGGATCGGCAGAGCGGTCTCGTGGTCGCCTTCGGCCAGCGCGCGCCAGGCATCGGGAAGGAGCACGAATCCCTGCCCCGCGCAGTCGAGCCCGCACCTCGCCGAACAGCCGCCGCACTCTCCCGATCCAGCCACTGGCCTGCGCCACGTCGCCCCGCTCCATCAGGTCGAGGACCAGCCAGAAGGCCGCGCGCGCGGCCCGATCGGGATCCTCGCGACCGACGATATCCCTGGTAGGCGCGGGCCAGGCAGCGCGGCGCTCTCGGCGTCGCGGCCGAGCATGGTGCAGGTGACCGCGAGCCGCTCCAGGTCCTCGGGCCCGAGCGGAGTCTCCCGGTCGGCGGCGGAGAGCCGGGCGTAGGCTTCGCCCCAGGCGCGGCGGCGATAGGCGTCGCGGCCGCGCTCCAGCGCGCCGACGTTCGAGGGCTCGGGGAGCGGCGGATACGTCGGCGTGGTCGGCGACGGTCAGGCTCTCCTCCAGCGCCGCGGCGAACGCCGACGCGGAGGGTGACCGGTCGGAGGGCTCGGCGGAGAGGTTGCGGGTGATCAGCGCCTCGAGCGCCTCGGGCACCTCGGGCCGGCGCGGCCCGCACCGGCGGCGGCGGTCCCAGCGTGCTGCGCACGATGATGACCTGTGCCGTCGGTCCGGTGTACGGGCGCGTCGCCCGCGAGCATCTCGTAGAGCACGCACGCGAGCGAGTAGAGGTCGCTCCGGAAATCCACCGGCTCGCCGCCGGCCTGCTCCGGCGCCATGTACTTGGGGGTGCCGACCGCGAGTGCCGACCCGAGTCAGCTCCTCGCCCGAGGCCTCGGCCGCGCGGGCGATGCCGAAGTCGGCGAGCCGGGCGTGTCCCTGCGCCAGGAGGATGTTCTCCGGCTTGATGTCGCGGTGGATCACGTCGCGGCGCGTGGGCGTACTCCAGAGCGTCGGCGATCTGCCCGGGCGATCCGCACCGCGTCCGCACGGGCAGCCGAACCTCGCGCCGGAGCCGATCGCGGAGCGATCCGCCCTCGACGTAGGGCATGACGTACCAGAGCCGTCCGGCGTCCTCGCCGGAGTCGTAGACCGGCAGGATGTGGGGATGGTCGAGCCGGGCGGCGAGCTGGATCTCGCGGAGGAAGCGCCGGGGCGCGACGGTGGCGGCGAGCTCGGGGTGCATGAGCTTGAGCGCGACCGGGCGGTCGTGTCGCAGATCCTGCACGAGGTACACCGTCGCCATGCCGCCGCGCGCGGAGCTCGCGCTCGAGGCGGTAGCGGGGGGCGAGGGATGCCAGAAGGAGCGAGATCGGAAGACAGTGGGGCCGCCGGCGGGGGTTGATTCAACGCTAGTCGGGGGGTGAGGAAGCGTCCAGGGAAGCGGATCTGGCTCCGGACGGCCCCGCACGGCAGATTGCACCGTCGCCCACAGGATCGAGACCATACTCGCCGCCGATCCGCAAGCACGCCGCCTCTTCTCCGGGCTGCTCCTGGGTGTCGCCACCGGCGCGCTCGCGACAGTTGCCGTGGCGCTCGCCAGTCCCGGCCTCTACATCGACTGGGGCCTACTGCCCGGGGTCCTGCTCGTCATCCCGCTCGCCAGCATAGGCCTCACAGCGCTGGTGGCGCTGCCGCTCGCGGCATTGCGGCGACTCACCTGGTCGGCCGCGGTCGCCGCCATCCTCACCGCGCTCGTCGTCGGGGAGCTGATCTTCCTCGGCTCGCAAGGGACCGCGTTCGCACGGTGGAGCGCGAGCCGCCACTGGGCGGCGACTGAACGCAAGGCGGCGGCAGAACGGGAGGCGACCGAAGAGGAGACCTGCCGTCGAGTCCTGGCCGAGGCGCCAGCGCCACCGCCTCCGGTGCCCGACGCCCCACGAGGCGCGAGGGTCGATCTGTCGGAGCCGCGACCAGAAGGCTCGGGCCGCGGGAGCCTCGTGCTGCTCGACCGGGAGCGCTGCGCCGAGCTGCTCGGGCGCTGATGCCGAGCTAGGGTTACCGGGCAGCGCTGAGGCCGAGCAGCGGCTCCTCGAGTTGAGGGTGCGAGCATCCGGCCAGGCTCGCCTAGTCGATGGTCCAGAGATCCGTGGGCATGGATGGGGTGGAGACGTGACGAGGATGGCGCGTCGGTTGTCCGCGGCGCAAGCTCTTGTGCGGGGCCTGGCAACCCCTGCTGCAGCACTCTTGCGTGCCTGTCCAACTGGTCATATATTCTGTCCATATGGACAGGAGGACCTCCATGGCCAGGTACCTTGATGCCGGTGCGGTAGCAGAGAGCCTGGGTGGAAGCGGGTGCTCCGGGCAGAGGTTCGTACCATCGCCGACCTCAACCGCCTGGTAATGGCGGGGCTGCCTTTCCGCAGCCTGCGTCGGTTCAGCGCTTGGTATCACCCGGATCGTCGTACAGGGATTGAGCAACTTGTGTCGTTCCGCGGACCACCATGTTGCGTCGGGAGCGGGACCGGAACGCTCTCTGTGGAGGAGAGCGAGCGACTCGAGCGTGTCGCGAGGATCACCGCATTAGCCGAGCATGTCCTCGAGTCCCACGAGGAGGCGGAGCAGTTCCTTACGTCGCCCCATGCACTGTTGGATGGCGTGGCGCCGCTCGAGCTCGCGGCCACGGACCTCGGGGCGCGGAGAGTCGAGGCAATTCTCTGGAATTTGGAGTACGGCCTTCCTGTCTAGCCCAACGCGTGCCCCTCTGCTATCGCATCGCTAAGAAGCGACACCCAATCTATGACCCTGGCGGGGCGGTCGCCGCCGGGACCAGGTGGACCTCACCCGGCTATGGCGTGATCTACGCCGCGGAACACTACGCGACGGGCATTCTCGAGATCTTGGTTCATTATGGCCGGGTGAGACTTCCCGGTCCTCACCATGCCCGGGCGATCTACCTACCCGACGACCTCCGGATCGAGCGCTTCGACCCGGCGGCGCATGCCGGGTGGCACCTCGAGGGCTCGCCGGTTGCCCGAGAGTTCGGTGACGGATGGTTCACAGCCGGCCGTACGGCTGTGCTCGCCGTGCCCTCGGTGCCCGGCCAGCCTGCCGAGTGGAACTACATCATCAACCCTGGCCACCCGGAAGCAGGTCGCATTCAGCCGCTCCCACCTTTCGACGTCGTTTGGGACGGCAGGCTCTTCGGTCCGCCTCCTGGGACTGTGTCGCTGGACCCTGCACGGCCGAAAGTGGTTCTGCTCCAACATCAATGCCGACTACTTCCTGGTGACGGGCCGGCCCGAAGGGGCGGCACCGGGAGGCGCGGGCGTCGCCCTGTTCCTGGTACCCGCCTTCGTCGACGCGTACGCCCACGCCGTTCGTGACGCGCGTGGCCGGCGAGCCGCGCCCCGATCTCGCCCGTGAGCTCTCGACCATCCTGGCACACGCCTCCGAGGGCGAGGCCGCGGTCCGGCTGGCCCAGCTGGCGCCGAGACTGGCGGCGGCGTTCGGCGATGCTCCGCCCGGACCGGGGCAGCGGTCGGTGTGGGACTTTCCTCGACCGCCGCGCGTCGAGCCGGTCCCGCTCCGCGTAAGGTGGAGTTCGGCGATCGGGTCATCGCCCGGAGCGACCGCGCCCTCCGGGTATGCGAGACCGCGAGCCCGCCGGGCTACTACATCCCGCCTGCCGACGTGGACCTCGACTGCATGTTTGCCAGCGTCCGCACCAGCTTTTGCGAGTGGAAAGGCAAGGCGCGCTATTGAGTGGGTGACCCGGGACTTGGTCGGGCCGTTCGAGGGAGTGCCGGGGTCGGACGACTGGTAAGTGCCGGCCGGCGAACCTACTGCGCCCTGACGGTTTTCATCGGTTGACGGGTGGCGAGTCCGGTGAGACGTTGGGTGATGGACCTCGAGCACACCGTAGGCCTCCGCCCCGACGGCTCCGTCTGGCTCCCCGACCGCCGCGCCGCCGCCGGCTCCATCCTCCTCAAGCTCGCCGCCATGGGCGTCGAGATCCCGCCCCAGGCCGCCGGCGACGAGGAGGTCTTCCACCTGGCCGGCAACCTCTTCGCCCGCTACCGCGAGCAGGCCCGGCTCCTGGCCGACCACCTCTGCCCCGCCGACCGCCGGATCCAGCACTACCTGGACGAGCCGCAAGGAACCACGGACAAAGTCCGGCTCCCCGCCGAGCCCCTCATCCTCGACCAGTACGGCCTCGCCCGCGAGCTGAGCCTCCGCTGGACGCCGACCCCTACGAGAACGAGCTGGTCTCGAGCTACCGGCTCGACAACGGCGTGCTCCACAACCTGAACGACCGCCGCACCACCGAGGGCGTGTTCCACGTGGCCGAGGGCGGGCTCCCGATTCCCGCCGACCAGAAACCGTCCCGCTCGGCGCCTTCCTCCGGTTGCTCGAGGAAGCACTTCGTCCCCCGGTGGAGCTACAACGGCCGCCGTTCACCTACTTGTTGTACGCTTCGTTGGTTCTGAGGGCGCCGGATTCGACACTGACCCGGCCTCCCAGGACGTACAGCACGCCGTTCACCACCCCGGCACCGGCTCCGCCCCGCGCCGTAGGCATGTCTGCTCTCGCCGCCCAGGTGTTTGCCACCGGATCATAGAGCTCCAGGCTAGGTGCCGGCGTGTAACCGGTCCAGCCGCCCGCCACATACAGCTTCCCGTCCATGACGCTCCCAGCCGCGCCCCAGCGTGCCGTGGGCATGGGCACCCTGCCGGCCCAGGTGTTGGTGGCCGGGTCGTACACGTCCAGTTCGGCCCAGGCCTTCGGTTGTGATAGCCGGTGCCGTCGGGATCCTCCATCGTCATCCCGCCGGCAACGTAGAGCTTCCCGTTGATGGCCCGGGCGACACCTCGGTGGTGATGATGCGGTGCGGGAGCGCGCTCGCTCCAGGTGTTCGTGGCCGGGTCGTAGCGAAACAGGCGCGCCGGGCCGGTGTAGCGCCCGCCTTGACCAGGCGGGGTGGCGAGGACGTACAGCTTGCCGTCGATGGCGGCGGAGGCCCCGCCCTGGCTGTTGATGGGCATCGGGGCCTTGGCAAACCAAGCGTTTCCGGCCACGTCGTAGACGAACAGGGTACTGGTCGCCCGGCCTTCAGCGTTCAGCCCGCCCGATACGTAGATCTTGCCATTGATCACGGCGGCACCGTTGGGCAGGAGCCGCCCGGACGGCAACGGGGCCCTGGGGGTCCAGGCGACCAGCGTGCTGGTCTTGGGATTGTAGGCTTCAACTGTCTGGAGGGGGGTCCCGCCGCGCCATCCGCCGATGGCGTAAATGACGCCGTTGACGCTGGCGGCTACCAGACCGTACCGGCCCGACGGCATTCGAATCCGGGTGGTCCAACTGTTGGGAACCTTCGGCGAACTCGGGCCCGGGGACCGCCGTCACCGGAGGGCCGGGGTCCGCAGCCGTCGGAAGCGGGAGGTCATTGGAGCAGGCGGCCGCAGCCAGCGACAGGAGAATGAGCGCCGCCGGCATGTGGGGATTGCGGCGGACTCTAGCGGACGGCAGTAGATCTCGGTTCATCGGTTCCTCGGGGCCAAGGGTAAACGTGGCCGGCAGTTTCCGGCCACGCTGGACGGAGACTCGAATGGAGGCTCCGGTTCTGGCCCCTCTGATGCGTGGGACGGAGGCGAATGCGGACATCCGAGGGTGAAGAGATGAAGGGTGAAGGGTGAAGGGGCCGCTCCGCCCCCTTCACTCTTCACCCTTCACGCTTCACCTTTCTTCCACGCGCCAGCGTCTGAGCGATCGTGTTCAGGCCGATCTAGTTCGAGCCCGGGTCGAAGTTGTCGATTCTCCACACGTCCGATTTGGTCTCCTCCAGCGAGATCACGAACTTGCGGCCGTCGCGTGTCATCCGGACGTGAGAAACCGAAAATGGGAACAGAGCGACAACAGTGGCGTCGCCGCTCGGGATTGCAATTCGATAGACCTTACGTCCCCTAGCAACGTCTTCCCATCCCGCCCATTCGAGCGCATACACCACCGAGCCGTCCTCACCCCATCCGATGGGAAGCGTAGCTGCCCTTCCGCGTAGAGATCATGGGAATTGTCGACGAGATTGATCAGCCACAGGCCGATCTGAGGGTCACGGTTCCAGAACACCGCGACCTTGCGGCCGTCGCGGGAGTATTGTGGCTCGAAAATCCACCCCACAGAGTCATTCCGCACCAGTGGTCGTTCCTCCTGAGTACGCGGGTCGAGCACCCGGTAATTCTTGTTGCCAGGAGCTTGGTACACGATCCTGCTGCCCGGCGACCACGTGATCGCACCGGAACCACTTGCCACAGTACGATCGAACGCCTTTGAGGTCCCTCTACCCAGATCAGTCATCCAGACCCTGAGCGCCCCTTGTTGGACGGCCGCGAAGGCGATATGGCGACCGTCGGGCTACCAAGCCGGCGTGCCGACCGGAGGAGCATCTACGAAGGTGCGCCGCTGTGGACTCCCGCCGGCGAGCGGCATGGTCATCAGACTTCGCTCGGCACTGGAGATGAACGCAATTTGGCTGTCGTCGGGAGAGATCGCAGGATACTCGTTGGTCGAGGTGCCGGTAGTGAGCGGCATTCCGCTAACATAAGGGCTTGGCGCGGTTCGCTCGAAGAGCCAAAGGTTCGAGTAGCGGAAGACCCGGGTATGCACCAGCGTCTTTCCGTCCGGCGATATCGTGTAGCTGGGATCGGGACCAAACTGTGAGCCCGCCTGTACGAGACGCGGCTTGCCTCGGAGCGACCCATCGCGGCTCGAGACAGCGACCTTCCAGAGATCTTGGGTGGACCCCTCATCCCGCAGGTAGTAGATCGCATCCCCTGCAGGAGCCCATCGAGGCGCATCAATGTCGACACTGTCCTCTAGAATGGCATTTTGGTCCATTCCGTCGGGGTTTGCCGTCCAGATCGTCCAGCGGTTATGGACGCCTTCGGTGACGGTGAGAACTGCCAGCCTGTCACCGGCCCGAAACCAGTGTACATCGGTTAACCAGGTGAAGGTGCCACGCAACGGAATGGAGTCGACCGCGCCGCTGGAGATATTCCTCACCCAGATGTTGTGGCCCGCTGGAAACCAAAGCGCTACCTCCGAGCCACCTTGTCCCCAGGTAGACCGTACAGCTTGACTGATCCGCCGTGGCGGCCCTCCCAAGCGAGCGCGATATAGGTCCCCTGAGTAAGGGAGTCCAGCGTCTCAGCGCCGAAACGAACCTGCTCGTTGTCAAGGGACCACCCCACACAGCAGATCTCGTTGAACGAGGCGATTTCCAGCGGCGTCCCACCCGTGACCTCACGGACCATCAGTACCTGCGAGTCCGCCAGTTGAGATACGTAGGCCAGCATCTTGCCATCCGGAGAGAGCGCCACAGAAGTCACATTGCCGGCGAAAGTGAGCTGTCGATGCGCCGGCGCACCCACAGTCGACCTGGTCCACAAGCTCCGGATGCCCGCAATCATTGCGACTGCAATCAGAAGACCAACGAGGATGCCCAGGATGCGCACTACCGGCTTGCGCTGTCTTCTGGCGGGGGGCGATTTCTCGACAACAGGCGCAGCCAAGGCTTTCGCGAACTCACCTGCGGTTGCATACCGGTCGGCAGGAACCTTCGCGAGCGCCTTGCGAACGACACTCTCGACCGATTCGGGGACCGCTTCTCGGACCGTGCGGACGCTCGGCGGCGGCAAGGTCGCCCGCTTGGCAAACACTGCGTGCGGAGTCGGCCCGGTAAAGGGTGGCTCGCCGGTGAGCATCTCGTACAGCACACAGCCGAGACTGTAAATGTCACTGCGGCCGTCGACGTGATGATCGGCACTCGCCTGCTCGGGGCTCATGTAGGTCGGGGTGCCTAGGGCGAGGCCGGTCTCGGTCAAGCGATCCGCTCCGGCGGATTCCAGCGCCCGTGCCACGCCGAAATCCGCTACCAACGCGTGACCCTCACTCAAGAGGATGTTTTCGGGCTTGATGTCCCGGTGGACGACCCCATGCCGGTGGACCGTATCCAGGGCATCCGCCACCTCTCTAGTGATCCGTAGCGCCTCTTCCACTGGGAGCTGGACCTCATTCCGGAGGCGACGGCGGAGAGACTCTCCTTCCACAAATGGCATCGTGTACCACAGATGCCCCTTCGCTTCGCCGGAGTCATGCACCGGAAGGATGTTCGGATGCTGAAGCCGGGCCGTTGTTCGGATCTCTTGGAGAAAGCGCTCCGCCCCCAGTGCAGCACTCAATTCGCTGAGGAACACTTTGAGGGCGACGGGCCGGTCGTGCTTGATATCGAGCGCGAGAAACACAGCCGCCGATACCACCCCGGCCGATTTCTCGCTCGATGAGGTATCGGTCGCGAAGCGCGTCAGCTAAGGGCGAGGTAAATGCTTTCACAGCGTGCACGGAAGCGGTTAGTGAGAATCTGTCCTCGAGTTCCTGAGATCGCCACAGATGTTCCGCGAGGGATGGAAGGTGACTGGCACCCGGTGCGGTTGACGGAGCACCGGTTGGGTGAGACGTTAGCCCATGGACCTCGAACGCACCGTAGGCCTCCGCCCCGACGGCTCCGTCTGGCTCCCCGACCGCCGCGCCGCCGCCGGCTCCATCCTCCTCAAGCTCGCCGCCATGGGCGTCGAGATCCCGCCCGAGACCGCCGGCGACGAGGAGGTCTTCCACCTGGCCGGCAACCTCTTCGCCCGCTACCGCGAGCAGGCCCGGCTCCTGGCCGACCACCTCTGCCCCGCCGACCGCCGGATCCAGCACTACCTGGACGAGCTGCAAGGAACCACGGGTAAAGTCCGGCTGCCCGCCGAAACCCTCATCCTCGACCAGTACGGCCTCGCCCGCGAGCTGAGCCTCCCGCTCGACGCCGACACCTACCAGAACGAGCTGGTCTCGAGCTACCGCCTCGACAACGGCGTGCTCCACAACCCGGTGAACGACCGCCGCACCACCGAGGGCGTCTTCCACGTGGCCGAGGGCGGGCTCCCGATTCCGGCCGACAAGAAACGGGTCCCGCTCGACGCGTTCCTTCGCCTGCTAGAGCAAGCGCTGCGGCCCCCGGCCGAACTACTACGGCTGCCGTTCACCGCCAACTGGAAGCGGCCGGTCGAGACCATGGTGTCCCTGCTGCTCCGGCCCCTGGTCTGCCCCGCGGTGCCCAAGGTGACGCCGGAGAAGCGGCTCGAGGTGCGGTTCTTCGCGCCCGGCGGGCTGGTGTCCAACCTGGACTTCGTGGAGAGCATCTTCGGCAACGCCGGCGACCCCTACCTGCCGGCCAACGACGCCGCGCTCGACGTGGACGGCTGGACCGGCCACAGCGGCTGCGTGATCCTCGCGCCCCATCTCACCCGGCTCCGCAAGAAAGACCTCGGCCTGCCCTACCAGAGCGAGGACGAGCTGTACAACGACGGGCGGCCGTTCAAGATCACCTCGCGCGGGACCCAGGGCGTGATGGTCACCCTCATCGCCGACAACTACTTCGGGTACTGCAAGAAGGAAGTGAAGACCCAGATCAGCTACAGCGCCAACCTGTTCGGGCTGGCGGAGGAGGAGCACGCGGGCGGAGCGCTGGCGTTCCCCACCTTCAACCTGGGCGACCGCTTCACCCCGGATCAGGTGCGGATCGTGACCGCCGGCCACCGGTTCTCCGAGGTGGTCCACCTGCTGGGCGACCGGGCGCAGCGCCACGAGAGCGGCTACGCCACCGACCTGCTCTGGCCCGAGATCCACTACATGCCCGAGGACATGGAGATCGACATCCATCGCCAGGACATCACCTGGACCAAGGACGGCGAGACCCAGCACCTCAAGCTCCTCCCCGGCCGGATCTACATCCACCCGAGCGGCTACAAGGTCCGCATGGCCAAGCACCACGCGGCGCCCTCCTGGCGGCTGGTGGGGACGGTGCCGGAGGGCGCCTTCTGCCACAAGCCGTGCACCGTCTCCGGCGGCGGCAAGTCGGAGATCAGCAAGAGCCTGGTGGACGCGGTGCTGCCCGGCTCCTTCCATGTGCAGAGCTTCGACGAGGACATGGCCCGGGTAGCGGAGATCCTGAGCCGGAGCTACGACGACGCGCGGGCCGAGCGGGGGCCCGCGCGGCCGCTGCTCTCGCCCGACCGCTCGCTCGGCTCGGTGGTGAAGCTGCTCACGCCCAACCCGGCGGACTTCACCGCCGAGTACAACGCCTGGCTGGAGAGCATCCCCAACCACGTCCGGGCGCTGGTGTTCGTGATCAAGCGGTTCTACCGGCCGGAGTGGGGCGACGATTGGCTGCAGCACTTCGGGGTGGACATCATCAACGGCGCGCCGGGGCACGAGCTCAAGTACGAGGGGCGGAAGCTGGTCGCCAACTACCTCCGGATCGGGCGCGACGAGCACGGCGCCTGGCGCACCTACAAGCTGCGGCAGGACTTCGTCGCGGCCGACAAGGTGCAGATGGAGGACGACATCACCGCCTCGGTCGTGGTCCCCGCCCGCCGCCTGGTCGGGCTCCCCGGCGAATACGACGGGCACCCGAGCATCAAGCTGGCGCAGAACTGCGAGTTCCGGCTGTTCCAGCGGCCCGACGACGCGATCCATCCGGGGCTCGACCGCCAGACCGAGCAGGACATGTCGGGCCCCGGGCTCTTCTGCTCCAACTTCCAGCCGCTGGGCCGGGAGGACACGCAACGGATCGTGGAGGACGTGGCGGTGCACGACGCCTTCACCCTGCCGATGCGGGAGCACGTGGAACACAACGCCGCCCGCGACGGCGGCGGCTGGTCGATCTGCTCCGCTCGGCCCCGGCTGATCGGGGACAAGCCCACCAAGAATCCGCGCTACCTCCAGCTCCGGCCCGACCTGGCCCATCCCCGCGACCGGTACGTGGCGGAGATCGGCGCCCGGCTCAGCCGTCGGCTGCCGTTCCACGCGCCGGTGCACTTCCCGGTGATCGGCGTGCTGTCGGGCCGGCGGAACAATCCGCCGGAGACCGGCATTCGCCCGCTCTGCGTCTACGGGCCGATCCACTACCAGGAGCTGCCCGAGCTGTTCATGGACTACGTGTGCTCGCTCACCGGCACGTCGCCCAGCACCACCGGCGCCGGCTCGGAGGGCGCGCTCACCAAGGGACCGTTCAACGCCCTGGCGGCGACGGCGGACCTCAACAACGCGCTGGTCTCCTTCCTCCTCACCGGCTACGCCGGGTTCAGCTCGGCCGCGGGCTACATCGGCCCGCGCTACCGGGTGGACCACGACATCAGTCTCCTGATCCCCGAGATCTGGTGCCGGCTCTATCCCCACGAGCGCGACCCCAGGCACCTGATCGAGGCGGGACACCTGGAGCGGTTGGAGGACTACGACTTCGACGGGACGCGGGTGCTGGCCAGCCGGCTGGGCTGGCGGATCACGGCCAAGTTCGTGCACACCTACTTCGGGCGGGTGTTCGACAACCCCACCGCGGTGTTCACCGAGGACCTCCTGAAGCCGGAGCTGCAGGACCCGGCGGTGTTCGCCGACGGGGTCGCCAACATCGTGGAGGCGCAGCGGCGGGTGGCGCTGATGTACTTCGAGGACGGGACGATCGAGGACGCCTGCCCCCCGCTCCAGGCGCTGCTGCACATCATGGCGCACGGGCACTATGAAGGAAAGGACGCCGGCGATCCCGCGATCCGGGCGATGTTCACCCGGGAGGCGCTGCTGGCGAGCGACTGGTATCAAGAGCGGTTAACGGTGAAACAGCGAAGGGATGTGGCGCTGTGGGAGCGGCACGTGCGGAGCCTGACGGAGTTCCTGGCCAGCCCGGGGCATCGGGACGAGGCCCAGCGGCTCGGCATTCCGAAGCGGTTGGAGCACGCGCGGGCCGAGCTGGATCAGGTGAGGTCGCCGGAGTACGTGAAGTCGCTGGTGGGGACGATCGGGGCGGATCCGGTGCACCGGCCGGTGCGGGGGAGGCCGGGGAGGCCGGAGTCGCGCGCGGAGGCTATAGCGCTGTCACCCTGAGCCCGCTGCGCCAGCTGCCGCGCCTCAGGGTCGACGTCTACGGTAGGCCACACCAGGGTTATATCAGCGGTCATTGGGGCGTGAAATCCCACCTCATCTATCAGCAGCTCACCGTTCCCTGTAATTCACAAGTCTTGATGCTGGAGTGTCCGATTCCCATGGATCCCGCCTCCAGGGCCGAAGAAGCGGTCAGTTGCCCGGCGACCAGGTGACGGTCGTTGGATTCGGGTTAACCGTGACTGGGAGACTGGTTGTCTGAGGTTGAAGTGGGAGATTGTGAACCGGTACGTCCCACCCGTCGTCTCACCCACGCCAGTGAACCCTTCCCTTTCGATGTGAATCCTGGTGCTGAAAGAGTCGGGATTCGGGTCGTCTGAAGCCGACGATTGCGGGTGAGTGGTCCACGTTCCGCACCGTTCCGGCTCCAGTGAACCAGCTCCTCGGTACACGGAGGAAATCGGTGGACTCCACTGAACTCGACTACCTTACGTGCCCGTCTGCGCCGGCAAAGCCGGATTGTTTGTGGTCGGGGCGGTGACATCGAGACTTCGCTCAACCGGCACCAGCGCGGTTGCAATCGAGCACATGGGACGAGTAGAGAGCGATACATGAGAGACCTCCTTGGAGCGGAGTAGCGTCCTCGCAAAGAACCGCTAGTACGTGAGGCTTCCTTCCAGGGTGAACTCTCCCGTGCCCGCGCCGGTGATCAGATTGACACTCGCCGAGCCGGCCAGCTGCGCCGTGCCGGTGGCGTTGGCAAAGCGGCCGGTGCCGGGCGAAAACTCCTCGGTGCCGTGGAAGGTCACCGTAGCATCGGTCGGATCGACGAAGCTCAGCACCGCAAGGCCAATAAAGTCCCCACTCAGCTGGTCTCCATTCGCAGCCACAAACACTCCGCTGCTGCTCAGGTCGCCGGTCGTGACGTCGACGGTCTGGGTAACCACGGCGTGAGTCAGCCCGAGATGGGAAATCCGGCAGGTATACTCGATCCGCTGCACCTCGATGGGCGGAGGCACAAGCCTGGTAACGACGGTGGTGCAGCGGCACGTTGGCGGCGAAGACTGATTTCAGTAGTCGATGCATTGCCAGATCCTATTTGGTGAACTTGAAGAGCGCGTGGTGGTCGGAGCCATCCTTCAGGCCCAGCTGGAAGGTGCCGCAGCGGCCCGCCCACGCCTTTTCCGTTTTCCAGACGTAGATGTAGCTGTCAGTGGCCGCGTCGTAGGTGAGCCCCGCCGGATTTGCCGTCGTGGTCTCGATGGCGTCGAGCGATGCCTGGCTGGCGCAGTCGGTGAAGGTGACCTTCGGGTACGCCTTGGGGTCCGCTGGTCGGAAGATGTCGAGCCCCTGGTTGCCGCCCAGCTTGAACTTCACCGGGACCGAGCTGCCCGCCTTGGCCGTGTTGACGATGCCCGGGTTGTCCACCGGCTGGAAGAAGCCGGTGAAGCTATAGGGAGGGTTGGGCGTGGGGTCGCAGGCGTCTCCGATGCCGTCCTGATCCGCATCGCCCTGGGCCGGATTAGCGGTCAGCGGGCAATTGTCCGTGGCGTCGGTGACTCCGTCGTTGTCATCGTCCGGATCACACTCGTCGCCCACCGCATCGGCATCGGTATCGGCCTGGCTCGGGTTGGCCACCAGCGGACAGTTGTCCGCTCATTCCCGACCCATCGCCGTCGCGATCCGGATCGCAGAGGTCGCCCGCGCCATCCTGGTCGGCGTCGGCCTGGTCACTGTTTGCGACCACAGGGCAATTGTCACCCGCGTCCTCTACGCCGTCTTCGTCGTCATCCGGGTCACACGCATCGCCCAAGGCATCAGCATCGGTGTTGACTTGATCGGCGTTGGGGATCAATCGGCAGTTGTCGTTCGCCCCAGGAATGCCGTCACCATCCTCATCATCGTCACACGCGTCACCAACCCCGTCCTGGTCGGTATCCTCCTGGCCCGGGTTGGCGTTGGCGGGGCAGTTGTCGCTGGCGTCGGGCACCCCGTCACTGTCGGCGTCGGTCACTGCCACCCATTGCCAGGCAGGCAGGCCGTCGGAAAAGTTGTTGGTAGTAAGGCGCGTCACGTTGCTCCCGCTGGCGTCCATGATGTAGATCTCGCCGGTGTTGACGTCGCGAGTGCTGGTGAAGGCGAGCTTGGTCCCGTCGGGCGACCAGGCCGGCTTGCGATCGTCCGCAGTGCTACTGGTGAGCCGGGTCTGGTTGCTCCCGTCGGCGTCCATCACGTACACGTTGACATCCCCGTCGCGGTTGCTCCAGAAGGCGAGCTTCGTCCCATCGGGTGACCAGTCAGGCTGCTGGTCCAGTGCGGTGTTGTTGGTGAGGGGTACCTGGTTGCCCCCGTCCGCGTCCATGACGTAGATCTCCTGGGTGCCGCTGACCTGATGCACGAAGGCGATCTTCGCCCCATCGGGTGACCAATCGGGCTGGATATCCTGCACGTTCGTGATGGTGAAGGTCAGACGGGTTGGGTTGCTGCCGTCGGCGTTCATGACGTAGATCTCACTATTGCCGTCGCGGCTGGTCGAGAAGGCAATCTTGGTCCCGTCCGGGGACCAGGTCGGATCGTCATCGGTCGCCGGGTTACTGGTGATGTTCGTCTGGCCGCTCCCGTCGGCGTTCATGATGTACACGTCCATGTCAGGAGTATTGGACGTCATCTGCACGCTGAACGCGAGCCTTGTCCCGTCGAATGACCACGCCGGGGACCGCGCTTGAATCGTGCTCGTAGTCAGGCGGGTTTGACCACTCCCGTCCGGATTCATCACGTAGATATCTGCCCTGGGGCCCCCGTCTCGCGAGCTGGTGAAAGCGATCTTGCCGTTCCCTGCCAGTACCGAGGCCTGGGGTATCATCCCACTCGGAGCGGGTTCGTCAGGGTCCGTGCGGGGCTGGGTAAGCGGTGCCTGATCACTACACCCGGCGAGCGCCACGGTTAAGGCGGTGAGCGCCACGAAGACCGGATGATTGCGCGACAAACGCCCGAGCGCCGTGAACATGCAGCGACCTCACTTGGCTAGGATGTAACCGCTTGAAACCGATTGTTTCCGGGAGGGCGGCGGGCCACAGGCCACACTGAGACATTGCGGGTCCCAGCCGCGCGGGGTACTTTTGGCAAGCTAGTCCGACCCTGTTCCCCAGCCGTGATCCAACTGTGATTTAGTCCGGATGCACACCGCCGGCGCCCCCCCTCTGCCGGGTCCTCCGTTAGTCGAGCTTTGGCTGCTTGGCGCGCCTTCGGTGCGGGCTCCTGCCGGACCTGAAGCCGCCGGCGTCTTGGCTCAGCCCAAGCGCCTGGCCCTTCTCGCCTACCTCGCCGCCGCTTCCCCATATGGCTTCCATCGACGCGACACCCTCCTCGGCCTCTTCTGGCCCGAGGCCGACCAGGGGCATGCCCGAGCCGCGCTACGAAAGGCCCTGCATTTCCTGCGGCACGAGCTCGGCTCAGGATCGGTCCTGAGCCGTGGGGATGAGGAAATCGGGTTGGCCGAAACTGGGGTGTGGTGCGACGTCCGAGAATTCGAACGGGCGTTGCTAGAAGGTCGTCCCGCCGAGGGGCTCGCGCTCTACCGGGGAGATCTCCTGCCCGGGCTCTTCATCTCTGATGCCCCTGAGTTCGAGACTTGGCTCGGTGAGGTGCGCGGGCGGCTCCGCACCCGGGCGGTGGAAGCAGCATGGACGCTCGCCGGGCGGCTGGAGCGCGAGCGCGATGTGGACGGGGCGGCGCGCTGGGCCCGATGGGCATGCGCGCAGGCCGCGGACGACGAGTGTGCGGTGCGCCGGCTGATCGCGCTCCTCGGCCGGATGGGCGACCGCGCCGGGGCGGTGCACGCCTACGAGGAGTTCGCGGCTCGGCTCAGACGCGAGTACGAGGTGGAACCCTCGGCTGAAACGGAGCGGCTGCTGAGCGCCGTGCGGGAGGGGCGGGTGGATGGTGCCCGAACCACCCCCGCCCAAGGCCTCGCACCGTTCCCATCCGCGGCGCACGGCCGGAAGAGCATCGAGAGCCTGCATCTCTCGATCGAAAGGCCGTCCCGACAGTACCTGGCCGTCTTCCCATTCACGGTGCACGGGGACGAGAGCGCCGGGTATCTCCACGAGGGCCTGGTAGATCTGCTCAGCACCAACCTCGATCACGCGGGATCGCTCCACAGCATCGACCCTCACGCGCTGCTGAGTCTGGTGGCTCGCGAGGGAGAAGGGCGACTGGACCCGATTCGCGCCGGAGAGCTGGCGCAGCGGCTGGGGGCCAGGTTGTACCTGCTGGGCAGCGTGATGGGAGTGGCTGGTCGTCTGCGGATCGATGTCGCCCTGCACGACCAGACCTCGAACACGACGACCGCTCGGTATCTCTCGGTCGCGGGCCAGGCGGATCAGCTCTTCGAAATGGTCGACGATCTGACCGCGAAACTCCTGGCGGAGCTGCACCCCGGTCATGGCGCTCGGCTCGCCCGTATGGCGACCGCGACCACAGACTCACTCCCGGCGCTGAAAGCCTACCTGGCGGGCGAGAAGGCGCTCCGCGCCGCTCGCCATATCGAGGCGGTAGATGCGTTCCAACAAGCCGTTGCCGAGGACTCGGAGTTCGCGTTGGCCTGGTATCGGCTGGCGTTCTTTCTCTCCTGGCCGGCGATGCCCCAACCGAGCCTGTCTCCCGATGTAGCCGAGCGGGCCCTTCGCTATAAGGAGCGGCTGCCCGAGCGCGAGAGGCTGTTGCTGGAGGCGCTCACCGCTTCGCTCCAGGGCGCGGCAAATCAGTCCGAGCGTCTTTACCACGAGATCCTCGCCATCCATCCGGAAGACGTCGAGGCGTGGATCGGCCTCGGCCAGACGCTGATGGCTCACAACCAGCACCGGGGACGTCTCCTCACCGAGTCACGTAGTGCGTTCGAGCGGGTGCTCGCGCTGGACCCTGACAACGCGATCGCGTCGCTCTTTCTCTGTTATGTCGCCCACCTGGAGGGGGACTTCGACCAGGGCGATCGACTGCTCGCGCGCGCTCCCAAGGAGTCGGACTTCGTCCATCCCCGCCTGGTGCAGGCATTCACTGGCACGGATCGCGTCAGCCAGGAACAGGTCATCACCTTCCTGCGCAACGCGCCGGATGTCGCGGTCTACGAGGCGGCACGCTTCATCGCGACCCTGACCTTCGACTTTGCGGGGGCCCGCCGAGTCATCGAGCTCCTCCGGGACCCCGCGCGGCCCGAAGAGGTATGGGGCTTTTGCGACATCATCGCCGGATTCCTCGATCTGGCTGCCGGCCGCTGGGCCGCCGCCCGTCAACACCTAACCCGAGCAGCGCCGCTCCAGCCGGCCGCAGCTCTCGAATACGGGGGCCTGTTTGCAACGCTGTCATTCCTGCCGGTGGAGCGGGCGGACTTGGAGGCATGGCGGACCGGTCTCGCAGCCTGGGATGCCGCGGCTGTTCCGCGGAGCACCCATCCGTACCCGGGCTTCGATGTTCACCAGGGTGCCCACCCCGTGCTCCGGCTCTATCTGCTCGGCGCCCTCAGCGCCCGGCTCGGCGATGCCGCGGCACTGAGTTACGCGGCTGAGCTCGACCGGGTCGAAGGCAATGGGGATGCCGAGGCGCTGGCGCGAGATCTGGCCCACAGCGTCCGGGCCCAGCACGCCTTCTGGCAGGGTGAGCCTCGCGCGGCGTTCGCCGCGCTCGAGCTGCTGCGCCTGGAGCCACGGCAAATTTTATCGGTGTTGCAATCCCCGTTTTACACCGAGACGGCCGAGCGTTGGCTCCGAGCCGAGGTGCTCCATGGCCTTGGCCGAGAACAGGAGGCCCTCCGCTGGTACCGGTCGCTGGCTCAGTCGTCCCTGTATGATCTGATCTATCTCGCCCCCTCGCGCCTGCGCCTCGGAGAGATTTGCGAGAACCTCGGTGATACCGACCAGGCGATCCAGCACTATCGGCGGGTGGTCGAGCTGTGGAGCGAGTGCGACCCCGAGCTCCGGCCGATGCTGATGCGAGCGACCGCAGGACTCGAACGGCTGGGAGGAGCCGACCTCATGAGGACAGCAGCCGAGCCGGGCGCGCACCGGCTAGCCGTTTCCCCGACGCAACAACGATGACTCCACGTGGTCCCCTCACCGCCCTGACGTTGCTCTGCCTCTTCGGGGCACCTGACGCTCTCGGGCAGAACGTCACAGGTGCCCTCGAAGGGCAGGTCGTGGATTCGGCCGGCGTCCCGTTGGCAGACGCCGTGATCACCGCGGCACGACTCGACCGCCAGCCGCTGGGCACCGCCACCTCCAATACCAGGGGATATTTTCGGCTCGCAGGTTTACCGGTCGGCCCTTACACGGTCGAGATCCGGCGGGTGGGCTACCAACCGGTGCGAATTGAGCGGGTAGTGGTTCGTCTCGGCGCTACGACGGCACTTGAAGCCATTCGGCTCAGACCGGGACCGGTAGAGCTGCCGACTGTGGTCGTGCTCGGCGAGCGCCCGTTGATCGACCCCACGACGAGCACGGTCGGCGGGAATCTGCAGTCGGACCTCTACGAAACCCTGCCGGTCGAGCGCAACTTCCACGCCCTGCCCACCCTGCTGCCTCAAGTCAACCTCAGCTACTTCGGCGACGAGATCAACATCGCGGGGAGCAGCGGGCCGGAGAACATCTACTACATTGACGGCGTCAACGTCACCGATCCCTATCGCGCCAGCACCAGCGGCGATCTGCCCTACAACTTCATCAAGGAGGTCGAGGTCAAGATCGGCGGCTACGAAGCCGAGTATGGCAGGGCGCTGGGCGGGATCATCAATGTGATCACCAAGTCAGGCGGGAACGACTTTCGCGGTGAGGGGTTCGGGTACCTGACGAGCAGCGGGCTCAGCGGCACCTGGAGACGGGGGCTGGCCGACGCCAGCGTGAACGCGAGTGCGGACTACGACGCAGGGCTCAGCCTCGGCGGACCGATCCTGCGAGACCGGCTGTGGTTCTTCACCGCATTCAATCGGGCGATCGCCACCCAGGATCTGGAGGTTCCTGGGCATTCCGCCCAACGCGACCGGCGTACGTCGAGTCTCTTCGCGGGTAAAGTGGATTGGCAAGCTGGGGAGCAAACCAGTGTCGCCCTGACGGTCCTGGGCGACCCCAGCCGGCGGCACCTGGTTGCCCCTGCCTTCACGGTGTACGGATCGCCGACCGCCCTGGATAATATCGATCCCTTCCTGGGGGAGCTGCGCCTGGGCGGAGTCGCGGTCTCGCTTCGCGGGAGCCACCGGGCCGGAAGGCTGCTGCTCGAGTCGGTGCTCTCCCGGGGAGATCGCGACGAGATCAGCCGGGGCGACACCGAGCGCGCTCGGCGCGAGCCGCTGGTCATGGACCTGGAGACCGGACGCTGGTCGGGTGGGTTTGGCGACAATTCGGACCACCACAGCGTGCGATGGGCAGCCACGGTCAACGGGTCATTGGCCCTCGCGGCTCACTCGCTGAAGGCAGGAGTCGAGTATGAGGACAACCGGCTCGATGCGCTGGTCCACTTTACCGACCCAGGCATCGTCACCCGCCTGAACGACACGACGTATCAAGCAGTCTACGTCATCGCGAGCGGCAGGGTCCGCAACCGGGTCGCTTCCCTCTTTCTGCAGGATTCCTGGCTGGCGACTCCGCGGCTCCGGCTCAACGCTGGTCTCCGCTGGGATGGGCAGTATCTGATCGGCGCGGATGGCCGGCTGGCCCAGCCGCTCACCGATGGGCTTCAGCCCCGGATCGGTGTCATCGTGCAGCCTGGTGGGGCTGGCTCGAAGCTCTTTGCCTCCTATGGACGGTTCTACGAGCAGCTTCCCACCTTCGCATCGGGGACTTGGTGGCACGTCCCGGTGCGAAATGGGGTGTACTCTTTCGACAGCGACCCGCGCACGGGGGGTATGCCGCTTGACTCTCTCGATGCGGCCTCCCACGGGATACTGCCGGAGGTGCCCGGCCTGCGAGGTCAGCATTTCGACGAGGCCACAGCCGGCTACGAGCAGGTCCTGGGGACGCGCTGGAGGGCCGGAGTACGGGCCATCTATCGCACGCTCCGGGAAGTAATCGACGACGGACTGGCCCCGCTTACCGGTGAACGGGTGATCGGGAATCCGGGCAGCGGAGCGCTGGACTTTCTGTCTCGGTTGCGCCGGAATTACTACGCGCTGGACTTCACGCTCGACTGGCACAGTGGCAAGGACCTCTATCTCGCCGCGTCCTACACCCTGTCGAGGAACCACGGGAATTACACCGGTCTCTATGACCATGCGGTCAACTACGGCGTGCCCAACGGCAAGACCGACCCGGACCTGGCCGAGCAAGTGCCGAACAGCAGCGGACTCCTCCCCAACGATCGCCCGCACGTGCTCAAGGTCTACGGTTCGCAGCGGTTCGATTGGGGCCTGACGATCGGGACCTTCTTCGTTTGGCAGAGTGGCACACCACTCAACGAGCTGGGCGCAACCTTCCTGCCGGCGCACTTCGCCTTTCTCCGTCCGCGGGGAACCGTAGGGCGGACTCCGTCGATTCGTGACTTAAACCTGCGTCTTACGTATGACGTGCCCGGTAGGTTTGGCTCATCGGGGAGGCCAAGGGTGATTCTGGATCTGCTTCACGTCGCGAGCGCTCGGAAGCCGGTCACGGTAGATCAAGTGCACTTCTCGGCCTTGGATTTCCAGGGGAATCAGTCGGCACCGAATCCCAACTATCTCAGGCCGAGTCGCTATCAGCCGCCGATGATGGTGCGGCTCGGCACTACGATCGGCTTCTGACGGGCTGCCTGCTGAGGATGGCTCGGGCGAATCGGCGCAGCCCGGGGCCGAGCTGGATCGGGTGAAGTCGCCGGTGTACGTGAAGGCGCTGGTAAGGGCGATCGGGGCGGATCCCGATTTGGCAGCGCGGCTGCAACAAACCGCGGTGGCGGTGGGGTGACAGGCGCTAGCCAGTCGGCGGCTACCGCACCTCGATCGGCACCGTCCACCGAAACGTTCCCCAGGCCATCGCGAGCGTACCGTGCCTGGCGTCGCGCGGCTCGATGGAGATGGTGAACTTCTCCACCGGTGGCTCCACGCTGTCCGTGGTCATGGCCGCCGTGCCCAGATCCAGGGCCCGCCGGTACTCCGTTCCCCACTGCCCGGTCTGTTTGTTCACGATGAGGTCAACGCCGCGGGCGTGCGGGACGGTCCAGAGCGTGTACGTCCCGGCCGGCAGCGACAGTCCCGCGAGCCTGATCGGCGCCGAGGTCGTGAACTGGGTTGCCGCGTTTGCCCCGGTGCGCCAGACGCGGTCGAAGCCGATCACGTTACCCAGCAACGTGCGCCCGCGCGCCAGGGGACGGCCGTAGTCGACTGAAAAGGTCGCGGCCCCGATGGTGGCTCGGGTGGTATCGCGCACGCTGACCTGCTGGAGCCCGGTGCGTCGCTCCGCGGCCGCGAGACGGTTGCTGATGGAGTCGATATCGGGCGCGGCCGCGGTCCTCGCGACGGCGACCTTGTAGGTGCTTCGCATCCCCGAGTAGGCCAGCATCCGCCCGCTGCTGTCGACCGTGACATCCCCGGTCCCCGACAGCCAGTCGTGCCACAGCTCCACCTTGCCGCCGGCCTCGGGCTGCACCCAGCCCCGATGCAGGACGAAGCTCGGTCCGACGTCCCGGTCGGGATAGAACTGGCGGAACGGCACGCTGTCGCCCGGCTGGAGCCCGAGCGCCGCGGCGCGGCGGAGCGCTGCCGCGATCTCCAGCTCGATGACGCTGTACATCATCGAGGCGTGCGGCACGGTGATCGCGCCGGCCGTGGCGAACGAGGTGTCCCGCACGCCGCTGCTGTCGCGGACCGAGATGGTCACCGTCTCCTTGGAGAAGTCGGCCGTGACCCGGCGTCCGCGTTCCCTCGGAGTCGGGCCATTCGGCGTGCGCACGTCCATGACCATGTGCCGGATCGTGCCGTCAGGCGCCAGATCGAATTCGGAATGGCGCCGCCGCACGAAAGGCCATCGATCCACGCCGTCGGTGACCAGCCGCATGGGCCAACGCGCGATGCGCTCGACGGAGACGGTATCGTTGCCAAGGGTGGCGACGAAGCCATATCGCTCGGGTGGCGTGGCGTTGCTGCAGGCGAGCAGGAGGAGCGGAAACAGGGTCGACCGGGTCATCTGGTCCCTTGGAAGGTGTCTGCAGGAGGACGATTGAAGGAGGGGGTCGCGACACAGGCGGCGCCGTTGCGCAGATTTGATACCCCGGCCCGCCGCGCGTATCCTTAGCTTGTCACCGACTCCTGCCATGGGTGCCGTGCATGCCGGTGACCGCCAGGTTATCCAAGCGGTTCTACGAGGTCTTGGGCGAGGACGTGGCGAACGAGCTGGTGGACTGGTTCAACGCCGTGGATCTGACCTACCGAACGGATCTCCGCGAGCTGAATGAGCTGAACTTCGGGGTGAAGGGTGAGGGGAAGGGTGAAGGGGCCGCCTCACCCTTCACCCTTCACTCTTCGCCCTTCACCATCCCTGCGCTTCTCCTTTCCCTCGGCATCGGTCCGTCACTTCCCGGGGTGTCGGCGCAAAGCTGTGAAATGCCACCCCAGGTGTCCCGCCGGGAGATCCTGCAGGCGATGAGTGCCCACGGGCCTTACAGCCTGACCAGCACGACCACCTCGATGTTGTTCGGGTCCAGGGCCCTGCTGGAGCTGGTCCGGCAGCGGCGGCGGCAGTTCCCCGGGGAGACGCATTTCTTCATCGACCATGCCGACTGGTTCTCCGCCCATCTCGCGACCGCCGGAGTGTCCTATGCCGAGATGTCGGAATCGGCGCGAGCCGCCTACGAGCACAAGCAGGACATCCTGGTGAACTATGGGCCGCAGGTAGTGGAAGAAGTCCTGGAAGGGCCCACCCCGATAACCTCTCTCGACGTGATGATCTTCTGGCCCGACTCCAACGGTGCGCCGAGGGAGTTCAGCTACCATGACACCCTTTCGGTGCCCAAGATGGACGCCTTCAACCAGCGGGTCATTCGCTTGAGGATGCTGGAGTACGACAGCATGCTGGTGTTCGACGAGGTGACGGGCATCTCGGTGCGTCCGGTGGGGTTTCTGTCGGCGCTCTTCGCCGTCCTCGGCAAGCCCGACCTCAAGGAGACGCGGATTGCGGTGTCAAAAGACTATTGGCAGGTGATGCGGGGACGGGTGAAGATCCTCCCGGGCATCTCCAAGACCGGTGTGGCGGCGATCGAGCCGAGCGGAGTGGGGCACGAGAAGTTCCCGCGCGACCGACCAGACCTGCGGGCGCTCGCCCAGCGGCTGCGGCAGCCGCTGGAGCTTCGCTATGGACCACCGTCATGCCAGGCGGGGCTCTTGATGCGCGGCCGGGACGCGGGCAATTGCCCTCAGCTCGTTATGGGAGGCGTGGGGAGCTGTACCGGGACGCGGTAGGCCCCGGGTGGACCGCGGGGCTACGATGGGGGGAAGGGTGAAGGGGGCCGAGCCGGACACCGAGTAGATTTCCGTCGGCAAGAGAAGCGAAAATACGAGAAGGCCGGGCTAGTACGCCCGGCCTTCTGTCACCCCGGTCATCCACGCGCGGTCAGCGCTGGGACATGGCACCACCGGTCACCTGAAATCCGGCGCGACGGTTCATTGCCCATGCGGCCTCATCACTGCGGCGATCGAGAGGCTGCTCCTCGCCGTAGCCAACCGCCTCCAGCCGCTTCTCGTCAATCCCCTGCGTAACCAGGAATCGCTTGGCCTCCGCCGCGCGGCGATTGCTAAGCGCCAGGTTGTACTCGTCCGAGCCGCGCTCGTCCGCGTGGCCGTCGATCCGGAGAGTCAGGTCGGATGTCGACCGGAGGATCTGCACCTTAGCGGCGAGAATCGCTCGGGCATCCGCGCTCAGGTCCGAGCGGTCGAGCGAAAAGTGGATAGCCTCCTCTAGGACTCTGCGACCATTCGGCGCCGGGTCGAGGGGTTCCACCGCGATTTCAGTCGGGACCACAGGAGCACCGGTCGGAGCCGGTGCTATGGTCACCGGCTCCGGCACCTCGGCGACCTGTTTGCGGCCGCAACCCGTGGTGGCCAGGGCGATGCCGAGAACGGAGGCGATCAGTTTCTGTGATGGAGCCATTGGTTCCTTCCGGGAGGGTGTGAGAGTGCCGCGGGACCTTTGTGGTGGTCGTGGCTCAGGCAGGTGCCGTGCCTAGCCGCTTGGTTGCGACCGATCGTACAAGTGCTGTAGCGGTCGACTGTTATGACGAGGTGAAGCGGTGGCGCCGAGCTGTAGCTGGAGCGGGGACTGGCAGGACGCAAGAATAGGCTCAGTTCGTCACGCTCTCAAGCCTCCTGATCTGTCGGATGTGGGTCGCCAGGTGCAGCTCGGCCATGTGGACGAATTGCTGCACCGTCATCGGGCCCGCAATGGGGTGCCCGAATACCGCCCTGCTCCAGTCGGCTGGGCCGAGCCCGTCGACATACGATCGAAGCCACTGCTGAATCTCCTCCCACTCGCGCCGCAATATGGCCAGCGAAGACTCGCCCTGGGGTAGGTACCGAGGTGACGGCACTTTCACGGGGAGGTGACAAGCCAACACGGACATCACGAACGGGTAGGCCACCCGATCCTTGAGTCCACGTTTCCGGTCAACCAGCAGCGAAGGGTTTGGCAAGCCCTGGAGAACTTCCCGTTCCGACACTACGAGATGCTCGACGATTTCGAGAATCGACCACTTTCCCGGAAACGGCTTGGCGACTAGCCGTTCCGGCGACAGCCGCTCGAGCTCGTCCAGCAGCATCCGGCGACGATCGACTCCAAGCCGGACCCTCGTTTCCAATGCTCGTTCCATAGAGCGAAAGGATTTCCGCAGCATAGGCGCTCCGTCTACCGACGAATTCAAGCTTGACGGGGGTCGGCAGAAGTCTTAGCGTGGCCCACGACATCCGTGTAAGGCCCAGGGTTCGTCATGCCCCTGGTCCGAAAGCAGTTTTTCGCGGTCGCGTGTGCTCTCGGCGCTGCCGGGTGTGCCTTTCCTCGGGCCGGCTCGCCGGCCTTCTTCGAGGTGACAGTAAGCGAAGACGCGGTAGACGACAACATCGGCGACGGCCGCTGCAGGTCCACCCTCCCGTCCGGCGCCTGCACACTGCGGGCCGCCATTCAGGAAAGCAACGCCCTCCCGGACAGCAACACGGTCCAGCTTGATCGAAGGACTCATCGGCTCACGCTACCCGACCGCCTGGCCGTCACCCATCGGGTGCGAGTGATGGGATCGAATACCACCGAGACCGTCATCGACGGGATGGACCGAGGTCAAGGCGTATTCGCTTTCGAAGGCAGCCTGGCCTGGTTGCACGATCTGACGATTACCAGAGGCGGTCCGAGCGACCGAGGCGGGGGCGGGATCAGCATTCGAAACGGCGCAACCGTGTCGCTGGCTAACGTCCTCATCAGAGACAACGAAGCCTTCACCGGCGGTGGCGGCATTCAGGTCGAGAACGGCAGCCTGTTCCTGCTCGACAGCTCGGTATCCGAGAACAGAGCCACCGGCGCCTTCGCCGGTGGTATCTGGCTGAATGAGGGCGGGACGCTCACGATGGATCGGAGCACAATCGACGCCAACACCTCCAATAGATGTGGCGCGATTTACAATTTCGGCCGCATCACGGTCTCTAACAGCACCATAAGCGGCAACTCGGCACGCAGCGACGGGCGCGGAACCGGCGGGATCATCAACATCGGCACCGCGCACCTGAACAACGTCACCATCTACAACAACTCCTCGAATTCCCCTGGCGACGCCCAGAGTAGCGGTGGTCTCCTGGTCACCGAAGGTGCGACGACGACGATGAGCAATACCATCATCGCGGGAAACACTCATGGCAGCGCCGTGGGCGACTGCACCGGCACGGTCACCTCGCGCGGCTACAATCTGATTGAGAATGCCGCCGACTGTACGCTGACCGGCATCGTAGCCGGCAACATCACCGATCGCGATCCACGGCTCCTGCCGCTGGCTTTCAACTTCGGGGCCGCGACCCGATCGCACCTGCCAGCGGGCACCAGCCCGGCCATCAGTGCCGGGCATCCACAGGTCGGGCCTGGGGTCACGACGCTCGGCCGCTGTGAGGTACGTGACCAAGCCGGCAGGATTCGGCAACTCACCGGGGCCGGCCGACGCTGCGATATCGGTTCGGTCGAAGGGCGTTAGACCAGAGATCCTGTGAGCGAGGCCACCGTCTTCCTCATCATCCCTCCGCATAATCCATTAGAACAATTCACGGAGAACCGATGCGCCGAGCCCTCGGCAGGGTCTCGACATGCGTGGTGCTGCTGGCGGGGATCGGCGGATGCACCGGAGATCTCGATCACGCCGTGCGACAGGAAATCCGGACCCGGCTGTCGTCCACCAAAGCCCCCGACTACGCGGGTGGCGCTCCCTGGCGGCTGGTGCAGCAGGTTTACGGCGACCACGAGGAGCGCCCCCTCTGGAGCAAAGGCGGTCGCCCGCTCGGCCGGGCCAAAGACCTGGTGGCCTCCATCTGCGACGCCGGACGGGAAGGACTTCGGCCGAACGATTACGACCTCGAGGGACTTCGAGGCGTCGTCCAGGCACTGAAGGCGAAGAAGCAGGCCGAGCCCGAGGACATCGCGGCGCTCGACATCAGGCTCACCGCGATGATGCTCGCCTTCGGAGGGGATCTGCTCGGAGGACGGCTGAACCCCCGCACCGTGGACGACGGGTGGTACCTGCGCGCGCGACGCGCGAGTGTAGACAGCACTCTGCGAGCCGCATTTCAGGATGAGGGCTTCCCGGGTATGCTGGACGCCCTGCGCCCCCGGCAGAAGGAGTACCGCGACCTGGTCGAAGCACTGGAGGATTACCGGGAGCTTGCCCGGAAGGGCGGATGGCCGAAGGTGCCGTCCGGCAAGCCGCTCGCACGCGGAGCTCGGGGCGAACGGGTGGCGGCGCTGCGCGAGCGACTCCGGGCCACGGGCGAGCTCCACGCGTCGAAGAACGCGGAGCCGGTCTACGACGACAACGTCGCCGAGGCGGTGGCGCGGTTTCGGGTGCGACATGGCCTCCAGGCCGACAGCATTGTGGACGGGGCGACGCTGTCCGCGCTCAACGTGCCGGTCGAGCGCCGGATCATGCAGATCGAGGTCAACCTGGACCGGTATCGCTGGCTTCCGGCCGAGTTCGAAAAGCGCTACCTGATGGTCAACATCCCGGACTTTCATCTTCGCGGGTACGAAAGTGGACGGGAAAAACTCGAGCAACGAGTGATCGTGGGTGAGGAGTACCAGAACGCCACGCCGGTCTTCGCCGATTCGATGACCTATCTGGTCTTTCGTCCGGAGTGGAACGTCCCGTCCAGCATTTTGGTCAACGAAATGCTCCCCAAGCTTCAGGAGGACGTCTACGACCTGGCCCAGCACGGCTTCGAGGTGGTGGACACCCAGGGCGATACGCTGGTGCGCGACATCTCCTCTATTGACTGGGAGGGCGAGGACGCCGCCGATCTGCGGTACCGGGTCCGCCAGCGATCCGGGGGGTCCAACTCGCTCGGCCTGGTGAAGTTCATGTTTCCCAACCGCTTCAACATCTATCTCCACGACACGCCGTCGCGGAAGCTGTTCGATCAGCCGGTGCGCACGCTGAGCCATGGCTGCGTCCGGGTCGAAAAACCGGTCGAGCTTGCCGAGTTCGTGCTGGATGGTCAGGGCGACTGGGACGAAAAGACGATCCGGGAAGCGATGGAGGATTCCGAGCGCGGCGCGAGGCCGCACCGTTCCGCTCGAGCGGCCGATACCGGTCTACCTTCTTTATCTCACTGCCTTCATCCGGGACGGAGAGCTGCACTTCCGCAACGACCCGTACGGCAAGGATCGCCCGGCCATGCGCAGGCTGGGCAAACCTCTGCTCGAGGAGCCGACGATCTGCGAGGAGCTCGACCGGCTCCTCGGAGGCTAGGTCGTGTTTCTTCGTGCGCGCCCTGTCCGGCTCGCCATCCTGGCGGCACTCGTGGCGCCGCTCGTCATCGCGTGTAGAGAGGACCCAAGCCCGCCGCAGTCCCAGGAGGAAACGGCTGTCGCGAGCGATCCTCATGACACGGTGCTCACCCCACCGGACACGCGCCGCCCCGCCGCCCGACCTGCCGGCGCCCGGGACCGGTTCCGCATCGTTCGCGCTCAAGTTCAAGGACGAAGTGAGCCCCTACCCTGTCATGGCGCTCTTCGTGATGCCCGGCGACACCGTGCCGCTCGAGGCCGTGCTCACCGATACCTTGTCCCGGTACTCGGCCGAGGCAGGAGGCGGGCGGCTCGAGGCGCTGGCGGCAGCGCGCTGGCGCTGGATCGCCCCGCACCGGAAGGGCGTCTACCCGATCGTGGTGCGAGACTCGGGATCGGGAGAGACCATTGCGCTCAACGCCTTCGTCATGGTGCCCCGCCCCGCCGCAGGCAGCATCGACGGATTTCGGATCGGACGCTACGAGCGGCGGGCGTTCCGGGGGGACCCGAGCTACGCGCGTCCCCGCGGCCTGGTCGAAGTGACGGAGGCGAACCGCGGCACGTTCGTGGCCCCCCACTTCACGCTGGGCCAGTTCGTCTCCAAGCAGCCCGGCGGGTATCCCAAGTATCTCGTGCTGCGAGAGCGACTCCTGCTCAAGCTGGAGATGCTGCTGGAGGAAGCGAGCCGGGCCGGCCTGCCGGTCACCACCTTCCAGATCCTGAGCGGGTATCGGACGCCCTACTACAACCAGTCGATCGGGAACGAGACCCGCTACAGCCGCCATCTGTACGGCGACGCCGCGGACATCTACGTGGACGAAGATGGCGACGGGAACATGGACGATCTGGACCGCGACGGTCGGGCGGACCTGGACGATGCGAAGCTGCTGGCGGGTGTAGTGGAGCGACTCTCACGGAGCGGCTGGTACCGGCCGTTCGAGGGCGGGCTGGGTCTCTACCGCCCGAACCGGGCGCACGGGCCGTTCGTGCACGTAGACGTGCGGGGGTATCGAGCGAGGTGGTGAGGGTAGTCTTGACGACCCCGGTACCCCGCCGTATCTCCCCACTTGAGCTATCTCGAAAAGGGGAAGTCGGAAATTGAAGATGTTAGATCGAAAGCCCGCCCAGCAGTCCACCCTGGAAGGCCAGACCCTCGCTGGCGGGATCCGCGTAGGGGAGAAGTCGGGGGAGACCTCCTTCGGGCCTCTCCACCATGCCGAGTACCCGACCGGGTTGGAGGTCGAGGTCCTTTTCCTGGGCCCCACACTCGCTGACTCCGTCGCACTCGGCTTCCTGCGGCAACGCCTCAGCGACGCAATCTTAATTCAGCATCCGAACGTCGCAGCGATTCATGAGCTGAACGAGACTGACGGGCTGGTTTACGTAGTGGCCGAGTGCCTTACGGGCGAGTTGCTATCGGAGACGCTGGCCAGGCGCGGCGCCCTGCCGGTGGCGGGGGCGCTGGACCTGTGCCTCCAAGCCGCGGCCGGCCTGCAGGCGGCGCACCACATGGGTTGGGTTCACGGGAGTCTCTCACCGAACACCGTTCTCCTGACCGAGACAGTCGACGGGCGGCCATTGGTCAAGCTGATCGGATTCACCCGGGACTGGCTCCTGGAACATACGGACGCCGAACCACGGATCGTGCGGAGTGGGATCAGTCCCGACTATGCCAGCCCCGAGCGGATCGAGGGACAGCCACCCGATGAACGGAGCGATGTGTACAGCTTGGGTGCGGTACTCCATCGCCTCCTCACCGGAGCGCCGCCCACTCTCGCACTAGAGGGTGACCGGGCGCCGGAGGCAATGCGCGCTGTGCTCGATCGGGTGCTCGAGGGACGGGTTCCGGAGACACTGCGCGACGTGCTCCGCCGGGCGCTCGACCCATCACCGGCTCAACGCTTTCAGACCGTCGCGGAGTTCGCGGCGGCGCTCACCCCACTGGGGGAGGAGGAAGCGGCGGCTCCGCTCCTGCCTGAACCGGCCAGGGCAGGCGGCAGGGGTGTGCTCGCGCTCACGGCCATCGCCGCCGCCCTCGTGGGCGTAGTGGCCGTCTGGCTCTTCTGGAATGGCCCAAGTGCACTGGCACCCGACGGACTGGAGGGCTCCGGGTCCCTGGGATTCATGGAGTACGGTTCACCCTCTGCATCCGATCAGCTCCCCGCTGACTCGGGGCCGGGTTCGAATGCGTCCGATGGGACCGCTGAATCGCCGCTGGTGGATGTGCGTTCGGTGGACTCGACCATCCAGGTCGATCTCCGCTATGCGACCGCGAATAACTTCACCGGCGGACCGCTCCCCGGCTACGAGGCGCCGCGGGCGCTGTTGCTCGGGGAGGTGGCCGCCGCGCTCGGCCGAGTTCAGGCCCGGCTCCGCACTGAGCGTCTCGGTCTCAGGATCTTCGACGCGTACCGCCCGTTGCGGGCCTCCCTCGCAATGGTCGATTGGGCCGAGCGAAGTGGGCGCCGTGAGCTGCTCGAGAGCGGGTACATCGCCCGGCGGACCCGACATAATCTGGGGGTAGCAGTGGATCTCACGCTGTTCGACTTGGGGACGGGGGCCGAACTCCCTATGGGAACTGCTTTCGATAGCTTCACCGGTCCGGCTGACACGGCCGACCTTACCGATATGGTACTACGCAACCGGGAGATCCTGCTACGGACGATGATATCGGAAGGGTTCAAACCTTACGGCCAGGCGTGGTGGCACTTCAGCTATCCGCTCGAGGGGGCGGTGCCGTTGGACCGGGTGATTCGATAGCCCCTTCCGGTTCCACTCGCCACTCTCCGTGATCGCGGCGGGCCGCCCCTTGCCCTATCATTGAGCCGTAACGTACTCCTCCTCGATCTCCCTACTGGATCCCAATTGGCCGACCTGCGCACGCGTCTGCAAGACGGGTTGACCGGCCGCTACACGCTCGAGCGAGAGCTGGGGCGTGGCGGGATGGCGATCGTGTTCCTTGCCCACGACCTCAAGCACGACCGCAAGGTGGCCATCAAGGTGGTGCGGCCGGAGCTCGCCGCCACCCTCGGCGCCGACCGCTTCCTGCGCGAGGTCCGCATCGCCGCACACCTCCAGCACCCCAATATTCTGACCCTGATCGACTCGGGTGAGCTCCCGGGCGGCGACGGCACCGGCTCGCTGTACTACGTGATGCCCTACGTCGAAGGGGAGACACTTCGGGAGCGATTACACCGTGAACCCAAGCTGGCTGCCGGAGACGCGGTCCGGATCCTGAGGGACGTGCTCGACGCGCTGGGCCACGCGCACCGGCTGGGGATTGTCCACCGGGACGTCAAGCCCGAGAACATCATGCTCACCGGCAGGCACGCCCTGGTCATGGACTTCGGCGTGGCCAAGGCGGCCACCGTGGCCGCAGCCGGCGAGACCGTCTCGGGCGGGACCCTCACCACGCTGGGTCTCGCGATCGGCACCCCGACCTACATGGCCCCGGAGCAGGCAGCGGGTCACTCGGCGGTCGATGCCCGGGCCGACCTGTACGCCGTAGGCATCACCGCCTACGAGATGCTCGTCGGGCAGCCGCCTTTTACCGGGTCGACCCCTCAGGCCATCTTCGCCGCGCAGGTCACTCAGACCCCACCTCCGCTGGCGCCACTCCGTCCCGATATCGCCGCTCCCCTTGCGGCGGCCATCATGCGCTGCCTGGAGAAGGATCCCGCATTGCGGTGGCAGACAGCGGACGAGCTGCTCACCCAGCTCGATGCTTTTGCCACGCCGGGGAGTGGAGCCACGGTCGTGAGCGGTGGCCAGGCGCCGGCGCTCCAGGCACGCCGGCTCCGCCCTGCGCTCGTGGTGGCCGGCGGGTTGCTCGGGGCGGCGCTGGTTGCGGCCTTTTTGCTCGGGCCGGGTAAACGCGCGCGGGAGCAGCGGTGGGCGCGGGCGGAGGCCATCCCTCGATTGTTGACGTTGGCGGACGCCGGCGAGTGGGAGGCCGCCCTGACGCTGGCCCGACGAGTCGACTCCATCCTCCCGGGAGACTCTCTCTTTAACGCGCTCCGTCCCAAGTTCGCCCGCCGAGTCAGCGTCCGCACCAATCCGCCGGGTGCCAAGGTCTGGCGGAAGTCGTATGCCGCCCCCGATTCGGCCTGGGTGATGCTCGGAATCACCCCACTCGACAGCACGCTTATGTCACTAGGCGGGGGCGGAGGCGGTCTCCTCAATGCCAATCGCTTACGGATCGAGTCACCCGGCTACCGGACGCTCGATCTGGTGGGTGTCCCATTCCGCGACTCGGTGATCAACCTGGATCGGGAAGGTGCGCTTCCCTCGGAAATGGTCCGGGTCGCGGGTGGTGAGCTCAGCGTGGTCTTCCCAGGATTCGAGCACGTGAAGCCGATTCCGCTGGGTGACTACCTCATGGATCGCTTCGAGGTGACCAACCGCGAGTTCCAACAGTTCGCGGACAGCGGGGGATATCGGCGCCGGGAGTTCTGGGACCATCCCTTCGTCAAGGACGGCCGGGTGCTCTCTTGGGAGCAGGCCATGGCTCTGATGACCGATCGCAGCGGTCGCCCCGGGCCTTCGACCTGGGAAGCGGGCGAGTACCCGGCCGGTCACGAGAAGGACCCGGTAGGAGGAGTGAGCTGGTACGAGGCCGCCGCGTTCGCCAAGTTCGCGGGCAAGGCTCTGCCAACCGTGGTCCACTGGAACCACGCGGCCAATGTCTACCTCAGCTCCTGGATCGTTGCCGCCAGCAATTTCTCCGGACAAGGTCCGACTCCGGTCGGTAGTACTCGCGCCATCAGCAGCTATGGCACTTACGATATGGGCGGCAACGTCCGGGAGTGGTGTCTCAACGCATCCGGAAACGACCGGTTCATTCTGGGTGGAGGCTGGAACGATGAGCCCTATCAGTTCAACGATGCCTATACCCAGCTGCCATTCGATCGCTCGCCGACCAACGGAATACGATTGGTGAAGCACCTCGCCGCCGATTCCAATGTCACGCTCGCAGGTGCACCGCTCCAGCGCTCGCAGCGCGACTTCCTCAAGGAGCGGCCCGTTTCGGAGCCAGTCCTCTCCGCCTACCGGCAGATGTACGAGTACGACCGCACCCCGATCGAGCCCAAGGTGCTGGAGACGGTCGACGAGGGGGACTGGATCCGGGAGCTGGTCGGCATGAAGGCGGCTTACGCGGGTGACAGCCTGCTGGTCTACCTCTACCGACCCAAGAAGGGCGTGAGGCCCTACCCTGCCGTGGTCTACTTTCCCGGCTCCAACGCCATCCGGGACCGGGCGCCGCAGAATCTTCAGGTGCGGACCCTCGATTTCGTCATCAAGAGCGGCCGAGCGGTGCTCTACCCGGTGTACAAGGGGACCTACCAGCGGAGCGATTCACTCTACACCGACGTGCAGGATACCTCGAACTTCTATCGCGATCATGTACTCATGTGGGCCAAGGACCTGCGCCGCGGCATCGACTACCTGGAGACCCGGCCGGAGGTGAGCACGAAACAGCTCGCATACTACGGCGCCAGTTGGGGCGGAGCGATGGGCGGACTGATGCCCGCAATCGAGCCGCGCATCAGGGTGAGTGTGCTGTACGTTGCCGGCCTGGGGTTCGAGCGGGCCCGGCCGGAGGTCGACCCGGCCAATTTCATTTCCAAGATCAGAATCCCCACCCTGATGCTCAACGGACGTTACGACTTCTTCTTCCCGGTCGAGTCTTCCCAGGTTCCGATGTTTCGCCTGCTCGGCACGCCGCCGGACCAGAAGCGGCACGTGGTAGCGGATGGCAGCCATTTTGTGCCGCGGGCCCGTCTGATCCAGGAGACTCTAGCTTGGTTGGACAAGTACCAGCCGCTGCCGTCTCCGGCTGCGCCTTAATGACATGACACCCTAGAGTTACGGTTAGGCGGCCCGATGCGCTCACTTCTGCCCTGGCTTCTGCCCTACTCCGATCTGGCCCTGCTCCTGATGCGCCTCCTGGTGGGCGCGGTTTTCGTCACCAGTGGATGGAGCCACACCAAGGATCCGGTCGCGCGCGGGAAGAGCATCGGACTGCCTCCAGGCATCACCCGGTTCCTGGGCATCGCCGAGGTGGCCGGGGGTCTGGGCGTCGCGCTCGGGGTTCTGACCCAAGTCGCCGCCATCGGTCTCATCCTGGTCATGCTGGGTGCGATCTACAAAAAGATCTTCGAGTGGCGCACCGGGTTCTGGGGGCAGCACGGCACCGACGGCTGGCATTACGAGCTGCTCTTCGTCGTGATGTGCCTAGTGATCGCGACCACGGGCGGCGGCCGCTACGTGCTGCCCTTGGGCTAGGCCAACCGGACAAAGGGCCATATGTGGCATCGGCGCGTTGCTCTGCTCGGCAGCTTTCTCCTGGCTACCTCCGGCCTGGGATGTCATACGTGGAGAGTCCAGGAGGCCGGCCCTCGACAGGTGTTGAAGCAACGCCCCAGGTTGGTGCGGGTCCGCCAGCTCGACGGCACCCAATACGTTCTCCGCGGGCCGGCTGTCATCGACGACAGGCTCGTGGGCGTAAGTGCCGGCGCCCGCGTCAGGATTCCGCTCGATGCTATCGAAAGCATCGCGTTCGGCGCTTCAGCCTGGGCCGAACGACCTGGCTCGTACTTCCGGCGACCTTAGTCGGGCTGGTAGTGGTCGGGTGCGCCACGAGCAATTGTGGTTACTGAGGCTCAGCACCGGACCTTCACTGCGACGAAGATGCAAGAAAGCCGGGCACTCGCGGTCAGCGCTGGGAGATGGCACCACCGGTCACTTGAAATCCGGCGCGACGGTTCATTGCCCATGCGGCCTCATCACTGCGGCGATCGAGAGGCTGCTCCTCGCCGTAGCCAACGGCCTCCAGCCGCTTCTCGTCAATCCCCTGCGTAACCAGGAATCGCTTGGCCTCCGCCGCGCGGCGATTGCTAAGCGCCAGGTTGTACTCGTCCGAGCCGCGCTCGTCCGCGTGGCCGTCGATCCGGAGAGTCAGGTCGGATGTCGACCGGAGGATCTGCACCTTAGCGGCGAGAATCGCTCGGGCATCCGCGCTCAGGTCCGAGCGGTCGAGCGAAAAGTGGATCGCCTCCTCTAGGACTCTGCGACCATTCGGCGCCGGGTCGAGGGGTTCCACCGCGATTTCAGTCGGGACCACAGGAGCACCGGTCGGAGCCGGTGCTATGGTCACCGGCTCCGGCACCTCGGCGACCTGCTTGCGGCCGCAACCCGTGGTGGCCAGGGCGATGCCGAGAACGGAGGCGATCAGCTTCTGTGATGGAGCCATTGGGTCCTTCCGGGAGGGTGTGAGAGTGCCGCGGGATCTTTGTGGTGGTCGTGGCTCAGGCAGGTGCCGTGCCTAGCCGCTTGGTTGCGACCGATCGTACAAGTGTTGGAGCGGTCGACTGTTATGACGAGGTGAAGCGGTGGCGCCGAGCTGTAGCTGGTGCGGGGACTAGCAGGACGCAAGAATAGGCTCAGTTCGTCACGCTCTCAAGCCTCCTGATCTGTCGGGTGTGGGTCGCCAGGTGCAGCTCGGCCATGTGGACGAATTGCTGCACCGTCATCGGGCCCGCAATGGGGTGCCCGAATACCGCCCTGCTCCAGTCGGCTGGGCCGAGCCCGTTGACATACGATCGAAGCCACTGCTGAATCTCCTCCCACTCGCGCCGCAATATGGCCAGCGAACGCTCGCCTCGGGGTAGATATCGAGGTGACGGAACCTTCACGGGGAGGTGGCAAGCCAACACGGACATCACGAACGGGTAGGCCACCCGATCCTTGAGTCCACGTTTCCGGTCAACCAGCAGCGAAGGGTTTGGCAAGCCCTGGAGAACTTCCCGTTCCGACACTACGAGATGCTCGACGATTTCGAGAATCGACCACTTTCCCGGAAACGGCTTGGCGACTTGCCGTTCCGGCGACAGCCGCTCGAGCTCGTCCAGCAGCATCCGGCGACGATCGAACCCAAGACGGAGTCTGGTTTCCAATGCTCGTTCCATGGAACCTTCTTGCGCCGCTACTGCATGGCCGGGTCAGCGGTCGGTTGATTCCCGCTCGATCGCCTGCAGTTCCGCTCTAACCGCCCGCACTTCCGGCTGCAACGCAGGCTCGGCCTCACTCCGAAGCGTCAGATAATGGCGGTAAGCCCGAATCGCGCCGGCGCGATCGCCGGTGAGGGAAGCGAGTCGCCCCTCCTCCCGCAGGTATCTCACGTAGTGCGGGAAGGTCGCGATTCCGACGTAGCGCCGTCGGAGCGCTGCCAGCGCGGCCGGGGGTTCTCCCCGCTGCTCGTGGAGCCGCGCGGCGATCAGGTTTCCGTAGGAGGCGGCATTGATACTCACCGGATCGGCAAGCACCGAATCAAGCTGGCGCAGGACGTCGCCCGCGTCCGGCTGCCGCTCAAGGGCCGCCAGCTGGGCTTCGAGCAGGAGTCCATAGGCACGCGAAATTTCCACTTGCCAGGCGCTGTCCGGATCCACGCGGGTGGAACGGAGATCGGCCACCGCGCGACGGGCCAGCTCGACCCGGCCTGAAGCCAACCCATACTGACCAATGGCGTACCGGGCCAGCATCTCGTCATAATCGCCGCCGGGTACGGGCTTGCCGAGCTGCGACTGGAGCGCCCTCGCCGCGGCGAACCCCCGCACGGAATCGCCGTCGGCGAACAGAGCACTCAACACCTCGAACCCCAGGCGCTCCAGATCGGAAGCCCCCGACAGCGGCGGGGCCCGGCTCGGGCGACCCCGGATCAACTCGTAGTGATTCCAAATGTGCTCGACACCATGGCGCTCACCAGCGGTGGGACTCTGGGCGTATGCCTTGGGGTAGATCTCCTCGGTGCCGCGCAGATCGAGCGGATTGTCAAGCGCGTAGAACACCACGTAAAAGGGTGCGAAGCCCAGAATGCTGTCACCCGCCAGTGCCCGCCGGATCTCGCTCGTGTCACCCAAGAACGCGGCCACGTGCCACCGTCTTGTCTGGGCAATGGGTGAGACCGAGTCGGTCCGGAGCAGGATCTCCAGCCCGCGGCGTACCCCGGCTGTGTCACCCAGTCCCGCGGCAATTTCGCTGAGGTGCTGGATCGCCGGTGCGTAGCTCGAGTCCAGAGCCAGGGAGCGGTCGAAGGCTGCCTGCGCCCGGCGATACGAATCACCGAGACCGGTGAGCGCACCTAAGTGAAAGAGGTAATCGCCTAGCTTGTACCAGGCGTCCGGGCTATCGGGGGCCAACTCGACAAACCGTTCAGCGGCCTTGATCCGTTGCCCCATGGTGGATAGCGCCGGGTGTCGCGGTCCCAGCACGGCGTCCAACAGTGCCAGGTCGCGACGGGACAACCGGTCGCGATGCCGCCAGGCTGCAATGGCTCCCTCCTCGGCACCGCTGTACCACTCTGCCGCACGAGCCGCGCCCAATCCGGCGAGTGCGAACGTGGTGTCAACTGCGAGCCCGTCCTGGAACTTTCGCTCGGCCTGCATGAACGCTCCACGCCGGAGGAGCGCTTCCCCATCCAGATAGGCCCGAAGCGCGGGGAGGGAGGTACTGGTGAGCCCCGCCAGCCGTTGCTCCTCCTCGCCGGCTCCGAGCGCAAGCAGGCTGGCCGCGAGCCGATCGACCAGCTGGGTAAGGCTGTCGATCGAACCCTCGGCGGTAGCGCTGGCCCGGGCAGTGCCGCCGGGGACGTCGATGATACGCGCGCTCAGCGTGAGGCGCCTGCCGGTTCCGACGACCTCACCCTCGACCAGACGCCCCGCTCCGACTTCACCGGCGATCCGCACGGCATCGTCCCCCCGAAGATCGGGCGATGCACGAGCTGCTTGAGTCCAGGCCGCGAGCAAGGTGCGTGGGTCGGCGGGACGGAGGCTCGAGGTACCGCCGAGCTTGGTCGCGAGCAGGTCCACCATACCCTCTCGCAGGTAGCCGAGCGAGGAATCGGCACCGCTGACCCGGAAGGGCGCGATGGCGACGACCCGCCTATCCGTGGTCACGGGACGGTGCCGTCCGCCGAGCCACGCCAGGGAGAGCACCAGCGCAGCCGCAACGATGGCGCCGACGGCAAGCCAACGGCCGCGCCGGGCCACCTGATGACCAACTGCCACGGTGGTTGTGCCCTCAGCCGGAGTGCCGAGGGATTCCAGCGCAGCGAGCACCTCGTCGGCGCTTTGGGGCCGGTCGGATGCCCGCTTCTGGAGCAACCGCATGATGAGGCGGGAGACTGCTGCCGGCACACTGGGCCGCCGCTGCTCAAGCGGAACCGGCGCCTCGGTGGCGTGGGCTGCGATCAGTTGCTGGGGTGTGCGGCCGGAAAACGGCGGCTGTCCCGCCAGCATCTCGTAACCCACCACGCCCAGCGCGTAGAGGTCGGCCCGGTGATCGGTGGTGGGATCGGCCATGGCCTGCTCCGGCGCCATGTAGACCGGCGTGCCCAGCGCCAATCCAGCGGAGGTGAGTGCCCCCGCTTCGCTCGACGCAGTGAGCGCCTTGGCAATCCCGAAGTCCGCTACCTGCGCCTCACCCTCGGAGAGCAGGACGTTTTCCGGCTTGATATCCCGGTGGACAATGCCATGGCGATGGGCATACGCCAGCGCGCGGGTGATGTCCGACAGGATGCGCAGGGCGACCGGCACCGGCAGCTCGCCCTCCCGCGAGAGCCGGGCGCGGAGCGATTCGCCGGCCACGAAAGGCATAGTGTAGTAGAGATGCCCGCCGGCTTCACCGGCTGCGAGGAGCGGGACGATGTGCGGATGCTGTAGCGAGGCGGCGACCTGGATCTCGCGCTGGAACCGATCGGCGCTCACGCCGCGGGCCAGCTCGGGGGAGAGCACCTTGATCACGACCTTCCGCCGGAGGGTCTTCTCGGAGGCCAGAAAAACTCGCGACATGCCTCCACCGCCGAGCTCGCGCTCGATGGTGTAGACGCCACTCAGCGCCGCTTCGATTTCCTGCTGGAGGTTGGACAGGTGAAGCTCCGGGGAGAGCTTCACCTAACTTAACGAAGAGAAGGGGGGTGAGTCGATGTCCCGCGACGATGGTGGCCGGCCGAGCGTCCTCGTTGTGAGGCGCAGGAGAGAGAACGCCGCTCGGTGCCCGAGGTCACATCTCCAAGGCCCGTATTCACCTAGCATCTAAGCAGCCCCGCGGGCACGGATGCTGCACCTGCGCAGGGTCTCGAATCCGATCTCTGGACCCTTCCAGGATCGCAGCCTTTGTTTGAAGGGAGCAGTCATATGTCGAAAGTGATGCCCATCACAACCGCGCTGGCGGCGATGCTCGCCGTCGCGCCAGTCGCCCTTGCCCAGGTGCCCCCCAATCAAAACCCGCCCAACATACCGTGGACTGTCGGCCAGGACTCCGCAATGCGCCCCACGAGCGGCGCCGCCGACAGCAGCTACATCCTCGAGACCATCCGCGGCAACTTCTTCGAGGTGGCGCTCGGCCGGGTGGCGGAGTCGCGGGGGGCCGACTTCGACGTCAAGACGTTCGCCAAGAACATGATTACGGACCACGACTCCATGAACGAGCAGTGGGTCACGGTCGCCAAGAACAATCGGGTCCGGGTCCCGGTGGGTCTCGATAAGACCGCGAAGCAGACGGTCGATCGGCTGGATGACCTTTCCGGCTCCGAGTTCGACCAGGCCTACATGACCGAGATGATCCGGCAGCATGAGCAGGCCCTGGCCGCGTTCCAGCGCATGGCCTCCTCGGCCACCGCGCCCGACGTGCGGCAGCTGGCGAGCAGCGGGGTGCCGGCGATCCGCGAGCACCTGAGGGCCGCGCAGGAGATCGGCAGCCGCGTCGGCATCGCGACGACGGCGGGACGGGTTGGGGACGGGACCTCCGGCGACACAGGGCGGAGCACCGTGGGCGACCGTGAGAGACGGACCACGGGTGACAACCGGAGCGACCGGAACGATCGCGGCCGGCTTCGGGCGGCCGATGTCGACTTCATCCAGAACGTGGTGCAGAACCACGTGACGCACATTCGCATGGCGGAGCTGGCGCAGCGCGAGGCGAAAAGCGCAGAGGTTCGACAGCTCGCGGAACGGATCGAGAATCACATGCATAGCTGGGGGAAGCGTTGGGAAGACGTCGCGGACCGCCACGATGTGAAGGTCTCCTCCAACCTCGGACGCCTGCACCAGCAGAAGGTCGACAAGGTCGAGAAGGCCTCGAAGAAGGACTTCGACCGCACCTACCTCGAGGTCGCGGCCGCGCACCTCAAGTCACTGGTGCCGTACTTCCAGAAGGAAGGACGGGCGATCGAGGCGGCTGACGCACGGCGGCTGGTAAACGACGAGCTTCCGGAGATCCAGGATCTGCTGGCGCGGGCCCGGCAGCTGGAGAAGACGAACGCGCGGTAGGGAAAAAAGGAGGCGGCGGTGCTAGGTCCCCGACCGCCGCCTCAAGGCCTGTAGAAACTCGAACTCCCGCTGGCTCACCCATCTTCGGACTGCCGAAGCCAGGTACAGCAGTGCCAGGACGATGCTGAAAACCACGGCGACCGCCGCAGCATACCAGGCGTAGAAAGTCAGTCCCCGCAGTAGAAGCTCCATCGCGCCCTCCGGCAAGACTCAGCGCCGGAGGCTCGCATATTCCGCACCATGTCGCCCACCACTCCAGCCAGAGCACTAGTGTCATTTCTTGCACTGCATGAAAGACCCCGCGCGTGAGCGGGGCCACAGTCTACTCTGAATTCCTCCCTGTAAGATGTTCCCAGTACCACTCACGAATAATGGACCTTGCCACCAGGTACCTTACCATGCGCATTCGCGTCGCCGCGGCTGCCGCTTGTCTGGTCGTCGGTTGCTCGGGTGGAGACCTCACCCTCCCGGGAGGGAGCGAGCCGAACTCGCTCGTGCCTCTGTCGGGCGACGACCAACGGGCCAAAGTCGGAGAAGTGCTGGACCAACCATTGGTCGTGCAGGTCCTCGATGAAAGCTCGCAACCCTTCCCCGGGGCTACCGTGGAGTTCAGCTTCGTGGGAGCGGTCCCGGGTGCCGGGCTCGAGCCATCCACCGTATCCACCGACGCAAGCGGCCGTGCGTCGGCTGTCGTGCGCCTGGGGTCGGTCACCGGCGAGCTGGTCATTGTCGCGAGAGTGGCAGCGAGCTCGTCACCCGACTTGAGTGCCCAGTTCCGCGCGGTTGCGACTGGTGGAAAAGGTAAGGGTGGTGGAGGCGGTGACGGTGACGATGATTAGGGTAGATTTCGGCACCTCGCCACTCAGGAAGATGGATGGCCGATTTGCCGAGCCGGCTCGTCGCCGTGCTGGCCGACCGCTACGCGCTGGAGCGCGAGCTGGGCCAGGGCGGCATGGCGACCGTATACCTGGCGGAAGACGTGAGGCACCGGCGCAAAGTCGCCGTCAAGGTGCTCCGTCCCGAGCTGGCCGCGACGCTGGGCCCTGAGCGCTTCTCCCGCGAGATCGAGGTCGCCGCCCGGCTGCAACATCCCCACATCCTCCCCCTCCATGACTCCGGCGAGGCGGGAGGTTTTCTCTTCTACGTGATGCCGTACGTGGACGGCCACAACCTGCGGCACCGGCTTACCCACCAGGGTGAGCTGCCGATCCACGACGCGGTGCGGATCATGTCCGAAGTGGCCGACGCGCTGGCCTACGCCCACAGCCAGGGCGTGGTCCACCGCGATATCAAACCCGACAACGTGCTGATCTCGGGGCGCCACGCCCTGGTGACCGACTTCGGCGTCGCCAAGGCGGTGAGCGAGGCGACCGGACGGCACCAGCTCACCAGTGTGGGTATCGCACTCGGCACCCCGGCCTACATGGCGCCGGAACAGGCGGCGGCCGACCCCCACCTCGACCATCGGGTAGACATCTACGCCCTCGGCGCCCTGGGCTACGAGCTCCTGACCGGCCGGCCGCTGTTCACCGGCCAGTCCTCCGCCGAGGTCCTGGCAGCCCAGGTGACCCAACAGCCGGAGCCGATCGCCGCCCGGCGTCCCGGGGTGCCCGAGGCGCTGGACGCCATCATCATGAAGTGTCTGGCCAAGCGACCGGCGGATCGCTGGCAGGATGCCGGAGAGCTGGCGTTGCAGCTGGAGCAGCAGCTCACCCCCAGCGTCGGGGTGACTCCGACCCAGACCCGACTCACGCCGAGCGTGGCCGTCCGGCGCGGCGCAGGCCGGCGGCGGTGGCTCCTGGCCGCGGCGGTGGTGCTTTTGGCGGTGACGGTGCTTGGGTTCCTGCTCGGCCGCGGGGCCCACGACAGCGCGCCCACGCTGGGCAAACGGGCGGCCGTCACTCTCGACCCCGGCCTGGAGCTCAATCCGGCGGTCTCGCCCGACGGTAAGCTGGTGGCGTACAGCCGAATGACGCCGGCCGAAACCCGGCTGGTGGTGCAGCAGCTCGCCGGGGGCGAGCCGGTGACGGTGGCGCGCTGGCCGGGACTGGTGCCGGCGTTCCCGGCCTGGTCGGCGGACGGCGCCCGCCTCGTCTATACCACGCCGCGAGGACTAGAGGTGATTCCGGCGCTGGGCGGAGTGACTCGGCTGCTCGCATCGCAGAGCCCCGATCAGCGGCTCGGGTGGGCCGCGTGGTCGCCGAAGAAGGATGAGATCGTCTACTCCAGCGCGGACACGCTGTACCTGCGGGACCTCGCGGCGGAGCGGCCCCGCTTCCTGCTCCGAGCCGCCAATCCTCACTCGCCCGCCTGGTCGCCCGACGGGAAGTGGATCGCCTACGTATCTGGAAATCCGCAGTGGCCCACCATCGCCAACCTGGCACCCAGCTCGATCTGGGTCGCGCCGGCAGCGGGCGGGACGCCGGTCCGGATCACCCCGGACCGTCCGCTGCACACCAGTCCGGTGTGGATGCCGGACAGCCGCTCTTTGCTCTACGTGTCGGACGAGGACGGGGGGAACGACGTGTATTGGGTCCGGCTGGGCCGGTCGGGCACCCCGGAGAGCGCGCCGGCGCGGCTCACCACCGGGTTACACCCTCACACCATCAGCCTCTCGGCCGACGGCAAGAAGCTGCTCTACTCTCTCCACGTCGAGACTTCGAACGTGTACCGGATAGCGCTGCAGCCGGGCCGATCGGTGTCGCTCCGGGGTGCGGAGCCGGTCACCAGCGGCTCGCAGCTCACCGAGGGGTTTAGCATTTCGCCCGATGGGCACTGGCTGGCCTTCGACTCGAATCGGAGCGGCAACCAGGACATCTGGCGGATGCCGGTGGACGGCAGCGCGCCGGCGGAGCCGATCAGCAGCGGGCCGGAGGACGAGTTTCAGCCGACCTACTCGCCCGACGGGGCGTGGCTCGCGTTTCACGCGACCCGGAGCGGCTCGGTGCGCGATCTGTATGTCGTACGGTCCGCGGGCGGGCCACGAGTGCCGATTCCGGTCCCGACGCCCAATAACCTGGTACCCCGGCTCTCGCCCGACGGCAGGACCGTGATGTACACCGTGTGGGCGGAGACCGGGGAGCAGATGATCCAGGCCGCCCGCCGTCCGCCGGGCGACTCGGGATGGAGCCGGACGACCCCGGTGTTCTCGCTCCGGAGCAACCAGAACGGCGCCGCGGATTGGTCACCCGACGGCCGATCGTTGGTCTGGTTGCAGGATACCCTGGTGCTCCGAGCCGGGCCCGATGGCCGGGACCCGCGCACCATCGGCACGCTCCCACATGATCTCAACGCGTTCTTCATGACCTGGCCGGCGGACGGCGGGGAGGTGTACTACTCAGGCACGACGACCGACGGGGTCTACCATATCTACCACATCCCCGCCGCCGGCGGCCCCAGCCGGGAGGCCGCGCATTCGGAAGGGCCAACCTACCAGAATATCCGGTACGCGTTCGACGTCCACGGCCGCACCCTGTACTTCGCCATCGCCGACCGGCAGAGCGATGTCTGGCGGGCCGACGTGCTACTCCGGTAGGAGCCGCGAGCTACCTCGGGACCTGGATAATCTCAGATAAGCGCCGAACTACCATCTCCAACTCGGGGAGCTCGCGGTGCCCGCGGCTCAGGGTGCCTGATTCCAGGTCATGAGCAAGGGTCCGAGTGAGCTCGATGGCGCGACGCAGACGGAATTTTTCGAGAGCGGATTGGTGATCACCGCTGCTTGCCGCTGCCAGTATGGACCAGACACGGAGCCGGAGATCGTCTACAGCTGATTTGAAATCCTCGAGTCCTTCAGCGGGTACCTTCCCTTTCTGAAGCTCCGCTTCAATGCTTTGAAGGATGAGTCGCATCGCGGACACTCGGTCTCGAAATGTGCCTCCGGTTACGGCTTCACCCAGACGCTGCCGTGAGGCGTTGAACGCGGCCGCCGCGCCACCTCTAAAATCGAAATGCTGCTCGATGAGAGCCCGACCCTTGCTCGGCTGCTGGGCTTCAAGCTGCTGCGCCATGGCCTCTAGGGTTCTGATGGCAATTGTTGACGCGCGATCCCAGGCGCCCGGTTCGAGGTAGGGATAGAGGTGGGCATACTCTGGCTTGAGGCGTGCTTCGCGAGGCGGGGGATCCAGTTCCATGGGCTCTCCCTTTCTCATGGAGCAAAGGGTGGCATGACTCCTGGCCAGCAGTACCCACTGAGTTGTTGATCCGGAATCGCTACACCGTAGGACTCGGGGCGCGCACTGTCAACCCCGCTGAACCAACGGCCCGCCACGCCATTCTACCCTACCCTCCCCCAGCGCCGTAGCCACCGCCTCGCGGGCCAGCAATCGGGTGGAGTCGAGCGTAGGCAGTGGGGACACTTCGGGCGTGATCAACAGTGGGATCTCGGTACAGCTCAGAGCCACCGCATCGCAGCCTTCGCGACTCAGTCCGTCGATGATGCGGATGTACTCCGCTCGTGAGGCGTCGACCAGCCGGCCCTGGCACAGCTCGCGGAATATGACATCGTCCACCAGCGCGCGATCGGCGGGAGCGGGCGTCCGCATGGCGATGCGGTGCCGGGCGAATGCGGCGGGATAAACCGGTCCTTCCATTGTCCATTTGGTGCCCAGCAACCCCACACAGGTGCGGCCGTCCGCCTTGGCCCGTTGGGCGACGATCTCCGCAATGTGCAACCCAGGCAGCGGCAGTGGCTCGCGACAGAGCTCGAGCGCGATATGGGCGGTGTTGTCCGGACACACGAAGAAATCGCAGCCTGCGTCGGCGAGCCGCTGAGCCGTACGCGCCAGGTACGCTGCCACGCCCTCCAGATCGTTACTCTCGTACTGCTCGAGCACGGCGCCCATCGGGAGGATCGAGAGCGTAATCTCTGGGTGCTGGTGCGCCCCCAGCCGGCGTGAGGCCTCGCGCACCATTTCCAGGAAGCACAGGGCCGCGCCGTCCGCGCTGTGGGCGAGAATGCCGATATGCTGCATGAGGGGAAGAGTGAAGGGGGAAGGGTGAAGGGGGAAGAGTGACCCTTCACGCTTCACCCTTCACTGTTTGAAGGGCCGGACCGCGCACCGCGTGCTCCAGCTGTGCCCGGCGCATCAGCCACGCACCCACCAGACACACGCCGCCGCCGAGCACCGACAGCGACGCCACGTGCTCTCCCCGCACCACCACCCCGAGCAGCAGCGCCACCGGCGGTATAAGGAAGGCCGTGGCCGAGGCCTTGGTCGCGCCGACCCGGCCGGCGGCCATCACGGTCAGCACGTAGGCGACGGCCGTGCCGAGGGCGCCGAGGGCCAGAAGACCGAGTACCGGCCCAAGCGACCAGCGCGCGCCAAGCACTTCCGGTATGCCGAGCGGCGCGGTCAGCACCAGCGCCACCAGCTGCGCCCGCCAGATCACCGGTAGGGCGCCCGCGCGCTGCTGGACCGGCCGGGCCACGTTGAGCGCGAACCCGTAGGACACGAGCGCGGCCAGGATCAGCAAGACGCCGGTCACGGTGCTCCGGCCCTCGCCGAGCGTAGGCAGGCCCATGAGAACGCCGCCGGCCAGGCCAACCGCGAGCCCCACCGCGATGCCTCGCGAGGGCCAGCGGCGCGCGATGCCCGCGGCCACGATCGCGGTGAAGAGCGGCACCGCGCCGTTCAGCATGCCGGTGAGCGCGGATGACACATGCCGCTCGGCGTAGGGGAACATGCTCAGGGGGAAGGCCATCCAGAGCACGCCGACGAGCGCGGTGCCGAGCCAGTCGTCGCGGCTGATCGCACGGCGGGAGCCGGGGAAGAGCGCGAGGGTGAGGAAGCCCACCAGGATGCGAGTGAAGGTCACGCCGTTCGGGCCCATCACCTCGAGGCCCTCGGCGATGAAGAGGAACGACGCGCCCCAGATGACGCCGGGGACGATCAGCAGGACCCAGTCCATCAAAATTCCTTAGTAGAGGCCGATGACAGCGGCGGCGACGCGGCATTCGCGCCGGAGCCGCGGCAAGGCGCTCCAAAACCTTCGCAGCATCGTCATCGTCCGAAGCTCCTGGTGTACTTGACCAGCAAGCCCGAGCGTGCGGTGGCCGGAATGCGGGTCTCCGGCCACCACCGGTCGCGGTCGAGGTTCTGGTCGTGATTGTAGACCACCCACAGATCGTGTCCCTCACTCATCGAGTAGCGCAGGCGCAGGTTGGCGGTCGCGAGGTCGGCGGTGCCGTTGGCCTGCAGCACGGCGCTGAACGAGAGGCGGGGCGACGCAGAGGCGAGGACGCGCAGTCGCATCAACGGAGACCAGACCTCCTCGCCCCGATCCGGAAACTCCAGGCGGTCGAGCTGCAGGTCGGCCGAGACCCGGAGGTAAGCCGAGGCGCGCCACTCGGGCGAGAGGAGCAGCGAGTAGAGCCGGCCGTCGTAGTACTCCCCCGCGCGGATGGTGCCTCCCACCACCGCGCGCGGGCCGGTCGAAGCCTTGAGCTTCAGCTCCGCGAAGCCGGCAGTGTGCCGCCCGGCCGGCACCGATGTCTCCGGCACCGGGGTGAACGGCTCCAGCAGGTCGTCTTCCTGGCGAGTGAGGGTGAGAGTCCAGAGGGTGCCGCCGGGCAGCTCGTACTCCAGCGCCGCGGACGAGGTGGACCCATCGAACGTCCCTGCCGCGTTGCGGTAGGCGAAGGATGACGACACGCTTCCGCGCAGTTGGTGCCCCGCCGGCGACACCACCCATCCATAGCCGACCTCCGCCAACGGCTGGATGGCGTCGCCCCTCTCGACATAGCCCAGCGCCGGCTGGTAGCGGGCGCCGGTGGTGGCGACCCCGGTGCGATACCACATGCCCCGATTGCGGCGCCGCTCCGCGAGAAGCCGGAGCGCGCCGCGGGGCAGCACTCCATCGTCGGGACCGAAGCCCGCGTCGCCGGCGAGCGCCGCCAGCGCGAAGCCGAAGTAGTCGTCGCCTCCCAGGTGCAGCTCGCCGTCCGCGCTCAGGGCGACCTGGCCCGAATCGGGGGTCACTCGCGAGGTGAGCATGAGGCCGGCCCAGGAGCGCTGGTTGAGCAGTCCCCTGCGCGCGCGCAATACGCCGAGGTTCTCCCGGGTGCCCGACGGAGTCCGCCCGGTTTGCACGTCGAGCAGGCCGAGGTCCCAGCTCGCCACCCGTCCCACCAACCGGGTGCCGCCGAGCAGCCGGACCGGCTCGCCATCGGGCGTGAGGCCGACCCGCCGGCTGTTGAACAGCAGGTCCACCTCGCCGGTCTTCACCTCGAAGGTGCCGGCGCGCTCCACGAAGAAGGCCCGCCGCTCGGGATAGAACAGAGGGAAGCGGGTGAGGTTCACCCGCTGGTCGTCCGCCTCGGTCTCGGCGAAGTCGGTGTTGACCGTGAGATCGAGCGTGAGGTTGGGCGAGAGCGCGGTCTTGAGGTCGCCGCCCGCCTCGAGCCGCTGGTCACGATGCCAGGGCGAGAGCACCGGATCGGGCGCGCGGTTCCCCTCGCTCCCGGCCATCAGGTAGGGCATCACCCGGAAGCTCCGGGCGTCGGTGATGTTCTCGATGCTGACCCGCTGCCAGCGGGACGGCTTCCACAGCGCGAGCGGCGCCGAGGGCTCGATGGCCGGGAAGGTGATGCGCTCGTTGGAGTGCGCGGTGAGGCGGTTGAGGCTCAAGCCCAGCTCGGCGCGCCCGTCGCGGGTCGTGAAGCGCAGCGTGGTGAACGGAATCCGGTACTCGGCGTGCCAGCCGTCGGGGCCGCGGCGCACCGCCAGGTCCCAGGGGCCGTTCCACGCCGGGCTCAGCGAGGCGTCGTCGCGCGCGTCGTTGCTGATGCTCCAGTCGTTCCGTTGGCCACCGGGTGTGGTGCTGAAGGTGACCGCGTTCTGCCGGTCGCCGAAGGTGTCGAGCATGACGTTGACGAAATCGCCCGGTGAGTCGTCATCGCGAATCATCGAGCTCGCGCGCACGCCGCCTTGGTGGGCCTCCCAGGCGTCCACCATGACGTAGATCGCGTCGGCGTCGTAGCCGACCCGCGCCTCGGTGCGCTCGCTCGGGTTGGCGCCGTAGGCCGGGAGGTACACCGTCATGGGCAAGGGCGCGACGGCCTGCCAGGCAGGGTCGTCGCTCCGGCCGTCCACCAGGATCTCGCCCTGGATCCGGGGCAGCGGCCAGACGACATCGCGCGACGCGACCGAGCCCACCGGTTGCTGGGCCGTGGCCGGCGCCGGGCAGATCCCGCAGATAAGCAGCAGTGCCACCGCCCGCGCGGTTGACATAGGCCCAAACTAGGAGCAGACTGGTCAAGACAGAAGATCCAGTTGAGGAGGCGAAACCTTGACCAGTCGGCCCGTCGACATTCTCGTCTCGGTGGATCGGGACAGCCCCAGCACCCTCGGTCGCCAGATCGAGGACCAGCTCCGCCAGGGCATCCGGGACATGGCATTACGGCCCGGTTCCCGGCTTCCTTCCACCCGTGATCTGGCCCGCGAGCTGGGTATTTCCCGGCCGATCGTGGTGGACGCCTACGCCCAGCTCGCTGGGGAGGGGTACCTGGAGTTGCGGCCGGGCACCCGGCCCCGGGTGACCGGCTGCGCCGGCCCGTGCCGGCCGCCCCTCACCAAGCGCGCCGATCCGATTCCAGAGCCGCGTTACGACTTCCGTCCCGGTGTGCCCGACCTGTCGGCCTTCCCCCGTTCCGCCTGGCTGCGCTCCCTACGCGAGGCGTTGCTGGGGATGCGGGACGCCGATTTCGGCTACACCGATCCGGACGGCATCGAGGTGTTGCGGCTGGCGCTGAGGGACTATCTGGGCCGAGTGCGCGGCGTGGTCACCGACGCCGGGCGGGTGGTCGTCACCAGCGGCTACTCGCAGGGGCGCTCGCTGCTGTGCCGCGCGCTGGCGGCGATGGGGACCAGGCGGGTCGGGGTCGAAGACCCCTGCCACGACGAGGTCCGGGTCTCCGGCGCGGGCGCCGGCCTGGAGCTGGTGCCGGTGCCGGTGGACGGCGAAGGGATCGTGGTGGATGCGTTGGAGCGGGCGGCGGTGGGTGCCGTGTTCGTGGCGCCGGCTCACCAGTACCCGACCGGCGCGGTGCTCTCCGGCACCCGCCGCGGGGCGCTGCTCGAATGGCTACGGCGGCGCGAGGCCATCGCGATCGAGGACGACTACGACGCCGAGTACCGGTACGATCGGGCACCGGTCGGCGCGCTGCAGGGGATGGACCCCGAGCGCATCGTGTACGCGGGCACGGCGAGCAAGACGCTCGCCCCGGCGATGCGGCTGGGCTGGCTGGTGGTGCCGCCCCGGCTGCTGGAGGCGGTGCAGCGGCAGCACCGGCAGGTGGACTTCGGGGTCTCCCGCGTCGAGCAGCACGCCTTCGCCGATTTTCTCTCCCGGGGCGAGCTGGATCGCCACCTGCGGCGGATGCGGGTGCGCTACCGGGCCCGGCGGGACGCGCTGGTGGAGGCGTTGGTGGAGGCACTGCCCGAGGTGCGAGTGCACGGGATCCGCGCGGGACTGCACGTCACGGTCCAGCTACTCCCGGGCGATCGAGGACGGGCGATCCGCGACGAAGCGGCGCGCCGCGGCGTCGGGCTCACCCCGATGAGCGACTACTTCCTCGACCCGGCCGAGGATTCGTCCATGTTGTTGTTGGGGTACGGGAGGATCTCCGAGGCCCTGATCCGGGCGGGGGTACGGGAGCTGGCGGCAGCGGTCCGCGCGGCAAGGTGTTAGCATAGGGGTCCAGGAAAGGGCCTCATCATGAGCAACACGCTTCCCGCCTTCGGGCTGTGCACCGCTCTCCTCCTCACCGCCTGCTCCCCGAACCGGGACCGCGATCAGCAAAGCTCGGCAGGCACCGATTCCGGTGCCGCGGCGGCCGAGAAGCCGGCTCCCTTCGACAAGGGGCCGGTGAAGATCGCGCTGGTCCAGTACAGCGGCGCCGGTGACTACTTCGAGCTGTGGACCAAGGGCGCCCGGCAGCAGGCCGACGCGGTCGGCTTCACCATGCAGCCGTACGACGCGGAGGCCGACGACGCCAAACAGGCCGCCGACATGAAGACCGCGATAGGGTCCGGCGTCGCCGGCATCATCGTGGACCATGGTCGGTCGCCCACGCTGTGTCCGCTGATCAACCAGGCCACCGACGCCGGCATCGCGGTCGTGGTGTACGACGTCAAGGTCGCCGACTGTGCCCCAAAGGCCGTCGAAACCGCGCAGAACGACGTCGATCTCGCCACCCTGGTGCTCACCCAGATGGCCAAGGACATCGGCGACGGCGTCCCGGTCGGCTATGTGAACCCGTTCGTCATCGCTCCGCTGGAGCGGCGCGACGTGGTGTGGAAGAAGTTCGTCGCCGACCACAAGTGGGACCAGAAGTTCGCCGTGGGGAAGTTCAGCCACGAGGTGGCGGCCGACAACGCGAAGCTCGCCGCCGACGCGCTCAAGGCCCATCCCCAGGTGAAGGCCGTCTTCGCTCCTTACGACGAGCTGACCAAAGGCACGGTCACGGCCATCGAGCAGAAGAAGCTGGGCGCCAAGGTCGCCGCGTACGGGATCGACATCTCGAACGCCGACATCGAGCTGATGACGAAGAAGGACAGCCCGTGGAAGGCGACTGCCACCACCGATCCGAGCGCGGTCGGCGCCGCCGTCATCCGCACGCTGGCCCTCCAGTTGGCGGGTCAGCTCGGCAGCAAGCAGGTCACGTTCCCCGGCGTCCTGGTTACCCAGGCCTTCTTGGTGAAAGAGCAGATCAAGAACATGGACGACTTGCGGGCCAAGCTGCCGGATTTGAATCTCAAGGTCGCCACGGCCGCCTGGATCCGGTCGGTCAGGTTCTAACCGCGGCGCAGGTTCGACAATCTAGAGGTCGAGGCAACCACCCTGACCATCCAAGTGGCTCGGCTGCTGTTCATCGGCATCCTCGGCCCGATGCTCGCGGACGGACCGGGCAGCCACGCCCCGTTGCCCGCCGCCGAGCCCAACACCAACCGCCACCCCGCCGGCCGACTGGAACACGACACCCTTCGGGTCAGCCTGGTCGTCGGTATGGCCTCCTGGACCCCCGAGGGCAAGGACGGGATGGCGGTCGCCGTCGCGGCCTTCCGTGAGCAGGCGAAGTCCCCGCAGATCCCCGGACCTCTCCTCCGGGTAACGACCGGCACCGTGATCGACGCGACCGTGCGCAACGACCTGCCGGATTCGACTGTCACGGTCTGGGGTCTGACCACCCATCCCGGGATCGGGGCGCCCGACAGCCTGGTGATCGCGCCGCACCGGACCGCCCGGGCGCTGTTTCCGGCGGGCGCGCCGGGGACATATCTCTACTATGCGGACGTGGGAAGACAGGACACGCTGGTAGAGCGGGAGCAGCTCGCCGGCGCCCTGGTGATCGACTCGGCGGGTGCGCCGACCGACGACCGCATCTTCGTCATCAACATCTGGGGCGAGCCGGCGGAATCGGCTGCCTACCGGAACGCGCTGGCGATCAACGGGCGGTCATTCCCCCACGGTGAGCGAGTCGAGCCAGAGGTGGGCGACACCCTCCGCTGGCGCTGGATCAACGCGTCCCGACGCAACCACCCCATGCACCTGCACGGCTTCTACTTTCGGGTGGACGCGAAGGGCGACGGCCTTACGGACAGCGCCTACCCGCCCGGCGCCCGACGGATGGCGGTCACCGAGAACCTCAGGCCCCGGGAGACGATGTCCATCGCCTGGAGCCCGGACCGCCCGGGCAACTGGCTGTTTCACTGCCACATCATGTTCCACGTCCTGGGAAACGCCCGGCTCGGCCCCCCGCCGGCGGAGCCCCATCACTCTCATCTGGGCCGCCACATGGCGGGACTGGTGCTCGGCATCTCGGTTCGGCCGCCGTCCGGCTGGAGCGAGCCGCCGCGAGGCACGGCACGGACGCTCCGACTCTTCGTGCAGGAGGGGCGGCCGCGAGGTCGCGCTCGGCGAGCAATGGGGTTCGTGGCTCAACGCGACCAAGCACCGCCGGCAGCGGACTCGGTCGAGGTACCCGGCGGCGTTCTGGTGCTCACTCGGGGAGAGCCGACCGACATCACCGTGATCAATCGCCTACCGGACCCAACCGCCGTACACTGGCACGGGCTGGAGCTGGAGAGTTGGTCGGACGGTGTCGCGGCGTGGAGCGGCGCCGGGACCCGGGTGGCGCCAGAGATCCAGCCGGGCGACTCGTTCACGGCCCGGCTCACGCTGCGGCGGGCGGGGACGTTCATCTACCATACCCACCTGAACGACTTCGAGCAGCTCACTTCCGGTCTCTACGGCGCGATGGTGGTGCTCGCGCCCGGTCGCCGCTTCGACCCCGCGACCGATCACGTGTACGTGGCGGGGTGGGACGGTCCGGCTCGCCGCCCGCCACACATCCTGGTCAACGGCGACTCGGTGGCGCCGCCGCTCGAGCTGGTAGCCGGGGTGACCCATCGCTTCCGGTTCGTCAACATCGGCATGGCGGTGCGGCTCGGCTTTTCGCTGGCCGCCGACTCCGGTCTCGCCGTCTGGCGGCCGATCGCCAAGGACGGTGCCGACCTGCCGCCGCAACTGGCGCGGCCGGGACCGGCCGTTCTGAGTCTGGCTGTGGGAGAGACCGCCGATGCCGCTTTCCAGCCTACCGCCCCGGGCAAATACCGGCTCACCGCCCAGCCGCCGGACAGGCCGGTGATCTGGAGTCAAGCAGTAACGGTCCGGTGAAGTGCCCTGTACCCTGGAAGATCGCTCCGCACCGGTCCATTTTGCGGGGAAGGTCCGTTACCACCTCCAGGAGTCACCCCATGTGCCGAAATATCCGTCCCCTCTACCATTTCGACCCACCCGTGACGGACGAGGAGATCCGTGACGCGTCGTTGCAGTTCGTACGCAAGGTGAGTGGTTTCACCAAGCCTTCCGCGGCCAACCAGCCGGCGTTCGACCGAGGGGTGGCCGAGGTCGCCGCCGCGGTGCACCGGCTGCTGGACTCCCTGGTCACGGCCGCAGCTCCGAAGAATCGCGAGGTCGAGGCCGCCAAGAGGCGGGCTCGGGCGGCCAAGCGGTACGCCTAGGGCTGCGCATTCTTCATCACGGGAATCCACTCGCGCAGACCGCCGTAGCGGAGCCAGAGCCCTCCCCAGGTCATCCCGCCTAGAGCGACGGGGAAAAGCCACCAGGGATCGCCCACCCGGACCTGGGTCGCGGTGGCCCCGCCGAGGTATCCGGTCACCAGGATCGCGCCCAGGACAGCCGTGCGGGGGACGACGTACAACACGGTGCAGATCAGGAGCGTGAGGCCGATCCATGGCGCCAGCTCGGCGGGATAGCCGAATTTCGTCATCCCCTCGACGTACGGCGCGAACCCTGCCAGGCGGGCTCCCCCGTCTACCAGGAGGAACAGCGACACGAACCCGCTCATGATACGCCCGGCCCAGAGCTTCCCCCGGGATCCCACCCCTTCCGCCACCATCATGCTACCCCTTTCGGTCCAGCGCCACACTGGCCCGGATCAGGTCCTTGAAGGCCGCTTCATCGAGCCGATCGCCTTCATAGACGTCGATGGCCCGGGTAGCCTTGGCTTCCAGGCCGGCGTTGAATAGGCCCTTCGGATCGTCCAGCGCGGCACCCTTGAAGAAGTTGATCTTGACGTGATCCTGGAACGCCCCGACGGCAACCACATTACCGCGACCGGACCACACCGGCGTGTTCCATTTCCACACCTCGACCAGATCGGGGCCGGCAGCCCGGATCAGCCGGCGCAGTCGCCCGAGCAGCGCGCCCCGCCAATCGGCGAGGGCGTCGATGTGGTTGGTGATGCGCTCGGATGGGTTCATGGAATCGAAGGGGCTGTCGGAGACGGGCCAAGGTAGGCTCAGCCCGCCGGGCTTGTCTTGTACAGAAACGACAACTGCCTCGCCGGCTCCCGGAGCCGCGCGGGAGTTTCTCCGATCAATCGCCGGAGCGATCGGGTAAGGTGGGCCTGATCGAAGTATCCGGCCTGGTGGACGGTATCGAGGATGGAGAGTCCCCGCCGGAGCAGGGTGGTCGCATAGCGAGCTCGCTCGATCCGCCGATAGGCGCCGTGAGTCATCCCGGTTGCCTGGAGGAAGTGCCGCTGGGTAGAGCGTCGGGACAGCGCCTGCCATTCGCCATTCAAGGCGGCGCTTACCGCGGGGTCGTGCGCGAGCAGTCCGGCCCCGAGAAGCCGGGTCACGAGGCCCTCCGCGTTCTCGAAGTCGGGATACTCCCACGCGCAGCCCTGCAGCCAAAACGACCGGCCGGTTACACTGGGCAGGTTCACATCCCTCCGGTCGATGAGCGTCGCTGCCGGGTGGTGAGGCAGGAAGGTGCCCAGCGACAACCGGATGCCGAGCCACTCGCCGTCCGCTGGGCAGTCGAGGGTCGTGGGCCTGGTTTCCGGCCCCCGCAGCGTCATGATCACTTTGCCCTGGTGACGGGTGAGGACCATCTCGCAGTGGCTCGCGGCCACCGAGAGGAAGGTGCCCGCCCGCTCGCTGTGGCAGCGCCAAATCCGCTCCACCAGCGGCGAATCCGAGGGCCGGTCCTCAAACACTAGGAAGGTGCCCTGGCTCATGGGTGCATCGGCAGTAGCATTTGCCTCTCCTGTTCTACCTATTGGTCGAACGAAGCCCGGCAAAATCGACAGGCAGTCTGCGCCTAGCCCGCGGATGGCCCTATCGTGTCGCAAACTGGGCCCTTCTTGTCGCAAAAAGGGCCTAGCGCCTCCTGGGGTCGTTCTTCATCGTTGGTCGCCTCTCTTCCCCCTCGCAGCACCGACCGTATAATCGGGAATCGAATCGTTCA
>CAWEWK010000024.1:0-21964 GCA_963812755.1 uncultured Gemmatimonadales bacterium | reverse complement strand
GTAGCGAGGCGAGCGTAAGCGCAGGTGAGACCAGTTCTGGTGGCATCGGAGCCGTCCTGGGGCAGTCCAGATCAAACGTTATAGCGCCGATTCCATCCGCAGTAGCCCCTGCGACGAGAGATCCTGTGAGCGGCGCACCGTCTCCCTCCTCGCTCGCCTACATAGTCAGATTGAACAATTCATGGAGAACCCATGCGCCGAGCGCTCCGGAAGGCCTCGCCCTGTTTGCTACTGCTGACGGGTATCGCCGGCTGCGCCGGAGATCTCGAGGACGCCGTGCGAAAGGAAATCCGGACCCAAGTGTCGTCCTCCAAAGCACCCGACTACGCGGGCGGCGCTCCGTGGCGGCTGGTGCAGCAGGTGTACCGCGACCACGATGAGCGTCCGCTGTGGAGCAAGGGCGGACGCCCGCTTGGCAGGGCGCGAGAGCTGGTGGCCTCCATCTGCGACGCCGACGGGAAGGACTACGGCCGGCCGATTACGATCTGGAGGGACTACGAGACGCGGTCGGGCGTTAAAGGCGCAGGAACAGGCCGGGGCCGAAGACATCGCGGAGTTCGACATCAAGCTCACCGCGATGATGCTCGCCTTCGGAGGGGATCTGCTCGGAGGACGGCTGAATCCCCGCACCGTGGACGACGGGTGGTACCTGCGCGCACGACGCGCGAGCGTGGACAGCACCCTGCGAGCGGTATTCCGAGAGGAGGGCTTCCCGGAATCTCGACGCCCTCCGTCCCCGGCAGAAGGAGTACCGCGAGCTGGTCGAAGCGCTGGAGGACTACCGGGAGCTCGCCCGGAAGGGCGGATGGCCGAAGGTGCCGCCCGGCAAGCCGCTCGCGCGCGGAGACCGGGGCGAACGGGTGGCGGCGTTGCGCGAGCGACTCCGGGCCACGGGCGAGCTCCACGCGTCGAAGAACGCGGAGCCGGTCTACGACGACAACGTCGCCGAGGCGGTGGCGCGGTTTCGGGTGCGACATGGCCTCCAGGCCGACAGCATTGTGGACGGGGCGACGCTGTCCGCGCTAAACGTGCCGGTCGAGCGCCGGATCATGCAGATCGAGGTCAACCTGGACCGGTATCGCTGGCTTCCGGCCGAGTTCGAGAAGCGCTACCTGATGGTCAACATTCCGGACTTTCATCTCTACGGGTACGAAGGTGGACGGGAAAGACTCGAGCAACGGGTGATCGTGGGTGAGGAGTACCAGAACGCCACACCGGTCTTCGCCGACTCGATGACCTATCTGGTCTTCCGTCCCGAGTGGAATGTCCCTTCCAGCATTCTGGTCAACGAGATGCTCCCCAAGCTTCGGGAGGACATCTACGACCTGGCTGGGCATGGCTTCGAGGTGGTGGACACCCAGGCCGATACGCTGGTGCGGGACCTCTCCTCGATCGACTGGGATGATGTGGACCCCGCCCAACTCCCCTACCGGGTCCGCCAGCGTTCCGGGGAGTCCAACTCACTCGGCCTGGTGAAGTTCATGTTCCCCAATCGCTTCAACATCTATCTCCACGACACGCCATCGCGGAAACTGTTCGACCAGCCGGTGCGCACCTTGAGCCACGGGTGCGTTCGGGTCGAGAAACCGGTCGAGTTGGCAGACTTCGTTCTGGACGGTCAGGGCGATTGGGACGAGAAATCGATCCGGGAGGCAATGGAGGATCCCAAGGCTACACGGGGACGTGCCGTGTCCCTCGAGCGGCCGGTGCCAGTCTATATCCTCTATCTCACCGCCTTCATGCGGGGCGGAGAGCTGCACTTCCGCAACGATCCCTACGGCAAGGACCGACGGGCCATGAAGAGTCTGGGCCAACCGTTGCTGGAGGAGCCGGCGATCTGCCCGGAGCTCGAGCGGCTCCTTGGAGGCTGAGTCGTGAGGCTTCCGGTTTGCTGTCTCCAGCTCGCCTTCGTGACCGCGCTCGTCTCGTGCAGAGACGACGGAACCCCGCCGGAGTCCGCGGGCGAGACCGCCATCGCGCGCGATCCGCATGACACGCTGGCCGCTCCCCCGGACACGGCTGGGCCGCCTCCCGAGCTGCCGACGCCAGGTACCGGGGCGACCTCCTTCGCGCTCAAGTTCAAGGAAGAAGTGAGCCCGTATCCCCTGATGGCGCTCTTCGTGATGCCGGGTGATACCGTGCCGCTCGAGGCCGTGTTCACCGATACCTTGTCCCGGTACTCTGCCAAGGCAGGAGGCGGCCGGCTCGAGCCGCTGGCGGCGGCGCGCTGGCGCTGGATCGCCCCGCACCGGAAGGGCGTCTACCCGATCGTGGTGCGAGACTCGGGATCGGGAGAGACCATCGCGCTCAACGCGTTCGTCATGGTGCCCCGCCCCGCCGCAGGCAGCATCGACGGATTTCGGATCGGCCGCTACGAGCGGCGGGCGTTCCGCGGCGACCCGAGCTACGCGCGTCCCCGCGGGCTGGTCGAAGTGACGGAGGCGAACCGCGGCACCTTCGTGGCGCCCCACTTCACGCTGGGCCAGTTCACATCCAAGCAGCCCGGCGGCTATCCCAAGTATCTCGTGCTGCGGGAGCGACTGCTGCTCAAGCTGGAGATGCTGCTGGACGAAGCGAGCCGAGCCGGCCTGCCGGTCACCACTTTCCAGATCCTGAGCGGGTATCGGACACCCTACTACAACCGCACGATCGGCAACGAGACCCGCTACAGCCGCCATCTGTACGGCGACGCCGCCGACATCTACGTGGACGAGGATGGCGACGGGATCATGGACGATCTGGACCGCGACGGCCGCGCAGACCTGGACGACGCGAAGCTGCTGGCGGGTGTGGTGGAGCGGCTCTCACGGAGCGGCTGGTACCGGCCGTTCGAGGGCGGGTTGGGTCTTTACCGCCCGAACCGGGCGCACGGGCCGTTCGTGCATGTGGACGTGCGGGGGTATCGAGCGAGGTGGTGAGGGTGGTCTTGACGACCCCTGTCCCCGCGGTATCTCCACACTTGAGCTATCTCGAAAAGGGGTCAGACTTAGCACCATGGGAAGTTGAGGATGTTACACCGCAATCCTGCTCCGAAATCCAGCCTGGTGGGTCAGACCCTCGCTGGCGGGATCATTGTAGGGGAGATGTCGAGGGAGACCCCCTTTGGCCCTGTCCACCATGCCGAGTACCCGACCGGGCTAGAGGTCGAGGTCCTTTTTCTGGGCTCCAACCTCGCCGACTCGGCCGCGCTCGCCTTCCTCCGGCAACGCTTCCAAGACGCCACCCTGATTCAGCATCCGAACGTCGCCGCGACCCATGAGGTGAGCGAGACTGAAGATGGGCTGGTCTACGTGGTGGGCGAGTGGCCTACAGGCGAGTTGCTATTGGAGACGCTGGCCAGGCGCGGCGCCCTGCCGGTGGCGGCGGCCCTGGACCTGTGCCTCCAAGCCGCAGCCGGCCTGCAGGCGGCGCACCACATGGGTTGGGTTCACGGGAGTCTCTCGCCGAACACCATTCTCCTGACCGAGAGAGTCGACGGGCGTCCACTGGTCAAGGTGATCGGATTCACCCGGGACTGGCTTCTGGAATATACGGACGCCGAACCACGGATCGTGCGGGGTGAGATCAGTCCCGACTATGCCAGCCCCGAGCGGATCGAGGGACAGCCACCCGACGAACGGAGCGATGTGTACAGCTTGGGTGCGATACTCCATCGCCTCCTCACCGGAGTGCCGCCCACTCTCGCACTAGAGGGTGACCTGGCGCCGGAGGCAATGCGCGCTGTACTCGCTCGGGCGCTCGACGGACGGGTTCCGGAGACAATGCGCGACGTGCTCGGCCGGGCGCTCGACCCATCACCGGCTCAACGCTTTCAGACAGTCGCGGAGTTCGCGGAGGCGCTCGCTCCATCGGGAGAGGAGGAAGCGGCGGCTCCGGTCCTGACTGAACCGACCAGAGCTGGCGGCTGGGGTGCTGTCGCGCTGACGGCCGTTGCCTCCGCCCTCGTCGGAGTAGTGGCCGTCTGGCTGTTCTGGAATGGCCCGAGTGCACCGGCACCCGACGGAGTGGAGGGCTCCGGGTCCGTGGGGTTCATGGAGTACGGCTCGGCCTCCGCATCCGATCAGCTCCCCGCTGACTCGGGGCCGGGTTCGAATGCGTCCGATGGGACCGCTGAATCGCCGCTGGTGGATGTGCGCTCGGTGGACTCGACCATCCAGGTCGATCTCCGCTACGCGACCGCGAATAACTTCACCGGTGTACCGCTCCCCGGCTACGAGGCGGCGCGGGCGCTGCTGCGCCCAGAGGTGGCCGCCGCCCTCGGCCGAGCTCAGGCCCGGCTCCGGGCTGAGGGTTTTGGTCTCAGGATCTTCGACGCGTACCGCCCGGTGAGGGCCTCCCTCGCGATGGTCGAATGGGCCGAGCGTAGTGGGCGTCGGGAGCTGCTCGAGAGCGGGTATATCGCCCGCCGGACCCGGCATAATCTGGGGGTAGCGGTGGATCTCACGCTGGTCGACCTGGCGACGGGGACCGAAGTCCCCATGGGAACTGCTTTCGACAGCTTCAACGGTTCCGCCGACACGGCCGAGCTTACCGACCGGGTACTGCGTAACCGAGAGATCCTGCAACAGACGATGATATCGGAAGGGTTCAGACCCTACGGCCAGGCGTGGTGGCATTTCAACTATCCGCTCGAGGGGGCGGTGCCGTTGGATCGGGTCATCCGATAGCCTACTTGTTGTACGCTTCGTTGGTTCTGAGGGCGCCGGATTCGACACTGACCCGGCCTCCCAGGACGTACAGCACGCCGTTCACCACCCCGGCACCGGCTCCGCCCCGCGCCGTAGGCATGTCTGCCCCCGGCGCCCAGGTGTTTGCCACCGGATCGTAGAGCTCCAGGCTAGGTGCCGGCGTGTACCCGGTCCAGCCGCCCGCCACATACAGCTTCCCGTCCATGACACTCCCAGCCGCGCTCCAGCGTGCCGTGGGCATGGGTACCCTGCCGGCCCAGGTGTTGGTGGCCGGGTCGTACACGTCCAGTTCGGCCCAGGCCTTCGGTTGGGGATAGCCGGTGCCGTCGGGATCCTCCATCGTCATCCCGCCGGCAACGTAGAGCTTCCCGTTGATGGCCCGGGCGACACCGCGGTGGTGATGATGCGGTGCGGGAGCGCGCTCGCTCCAGCTGTTCGTGGCCGGGTCGTAGCGAAACAGGCGCGTCGGGCCGGTGTAGCGCCCGCCTTGACCAGGCGGGGTGGCGAGCACGTACAGCTTGCCGTCTATGGCGGCGGAGGCCCCGCCCTGGCTGTTGATGGGCATCGGGGCCTTGGCAAACCAGGCGTTCCCGGCCACGTCGTAGACGAACAGGGTACTGGTCGCCCGGCCTTCAGCGTTCAGCCCCCCCGATACGTAGATCTTGCCATTGATCACGGCGGCACCGTTGGGCAGGAGCCGTCCGGACGGCAAAGGAGCCCTGGGGGTCCAGGCGACCAGCGTGCTGGTCTTTGGATTGTAGGCTTCGACTGTCCGGAGGGGGGTCCCGCCGCGCCATCCGCCGATGGCGTAAATGACGCCGTTGACGCTGGCGGCTACCAGACCGTACCGGCCCGACGGCATCCGAATCCGGGTGGTCCAACTGTTTGGAACCGTTTCGGCGGCGAGCTCGGGCCCGGGGACCGTCGTCACCGGAGAGCCGGGGTCCGCAGCCGTCGGAAGCGGGAGGTCATTGGAGCAGGCGGCCGCAGCCAGCGACAGGAGAATGACCGCCGCCGGCACGTGGGGATTGCGGCGGACTCTGGCGGACGGCAGTAGATCTCGGTTCATCGGGTCCTCGGGTCCAAGGGTAAAGCGTGGCCGGCAGTTTCCGGCCACGCTGGACCGGAGACTCGAATGGAGGCTCCGGTTCTGACCCTCTGATGCGCGGGACGGAGGCGAATGCGGACATGGCTCACCGAATCGTCTGAGGGCGCCCGACAACGTGGGGTGAGGGTGAAGGGTGAAGGAGGCGAAGATGCGAGAAGGCCGGGCTAGGACGCCCGGCCTTCTGTCACCCCCGTCATCCAGCCGCGGTCAGCGCTGGGAGATGGCACCACCGGTCACCTGAAATCCGGCGCGACGGTTCATTGCCCATGCGGCCTCGTCACTGCGGCGATCGAGAGGCTGCTCCTCGCCGTAGCCAACCGCCTCCAGCCGCTTCTCGTCAATTCCCTGCGCAACCAGGAATCGCTTGGCCTCGGCCGCGCGGTGCTTGCTGAGGGCCAGGTTGTACTCGTCCGAGCCCCGTTCGTCCGCGTGGCCGTCGATCCGGAGAGTCAGGTCGGATGTCGACCGGAGGATCTGCACCCTAGCGGCGAGAATCGCTCGGGCGTCCGCGCTCAGGTCCGAGCGGTCGAGCGAAAAGTGGATTGCCTCCTCCAGGATTCTCCGGGCATTCGGCGCCGGGTCGAGGGGTTCCACCGCGATTTCAGTCGGAACCACTGGAGCAGCGGCGGGAGCGGTGCATGGTCACCGGCTCCGCCACCTCGGCGACCTGCTTGCGAGCGCAACCCGTGGTGGCCAGGGCGATGCCGAGGACGGAGACGATCAGTTTCTGTGATGGAGCCATTGGAAGCGGTGGCGCCGAGCTGTGGCAGGAGCGGGGACTGGCAGGACGCAAGAATAGGCTCAGTTCGTCACGCCCTCAAGCCTCCTGATCTGCCGGGTGTGGGTCGCCAGGTGAAGCTCGGCCATGTGGACGAATTGCAGCACCGTCAGCGGACCCGCAATGGGGTGCCGGAACACAGCCCTGCTCCAGTCGGCGGGGCCGAGCCCGTGGACATACGATCGAAGCCACTGCTGAATCTCGTCCCACTCGCGCCGCAATATGGCCAGCGAACACTCGCCTCGGGGCAGGTACAGCGGTGACGGCACCTTCACGGGGAGGTGGCAAGCCAACACGAGCATCACGAACGGGTAGGCCACCCGATCCTTGAGTCCACGTTTCCGGTCAACCAGCTGCGAAGGATTTGGCAGGCCCTGGAGAACTTCCCGGTCTGACACTACAAGATGCTCGACGATCTCGAGAATCGACCACTTTCCCGGGAACGGCTTGGCGACTAGCCGTTCCGGCGACAGCCGCTCGACCTCGTCCAACAGCATCCGGCGACGATCGAACCCAAGGCGGAGTCTGGTTTCCAATGCTCGTTCCATAGATCCTCCTTGCGCCGCTACTGCCTCTCCGGGGAGAGCTTCAACTAACTTAGCGAAGAGAAGGGGGGTGCGTCGACGTCGCCCCCAAAATGGCATGGTCCCACTAGTCACGGACTGGCGGCCCAAATGCGTTCAGCTGGCTTCTGCCCTACTCCGATCTGGCCCTGCTCCTCATGCGCCTCTTGGTGGGTGCGGTTTTCGTCACCAGTGGATGGAGCCACACGAAGGATCCGGTCGCGCGCGGGAAGAGCATCGGCTTGCCTCCGGGCGTCACCCGGTTCCTGGGCATCGCCGAGGTGGCCGGGGGTCTGGGAGTCGGGCTCGGTGTTCTTCCCCAAGTCGCCGCCATCGGTCTCATCCTGGTGATGCTCGGCGCGATCTACAAGAAGATCTTCGAGTGGCGCACCGGGTTCTGGGGCCAGCACGGCACCGACGGCTGGCATTACGAGCTGCTCTTCATCGTGATGTGCCTGGTAATCGCGACCACGGGCGGCGGCCGCTACGTGCTGCCCCCGGGTTAGGGTCAGTGCGGGTGTCGGAGCCGCCGGTCAGATTGGGACGAGAATAGATCGCTTGTTTTCTTGACACGAAGGGCACGAAGAACAACACCGCGAGGCGCGACGATGGTGGCTGGCCGAGCGTCCTCGTTGTGAGGCGCAGGAGAGAGAACGCCGCTCGGTGCCCGAGGTCACATCTCCAAGGCCCGTATTCATCTAGCATCTAAGCAGCCCCGCGGGCACGGATGCTGCACCTGCGCAGGGTCTCGATTCCGATCTCTGGACCCTTCCAGGATCGCAGCCTTTGTTGAACGGAGCAGTCATATGTCGAAAGTGATGTCCATCACATCCACACTGGCGGCGATGCTCGCCGTCGCGCCAGGCGTACTTGCCCAGGTGCCCCCCAATCAAAACCCGCCCAACATACCGTGGACTGTCGGCCGGGACTCCGCAATGCGCTTCCCGAGCGCCGCCGCCGATAGCAGCTACATCCTCGAGGCCATCCGCGGCAACTTTCTCGAGGTGGCGCTCGGCCGGGTGGCGGAGTCGCGAGGGGCCGACTTCGACGTCAAGGCGTTCGCCAAGCGCATGATCACCGACCACAACTCCATGAACGACCAGTGGGCCACGGTCGCCAAGAACAATCGGGTCCGGGTCCCGGTAGGTCTCGATGAGACCGCGAAGCAGACGGTCGACCGGCTCGAGGACCTTTCCGGCTCCGAGTTCGACCAGGCCTACATGACCGAGATGATCCGGCAGCACGAGCAGGCCCTTGCCACCTTCCAGCGCATGGCCTCCTCAGCCACCGCGCCCGACGTGCGGCAGCTGGCGAGCAGCGGGGTCCCGGGGATCCGGGAGCACCTGACGCTGGCGCAGCAGATCGGCAGCCGCGTCGGCATCTCGTCGACGGCGGGACGGGTTGGGGACCGGACCTCCGGCGACACAGGACTGGGCACCGTGGGAGACCGCGTAAGACGAACCACGGGTGACAATGGGAACGACCGGAACGATCGCAGCCTTCGGGCAGCGGATGTCGCGTTCATCAAGAACGTCGTGGCGAACCACGTGACGCACATTCGCATGGCGGAGCTGGCGCGGCGCGACGCCAAGAGCGACGAGGTCCGCCGGCTCGCGGAACGGATCGAGAATCATATGCATGACTGGGGGAAGCGCTGGGAGGATGTGGCGAACCGCCACGATGTGAAGGTCTCCTCCAACCTGGGGCGCCTGCACCAGCAGAAGGTCGACAAGGTCGAGAAGGCCTCGAAGAAGGACTTCGACCGCACCTACCTCGATGTGGCAGCCGGGCACCTGGAGTCACTGGTGCCGTACTTCCAGAAGGAAGGACGGGCGATCGAGGCGGCTGACGTGCGCCGCTTGGTGAATGACGAGCTTCCGGAGATCCGGGAGCTGCTGGCGCGGGCCCGGCGGCTGGAGGAGAAGACGAACGAGCGGTAGGGAAAAAGGAGGCGGCGGTGCTAGGGATGGCCGAACAACATCACCCTGTCCACCGCCGCCTTATGGCCTGTAGAACCTCGAGCTCCCGCTGGCTCGCCCATCTTCGGACTGCCGAGGCGAGGTACAGGATGGCCAGGACGATGCTGAAAACCACGGCGACCGCCGCAGCATACCAGGCGTAGAAAGTCAGTCCCCGCACTAGAAGCTCCATCGCGCCCTCCGGCAAGACTCAGCGCCGGAGGCTCGCATATTCCGCACCATGTCGCCCACCACTCCTGCCAGAGCACTAGTGTCATTTCTTGCACTGGAGGAAAGACCCCGCGCGTGAGCGGGGCCACAGTCTACTCTGAATTCCTCCCTGTAAGATGTTCCCAGTACCACTCACGAATCATGGACCTTGTCAGCAGGTGCGTTGCCATGCGCATTCGCGTCGCCGCGGTTGCCGCTTGCCTGGTCGTCGGTTGCTCGGGTGGAGACCTCACCCTCCCGGGGGGAGCGAGCCGAACTCGCTCGTGCCTCTGTCGGGCGACGATCAGCGGGCCAAAGTCGGAGAAGTGCTGGACCAACCATTGGTCGTGCAGGTCCTCGATGAGAGCTCCCAACCCTTCCCCGGCGCTACCGTGGAGTTCAGCTTCGTGGGCGCGGTCCCGGGTGCCGGGCTCGAGCCATCCACCGCATCCACCGACGCAAACGGCCGTGCGTCGGCTGTCGTGCGCCTGGGGTCGGTCACCGGCGAGCTGGTCATTGTCGCGAGGGTGGCGGCGAGCTCGTCACCCGACTTGAGCGCCCAGTTCCGCGCGGTCGCGACTGGTGGAAAAGGTAAGGGCGGTGGAGGCGGTGACGGTGACGATGATTAGGGTAGATTTCGGCACCTCGCCACTCAGGATCATGGATGGCCGATTTGCCGAGCCGGCTCGTCGCCGTGCTGGCCGACCGCTACGCGCTGGAGCGCGAGCTGGGCCAGGGCGGCATGGCGACCGTATACCTGGCGGAAGACGTGAGGCACCGGCGCAAAGTCGCCGTCAAGGTCCTCCGGCCCGAGCTGGCCGCGACGCTGGGCCCTGAGCGCTTCTCCCGCGAGATCGAGGTCGCCGCCCGGCTGCAGCATCCCCACATCCTCCCCCTCCATGATTCCGGCGAGGCGGGAGGTTTTCTCTTCTACGTGATGCCGTACGTGGACGGCCACAACCTGCGGCATCGGCTCACCCAGCAGGGCGAGCTGCCGATCCACGACGCGGTGCGGATCATGTCCGAAGTGGCCGACGCGCTGGCCTACGCCCACGGCCAGGGCGTGGTCCACCGCGACATCAAACCGGACAACGTGCTGATCTCGGGGCGCCACGCCCTGGTGACCGACTTCGGTGTCGCCAAGGCGGTGAGCGAGGCGACCGGACGGCACCAGCTCACCAGTGTGGGCATCGCACTCGGCACGCCGGCCTACATGGCGCCGGAACAGGCGGCGGCCGACCCCCACCTCGACCATAGGGTAGACATCTACGCCCTCGGCGCCCTGGGCTACGAGCTGCTAACCGGCCGGCCGCTGTTCACCGGCCAGTCCTCCGCCGAGGTCCTGGCAGCACAGGTGACCCAACAGCCGGAGCCGATCGCTGCCCGGCGTCCCGGGGTGCCCGAGGCGCTCGACGCCATCATCATGAAGTGTCTAGCCAAGCGACCCGCCGATCGCTGGCAGGATGCCGGAGAGCTGGCGTTGCAGCTGGAGCAGCAGCTCACCCCCAGCGTCGGGGTGACTCCGACCCAGACCCGACTCACGCCGAGCGTGGCCGTCCGGCGCGGTGCGGGATGGCGGCGGTGGCTCGCGGGCGCGGCCGTGGTGCTTTTGGCAGTGACGGTGCTTGGGTTCCTGCTCGGCCGCGGGGCCCACGGCACCGCGCCCACCCTTGGCAAACGGGCCGCCGTCACCCTCGAACCCGGTCTGGAGCTCAATCCGGCGGTCTCGCCCGACGGCAAGCTGGTGGCGTACAGCCGGATGACGCCGGCGGAAACCCGGCTGGTGGTGCAGCAGCTCGCCGGCGGTGAGCCGGTGACGGTGGCGCGCTGGCCGGGACTGGTGCCGGCCATGCCGGCCTGGTCGGCGGACGGCGCCCGCCTCGCTTATACCACGCCGCGAGGTCTGGAAGTGATTCCGGCGCTGGGTGGAGTCACCCGGCTGCTCGCAACGCAGAGCCTCGATCAGCGGCTCGGGTGGGCCGGGTGGTCGCCCAAGAAAGACGAGATCGTCTACTCCAGCGCCGACACGCTGTATGTGCGGGACCTTTCGGCCGACAAGCCGCGCTTCCTGCTTCGGGCCGAGAATCCCCACTCGCCGGCCTGGTCACCCGACGGGAAGTGGATCGCCTACGTCTCCGGCAATCCGCAGTATCCCACCTTCGCCAACCTGGCACCCAGCTCGATCTGGATCGCCCCGGCGTCGGGCGGTACACCGGTCCGGCTCACCGCGGACCGACCGTTGCACACCAGCCCGGTCTGGATGCCGGACAGCCGCTCGCTGCTCTACGTGTCGGACGAGGACGGTGGGAATGACGTGTACTGGATCGGATTGGGCCGGTCGGGTACGCCAACGCACACGCCGGTGCGGCTCACCACCGGGTTACACCCGCATACGATCAGCCTCTCGGCCGACGGTAAGGAGCTGCTGTATTCGATTCACACCGAGACCTCGAACGTCTACCGGGTGGCGCTTCAGCCGGGCCGGACGGTGTCGCTCCGGGACGCAGAGCCGGTCACCAGCGGGTCGCAGCTCACCGAGTCGTTCAGCGTATCGCCCGACGGGCGCTGGCTGGCGTTCGACTCGAACCGGAGCGGCAACCAGGACATCTGGCGGGTGCCGCTCGACGGGAGCGCCCCGCCGGAGCCGCTCAGCAGCGGGCCGGAGGACGAGTTTCAGGCGCACTACTCGCCTGACGGGGCATGGGTGACATTCCACGCGACCCGAAGCGGCTCGGTGCGCGATCTCTACATGGTGCCCGCGTCAGGCGGATCGCGAGTGCGAATCCAGGTGCCGACGGCCAACAATCTCGGGCCCAAGATCTCTCCCGACGGCAGGAGCGTGTTGTATACGGTGTGGGGGGAGACCGGGGAGCGCACGGTTCAGGGGTCGCGCCGCGCAGCCGGCGACTCCGGATGGGGCCGGATGACCCGGGCGTTCACGCTCCAGGCGGGTGGCCTGACCGGCGCCGCCGATTGGTCACCCGACGGCCGCTGGGTGGTCTGGGTAGGGGATACCTTGCTGTTCCGGAGCCAGAGCGATGGCCGGGAGCCGCGCACCATCGGCACAATCCCGCGGGATCTCACCCTGTTCTACGTCCGCTGGCCGGCGAACAGTCGGGAGGTGTACTACTCGGGCACTTCGACCGACGGGGTCTATCGCATCTACCAGGTGCCCGCCGACGGCGGCCCCACGCGAGAGGTCGCGCGTTCGGAGGGACCTACCTACCAGAATTTCCGCTTCATCTTCGACGTGCATGGCCGCACGCTGTACTTCGCGCTCGCCGACCGGCAGAGCGATGTCTGGCGGGCCGACGTGTTGCTCCGCTAGGCCCCCGGCCACGAGCTACCTCGGGACCTGGAGAATCTCAGATAAGCGCCGAAGCACGATCTCCAACTCGGGGAGTTCGCGGTGCCCGCGGCTCAGGGTGCCTGATTCCAGGTCATGCGCAAGGGTCCGAGTGAGCTCGATGGCGCGACGCAGGCGGAATCGCTCGAGAGCGGCTTGGTGATCACCGCTGCTTGCCGCTGCCAGTATGGACCAGACACGGAGACGCAGATCGTCGACCGCTGACTTGAAATCCTCGAGTCCTTCCGCGGGTACCTTCCCTTTCTGAAGCTCCGCTTCAATGCTTTGGAGGATGAGCCGCATCGCGGACACTCGGTCTCGAAATGTGCCTCCGGCTACGGCTTCACCCAGACGCTGCCGCGAGGCGTTGAACGCGGCCGCCGCGCCACCTCTAAAATCGAAATGCTGCTCGATGAGCGCCCGACCCTTGCTCGGCTGCTGGGCTTCAAGCTGCTGCGCCATGGCCTCCAGTGTTCTGATGGCAATTGTTGACGCGCGATCCCAGGCGCCCGGTTCGAGGTAGGGATAGAGGTGGGCATACTCCGGCTTGAGGCGTGCTTCGCGAGGCGGGGGTTCCAGTTCCATGGGCTCTCCCCACTGAGTTTTTGATCCGGAATCGCTACACCGTAGGACTCGGGGCGCGCACTGTCAACCCCGCTGAACCAACGGCCCGCCACGCCATTCTAGCCTACCCTCCCCCAGCGCCGTAGCGACCGCCTCGCGGGCCAGCAACCGGGTGGAGTCGAGCGTAGGCAGTGGGGACACTTCGGGCGTGATCAACAGTGGGATCTCGGTGCAGCTCAGAGCCACCGCATCGCAGCCTTCGCGACTCAGGCCGTCGATGATGCGGATATACTCCGCTCGCGAAGCGTCGACCAGCCGGCCCTGGCACAGCTCGCGGAATATGACCTCGTCCACCAGCGCGCGATCGGCGGGAGCGGGGGTCCGCATGGCGATGCCGTGGCGGGCGAATGCGGCGGGATAAACCGGTCCTTCCATCGTCCATTTGGTGCCCAGCAAGCCCACACAGGTGCGGCCGTCCGCCTTGGCCCGTTGGGCGACGATCTCCGCAATGTGCAGCCCAGGCAGCGGCAGCGGCTCGCGACAGAGCTCGAGCGCGATGTGGGCGGTGTTGTCGGGACACACGAAGAAATCGCAGCCTGCGTCGGCGAGCCGCTGAGCCGTGCGCGCAAGGTACGCTGCCACGGCCTCCAGATCGTTGCTCTCGTACTGCTCGAGCACGGCGCCCATCGGCAAGATCGAGAGGGTGATCTCGGGGTGCTGGTGCGCGCCCAGCCGGCGTGAGGCCTCGCGCACCATTTCCAGGAAGCACAACGCCGCGCCGTCCGCGCTGTGAGCCAGGATTCCGATGTGGCGCATACGGTTGCTCCCTTATGGATCGTAACGCGATGGGATCCGGGCAGGGTGAGAAATTGGATCGCTTGGAATCAGAGATGCCCCGGTCAGCGCTCTCAGGGCACATTCTCAACCGCCAGCCCGTTCACCGACCTGGGTATAGGCCGCCGTTTGAAGGGCCGGGGCCGGACCGCGCACCGCGTGCTCCAGCTGCGCCCGGCGCATCAGCCACGCACCCATTAGGCACACGACGCCGCCGAGCACCGACAGCGACGCCACGTGCTCTCCCCGCACCAGCACCCCGAGCAGCAGCGCCACCGGCGGTATAAGGAAGGCCGTGGCCGAGGCCTTGGTCGCGCCGACCCGGCCGGCGGCCATCACGGTCAACACGTAGGCGACGGCCGTGCCGAGGGCGCCGAGGGCCAGAAGACCGAGTACCGGCCCAAGCGACCAGCGCGCGCCAAGCACTTCCGGTATGCCGAGCGGCGCGGTCAGCACCAGCGCCACCAGCTGCGCCCGCCAGATCACCGGTAGGGCGCCCGCCCGCTGCTGGACCGGCCGGGCGACATTGATCGCGAACCCGTAGGACACGAGCGCGGCCAGGATCAGCAAGACGCCGGTCACGGTGCTCCGGCCCTCGCCCAGCGTAGGCAGGCCCATGAGAACGCCGCCGGCCAGGCCAACCCCGAGCCCCACCGCGATGCCTCGCGAGGGCCAGCGGCGTGCGATGCCCGCGGCCACGATCGCGGTGAAGAGCGGCACCGCGCCGTTCAGCATGCCGGTCAGCGCGGATGACACATGCCGCTCGGCGTAGGGGAACATGCTCAGCGGGAAGGCCATCCAGAGCACGCCGACGAGCGCGGTGCCGAGCCAGTCGTCGCGGCTGATCGCACGGCGGGAGCCGGGGAAGAGCGCGAGGGTGAGGAAGCCTACCAGGATGCGAGTGAAGGTCACGCCGTTCGGGCCCATCACCTCGAGGCCCTCGGCGATGAAGAGGAACGACGCGCCCCAGATGACGCCCGGGACGATCAGCAGGACCCAGTCCATCAAAACTCCTTGAGCAAACTAGTACAGGCCGATGACCGCGGCGGCGACGCGGCATTCGCGCCGTAACCGCGGCAGCGCGCGCCATAGGCGGAGAAACGTGCTCATCGCCCGAAGCTCCTGGTGTACTTGACCAGCAAGCCCGAGCGTGCGGTGGCTGGAATGCGGGTCTCCGGCCACCACCGGTCGCGGTCGAGGTTCTGGTCGTGATTGTAGACCACCCACAGGTCGTGTCCCTCACTCATCGAGTAGCGCAGGCGCAGGTTGGCGGTCGCGAGGTCGGCGGTGCCGTTGGCCTGGAGCACGGCGCTGAACGAGAGGCGGGGCGACGCAGAGGCGAGGACGCGCAGTCGCATCAACGGAGACCAGACCTCCTCGCCCCGATCCGGAAACTCCAGGCGGTCGAGCTGCAGGTCGGCCGAGAGCCGGAGATAAGCCGAGGCGCGCCACTCGGGCGAGAGTAGCAGCGAGTAGAGCCGGCCGTCGTAGTACTCCCCCGCGCGGATGGTGCCTCCCACCACCGCGCGCGGGCCGGTCGAAGCCTTGAGTTTCAGCTCCGCGAAGCCGGCAGTGTGCCGCCCGGCCGGCACCGATGTCTCCGGCACCGGGGTGAACGGCTCCAGCAGGTCGTCTTCCTGGCGAGTGAGGGTGAGGGTCCAGAGGGTGCCGCCGGGCAGCTCGTACTCCAGCGCCGCGGACGAGGTGGACCCATCGAACGTCCCTGCCGCGTTGCGGTAGGCGAAGGACGACGACACGCTTCCGCGCAGTTGGTGGCCCGCCGGCGACACCACCCATCCGTAGCCGACCTCCGCCAGCGGCTGGATGGCGTCGCCCCGCTCAACGTAGCCCAGCGCCGGCTGGTAGCGGGCCCCGGTGGTGGCGACGCCGGTGCGATACCACATGCCCCGATTGCGGCGCCGCTCCGCGAGAAGCCGGAGCGCGCCGCGGGGCAGTACTCCGTCGCTGGGACCGAGGCCTGCGTCGCCGGCGAGCGCCGCCAGCGCGAAGCCGAAGTAGTCGTCGCCCCCCAGGTGCAGCTCGCCGTCCGCGCCCAGCGCGACCTGGCCCGAATCGGGGGTCACTCGCGAGGTGAGCATGAGGCCGGCCCAGGAGCGCTGGTTGAGCAGTCCCCTGCGCGCGCGCAATACGCCGAGGTTCTCCCGCGCGCCCGACGGAGTCCGCCCGGTTTGCACGTCGAGCAGGCCGAGGTCCCAGCTCGCCACCCGTCCCACCAACCGGGTACCGCCGAGCAGCCGGACCGGCTCGCCATCGGGCGTGAGGCCGACCCGCCGGCTGTTGAACAGCAGGTCCACCTCGCCGGTCTTCACCTCGAAGGTGCCGGCGCGCTCCACGAAGAAGGCCCGCCGCTCGGGAAAGAACAGAGGGAAGCGAGTGAGGTTCACCCGCTGGTCGTCCGCCTCGGTCTCGGCGAAGTCGGTGTTGACCGTGAGATCGAGAGTGAGGTTGGGCGAGAGCGCGGTCTTGAGGTCGCCGCCCGCCTCGAGCCGCTGGTCGCGATGCCAGGGCGAGAGCACCGGATCGGGCGCGCGGTTCCCCTCGCTCCCGGCCATCACGTAGGGCATCACCCGGAAGCTCCGGGCGTCGGTGATATTCTCGATGCTGACCCGCTGCCAGCGGGACGGCTTCCACAGGGCGAGCGACGCCGAGGGCTCGATGGCCGGGAAGGTGATGCGCTCGTTGGAGTGCGCGGTGAGGCGGTTGAGGCTCAAGCCCAGCTCGGCGCGCCCGTCGCGGGTCGTGAAGCGCAGGGTGGTGAACGGAATCCGGTACTCGGCGTGCCAGCCGTCGGGGCCGCGGCGCACCGCCAGGTCCCAGGGGCCGTTCCACGCCGGGCTCAGCGAGGCGTCGTCGCGCGCGTCGTTGCTGATGCTCCAGTCGTTCCGTTGGCCACCGGGTGTGGTGCTGAAGGTGACCGCGTTCTGCCGGTCGCCGAAGGTGTCGAGCATGACGTTGACGAAATCGCCCGGTGAGTCGTCATCGCGAATCATCGAGCTCGCGCGCACGCCGCCTTGGTGGGCCTCCCAGGCGTCCACCATGACGTAGATCGCGTCGGCGTCGTAGCCGACCCGCGCCTCGGTGCGCTCGCTCGGGTTGGCGCCGTAGGCCGGGAGGTACACCGTCATGGGCAAGGGCGCGACGGCCTGCCAGGCAGGCTCGGCGCTCCGGCCGTCCACCAGGATCTCGCCCTGGATCCGGGGCAGCGGCCAGACGACATCGCGCGAGGCGACCGAGCCCACGGATTGCTGGGCCGTGGCCGGCGCCGGGCAGATCCCGCAGATAAGCAGCAGTGCCACCGCCCGCGCGGTTGACATAGGCCCAAACTAGGGCAGACTGGTCAGGACAGAAGATCCAGTTGAGGAGGCGAAACCTTGACCAGTCGGCCCGTCGATATCCTCGTCTCGGTGGATCGGGACAGCCCCAGCACCCTCGGCCGCCAGATCGAGGACCAGCTCCGCCAGGGCATCCGGGACATGGCATTACGGCCCGGTTCCCGGCTTCCTTCCACCCGCGATCTGGCCCGCGAGCTGGGTATTTCCCGGCCGATCGTGGTGGACGCCTACGCCCAGCTCGCTGGGGAGGGGTACCTGGAGTTGCGCCCGGGCACCCGGCCCCGGGTGACCGGCTGCGCCGGCCCGTGCCGGCCGCCCCTTACCAAGCGCGCCGATCCGATTCCAGAGCCGCGTTACGACTTCCGTCCCGGTGTGCCCGACCTGTCGGCCTTCCCCCGTTCCGCCTGGCTGCGCTCCCTACGCGAGGCGTTGCTGGGGATGCGGGACGCCGATTTCGGCTACACCGATCCGGACGGCATCGAGGTGTTGCGGCTGGCGCTGAGGGACTATCTGGGCCGAGTGCGCGGCGTGGTCACCGACGCCGGGCGGGTGGTCGTCACCAGCGGCTACTCGCAGGGGCGCTCGCTGCTGTGCCGCGCGTTGGCGGCGATGGGGACCCGGCGGGTCGGGGTCGAAGACCCCTGCCACGACGAGGTCCGGGTCTCCGGCGCGGGCGCCGGCCTGGAGCTGGTGCCGGTACCGGTGGACGGCGAAGGGATCGTGGTGGATGCGTTGGAGCGGGCGGCGGTGGGTGCCGTGTTCGTGGCACCGGCTCACCAGTACCCGACCGGCGCGGTGCTCTCCGGCACCCGCCGCGGGGCGCTGCTCGAATGGCTACGGCGGCGCGAGGCCATCGCGATTGAGGACGACTACGACGCCGAGTATCGATACGATCGGGCACCGGTCGGCGCGCTGCAGGGGATGGACCCCGAGCGCATCGTGTACGCGGGCACGGCAAGCAAGACGCTGGCCCCGGCGATGCGGCTGGGCTGGCTGGTGGTGCCGCCCCGGCTGCTGGAGGCGGTGCAGGGGCAGCACCGGCAGGTGGACTTCGGCGTCTCCCGCGTCGAGCAGCACGCCTTCGCCGATTTTCTCTCCCGGGGCGAGCTGGATCGCCACCTGCGGCGGATGCGGGTGCGCTACCGTGCCCGCCGGGACGGCCTGGTGGAGGCGCTGGTGGAGGCACTGCCCGAGGTGCGAGTGCACGGGATCCGGGCGGGACTGCACGTCACGGTCCAGCTACTCACGGGCGACCGGGGACGGGCGATTCGCGACGAGGCCGCGCGCCGCGGCGTCGGGCTCACCCCGATGAGCGACTACTTCCTCGACCCGGCCGAGGATTCGTCCATGTTGTTGTTGGGGTACGGGAGGATCTCCGAGGCCCTGATTCGCGCGGGGGTACGGGAGCTGGCGGCGGCGGTCCGCGCGGCAAGGTGTTAGCATAGGGGTCCAGGAAAGGGGCCTCATCATGAGCAACACGCTTCCCGCCTTCGGGCTGTGCACCGCTCTCCTCCTCACCGCCTGCTCCCCGAACCGCGACCGCGATCAGCAAAGCTCGGCACGCACCGATTCCGGTGCCGCGGCGGCCGAGAAGCCGGCTCCCTTCGACAAGGGCCGGTGAAGATCGCGCTGGTCCAGTACAGCGGCGCCGGTGACTACTTCGAGCTGTGGACCAAGGGCGCCCGGCAGCAGGCCGACGCGGTCGGCTTCACCATGCAGCCTTACGACGCGCAGGCCGACGACGCCAAACAGGCGGCCGACATGAAGACCGCGATAGCGTCCGGCGTTGCCGGCATCATCGTGGACCATGGTCGATCGCCCACGCTGTGCCCACTGATCAATCAGGCCACCGATGCCGGCATCGCGGTCGTGGTGTACGACGTCAAGGTCGCCGACTGTGCCCCCAAGGCCGTCGAGACCGCCCAGAACGACGTCGATCTCGCCACCCTGGTGCTCACCCAGATGGCCAAGGACATCGGCGACGGCGTCCCGGTCGGCTATGTGAACCCGTTCGTCATCGCTCCGCTGGAGCGGCGCGACGTGGTGTGGAAGAAGTTCGTCGCCGACCACAAGTGGGACCAGAAGTTCGCCGTGGGGAAGTTCAGCCACGACGTGGCGGCCGACAACGCGAAGCTCGCCGCCGACGCGCTCAAGGCCCATCCCGCGGTGAAGGCCGTCTTCGCTCCTTACGACGAGCTGACCAAAGGCACGGTCACGGCCATCGAGCAGAAGAAGATGGGCGCCAAGGTCGCCGCGTACGGGATCGACATCTCGAACGCCGACATCGAGCTGATGACGAAGAAGGACAGCCCGTGGAAGGCGACTGCCACCACCGATCCGAGCGCGGTCGGCGCCGCCGTCGCCCGCACGCTGGCCCTCCAGTTGGCGGGTCAGCTCGGCAGCAAGCAGGTCACGTTCCCCGGCGTCCTGGTTACCCAGGCGTTCCTGGTGAAGGAACAGATCAAGAACATGGACGACTTGCGGGCCAAGCTGCCGGATTTGAATCTCGCCAACGTCGCCACGGCTGCCTGGATCCGGTCGGTCACGTTCTGATCTTCATCACAGGAATCCACTCGCGCAGCCCGGCGTAGCGGAGCCAGAGCCCGCCCCAGGCCATCACGCCGAGGGCGACGGGGAAAAGCCACCAGGGATCGCCCACCCTGACTTGGGTGGCGGAGGCGCCGCCGAGGTATCCCGTCACCAGGATCGCGCCCAGGACAGCCGTGCGTGGAACGACATAGAGCACGGTGGCAATTAGGAGGGTGAGGCCGATCCACGGCGCCAAGTCGGCCGAATAACCGAACTTCGTCATCCCCTCGACGTAGGGAGCGAACCCGGCCAGGCGGGCTCCTCCGTCCACCAGGAGGAACAGCGAGACCAACCCGCTCATGATACGACCGGTCCAGAGCTTCCCCCCGGACCCCGGCCCTTCCGCCATCATCGTGACTCCCTCGTTCGTTTCGGTTTCTTTCGCGGTGCGCGAGCCTTGGTCTTCCCCTGGTCCAGCGCGACGGCGGCTCGGATCAGGTCCTTGAACGCCGTCTCATCGAGCCGATCGCCCTCATGGAGATCGATGGCGCGGGTAGCCTTGGCCTCCAAGCCGGCGTTGAAAATGCCCTTCGGATCGTCGAGGGCGGCACCCTGGAAGAAATTGATCTTCACATGGTCCCGGAACGCCCCGACCGCAACGACATTAGCCTTACCCGACCACACCGGCGTACTCCATTTCCACTCCTCGACGAGTTCGGGCCCGGCTGACCGGATGAGCCGGCGCAATCGCGCGAGCAGCTTGCCCCGCCAATCGGCGAAGGAGTCGATGTGGCTGGTGATCCTTTCGGACGCGTTCATGCAGTCGAAGGGGTTTAGGAGACGGTCAAGGTAGGCTTACACCGGTGGGCTTGTCTTGTACAGGAACGACAACTGCCTCGCCCGCCCCCGAAGCCGCGAGGGCGTCTCTCCGATCAGGCGCCGGAGCGATCGGGTGAGGTGGGCCTGATCGAAGTATCCGGCCTGGTGGACGGTATCGAGGATGGAGAGTCCCCGCCGGAGCAGGGTGGTCGCATAGCGAGCTCGCTCGATCCGCCGATAGGCGCCGTGAGTCATCCCGGTTGCCTGGAGGAAGTGCCGCTGGGTAGAGCGCCGGGACAGCGCCTGCCATTCGCCATTCAAGGCGGCGCTTACCGCAGGGTCGTGCGCGAGCAGTCCGGCCCGGAGAAGCCGGGTCACGAGGGTCTCCGCGTTCTCGAAGCCGGGATATTCCCACGCGGAGCCCTGCAGCCAAAAGGACCGGCCGGTTACACCAGGCAGGTTCACATCCCTCCGGTCGATGAGCGTCGCCACGGGGTGGTGAGGCAGGAAGGTGCCCAGCGACAACCGGATGCCGAGCCACTCGCCGTCCGCGGGGCAGTCAAGGGTCGTGGCGCTGGTTTCCGGCCCGCGCAGGGTCATGACCATCTTGCCCTGGTGACGGGTGAGGACCATCTCGCAGTGGCTCGCGGCCACCGATAGGAAGGTGCCCGCCCGCTCGCTGTGGCAGCGCCAGATTCGCTCGACCAACGGCGAATCCGAGGGCCGGTCCTCAAACACCAGGAAGGTGCCTGGGCTCACGGGTACATCGGCAGTCGCATTGCCTCTCCTGTTCTACCCATTGGTCGAACGAAGCCCGGTAAAATCGACAGGGGGTGTGCCCTGGAAGACCGCTCCGCACCGGTCCATTTTCCAGGGGAAGGTCCGTCACCACCTCCAGGAGTCGCCACATGTGCCGAAACATCCGTCCCCTCTACCATTTCGACCCACCCGTGACGGACGAGGAGATCCGTGACGCGTCGCTCCAGTTCGTGCGCAAAGTGAGTGGTTTCACCAAGCCGTCCGCGGCCAACCAGCCCGTATTCGACCGAGGAGTGACCGAGGTCGCCGCCGCGGTGCACCGGCTGCTCGACTCGCTGGTCACGGCCGTGCCACCGAAGAATCGCGAGGTCGAGGCGGCCAAGAGGCGGGCCCGGGCGACCAAGCGGTACGCCTAGCCCGCAGTTGGCCCATCGTGTCGCAAACTGGGCTCGTTA
>CAWEWK010000023.1:0-54205 GCA_963812755.1 uncultured Gemmatimonadales bacterium | reverse complement strand
GACACTTGTTTGCCGTAAATCTCCTTTCCTTCAGATCAACTACCCCTGCGTAGATCAACCCGTCGCGGGCCCTGAGGGGGCCGCTTCAACCCTTCGAATTACCCCCAGGTAGTGCGTTCGTAGAAAAGGCACGGCTGCGAGCAGGGCCCCCAGCCACCATGATCGTCGGACGACAGCTCGGCAGAGCGGCGGCGCCAAGGTTACCCGATGGAGATCGATCGAGCACCCAGGGAATAACTTCTGGATCTCCGACTTCCCCACCCTGCGGACGTCAGGGTTTCGGGGATTGTTGACCATGAGATCATACCAGAGGATGATTCCGTCTGCCCGGAGCAGCCGAAGCATTTCCTTGGCGATACTGGATCGCAGGTTTGGATCGAGTACCGAACTGAACACGGTGGCTTGGATCACAAGATCGAAAGCGCTGCTCGCAAGCTTGGTGTCCGCCGCGTTACGGCAAAGAAGCGTGATACCGCTGGGGCACGTGTCGCGGGCGTGGGCAATACGGTCCGGCAGAATGTCGAGGCCGACAAGGTTCTTCGGCTCAGCTCCCCACTTCACCAGTTGTCGCAGCCATTCGCCCCGACCGCAGCCGACCTCGAAAATCCTCGCCCTCCCCAAGTCACCGAACCCATTGCGACGCAGCATGGCAAGCACCCGTCGCTCTCGATCTTGCATCAGGAACACATACGCAGGGTTGGACCAGCGATCGAAGGCCTGTGCGGTGCGACGCGCGTAGGCTTCATGCAGTCTGTGCTCTTCGATTTCAGTTGCGGTCTCGTCTGCCCTGGTCATATACAGGCTCGAAACGTCAATCAGTAATCCTGCGCTGAACTGATCAGGTCTGCTACCACAAGATACCTCAAACTAGCCTGATGGGAGCCGGCAGAGAGAGGCGGGGGCGCCTGCCCCCTAGGCGAGAAACGCCGGCGTCCAGGTCCACATCGCGTAGAAGTTTTCACAGTCAGGCAGGGCACTGCTTTGGTACTCGCATCAGTGAGTTATCTGACGTATGCGGCTGATCGCAGCGATGCCGAATCCCGGCCCTAACGCCAGCACCGGAAACGCCAGCGGCCAGCCGACGAGCTGGGCCAATTGTGGAACCAATTGAATGGTCACCATGGTGAGCAGAAATCCCAACGAGGTCTGCAGCGTGAGAGCGGTGCCGACCGCGTGAGGCGGCGCCAACTCGGTGATCATCGCGCTGAACTGGCCTGAATCCGCGACTACGAAAAACCCCCACAGCAACACGATGGGTGCCAAGATGAAGAAGCTGGAGCCGAAGAACGGACCGACCAGCAGTGAACACAGTCCGCTTACGGCCATCGACCATATGGTCACTCGAGCGTAACCATGGCGCCGTGCGGCCCATCCTCCCCACAGGGCGCCAAGGCCCCCGCTTGCGATGGCGCCGAAGGCCAGCAGGTACACACTGCCGGCCGGAACAACAGACCCGCGCACTGCCCGCGCGGCCGCGCTTGCGGAGAGAAAGGCCGGCACCCAGGTCCACATCGCGTATAGCTCCCACATGTGTCCGAGATACCCGGCGGTGGCCATTCGCGTCTCACGGTCGCCCAACACGGTCGATACCAGTCCCCACGAAAACGGACGCCGGGGAAATTCGTGAGGGCCCTCCCGGTACCCCACTCCCACCACCACGGCGGAGAGAACCGCACCGATCGATGCCGCGAGAAGAACCGAGCGAACTCCACCCACGTCGACCGAACGAACCAAATAAGGCACCGCTTTGCCAACCGTAAGTGCCCCCACGATGGTTCCGATGGCGAGCCCGCGGTCTGCCCGAAACCAAGTAGCGGCCATCTTCATGGCGGGCGGATAGACGCCGGCGAGAAAAAGCCCGGTAAGGAATCGACAGCCAATCGCGGTGCGGAAGTCAGGCGCCGCCAGGAGGGCGGCATTCGCCAAAGCACCGGCGAAAGCCGAGCCGGCAAAATACGCCCGGGGCGGTACCAAGTCCGCGAGGTTGAGCACTGCCGCGACACCGGTGCCGGCCACGAATCCAAGCTGCACCGAGGCGGTAAGCCAGCCGGTCTCGCCCGGTGTCAGGTGCCAGATGGTCCGGAGGGAGCCCGACACCGCGCTGGCCGAAAACCAGAGCGACATGCCGAGTACCTCGGCCAGGGCCAGCAGGCCAAGAACGCGCCACCGGCCGGCGTCGTTCAGCGGGTCCCCTCCAGTGCAATCCCTGCCGCCTCCCACCGCTTGAGGGCCAGATCCAGCTCAGCTCGAGCCTGGTCCAGCTGCTTACCCAGCTCGGCCGCCTTGCCTGCTCCTTCGGGCAGAAGGTAGAGTGCCGGATCCTCCAGCTCGGATCGGAGCGCTGCCACCCGGGCCTCCCACTCAGTTTACCCGGCTCTCGGTGTCAGCCAGCGCCCGCTCGGCCGATCGCCGCGCCGACTGGCGCCGCCGCTGGTCCTCGTCCGGGCGCCGGGTCTGCTTGCGCTCTCTTGACCCGACGAAGCGGCTCGTCCTCCGCGGCGGCCACGGCTGCCGCATGAGAGCGCTCGACACTCACTGCTTCCCACTCCTCGAGACTACCCGGATAGTCCGTGATCCGACCCCGGTGCAGCACCCACATGCGAGTGGTGAGTGCCCGCAAGAGGGCTCGGTCATGGCTGACTACGATCACCGTGCCATCGTAGTCCTCGAAGGCATCCTCCAAGGCCTCGATCGATTCGACGTCGAGATGATTCGTGGGCTCGTCGAACAACAGCAGATTGGCCCCCGAGAGCATCATCATGGCGAGCGCTACCCGAGCTCGCTCTCCGCCGGAAAGCGTGGCCGCCTGGCGCAGCACCGAGTCCCCCGAAAAGCCGAACCGACCCAGATGTCCCTGGATCGGTCCCCGCCCCAGTTGGGCCGCAGATCGGCGATGGCCTGGTAGAGTGTTCGCTCCGTTGGTACCTGAGCCAGGTCCTGGCGATAGTACGAGATGCGGACCGACTGAGGCATCCGAATCTCTCCAGCGTCCCACTGGTCGCTCGCCGGCAATGGCGCGGATCAAGGTGGACTTGCCGGCGCCGTTAGGGCCGACCAGACCAATGACGTCGCCCCGTTGCACTCGCGCGTTGAACGCTTCGAGAAGCGTCCGACCGCCGACCGTAAGTCCTACGCCTTCCGCCACCAGAACCTGGTCTCCTCCCCGCTCGTCCGCGACCAGACGGAGGGACATAGTCCCTTCCTCGCCCGGCGGTGGACTCAGGCGGCTCAGCCGTTGGAGCCGCCGGCGGCGGCCCTTGGCCTGCGCACTGTTCTGGCCGGCGATGTTGCGCCGGATGTAGTCCTCTTCCGCGGCCAGTGTCCGCGATTGCTTAGTGTAGGCCCGCTCTCGTGCCAGCCGGCGTTCGGATCGCTGGCGAACAAACGCCTCGTAGTCTCCGTCATAGACCGTCGCGGTGTTCTCTTCAAGGTGGAGCACGTGGTCGACCACCGCCTGGAGAAACGCCCGATCGTGACTGATGAGCAACACGGTGGCCGGGAGGCCCTGCAGGAAGGTCTCCAGCCATCGAGTGGTGTCGAGATCCAGGTGATTAGTGGGCTCGTCCAGCAAGAGCACATCCGCCGGCGCGACCAGTTGTTGGACCAGGCCCAGCCGCCCGCGCTCGCCGCCGCTCAACGTCGCGAGCGGCTGGGTCCGTGCCTGATCGGGATCGAAGCCGAGACCGTGGAGTACCGCGTCGATTCGAGCAGCCATGAGGTAGCCGCCTTCGCGCTCGAAGCGCTCGAGATCCCGGTCATAGCGCGCCAGCATCGGCGGTGTGCAGCTGTCTCCCGCTTGCGCCAGCTCCGCGGCCTGCTCTCCTAAAGACCGCTCCAGCCTCAGCAGCTCGGCGAAGGTTCCTGCGGCGGCTTCCCACACCGTTGTCGCACCAGGGAACTCGCGGTGTTGCTCCAGCATCGAAATGGCCAGCCCGACTGGCCGAGTAACATTGCCCGCACTCGGGGCCACTTCGCCCGTGACCAATCGGAGCAGTGTGCTCTTACCCGACCCGTTCCGGCCGACAATTCCCCATTTCTGTCCACGGGTGACCGTAAAGCTGATGTCATCCAGCAGGCGGGTGCTGCCGAAGTGGACCGCCACGCGGGAGAATGCGACCTGCGTCATCGGGCAGTCCACTCCCGCCAGGTCTTTTCATCCTCGCCGATGGTGAGCTGCTGCTGCTGCCGAACCAGGGGCAGCCGGAGCAGGAGCGGCTCATCCGCCAGCGTCTCCAACCAGCGCTCATCGCTCAGACGAGCCGCGCCCAGTCCCAGCTCCGCGAACCGTCGAGACTGGTGATCGATCAACGATGGCACGCCGAACCGCTGGGCAAAGCGTCTGAGCTCGCCGGCCGACGCGGGGCGTTCCTGGAGGTCCACGAAGTGAACCTTGACCCGCCGTTCCGCGAAGAAACGCAGCGCCTTGCGGGTCCCCGCGCTCTTACGGATTCCGAAGATTTGAACTTCCATGGGGCGGGAATCTATACCCGCATCACGACTGCCTTCGCGGCAGAACCGACCGGCGAGATGTTCAAGGTGATGAGGCGGACGATTGCATGAGGCGCGCGGGAGAACTACCCTTCCTGGCCGTAGTAGCCATAGTAGGCGGCGTATTCGCCGTACTGCTGAAGTTTGGAATCCTGATCGTTGAGCACGGCCCCGACCACCCGGGCATTGACGCCCATCAACTGCTCGATCGTGTTTTGTGCCTCGTTCTCCCGAGTGCGCCCAGCCCGGAGCACCAGCACAGTGGCGTCCACCATCGAGGAAAGCACCGCTGCATCGGCGGCAGCGAGCACCGGCGGCGTATCCAGGACCACCAGGGCAAATTCCTGGACGGCTTGCTCCAGGAGGGCCCGCATGGGGTCACCGCCTACGAGCTCTCCGGGGTTGCCCGGTACCACACCGGTGGTCAGCATGGCGAGGCCTTCGACTGGCGTCTGGTGGAGAGCTTGTGCTAGGGTGGTTTGCCCCGTGAGTACCTGGGTTAGGCCCGGCTCCCGAGGAACCCGGAACAGGGTGTGGAGCCGACCCCGGCGAAGGTCGCAATCGACGAGAAGCACCCGCATGCCCTGGCGTGCAAAGGTGGCCGCGAGGTTGGAGGCGACCGTGGTCTTGCCGTCCCCGGGAGCGGGGCTGGTGACTACCACGCTCCGAGGCGAACCGGTCGGAATGGAGAACAACAGGTTGGTTCGCAGCAACCGATAGGCCTCGGCGCCGACGGAACGGGTATCGTGGGCGATCAGGAACTCACCGCCGCGCAAGGGGAGTATTCCTCCGCTCTGCGGCAGCCGTACCCCGTTGCGCAGAGCCGGCGCGCCGCCGGACCGCAACCGGAGTGCTGCCCGGCGGCTGACCTGCGGGATGATGGCCAGCTCGGGCAGCCGCAACACGCTGCGAATCTGTTCCCGCCGACGGATGGAAGTATTCATCCGCTCCAGAACGTAGGCCAAACCGCAACCCAACAGCAGGCCCAGCACGACTCCGAACCCGATCTTCCGGACTGGCCCGATTCCGTCCACTCGCTCGGCAGTGGATGCAGGGTCAACGAGCTCGATCTGTCCGGCCTCGACGGCCTCGGCAAGCCTGGCCTTTTCGTACTCCGCTCGCATTTGGGTTACCGTCTGGCGGGCACTTTCCTCCTGCTCCGCCAGCCGAGCCTCTTCCTCTTCAGTAGCCGAGAGCGCCGGAAAGTTGGTGGCATTGCGGGACCGCATTTCATCGAGCGATTGGATCCGCACGTTGAGCGACGTGATGACGCTGCGAACCGCGGTCACCAGCTTGCCTTCGGTAGCAGTAATAAGCTGATCCAGGCGCTGCACGTCCGGATTGGCTGCCGTGCTGCCGAAGGTCCCCAGGGTCAGTGAATCGCGAGCCCCCTGGTACCGGGACAGTTGTCCGTAGAGTTCACCTATTACGGGATTGCTGGCCAGTCCGGGGGCCGACATGATGGCACCGATCTGCTGCCGGTCCACCTGAGATCCTTCCAACTGCGAGAGCAGGTCCTGGAAGACCCGTCGGTCGGCGTCCATCTCTTCCCGCCGCACCTCGAGCCCGCTCAGACCCGCCTGCTCAGTAGTGATCTTGGTCCGGGTGCTGTATGCCCGCTGCCGACCGCGGAAAGCGGAGAGCGCAGCGCGCGCCTGGTTGAGCAGCGAGTCGTTGTAGGCCAGCTGGGTCTCCAGAAACTTCCTACGGCGGATGGACTCCTGGTTCGCGGTTTGCGCGCTGGCGCCCTGGAAGACTTCGACCAAAGTGCGGGCCACAAGCTGGGTGCGCTGGGGCTGGACATCCGAGTACACCACGTCGATGACATCGGTGTTGACCCTCGGACGGACTCGCACCCGGCTCAGAAGCCGATTGATGGCGCCGTCGCGGGATACGAGCTTCACGTACCCGCGGGAACCCTTCGGCTGGCTCTTGATGGTGAAGCGGAAGGCTCCCAGCTCAACGGTCTCACCGTATACCGCGCGACCACTGGCGGTGGCACCCCGGGCTTCGAATGTCGCGTCCTGGAAGACCAGCGTCACCGAATCGCCACCCTCGGTCCCCGCCGTAAAAACCCGGGCCAGCAAGCTGTCCGGGAAGTCCCTGGCTTGCGCCCTCAGGGCATGCACGCTGTCCACCACCTGGGCTGCGACGCTGCGGCTGGTCAGGATCTCCACCTGGGACTGTACCGGATCCACCACTCGGCCACCGAACCCCTCGACCGGGCCGCCGCCCAGCGAACCAGTAAGCGCGCGACGGGTATCCTTGAGCCGGATTACAGCCGAGGATGCGTAGTTGACCGTCTCGCTCTTGACTATGTAGACCGCGACGCCGGTCGTCAGCCCCGTGATCCCAAGGATGAGCCAGACGTGGCGTCGCAGGCTGGCGAGCAGATCCCGCAGCGTATTCGCGCTGACCGGGGGCTCGTCCATGGGGACGGGAGAGCGGTAGACGGGAATCTCGCCGGAGGGAAGCTCCAGGCGTTGCCGTTCGGGAGGAAAACGTTCGAACACGGTCATCTATACAACCCAGGGCTGACGGAAAGCGCTCACTGGCGTACGGCCACCAGAATGGAGACCATGGCCGCCGTGAGGCTCGCGCCCGGCATGATCACGTCACGGAAAAAGTTTCCGCCTCGCCCGACCACGATGTTATCGCCCGAGCGAATCGACATGTTGGCGTCGTCCGAACGGGGATCGTTGAGGTCCAATGACATTCGCTTGCCGCCGCGATACAGACGGACCTTGTTCACTCGGCCGCGCTCGGTCGGGCCGCCGGCACCGGCAATGGCCCCGGCGACCGTCGCAGATCGTGGTAACGAATATACGTTGGGCGATCGCACCTCGCCGCCGACGGTGACCCGGAACAGCGGCTCGAGGGTGAGAAGCGGATTCTGCTCGAATTGCGCCAGGAAGGTGTACAGCCGCTCCTTGGCCACGGCCGGCGGAAGGCCGGCGACCTTGACCTGCTGGTAGAACGGATGATTGAGCCCGCTGTCGGCCGTCACTGCATATTCGCCGCTCACTCGGGCTTGCGCCAGACGGTCACCAGGACCCGGTCGCCGGGACGGAGCAGTGCCACGTCGTCGGGAGCGATGGCGGACTGGGCCACACCCGAAGCGGCCGAGAGGCAAACAGCGGCGGCGGCCAGCCCCCAACCGCGAGGGAGAGAAGCCGAAGGGCGAGCACCGTAAGAAACAGACCGAGGCACGCTCAGGAGCCCTCCAGATTTGAGAGCGGCATTGCCGAGGCCACCAGCGCACCGGGCGCTGGCGAAGGTCGGGCGATCAACGATCCGGGTACTGGTGAAGGGCGCGGAATATCGACCACCTGCCCTGCGACCAGCCGAAGCGGCGGCTCGCACTCGGGCACCAATTGGCGGATAAGGGCAAGAAGGACGCGGCTGTCCCCGTTCCGCATGGCAAGCAGGAGACCGTCCAGAGTGGCCCGCACGACCGGACCATGCTCGTTGGCGCCGGCTACGATCCGAATCCGCTCCACGCCCGTGGGAACGGTGGCCTCGGCGTCGGACATCAGCTCCTCTCGTAACTTCTCACCGGGCCGCAGCCCGGTAAAGGAGATCTGAACGTCGCGATAGGGCTCCTGTCCCGCCAGCCGGATCATCTTCTCAGCCAGATCCAGCACCCGAACCGGCTGCCCCATGTCGAGCATGGTGATACGTCCGGTGGCCTCCGCGGAGGCCCGGCGGCCTCGAGGACCAGTTGCGCCGCCTCCGGGATAGTCATGAAGTAGCGTTCCACATCCGGGTCGGTGACGGTGAGCGGCCCGCCGTTAACCGCGCTGCCGCTCGAATAGCGGCACGACGCTACCGGCCGACCCCAGCACGTTACCGAACCGGACTGCGCGGAAGTCGGTGCCGGCCCGCTGAAGCGACGGAAGCTCCAGGATGGCGCGCTCGGCGATTCGCTTGGTGGCCCCCATCACGCTCGAGGGCTTGACCGCTTTGTCGGTGGAAATGAGAACGAACTTCTCGGCGCCCCAGGTCGCGGCGGAGTGTGCCACCGACAGGGTGCCGAGCACGTTATTGCGCACGGCCTCGACGACGTTGGTCCTCCATCATCGGGACTTGCTTGTAGGCCGCCGCGTGCAGCACGTAGTGGGGCTGATGATCGGCGAACACCTGCGCCACGGCGTGCTCGTTGGCGATATCGCACACCACCGGCACGACCTCCAGGCCCGGTGTCAGGCCCTGGATCTCCAGGGTGACGAAATACAGCGGCGCTCTCCGCGTGGTCCAGCAGAACCAACCGGGCGGGCCGGCAGCGGGCGATCTGCCGGGCGAGCTCCGATCCGATCGAGCCGGCACCGCCGGTCACCAGCACGACCCTTGTCTCGCAACTGGGCCTCGATGTGGCCCAGCTCCAAGGTCACCGGAGGACGCCCCAGGAGGTCTTCCAGGCGAAGACTCCGAAGCTGATCGGCCCGGGCCGAGCCCTCGAGCAACTGCTTCAAGGACGGAACGGTCTTGAATTCAAGCCCAAGCTGGGTGCACTGGGCCACAATTCGCTGCGTCTGCTCCGCGGTTGGCTCATCGAGGGCGATGATCACCAAGCCCGCAGCGTGGACCCGGGCGGTCCGATCCAGGTGGTCGATGGTCCCCACCACCCGAACGCCGTGGATGGAGCGATTCTCCGCACCGGGATCGTCCACCACGATTCCCACCACGTGTAAGGTCATTCCGGCGTCGCGCCGGATCTCTCGCAGCAGGTGTTCGGCTCGGTTGCCGGCTCCAATCACCAGCGCCCGCTGTCTTGGACCTCCTGATTCCGGTGCTTTCGCTTCCAGCACCGCCCGCGCCACAAACCGTAAGCCGCCGGTCAGGAATATTCCAACCACCCAATCCAGCACCAGCACCGACCGGGGCACACCGGGGAAGAGGCCTAGTGCCGCGCAGACTGCCAGGAACCCGGCCGAGCTCACCGTGACGGCCTGGCAGATGGTCGTGAGATCTTCGGTACTGACGTGCCGCCAATAGCCCTGGTGCAGCCCGAAGCGGCTGTAGACCAACAGTCGAATCATCAACAGAATGGGAAGCGTCTGCCAGAACAACGGCTCCTCGGCGGCCGGCACCGCGAAATCGAAGCGCAGATTATACGCCATGCGGTAGCCCACGATCACCAGCAGAACCTGGGTTAGCAGGACGAATGGCAGGCGTACCGGCACCAGCGCCTCGACCAGACTGGTGCGCACCCGGAGGAGCAGGGAGCGGAAGGTATCCGTCAGAAGCAAGAAGTCGCTCTGGACCGAGGCCCGTTTCCCGTAATCGAGCACCCGGCGAATCTTGTCCGGTAGAATCTGGGTCAGGTAGACGCGCTCGGGGTTGGCCGCGCGGGCCAGGATCTCGGTTTCATCCCAATTGTGACAGCGAAGCCGGATCAGTGACGCCGGGAACGAAATCGAGCACCTGACGCTGCTCGGCCGTATAGCTGGATACGTAGCGCGGCACTTCGGGTCGGGGCCCGACCAGGGTCATCTGGCCGGCGAGCACGTTGAAGAGCTGGGGCAACTCGTCGAGCTTGAGCGTCCGTAGCCAGTCGCCCGACTCGCGTGATCCGGTATCGCCGCCGATGGTCAGGGGACGTCCGGGCTGCGACTCGGACCCGCATCGTGCGGAACTTCCACATCCGGAACCGCCGTCCCGCGATAACCCACACGCTCCTGGCGGAAAAAGACCGGCCCGCCATCCTCGAGCTTGATCAGCAACGCCACAATCAGGAACAAGGGCCAGGTCAGTACCAGCCCGCTGGCGCCACCACCATATCCAAGACCGCGCTTACCGGTGTCATCGGGCGAAGCGCTTTACGACGTCAAGCACCGCCTCGATCACGTCGGCCGACGTCCGCGTCGGAGAGGCCGGGATGGAGGGGCAGACTGAGCATCCGGCGGTATTCCCCTCGCGCGACCGGGAACGCGCCGGGCGCATAGCGTAGCGCTTGCGGTAGTAGGGGTGAAGGTGCATCGGAATGAAATGCACGGAGGTGCCGATGTTTCGGGCGGTCAGCTCGTCGATGAACTCGTCGCGGCCGATTCGGAGCGCCTCAGGCCGCAGGCGCAGCACGTAGAGATGCCAGGCGTGGTCGACGTCGGGCGCGCTGGAACGGCAGCCTCCAGCGCGGGCACCGGCCGAAAGCGCGCAGTCGTACGCCGCAACGACCTCCCGCCGCCGGCGCTGGAAACCCTCGAGCTTGCGCAGCTGCGCCAGGCCGAGGGCAGCCTGGATGTCGCTCATGTTGTACTTGAAGCCGGGTGCCATCACGTCGTAGCGCCCAGCCCCCTTGCGGAATAGCGCGCCACGCGTCGCGGCTCATTCCGTGCAGGCTCAATATCCGGGCGCGGTCGAGCAGGCCGGGCGCGCCGGTCAGCATCCCACCTTCGCCGGTGGTCAGGTTCTTGGTGGCGTAGAAGCTGAAAGCCACTGGATTGTCGGCCGGCGCCGATCAGCCTGCCCTTGTATGAGGCGCCGGCAGGGCGTGCGCGGCATCCTCGATGAGACTCGATCCCCGACTGAGTCGCGCTAGCTGCCTCGAGCGCATCGAGATCGGCGGGGTGGCCGGCGTAGTGGACGGCGATGATCGCACGAGTCCGAGGCTGTGACAGCCTGCCGACCGCAGCGGGCTCAGAGTTGAGCGTGTCGGGCTCGATGTCCGCCAAGCACCGGCTGGCGCCGACATGTTCGATCACATTGACCGTGGCCGCGAAGGTCAGGGGGGTGGTGATGACCTCATCACCCGGCCCGATCCCGAGGGTCACCAACGCCGTGTGAAGCCCCGCCGTGCAGGAGTTGAGCCCCAGAGCGCCGGCGCGCCCAGACCGACCGCGAACTCGCTTTCGAACCGATGGGTCTTAGGACCGGTCGTGATCCATCCCGAGCGGAGGGTATCCACGACCTCCGCGATCTCCTCTTCGCCGATAGCCGGGGGGGAGAAGAGCAGAAACTCTGCGCGACGCGCGATGCCGGCGGGGGCAAACTCTTGATTGAGAGCCGACTCCGCCTGCCCGTGCATGGTTGCTCCTGAGCCTCTAAGCCCGCGAGAACTGCTGACGGCGTCGCTGCCAACCCTTGCGTGTAACGAAGGTATGTGGTGGCCTCACCACATTCCTGAACGTTCCTCGCCACATCCCGCCCTTATCGGACGCCCGACTGGACTTGCTGAACGGCAAGTCTCCCGCTTGCTCGGGGCACTGTCGAGCGCGGTAAGCGCCGACGGCACCGCCGAGTGGCACCGCATCCGTAGACAGCGGTCCCACAGGCTTGCACGGTCCTGCCGGATTTAGGTGGAGAGGCAACTCGGTTCGGAGGGGTGAATGAGCAACTTCTATGCCTCTGAGGGGGACAGAAAACGGCTCCGTTTCTGGCGCAGAAAACTCAACGGGACAAGGGGATCGACGCGGTTTTCGCGGGTCGTATTTTCCTCCCGGCCGCCATTCGCGCCAGCCCGTAGAGATACCCCAATCCGTAACTGAAATGGAGCACGGGAAGGGCCGCGAACATGGCGAGCCCGGTGCCCACCGATTCCCTTCTGGCCGCCTGAACAGCCACCAACGCCAGGCCCATGACATAGCCGCCGGTCAGGAGGGCTAGCCCGCGACCGGCCAGAGGCCAGATCGGCATGAGCAGGACCCCCGCGGCCAACGCCAGGAGGAACACCGGCGGGACCAGCTGCCGCCAGGTCGTGATTCTTCCCACCTTGGAGGCCACGTAGGGCTTGAACCAACCGTACTGGAAATACATCCGGGCCAGCTTTCCGAGCGAGTCCCGGGCGTAGTATCGCGAAACAATCCCGGGTACCAGCAAGATTCGGCCACCGGAGCGAAGGATCCGAGCATTGAACTCGTCGTCCTGATTCCGCACCAGCTCCTCATCGAACAACCCGACCCGTTGAAACAGCTCCCGGCGGAAGCAGCCGAACGGGACCGTGTCCACCTCCATCGGCTCCCGAACACCGAGTCGGAAACGAGCGTTCCCGATGCCTAACGGGTGGGCCACCGCAAAGGCGATGGCACGGGCCATCGCGGAGTCGTTCGCAGGCAGGGTCACGATCGCGGCGCCCACATTGTCGGCACCGGTCCGTTGGAGCCACCCCACCAGGACCGAGAGGTAGTCGTGGGGATAGAGGTTGTGGGCGTCCATCCGCACGATGATCTCGCCCTGCGCCTCCGCGATGCCGCGATTCAGCCCGGCGGGTACGACCTGGTCGGCATTGGGTACCAGGCGCACCGAGGGGTGCCGCTGAGCATAGGCGGTCACGATGTCGGCGGTGCCATCCTCGCTCATCCCGTCCACCACCAGCACCTCGAGCCGCTCTTTGGGATAGTCATTTGACAGGATCGACTCGAGGCAACGGCCGATGTGCTGGCGCTCGTTCCTGCACGGGACGATCACGGAGACGGTCGGCTGAGAGGCTGACACTAGGGCCCTTGGTGGCCAGGACGCTGGTCCGGCGGGAGCTGGCTGATCACTGCCCGAAACTTTCCGCCCGCGGCCCTGGGAATCGCGGCCACCTCCTCCACCACGACTTCCACGCTACCCATTCGCATGCGCAACTCCTCGGCGATGGCACTGCCGTGTACCGGCCGGTAGGCTGGCGCGGGGACCAGGCGAACCCTGACTCGATCCAGGGATTCTTGCACAATTTGCGCCTCCCGAATCGGAGCCGTGGCTTTGAAGATGGGGTCGAGGCGGCCCACGGGTCGGCCGTCTCGAGTATAGAGGACGTCGTCGATCCGGCCTTCCACATGGGCGAGCCGCGGCAGAGTCCGGCCGCAGGCGCACGGGCCGGAATCAGGTAGCAAGGAGGCGCGGTCACCGACTTGGTACCGAATCAACGGCATGTCGGTGTTGATGAGACCGGTGCAAACCAGGTCGCCGGTGCCCGGTGCCGGACCGCCCATCAGCTCGACCCACCCGACTTCGGGCCAGAGGTGCAGCTGACCCGCGTCGCATTCGCCTGCCGCGGTGACCGCCTCCGCCATACCATAGGTCTCGCGGACCGGGCAGCCCAGCCCGGTTTGTATCGCTGCACGCTGGTGGGCCAGAAGCGGCTCGGCGTTGGTAATAGCCACCGAAAGCGAGAGGCCGGAGCCGGGGCGTATTCCCCGCCCCAGGGCCTCGAGGGCGGAACTGTACCCGTAGATGTAACGAATATTGTAGCGGGCCAGCGCCTCGACGTAGGACGGAACCAGGTCGGGAGCGAGGTGGTACACCGACATGTATAGCTGATTCAGCCCTGCGTTCCACACCCAGAACGGGGGCTGGCGCTGGGAAACCGGGGCAATCAACTGACCACCCAGGATCGCCCAGCGGGTGTCACGATTCACTCCATACCAACGACGGGACCGCGCTTCGAAGAGGGCATACCACTGCCGGATAGCGGTTCGGCTCCACCACACGCCCAGCGGAGTGCCGGTGGTGCCACTGGTATGCTCGAGCACCATCGACCGAGGCCGACGGTCGTCCGCCAGAAAGGTGGCAGGCCGGTCACGCACCGCTTGTTTGGACAACACCGGCCAATTCCCCAAGACGTCCCAGGGGGCACGGTCGCCGAGCCGCCGTCGCTCCGCCCAGAGATCGCGGTAATAGGGGACTCGGGTCGCGGCCCGATGTAGGAGGGCGGCGAGCCGCTCCTCCTGCCAGGAACGCCACTGGGAAGGACTCCAGGTTTCCCGGGCCAACGCTTCCTCGACCAGGGGCTCGGTTTCCGGGCCGTAGCGCAAGCCTCTCAGATAGGTCCCCCGCATGGTCGCGACCAGCGAACGAGCTGGCCCTGCCGGAAGTCTGTGATACAGCCACAGCAGCGGCTTCATTCGGCTCTCCTGTCCGTGGCTGAATCGTAGGGCGTGGCCCTGCAAAAGGTTGCAGTCGCCGGGGGGCTGGCGCAAATCGGACCCAAGCATTATATAGCCTCGAACCGGTGCTCCTATCCGGGTCTTGAGTAGTAGGCGGATCCCCTTCTGGGGCCGCGACAAAGGCAAACTCGGCGAAAGCCGGGGACGCAAAGTCACGAGGCTACAGCACGCGCGCGTGTGCCATGCCGGTCGGGCCGCCGAACGAGCATCCCTGGGAGGGGTTTTTCTGTGTACTCCCCTCCCCGCTCCCCCGGCACCTATCGCACTGTTTGGCACCCGCGCTCCTATTCACATCGTCCGGGCTGACGCCCGGGTAAACACGCTGCTCAGAGCATAACCGCCGAAAGGCGGCGACGCAGAGCCACGGGGCTACCGCGAGTTTCTCGCCATGCCAGCCGGGCCGCCAGCGCTTCGGTCCTCTCCGGCCGACGGTTGGCGGCCCTTCGTCGTTCTTGGTGGCGGTCCTGAACAGGAAACAGGAGAATGCCTCGATGACGTACACCTACAAGCTTGCCCGACGCCTGGCCGTCCTTCGAGCCGCGGCTCTCGCGATCACGGTCACTCTGCTTGCCAGCTGTGGCGCCGAGGAATCGACCAGTCCCGGAGAGTCGCCGCTGGATTCCATTGCCCGGCTCTCGAAGGTAAAAATCACCCCGGACTCGCTCACCCTGGAACCGGGGCAACCCTCCCGGTTCAGGGCGTTCCGTGTCGTCAGCGGAGACACCACTTCGGTCTTGGTCCGGTGGTCGGCGTCCGGAGGGCAGATTACGTCGGACGGCACCTTCACCTCAAACACCACTGGAAAATTCAAGGTGATAGGGCGGACCTGGTCGAAGCGGCCCGCCAGCGATACGTCCATCGTGCTCGTGGTTTCACCGGTGGCCGACGTGGTCCGGGTGGTGCTCACTCCGGACACGGCGACAGTTGCGCCCGGCGCGTCCCGGACGTTCACCGCCCAGGGGATGCTCAGCGACTCGTCCCTGGTCGCCATCGGGGTGGACTGGAGTGCGACCGGCGGGCAGGTGGATGCCGGCGGGGTGTACACCGCAGGCCCCACTGCCGGCACCTACCGAATCATCGCGGCCAACGCCGACGGTACACTCGCAGACACCGCGATCATCACCATCCCGGCCCGCGAGGCACCCGTGCCGGCGCAGGTCTTCATCTCCCCAGCCTCGGCCACCGTGGCAGCGTCCGGCACGAAGCAGTTCGCCGCCTACGGCCGCAACTCGAATGGTGATAGTGTTTCCGTTGCCGTGGGGTATACCGGGACGGGAGGCACCATCAACTCCAGCGGCCTCTACACTGCAGGCACCAGTGCCGGCACCTACCGGGTGATCGCGACCCAGATCGGCGGGACCTTGGCGGACACCGCGGCTGTTACCGTCACCGTTTCGTCTCCTCCTCCGCCGCCCCCGTCGGGCGATCACGCCGGTTGGCAGGTAGGGGCGAATGGCTCGAGCAGCGGCCAAGGCACCTCGGCGAGCCCATGGAGCCTGTCCTACGCCCTGCAAGGTGGCGGAGGTCGAATCAGGCCGGGGGATACCGTCTGGGTGCGCGGCGGGAGCTACAGCCTGGGCGACAACGCCAACGCCACCGTCGCAGGAACAGCAAGCGCTCCGGTCATCATCCGCGGCTACCCCGGCGAGCGTGCGACGATCGACGCCTCGATCAACGTGTTCGGCGCCTACGTCTGGTACTGGGGCCTCGAACTCAAGCAGGCGGATGCCGGCTGGCAGAACGCGATGTGTTTCAACGTCATCGCGCCCGGGGTGCGGATCATTAACAACGTGATCCACGACTGCTCGGGGAACGGGATCGGGCTCTGGTATCAGAACTCGAATGGCGAAGCCACCGGCAACCTGCTGTATAACAACGGGCGCTATGGTGGGGATGCGACGAGGTACGCCCACGGCATCTATTTCGAGAATAACACGGGGACCAAACTGATCCGACAGAACGCCGTGCTGAACACGTTCAGCCACGCCTTCCATGGCTGGCCGGGCGATGACGCGGCGAACCGAGACGTCACGATCGAGGACAACGTGGCCTTGAACGCCGCGAGTTTCGTGGGGTACGGGGGGAGAGAGTATCTGGTGGCGCCAGGGAATGTGGGACCGGTCGAGCGGCTCACCTTCCGCCGCAACCACGCGCTCAGGATGGAAGGCGCGGCCCAGACCGACATCGGGTATTACGACGGCGGCACCAACCCCGCGGGCAATGTGGTGACCGACAACTACGTGACGGGTGAGCTTCGGGTATTCCGCCACACCGGGATCACGCTCACCGGTAACACGGTGGTGTCGACCGGCGGTGATGCGCTCTCGACCATCCGGGACAAGGGCCCGGGGCCCTGGAACTGGAACGGCAACAACTACTACCGGAACGGGCAGAGCGAGGGCAACGCCTTCTCGACCTACACCTCGGATATGGGCTGGGCGGCCTGGCCATCGAGCACGGGCTTTGATGCTGGGTCGAGATACGGCACGGGGAAGCCCTCGGGCCAGCGAATTAGCGTGATCAAGAATCCCTACGAGCGGGGACGCGCGTTGGTGGTCGTCTGGAACTGGTCGGGGGCCGGGAGTGCGACAGTCGACCTCTCCGATGTTCTGACCAGCGGGCAAGCCTATGAGGTGCGGAATGCGCAGCGGGTCTGGGATGCCCCCGCGTTGGCGGGAACCTACAGCGGACCGATCAGCCTCTCCCTCTCAGCGGTGACGCCCTATGCCCCTGTGGCGCGCGCCCAGCGGCCGGCGGCCTCGACCGGAACCCTGTTCCAGGTATTCCTGGTGCTGCCTCGGTGAGCCCTGTGCTGTGACTCGGCTAAGACGATTCGTTTCAGCTTCCGCGGGCCGTCACGCTTCGGCGTGGCGGTCCGCTGTCTTTTGAGGTCAGGTTCGCAGCACAGGGCTCTTGACAAACGAGTCGCAGTCTACCATCGTGCCGACCGTCGCGAGCATGAGATGATGAGATGGCACTATCCCGGTGTCCATTCCATCGCGACCTGTCGACGAGTAGCCGTCGCAGCTAAACCCCCAATTCCATAAGCCGCACCTCTAAAGCCCGCGCAAGCGCCGGGGTCTTTCCCGCGCGCGCCTGCGGATCGGCCGCTGCCGATGCCCCTGGCGCGCGGAGCGTGGGCCTGCGTGCGGTACCCGGTGCGAATCGGGAGGCCGTCAGGCCGCCCACCCACGGCAAACCCGGCGAAAGCCGGCGACGCAAAGCTACGAGGCTACCGCGCGCAACAGCGCGCCACGCTCGTCGGGCCGATCCATGGAACTGGAGCGAGGTACAGGCATGCGCGTCACCATCGGTCTTCTAGTCAGCTCGTTTGTCATCCTGAGTACGGGTTGCAATGACATGGCGGAGCCGGAGGAGGAAGCCATATCGGTCGAGTCACCAGCCGCCGCAGTGATCTCGACCGTTGGCCTCAGCAATCTGTGGGTCGCCAGCGGTAAGTCCTATAAGGTCGTCCCTGGCGGAGTGGTGAGTGGGGCCAAGTACTACATCGACCGATCCCTCCGGCTTCGATCCCCCATCCCGAGTATTCTTCAGGGTCTCAAGCTTATCCAGACGGCACGAAGCGATCGCTTCATGTATCCCGGAAGCTCGGACTTTCTCAGGTTCGATATCGACCGGGATGCCACGATCTACGTCGGCTATGACCCCAGTCTCACGCCGCCTCAATGGTTGACCGACAATTTCCAGAAGACTGGAGCCGTGCTGTTGACCGATGACACTGGCGGACGACTGAACGTCTACAAACGGGCGTACAGCAAGGGCCGGGTCCGGCTGGGCAGCAATCTCGCAAAGGCCGGCACTAGCGCCGTGATGTATGTCGTCGCGGTCGCAGCGGCCGGGACTACCTCGCCGCCCCCTACTTCTCCGTCCGGCAACCGCGCGGGCTGGCAGGTAGCGCCCAACGGCTCGAGTAGTGGGCAAGGATCGCAGTCCAGTCCCTGGTCTCTGGCTCACGCACTCTCGGGGGCCGGCGGTAAGATCCAGCCCGGCGACACCGTGTGGCTTCGCGGCGGCAAGTACCCCCTCGGTGACATCAGCGCCTCGCTGCATGGAACCGCGGCCGAGCCGGTCATCGTGCGCCAATGGCCGGGTGAGCGGGCCACCGTCGACGGAGCGATCGAGGCGAAGGGTGGATATGTCTGGTACTGGGGGATGGAGGTGACCCAGAGCAATCTGGGTTGGCGGAACATGATGTGCTGGAACGTCCTGGCGCCGGGTGTCAGAATCATCAACCAGACGGTCCACGATTGCTCGGGCAACGGGATCGGCCTGTGGGTTGAGGCGCCCAACAGCGAGGCGACCGGCAACCTGGTCTACAACAACGGGCGGGCGGGTGCCTCCGCGGGCCGGTACGCCCACGGGATCTACTTTCAGAACGCGACCGGCAGCAAGCTGCTCAAGCAGAACGTGGTGCTCAACTCCTACTCCCACAACTTCCACGGCTGGGCCGGTGAAACGGCGCACCGCAACTATACAATCGAGGACAATGTTTCGATCAACGCGGCGAGCTTCGTCGACTACGGCGGACGTGAGTACCTGGTGGGCGGCGGTGTGCCTGTCGAAAACCTCCAGTTCCGCCGCAACCAGGCGTATCGAGTGGGCGACGTCGCGCAAACCGACATCGGCTACTACGAAGGGGCATCAAACCCCAGCGGCAGCGTCGTGGCGGACAACTACCTCACCGGGTCGCTGCGGGTCTATCGGTTTGCCGGAATGACGGTAACCGGCAACACGGTAATCGGGACCGGGAACGACGGCGGGGACCCCATTGCCCTCATCCGCAACAAGGGTTCGGGTCCCTGGAATTGGAACAACAATCACTATTGGGGCTCAGGAGGGTTCGCGGTCTGGGCGGCAAGCTACCTGACCAAGGATTTCCTTGGCTGGAAGCTGCTTACCGGCTTCGATGGCTCGAGCAGCTTCGCCAGTGGCAAGCCGACCGGCCAGCGAGTCACGGTACTCAAGAATCCGTACGAGCCAGGTCGGGCGTTCGTGGTCGTATGGAACTGGTCCAATGCAGCCAGTGCCAGTGTGGATCTCGCTGGGGTTCTCCCGGGAGGTAAGGGGTATGAGGTAAGAGACGCGCAGCGGGTCTGGGATTCCCCGGTGGCCCAGGGCACGTACAGCGGGCCCATCGCGCTCCCGATGCGATCAGTGACGCCTTACGCCCCGCTCGGGCCGACCAACCGGCCAGCCGCGAGCACCGGCACCGTGCTGCACGTCTTTCTGGTGCTATCCAAGTGAGCGATCGCTTCGTTGCGGCCTTGCTGCCGGGCGAATGCCTGATAGGCATCCAGTAGCCGGGCCGCCAGCTCGGGATAACCGTAATTACTCCTCGCGCGCTCCCTGCCGGCTGCGCCGAGGCGGGCCCTCAGTTCGGCGGACCGGGCAAGCTCTGCCAGCCGTTCCGCCATGATGTCGATCGCATCGAACGGGACGACGTAACCCGTCGTCCCGTTCTCTACTACTGTTCCGGCGTCCCCGGCGGGTGTTGTCACCACCGGTAATCCCGCGGCCATCGCCTCCAGCAGGACATTGGGAAACCCTTCGTGGTCGGACGTATGAAGGAGAATATCGGCTCCGGCGAGCTCAGGGGCTACGTCGTCTCGGTGGCCGGCAAAGGTGATGGCGTCGGGCAGCAGCCCGAGCGCTTGGGCTGCTTGGAGCAGCCGCTCCCGCTCCGGGCCATCGCCGACCACGCGCGCTCGAAGCCGAGCGCCGCGCTGGCGCGCCAGAGCCACGGCCGAGAGAAACCGGTCCAGCCGTTTCATAGGCATCAGTCGACTCAGCCCAAGTACAATGCTGTCCCCGTCCGTGAGTGACTTGGTCTGCTCATTCGGCAGCCGGCCCATGTCGATCACATTCAGCAAGACTCGGATCCGCGCCGGGTCTGCGCCCAGGGACTCGGCATTTCGACGTGCAGCATGGGAGTTTGCCAGCAGCGCGGGTGGCCGCCGCAGGAGCAACTTGCCCCAGGCGCCGTTCGCCTCCACCTCATGGAACACGTCATTCCTGATGCTGCCGATGGCCACTGCCCCACACAGCGGTGCGAGGAGAGTGGGATACAGGTTCACGAAGAAGTGAGTCGCTTGCAGGACGTGGGGTCTGAAGCGGCGAAGTACCTGTGCCAGCCTCAGGAGCCGCAGAACGGGATGCTGGCGCTGCCCTACCCAGTCGACGGGGATACCGAGCCCAGTCAAATGAGATTCGTAGAAGTCACCTCGTGTCAGTGAGTAGACCCGCACGTCGGCACCGCTCTCGGCGAGAGCCCGTGCCATATATACCAGTTGCTTTTCTGCTCCGCCCTTCCACAGGCCTCCTGCCAGAAAGGCGACCCGGAGCCGGCATTCTGGGACGGCTGGCGGCAGTGGGCTCACGGACCAGCCCCCAAGGGATTGCGCGAGGAAACGGGTTCTACCCGAACCCCGACCGGGGCACGCATCCGAACGGGGCGCAACAGGGTGGTCGCGCTTGCGGCCAGCAGCCAGAGGCCCTTCACCTGGAACTCAGTGGAGACCCACGCCGTCGCAAGGACCAGGGTGGTGAAGTAACCTAGCAGCCGCGAGCGTCGGTCTCGGTGGTGCAAGCCAGCAATAGCGAACGAAAGGGTGAAGGCTCCCAGGAGCAGGATGCCTGGCACCCCATTCTCCGCCAGGATCTTGATCCAACCGGCGTGAGCTTGGAACTCGTGTCCCGACTGGAACCCGGAAAGACCCTCGCGCCGCCCCAGATCGGCCCAAGCCGCGGCGAACCCTCCGGTGCCAACGCCAAACGGATGCTCCTGGAACATGTACCAGCCTCCCAGCATCAGATCGGAACGGCCACTGGTCCGCGAGGAGAGCGATCGAGCGGGATCGATGAGGGCCTCCCACCGGTGCACCGCGAACTCCTGCATGCTGGTGAACTGCGCGGTTATGCCTAGCGCCAGGAGCGCCAAGGTGGCCATGACCAGGACCCGCCGGCCAAACCCCGGCGTGCTGTGAATCAGGAAGAGCACGCAGAGCACTCCTACCAGCAGCCCGCCGCGGCTCCCCGACAGGAACACCCAGATCACATTGCACCCGGCTAAGATCGCCAGCAGGAGCTGTCTGTACCGATGCGAGTCGGCGAAGCGGAAGGCCACGCAGATGGCGATCATGGCGCCCAGTGGGAAATACGCCATCGCGTTTGCGTTGGCGTAGGGGAGCGTCGCCTTCTGCAGGTAGTAGACCAATCCGCCCAGCGCAGCTGTTACTCCGGAAGTGATGCCGAACCAGACCCAGGCTTCCTTCCGCTTGCCACCAAGCTCCAGGTACACCAGCAGGCCGATGGTGCTCACGGCGTTTAGCACGTGCTGGATACCGAAGACGAGTTCCGGACTTCAGGAGGATTTCTGCGGCCAGCAGGGCGATTAGGGCCAGCAACAGGCGGGTATGAACGTCGCGAAACCGCAGGACGACGGGAAAAGCGAGCAGCGACACGAACAGCAGGATGTAGTTGAACGTGTTGAAGCGAAAGAGGCCCCCGGTCAGCAGAAAGATCCGTGATGGGGTGTCCAGGGTGCACAGTATGCCTATGCCCAGGATCCCCACCGCCGGCCGAGCCAGGCCAATGAGCGCGGCAGCGTACCCCGCGAGGGTAATGAGGGCGAGACCGGTGGTGAAGCCCAAGTACATGGCCGCGACCCAAGCCACCACGATGAACGCCACCAGGGCACGTCCCCAGCCGTCAATGGGCGTGGTTGCTGCCGTGCTCCGAGGCGGAAGCGAAGCCACTCCCCCGGGGACCGCGAGCTCTCTCATAACCGGAGTTTCCCGCCCACCAGCGGCACCTTCCATTGTTGCGCGCAGGCCTGCCCGATGGCCCTGGTCCAAGCATCAACGGTGAACGTTTCCGCGAAGGCACGACAGCGCCGGCGCAGGGCCTGCCAGTCGAGTCCGCCCCCGGCCACGCGTCTCAGCGCCGAGGCCAGGGCCTCCGGATTACCGGGCGGCACGACCCAGCCACGCTCACCGTCGGCACCCACGATCTCCCGGCCGAAGCCGACGTCCGTAGTGATGACCGGCAGGCCGCTGAGCATGGCATCGAGCCGCGCTTTGCAGAAGCTCTCGCTGAGCGACGGAAGCACGCAGACGTCGCTTCGACCAAGCTCGGCAAAGAGCTCCTGGCGGCCGAGCTGGCCGGTGAATCGAATCACCCCGGAGAGACCGCTGGTCTCCACCTGGCGGACCAAGGAGCTCCATTGGGGTCCGTCTCCAACGAGGCTGAGGCAAGGCCGTGGTGCCGAATCGTCCTCGCCCGCTGGCAGCCGCGCCATGGCCTCGATCAGGTTCTGCACCCCCTTCTCCGATGAGAGTCGACCGGCATACACCAATCGCAGCGGTGTTGCCGGAAGTCGGTCGAGGTCGGGCTGGATCGCGGCGATTTCCTGTTCGCTGATCGCGCTCGCAAAGATCCATGCCATCCGGGGGGGCCGGGGGCTCAGTCCCAAGACCGGTCGCCAGCATCACGTTTCTACCGCCGGCCGCCAACCGCATGCACTGACGGGTGACCCGGTTCATCAAGGTGGTCTCGTTGGTAGGGATCCAAGAGCCACCGTACCGTGCCAGCAGCGGCTTTCGAAAGGTCATGGCCGTGAGGAAGCCCAGCAGCGGAAGATCACCTGGCAGCGGTGTATGCACGACGTCCGCCGCGCGCACCTCGCGGCTAATCCTTCCCAGATAGTACGGCAGTCTGGCGCCGACCGAGAGCTTCCGTCGGAGGTCCAGGCCCGTGGGCGAGGCGAGCGGCACCACCTTCGCATTCGCCGGTAGCGCCAGCCCCCCGGCCCGCGGCTCCACTTCCACGATCACCAGCGTGGCTTCGTCGAAGAGCGACGCGATGGCGGCCATCTGAATCGGAAACCCGCCGGAAGAGTACCAGCGCCCCTGGTGATCGTGCCAGCATTCCTTAAAAGAAACGACACAGAGCCGGGCCATGTCACCGCTCCTCGAGCAGATCGCGCGGTAGAGTGACCCTTACCTGTCCCTGGTCCCTCAACTTTGCGAGATGCCCAAGAAAGGGCACGAGGTGCTCTTCGTTCTGCGAGTCGTCTCCGTCCAACGAGTGCGGGTGGGCATAGACCACCGCCAGGCCACCGCGGCGTACGCACCGATCGAGCATCCGGCGTGCGGAGTCACCGAATCCGCACCCGCTGTTGAGTCGCAAGCACTGCACCCCGCGAATCCGGACCGGCTGCCTTGGCGCCAGGGCTTCATCGCCGGTGAGCCGCCGCGTCAACTGCAGCGGCAGCGGCTGATAGGCCACACGGCAGAGCCGGTATCCGACCTCGCGCAGCGTCACACACAGGCGGGGAAGATCTACCCGTCGGTCGCCCGCCTCTCGCCGCTCGGATAGGCTGATCGCCAGCCGCCCAATGTAGTCCCTGGGTTGGTTCCAGGGCGGCACGAAGGTCACTACTGGCGCGCCGAGACACTGTTCCAGCGCATCTCGGCTTTGCCGCAGCGTCTGGTGCAGAGCTCCTTGGCCCAAGCCGGGTAGCCACTCATGACGGAACGAGTGACTGGCAACCTCATGACCTTCCTGATGCATCCGCCTGACCTGCGCTGGATCGTGATAAGGCCGGGCTCCGGGAAGCGCAGCCGCTCCCACTACGGCGAAACAAGCGGGGATACCGTACAGGGCGTGGAGCTCTAGAATACGTTCGGTGTGCACGAACTCCTGCATGCCCGCCCCGGAACCAACCGCCTTCAATCGGGAGCGATCGGCACCCCACTGCGTGTCATAGTCCCAAAAGATCGCGCAGCGTGCGGCGGCTCCAGTCCCATTGCGCCCATGATCACCCACAGCGGGCCGTCTCTTCCCTGCGGTCGGGGAGCACCGGCAGCCTCTCGCGCAGCAGCTCGAAGAGGAAGCGGAACCGCCCGCGGAGAAAGTCCCAGGTCCAGCGGCTCTGGGCGGGCCGGAGCAACCCGATGGCCCGGATCGCTGCATCCATCACCGTTGCGTACACGAACCATGCCGCGTCCACCGAGCGACGGTCCGGCATGGCGAACCGGTGCGTGTGATAGTGGTTGCAGGAGCCCAAATGTCCGGTCTCGTAGCCGTCCGGCCGCCCGCCTGGATCCTTCAGGTGGACCGCGTGAGCGGTTCCGGCCACAAGCAGACGTCCCTTTTGCGCCATGCGGAGGCTGAAATCGAGATCCTCCCCGCTGCCATATCCGGTAAACCTCTCCGGGAATCCGACCTCTCGGGCCAGATCCGATCGCCACATCATCGCGCAGCCCGGCAGCCAATCGCCCGGGACTACGGAATCGGTCGGCGCAAGGAAGCCCCATGGCGTCGAGAGCCCAGAGCGACAATACCGTCCCGGCTTCAGGGTAGAGACGATCCCGGTGACCCGTCGAACTCGCCAAAGGAGCGATGGCATGATCCGTTCATTGTCGATGTAGGCCCCCACCCCGACTACGCTGAGCCCTCCCTCCCGATGGGCATTCACCATCCGGCCCAGGCACTCGGGGTCCAGGATCACGTCGTCGTCGAAGAAGCCCACCAGCGGCGTGATGACGAGCCGCAGCGCCAGGTTGCGCTGCCGCGTGAGACCGCGATGCTGGACGGTGCCCCGGAAATAGCGCGTTGAGCCGGCGAGCAATCCTTCACACGTCGCCACGCGGACAATGCGCTCGGTGGCCTCACCCTCACTCGCGTCTATGACCAGGAGCTGCTTCGGGACGGAGCTCTGAGAGCCTAACGACTCCAGAAACGCTCGAACGGCGGCCGGCCGATTGCGGGTGCAGACCACGACGGAGCAGTCCTCCAACACCACCCTGGTAGTCTCTGCGGGCGCTTGCCCTGGGATGGACCAGGAGACTGCACCCGGAGGCGTCTCGGGATCAGCTATCGCGCGACCCAACAGTTCCTTCATGCGTTACCTGGCTCGGGGTCGGCCAAAAGCGCCGACGCACTGGGAGTAGAAGTCCTCGTTTCGCTCTGCCAACTCCTCGAGGGAGAATGTCTCCGCAACCCGCCGGCGACCTGCGACCGCCAACGTCTGGGCCAGCTGCTCGTCGCATAGCACACGGACGATGGCTCCGGCGATCTCCTCCGGTCGGTCGGGGTCGATCAGGAGGCCATCCGCCCCGTCGCGAATGAGCTCAGGGCCGCTCCCTCGTTTGCTATAGATGGTGGGGCAACCGCAGGCCATTGCTTCGAGCGGGGCGAGTGCGAACGCCTCGGCATACGATGGAAACACCGCGGCGCGGGCAGTGGACAACGCCACGAGCAGGTCGCCACGATCGACGTGACCGTGGAAGCGGACAGTGGGCAGGCTCCGCTCGGGTAGAAGCGCACGCAGGTGCGACTCCATCGATAACCCTTCCGGGGCCCCTCCATCCTTGCCGAAGAGGTGCAGCTCGGCCGTGGGAACCCGCGCGACTACCTCGGGCCACGCCTTGATCAGGGAGACCACGCCCTTCTTCTGGGTCAATGTTCCCGAGAAGATCACCCGATACCCTCGCCGGACACCGGTCGGTCGGGTGCCCGGCTCGACCGGGTTGTAGAGGACGGTCGGCTCCGGTGCCGGAAGGGCGAAAAGCTGCCAGGTACGGTCAGCGGTGTAGCGGCTGGCGGAACAAACGAAATCGGCCCGCCGGAGCGACTGGGATTCGAGCCAACGGGTCATCCGGTCGGCCGATTCGCCGCGCTCCGCCGCAAAGTACGAGGCGGACCCATTCAGTCGGGCGACCACCGGCACGGGAAGCCGCGGCCAACCGGCTGCCCAGCCTTGCCAATCGGGTACCTCGATGACATCCACCTCGCCGCGCCGCGCCCAACCAGCCACGGTGCGGGCCAGCCGGGCCCGCGCGACCACCCACCCGAGCGGCTGCTGCCGCTCCCGGAGGCGAGTGACCCGAACTCCGCAATCGTCAGCCAGGTCCTCGGCGGGATAGTCGGGAGAATACACCCCGATGACGCGGGCAGCTCCACCCCGACGCACCAGCGCTCGCGCCAGCAGTTGCGTCGTCGTACCGATCCCGCCGTGAGGACCGGGCGGATAATCTCCGCAGACAAAGCCGACGCGAATCATGCCAGCACCTCTGTCGCCGGTGCCCCGGCAGATGCCGCGCCCACCCGCTGCAGCACTTCGAGCACTCGACAGGTCGCCGCTCCGAGGGGGAGCTCGACCTCCAGCTCCAGCAACCGGCGGCGGCCCTCTCGATCAAGACTGGGATCGCCGAGGTATGCGTTCAGGTGGTCGGCGAGATCGCCGGCTGATCGTGCGATCCTCGCCGCACCCAGGTCGCTCACCGGCCGATAGTGCTCATACTGGTAGTACACCTGATGAAGCGGCGTACCCAGCGGCGGCGGTGTTGCCACGTCGAAGGCGATGTTGACGACCGGTTTGTCCCGCGCGGCAAAGTCCAGCGTCATGGTGGACGCGGTGTTCACATTGATATCGCAGTGGTACGTCAGGTTGGCCAGGAATGGCACGTCCTCGGCCAGCGGGATGACCCGAGACCAGTCCGATTCCGGCGGGTGGAACCAGGCGGGCGGTGCATACCGGAGCTCAGGAAAGTCTCGGCGCACTGCGTCATACCGACTTCCGTCATCCACCGGGGAGGGCCGCAGGACCACCTGTGGCTCGCCAAGGATCCGACCGGTGCGGATCATCTCCAGCAACAGTCGCAAGTGGGCCGGATCTTCCGGGCAGGTTCCCCGGTCGCCTCCCGAATAACAGATCAGCGTCCTGGAGGGGTCGACGTCGATTCTGGAGCAGAACTCATTCCTGGACCAGAGCAGCGTCGAATCAGCATAGAAGTCGAACTGGGGTGTGCCCACCACATGAACGCGGTCGTCAGGGACCTCCGGGTAGTGTTGGAGCAGCTCAGCCGCCATATGCTCACTCCAGACCAGGTAGTGGTCGAACGGAGCGGCCATGCGGCCCTTGGAGCAGAGGTTGTCCCAGCTGAAAATGAACGCCGCTGTGGGAATGCCGAGGGCCCGGGCGGCAGCCACCGGTGCCGAGATCTCGGGAGGACGCTGGCTGGAAGAGAAAACAACCTGCGTCCGGCTCTCCCGAAAGAGCCGCTGGTAGTGTTCGACAGCCGGGTGGCGCGCCACCAGGCGCATATGCCAGCGCTCCAGCAGCGCGACGCCATCCGGTGATGCCGCTGCCCGACCGACCAGCCGTGCCGCGTGGGTCAATGCCCATCGTCCCAGCGTCGGAGCCGCAATCGGACGCGCCAGCCGACGCCGCATGGCTCTGGTACGTACCCGGTACATGTGGGCGTAGCTCAGGGAGCTTCTGAGAGTCGCCTCGACTCGGCTCTCCTGGCCTGGGACCAACCGATGCCACTGCACATCGGGACGACAGTTGGCCATGAACACCGGGAGCAGGTCATCGGGAATGACGTGGAGCAGGGAGACGACCCCACTGCTCGCGGCGTCCCGAAGGAATGTCCCGAAGAGGAAGTTCCGGATCCCCACGCCGTCGGGCAGCAGGAGCGCGAGATTCATCGATGATCTCCATCGCTCCAGAGCGTCACCGAATAACCTGCAAAGCCGTGGCGGAATTCGCCTCGAGCCGCGGCCTGCTGGGCACGAATCGGCGACACTCCGCCGGCCGGCTTTCCCATCGCAGCCACTATCCGATCGGCCAAGGCCTGGACTTCACCCGCCCCGAAGCACTTCGACGTATGAGTCCATTCCACCGGCGGTACCGCCTGCCGAGCCTTGAAGGACCACTCGGGCGGAAGGCCCAGCGTCTGGCGCAACCTCCCGCCGGCAGCCGGAATCCCCTCCAATGGACGCCCCAGGAGGTCGTGGCGATAGAGAAGGCGATCGCAGACCTGCAGATCCTTTTTCCTATCCTGGGCCGCCGCCCGCATGACCGCGTCGGCCACCCTGAGGTGCGCGCGACCATCCGCGGCGCAGAACCATTCCCGGGTGACCTGGTCGATTGCGGCCTGGATTTCGAGAGACGGCTGATAGCGCCGATGCAAGATCGCGTCCACTGTCTGGGCAAGTGCATCGCGCGAATGGCACGCGACGCTCACGGCTTCCGCCGCTGGCATCAGCAGCGGAGCCGGCACCCATTGGGGTGACAGAGTCGGGGTGCCGGCCAATCCTGCTTCGATGGCGGTAGTGCAGCTTCGCTGGATGACTAGGGCAGCCTGGTAGATCGCAGGTTGTACCGGACCCTCGCCATCGATAATCACGTTCGGGTGGACAGCCAGCTCTCGGGCGTACCAGTCCGCCGCCTCGAAGGGGTGAGGCCGGAGCACAAGATCCAGCTGGGGGAAGCGCCGGGCCAGGTCGGCACACATCTCGATGATGGCGTCGATCGCTTGCTCTTCCATCCGCAGCAGCTCGAAGATGCGCTCGTCCGACCAGCCGAAATTTCGGCGCGAGGTCTCGATCTTCTTCTCGACCGTGGTGAACCGCGGGTTGCGGGTGGAGAAATTGGTGTTCACCAACACTCGAGGCCGCTGCGTCTGTGACGAACCACCGGCGACAAGCACCGTCTGCCACGCTGGAGCATAGAAGTCGAACCGCGGGCATCCGGTGACCACGGTCTGCTCTTCAGTGACGATCCCCTCTCCCTGGAGATATTCGGCCATCCGGGTGCCCCAGAGGCACACGCAGTCGGCTCGATGAAGCAGGTCGCGGTCCTGCCAGAGCAACTCGGCGTAGTTCGCCGGCTCCGGCCAGACGCCGCCTTCGGTGTCGAGCACCCCAAAGGGAATGCCGGCGGTCACGAGCCCCTGACCAAGAGACTCATTGCTTCGTCGGAAGTAGTTCAACAAAACAAAGTCGGGGGCCAGCGCCCAGATTTCCCGCCACAGCAGATTGGCCGGCACGAAATGGCAGACCGCACCGCGCCGACAGAGCTCGACGGCAGTGAGAACCAAGCCCGGCAAGTCGCGCGACGGATGATCCACCACGATGGCGATGCGGGGAAGGCTCACTGGGCGGCTCCGGCAGGTCTGAGTCGACTGGGTTCTCCAAGCCCGAGGACTTCGCGATACGTCTCTCGGCCTCGACTCACTTGCTCCTCGGCGGCTCGCCGAAGAGTTGGCCGGTAGGTCTCAGCCCGCTCCCACGTGGTCAACGCCGCCGCCCGCAGGCGCGCCGGCAGCTCCGCTCCCCGCAGGAGCACGAGCTCGCAGCCCTGGCCAAATTGGTCCGCGAGACCCTCGTACTTGGTCCGGTAGTACTCCGACTCCGCCAGGAAGACCACCGGGATTCCCTGGGCGAGGGCAAAGACGGCGGCATGGTAGGCACCGGTCACCACGATGCGGCACCGCCCGACCTGAGTGATGACCTTGGCCGGTGAGTCCAGATCAACCCCACCATCGCTCTGGGCTCCCACCGTGGAAAGCAGCGAGCGCAGCACCTCGGCATCACGGGCTTGGCCCCGTGCGATCGGTACCGGGAGCAGTTCCGCTCCCAGCTCGCGGGAAAGCTCTCTGACCGTGCGCCGGAGCGGTTCGACCACGTCGCCATCGACTCCGGCGTTCCCTGCGACTCGAAGGTTGAGGCCGATCGCCTGACCGAGACCGGGTGGCGCGAGGCCGTACGCGAGCTCAATGGCATCGTCGCCGGTGAGGCGGATACGCTCCCGCGGGACTCCCAGACCGGAGAGCAGCGCCGGTCCGGTTCGGCCCTCGCGCAGCGCGATCAATCCGACGGCCGGAAGCACCGCGGCAGCATCGGCGGCCAGGGCGGGGTCCCGCAGTGGCCCGATTCCCTGCCCCACCATGGCCGAGGGTCGCCCCAGCTGCTGCGCCAGACCCAGCGTGGCCAGCACGATGCGGGCGTGGGCGGAGGTGGCATCGCCCATGCTTCCCTGCCCGGCGATGAGTATGAGGTCCGAGCTCTCCAGCGCATCGAGGAAGCTCCAGACGGCGCCTGAGTCGCCCCCGTGAACCAGTGCTCTCACCGAGGCCACCATGCCCCTAGCCCTGAGCCAGGTCCGGTGGTGGAGCCCGTCATCGAGCAACTGGGCCCGCCCAACCGCCGGGACCGGCCGTGCAGCCGGACAGTAGGCCGCCAGTGCTGCCGAATCGTTGGTGAGAACCCGCAAGTCGGCATTCGGATGCATGGCGGTGAGACGCGCCACCGCGACTTGCAGCATCGCCATGTCGCCCATGTTCTGGCAGCGATAGCTACCGGGCTCGATCAGGATCCTCATCGGGCCACCAACCCATGACGCTCCAACTCCCGCACCACACCGTCAACCGCCGCGAAGGGCACTCCACACGCGGCGGCGATGTCGGCAATGGATCGCGTGCCGTCGATGAGATACATGATGTCGAAGAGCGCTCGATGGCCCTCCGGGTTGCTGTAGGGGTCGACGTGCAGCCCGTAGCGCGAGCAGAAGACCTCGCCCTTGAACCGGTTTCGCGGCGGCGCGTTCTGCTCCAGTGTCTCGATCATCGCCATCACCAGATCGGCGGATGCGTCGAGATGGGGCCAGGACACCGCTGCGGGTGTGTCCGCGCTCGAGTGATACTCGGGATAGGGCCAGGCTGGATGGCCCGGCCGAAGCACTCGGGACAGGGACAGCATCGGCACCCGAACCCCAGGTGCGTTGAATTGGCGCTCGTCATTCCCGATGATCTCGCGGAACACGCCGGTCCAGCCTGACGGCTCACGGTCTCGCATGGCCATGCCGAAGCAGTGATCCATCTCGGTATCACCGGCGAACGAGAGCTGCAGGGCGGGCGGGTTGGGCAACCCGAGCATCTCCAGGAAGAGCCCCCCGCGGAGTCGGGGTATGAGTCCGTCGTTCTGGCTCAGGAAGGCGATGGATCCGATCGTTTCCGGCAGGATCAACAAACGATAGGTGTAGCGAAGGTCACGGCATCGCAGGAGGCGCCGCATCACCTCGATCCCCACGACCACGCCCGAGAGGTCATCGTTGACCATCGCCGGGTGGCAGAGGTGTGCACAGAGGACTACGGAGTGTTCATCGCGCCCCGGGGCAACCGCTTCGCCCACGGCGAGGTGGCCATAACGAGCGCTGGTGCGGATCACCACCCGATAACGATCGTCGGTCAGCTGGTCGCGAGTGCGCTGGCTGCAACACAGTCCCCAGTCCCGCTCGTAGTACTTGAAGACGAATGGGATGGCCTCCGGGAGTGTCGGATGCACGTGGACGTGGCGGAGCAGAGCCTCGCGGGACACCTCTCCATCGAACGGCAGGGAGTACGAGACCACGTGCAAGGGGTGATCGGCATAGGAAAACAGCCGCCGTCCATCCAAGGTCTCCAGATAGGCCTCGTGGCAGGTCCATTTCTCGGGGACCAACCAGGTCCAGCATTCGAGTCCGGTCGGATACCGGTGAATCGTCATCGGCAATTGGGTAGCGAGTGCGTCCAGGGCCGCATCGTAGCCGTCCGAGACGATGTCCCGGGGCAGGCGCCAGAGCCCCTCGATCATGGCGCGCATTGAGGCCGCAGGTGGAAGGGCGATCTGCGGGCGGCACGCGCCTACCCGCTCCGCCTCGAGCGCCGCCGGATCACCCGCCGGTCCCCGGGCGGTGAACCACGGATCATCGGCGAGCGCAGCCAAGGTAAGTTGGTGCAGCCCTCGCGCCCCGATGACCAGCACCTCGCCCCGGCCGACCCACGCGGAGCGACAGAGTCCCTCGGTGCGAGCCCGTTGCTCGAGCCGGCGTCCTTCTGGGAACCCGTTCTCGGCCAGGATGCGGACGTTGTAGATCCATCCGCACTTTCGTTCGGTGCCACCTTCCCGAATGATTCCAGTGAACAGCTTCCGGTAGCGAAACGGAGCGCCAGCGACCTCCTCCGAGTGATGCCGCAGAGTTGCTTCCTCAAGGCCGAGTCCCACCAGGCAGATCTTCGCGTCACTCTCGCGCAATCGATGGAACACGCTGCCGATGCCGAAACAGGTCGGCGCCACATCGCTGAGCAGCCTTGCGGCCAGCGGCCCCTCCCCCGCTACTGAATGGATCGGATCGGCTGATCGGACGACGCCGGGACGACGGCGGAAGGCTTCCAGGACACTCGCATTCGGGCTCCAGGGACCACCCGCGGTGGGCGTCTCCTGGACATCGAAGCATTCCTGACGGCAGAAGGAGAAGGTGTAGGTCGGAACCAGGACGGTGCCTTCGGCTCCGATCACCTGCCGCAAAGCCGCGAAGAACGCCTCCGCGCTCCGCTCCACCCCGGGCGACCCCGGCTCCGGAGTCAGAGCCTCTAAGTTCAGATGCACAAAGACGGTGTCGCCGAGGCCCAGCCCCGCGTCACGCAGACCGCGGACCAGTTCCGACTGGTCGAGCTGCCCCCCCGAGGCCTTCATGGGTGGCTCGTCTCCCACCGGCGCGGCGGATGGGGCTTGTGTGGTTCGCTTTTGAGTCGTAACGTCAAATTTCTTGCAAACTGCTCACAACTGTTCCGGCGGGAGTCACGATGGCAACGGTGTCCTCTGCTCTGCCTGGCTTGCGCAAGCTTGCCGGGCGCGCTCGCGGTGTGATCCGCGGCAATGTTCAGCGCTCGTATCAAAAGTTCCGCCACGCGCTGAACTGGAACTATCTGCGAAACCCGGCGAGCAGTCGCTTGCTGGCCACTCATCTCCCGCATTTGAGCTCGACCCAGCAGACAGCGGTCGAAACCTTGTCCCGCCAGGGGCTGACCTTCGTGCAACAGGATGCACTCGGGGTCGCTCCCAAGGACTGGGCGGACCTTAGTGACCTGGTTCGGGGTTTCGCGGCCAGTGACCGGGTGCAAGAGCGGATCCGCAATTTCTCCCGCGATGCGCAGAGCCGTCCGCTGGCGGGCGACGACTACATGGTGAAGTTCCACCCCGAGGGCCCTACCCTGGCCCTGGACGACCCGCTGCTGCGCGTGGGTCTTAGCCCCGCCATCCTGGATGTCGTGAACGGCTACCTCGGCCTGTGGAGCAAGCTGACCTACACCGACGCCTGGCACACGATTCCTGTGGACATTGGCCGACGAGTTGGCTCTCAGAGCTGGCATCGTGATCCCGAAGATCGGAAAGTGGTCAAGGTCTACCTCTACTTGGCGAAAGTCGACGCAGGTGCCGGGCCGATGGAGTACATCCCGGGGAGCGCCTCGGGTGGACCCTACCAGCACCTATGGCGGTGGTCCCCAAAGGCGAGCCACCACGAGCGCTATCCCAGTGAGACGGAACTCGCCAAGCTCATTCCGCCGTCGAAGTGGGTTTCCTGCGTCGGTGATGAGGGCACGGTCGTGATCTGCGACACCAACGGGCTGCATCGGGGCGGTATCTCCACGACGAGTCCTCGCGTGCTTGCGACTTGGACTTTTGTGACCCCCGCATCGCTTGGTACCACCGTGCACCGGCGCTTCATCGTGACCCCAGCTCGTCTGGCCCAGCCGTTGTCGGAGGCCGCGGAGTTTGCTCTCGCCTGATCGCCGGGAACTCGGACTCGAGGCCAACCTCTCCGACCGTATCCTCGGCCTCGACGCGTGCCTGGAATCTCCAGCGCTGAGCTGGCATGGGCTGGAGCAGCCCATTCTCCGGCTGAGGAGGGGTTCCCGTACGATCGTTCGAGGATTCGCCCGCGATCGACTGCGTAGGCCGTTCTGCTATAGCGACCCCTGAGAGACAGTCGGCTCTGCCATCAGCCGGTCCGAAGTGACTGGCCCCCGCTCGTGTCCGGTTGACTGCCCCCCTCGCTCTGCGGACCCCGGTGGAGAGCCTCCCGATCCCGGTTTTCCAGGAATCGGCGAAGTTCCCTGCCGGCATCGGCCTCTCACACGGCTCGGGAGCGCGTCGTCGCTCATGGTGATTTCTGCGCTAACCCAGCGACGGGATGAATCCTGGGCCCAACCGCGCTCGCAAGTTGGGTCAGCTGGTCGATCACCCGTTCCTGTTGCTCCGCTGAGAGTCCCACGGAGCAAGGCAAGCTGAGGGCATCACGATGCAGTTGGTCGGCGACTTCACCACCCAATACCGCCGAGCCGGCGTGCGCCGGCGACCGATGGAGCGGCTGCCACAAAGGCCGAGTCTGTACCTTTCGCTCCGCAAGCCTTGCGAGCAGCTCGCGGGACCCCGGACCCCCACTGGCCCGGTCGATCAATATGGTGTAGAGCCAATACACGCTGTGCGCCCAAGTTGCCTCGGGCATGGGAGTGAACCCCGGGAGCTCGTCGAGCGCCTCGGCGTAGCGGGCAGCGATTCGGCGCTTCGCCGCGATGCACTGATCGAGTCGCTCCATCTGCGCCACGCCCAGCGCGGCCTGGAGGTTGGTGAGACGGTAGTTGTAACCCACCGCATGGTGGACGTACTCCACCGGGTCGTCTTTGGCTTGGGTGGTGAGATACTTAGCTCGAGCCGCCCAGTCCGCCCGATCGGTCACGATCATTCCGCCGCCGCCGGTCGTGATGAGCTTGTTGCCGTTGAAGCTGAAGCAGGCGATATCGCCGAGCCGGCCGACCGCCCGGCCCCGATAGGTGGCCCCCAGGCTTTCGGTCGCGTCTTCGACCACTGGAAGATCGTAGCGTCGCGCCACTTCCAGAATCGGATCCAGATCTACCGGGTGCCCCAGGATATGCACCGGTAACACCGCCCGTACCCGCCGTCGGGTGAGTCGATTCCAGAGAGCACCGTCGCGCCAGATGCAGTCCCGCGACAAGAACGTGGCCACTCTCGCCGGATCCATCTGCCAGCTCCCCGGCTCGGCATCGACGAAAATCGGCCATGCGCCGGCATAGCGAATCGCATTCGCTGGCGCGATGAAGGTGAGGGCCGAGACCAGCACTTCATCGTCCGGCTCGACCCCCGCGACGAGCAACGCTGTATGGAGGGCCGCGGTCCCGTTGACGGTGGCAACCCCGAAGCTGCTCCCCACCGCATCTGCCAGGGCTCGCTCGAACCGATCGACGAATGCGCCCACGGAAGACACCCAGCCGGTGTCAAGGCATTCGCGCACGTAGGTCCACTCGTTGCCGAGCAGGGCGGGCTCACAGAGCGGGATGAATGCCGGGGTGGTCAATTGTGGAACCTCGCGTCGGCGAGATCGGCCACTGCTCCATCCGTCACCAGCTGTGCGACCTCGGCGATGCCCTCCGGGACCGTCCGGGTAATCTCGAAGCCGAGACGCTCCCGGATGCGGGCAAAGGAGACGCGATAGTCGCGTGGATCCTCGGTACGATGCACGTACTCCACCACTGCGGCGGGAGCGTGCGGACGGATCAGGTCGACCAGTTGCTGCTTCTGATAGTTCTGATCGGTGGATCCGACGTTGAACACCTCGGCCCCCACCGCCGCCTCGGGGGAACCCAAGACCGCGACGATCGCACGGGCAGCGTCGCGCACGTGGATATACGGCCGCCAGAATTGCTCACCGTAGACAACCAGGCGTTGTTTCAGTAGCATCTCGGCCGTGAACTCGTTCACCGTCAGGTCGAACCGCATACGGGGGGAGACCCCGAACACGGTGGCGAAGCGCAGCGGAGTCACACACATCCGGCCCTGCCAGCGAGGACCCAGTAACTCTCCTTCCACCTCGACCTTCGTTTCCGCGTACAGCGAGACCGGCGCCAGCTCCGAGGTCTCGTCGATCAACCGCTCGGGATCCTTCATCCGCCCGTAATTGCTGCAGGTCGATGCAAACACGAAGCGTCGCACCCCGCCTCGTGCGCTCTCGGCGAGCAGCGCCAGCGAGGCGTCCCGGTTGACCGCACGGGCCAGGTCCGGGTCTCGAGCGCAGGCCGGGTCTCCTACGATCGCAGCCAGGTGAACCACGGCTTCGGCGCCCTCGAGCGCGCGCCGGACGACCGTGGGGTCGCGGACGTCCCCCCGATGAAAGCGAAACGCCGGGTGGGCCCACACGCCGAACAGCGAATAGGATCCGTGGCAGAGGGAGTCCAGAACCCGGACCTCGTGTCCCTCGTTGAGCAGGAGAGGCACGAGCGTCGAGCCGACGTAGCCGGCGCCTCCGGTGACGAGAACGCGCACGCTACGCTCCCACGCAGGCCGCGTCCCGCTGGGCCTGCTCATAATCGGCCGGCTGACCGATGTCGAGCCAGTACTCCGCGATCGGGAAGCTGACCACCAGATACCTCTGATCGAGCAACCATTGAATGAGATCGGTCATTCGAGTTATCGGCGGCGATAAAGGGTGAATTCTCCCACGTCGCGATCTAGCTCGTAACGGGCAGCCACGACTGCTTGTAGTTCGGGGAATGAGCGAAGGCAATACTTGGTTTCACCCGGTGCTAGCGCGCACTTGGCGGCATTGCTTTCGACGACATATGCCGGCAGCGCTCTCTTGAATGCTGTGAGAAACTCGGTGCGATAGCGGCGACGCCAGGCGTTGTCCCCGCCGGCTACTAGGCCTTGACTCGTCCCAAAGCGGGTAGGCGGCCATCGTTGACTTTGGACATAAATGGCCGCGGCCATACCCCACACCTGAATCGGCTCCCAGGATTTCGTGTGGCTGCGCAGATAGGAGGCGACTGCCGCAGTCTCCGGCTCGGCCTGTTCTTCGTACTGGAAGTGGGCGTAATAGCCCGCCCGCGACTGGCGACCGCTGAGGTAGCGCGCGCCCCGGCCCACTTCCAGGATCGGTGTCACCGCCGCGGATCCAAGCAGCAAGATCTGCGATGCAAGTAGTAGGCTGCGGCTACTGAACGCGCCCGGTAGAAGACCGGTCCAACCGGTCCGAGCATTGGCCAGACGGTCGATCGCGTCCACCCCGAAACCGGCCAACAAAGCGAGGAATGGCAAGAACGGCAGCCACAGGTAGCTCCAGTAGGTGCCCTGCGCCACCAGGCCCATAACCGCGGCCGCGCCTCCGCTCGCCACGGTGACAGCGGCGCGCCGATCCCGCCGTCCGAGCTCGATCAGTCCCATCACCGCAAATGGTGCTCCAAGCATGAACTGCGGCAGGTGCCGCGCATCTGCCCAATCGATCAGTGCGCTTGCAAATGCGAGCAATGGTTCGCCGGCGTATACGCTTGCCGTGTACAGGAGGTGCACGTCGATCGCCGCACGCAACGCTCCGTGCCAGGCAAACCAGGCCACCGCGATTGCGATGGGCGTGATCCAGGATGCCAGAATCGCGAGGCCAAGCGAACCTAGGTGTTTAGGCCCTAGGTCTTCGGTCCACACTACCCACATCACGGGCATGACTAAAAACGCCGCGTAGGTGGGCTTGATCATGGTCGCGAGACCCACCATTGCCCCGCTTAGAGCCGCCCGGCGGGCCGCCATTCTACGTCCTGGGGCAAGAAGCACGGCCAAAGCGCCCATGCACAACGCGCAGGCCCAGCCATCCGGCTGCCCTGTGACATTTATGTCCTGTGACGCGTACCATAAAGCGAACGCCAGACCACCGGTGAGCCGGCCTGCGGAGCCGGCTCGTCCGCGGTAGATACTCGCTAAGGAGAGCAGGACGCCGCTCTGGAAGCACAGATCCAAAAGGCGATAGCCCCACTCGGTGCCCCCCAGGAGACTGCGGTAAGCGGCTACGATGTAGTAGGCGAGCGGGCCCTTGATCTCGAAAGCATTGTGATACGGAAGTCCGCCGCGCACGATGGTATCGGCCACCCAAAGAAACAGGTTCTGATCGCGCGAGAGCGGCCAGGAGAAGTACGTAATCGCCCAGCCCAGCAGGACCCCCAGTCCGATCACTGCAACCCATCGCTGGGGCCCTTGCTCCCGCCATGCCGAGATGGCCGGACTCTGTTCCGGCACATCGGTGATGCCACGCTCCAAGACCGGCTCAGGCGTAGCGCGACCGGGGTCCGGTTTCCAGATCCTTCCGGCTCCCGCGAGGCGAGTCATGGGACGATCACCACAGCGCCACGACTGGTGTGCGCATACTAGGCTCCCGCCCCCGCCGCGTCCCGTTGCGCCTGCTCATAGTCGGCCTGCTGGCCGATGTCGATCCAGTACTCGACGATCGGAAAGCTCACCACCGTGCGCTGCTCCTCGAGCAACCGCTGGACCAGATCGGTCATGTCGAAGCGCTCCCGTGCGGGGATGTATTCCAGCACGGAGGGCTCGAGGAGATAGACCCCCGCATTGACCAGGAACTGCTGCACCGGCTTCTCCTTAAGCGCGGCGACGCTACTCTCCCGAGCATTCCACGACGCCATAGGGTACCTGGAGCTCGTACCCGCACGCCGACCGTTGCGTCGGCCCGATGCTCGCGGTGGAAAGCGAACATCGCCCGGAAATCGACCCCGGTCAGGATGTCCCCGTTGATTACCAGAAGCGGTTCGGTTGCCGGGCCAAGCCGGCGCAAGGCGCCGGCGGTGCCGAGTGGGCGCTCTTCCGGCAGATAGCTGATCTGCACGCCGAAGTCCTGACCGTCGCCGAAATGGCTCGCGATTCGGTCGCCGAGGTAATGGGTCGTCACCCGGACGTGGCAGATCCCCGCGTCACGCAGCCGGTTGATGGTCAGCTCGAGCAGCGGACGGTCACCCACTGGCAGCATGGGCTTCGGCGCTACTCGGTGAGCGGACGGAGACGGGTGCCATACCCACCGGCCATGATGACCGCCGAGAGGCCCGGTCGCCTCAGACCGAAGATCGCTGCGGAGCCAGAATCCAGGACTACCGTCGGCTCCCACCAGCGGCAAATGATTGAGCACGAACTCTCGGCCGTGTCCATCAGTTGAAGACTTCTTCCGGAGTCATCCCCGGGCGCGCGATCACCGGCGTCTTGTTGGCGATCCCGCCGCAGGGCCGATTCAGGGAGCCTCCGGCGAGGATGTGGCGCCGAATATCGCCGTCGGTCAGCACCCCGTAATCACCGTCTTCGGGAGATCCAGGAGTAGGCCGGTGCCCGCGTCCTGGAGCTGGGCGAGTGCCTCCGAGATCGGCAGCTCCGGGGAGATCACTGACGTTGCGAGCCGGTCGGGCATGGGCTCGGGGCTCATCGGCGCCTCCCCGCGGAGGTGCCGCTCCAGAGTGGCAACCCTCGCCAGCAGCACCTGCACTGCCCCACCGAGATCCAGTCCTAGCCTTGTGCCGACCGCCCACATCGCGGGCCCGGCGCTCCCCACTTGCTCCTCCTTCACCAGCAACATCGAATCGCCGGTCTTGACCAATACCCCTTCGGAAGTGTGGCCGACTACCTGGCCGGGGATTGCGAGGTACTGGGGCCAGGACGGATCGCAGTAGGCTCTCCAGATCGTCACCGCTTGGGTCCCCAGCAACGTGCGAGCTCCAGGGCCCGGACGGCTGATGGCTCGTACCTTGTTGTGGAGATTCACGCTAGTCTCGGCCCAATCCAGCCACTCGTCCCCCTCCCCTCGCGCGCCGAATAGGTGCCGACCGCCGGTTGGGGCCGCCCGGGTATTCGCCGGAGGCGATCAGCCGCAGAGCATCTTCCACCAGTTCCGGCATGACCTGGATCACCCGGCAGAGCACATCGCCGTAGGTGTCGTTCCACCCGACCGGGAGGCCCGCTGCTGCAGGATGTCGCCGGTGTCGATCCCTTGATCCACGAATGGGCCGTGACGCCGATCTCGCGCTCGCCGTTGATGATCGCCCAGTTGATCACGTTTCGCCCGCGATAGAAGGGCAGCATTCCCGCATGGAAGTTCAGCAGCCCCAGCCGGGGGAGCTCCAGGATCGCCGGCCCGGAGGATCTGGTCGTACGCGATCGACAGGCCGAGGTCGGGCAGCGAGCTCCCGGAGCTCGGCCGCTACCGACGGGTCGTTGACCCGGGCGGGCTGAAATACCGGAATCCGTGCGGCGCGTGCCGTCTCGGCCAGCTTCGAATCCGCTAGGCTCGGAACCGCGGACGCGAGCACCACGCCCAGACCGTGTGGGAGCCCGACAGGAGCCGGCGCAGGCTATCGGCCGCCCAGACGCCGTCGCCGAACAGCATCGAGCCGGAGCTGCGCTGTCATGTCAGATCCGCCCATTCCAGCTCCTCCTCCGCGTTCAACATCGCGCAGCAAGGCTCGCCCGACGGACGTAGCGAAGCTCGTCGGGCTGAATGCCGGTGCCCGGCCGCTTGAACTCGACGTCGTCTGCGGTCAGTCGCTCACCCGGGCGCAGCGCGCCGCGCCGCAACCATCCGCGCCGAAAGGCCTTGCGCTTCTCCACCTCGGCGGGCTCACGGTGCGGACCGGGCTGCCCAGGCCGCGAAGACCGCCGGCTCCCCTCGACCAGCTGCGCGCAGCTCGGCAGGGTCGGCCGAGATCGCGTGATCCCAGCCCTCCAGTCCGTGGTCCAGAGTGAAGTGCTTCTCGATGATGCAGACGCCCAGAGCGACCGCCGCCAGAGGGACGCGCGTTGCCCAGTGTGTGGTCGCTGTAGCCCGACCGGCACGCCGAAAGCTTGGCGCCACGTCTCCATCTTGCGCAGGTTCACCAGCTCGGGCGGCCAGGGATAGACCGAGACGCAGTGCAGCAGCGCGACCGGCCCCGCCCCGCTGCAGTCGCAGCACCTCGAGGCACGCTCTACCTCTGCCGAGCGTCGCCATGCCGGTCGAGAGAACGCACTGGCTTGCCGGTCTCGGCCAACGCACTCCAGCAGCGGCAAATGGTTTACATCCATCGAAGCGACCTTGTAAGCCGGGGCACGTCAAGGCTCTCCAGCAGCTCCACCTCGCGGAGCGAAAAACAGCTGGAAAAGAACGACGATCTGCTCGCTGGTGACAGAAGCCGGCGATCTCGCGATGCTGCTCTGGCGTGAGCTGATACTGCTCCACCGCCTGCTCCAAGCGAGGGCGCCGCGATGATCCGCCTGCATAGCGAGTGTTGCGCGCGTATTCGGCCCGGGAGATCAGGGAATCCTTGGACCATGACTGGAACTTCACGGCATCGACGCCGCTCTGCTTTTGCCGCATCGATCAGCCGACGGCAGAGCTCCATGTCGCCGTTGTGATTGGCGCCGATCTCGGCGATGATGTAGGGCGGCTCGTCCGGACCGATGATCGGCCCGCGATGCTCAGTTTCTCCACATGCCCTCCAAATCAGGATGGGCAACGCACCACCACCAGACGTACCGCGGGGTGCAGGTTCACCGATCGACGTTCCTCGAGGTAGCGTCTTAGCGTCGCCGGCGACCCCAGCACGGCACTCTGGAACGCCTCCACTCGCGACCGGGAGGCCTCCACGCCTGCCCGGTATGGGCCGGTAGGTGGAGCTCCGGACCCGAGCACGCAGCCGGTAATGGCCAAGCACCAGCTCCGTCGCGCGTAGGACCTCTTCCGCAGAGAAGGGAGCGACGACTCGAGCCGTATTGGTGGTGTACTGGCGATACCACATACGCGGCACCTTGTCGAACCAGAGGGTTCCGCCACTCAGCCAGGCGCGCGTCGCCAGAAGCCAGTCGATCAACACGCATTCGTCGGGCACCGGCAGACAGCGCCGCAGCATGGTCGCTCCGGTACGCCGTGTTCGAAAGCCCGAAGACGTTATACCGGGGCAGCAGCGAGCCGACTTCCCTCCGGTCGGCCGGGCCGAACAGCGACCCCAGGTCCTGCCCTTCCTCGTCCATGATCCTGAGCGCGCAACCCACCAGGTCACACCGCGCCAGCGCCTCCCGTGCCGCGGCGACTCGGCGAGCGTGGAGTACGTCATCGCTGTCCACGAAGACGACCGCATCGTACTCCTCCGCCAGCTGACTGATCGCCCGACTCCTGATCGCCGTGGTCGGATCTCCCGCGCAACCGACGATCCAGCGCGGCGCCTGCGGCAGACCGGCTGTGACGCCCCCGAGGTCCTCCGGGACGACACCATCCAGCCCGATCCACAGGTCGAAGTCGGAGTCGGTCTGCGCGGCAACCGAGCGTACCCAGTCCGGCAGAAAGCGGATGACCGCGGGATACATGGTGGTGAAGACGGCGAGCCGCTCAGGCGCCATTCCGCCCTCCGGCCCGCATCCGTTGCCAGAGCGTCTCAGCCATAGACCATCGTCTTCACTGTCGATGTCCAGCCCGCGTTCCCAGGCGATCTCCCATCCTGCACGGCCGGTGACATGGTAGGTCTCTTCCCGGCGAAGCACCTCGGCCCTTGCCCACCAAATCGCCCCGGTGGGACAGAAGAGCGGTGGAAGATCCTGACTCCGTTCCGTCATCCGTGCCTGGAACACCGGCTCGATCGTCTGTCGACTCGATAGGGTCAGCGCCCACCAGGGGTTCTGCCAGCCGAACCGGGTCACGGAGAGCTGCGTAGGGGCGCCGCTTGCGCAGAAGGCGCGGTAGCTCTCCCGAACATCCTCTGCCGTGCGGAGCGGGCAGTTCGCCATGAGCTGGGCAACCGCGCCGAAGGTCTCTCCCAGCGGATCGAGCCGGTGCAGGACATCGACCGTCACCCGTGAGACCGGAGTGTGATCGTCGGCCAGTGATTGCTCCCGGATGAACGGCACCTCGGCACCGGCGCGCACCGCGAGCTCCGCAATCTCCGGGGAGTCGGTGCTGACCACGGTGCGCGCGAAAAGACCGCTCATCAGCGCGGCCTCGACCGTGTGAGTCAGCAGAGGACGCCCGCCCAGCGAGCGAATATTTTTCCCCGGGATCCGCTTCGATCCGGCGCGGGCGGGGATTACGGCGAGGAGGGCGTCAGGCATTCCGCCGCCGCCCCTCCGCCCTGATGAGCTGGTCGTCCCAGTGTTCCTCGCCGCTGGCCGATGCCTGGAGGTCCTGGTGTTGCCAGAGGCGCCGGTACACCGCGCAGCTCTCTTTCAGTTCCTCATGACTGCCGAAGCCGACCATGCGGCCACGATCGAGCACCAGGATGCGGTGCACGATCCGCAGGGTGGAGAGTCGGTGAGCGATGACGAACGTCGTACGGCCTTCAACCAGGCGTTCGACAGCCGTCTGCACGGCTCGCTCGGACACCGAGTCGAGATGACTGGTCGCCTCGTCGAGGAACAAGAGTGGGGCGTCCTTGAGCAGCGCCGAGGCGATAGCCAGCCGCTGCTTCTGGCCGCTGGATAGGCCACGCCCAAGCCTGTGCCGTCCCAGCAGAGTCTCGTAGCCCCGCTCCGTGCGCATGATCTCGTCATGCACATTGGCGGACTTGGCCGCGACTTCGACCGCCTCCATCGGAGCGTCAGGCACGGTGGCCCTGATATTGTTGGCAACCGTATCCTGGAACAGAAACGGCTCCTGGGGAACGATGGCACAGAGGTCCAACAGGTCTGCATGCTTGATGTCGCGAAGGTCCACACCATCCAGTGTGATCCGGCCGGTGGTCGGGTCGTAGAGACGGAGGAGCAGGGCGATCAGGGTGGACTTGCCCGCGCCTGAGGGGCCCACGATGCCGATCCGTTCGCCTCGATGGAAGGTCAGCGACAGCTCAGACAGGACCGGCTGGCTATCGTACGCGAAAGAGACTTGCTCCAGCCTGATGATTGCGGGCGCCGCCTTCAGCCGCACTGCGTCGGGGCGGTCGGGGACCTCGACCGGTGCCTGAAGGATGCCCTGGAGCCGATCAAGGTTGGGCAGAGTCGCCAGCACCGTCTGCTGCACGGTGATGAGGCTGATGACCGGGGAGTAGACCGCCAGCAACGCGATCAGCAGGCTGAGCAATGACTCCCATTCGAGCGTGCCGGCAGCGACATCGCGGCCGCCCAGCACCAGCACCAGCACCAGTCCTGCGCCGGTTACACTCTCGAACAGCAGCCTGCCGAGGCTCCGGGCCTGCACCTGACGGAGGGCCACCTCGTACAACTCATGGAGATGAGCATGGGCGTGGCGCAGTACCGAGGCCTCACCCCGGTTCACCTTGATCACCCGAATGCCCGAAGAGACCTGAAGAAAGTCCTCCGACATGCCGGCGAGAGCCTCGCGCTCCTGGTCCGCCGCCCGGATGAGGCGTCGGGCCATCCGGTGAGCGGGGAGCAGGCCGAGAGGCAACAGCACGAGCCCGAGGCCGGCGAGCTTGGGGCTCATGATAAAGGCGATCACCGCCAGGCCGAGCAGGCGGGCCACGTGGAGGAACACCCGGCCGGTCTCCAGGCTGATCAGCCGGATCGACTTGACGTCATGATACGCGTTCAGGGCGATATCACCTTGCCGAGTCCGGTCAAAGAAGCGCACCGACATGGTCAGCAGCTTTCGCAGCAGCCGCATCAACCACTCATGCTCCACCCGGTGCGCCAGGCGGGCCGAGATCACCTCGCCCCCAAAGGCCGCGCCCGACCGTGCAATCCATACGGTGAGTACCGCTCCCGCGCCGAGGAGCATGGCGGACATGCCCGCGGTTTCGGCCTGCCCGAATCCCCGGAGCACCTCGCGCAGAACCCAGATCAGCGCCGCCTGCAGGACGGCCTGTGCGATGGTGGCAACCAGGAAGAGCGCGCCCAGCCTTCGGTGCTGAGCCAGGGACGCCACCCCGATTCGCAGGGCGGCCCGTAGGTTGGTGCCGTGCGGCAGGCTCATCATCGGCGCGGTCCCACCGTTGGGCGTGCGTCCACCAGAGCCTCGGCCCGGGCCCAGTCGTCCGCGCCGTCGATGTTCACGTACGCTTCACCCTCGGCGACGACTCCGACGATAACAGATCCGAACAATCGGTTCTGATCCAAGGTCGCACGGCGGATCACGTACACTGCCCCATCCCGATGAAAGGCAGGCGGCAGCGCTTGCCTGCTGGGGATCGGGGTGGCTTCTCCAGTGCTCAAGCGCAGGACTCCTTGGCTATCAGCGAAGAACACCCAATGGGGGTTATAAACCGACGGCACCGGTCGGACCGTGATCACCGTGTCAGCTTGGCGTTGCTCCAGCAGGTCGATGCAGGCGTCGATATCCGTCGCCTGGCGGAACGGCGTTGTGGGCTGGAGCAGACAGACCGCGTCGACCCGTCGTTCCGGCTCGGCCCGCTCCAGCTCCGCCACCGCGTGCCGCACGACCGGCAGCATCGGCGTGTCATCGCGTGCCAACTCGGCCGGACGCAGAAAGGGGACCTCGAGGCCGCACTCGCGACCCACCGCCGCAATGGCCTCGTCCTCGGTACTGAGCACGATGCGGGCGAGGTTGCGCGCGGCCCGGGCGGTTTCGGCGGTGTAGGCCAAGAGCGGTTTGCCGCCCAGCAAGCGGATGTTCTTACCCGGAAGGCCCTTGGAGCCGCCTCGCGCGGGAATGAGTCCCAGGACTCGCATGTCTCGGCTCACGACTGGACTCCCAGACCAGCCGGCTCGGGTCCGAACTCCACAATGGGGTAGACCGCGCATCGGGCCGATGCATGGCGGATATACTGGTCCATCATCCGCTCTCTCAAGTTTTGCTGCACCCGCAGCACGGCCGCGGCGGTGAAGTCCCGGCGCCGGTAGACTCGGCCGAGGGAGAGGTCCTGGGCCTGGGGGACGCGGCGACCGTCGAGGTACGGTGGAACCACCGCCACGAACAACTTGAGGCCGGCGATCAGAGCTTTGGTCCCCACCTGGTGGGGGCCATCCTCGGCTTCGAGTCGGGGCCGCACCTGAGCGAGGATGTCGCCGGCGTCTACCTTCCCGACGGCCAGATGAATGGTGACGCCAACGCACTCGGGCTCCCGATTCACCAGCGGCCAGAAATTCGTCGCCGCACCCCGGTAGTAGGGTGACAGCCCGAGGTGCAGGTTGATCACCCGATTCTCAAAGGCCGCCAGCAGTGGCTGCGCGACAATGCCGGTCCCGAACAGCAGCACAGCATCGGGCGCGAGTCGCTGCACCCAGGCGGCACACTCTGGTCCGTTCACGCCGCCGCGAGCGAGCTTCAGTTCCGGGACGTCCGGAAGCCGCGGGACCTGGCCGAGCAGCTCGCGCTCGACTCCATCACGCTCGACCAGATGGCGGCCCATGATCTCCCGGTCTTCCGCGCTCGCGGGAAACTCGGTCGAGATCGCCGGTCCCTTTTGCTCGGTGACCACGCCGGCAAGATCGAGGGATCCGGCCAACAGACTCGCGGCGTAGCGATGGCGCAGGCCGTCACCGGCGAGCAACACGACGCGTGGCTTAGCGCGCACGAACCGCTACCTCCTTCCGGAACCAGTCCCTTGGAGCGGCGTCCTGGAAGAGCCGCTCGGCGGTGAGGATCGGTGACTTCCCACCCGGCAGATCGTTGCAGGCATATCGAGCGAGATGGAACGGGGAGTTGAAGTCGGGGTTCGCCGCCCGCTCCATGGTGAAGCCGAACTCGAGTCCCAGCTCGGCCGCGATTGGTCCGAGCCACGCCGGGGCGGCTTCGCGGGATCCGTACGGGTAGCTCAGCGCGCGGGGACGCCGGCCGGTCCATTGCTCGAGGTAGTCCAGCGATAGCTCGAGTTGGGAGCGGACTGCCGCCGACGTGAGCAGCCCCAGAGGCAAGTGCTGGTGCGCGTGAGTGCCCAGAAACCCGAGCCGATCCAGGTCCTTGATCAGATCGGGGTCGACGTAGAGTTCCCGAGCAATCTCCCGCTCCCGGTCTCCGAATACCGAGGCGAAGCATCGATCCACAAGCCGATCGCGGTCGATCGGCGCGAGCAGGAAATTCAGGAGGTACTTCACCTCGGCCGATGCGGGATCGTCGTAGGCGTACTGAGTGGTCGCGAGTGCCCCAACCCGTTCCCAGGGCAAGGTGATTCCACAAGCCAGGGACTCGGCTCGCAGCATCCGGCTGAATTCCGCTGGCGGGACGCTCGCCCGAGTGAGATGGATCTTGTGGACGCTGCACACCGTCTCGGTGGCCACCGGCGCCGTGTTGACGAAGAAGAGCGCCGGCACTCCGAGCCGCTGCAGCACCGGTAATGCGTGCTGATATTGCTCGCGGAGCCCGTCGTCGAAGGTCAGGATAAGTGCCCGATCGGGCAGTGGCCGGCCACCCCGAATCGCCTCACCGAGCTCCTCGCCGCTTACGAACTCGCCCCGCGAGGCCAGCAGCCGGAGCTGCAGCTCGAGCTCGGCTGGTGTCACGCCGTGGATCCCAGGGTAGGGATCGGCGAATGACATCCGGACATAGTGGTGGTTGAGGGCGATGAGCGTCATGCGATCAGTACCAGAGCCGCTTCTCGAACCGCAGCGGTACCTCCGAAAGGAGATCCGCGATCCGGGGTCCGGCCGTCCCGTCGCCGTAGAGTAGATCCTGAGGGTAGCGCCCATTATCGAGGTGGCGTTCGATGGCGTTCGCGATGGCACCGCGGTCGTAGTCCACGTCAGCCACGTTGACGCCCCGGTCGCGCCCCGCCTGGCGGGTGCCGATGTTCACCACCGGCACCCCGAGAAAGGAGCACTCCCGCACGCCGACGCTGGAGTTCCCGACCAGGCAGCGCGCGTTGTACAGCAGCCGGAGAAAGTCCTCCGGCGTCATGTTCTTGAAGAAGTGGAACTGACGAGCGTTTTCCCGCTCCCGGAAGGCGCGGATGCCGTTCGAGGTGCCGTCCGTGCCCGCGTCCACGTTGGGCCAGAACCACAGCACCGGCACGCCAAGAGCCTGGCGCGGCGTGCAGCGTCTCAGTGACCTGCTGCCGCGCCAGTTCGTACTCGGTCGTGACCGGATGCTGCATGACCACCAGGTAGCCGTCGGAGATGTCCGGCCGGTCGCCGACGCCGCCGTAGCGACCGTAGGGATCGAAGTCGAGAGCCGGATTGCAGAGGATCTCGGCCGCCAGGTCGATCGACGGACAGCCGGTGACGAAGACACCGGTCGGGATCTTCGCCCATGCGGATCACGCGCTCGCGCGGCCTGCGTGCTGGCGACGAAGTGCAGGTCGGCCAGCTTGGTGACCGCGTGGCGCACCTTCTCGTCGATCGAGCCGGTCACCTCGCCGCCCTGGACGTGGGCCACCGGAATGTTCATGTAGGCCGCGGCGATCGCCGTCGCGATCGTCTCGTACCGGTCGGCCACCGTCACGACGACGTCGGGCCTGAGGTTGTCGAACACGGTCGCCAGCTCCAGCAGGCCCGAGCCCGGTGGTCTTGGCCATGGCGATGAGGTTCTCGCCCTCGAGCACCATGTAGACTCGAGCCGCGATCGAAACCCATCGTGCTCGATGTCGCGAACGGCGCTGCCGTAGCGGTCGAGCAGCGCCGAGGCGGCGACGACCAGCTGCAGCTCCAGCTCGGGATGCGCCAGCGATTGCCCGCAGTGGCGGTCTTGATGCGGCTGTAGCTCGGACGGGCGGTGACGACGACGCAGACCTTTCGTCGGTTCATGACCGGAACCTCGAGATCGGCGGGCTGCGAGCAGTTCGCCCGCGCGAAGCGGCGCGACGCAGGCGGGTGCCCAGCAGGCTCTGGCAGCCGGCCGGCAGGAATCCCGGTGCCCGGCTTCTTCGAGCCGTGAGGTGCTCCGCGCCGCAGCACCGTGCCGGCCGGCGAGATCCACCCGCGCGACGACGCTCTTGGTGAACATCCGGCGCAGAGCGGCAGGAGCTCCACCGGCTGCGGCATCCTTGTCCACCGGGTGCGCGCGCATCCGCTCGATGAAGCGCACCCCCTCCACCAACTGCCGCAGCTCCCCGGTCGTGACCGACGCGACCACGTCGGGACCGAACATTTCGCGGGACTGAGCGTGACGTGCACCTCGACCACCTCGGCGCCGAGCGTCGCCGCGGCCAGCCCCGGATAGATCGTGCCGGAATGATCGCGACAGCCCACCGGGCAGCCGTAGCGCTCCGGAAGCTCGGCAAGCAGGTTCAGGCCGACGCGCTCGGGCGGACAGGGATAGGCCGAGGTGCACTGCAGCACGGCCAGCGGGATCTGCCGCGCCCGCATGCGCTGCACCGCTGCATCGATCTCCTCGAGCCGACTCATCCCGGTCGAGAGCAGGACCGGGAGACCGCTCTCGAGGATCGGTTCGAGCAGCGCCGGGTTGCCGACTTCTCCCGAGGCGATCTTCCAGCCCGCGACCCCGACCCGGCGCAGGAGGTCCACCGCCTCGACCGAGAACGGCGAGCTCAGAAACAGCAGACTCCCGGTCTCGGCATGGCGGGCGAGACCGTGCCACTGCTCCTCGGTGAACTCCATCCGCCGCCAGTAGTCGAACCGTGTCCCATCCTGCGGGCTGAAGTGCACCCGCCACGGTTCGGCTGGGGTGCTCTCGGCCGCCGCGATGTGGGTCTGGAACTTCACCGCAGCCGCGCCGGCCTCGGCGATCGCGTCGATGAACGCGTGCGCCAGGCCCAGGCTGCCGTCATGCGCCTGGGCCACCTCGCCGATGACCAGGCAGCTCCCGGGAGTGAGCTCCACAACTGGCCGCCGCGAGGATTGCGGTTGCCTCGATTCCGGGGTCTGGCCATCGGAATGCGCCGGCATGCGAATTACTCCTCGCGCAGTGACTGGCCTGAACGGTTCGGTTGGAGGCACCCGGGGCAGCGGTGGGCACGCCCTGCCTCGGGCAGCATACCGTCGGACGCTGGTGATCGAGAACCGCTGATTCGGGAATCGCTGACGAGGGAGCAACTCGCGGGCCATGGCGAGAGCGATTTCCGGTCCCCCCAGTGCCCTAGAACCCACTCGAAGTCACGTGGATAAAATCGCTACGACACAATGCTTTAGATAATCACTTGTGACCGTCTGCGTGGTTCGCGACCCGAGCCAGGTCGAATGCCGTGTGGCAACACCGCTACAGAGGTGACGCAAGGGACTGCGGAATCAGTGCATTCAGACCGTGCTGTCGATGCAGTCGATCCGATACCGGCTACAGCAGGCTCGACGGCCTCGCCCTGATCGCTCGACGGCGGTGGAAGCGGACGCTGTTATGGTGGGGGAGGGATCCTTGGGGGCGGCTCTGACCGAGGTGAGACCTTAGCTCGGGGTTGGTGGAGTGAACCGAGGTGCTACCGCAAGTGCCCGAGGCGAGATTCGAACTCGCACGGGGTTGCCCCCGGTGGATTTTGAGTCCACTGCGTCTGCCGTTCCGCCACTCGGGCCGCCGGTAACTTCACCCCGCCCGAAACCAATCGCAAGCGCGCTCATGCCCCTGGTTCGACTGTAGGTCCGGACTACACTTCCAAGCTCCGTCACTGGACCACTCCAAGGATCTGGAGGGAACTCGCACCGTGACCCGCGGATTCGCGGACGCGGCCCGGCACGCCACTACGATGGCGATGGAGAACTACCGGCGTCGGGAGAAGTGACCCTCATTCCAGGCTCATTTCGTCGTCCTAGCGTCCCGATCAGCTTCCCTCTCGATCCCCCCAGAGACAAGCGGCCTTGCCATACGCTGGCCGTTCATAAAGGACCCCGGGTGCGCGATCGCTGGAGGCTGCCACCGCACCGTGGGTCACCTGGTACGCAGTCCAGCCTCCATTGGACCCCAACCGCCGGAGCGGAATTCCTTCCTGATTGGCCCAGGAGCTCGAGCACCGATCGTGGACCAGGACGTGGGTGACGCCGGTGCGTTTCAACCAGTCGGAATGCCACGGCGACCACGGAGTTCCGAAGAACCTCTGGAGCGCCTGAAGGCGGTCCCGGGCGTCGTCTCTGACGTAGTGAACGTAGCGAAGGTTTGCCACATAAAACGCGTGCCCCCGATAGGCAGTCAGCAGCATGCCTTGCAGGGGCGCTCCATAATCATTCGCCGGGTCAGCCAAATCGTTCGCGATCAGTAAGGTGCCATTCGTCGGGATACGCCCTAGCACTTCAAAGAGGCCCCGATCTTCGGCGACTTCGTGCACCGAGTCAGGACGCAAGATCCCGCGAGTGAGGACAGCCGCCGGCGAGAGGACGGCGAGGCCCCCGGCGAGCCAGAACGCGTTGCGCCACCGTTTCCCGGCCCATTCCGCCGAAACGGCCAGGAGACCGCATCCGAGGAGCACAACCAGGAACCGGGCTGCAACGAGGCTGTGCTGCAGTCCATGGCGGTCGCTGCTGGAGGCGGAAACGTGGGAAAAGCAGGCGCTGGACCGCTCGAAACCGAGCTCCAGCCATCGAGTCAGCACCTCAGGTCGACAGGGAAAATCAACGAAATAGAATGTTCCGGCCAAAGCAAACAAGACGGCGCAGGCCACGACTAGCAAATCAACCTTGAGTGGAGTCCGGCTCGAGCGCTGAGAGCGGGCACGGATCAAGCGCCAACCGATCAAGGCCCCGACGACCAAGAAGGTGGAGGTGCGAAACGCCTCGGAAAATCGGTCGCGGCTTTCAGCTGTCGTCCATACCGGCGACGCCAGTACGGGAGTATCTCCCGGCAGGAGGGCTTGGGACGCCACCGCGAGCGGGAGCGACGCGGCCGCCGCGATGATCAAGCGAGCCTCCGAGCCGCGCAGAGTCTTGGCGCGAAGCAGTCGGGCTGCGCCCAAGAAGCCGGCCACAAGCGCAAAGGCAACGTAGAACTGGGGTTTGATCTGAACCACGGACGCGAGACCCACGCTGCCTGCTGCAGCGAGAGCGCTCCTTGGGCCCCGGTCCAACATCAGGGCGAGACTGGCCAAGCCGACGGCAAGTCCGAGAAGAGAGTTCAGCATCAGCCCGGTAGCAAGGAACGGCCATGCATCCAGTGTGAGCAGCACTCCCGGAAAAGCGTAGGCTGCATTCCACACGGTTAGGTTCGACAGCGGGATGGTCATCGCGATGGCAACGGCGGCGACACCGCACCGGTAGCGGACGCCGCACTGCCGGAGAACCAGGATGGCCCCGCTGATAATGGTGAGGGTACAGAGCCCGGGGACGAGCCCGAACAAGATGTCTGCGATTCCGTCACCGAAGAGCCGTTCGACGGCACCTGCGAGCCAGGCTGGGCCTACATGGTAGTTGACTGGCGCGCCCGCATAGTCTAGTGCCCTATCGACGCCTCCGGTCTGCGCGACGGCCCACGCGTGGTTGAGGAACCAGCGGCCGTTCCAGAACAGCGCTGAACGGCTATAGAGCGATCGGACCAGCTCCAGTTGTAGGGCAGCCACCAGCGCGATCGCGATGCCTACCCCGGCCAGAATGACCCACCCCCGACCAGCTCCACTCCGGAGCAGAATCCTTGCGCGAGCCGTTCCCCAAACGATGCAAGCGGTCATGCCCACTGCCCACACAACGAGTGCCGCCACCAGAGCCGGGCTGCGCACAACAGAGGGGATCAGCGGTGCACATGCAACCGTCGCTCCGACAAGGGAGGTGGCCACCAGTGCGCCTCGTAACGTACGGGGTGTCTCTGCCACGTCGGCTGGGGCACCGGCTTGCTCATCCAACCCGGTTGGCGCAAGAGTCGCCGCTGTGGTCTCGGCCTTAAAGAGCATGATTCCCTATCGCAAAGCTCAGGTGCGCAGAAACTGACCGGCGTTGAATACTCAACCCGGGTGTCTTCATGGGTTCACGCAGTACGGCTCCACGGTGTACCGGTCGCTGTCCAGGTCTACCCACAAGGCGTTTGCTAACTGTGCGTGCCGAAAGACCAAACCCCGCTGCCTCACGTCAACGGTGACTGGGTCCAAGCATGCTCCGCGCCTCCCGATCAGGCGAGCGGCTTCCCGGGGTGTGTATACCCAGATTCTTCGGCCTAACGCGGTGGGCCAGTCTGCGATGACCTTCGGTGTGCAGACCCAGTCCCGATAACAGAAGTCATCGTTAGACAGCACCGCGATCGTCAGGGTATCGTGGACGACCCGCGTCTGGAGCGTGTTTCCTACTGCCGACAGGATCCGTTGACTTCGAACCGCCGTCCACGCAGAACTGGCACTCGCGGTACCTGCCATGGTTCCGAGAAAGCCCGCCAGCACCAGATGCCAACGCGGGCGAGTCAGACCGAGGAGTGCTGCCGTCGTGAGAACAGCTGCCGCTGGAAGCACCGGCAAGTGGAGCCGGCTCTCGAACGGCGAGAATACGGTGGGACGCATCAGGCACACAGGAACCAAACCCACTGTGACCGCGGCCAGTAACACCAATAGGGGTCGAAGCGACCGGACGTCAGGCTTGGGCAGAGTGCGAATGTGGAGGACAAGGATCAAGGCGATCAGAAGTCCGTATCCTAGGCTTATGAGGGTAGACTTGGACTCCAAGTCTGGGTGGATGAGGAGGCTTGCCCGTGCGTACGCCGCGATGGTGAGTTCCCAGATCCGAGAGGCCATCGCTACTGGCAGGCGCAGCATCGCGGAGGCCGACTGGAAAGGCAAACGCGGATCGACGTTAGGCCTCGTGCCCATAGTCCAGAATGCGAATAGGGCGTAGGCCCCTAGCGCGACACCCAGCATACCGGTGGCGGTTCGAATACACTTTGAGCGCTGCCCGGGATCCCGTAACAGGAACCAGTCTAGCCCCACGATCACCGTTGCCGTCAGCGCGGCCGCGACTCCGTACTCGCTGATGAAGACGCCCAGTGCGAGGAGCGTCAGGCCCCCGACCGTTCTCGGCGTAGAGGGCATCCTGACAGCATCGATCAGAAGGACGAGGCCGAGGTATACCGCCAGTACGCTTAAGCCTCCCAAGAGGGAAATGGTAAGAATCGAGGTTTGGATCTGCACCACGATCGGCGCGACGGCTAGGCAGCCCGCGAGGACGGCATATTGCCACCGGCCCGGTACCATCCTCCGCCACAAGCTGATAGTGACTGCCCCGAGGAGAAGCCAGACTGCGGTGTGGATGACCAGGCTGAGATGCCAGAACCAGCGCCCGGAGGTTGTCGCCATGAGCTGCCACAACAGGCCGATCATCGGTCGGTCTGGGTGGGCGGAAGCCAACTTGTCGGGTCCGTACTCCTTCAAGAGCAGGAAGATGTAAGTGTCATCGAGGTCCGGCAGTGCAAAGGGCGCCGCGACCACCAGAGGGGCAAAAGTCAGGATGAGTGCTACCCACCCGAGCTTATGCTTGACCCAGACGCTGGACATTGGTGCCTTGGTGTAGCAGGGGAGGGCCACGGAAGCCACGCTCGGCAGGGACGCATGTCCCGGGGCGTGGTGGAGATAGAACCGAACTGCGAGCTTTGGGTCTAGAGATACGATGCGATTGCGGCGAGCGCTAGATGTGGGTCCCGCGGAATGACGTGACTCCTC
>CAWEWK010000022.1:0-49493 GCA_963812755.1 uncultured Gemmatimonadales bacterium | reverse complement strand
CCTTCATGCAGCAGGCGCACGAGTATGCCTCGAGCAGCGAGGGGCTGGATGTGGTGTACAAGGTGTTGAGCACCCTGGCGCTCACCCACCCCATGCACACCGTGCGGGCGGCGGAGCTCCAGCGTTGGGTCGCCACCGGGGAATACGATCGAATCCTTCGGGGGGAGTACACCCGCCGGGGCACGGAGGCCAAGGACCGACCGCTCCGGGAGGACATGGCGGCGGCCGGCAATTATTACGCAACCGAGGCTCGGGAGCTGGCCACCCAGGTGGCGGAAGCCGCCAAGCGCGCCGCGGAGCGGGCTCGGGACGCTTTCAGGAACGCACAACAGCCGTGAGGCTTCTCGTCGTGGGCGGCGGCGGGCGGGAGCACGCGCTGTGCTGGGCCCTCCGCCGGGAAAACCCCGACGCCGACCTCTACTGCGCCCCCGGTAACCCCGGCACCGAGCCGCTGGCCCGCAATCTCCCGATCCCGGCAGACGATCTCGACCGGCTGGCCGATGCCGCCGACATGTACGGGATCGATCTCATCGTCGTGGGACCTGAGGCGCCTCTCGCCATGGGGCTGGCCGACCGGTTCCGCGCGGAAGGCCGCACGGTATTCGGTCCCGGCGCCGCTGCCGCGCAACTGGAAGCCTCGAAGGCGTTCGCCAAAGAGGTGATGGCCGCGGCGGGAATTCCAACCGCGGCCAGTCGAGTTTTTCAGCAGCTCTCCCCGGCCCTGGCGTACGTCGAGTCGCACCCGGAGCCCCTGGTCGTGAAAGCGTCCGGTCTCGCCGGCGGCAAAGGCGCCGTCGTCTGCGGCACTCGGGCAGAGGCAGCGCAGGTCGTCCAGGCCATGCTGGGAGAGGGACGGTTGGGGGAGGCGGGCCGGACGCTGGTCATCGAGGAGTTTCTCGAGGGAGAAGAGATCTCGGTCCTGGCGATTACCGACGGTCACGCGGTCGAGCTTCTGCCGGTGTCGCAGGACCACAAACGACTAGGCGAAGGTGACATTGGTCCCAACACCGGTGGAATGGGTGCGTACAGCCCGGTGGCAATCGCCACTCCGGCCTTGTTGGAACGAGTACGACAGGAGGTTCTCGCTCCCACTCTGGCGGAGATGCAACGGCGGGGTGTGCCGTACCGCGGGGTGCTGTATGCGGGGTTGATGGTCGGGCCGGACGGGAGCCCTTCGGTGGTGGAATTCAATTGCCGGCTGGGGGATCCCGAGGCTCAGGTCGTGCTTCCGCTCGTGTCCGAAGGACTCACGGAGTGTCTCTGGAACGTGGCACGAGGCGGTGCACCCACGACTCTCAGCCTTCATCGCGAAGCTGTGTCGGTGACCACCGTACTCGCCTCCGCGGGCTACCCCGACGCTCCCCGAAAGGGAGCGCCGATCGACTTGCCGCCTACGTTGCCGGCGGGGGTCACCATCTTTCATGCCGGCACCAGCCGAGCCGAGGATGGCGTGCTTCGGGTAGCTGGTGGCAGGGTGCTCAACGTGACTGCGGTCGCGGAGAGCTTCAGCGACGCGCAGCGCCTCAGCCGTGAGGCGGCCGAAGCCGTTCGATTCGAAGGCAAGACGTATCGACGCGATATCGGATGGCGGGAGGCGGCGCGGGTGACCGTCGAGTAACCACTTCATGCCCGAGCTCCCTGAAGTCGAGACCATAGTCCGCGACATCCGTCCCGCGCTCCAGGGTCGCACCATCCATCGGGTTTCTCTGAGTCACGACGATGTTCTCCGCGGCGTCAGCCGTCGCCGGCTGCTGCACCGGCTGACCGGTGCCACCATTCACGCCGTCTCTCGCCGGGCCAAACATGCCGTGCTCGAGCTGGGTGAGCACCGCTTGGTGGTGCAACCGGGAATGACCGGCTCGTTGATGGTGCACGACCGAAAACTCTCTCCGGACGAAAAGCGGTATGCCGTGTTGCGAGCGGCACTGGACGACGGGCGCGAGCTGGTCTACCAGGATGTCCGACGCCTGGGCACGCTATTGCTCTTGGACCGGGCCGGCTGGGAGCGCTACACCGCCGCGATCGGCCCCGAGCCGTTGGACGACGGATTCACTCCCGCTCTGCTGGGCCAGGCCCTGGGTCGTTCCCGCCAGGCGGTGAAGAAAGTGATCATGGACCAGCGTCACCTCGCTGGAGTGGGAAACATCTACGCCAATGAGGCGCTGTTCGCCGCGGGCATCGATCCATCCAAGCCGGCGGTGCGCCTGACACCGGCCGATCATCGACGCCTGCATCGTGAGATCAGGCGCATTCTGGCTGCTGCGATCGAATCCAACGGCACCACGGTTCGGGACTACCGGACCGGTACCGGTGAGCCGGGCAACTTCCAGCTCGAGCTCCTGGTATACGGCCGGGAAGGAGAACTTTGCCGCCGATGTGGAACGCGCCTCACCGGAACCCACGCGATCGACGCGCGGATCACGGTGTTCTGTCATCGCTGTCAATCATGAGCTCCACGCCGAGGACCCGAGGCTGAGAAAAGCTCAGCGGGTTGCGCCGCTTCCAGTGGGAGATCTGGCACGGTTGCGCCAGCGGGTTCGGGCACTGGCGGAGAATCGGCCGGCGGTCTATCGCATGCTCGACGGTTCCGGCGCGGTGATCTACGTAGGAAAGGCCAAGTGCCTGCGGAACCGGCTGTTGACCTACTTCAGGGCGGAGTACCCGGACGACAAGGCGGCTCGCATCCTCTACGCCGCCCACGACATCTCCTGGGATTACGTACCCAGCGAGTTCGCGGCCCTCCTCGGCGAGCTGCGCCAGATCCGGCGCCTGCGTCCCCACTTCAATCATCGGAGCAATGCGACCCGCCGCTCGGTGCTCATCAAGGTCTCCGGCGGACCCGCCCCCCGGGTGTACGCCGGGGCCGCCGTGGGTCGAGACGACGTCCGTTGCTATGGGCCGTTTCGATCGATGGCGCGAACGCTGGAGGCGGTCCGTACCCTGAACGATCTGCTGGGGCTTCGAGACTGCGCCGCCACCATGCCGGTGATATTCGCCGGGCAGGGCGATCTGTTCGATGAGCCGCGCCACGCCGCGTGTATGCGCCATGAATTCGGCCTTTGCAGTGGGCCCTGCGCGGGGTTCGTGTTGGAATCGGAGTACCGCCGCCAGGTGGAGACTGCCATGGCGTTTCTGGAGGGGCGCACCATTCAGCCCATGGACCGCGTCGTCCACGAGATGGAAGCAGCGTCGGCATCCGACCGCTTCGAGCTGGCAGCGCGCTGGCGGGAACGATTCGAGCAGCTGGAATGGCTGCTCGCCGCTACCAGCCGTGCGCGCGTCGCGCTCGACCTGCTGACCTTCGTCTATCGGGATCCCGGCGCCTTCGGCGACGACCGGGTGTACCTCGTCCGGCAGGGCGTGGTCCGCTCCTCCTTCCCCTATCCGGCCACGCCGATCGAGCGGGAGGCCTTCCGGGCCGCGGTGGCGGACGAGATCGCCAAACCGGCGCCCCCACCGGGCCCGCTGCCCCTGGAGTCGATCGACGAGATCCTTCTGCTGATGACCTGGTTTCGAGCCCATCCAGACGCACTCCGGCGGACGACACCGTTCAGCGATTGGATGTAAGGGGTGCGCGGGATGACGGCCTTGTTGTCCTGCATCGGGGACAGAACCTCCGGTTCGTCTCGGCCCTTATTTGCTAACCAACGCTCCTGTCTGCGCTTACCGACCTGCAACTCGTGGCATCGCCTCTGCCTCCATTACTCGGTCTGCCGGTGCGTCCTTGCGCGCCGTGTCGAGGTCACACCGACTGGGAGGTCTGAATGTCGAATTCATCGCTGTTGGCCGGCGCGTTGGCCGGTCTCCTGTTGGCCGCGCCGCTGCACGCTCAAGCCGGCGCCAAATCATCTCTCGGAATCACCCCGTACGCCGGGTACATGAAGTTCGGCAGTATCGCGAACGGCCCGTTCGGCAGCAGTCTCCGAAACGCCGGCACCGTGGTCTACGGTGCCGAGCTGAGCTTGGGTCTGAGCCGAAGCCTCGCACTGGTGGGCAATCTGGGATATGCCCGACCCAACCTTGAGGTCGGAGTGCCGGTCGTTGGTGGGCTGTCGGTCGGAGAGAGCTCGGTGCTCCTGTACGACGCCGGGCTGCGGCTCAGCGTTCCGTTGCAATCGGGCGGGCTGCCGCTGACGCCGTTCGTTCAGGCGGGCGCGGGTGGAGTTCGCCAGTCGGTGAGGGTCAACCCGGTGGAAACGCACGCTAGCAATTTCGCCTACAACTTCGGGGGCGGAGTTGACGTCGCCCTCTCGCCTCGGCTCGGCGTGCAGGTGATGGCGAAGGATTACATCGGAAAGTTCGACGTGCGCGAGGCGACCGGGGTCGACGTGAATACCAAGACCACGCATAACTGGGCGCTGAGCGCGGGACTGCGGTTGGGTCTATAGAGCTATCGGCTATCAGCTATCAGCTATCAGTCCGTGGCCATGGAGGCTCGGTCCGCAGGGCCGATAGCTGATAGCCGATAGCCGCTAGCCTCGTCACGCAAGCGCCACCAACCTCCCCCTCGGCGGAATTCCTGCCTCCAGCTCGAGAATTCCCACCGAAGCCGGAAGATTGAAGCGGCGTGGCCCGGCGCCACCCGGGTTCATGACCGTCACCACGACATCGACCAGAGTCAGGAGCGGCCGGTGGGTGTGGCCGTACACGAGGATTTCGGCCCGGGGAAAAGCCGCGTGCAGCTTTTCCGGAGTCGGAGTCCCCAGCTGGTCGCCGTGAGTGACGACGATGTCGAATCCGTCCAGCTCGACTGCCGCGACCTGAGGCAGCTTGGACCGAAGGTCCCACCCATCGGTGTTGCCGTACACCGCGGTGACCGGCGCGAGAGTTCCTAGCTCGTCCAGAATATCGGGCGATCCGACGTCGCCGGCATGAAGGATGTGATCCACCGACTGAAAGACCTCGAGTACCTCGGGCCGAAGCAGCCCGTGGGTGTCGGCGATCACGCCCAGGCGCATGCGCTGCTCGGGAAGCCTGCGGTCAGCGGATAGCCACGGCGCGTTCGGTCAACTGGGAAAAGCCCGCAAGCAACTCGCCGGCGGTAAACGTGCAATGGCCATACCGGTCGATCTCGGTCTGGTCGAGGAGAGCAGACGTGCCTTCGGCCGCGGCCTTCTCGCCGAACAACGCCTGCTGCTGTACCGGAACGATCGGATCGCCGGTGGTATGCTGAGTGACCATCGGTACCTCGAATCGCGCGGTAGTCTCGAACCGACCGACTGCGTCGCGGGCCGCGGCGTCGGCGCTGAATCGGGCTACCCCCTGATTGAGCGCATCATCATCGGAGGATCCCTGGTACACTCGATCGACGTTGTCGTAGGCCAGGCCTCCAAGACGGTCGCGGGCGTCGGCCGTTCCAAAGACGTTGTACCACAGGATCCCGGTCACCGTCGCGCCGACTGTCGTGGGGTCGGCCGCATCCGTCGGCGCACCGGTGACCGCCAGTAGTTGAGCTGTGGCCTCCGGATCGGCGGCGAGCGCCTCGACCACCGCGGGTACGTACACCGAGAGCCATTGCTGGCGAAGCTCGACCGGAATGTCGATCGCGGTTCCCGGGAGCACCGAAGGAAAGAAGAAATCGAAGACCACCCGGAAGTCGGCGAAGTAGTCGATCTGGCTCTGGAAATTGCCGATGGGACCACACACAGCCATCGCACCGGTGAAGGTGCGCGGATGCTGCTCGACCGTCAGGGCGGCGACCAGCGCTCCCTCGGAGACACCGACCAGGAAGATCCTCGTGGGATCGGGGCGGTACAGCCGGCGCACGGTTTCTTCCAGCGCCACGATGTCTTCCACCGCGACATCCGCCACCAAGCCATTGGCTCGAAAGCTGGTGGTGGCGAAACCGTAGCCCAGTTGGGTGGCGAAGCTCGACACCGTGGTTCCGCCGACCGAGTAGTCGACGATGGCCAGCGGAGCATCAGGTTCAACGTATCCGTGGGCAAAAATGATCAGGTCGCCGTTCCAGTCGGCCGGGAAGCAGGTCCGATAAAGGGCGGGCCCGTCGCCCAAGGTGCCGTCACTACATCCGGCAGCGGGAGGCACTCCTTCGTCGCCGGGGTCCTGGGGGCCGTCGGAATCTCCGCAGCCGATTGCCGAAGCACCCAGGAGCGACAACAACAGGTGCCGTGATGAGCGAAAACCCGTCATAGGACCTCCTACCCCATCCAACGCTTGGCGATCTCGATCTCCAGACCCAGTTGGTCCAGGATCCGCTGCACGACGAAGTCCACCAGCTCGGAGACCCGAGTAGGCCGGTGGTAGAACCCGGGTGCCGCCGGGATCACCACTGCCCCCGCCTCGGTGACTGCGACCAGGTTGCGAAGGTGCACCAACGACAACGGGGTTTCCCGAGGCACCAGAACCAGCTTGCGTCGCTCCTTCAGCGTAACATCGGCCGCCCGCTCCACCAGCGAACGGCTGGTGCCGAGTGCGATGGCCGAGACGGTACCCATGGAGCAGGGACACACCACCATGCCTGATGTGCGCCGGGATCCCGACGCCGGTGCCGCGCCGCGGTCGGTGTCGGGAAACCGAGTGACGGTGGACCAGTCTCCGCCCGTGACCGCCTGGAGTCCTTCGATGGACCCGATGCCGCACTCGTCGTGGAGCAGGCGCATGCCGTGCTCCGAGGTGATCAGCCAGACCGGGACATGTTGCCGGGCCAGCACCTCGAGCAGTCGAACCCCGTAGGGCGCTCCCGAGGCGCCGGTTATCGCCAGCACCAGAGGGTGGGTCATCGCCCCCGCCGGTTGGGCGTTGGAGACCGTACCGGATGCTTCTGCGGAACCGGCGGCGGAGCCCGCCGCGGGGGCCGAGCCGGTTCCGGAACCGGCTTGGGCCTGAAAGCCCGGCGGCGTTTGGAGGTCACGACGCCAGCCGATCCGCCAGCGCGAATAGGAATACGGTCACGCTCATCACGCCGTTCATGGTAAAGAACGCCGCATTCAGCCTCGAAAGGTCGCCCGGCCGTACCAGTTGGTGCTCATAGGCCAGAATTCCGGTCGCCACTGCCAGTCCCACAAAGTACCAGAATCCAAAGCCCGCGCCGTACCCGAAGAGCGCCAGTGCGGGAATGGTGATTCCATGGAGCAGCTTGGCGAGGAGGATCGCCCGCGACTCCCCCAACCTTACGACCGCGCTCCGCAGTCCCTCCGAGCGGTCGAACTGCTCATCCGGCAGCGCGTAGAAGATGTCGAACCCCGCAACCCAAGCCGCCACGGCGGCGGTGACGGCCAGCAATACCCAGGGAGGCTCGCTCCAACGCCCGGTGACAGCGAGATACCCGCCCACCGGCGCAATGGCCAGGCTCATGCCCAGCCAGAGGTGGGGCCACCAGGTGAATCGTTTGGATAGGCTGTAGAGAAGAACCCAGGCCAACGCCACGGGACTCAGCAGGAAGCAGAGTGGGTTGAGCAGCCAGGCGGAGAGCACGAAGAGCGCTGCCGCAATGACTACCGAGATCCAGGCCTGAGCCGGCGTGAGCGCTCCCCGAGGCAGCTCTCGGTTGAGCGTCCGGGGATTGCGCGCGTCGAAGCGGAGGTCCGCGATCCGGTTGAACCCCATCGCGGCCCATCGTGCCGAGGAGAAAGCGAGAATCACCAGCACCACGGTCCGGCCGGTGATCGGAGCCACCGCCGACGCCGCCAGCACTCCAATCAGCGCGAAGGGTAGGGCGAAGAGGGTGTGCGGCAGCTTGACCAGATTGGCGTAGCGGACGATCAGCGAATCGCCGGAGAACGTCTGGGCTTCCCTGGCGCTCATTTCAACTGGATCCCAAGCGTATGCCAGATCTCATCGACTCTCCGCTTGGTGTCGCCATCCATCTGGATCAGCGAGGGCCATTCCCGGTCGAACCCCTCTTCCTTCCACTTCCGGGTGGCGTCGATGCCCATCTTGCTTCCGAAGGTGAAGGCGCGGCTGGAGTGGTCCAGGACATCCATGGGGCCCATGGTGAAGCGGACGTCGCGCTCAGGGTCGATGTTGTTGAGTGCGACCCACCAGGCTTCGTCCGGATCGCGCACGTTGACGTCCTTGTCCACGATCACCAGCACCTTGGCCAGCGACATGAGCCCCTGCCCCCACAACGCGTTCATCACCTTGTAGGCCTGGCCCGGATACTGCTTGTCGATCGCGACGAACACCAGGTTGTGGAAGATGCCGGGCGCCGGCATGTGGTAGTCCACGATCTCGGGGACCGTCAACTTGAGCAGAGGGAGGAAAATCCGCTCGGTGGCGTGCCCCAGGTAGAAGTCCTCCATCGGCGGCCGGCCTACCAGCGTTGCCGGATAGATGGGATCGCGCCGCGCGGTGATTGCGGTGACGTGGACCTTGGGGTAGTAGTCGGCCAAGGAATAGAAGCCGGTGTGGTCGCCGAACGGCCCCTCCAACACCAGCGGCTCGGCCGGGTCGATGTAGCCCTCCAGCACGAATTCCGCCTCTGCCGGAACCTCGAGATCACAGGTGACCGTCCGGACCAGCTCCACCGGCTCCCGCCGAAGGAAGCCGGCAAAGAGGAATTCGTCGATGTTGGGCGGCAAGGGAGCCGAGCCCGAGTACACGCTTGCGGGGTCTCCGCCGAGGGCGATGGCCACCGACATCCGCTCACCCTTGGCGGCCATCTCGCGCCAGTGCGCGGCGCCGACTTTGTGTCGCTGCCAGTGCATCGCCAGGGTATCCCGGCCCAGGACCTGAACCCGGTACATCCCGACGTTGCGGATCCCTTTGGCGGGATCGGTGGTAATCACCATCGGCAGGGTGATGTAACGCCCGCCGTCGCCGGGCCAGGTGGTGAGAAACGGGATCTGATCGAGGTTGACTGCGTCACCCCGGAGCACGACTTCCTGGCAGGGCGCCCGTCCGCATTTCACCCGGGGCGGGAACTTGCCCATTTCCGCCAGCTTGGGCAGCATCGCCAGCTTGCCGAACAGCCCTTCGGGAACCTTCAGGTTGAGCAGCTCCGAGATCCGGCCCCCGATGGCATCAAGGTCCTCGACGCCGAGCGCGAGCTGCATCCGCCGCATGGAGCCGAACAGGTTGATCGCGACCGGGTGCCGGCTGGCCGTGCCGTCACTCAGGATCACCTGCTCGAAGAGTAGCGCGGGACCGCCGCCCGGGCTCTTCATGCACCGGTCCGCGATCTCGGCGACTTCCAGATGCGCGCGCACCGGCGCGGTCACCCGCACCAGCTCGCCGATGCGGTCGATCTCATCAATGAAGTCGCGGAGGTTGTCGAGGGCCATTCAGTCGCCGATTGAGGGGTTGAGTAGTAAGCGTGTATGTCATCCCGAGCGCAGCGAGGGACCTAGCCGGCGCATCTCGGAAACTCGCACAACAGATCTCTCGCGGCGCTCGAGATGACAACGCTGCTCTCCCGATCAGATCCGAGTTCCTACATGAAGCGCGCAGACTCCACCCATGAAAAGAGTGTAGCGCACCTCGGTAAACCCCTGCTCCGCCATTCGCCGGGCCAGCTCGGCGGGGGCGGGAAATGCTTGCGTCGACTCTGGTAACCAGGTATACGCGGTCGTATGTTTCGAGATACGGCGACCGACCCAGGGCAATATCCGCCGGAAATAAAACTGGTACGCGCTTCGCAGCTGGCGCTGGGGCGGAAGAGTCATCTCCAGAATGACCAGCTTGGCTCCCGGCTTTAACACTCGAGCCGCTTCAGCCAGGCCGGCATCGAGATCCGTCAAGTTTCTCACTCCCCAGCCGACCATCGCGCCGTCGAACGCCGCGCCGGGAAAGGGCAGTTCCAGAGCGTCGGCCGTCACCGGTGCGAGCCCGGCGGCCTTCACCCTCCCTAATCGGAGCATGGGGGTGACGAAGTCGGCGCCGACCACCCGGCCGCTGAATCCGGCTTTCCGTGCCAAGGTAACCCCGAAATCCAGGGTGCCGGCGCACAGATCGAGGTACACGCCCGAAGGCGCCCGCTCCCAACCCAGTCGGTCCACCGCGTACCGCCGCCAGCGTTGATCGAAGCGGAAGCTGATGATGCGGTTGAGTCGGTCGTAGGTGGGCGCGATGGCGGTGAAGATCTCGCGGACGTATGCCCGCTTGTCCGGACCGCCCGAAACGGGTAACTCACGATCCGAGGCTAACATAGGCGCTGAATGTAGTCCCCTTGCGAGATTCTTGGCAAGCCGGTTGATCGATGCCTAAAGGGCCCGAATGGGCACGGCTCACCGATCAGGAAGTCGTAGTACTCGCGCGGGGCGGGCAGGAGGCGGCGTATCGCGAGTTGATTCGCCGTTACGAGCGGCCGGTGTTCGCCCTGATTTTCCGGATGGTGCGCGACCGGGAGCTGGCGGAGGATCTCGCGCAGGAGACCTTCGTCAAAGCGCTCAACGCCATCGAATCCTACCGGCCCGAATTCAAGTTCTCATCCTGGATCTTCAAGATCGCGAATAACGCCGCGATCGATCATTTGCGCCGGCGGGAGCTCGACACGCTTTCCCTGGACGGCTCGCCCCACGCCGAGACTCCGGAGGCGATGCAGGCGACGGCCCTCCAGATCGGCACTCGGCAGGAATCACCACTCGACGCGGTCGAGGCCAAGGAGCTGGGGGTAGCCATCGAGGCGGCGATCGGCCGGCTGCGGCCGGAGTACCGGTCGTGCATCCTACTGCGCCATGTCGAGGGACGGGCCTACGAGGAAATCGCCGAAATCCTCAATCTGCCGCTCGGCACGGTCAAGACGTACATCCATCGCGCCCGCAACGAATTGCGCCTGGCCCTTGCGCATTTGAAAGAATGAAACATTCCCCGAACCCCCACCGTAGGAGGGTCCACTTATGACCCACGCCCCGGGCTCCCACCTCTCGCCGGACGAACTCGAGCTGTGGCTCGGCGACGCACTGCCACCGCAACTCGATGCCCATCTTGCGGTGTGCGCCGAATGCCAGGAGCGAGCTCAAGCAGAGCGCGAAATCGTGGAGCAGTTAGGCGCGCTGCCGCTGATGAGCCCCGCTCCCGGGTTTGCCGACCGGGTCATGCAGGCCGTGGTGGTTCCCGACCCGTTTGCCATCCGTTCCCTCGACACTGCCCGGCGGAGGCTCTTCGCCTCGCGGAGATCACTCGCGTACGCTGCCGGCATCGCGATTCTCCTGGTGGGCTCCATGGCCGGCAGCGTCGTCTGGAGCCTGGCCCACCAGGATACCCTCGCCGCGCTCGGATCATGGCTGGCAGCCGAGGCGGGGCAGACCGCCTGGCTGGCGATCCGGGGTGTGGCCTCCAACTTCATCGAGCAGCCCTGGTACCAGGGAGCGAGAGCCCTGGCCGATAACCCCGGACGGCTCGCCATCGCCTCGGCGCTGGCGACGCTGGTCTATCTGATCGGGGTCCTCGCGCTGCGCCGCCTCCTGGCTCTTCCGACCCAGCGGGTGGCCCATGCGAACGCCTAGCGGCTTACTCGCCCTCGTCACTCTGATCGCGGCCGGCGCTTCCAGCGTCGCGCACGCCTCGCCCAGGTCGGAGCCGACCGGCTCCCACGCCGTGGTGTTCGTCCGTGGGTTCTGGGATCTGGTCTCCGAGGTGTCGGGCCGCGGCCGGCCCGGCCAGGACAACCAGGAACCGCGTCCTCGTCCCCAGGCGATACCAGCGGGCGGACCCACCGTCGATCTCAACGACCTCAGCGAGCCCACCGCAGTCGAGAAGAAGCTTCGCACCGCGCTCAACCCATCCAACGGTGAAGTCCGCGTGACCGTCACCGGTGGTTCCGCCCGTCTGGGTGACTTCAGTATCGGTTCCACCGAGCTGGTGTCGGGAAATCTTCTGGTGGTGCGAGGGAACGCCGATATCTACGGCCGCCTGGAGGGCAACCTCGTCACCGTGGACGGCGACGCGGTAGTTCATCCGGGCGGATTGGTCTCGGGCGACATTCTCGCCCTTGGTGGTGCGGTACCGGACATCGGCGGTGAGATCGGAGGGGAAGTGCGCGCCCTGCGGACCTCCACGGTGTTCCCGCGCCCGGCGCCGGCCGCCGAAGCGCCACCGGCCAGTGCCCTGGCTACCATAGGCCGCCGGCTGGCCGGCGTCGCCGGAGTCTTTCTCACTCTGGGGGCGGTTGGCTTCGGTCTGGTGCTCTTCGGCCGGCCGAACCTCGAAGTAGTCTCCGACACGGTCTCGCATTCATTCGGGCGTGCGCTGGTCACCGGGTTGCTGGGTCAGATCCTCCTGCTTCCGACCTTCGGGATGCTGGTGGTGGGTCTCATCCTGAGCGTGGCGGGAATTCTGCTTCTTCCCTTCGCCGTCATCGTATACGGGCTCCTGGTGATCGTCACCGGGCTGGGCGGGTTCCTCGCGGTCGCCCATGCCATGGGCGAGACCTACACCCGGCGCCGATTGGCAGCGGGTGTGGTCATCGGCTCGGCCAACAGCTACCGCTACCTTCTCGTTGGCTTGGGCGCGCTGGCCAGTCTCTGGTTGGCCTGGTCGTTATTCGGCTGGGTACCGGTGGCTGGTGACCTGATTCGAGGTGCCGCGTTGCTGGTCACCTGGCTGCTCGCCACTGCCGGCTTCGGCGCGGCGCTCCTGAGCCGCGCGGGCGTGCGGGAAAATTTCGCTGGGCGGCTCATCCCACCAGAGGCGCTCACCGACGAATACCTGTGGGCCACACCGCAGTTCGGGGTGCAGGCGGCGCGGCGGCCGGGCACCCGAACCCCCACGCGAGGGCTTTGAGCGTGCGGGCATCAGCCGTAGCGCTCGCCCTTGCATGCTGGGCGGGCAGCGCGGGGGCGCAGAGCATGCGCCCGTTCAGCACTTTCCGCCAATTGCACGGTGAGACCCGCCTCCAGGCGGAGTTGAATTACGCGGCCGGCACGCTGAGGCTGGTGCCCGGCCGTCCCACCGAGCTGTACCGGATGGACGTCTCCTACGATGAAGACCGGTTCGTTCCGGTGAGCGGCTTCGACGCCTCACGGGGCAGAGTGATGCTGGGGCTCCGATCGTCGGGCGAAGGTGGGATCCGGGTGGTCTCCAAGAACCAGCTCCGCCAGGCAGCCAACCTGACCTTCTCTCCCCGGGTCGATCTCGATCTCGCCGTAGCCCTGGGCGCGGTAGATGCCGATCTCGAGCTGGGAGGCCTTCGCATCAGCCAACTGAAGCTCGAGACCGGCGCCAGCCGCGCAGTGGTTCGGTTCTCTCAGCCCAACGGCGTTCGCTGCCGGTCGGCGGATCTGAGCGCCGGTGCCGCGGAGCTTTCAGTGATCGGCCTGGGCAACAGCCGGTGCGATCGGATCGTCGTTCGAAGGCGGGGTCGGCAAGGTCATGCTCGACCTGACTGGGAGCTGGAGCACCAGTTCACAGGTGGCGGTGAAGATGGCGATGGGTGAGGTGACGTTGCGCCTGCCACGCCGGGTAGGAATCAGGGTCAACCTGGACAAGTTTCTGTCCAGCTTCCAGCCGGCCGATCTGGTGCGCCGCGGAAACAGCTTCGTCTCGCCCAACTACGATAGCGCCGACCGCCGGGTGGACATCAACGTCACGACTGCAGTTGGAGGAGTGAACGTGGAGTGGGCCGACGGGAACTGAATAGCCCGCCTACGCGCCGGGCGATGGACCTAACCGTTTAAGTCCGGCGCGAGCGTCGGCTACGTAGGGCTGCAGCTCCGGGTCGGCGTGCCGCCAAACGTCGGCGACGAACTGGTAGAAGTCGGCGGCTTTGACCCGCTCGATCCCGCGCGTAGCCGGCTCCAGATCGCGTTGGCTTCGCCGCTCGGCCACACGCGCCCGCTCCAGCACACCGAGCACCCACAACGGCGATGTGGCCGGGAGCACCGCTGCGTCGAATACCGCAGCCGCCTCGCCATCCCTCCCTACGGCCGCAAGCAGTTGGAACTTGAGCAGCCGAACCCGCCAATCTCCCCCAAAAACCGAATCGGGAAGCGCCAGCACCCTTCGGAGAGCGTCCGCTGTATCGGCCCGAGCCAAAGCGAGATAAACCCGGGTGAGTGCCGGGGCCGATTGCATCGAGGCCACGTCAGGAGGCGCGAGTCCCTCTGCCCACTTGCAACGCGGGCCTTCGCACCCGTATGGACCGCGGGCGATTCTGGCACCCTTCTCCTCGGATGCGAGCCGGGCGAGCAGCATGGCAGTGTCGCGCCGCGTGACCCACCAAGATGGGTGCACCTGCTCAGACCACGGGAGAACTTGCTCCGACCGCGGTCCACGAAGCCAGGCGGCCACGAGTGCAGAGGCGGTGTCGGCCGGTATCACCCCCATTAGCGCCAGGTCCACGAAGATCTTGCTCACCTCCGCGCCAATGAGGCCACGCGCCTGCTTAAGATGACCGCGATAAGCCAGAAACTCAGCGGGATACTCGACGCTGAAACTTGCGTCGAAACGAGCCTCGTAACTCGGGAATATCCGGGCCATGACGGGTGTCCGGGCGCGCGGCGTAGACGGGTGCCAGGCGAAGCGCCAGCTCGGCGCTATCCTGCCAGGTCCGGGTCAAGGACAACACTTCATTGAGGTCGTTGGTGGGAACCGAGTCGAGAGGTTCCGCACGCGCTCGGGCCGGGTCGATCAGCCTCGCCAGGAGGCGAATCCCGCTCGATCCACCCTTTGGACCTACAGCTTCGAGATAGCCCTCGATGTAGGGCCTTGCGCGGGCCGGGTTGCCTGCGAGTTCGATGGGATGGAAATAGATATGGGCGAACTCCGGGTCAAGCTCGATCGCCCGGTCGAACAGTCGTTTTGCCCCGACGGGATCCCCTCCTTTGAACCAGGTGGACCCCACCACGTCGTAGAAGTGATACAGAAGCTCCGCGAACACCCGCTGAGCCTCCGGGTGGTCGCGTTGATCGTTGCTGACACCTTGGGCGTACTCGAGCATCCTCACCCGGTGCGACCAGTAGGCGTTGTCTATCCCCATCGCCGCAGCCCGCAGCGAGTCTATCACTATCAGCAGACTGTCTCCGGGCGTGAGGCCCCGATTGAACTGTGCCGCCCGCAGGTAGAGACCGATAGTCTGGAGCTCGCCCCATCCGCGGACTGTCGCCAGGCGATTTATGGCCAGGGCGAAGGTGGTGTCGAGGGCTACGGCGCGGCTGAAGTGCACCTCTGCCGAGTCGTTCACTGCCCGACGGTAGTACTGCTCACCCTTGAGGTACGCCTTCAGGGCTGGGATCGAGCGGGTACCCACGGCCGTGACACGCGTTGGGCTGCCGGTGGCTGTGTCGCCCAGCGCGCGCAGCACTTCGAGCGTAAGAGAATCAGCCAGTCGATCCACTCGATCGAGCTGATCGACTCCCTCGAACTCAGCTACTGAAGATTTCAAGGCAGAATTCAGGACGGTGGCGCGCACTCGCACCGAATCCCTGCCGGCGGGTGAGAGATTGCCGAACACCACCACTCCCGCGCCGCTTCGGCGACCCAGCTCCTGAGCCGAGCCCGGATCGGCGCGGCCTTTCCAGCGCTGGAGCACCACGCTGGGTGGGACCGACCGGAGCTGCCCGGCACCATCCAGGTTCTTGGTGAGATAGTCCACCAGCCCTTCGCGCCAGAGCGCGAGCTTCGGGTCGACGACATCGAACGGAGCGACGGCGACCAGGTTGGGCGTCGAGTGATGGATTCGCTCGGCCCGAGAGTAGCCCACCGGCTCCAAGCGCGAGAACGGCGGCGATGCCGAGTCCCAGCGCGAGTCTGGGCCGGGCCGGCAGTCGCAGCCGCCGATGCACCTTGGTCGGCTGAAAGACCGGCTGCGGGCCCGGCGTCAGCAGCGCCTGGGCGAAGTCCTCCGCCTTCTCGAACCGGTCGGCCGGCACCTTGCCCAGCGCGCGCCGGACCGCTCGCTCGGCGTGCTCCGGCACCGCGGAGCGCACGGTTCGCAGCGGCGGTACCGGATCGAGCACATGCCGCGCCAGGATCGCCTGGGCCGAGGGACCGCTGAACGGGCGGCTCCCCCGTCAGCATCTCGTACACCACGCAGCCCAGGCTGTAGAGATCGCTCCGGCCATCCAGCAACCGGTCGCCCGAGGCCTGCTCCGGACTCATGTACGCCGGCGTCCCCAGCGTGAGCCCGGTCTCGGTCAGCTTCTGAGCGGCGCCTTGCTTCAGCGAACCGCTGATGGCGCGGGAGATCCCGAAGTCGGCCACCAGGGCCTGCTGATCCTGCAGCAGGATGTTCTCCGGCTTGATGTCCCGGTGGATCACCCCCTGCTCGTGGGCGTAGTCCAAGGCCCGGCCGATCTCGCCCGCCAGCCGAAGCGCCACTTCCACCGGCAGCTGGCGCTCCCGGACCGAGCCGCTGGCGCAGCGATTCCCCGGCCACGTAGGGCATGACGTAGTAGAGCAGCCCATCGGCGCCGCCCGAGTCGTAGAGCGGCAGGATGTGGGGATGGCTCAGCTGGGAGGCGATCTCGATCTCGCGCAGGAAGCGCTCGGCGCCGAGGGCCTGCGCCAGGTCGGGGTGCAGCACCTTGAGAGCGACCCGGCGGTTGTGCTTGAGGTCCCGGGCGAGATATACCGTGGCCATGCCGCCCGCGGCCCAATACACGCGGGGCAGCCGGCCGAATCGATCTCGAGGATGTAGCGGTCGGCGAGGGCGGCTTGAAGAGGATCCAGAAAGTCTGTCACGGCGCGCCTCTCCCTTACCAGCCGATCACCCGGCGGCGAGCCGCTTCAGCGCCTCGCGGGCCTCGCTCACGTGGCGCTGGAGCTCGGGATCGGCATGGCGCCAGACATCCACGACGAACTGGTAGCACTCGGTTGCTTTCTCTCGCTCACCGCGGCGCTCGGAAATCCGCCCGCGCTCCAGCATGCCAAGCACCCAGAGAGGAGACCGTGGGGGCAGGACAGGCCCATCGAACACGATTATCGCCTCGCGATCCCTTTGGGCCGAGGCGAGTAGCTCGAACTTGACCAGTCGCACTCTCCAGTCCTGCGCAAAGGCCGAATCGGGCACGGCGAGCAGCCGCCGGAGCGCCTCAGCCGTGTCCTTCCGGGCCAACGCCAGCGTGGCTCGAACGAAATCGGGGGTGGCCCGAAGGAATACGGCGTCCTGAGGCACCGTGTTTTCGCATTCGTGCTTGCATGAGGGACCGAAGATTTTGGCTGTCGAATCCGCGCCGGCCTAGGACTTTGAGGAGATTCGCAGTGTCGCCTCTCGCGGCCAACCAGACGGCGACCGGCGGTGTCACGAATTGCGCGAACTCGGCCATGTGTGGTGGCCATGGGTCTCCCGGCAGCGGATTCCTTTCCCGGTACCATTGTGCGGCGACCCTCGAGGCGGTGTCCTGTGGTATCGTCCCAAGGAGCGCCAGCTCGGACGAATATTTCGCTCACGCGATTGCCTAACTGGGCACGTGCCTCTTTCAGATGACCCCGATAAGCCAGCCGCTTCGCCAGAAAAACAGACAGCCACGCCGCTTCGTTATCGACCGCCGGACGTGGTCGCGCGGAGTAGAGCCGTCCCAGCCGCAGCGCGATTTCGCCGCTGTCCTGCCAGGTGCTGGTGAGATCCACGACTTCCTTCAGCACACCGGTGTCTGTTGATTCGAGCAAGCGCCTCATATCGGCGGTGCCAGTTGGTTCGATCAGTCTCGCAAGGAGGCGGATGGCCGGAGATCCACCTTCTGAACCGACTGCCTTGAGGTAACCCGCGATGTAAGGCCTAGCCCGCACCGGGTTGCCGGCCAGCTCGATGAGATGGATGTACGCCGGCGCGAAAGTGGAGTCGAGCTCGATGGCGCGATCGAAGGCTTGCCATACGTGCTTCGCCGAGTGTGCTGCCGCATCGGCGGCATCGGTCTCGCTGGCCAGCATAGTCGTAATGGAAAAGAAGGTCCCCGAGCTGGCGCCAGGGCTCCGGGTCCTCACTGTGGTCGTCGCTGGCCCCAACGGCGATGCCGATCATCCGCCTGAGATGCGTCCAATAGGCGGTGTCGTACCCACTCGTCGCAGCTCGTAGTGAATCCACCAAAATCAGAACGCTGTCTCTCGGGGAGAGGCCGTGATTGAACTGTGCCGCCCGCAGATGAAAATTGCCTCCGCGCACCCCGCCACCCCATTCGCGGTTGGAACCCAGGGCATGCAGCGCCAAGGCGAAGGAGCTATCGAGCGCGATGGCACGGCCGTAGTGCGCATCGGCCGAGTCATAGGCGGCCCGACGAAAGGCCTGCTCCCCCTTGAGGTATTCTTTGAGCGCGGGAATGGAGCGGGTTCCCACCGCCGTGAGACGCAATGGGCCGCCCGTGGTGATCCGGCCCAAGCCCCGAAGCACCTGTAGTGTGAGTGAATCCGCCAGTCGATCGACACGGTCGACCTGGTCCAAGCCCTCAAACTCCGCGACGGGGGTTTTGGTGCCCGCGTCGAGGACGGTAGCGCGCACTCGTACGGAATCTCTGCCGGCCGGAGAAAGGTTGCCAAACACCACGATCCTGGCGCCACTTCGCTGTCCCAGGGAACGAGCGGAACCAGCATCGGCCCGTCCCTTCCACCGTTGGAGCACCACCGCCGGTGCCGACGGTACGGAGCTGCCCCGCGCCATCCAAGTTCTTGGTGAGGTAATCCACCAGCCCCTCGCGCCAGAGTCTGGAGCTGCGGATCCACGACATCGAACGGAGCCACCGCGAGCAGATTGGGGTCGAGCGTGGCGGGTTCGGCGGTTCGCGAAAACAGCATACCTGCTGTCGCAACGCCAACGACCAGCACGGCAGTCGCCGAGCGCGAGCCTGGGCCGGGCCGGCAGTCGCAGCCGCGGCCGACGATGGACCTGGGTCGGCTGAAATGACCGCCTGCGGGCCCGGCGTCAGCAGCGCCTGCGCGAAGTCTTCCGCATTGTCGAACCGGTCGGCCGGCACCTTGCCCAGCGCGCGCCGCACGGCGCGCTCGGCATGCTCCGGCACCGCCGAGCGCACCGTGCGGAGCGGCGGCACCGGATCCAGCACATGGCGCGCGAGGATCGCCTGGGCCGAGGGCCCGCTGAACGGCGGCTCCCCCGTCAGCATCTCGTACACCACGCAGCCCAGGCTGTAGAGATCGCTCCGCCCATCCAGCAGCCGGTCACCCGAGGCCTGCTCCGGGCTCATGTAGGCCGGGGTCCCCAGCGTGAGCCCGGTCTCGGTCAGCTTCTGGGCGGCCCCCTGCTTCAGGGACCCGCTGATGGCGCGCGAGATCCCGAAGTCGGCCACCAGCGCCTGCTGATCCTGGAGCAGGATGTTCTCCGGCTTGATGTCCCGGTGGATCACCCCCTGCTCGTGGGCGTAGTCCAAGGCCCGGCCGATCTCGCCGGCCAGCCGGATCGCCACTTCCACCGGCAGCTGGCGCTCGCGGGTGAGTCGCTGGCGCAAGGACTCGCCCTGCCACGTAGGGCATGACGTAGTAGAGCAGCCCGTCGGCGCCGCCCGAGTCATAGAGCGGCAGGATGTGGGGATGACTGAGCCGGGAGGCGATCTCGATCTCGCGCAGGAATCGCTCGGCGCCGAGGGCCTGGGCCAGATCGGGATGCAGGACCTTGAGTGCGACTGGCCGGTTGGTGCTTGAGGTCCTGCGCCAGATACACCGTGGCCATGCCCCCGCGTCCTAGCACACGAGGAGCACTCGGCCGAATCGATCTCGAGGATGTAGCGGTCGGCGAGGGCGGCTTGAAGACGGTCCAGGAGGTCTGCCACGGCGCTCCCCTCCGGGAGGCACCCTTTAAGGTATGGTCACCGCTCGAACTTCACTACCGAAAGGGGCCCCAAAGACCTCGCAGCTCGGGCGCGACCGGGGTGAGAGGTCGGGACGTGCGAAAGTCCAGGTTCCGGCAGTATGACGGCGCCGCCCAAAGCTTCGCTCCTCATCTGCGTCGGAGCCCGTGAATTACACGTGAATTTCGGAAGGCGGCCGAAATGCTGGCGGACAGGCCATCGGAAGGGACTCACCGCAGCGGCTCGGAGAATCGAGAGCCCGGGAGGGACAGCCGCGCTAGCGCCGCGTTGGCCTCCTCGACCAAGTGCCGGTGGGGTAACATCGGCATGTCGTAGAGCATAAGGAACTGCTGGTAATGCGCCCGGGCCAAATCGGGATGATCGCGGGCGTCCTCGATCCGCGCCCGCTCGAGCTCCGCCAATCCTCTCACCACAGCCGTAAGGCTCGAACCACCGAAGTCCGCGTCGACCCAGGTGAGGAGTCGCGCGGCCTGGGTCGTGTCCCCCGTTGCGAGAAGCCATTCAGCGGCCGCCAGGCGGTCTATCGGCATGACAGCGGGGTAACGGAAGTTATGGGGATACCAGTGTTCGGCCTGCTGCCATTCAAGCGCAGCCATCGCTTCGGCAGCCTGCCGCGTCGCGCCAGCTAGATAGAGATCGAACGCCGCCAGGGAGTGGTCTAGGACCGCCGCGTTCGAGTCCTCCGACGAGCGAGCCACCTCGCGGGCCGTTGCCAGGGCCCGGCGGTCGCGCCTCAATACCGCAAGCATGCCGTCGAGCCAGGCGGCTTCCGCCCGCTCCTCCGCGCCCAGCTCCCCCGCGGCTTTCAGAGCCGGGGCGCGATAGTCGGCTGCCTCGTCCGGTCGCAGTGCGCCCAGCCAGGCCCCGAGCATCGCCAGACGGTAGACTCGGAGCGGGCCTGCAGAATCGACTTCGCCACTGCTCTTCACACTCTGATCCATCGCGATAAGGGCGGAGTCCCACGCCCCACGGGCCGCCCACGAGTACGCGATCAACCGGCGAGCGACCACGGCCTGGTCCGGCGGCACACCCAGACGCAGGACGCGGCGCTCAAGCGCGATTTCCGCCCCGAAGAGCCCGTAGATACCGGGTGACTCCCAGTAGGTCCGCTGACTCTTGGCGATGTCCCGGGTCACGCTGTCAGCCAGTCGTCGGGCAAACGCGCTGTCGCCACGCAAGAGCCGATCGACCAGCCGGAACTGGAGCAACCGATCGGTCCCGTGCTCCTCTTGGAACGCCGCTCTGCTGCCGAGGCGTGTCAGTGCCTCGAGCACGCGCGCGGAGGCCAGCGTGTCGCGGTCCCACAGCACGTCCATCATGAGGTGCTCCCAACCCGGAACGAACCGCGGGTTCAGCCGGAGCGTTTCTTCGAGCGACGCCCGGCCCTCGGCCCGGCTGTGGCCCAGCAGGGGTGCCCAGTGGAACAGATGATCGGCGTACTGCATCCGGGCGAACCAGTTGGAGGGAAAACGCTCGGTGATCTGCCTCGCCCGCGACAGAACGCCCGAGGCGTCGTCCGCCAAGGAGGTCTCGAGCAGGAGGCGATCGCGCTCGGGAAGGGCCGAGCGATGACTCATCAAGGCATTAGTCAGCGTGCTATCCACCGGGCGGAACCGCCATTGGAGAACGTACGCGTAGCGCGCGTACGCCAGCCAGAATGCCGAGTCGGCCTCGATGGCGCGGCCGTAGGCTTCGGTTGCGTCATCCCACCGGTTCTCGATTAGGGCCCGCTCGCCCTCGAGAAATGCCCGGAGGGCGGGGATCGACCTCGTCCTGAGCGCGCCGTCGAGGCTCGGCGAGGGAGCCACTCCGCGCCGCCAGATCTGCGGTAGGAGCGCCCGGGTGATGGCATTGGTGATTAGCTCAATGGAGTCCGACGGAGCCGTGACCGACGCGCGCGCGATAGGCGCCGCACTGTCGGTTGGGATGAGACCAACATCGACCCGTACGTTGGAGCCCACCCGAAGCACGCTCCCATGAAGCACGCTGCCCGCCCCGAACGATCGGCCGATGGCGCGCTCCCGCTCCAGCGAGGACGTCGCCGCAGGGCTCGATGATTGAGCAAGCACCGAGTGGGCATCGACCGTTCGGATCTCCCCCACCCCATCGAGCGTCGGGCTCAGGGTCAGCACCAGATCGCGCCCCAGCCGCTCCAGGCCGGTGTCGGCGACACTGGGCGAGAATGGGAGCACAGCGATCACCGAGGCGGAGGGGATGACTCGCGAGCCGGCGGGATGGAGCCTGGCTAACAACGCGGCTGCGGCTCCGACTGCCAGGGAGAGGACAGCGGCACCGGATAGCAACCACGTCCGTCGGCGAGCGACCCTGGCTGAAATTGCTTCGGGGATGGTGGGCGCGCTCAATGCCGCCGCGAATTCCCCGGCAGTGCGGAACCGGTCGGCCGGTACCTTGGCGAGAGCTTTGGTGATAGCGCGTTCGACCGCTGGAGGCACCGTGGCGCGCACTGTGCGGAGCGAGGGCACCGGATCGACAGCGTGGCGGGCAAGGAGGCCTTGGGCAGTCGGCGCCATGAACGGCGGTTGTCCTGCGAGCATCTCGTAGAGCACACATCCGAGGCTATAGAGATCGCTTCTGCTGTCGACATCGTGACTCTGCGCGGCCTGCTCCGGGCTCATATAGGTCGGCGTACCGATCGAAAGGCCGGTCTCGGTGAGCTTCTCACCATCCGACGTGGCGAGGGCGCGGGCGATCCCGAAGTCGGCAACCAGCGCCTGGCCTTGGTGGAGCAACACATTTTCCGGCTTGATATCGCGATGCACCACACCAGAGCTGTGCGCGTGGCCCAGCGCGCCGACAACCTGTCGGCAGATCTCGAGGGCATCCTCGATCGGTAGCTGCTTCTCCCGGACAATTCGGGCCCGAAGCGTCTCGCCGGCAACGTAGGGCATGGTGTACCACAAAAGGGCGGCCGTACCGCCGGAGTCGAGCACCGGAAGAATGTGGGGATGTTGCAGTTGGGAAGTGACCCGAATCTCGCGGAGGAAACGCTCCGGCCCCAGGCTCGCGGCCAGCTCGGGCCGCAGCACTTTCAAGGCGACCGACCGGTCGTGCCTGAGGTCGCACGCCAGATAAACCGTCGCCATCCCCCCGCGGCCGAGCTCACGCTCAATGGAGTACCGACCGGCCAGCGCGGTTCGGAGTTGCTCCACCGAGTCAGCCACCGAGCTCAAGGCCTGCGCTCCGTCGTGAGCCGGCCCAGTGCCTCCTGCGCCTCCGCGACGTAGGGCTGGAGCTCTGGGTCCGCGTGCCGCCACGCTGCGGCCACGTAGCGGTGGGCTTCAATCGCGCGGTCGCGGTCCTTGAGTCGCTCGGCCACACGGCCGCGCTCCAGATACCATAGCACATCGCTCGGGCGAGGCAGAATATCTCCTTCGATGGTAGGTGCCGCGTTCAGGATGCGGGCTGCCTCCTCGAGGCGCCCGCGACCGGCCAGGAGCCCGGCCGCGAGGAGTCGGTCGTCCTGGCACCACCATGGTGCGAGATCTGGCCTCACTGCTTCGTTTGGACCGTGAGGCGCTGTAGTCCCGTCCGAGCTTCGCTGGCGTAGCGTTCGAGCTCGGGGTCCGGTCGACGCCAGGCCTCCGTGACGTAGCGGTAGGCCTCGCGCGCGCGCGTGCTATCGCCGAGCCGCTCGGCCACCCGGCCGCGCTCGAGGTACCACAAGACGTCGGTCGGGAGCGGCGCTGGAGATGCATCCAGCACATTGCCCTCGAGCATGGGTGGTTCGTTGAGAACCCGCGCCGCCTGGTCGAGGCGCCCGCGCGCGGCCAGCAGGCGCGCGAAGAGGAGCTGGCCACCCTGGCACCACCAAGCGCAGGGCGTGGTGGCGACGGATAAAGAATCGAAACGGCGTAGAGCTGTCGCCGTATCGCCTCGTGCCAGCGCGAGGTGCGCCCGGGTGGCGGTCGCCATCTGGGCCACGCGGATCGCGTTGCCGGGCGAGAGGTCCAAGCGCGCCACGCTGTCGAGCACATGCGCGAAGCGGCGGAGCGGCACCGTGTCTCGCCGCGCGCCCCACCAGGGAAGCGCGAGCGCGGCCGTGGGCAGGGCGGGCCACCGGAACCACGTATTGAACGTCGCCCTCGCTCGCTCCTCGGGCACGTAGCCCAGCAGCGCGGCATCGGCGAAGATGGCCGGCAGGGTGTCGCCGACCGCGATGGCCTCCCGCAGGTGCCCGCGGAGGGCAAGCGCGTGGGCGAGGGAAAACCGGGCTTGGTGCATCGCCTGCGTATCCGGGACCGCGCGCAGCCAGTGCCGCGCAATGCGCACGGCCAGCTCGGTGGGGTCCAACCAGTATGTGATAGTCCCCAACGCCGACCCAAGCACGTCGCCGGGGAGGCTGTCGAACACCCGCGCCTGTGCGCTGGTGTCCGAGAGTGCCAATAGCCGATGGAGTGCTTGGAATCCCCTGGCTTGGGAGCTCTGGGGGTTGAGCCGGATGGCGTCCGCCGCGAACCGCCGGGCGCTGGCGGTGTCCCCCAACGCGTACTTCAACTGCACCGCATAGCCATAGGCGGGAGCGAAGGGGGAGTCTGGCCCGACGGCGCCTTCGAAGGCCTCGAGTGTTTCTCTCCAGCCCCCGGTACGCACCAGCCAGACCCCCAGGTGATACCGTGCCAGGCCAATCGCGTACCACGTCTCGGGGTCATCGGGATAGCGAAACCTCATATCCTCCAGAATCGAGAAGAGCCGCTCCCCGAGCGGCGAGCTCGCGAGAGAACCCAACGGGCTAAACCCACCTTTTGCCAGAAACAGGAAGATCGAATCGCTGAGGACGAGCAGGCTGTCGCGCGGTCCCAGCCCCCGGTTGAGCTCTCCTGCGCGCACGGCGTACTTGGTCCCCAGCCAGCTGCTCCCCTGCTCGAAGATGGCCTGCGCCAGCCGCCGATTGGCCAGGGCAAAGCTTGGGTCGAGCTTCACGGCTTGCTCCGCGTAGACCTGCGCCGAGTCCCAGGCGGTGCGCCGGTAGTGCTGGTCGGCCTGCAGGAACGCCTTGAGCGCCGGGAGCGAGTGCGCCCCCAGGTTCGCGGGTTGCGCTGCATCCACCGAGGGTGCGCGCCCGAACTCGCGTAGCAGCCCGACGGCGAGCGAGTCGACCAAACGATCCATGTTGGCCATCGCACCGCGGACATCGAGCTCGCGAAGGGGCCGCTCGCGGGCGACGTCCAGTACCGTTGCAGCCAACCTCACCGAATCGCTGCCTGATTGGGACACGCCGCCGTAGACGACGAGGCGCGCCCGGGTGCGCCGGCCGAGGGCCAAGGCACTGGGGAGATCAGCGCGGCCCCGCCACCCCCGCAGGACGGTGGTGGGAGGCACGGAGTGGAGCGACCCGAGCCCGTCCAGGTTGCGGGAGAGCACGTCGACCAGCCCCTCGCGCCAGGTCGCGAGTCCAGGGGCCAACACCTCGAAAGGCGCAACCGCAACCAAGTGCTCATCGAGCGAGGGCGCCGATCCTGACCACCGCAGCAGCCCGCCCAGCCCGAGCGCGGCCATGGCGAGCAGCACCATTGTGCCGACGAGAAGCCGTCGGTTGGAAACGTAGGGTGCCAGAGCGCTCTTAATGGACGGAGGGGCCGCGTGCTCCAGGGCAGCCCCAAATTCCGCCGCGGTGGCAAAGCGCGCCTCCGGGATCTTGGCCATCGCCCGGGCGAGTACGACGCCTACCGCCTGTGGCACCTCGGGTCGCACCGCGCGGATGCTGGGCACCGGCGCGGTCACATGTTGACCGATCACCTCCCGAGCCGAGCTACCAGCGTAGGGGAGAGCGCCGGCCAGCATCTCATAGAGCACGCAGCCGACGGCGTACTGGTCGGACCGCCCGTCCACCTCGCGCGACCCGATCGCCTGCTCCGGGCTCATGTACGCCGGCGTTCCGAGCGACATCCCTGTGCTCGTTAGCGTGGACCCAGTCAGCGTGTCGGCAAGCCCTGCATCGAGCAGCATCATGCTGGCCGGGCTCTCGGCCATGCCGGCCGCTACCCGCGCGGCTTGGCGGGCAATGCCGAAGTCGGCAACGAGGGCATGACCTTCGGAGAGCAGAATGTTTCCGGGCTTGACATCCCGATGGATCACACCGCGCCGGTGAGCGTAGTCCAGCGCATCTGCGATTTCGCGGGCTAGCCGGAGAGCCTCGGGGACGGGAAGGCGACCCTGGCGGTGCAGCCGGTCACGCAGTGACTCGCCCTCGACATAGGGCATGGTGTACCAGAGGTAGCCGAAACCGGCCTCCCCCGAGTCGAACACCGGGAGCACATGGGGATGCTGCAGCTCGGCCGCCATCTCGATCTCGCGCCGGAAGCGTTCCGCGCCGACGACGGCGCCGAGTTCGGGGTCGAGCAGCTTCAGCGCGACGCGGCGCTTATGTCGGAGATCTTGCGCGAGATACACGGTCGCCATCCCGCCGCGGCCGAGCTCGCGCTCGACCACATAACGGCCCGCGAGGGCTTCGATCAGGGTCTCGGGAATGGCGGAGGTAGACACCCGTTAGGCCTCGAAACGGGAGTTCTCGAACTTGACACTGGAAGTTTCAGGCGCCAGGGTGGCTCAGGATGACGGCCGGCTCGCGCTCGTAAGGCGCGCCAATCCCGCCCGCGCTCGCGCCACGTACGGCTGCAATATGGAATCAGCCTGCTTCCAGATTGCGGCCACGAACCGGTAGGACTCGAGCGCCTGCTCCCGAGCGCCTTGTCGCTCGGCCAACTCGGCCAGTTCCAGGCGGGCTACGACGCTCAAGGGTCCGTCCCCTCCCCCGGCATGGCTGTACTGCCGCCTCGCGGCATCGAGCTTGCCAGTTGCCTCGAGGAGGCGGGCCCGCTGCAGATGGTCCACGCTAATGCCTCTCTCGAGCGAATCGGTGAGGGTCTCGAATGCCCGGAGTGCCCCCGTCGTGTCATGCCGTGCAAGCGCGAGGTACGCCGAGGCGTCCAGTACGATGGACCTCGGCACGAGAGTGTCCCCGCCGCTGCGCCTGGCACGCGCCAGGATCGTTCGCAAGGCGACCGTATCCCCCCGCACACCGTACCACCGCGGCAGGAGCTGGTTTCCGGGGTCCCGGTCCGGAGTCGAGCCGAAGGAGCGAAGGTCCCGCTCGACGCGCTCCGCCGAGTCGGCCCCCAGTAACACCGCCTCCATGAGAACGGGAAGGTCACCGAAGCTCGGGAGACCGTCGACCACGCGGGTCGAGTCCGCCTCAGTTAAGTGGCCCAGATACGCGAGCACTTGCACGGCGGCCGCCATGTCCTTCCCGGCAGGCATCGAGGCCGGGTCTTCGTCCCCGCCTGTGGCGGACCAGGCCGCCTGGGCCTTCCGCAACAGGGCGCGCGCCATGCTGAGGGTCGTGGCGCCACTGTCGGGCAATCCGCGGAACATCCCGAGTGCCGGACGGAGATCCTCCCGCGTAACGGAGTCCTCCTCGACCGGCGCCGACTTGACCGCGGCCCGCAACAGATATCGCTGTCCCAGCGCGGTGGTGCCCGGGTCCATATCGGTACCGAGGGCCCGGAGCCGATCGAAATACCGGAGCGCGCCAGCCGGATCTCCCTGGTGAAGCTTGAGCTCGACGGCGTGAACGTAGGCCGGAGCGAAGCCCGAATCGAGAGCGATCGAGCGCTCGAACGCGCGCAATGCCTCGGCGGGCGGCGTTCCGATTGCGCCTCCCCAATGGTAGCGCGCCTCAGCGAGCTCATACCACGCTTCCGCGTCACTCCGCCCCTGCTGCTGCCAGACGGCCTCATCCAGCGTCTGAAGGAGACGCATAGCGGCGGACGGTCCCAGCGGCACCTGAGATTTCCATAGCGCTCCGTTGATCGAGTCGGCGGTGATGAGCATGCTGTCGAGCCAGGAGAGGCCTGCGGTATGAGCTGCCCGCGACAGGAACGGCTGCGGGTCTTCCTCCGAGTGCCCGGCGAGGAGCCTCCCAAGCCGCCATTGCGCGAGCGTGAAACTGCTGTCCAGCTCCACGGCTTCCTTGAAGCGCACGATGGCCGAATCCCACACCGCGCGACGATAGAATTCCTCTCCCCCCAGGGCAGCCCGCACGGCGGCCAATGAGTGAGATTCAAATCCGCGCTGTCCCGCTCGTCGGATCCCTCGAGCGCTCCCTGCTTGCCGCAGGATGTCCACAGTCAGCTCGTCGGCCGCGCGATCGGCGCGCTCCACCAGGTCCGCGCGGTGTACTTGTGCGATGACCTTGCCTCGCTCGACATCCACCAGGCTCGCAGTGAGCTTGACCGAGTCGCGACTCGCGCGATCCAGCTGCCCATAGACCACGAGCCCGGCCCCGGTACGGCGCCCAAAAGCAATGGCTCCGGCGAGATCTGCGCGATCTTGCCAGCGGCGCAGCGCGGTTGTCGGCGGAACGGCTAGGAGCGACCCGGCCCCATCGAGGTTGCGCGACATGTGGTCGACCATCCGCTCCCGCCAGCCTGCGAGCTCGGGTACTAGCACCTCGAACGGCGCGACCGCGATCAGGTCCTCATTTACCGAGGCGGGTGATCGCGACCGCAACAGCGCTGTGAGGCCTATCGTGGCTGCGGCGAGCACTGCGGCGCTGGCGGCCACCAGCCCGCGCCGGGACAGATACCGTGCGAGGGCGCCGGCAGTTGGCACCGGCGTCGCGCGCTCCAGTGCGGCCGCCAATTCCGCCGCCGTCACAAAGCGGGCCTCGGGGATCTTGGCCATCGCCTTGGCCAGCACCACGCTCACCGCCAGCGGCACCTCGGCCCGCACCGCGCGGATATTGGGCACGGGGGCGGTCACGTGTTGCCCAATGAGCGCGCGGGCAGAGTCGCCGGAATAAGGTGGGGTGCCGGCGAGCATTTCGTAGAGCACGCAGCCGACGGCGTACTGGTCGCTCCGGCCATCGATGTCCCGGATGCCCAGCGCCTGTTCCGGGCTCATATACGCCGGGGTGCCGAGCGACATCCCCGTACTGGTCAACGTGGCGCCGGTCAGCGTGTCGGCGAGTCCTACATCGGACAGCATCAGGTCGGCCGGGCTCTCGGCCACACCAGCCACGACCCGCGTCCCTTGCCGGGCGATGCCGAAATCGGCGACCAGCGCATGACCTTCGGATAGGAGAATATTTCCCGGCTTGATGTCGCGATGGATTACGCCGCGGCGATGGGCGTAGTCCACTGCCTCGGCAACTTCCCGGGCCAGGCGGAGAGCCTCGGGAATAGGTAGCCGACCCTGGCGGTGCAGCCGGTCGCGAAGCGACTCGCCCTCCACATAGGGCATGGTGTACCAGACACAACCGCCACCAGCCTCACCCGAGTCGAACACCGGGAGCACATGGGGATGCTGTAGTTCGGCCGCCATCTCGATCTCGCGCCGAAAGCGCTCGACGCCGACCACCGCACCGAGTTCGGGATCGAGCACCTTGAGCGCCACGCGGCGCTTGTGCCGGAGATCCTGCGCGAGATAGACGGTCGCCATCCCGCCGCGCCCGAGCTCACGCTCGAGCACGTAGCGGCCGGTGAGGGCCTCGGTCAGGCTATCGGGAATGGCAGAGGTGGGCACCCGGCGTAACCCCAAACGGGGGGGATACCTTGAATCTTCGCCCCGGCGGATCGGGGCGCTAGGGCGGGCGCGACTCCGTCGTGAGCCGCGCCAGCCCCGCCCGAGCCTCGGTAGCATAGGCCTCAAGCTCTGAGTCGGGGCGCCGCCAAATGGCTGAGACGTAGCGATAGGCTTCGAGCGCCCGGTTGCGGTCACCGAGCCGCTCCGCCACCCGGCCCCGCTCCAAGTACCACAGCACGTCGCTTGGACGGGGCTCGAAGCTGTAGCCCTCCAAGGTGGGCGGCTCGTTGAGCATCCGCGCCGCATCGACGAACGGCATGGTGTACCATAGCAGCCCGCCGGCTGCGCCCGAATCATGGATCGGGAGGATGTGCGGGTGGTGGAGCCGGGCGGTGACTCGGATCTCGCGCAGGAAGCGCTCAGGGCCAACTGCGTGGGCGAGCTCGGGGTCGAGGACCTTGAGCGCGAGCGGCCGGTCATGCCGAAGATCTTGAGCCAGGTAAACCGTGGCCATACCCCCGCGCCCGAGCTCCCGCTCAATCTGATAGCGGTCGGCGAGAGCTTCGACGAGCGGCTGAGGTGGTGCGGGCACTTGGCACCGGAGCGGGAGGGTCTTCGAATGTGCTCAACGGGAGTCGGTTACACCAGCGATCGGCCAGAGCGGCCCGAAACCGGTCCAACACCTGAACCATCAGCGCTCAGGTGCCTCCTGCGTGAGGCGCGCCAGTCCTGCGCGGGCATCGGCGGCATAGGGCTGGAGCTCAGGATCCGGATTCCGCCACGCGTCTGCGACAAAGCGATAGGCCTCGAGCGCCCGGGGGCGGTCGCCCCGCCCCTCGGCAACGTGGCCGCGATCGAGGTACCATAGGACATCGCTCAAGCGCGGCCTCGGAGATAGAGCGGTCGTGCCGCCCTCGATCAGGGGCGGCCCGTTGAGCATGCGTGCCGCCTCCTCGAGCCGGCCCCGGCTGGTTAGCAGGCGCGCGGCTTGGACCTTATCGGCCTGACACCAGGGGGCACAGGGCGCAGCGGTGGGGAGCAAGGGCGCATAGGCTTGGAGGGCCGCCGCCGTGTCGCCTCGTGCGAGCGCGATATGCGCCCGGGCTGCGGTTACCAACAGGGCCGCGCGATCCGACTGGTCGGGCGAGAGCTCCCCGTGGGCGCGGGGGCCACCCGTCATCGTGTCGACCACATGCATGAAGCGGCGCAGCGTCACGGTATCTCGCTGTCGGCCCCACCAGGGGAGCGCGAGCGCAGGCACCGGCAGGAAGGGAGGCCAGTCGCCGAGCCGGAGCCATCTGTTGAACTCCGCCCTGGCCCGCTCGGCGGGCACGTACCCCAGCAGCGCGGCCTCGGCGAAGAGGACGTCCGACAGGGTCTCACCGAGAGCGAGCGCCTCCCGGACGTGGCCCCGAAAGGCGAGCGCATGGGCGAGCTGCAGCCGCGCCTCGCGCACCTCGTCCTCCGTTTGCGCCGCGCGAGCCCAGTGCCGCGCGATCCGTACGGTGAGCTCGGACGAGTCCGGCCAGCGCTGGATCGTTGCCGCCAGGATCCCGAGGATCTCTGCCGGGAGGCTATCGAGCAGGCGCGCCTGGGCCACTGAGTCCGGAAGCGTCAGCAGACGCTGGAGCTCGGGGAGTCCTCGGGCGTGTACGCCCCGCGGGTTGACTTGTATGAGGGCTGTGGCGAATCGATGAGCGCGGGCGGTGTCGCCCAGTGCATAGCTGGTTTCGATCAGGTGGACGTAGGCCGGGGCAAAAAGCGAGTCCAGCGTCACCGAGCGCTCGAAAGCCGCGAGCGTCGCCCGCAAGCCCGTGGTCGGCACCAGCCAGACGCCCAGGTGATACCGTGCCTCGCCCAACATGTTCCACGCCTCGGGGTCGTCAGGGTAACGGCGTACCGCTTCCTCCAGTACCGCCAAGAGCCTCAGCCCCCATTCCGGGCTGGCGAAAAAACCAGCCGGACTGATCGGATACGGATCTTGGAACATCGAGTCGGCGAGGATGAGCAGGCTATCGCGCGGCGGTAGCCCATGATTCAGCGACCCTGCGCGCTCCTTGTACTCGTTGGCCATCGCATCCGTCGCTCCAATTTGCCACCCGATGGCGTTCCCTAGCCGCCAGTAGGCCAGCGCGAACGTCGTGTCGAGCGCCACGGCCTGCTCGGCGTAGGCCCGCGCCGAGTCCCACGCAGCTCGCCGGTAGTGCTGTTCGGCCTGCAGGAACGCCTTGAGGGCCGGCAGCGAGCGGGTGCCGAGGCCCGCCGGCTGCACCGCTCCCTCCGGGCGGGTGCGCCCGAGTTGCCGCAGAAGCCCCAGAGCGAGCGAGTCGGTCAGGCGGTCCATCTGGGCCACCACGCCTCGCACCTCGTGCTCGCCGAGCCCGCGCTCGCGTGAGACGTCGAGCACCCTGGCCGTTAAGCGCACCGAGTCAATACCGGACCGAACCACGCTGCCGTAGACCGCGAGACTGGCCCCAGTACGGCGCCCCAGTGCGGCGGCCGAGGCCGGGTCGGCCCAGCCTCCGCGCCACCGGCGAACGATCACGGGCGGCGATACGGTGCGCAGCGGACCCGCCCCGTCGAATTTTCGCGCGAGGACGTCGACCAATCCCTCGCGCCAGAGCTCGAGGTCCGGGCCGAGCACGTTGAACGGCGCCACGGCCAGGAGGTCGGCGTCGAGGGAAGCTGGAGCGCCACGCCGGTGCGACAGCACGGCGGTCGTACCCAAAGCGAGCGCGACCAGCGCGCCAAGTCCGAGCAGTGCCCTGCTGCGCAGCGCCGGGAGCTTCGCTCGAGCAGCCTGGGCAGGCGGCGGGAGCGGCGCACTGACTGGTGCGGCGGGTATGAGTTGGGCGAGCACCCGGGCGAGCTCTGCGGTCGAGGGGAAGCGGTCGGCCGGGTCGCGCGCGAGCGCCCGGGCGACCGCAGCCTCCAACTCTGCCGGCACGGCTGCCCGCAGCCGCCGGAGCGGTGTCGGTGGCTCGTGCATGCGGCGGGCGATAACGGCCTGTGGCGTAGGCCCGGTCCATGGACGCTCGCCCGCGAGCATCTCATAGAGAACGCACCCCAAGCTGAACTGATCCGTTCGGTGGTCGAGCGCGACTGCGCCGGCCTGCTCCGGGCTCATGTAGTCGGGGTTGCTCAGCGCGAGGCCCGTCCCAGTCAACCGCGCGACGTCGGCTTGGTCCAGTGCCTGTGAGAGGCCGAAGTCGGCTACTAGGGCGTGCACCCGCCCAGAGGACACCCCTTCCACCGCGCCTCGCTCGCGCGGCAGATGTCCGCTGAGCAGGATGTTCTCCGGCCTGATATTGCGGTGGACGATCCCCCGCTCGTGGGCGTAGGCGAGCGCCTCGGCCACGTCACGCGAGATGCGAAGCGCCTCCTCCAACGGAAGTTGGCTCTCGCGCTCCAGGCGGTCTCGCAAGGACTCGCCCTCGACATAGGGCATCGCGTACCAGAGTTGGCCACCGGCCGCTCCGGAATCGAACACTGGCAGGATGTGCGGGTGCTGGAGCCGTGCACTCGTGTGGATCTCGCGCAGGAAGCGCTCCGGCCCCACGGTGGCGGCGAGCTCCGAGCGGAGCACCTTGAGCGCGACCATACGGTCGTGTTTGGGGTCGCGCGCCAGATAGACCGTAGCCATCCCACCGCAGCCGAGCTCGCGCTCGAGCGTATAGCGGCCTACGAACGCCGCGGTGACGTTATCGGGGATGGCGGAGGTGGGCACCCGCTATGGCCTCAAAGGGGACTCCTGCCAATCTCGTCGCTTGCGGCGCAGACCGCCATAGCAGGTCAGGAAGGCTGCTTGCCAGCAGTGGGAGAATCGGTGCCCGGTTGAGGCTCCAGGCGAGCCAGTCCGGCCCGGGCTCGCGCTACGTAGGGTTGCAGCACCGGGTCGGCGGAGTGCCAGATGGCCCCGACGAACCGATAGCACTCGAGTGCCAGCTCCCGCGCGCCCTGACGCTCGGCCAGCTCGCCCAGCTCGAGCCGCATGAGAACCCTCGCTGGACCGGGGGAGTATGCCGTGACCAGCACGCGTTGGTACACCCGCCTGGCCTCGTCGAGCGCGCCGGTGGCGGCCAGGAGTCGCGCTCGATCGAGGGGTCCCATGGTGTAGCGTGCTACCGCAGGGCCGGGGAAGATCGTGTCGGTGAGTGTCTCGAACGTCTGAAGCGCCTTCGCCGTATCCCGGCGCGCGCGGGCAAGGTAGGCTGACGCGTTCAACCCCGCGGCCAACGCCCGGGGGTCCGCGGCACGGGGCCCGCCTTGAACCGCCATCCGGCGTAGCGCCGCCGTGTCGCGCCGTGCGGCCCACCACGGCGCCGCCTCCAAAGGCATCTCGCCTGCGCGGGTAGCGGACGATCGCAAGGGTCGCTCGACCGTCTTCGCCGGTATGGCCCCGATCAGTGCCAGCTCGAGAAGAACTGGAAGATTGTTGCCTGCAAGTCCGACCGCCTCGGCCACCCGGCCACGGTACGCGAGCACCTGGGCGGCCAAGGCCGAATCCGCCTCACCTTGAGAGGACGGGTCCGCAGGAATCTTCCGCACTAGCGCGCGGGCCATGCTGATCGTGGTCGGCCCCGAGTCGGCCCAGATGTGAAACACGTTCGTGAGTGCAAAGCGAAGATCTCCCGCGGTCACCGAATCATCGCTGACCGGCATTCCGCTCACCGCGGCGCGCATGAGGTGTCGCTGCGCGGCCGGGTTCGTTCCCGGTGGCCTATCGGCCCCGAGCGCACGCAGTCGATCGAAATAGCGGAGCGCGGCGACGGGATCACCTTGATTGAGCTTGAGCTCCACGGCGTGGCCGTAAGGCGGGGCGAAGAGCGAATCGAGCGCGATGGCCCGCTCGAATTCACGCAGTGCGCCGAGGGCATCCGGCGTGGAACTGTTGGCACCCCAGTGATAGTTCGCCTCGCCCAGCTCGTACCGCACCTGAGGATCGCTGGGGTCGCGGGTAGCGGCCCCCCCGAGCAGCCCTGCGATACGCCAGGACGTTTGCCACCGACTTAGAGGGACCGGCGAGGTTGTGAGTGCCGCGACGATCGAGTCCGCGACTATGAGCACTCTGAGTCCCGGGTCGAGCCCACGCGCGTGCGCGGCGACCCGGAAGAGAAACGGACGCGGGTCCTCGCCTCCGTGCCAACTGAAAAGTCGCCCCAGGTGCCAGTAGGCCAGGGTGAAGCCGCTGTCGGTCTCGATGGCTTCCTTATAGCGGGCGGCGGCCGAGTCGAGCATCCCGCGCCGGTAGAACTGCTCGCCGCCGAGAAACGCCCGCATGGCGGTTGGCGAGCGCGAGCCAAGCGGACCCTTGGCAGCCGGCCCGGGCCGCTGCGCGCCTCCGGCTTGCTGCATTATCTCCACCGCGACCGCATCGCCCGCCCGGTCGACCTGCTCAGCCAGGTCCGCACCCTGCGCTTCGGCCACAACCGAACCCCTTCGGGCGTCGACCAACCTTGCTACGACCCGCACTGAGTCCTGCCCGCTGCGGAGCACCTGGCCGTAGATCACCAGCCCAGCCCCAGTCCGGTGCCCAAGCGCCAGGGCCGCGGCACTGTCGGCCCGCCCCCGCCAGCGGCGCAGCACGGTCGTGGGCGCGACCGTGCGCAGCGTCCCTGCCCCATCCAGCGTACGCGAGAGATGATCGATCATCCCCTCGCGCCAGACCTCGAGTCCGGGCGCCAGGACCTCGAAGGGGGCGACCGCAATCAGGTGCTCATCAAGTGGAGGCTCCGACCCCGACCACCGACGTAGCAGCGCGCCCGCCCCGATCGTGACCAGCGCGAGCAGGGCGACCGCCCCGAGCAGAAGCCGTCGCCGCGAGGGGTGGCGTGCGGAGCGCTGGGCGGCGACTCGCATGGTAGGCGCCAGGGGCGGTTGGCCCGCAGCTTCCACTGCGGCGAGCGCCCGGGCGAACTCTGCGACGTGGGAAAAGCGGTCCACCGGCTCGCGCGCGAGGGCCCGAAGGACCCACCGCTCCAGCGGCTCGGGCACCTCGGCGCGCAGACTGCGAAGCGCGGGCGGGGGCTCCATGAACCGGCGGGCGATCACGGCCTGCGGGCTGGGCCCGGTGAAGGGTGGCTCGCCGGCCAGCATCTCGTGGAGCATACAACCCAGGCTGTACTGGTCCGACCGCCCGTCGAGCGCGCCGCTTCCGGCAGCCTGCTCCGGTGACATGTATGCCGGCGTGCCCAGGGCGAGGCCCGTCCCGGTGAGCTTGTCGCCCCCTGTCTGCCCCACGGCGCGAGCGATGCCAAAGTCGGCCACCAGCGCATGGCCGCCACTAAGGAGGATGTTCTCCGGCTTCACATCGCGGTGAATGATCCCCCGCTCGTGGGCGTAGGCCAGCGCGTCGGCCACTTCGCCGGCTATGCGAAGCGCCTCCTCTATCGGGAGCTGGGGCCGGGTCCGAAGGCGAGCGCGCAGGCTCTCGCCCTCGACCTAGGGCATCGTGTACCACAGCTGTCCATCGGCTTCCCCGGAATCGAAGACCGGCAGGATATGAGGATGTTGGAGCTGGGCGGTCGTGCGGATCTCGCGGAGGAAGCGTCCGGGGCCCACGGCGTGGGCGAGGTCGGGGTGCAGGACCTTGAGAGCTACATGCCGGTCGTGCTTGAGGTCGTGCGCGAGGTAGACAGTCGCCATCCCGCCGCGCCCGAGCTCGCGCTCGAGCACGTAGCGATCGGCCAGGGCGGCCCGAAGCTGGTCCCCGACCTCAGCCATGAAGATGCACCCGATGATGGGACGTGCTTCGAATGTGCGCTAGGGGAATGCGTTACACCAGCGATTGGGCTGCGCGATGGTTCCGCGGGCGCGTGATTGGAGTGAGCTGCCCGGTCGCATCCGGGCAGGCTGATGCAGCTATGGCAAGTTACCTTTACCGTACCACCAGGAGGCCCGTTGGCCCTCCGACCCGCCCTGGAAGACGCCCTCCGAAGTCGCTATACCGTCGAGCGCGAGCTCGGCCGGGGTGGCATGGCCACGGTGTTCCTTGGACGTGATCTCAAGCACGACCGCCTCGTCGCGATCAAGGTGTTGCACGCCGAGCTCGCGAGCAGTCTGGGCCCCGACCGGTTTCTGCGTGAGATCAAGATCGCCGCGGGGTTGAGCCATCCCAACATCCTGCCACTGTACGATTCGGGCGCCTGGCAGTCGGCGGACGGCGCACCGGGTCTGTACTACGCGATGTCGTTCGTCGAAGGCGAGTCGTTGCGCAACCGGTTGTCGCGGGAGGGGCAGCTTCCGCTGGAGGATGCCCTCCGCATCGCGCGTGACGTGGCCGCCGCCCTGAGCTACGCCCACGAGCATGGCGTCATTCACCGCGACGTCAAGCCGGAGAACATTCTCCTCGCGGGATACCCGCCGGCGCGAGGGTCCAGCAGCGACTGGCGCGTCTTCCTGGCGGATTTCGGTATCGCCAAGGCGGTCGACGCCGCTGCCTCGGACCGGTTGACGGAGACGGGGCTCGCGCTGGGCACACCGGCCTACATGAGCCCGGAACAGGCCAGCGCCGATGGGTCGGTGGACCAGCGCAGCGACCTCTACGCGCTTGGCTGCGTGCTCTATGAGATGGTGGCCGGCCAACCACCCTTTACCGGGGCGACAGCGCGGGCGGTCATGGCTCGACACGCGCTGGATTCGGTGCCCTCCCTGCGCGTGGTCCGCCCAACCGTACCGCTTGCCCTCGAACGCACCGTCACACGACTGCTGGCCAAGGTCCCCGCGGATCGATTCAGCAGCGCGGCGGATGTGCGTCGAGCGCTGACCGACGGCAAGGCCACGCTAGCCGTGCGCCTTCCATCCTGGCGCGATCGGAAGTTGCTCGCCATCCTGGGAAGTGCCGTGGTTCTGGCCGGGGTGGCCTTTGTTCTTCTGCGGGAGCGGCAGCGCGCACCGCCGGCCGCGCTCGATCCGGACGTCGTCGCGGTCCTTCCGTTCCGGACCAGCGGCGCGGACTCCGGTCTCCGCTACCTGCGCGAGGGCATAGTCGATCTCCTCGCCATAAAGCTCACCGGCGAAGGCGGGCCCCGGGCCGCTGACCCGCGGGCGGTGCTCAGCGCTTGGCGCCGCGCCGTCGGATCGTCCACCAGGGACCCGGGGGCCGACGCGGCGGTCGAAGTCGCCCGGAAGCTCGGCGCCGGCCGGCTGATCACCGGCGCCGTCACGGGCACTCCGCGTCTGATCACCCTCACCGCGTCGGTAATGCAGGCCTCAAACGGCCGACGCACCTCTCACGCCAGCGTGGCGGGGTCGGCGGACAGCCTGCCCGCCCTGGTGGACCGCCTGACGGCGCAGCTGCTGGCAGGCGAGGCCGGCCGAACCTATCTCGCCACGCTCACGACGCTGCCCGCGCTCCAGGCGTACTTCTACGGGCAGCGAGCGTATCGGTCGGGACGGTGGTCGGACGCGTTGGAGGGCTATACCGAAGCGCTCCAGCTCGATTCGACCTTCGCGCTTGCCGGGATGGGTGTCGTCGCGGCGATGCTATGGACTCTCGACAAGTACTGGCCCCCCGGTACCGACCCGCCGCGAGCGGCCCATCTCGCATGGCAGGCTCGGGACAAGCTGAGCGCGCGCGACCAGGCGTTGCTCGCGGCCAAGCTGGGGCCGCGCTACCCGGAGCCGTCATCCTACGCCGAGTTCATCGCGGCACGGGAGCAGGCGATCGCCGCCGCGCCTGATCGTCCCGAATCATGGTACGAGCTCGGCGATGAGATCTACCACTTCGGCGCCCTGATCGGGATCCCTGACGCGCGGGAGCGTGCGGCGAATGCCTTTCGCCGGAGCCTGGCGCTCGACTCGTCGGGCACCATGTACGCGAGCTTCGCTGAGCCGCTGTTGCACCTCGCGCAGATCGCCGCGGGCGACGGGGACACCGCGACGGTGAACCGTCTGGTCGCCACCGCCCTTGCGGCCGATAGCACCAGCGAGCAGTCCGGCGAACTCCGCTGGCTCAGGGCTGCCGCCACCGGCGACCGCGCCGCGCTCGACTCCGTCCGGGGACGCATTCCCGGGATGCCCGCGATGAGCCTCATCAACATCGTTAACGAGAGTCAGGAACTGGGGCTCGGCTGGAAGGAGGCCCAGCTTGTCGTCGAGGTGCTTCGGGCGAGGCCGGCAGGGGCTGGGCCGCTCGGGCACGTGCTGGCGCTCAACCGGGGGCGGCCGAAGGAAGCGGTCGACGCGCTCGACCACATGCAGGGATCACTCGGGGAGCGGCGGCGCTGGCGGGTGGTCGACGCCCTCTACTGGGACGGGGACACAGCCGAAGCCGGACGGGCGGTGCGCGAGCTCCAGCGCTTCACCGCCGGAAGGCCGTCGACTTCTGCCGAGCGCGACGAGCAGTATCGGGACGTCTGTGTGACGGGGCAGTGGCGCGCGTCGCGAGGCGATCTGGCGGGCGTGCGGGCAGCGCTGGCGCGGTTGCCGAAGCTCTGGCGGGAAGGCGGGCCGGCATACTGCGGGTCGGTGCTGGAGGTCTGGCTCGCCACCCTGGCCAACGAGCAGGATGCCGCCTCCGGACTGGCGCAGCTCGATTCTCTTTACCTGCAGGATGTCAGCGACGCCCCCTCGGTGCCCGCCGGCCTGCTCCTCGCGCGGCTGCACGAGGCTCAACACGACCCGCGGGGCGCCCTCGCGGCACTCCGACGGCGCGCCGTGGGGTTTCAACCGTTCTTCATCTCGACGTTCATGCGGGAAGAGGCGCGGCTGGCCGCCCAGGTCGGCGACACCGGTGCCGCCATCAAGGCTTATCAGCGCTACCTCGCGCTGCGGTCGGATCCCGAGCCGGCACTGCGGCCGGACGTCGAGCAAGTGCGGAGCGAGCTGGCGGCGCTGCTGGCGGAGCCCAGATGAGCCATGCTCATTCCGCGAAGTTTACCACGGTGAAGCGGCCCACCCGCCGGGCGCCGCCCGACTCGATGTGGTAGAAGTAGACGCCGCTGGCCACCACCTGCTCGTTCCTGTTCCTCAGATTCCAGTCATCCGAGCCACCGTAGCTGTCGGAGCGGTGCTCCAGTAACGTTACCAGGATCCCACTGGAGGAGTAGATCCGGATAATGGCCTGCGCCGGAAGATTGACGAACTTGAGGACCTTGTTGGCGGTGGTCACCTCGAATTTGCTCATGACGTAGTAGGGATCCGGCACCGTGTGCACCCGGCTCAAGTCGTTTCTGGAAGGCGCGACGGTCGGTTCACCACCTCGTAATCGCCCGCAGCTCGACCCCGACGGCCGTGAGAGGCCGCGGCTGGGCGGCGAAGGTATACGGCCCCCGGTCGCCCGCAGCGCCCCGGCCCCCGCTGATGGCGCCGACGTATGTCCGGAGACTCCACACGGTACCGGCGGCCGGCAGGCCGCCAGTCAGCTCGAAGACGCTGATATTCCCGGCAAGGTAGAGTGCGAACCCTGCCCCCGAGCGCACTGCCGCCGTCTTGGCGTTAGTGGCGGCCCTGTCCCAGATCGCGACGGGCCCTGGTACTGCCCTCGGCTGAGATGGTAAGGGGCCGCTGCACAGCGGTAGCTGGCCTGCACCGCTGCTGAAGACCGCAGCGGGTTGACGCAGGTGAAGTCCATCGTGGTTAGCACGCCGGGCCGGCCATCGAACGATCCCGCGGCCGCGGTTGCCTCCTGATTGAACACGCCCCAAGAGCCGCGCGAGTTGGAGGCTGTCGAAAGGCACCGGCACGTTGTGGGTCACGTCGATCACCGAGTCGATTGTCCCTGCTGAACCCCAATGGAGGTTGAAGTCCGCCGCCCGTTGCGCCGCGCCAAGTACGCCTTCCACCACCCGATAGTCGGCGTCGGCGGTCTGGTAGGAGTGCGGCATCTGGATCGTGGCTCACCCCGGCGAGTTCGCCGGCATTGTTCAGATCGGCCATCGGCCCGGGCGAGGCGGCGTTGGTGGGGTGGCTCGCCTGTGGATCGGCCCTGGTCTCATTTTGTTGGGGTGAAGGGCCGTCGAACCAGCGGGGCCCATTGTATTCGCAGCCGCTAGTCCCCGCGGAGACGAAGCCCACGGCGTCGCTGATGCAGCCATGTCCCCAGGCGCTGGTGTAGTAGTTGCCGGGAACCTCAAGTCCAAACGTCCGCTCAACCCGAACGCCCTGCCGCCGCCGAACTCGCGCAGCCGCTCCGGGTCCACCCGAGTCTCCGTCGAAGTAGGTGAACGTTTGTCTCCGTGCCCGAGGCCTGGTCCTGGACCACAGGCAACTGGGTCGGATGCTCGTGTCGCCCGCCGCGGCCGTCAGGAACCAGATGGCCGGCTCACCGGGCTCGCCGCCCCATGCTCGTGGCCGAACCCAGCCGCAAGCTGTCGAGCCTGAGCGATAGCGACCCTGGGCCATCGAGCACCTCCTGAACCAGCTCCGCCAGCCCGAGCGCGATGCGTTGGCAGGCGGCGATGGCCCGCTGAATCGGCCGGTCGCAGGATCGAGGGTCGGCAGCGCCGCCGCGGTGTCCAGGGTCAGTGCCTCGCCCGCCAAGCGTGACCTTCACGACAGCCGAGCTCTCGTAGTTGGAAGCCGGACTGACCGGCGTCACCGGCTTCGCCGTCCTCGGCGATTCGAGGCTCGATGGGGCCGAGGAGAACGAGTTCAGGTCGAAAGCCGTGACAGCATAAAAGTACCGGAGATCGTTCCGGACCCCGTGGTCCACGAAGGCAAACGGTACCCCAGTGTCTCGGAGAAGACACTGCTCGAGGTCGCCTGACTGCAGGCAACCGGACTCGGCTCCCGTGATTGCAGTGTCCGCCTGCAGGATCAAGGCGTCGCCTGTGGCCATCGCCGACTGCTCAGCCCCACTTCACCTGGATGACGTCGCCCACCAGCGGCACATCGATAAACGTCGTAGGCGCCATGCCGGGCATCGGAGAGTCGAACGGCACTGAGCAGCTGTGGTTGATGCCCAACTCGGGGGCGCACCCGGGCCTCGGGTTCACCTGTCCCCTGAAATCTCGGAAGAAGGTGCCCTTGTGGTCGAACTGGGCTACGAGGTGGAGTTGGTTGGGGGCGTCGACCCGGCCGCGGTAAATTCGGTAGCCCTCCACGTCGAACTCACGGTAATTGGGGTCGTACTGCGGGTTCGGCATCGGGGCTCCGCCGCCTGGCGGGGTGACCGTCGGAGCGTTCGCCTGGACGAAGAATGGATCACCCGTCGTCTCAGACGGCGACGGGCGCCAAAGCACAGTCACCTGGTTTTTGCCCGGAACGAGGAAGAACTCCGGCGGGGCCGGTCCGAACGGGACCAGGAACCCTCCGTCGAATACCTTCTGGGCTACCAGTGCTTTACCCAGCAGCGATTTCGGAACCACCTTGAACTCCGTCTGATCTACCCGGCCGTCGCCGTTGGCATCGGTGAACCCCTGATAGCCCGTGATGGAGTCGATGGTGTTCACGCCGGCGGCCATCCGAGCCGCATCACCGAGGATGGTAGGATCGCCGGGCCTCACGTCGCAGCCGGCCGAGCAATCCACCGTTGCGACCGGCGCGGCGAAGATGTAGGCCACCGCGACCGACTGGGAAGCCGCCGGGCGGCAGGGTGAACGGGCCGGACGACTGGAAGAACCGCATGTCGAGTAGGCTGGGCATTGTTGAGGAAGCAGATGTGCGTGAGCTTCGGATCTCCAGTATTGCAGAGGTCGTCGCCCTGCTCGGGATCCAAGTCGGCTGAGAGGTAGCGATAAGCCTGTGCCACGTCTACGGGATCGCCAAACACCTCACCGCCGGGAAAGCCTTGATTCATATAATTCCCGAACAGGGTCAGTCCGACTGGCTGACCCAGCGAGTCGCGGGGACTGTTGAGGTATTTCACCCCGACAAAGCCGACGCCGGCAAAGAAGGGCGGCGAGAAGATCGAGGGGTCGAAAAGCCAGCTGGCCCGTCGGGATTGGGGTGCTGGGGAAGTCGGGCATGTAGGTATACCCCATGGCAAAGGGGACGTTCACCGAGGCGTAGTTGAACCCGTTTCCCACGTCCATATCCGCCGCGAAGGCGAGAAAGATGTCGGTGATCGGATACCCGCGTTCCGGCAGGGTAATCCCGAACGCCGCATTGTTCAGGGCCTGGAAGTCCCTGGCCTTATCGAGCAGGATCCCTTGCATGGCGGGGCGTGCGCCCGCGTAATCCGCCGGTCGGGTGGAGGTGATATTGTAGAGTGTGAAGATGAAGTAGATGATGTCCTCGTTGCCGGCCGGAGCGTTCCAGGCCATCGCCCGCTGCTCGAGCAGCACACCGAGCGGATGAGGACGTGGAGTGCCGCCGTTTCTACCACTGAGAGAGGGATTGCCATCCCAAGTGAGCCACCAGGCATCGCCCTGCGAGGCGCTGGGCGTACCCCGAAGCACGGGATCGAAGAACGCTTCGTTCGCGTCGCCCGAGGGCACCAGCGCAGCGGCAGGCCAGTTGGCCAAGTCGGCTGGATTGGCGGAGTTGGAGATCGGCCGCACCTGCTCGGCATGCACGTCAGAGAAGCGCGGGTCAAAGAAAAGCGCCGCCGTGGTGTCCCCGGCCCAGGGGTTGTCCGCTTTGGTTCCTCCCACGATGCCGGCCACTTGAAAGCCGGAGTTGAAGACGTACTGATTGACCGTGCCCTTAGGCCAGACACCACCGGGGAAGTCGGCTGTGGGGGTGCAAATTTCCCCATTTGAACGCAGGTTGCAGCGAACCCGGTTGATGGCGAGCACGTCCTCGCTGCGGGCAAAGAGACGGAATTTCCCTGACCCGCGCTTGGGCCCGGGCTGGGATTGCGCCACCGCCAATTCCAACGCCAGGGTCGCCGAGGCCACGACCAGCAGCACCAGCACCTTCGACCCCCGCATCAGAAGGTCACCTCCACACCGACTCGAAGTCGGCGGGGGTCTTCGGTGAAGTTGTGGAGTCCCCGCTCGAAGAGATAAGAGGCGTCGGAGGCCCGGCGTTGCTCGGCCACCGTGAAGATGTGGTCGCCGTCGCCGAAGCGCTCCTCGGCCCGGATGAGGTAGATGCAATTAGGCACGGACGTCCGCCCATCAGCCGTCACCCAGGTGGCACAGCCCGAGGCGACCGCCCCATCGAACCCCAGGAGGATGGCGCCATCATCCCGGTATGCCGCCGACGCCTGGGCCTCGCTGGCGAACAGCGCGCTGTCGCTGGTCCAATGCATCGCGTGCTCGGTGGGGTTGACGGGTGAACCGGTGACCGAGAACACCCGGACCACGTTGGTGAAGTTGAAGAGGTTCCGGGCGTCGAGATAGGCTGTCAGCCCTACACGCCCGAGGCCGAAGCTTTTGGTGACCCGAAGGTCGAACTGCTTGGTTGCCGGAAGCCGGGCGCTGTTCGCAGCGCCGCGGGATTCAGTGCATCCCCCCTCGTCGGAGAGGACGCTCGCGTTCCCTGCCGTCGCTCCGCACGGCGTGTAGGCGGTCCCGCTTCCCCAGCGAAAGGTGGCGTAGAGCCCCAGGTCGCCGACCACCGAGCCCAGGATCGTTCCTTTCTTCCAGTCCGCCGGGAAGGTCAGAGCGATGGTCCCCGCGAAATCGTGAGGCCGGCTCAGGGTGGTTGGGAGGATCGCCTGGGGGGGTGGGCCGATGATCCCGCCGACTGCGTTCACTATCGCCACCGCCCGCTCCTGGTTGGCCAGGGGGTCGGACCCCGTGCTTTTCGCGTCCTGGTAGGAGTAGCTGATCGTACCGTTGAAATAGTTGCCGAACCTGCGATCAAGGCGAAGGTCCAACCCGCGGGCGTTCCCGAAGTCGGCATTGGCCACCCGCACCAAGCTGGTCCGTCTCTGCCCCACCGGATCGTTGATCTGGAAGGTACGGGCCGAAGGGACGGAAACATGGTCCCGGTTGTATGCTGCCACGTCGAACACCATGTCGTCGCTGAAAGCGTGCCGCACGCCGAACTCGAACGCGATCGTCTTTCCGAAATCCAGGTCCGTACCCAGGCCGCCGAGGTTCACACCGTTCAGGAGCAGGGCGAAGTCGGGGCTCTGGACCTGATGGGCGTATGAGAACCGGAAGTTCGTCCGGACGGTGATGGGAAAGGCCACCTGGATGTGCGGGCTCAGGTAGCTGTGGCCGCGGTCCGGCCGGGAGATGACCAGCGGCCTCCCGTCGAACTCACCACCTGCCTGGTAGATGGTCGCCCCGGGGAGGTTGACGTACTCCCCGAAGCTCGGGCTGGCCAATACTGTGTCCAGGAGAAACGGTCGGCTCGCGCGGGAGGAGTAGTAGTCGTACCGGAGCCCGCCGACGAAGAGCAGGCTCCCCAGGTCCAACCGGTGCTCCACAAAGGCGTCCCACCGAACTGGACGCTCGATGTAGGCATCGCCAGGCTTGGCGAGGTCAGACTCGTAGTAGTCGATGGCATACCGGGTCACCTCCGCGCCCAGCTTCAGCCGGTTGTAGCGATTCGCTTGCCAATCGAGATTCGCCCTGCCGATCGACCTGGTCTCCCGGTGGAGGACCAGCAGACCGGTGGGGCCGCCTTCCTCATTCCAGCCCCGGAGGCCGTACGCGTTGTTGCGGTATTGGTCGATGGTCTGGTACTGGCCGCTGTTTTCGGGATCGAACGGTGTTCGCCGCGTGCCTGGCCGGTTGAGGCGCAGATTTTCCACCAGCTCGCGATTCAGCGGGAAGTTGTCGAAGTCGAAGAGGAAGCCAAGCGGCCGGATCATGAAGCCGCCGAAGGGATCTCGGGTCGCCAACTCACTTTCTCCTGTCAGTGGGCCGGCGATGGAGCGGTCGGGCTGATACGATAGGTACACCTCGAGCGCCAAGGCCCGCTCGGCTGAGCGCGCGAGGTTCTGAGTCCAGTTCAGGGTGAGAACCTGGCTCCGGCTGTGAGATCCGAGGAGGGCGGGGCTGTTGTAGAGGTTTGCATAATCGAACGCCCGCCCCTGGTTCTGGCTGCGCAGGTAGGTCAATCCCACCTGCGATCCGGTGCCAAAGGTGTAGTTGATCTTTCCCGTCAACTCGTAGCCGGACGAGGCACTGACGGGAATGCGGATCCCTTGACAACCCAGGCCGTAATTGGTCCGGATTCCGGGGTTCGCGCTTTGGCTGAACTCATCGCAGCTGCCACGAGAGACGGCCAATCGGTAGATCGGTAGGTAGGTGGTATCGGCAAACGGAGTCGTGTCACTCAGGATCGAGACGGTCGTATCGATCCCAGCCGCGACGAACACCGGTGCTCTCTCGCTGTCGCGCCCGGAACCGGCTGACTTCTGGCCCTCGAGCACCCCGGCGAGGAAGAACATAAGGCGGTGCGCCAGCGGTCCGCCAAAGCTCGTCTCGACCCGGTTGAAGCCGAGGCTGTGGCTCACGCCGAATGGCTCGTCGGTTTGATATGCTAAGGCGCCGCTGTATCGGCTTCCGCCGGTGCGAGTGACTATTGAAAGCACGCCCGACTGGGCGTTGCCGAACTCAGCCGAGGTCGCCCCGGTCGTGATCGAGGCCTCCTGGACCGCATTGGTGCCCACGCTGATCTGGCCGCCGGTTGTGGTCAGCGCCAGACCCCGGAAGCCTGGGGTCACCGGGACCCCATCGACGTAGGTCACCACCTCGTCCGGCCGCCCACCCCGAACCGAGAGCGCCAACGGGCCCGACTTGCCACTGGCCACCACCCCGGGTTGCAACGCTATCACATCGGTCAGCCGATCGACTGGAAGGCGCTCGACGAAGTCGCCTTGCACCCGCTGCTTGGTGGTGACCTCGTCCCGGGGGACCAGAAGGTTCGCCGCCGCTACGACTTCGAGCTCCCGCAACATGAGGGGCGCCGCTTCCAGGGCGAAATCCTGGATGACGGTCTGTCCGGCAAGGACTTGGAGGTCCCGCGCCTCCATTGGCCGATGACCCAGGTAGGTGGCGCGGAGATTGTACCGGCCGGAGGGGACGTGGTTGAGGAAGTAGTGGCCCCGGGGATCCGTCACCGCCCCGAAGGCGGTCCCAGGGATGTAGACCTGGGCTTCGGCTATTACCGAACCGACCTCGTCGCGAACCTGACCCTCGATCCGCCCGGTCGGGCCCTGGGCGCAGAGACTGCTCGCGGCGAGCAAGAGCGCGCCGGCAGCGCTTAGAAGTGGGGAGACGGAGGTTGGCAACCCCCCCGGAACGACGGCGCGCCCCATGCCCTGGTTCCTTTCGGGACGTTGGCAGAGCAGGGTTCTAAGTCATGACCTGCAAGGAGTTTCAAAATGCCGCGGCGGCGTGAAAGCGACGTGAAACAGCGCGCCCTAGAGCGCGCCTTGACCGGACAGCCGCCCCAGGGCCGTTTGGGCCTCCACCACCAGATGCCGGAGCCTCGACGTTGGCATGTCGTAGCGGAGGAGGAACTCCCGGTAATATTCCCGTGCGAGCGCCTGCTTGCCCCGCGCCTGCTCGATTCGGGCCCGTTCGAGGTAGGCGACACCGGCGAACGAACTGCCGACCACACCGCTCACCCCAGCCCACGCCTCGTTCCACGTTAGGAGCCGGGCCGCCTGAGCAGTGTCGCCCGCCTCGAGGAGCCAGCGCGAAGCGGCCAGACGGTCGAGGGCCGTGAGATATTGGGCACTGCTAACATCACTCAGGCGCTCGGCCCGCTGCCATTCCAAGGCCGCAAGCGCTGCTCCGGCTCTCCGGCGGTCCCCGCCCAACGCCATCTGAAATGCCGCCAGCGAGCGCTCCCAGGCGGGGTTCCGCGCCCCGGGCCACGCTCGGTTTACCTGCTCCAATTCACGGCGGGCCGACTCCAGGCCGGCGGAATCGCGTCGTGACCAGGCGAGCATGCCGTCGAGCCAGGCCAGCTCGGCTCTCAAGTAGGGTCGCCCTTCGTCGAGAGGCACGCGCTCCGCCAGACGCCTGGCCGCATCACGCCGCCGGATGGCCTCACTCCGATCGAGGCCGCCGAGCCATACGCCGGCCACCGTAAGGGCATACGCCTCCCGAGCCTGCCACTGCTCCGGCGGATGCGCTGCATAGTCATCCACCGCCCCGGGCACGGAGTCCCAGGCGCCCCTGCCCGCCCAGCTCAGCGCGAGAATCCGGCGGTGGCGTGCTGCGACCTCGGCTGCCGGCTTGAGGCGGAGGACCTCCTGGCTGATCTGCGTTTGTACGCGCCGATATCCGCACCAACCCAATAAACCGACGCCTGCCCCTCCGCCTCGGGCAGCCGCGCGCGCGACGCTGTCGATGAGCGCCCGATCGGTCTCGCCACCCTTCTCCCCCAAGCGGGCGAAGAGTTGGAACTGGACCATCTCGTCGAACCCTTCCCCCCCTTCCAGGACCGGTCCGGCCCCGAGCCGGGACAACGCGGCCTCCAGCGCCCGAGCGGCTCCGGTGGAGTCGCGAGACTTGCAGTAAACCCAGTTCAGATGCTCCCACGCCGGCGTGAGCCGCGGATTGAGGAAGACTGCTCGCTCCAGCGGCGCTCTCGCATCTCCCACAGTGGTACCGAGAATTGGAGCCACGTGCACCATCAGGTCGCCATAGGCCAGCCAGCCCGGCCAATAATCCGGGAACCGCTCGGTGACCATTCTTGCCCTCTCCAGAGTGACTGACAAGCTGTCGGCCAGAGGCATGAATGCTTCGATGGAGAGCCGATCGGGTGGAGGTAGTTCTGACCGGTGCGTCTGGAAGGCCTTCACGAGAGCGCTGTCGATCTCCGCGCCCTCCCAGTACCCCCGGCTGAAGGCATAGCGCCAATAGGGCAGCCAGAAGGTCGAGTCGGCTGAAATCGCGTTAGCGTAGGCCTCGGCCGCGTCCGACAACCGTCCCTCGACCAGGGCCCGCTCCCCCTCCAGAAACGCACGGAGCGCCGGAGCCGAGCTGGTCCTGAGCGCCGCCTCCAGGCTCGGTGTGGGCGGTTCACCACGCTGCCAGATCTGGCGCAGGAGCGCCCGGCTGACCGAATCCGTCAGCCGGGCCACGGAATCGGGTGGCGCGGTTACCGACGCACGCACCAGCGGAGTCAGGCTGTCGCTGGTGAACAGGCCGAAGGTCAGTCGAACCAGCTCCGGCCCCAACCGTGCCAGGTTTCCCTGCACCACGCTCCCCGCTCCGAACCGCCGGCCCAGGGCGGCGGCGGCGGGGAGGGAGGGGGCGCCTGCCTGGGCCAGGATGGCATGGGCGTCTACGGTCCGAATATCCCCGACCTCATCCAGACTGGCGCTGACCGTGAAGGCGAGATCCCGGCCGAGTCGGGTGAGTGCGGTATCAGCCACGCTGGGCGCGAACGGCAGCACCGCGATGCGCGAGGCAGAGGCGAGGATTCTCGGCGCCAGTGGGTGGAGGGCGACCCAGGCCCCTGCCGCTCCCGCTCCAAGGACCAGCGCCCCGAGCGGCAGCGCCCACCGGAGACTCCGAGCCGCGGCCCCAAAGGTGGGCCTCCCGGCCCAATCGGGCTCGGTCAGCGCGCGGCTGAACTCGGCAGCGGTGGCAAACCGGTCGGCAGGGACCTTGGCCAGTGCCTTGACCACCGCGGCGCCGATCGGTTCGGGCACGGTATCCCGGACGGTGCGGATCGGCGGCACGGCATCGAGCGAGTGCCGCGCCATGATCGCCCTCGGCGTGGATCCGCTGAACGGTGGCTGCCCCGCCAGCATCTCGTAGAGGACACAGCCGAAGGAGTAGAGATCGCTGCGACCATCCACCTCACCTCCGCCGGCTGCCTGCTCCGGGCTCATGTACGACGGAGTGCCCAGCGCGAGGCCGGTCTCGGTCAGCTTCTCTCCGCCGGCCGCATCGAGCGCGCGGGCGATCCCGAAGTCTGCCACCACGCAGTGCCAGCCACCGCCTGCGGCATCCTGGGTCGGGTCCCTGGAGAGCAGGAGGTTTTCCGGCTTGATGTCGCGGTGCACCACGCCCTGCTGGTGGGCATAGCCCAGCGCGCTCAGCACCTGGCTGGCGATCCCCAAGAGCATGTTCCACCGGGAGCTGCTTGTCGCGGCCGAGCCGATCGCGGAGCGACTCGCCCTCCACGTAGGGCATGATGTAGTAGAGCAGCCCGGCGGCGGCACCGGAATCATGGAGCGGGAGAATGTGGGGATGACTGAGCGAGGCGGCGATGTGGATTTCGCGGAGAAACCGCTCGGGGCCGAGCGCGGCCGACAGCTCCGGACGCAGGACCTTGAGCGCGACCCGCCGGTCGTGCTTGAGGTCTTGGGCCAGATAGACCGTTGCCATCCCGCCCCGGCCGAGCTCGCGCTCGATCGTGTAGCGGTCCGGGAGGGCGGCGCCGACCTCGACGAGCCGAGACGCCCTGCGAGCCAATCGGTGGGGGGATATTGAAGGACGGAGCGGAGTCAGGAGGCCTGCCAGGGTCAGCGAGGATAGTAGATTCCCC
>CAWEWK010000021.1:0-31746 GCA_963812755.1 uncultured Gemmatimonadales bacterium | reverse complement strand
GTCCGGTGGCGCCGGGCGTCTGGAACATCTGGCCGAGGTGTTCGAGGCTGGAGCCCACGGTGTGCTGGCGGCAACCATCTTTCACTTCCAAGGCTCCACCCTTCCGGAGGCGCGGGCATATCTCCAGGGGCGGGGCTATCCGGTGCGGTCATGACGGCGCTGCTTCTTTTTACGGTACTCCTCGGCTGGCCGCCGGACGGCAGCAGCCTCATGGGGCGAGCTGCCTGCGTTCGCCCCTCGCGGGCCGGCACCCAGGTGCAGGGCGAAGTCCGAATCTGCCCCGGCCGCTACCGCATCCCCGATCCCTCCGAACGCGGCGTCATCATTGAGGCCTCCTCCGGAACCCGGATCGACCTCTCCGGCGTGGTGATCGAGAGCGGCGACTCCGTGCCCAGCCGGTTCGTCGGGGTCGGCATTGCCAGCAAGGGAGTCGACGGAGTCGTCATCCTGGGGGGCAGCGTTCGGGGCTACCGGTTCGGGGCCCGGCTGGAGGGCGGTCAGGGACATCGGATCAGCGGCATCGACGTCTCGGGAAGTCGGAGCCAGCAGCTCCAGTCCACTACGGAAACGACCGATAGGACCGACCGGCTGGATTGGCTGCGGCCCGACGTGTTCATCGGCTACGGCGGCGGACTCCTGCTTCAGGGAACCGTGGGTGCCAGCGTCACCGGAGTGACGGCTAGAGGAGCGCAAAACGGGATCGGCCTGGTAGATGCCAGGGAGAGTTATGTCGCCGACAATCGGCTGGAGGGAAACAGCGGTTGGGCCATTCATCTCTGGCGCTCGTCCCGGAATGCGATCCTGCGAAACCAGGCAAGTCACACCGCGCGCTGCCCCGGGGCGGCGGCGGAGTGCTTCGCTGCCGCGATCCTGATCCGGGAGGGAAGCGATTCGAACACCCTGGGTGACAACGATCTCTCCGCCTCGAGTACGGGGTTACTGCTCACGCCATCGTGCCGAAGGGCAAGCCTTCGGTAGGCAATCTGATCTACCGCAACGATGCCTCCGATGCCGCGTCCACGGCGTTCGTCGCCGCCCGGAGCTGGAATACGACGCTACTGGAGAATCGGGCCGACAGCGTGGAGAACGGGTTCCGACTGGACCGGCTGAATGCCAGCGTGATCCGGGGGAACACCGTGATCGGCGCCCGGGAGGCCGGCGTGCTCGCCGAGTACGGGAGCGATAACAGCATCGAGGCGAACGTGCTGTTGGACGCCAAGGTGGGCATCTCGGTGGTCAACACCGGAGCCGCGGGGGCGTCGAGCCGGAATTACCGCATCGACGATAACGTGGTGGGCGGCGCCGAGCGGGGAATCGTGCTCCGGGGAGTATCCGGCAGCAAGCTGCGGGGGAACGTGTTGGACAACGTGGGAGACGGGCTGGTCATCGACGGGCCGGGCCACTCGACGGAGGTCACCGGCAACGTGTTCTTGCGAGCCAGCGGCTGGTTCATCGAGGCACCCGACCTGACGGCCGGCGGAAATTACTGGGCCACCGCCAATGCGGCGGCGGCAGCGGCCAAGGTCAGCGGGCGAATCAGCGTGTTGCCGTGGAAGCCGGCGAGTGCGGCTGGCTACTAGCCAGGATCTCCGCCGCCACCGAGTGCAGGTCCCGCAGGTTGAACGGCTTCCTAGCGGTGTGGACCACGCCGTCGGGCAGCCGCTCCGGCAGGTCGCCCTGGCCGGAGTAGCCCAGGATCAACTTGGCCGAGGCTTCGGGGCACGCCGAAGCCAAGGCGTGAACGAAAAGCTCGGAGGCTCCGGCGGTCATTCTGGCATCGGCGATGATCAGCTCGAACTGGCCCTCCTGAAGCATCCGCAGTCCTTGCGACCCCGACCGAACCGCCTCGACCACGTGCCCCTCGGGCGCGAACAACGCGCTCACCAGCCGATGGACCGCGGGATCGTCATCCACCACGAGAATGCGGTGCGATGTGGGCCGCGACATTGCACCGGCTGGAGCCTCTTCTCCCTCCGCAGCCACTGGGGAGTCATAGCGGGGCATGGTGACCTGGAATTGGGCACCGCCGTGCGGCGGTGAATCGTAGGTCAGCTCTCCACCGTGCGCCTTGACCAGGCCGTAGCTCAACGACAAGCCCAACCCGGTGCCTTCGCCGGCTCCCTTGGTAGTGAAGAACGGAGTGAACAACTGGCCTACCAGGTGAGGCGGGACGCCGGGGCCACTATCCCACACGCAGAGCATCGACTCGCGCTCCTTCGCCTCGGTGGTGAGGACGATTCGCCGGGCCCGGCCGGCCGGCAGCGCGCTCACCGCCTGCACCGCGTTGGTCACCAGGTTGAGCAGCACCTGCTGAAGCTCGTAGCGATCGCCCAGGACGATGACCGGGTCGGGGCTCAGCTCGGATTCCAGCTCGATGCCATGGAGTTGAAGCTCGTAGACGATGAGCAGCGACGTGCGGACGGCGACATCGTTGAGGTCCACCGCCGACTTCTCGGCCACGCCCTTCCGGGCGAAGGTGAGCAGGTTGCGCACGATTCGTCCCGCCCGCTCCGCCTGATCGTGGATGACCCTCAGATGCTCTCGGGGGAGCGGGCGATGGTCCTCCCGCTCCAGCAGCAGCTCGGTGAGGCCCGCGATCGAGGTGAGCGGATTGTTGAGCTCGTGGGCCACGCCCGAAACCAGCTGGCCGATCGAGGCCATCTTGTCGTTCTGGATCAGCTGCGCTTCCATGATCCGCTGCTCGGTCACGTCTTCCACCAGGACGACCACGGTGCCGGGTCCCAAGGCGACTGACGGATCGGCCCGGCCGGCCAGTGGTGCCGCATTCAGCCGCAGGACTCGCTGGGTGCGCTCCAGGCGCACGATGAGCGGTGCGGTCCGCTCCCCCCGATAGGCCTGCTCGATCAGCTCGATGACCGGCTCGGAGTGGCCGAACAGCGTGTCGCAGAAGTTTCGCCCCACCAACTGTTGCTCGGGCACTTCGGCCAGGGCCGCCAGGGCCCGGTTGGCCCGGAGCACGCTTCCGTCCTGTCCCACGACCGCGATTCCTTCGGCCAACGCGTTGAACGCCGTTTCCCATTCTTCCTTGCTCCGGCGAACCATCTCGTATAGCCGGCTATTGGCCAGCACCACCGATGCGTTGGTGGCCACGGTGGAGAGCAGCCACAGGTCCTCGGTGGTGAAGGGGCCGCCCTGGCGGTCCGCTACCGCCAGCGCGCCCATGGTGACGCCTTGCGACCGGAGCGGGGCCACCGCGGCGGATCGCACCGTGACGCCGTCGATCAGGCTGACGCTGGGAGTCGCCACCCCCTGCGCCACCTCGATTCGCTCCCGGCTCACGGCGAAGCGAACCAGGCCGGAGTCGCTCTCTCCGGCAATCCTGCCTTGGAGCGACTCCAGGCTGCCGGTGGACCCGGCCACCCGGAGGCCAGCGCCGGTGGCATCCTCCGCTAACACCACGATCGCGCCGTCGGTCTGCAGGAAGCGGCCGGCATAGCGAGCCACCTGGTCCACGATCCGATCGAGCTGAATCGACTCCGACAGGACGTAGCTCAGCTCCTGGAGAGAGAACAGCTCACTGATCCGGCGATCGAGCTGGCTGGCGAGCTGCTCCGATTTGCCCTCGGCTTCACGCAGCCGGCGCCGGCCGCGGGTGATCGCCACCCAGAAGCTGCCGCTGATGTTGACCACCGCGATGACCGCGATCCACCATACCCGATCGTCCGCTCCCCAGGCGACCACGCCCAGCATCGTAGCGCCGATGGCGTGCAGCGGAACTTCCCACTCCCGGCGCCACGCCGCGATCAGCACGATGAGCGCACCCGCGATGCCGATGACCACCGTGAGGAAGCGGGGGAGCCCACCCATGGCACTCGCGGCCAGGGCACTCACCAGCAGCGCCCAGCCGGCGATCGCGGAGGGAGAGGTGTACCAACTCTCGAGCCGGCGGCGAGGCAGGGTCAGGACTCCCGCGGGTCGCGCCGGGCCACCCGTTCGGTCACGTACGCCTCAGGCGGCGCGTTGGGTTTGACCCGAATGGATTTGGCCGGAATGCCGACGTTGACGTGGAAGGGGCGCACGTCCTTGGTGGCGACGGCATTGGCGCCCACCATCCCGTTCCGTCCGACTCGGACGCCGGCGAGCACGGTCGCGTGGTAGGTGATCCGCACGTCGTCTTCCAGGATGGTGCGCGCGTTGGTCACGTCCTTCTGGTCCACGATGCTGTGAGTATGGCTGTAGATGTTGGCGTAGTCGGAGATGCTGACCCGGTCGCCGATGGTGATGCCGCCCCGGTCGTCAAGGAGAACGTAGCGGTGCACGACGACGTCGTCGCCGACTTCCAGGTTGTAGCCGTAGGAAAATTCGGTGTACTGGAAGCACTTGAAGTTGCGGCCGCAGCGGGCGAACAGGTGACCCGCCAGCAGCCGCCGGAAGCGGACCGGAAGGTGGACGTTGTGGCCGCCTAAGGGCGTGCGGTCGAAGTTGTACCAGAGCCAGAGCAACGGCTTCACCCGGGCGAACCGTTCGGGATCGACGTCCGCGTAGTACTCCGGCTCGAGGGTGATGTTGTGAGGATCGAGCGCGAGCAGCGAGACGCGGGCCGCGGGGCCGGTGGCCTTGTCGTTGAGTCGCTGCTCGTAGTCACCCATGCCGGGGTACCAGAGCTGGTACAGAACGTCCCGCGCGAGTCGGTACCAATCCGCCCCCGGCTCGGCCAAGCGCTCGGCCAGCTCGCCGAGCCAGGTGTCGTACGCGCGAGTGGCGCCGTCCGCGGGAGCGACGGTGCGGAGAGGGAGATAGGCCATTGTGGGTCCAGGGTGGTCCGGAGCCCGGGGTCGAAGGGACCCGCGGCAACCGGTGGCCCTGGAATCTCTTCGGGTGCTGATTGACAGGCAAGCCAATGGGGAATAAGTTGGTACTGATTAGCAACTTAGAATGATACTCATTCTCATTTATCGACCACGCCTCTGTTTTCTGCCCTGCGCCTCTTCGCCCTCCTGGTCACCCCCATTCCGCAACCCAAGCCGCAATGGGTCGAACGGGAGACCTACCTCATGGGCACCACCCTCACCGTCGCGGTGGCGGCAGCACGCCGGGAGGACGCCATCCGGGCCATCGACGCCGCTTTCGACGCGGTGAGACGGCTCGAGGCCATGCTCAGCACCTGGCGAGACGACAGTGAAATTGCCCGGCTCAACCAGGCGCCCAGTGGTGCGCCGGTGGTGCTCTCCGCCGAGCTCTATGGTTTGCTCGCGGAGGCGGGGCGGTGGTGCCGTGCGACGGGTGGAACCTTCGATCCCGCGATCGGCGCGCTGGTAGACGCCTGGGACCTGCGCGGCAGTGGCCGGCTGCCCTCCCCTGTCGAGCTGAAGGCCGCCAGGGCGGCGACCGGACTGCGCCTCTTCACCTTTGCCGACGCCAGTCACACGGCCAGCCGCTCCAACCCGCGAGTCTGGATCGATACCGGCGGCTTTGGGAAAGGGGTGGCACTTCGGGAGGCCCGTGCCGTCCTCCAGCGCGCCGGGGCCCGCCGAGCCATGCTGAACTTCGGCGGACAGGTGCTGGTGATGGGGTCTGATCCCGCGGGCGGCGACTGGATCGTGCCGGTGGCGCATCCCAGCCGGCGCACCGAGCCGATCGCCCGGCTGCGGTTGCGGGATCGCTCCGCGTCCACCAGCAGTCAGTCCGAGCATGCGGTGACGGTGGGTCACCGGCGGCTGGGGCACATCATCGATCCGCGCTCCGGCGAGCCGGTGCCGGCTTGGGGCAGCGTGACCGTGATCGCGGAGGATCCTGCGGTCGCCGACATAGTCTCCACCGCGCTCCTGGTGCTGGGACCGGAAGCCGGACTTCGCTGGGCCGAGCGGCGAGACGACCTGGGTGTGCTGTTTCTCATCGAGCGGGGCGGGCAGGTGGTGCCGCGGTGGAACCCTGCGCTCCGCGCGTATCTGGTGCTGGATTCAACATTCTCACGAGGAGGCTGAGTGGCGCGGACGATAGGGAGGATGGCCTGCCTGCTGGGCTTGGGGGCGTTCTGGGCGGCGCCGGCACCGGCGCAAGAGCGGGACACCACGGATCTCAAGCAGATCGAGCGGCAGGTCGAGGCGATCACCCGCCAGCTGGAAGAGCTTCAGCTGGGTCGCGACGTCGTCGTCGAGGCGGACACCAGCGTGCAGGGCTTCGGTCCCGCCGCCTCCAAGGTCTACAAGGTTCGCCAGGGAGTCTCGCTCGGCGGCTACGGTGAGGTGCTGTACGAGAATTTTCTGGGCAATCGTCAGGACGGCCTCCCCTCCGGGGAAACCGACCGGCTCGATGCGCTCCGGGCCATCGTGTACGTCGGCTACAAGTTCAGCGACAAGATCCTGTTCAACTCGGAGATTGAGTTCGAGCACGGCAGCACCGAAGACGGCGGCTCGGTCTCGCTGGAGTTCGGCTACCTCGACTACCGGGTGTCACCTCGGTTCGGGCTTCGAGCGGGCCTGCTGCTCCCCCCGATGGGATTCATCAACGAAATTCACGAGCCGCCGGCGTTTCTAGGCACCCACCGCCCGGAAACCGAGCGGGTGCTCATCCCCTCCACCTGGCGTGAGAGTGGGATCGGCGTCTACGGCGGAGCCGGAGATGTGACGTATCGGACGTACCTGGTGAACGGATTCGACGCGACTGGATTCTCGGCCGAGGGCCTGCGCGAGGGGCGGCAGAACGGTGCCGAGGCGGCCGCCGAAAACTTCGGCCTGGTAGGCCGGGTCGACTATGCCGGTGTTCGAGGACTCATGGTGGGCACCTCGGCGTATCTGGGAAACTCGGGACAGGGTGCGACGCTGGCCGCGGATCCGGGCAGTCCGATCGGGGCCAGGACCTTCATCTGGGACGGCCACGCGGAGTATCAGGCGCGCGGGTTCCAGCTGCGCGGTCTGGTGGCGGTAGCGACGCTCAGCGACGCGGCGGAGCTGAACGAGCTGAACGGGCTCACCGGGTCCCAGTCGGTGGGCGATCGGCTGGTGGGCTGGTACCTCCAGGGTGGCTACGACGTGCTTCAGGGGAAGCAGACGGCGCATCAGCTGATCCCCTACCTCCGGTACGAGCAGCTCAACACCCAGAGCAGCGTCCCCGATGGCTTCACCAACGACCCGGAGAACGACCAGAGCCTGGCCACCTTCGGCGCGATGTGGAAGCCTCTGCCGAACGTGTCGCTCAAGGCCGACTATCAGGTCGTCCACAACGACGCGGAGACCGGTGTCAATCAGTTCAATGTCAACCTGGGCTATCTGTTCTAGCCGTGTCGCGGCGGTTCTCCTGATCGCCGCCGCCGGGCGACCACTGCCGGCGGCGGCCCAGGCCCAGCTCTCGCTGCAGGAGGCCGTAGCCAGCGCCTTCCCGCCGCCGGCGGTGGTCGAGCGGCGGACCGCCTTCCTGAGCGAGGAAGACCTGAAGGCTGCGCAGGCTCTGGCCGGCCCCGACGCGCCGGTTACCCAGTCGGTCGTCACCTACTACGTCGCCCACCGGGAGGGAGCCCCGCTGGGGGTGGCGTACTTCGACAGCCACCGGGTGCGGACTCTGAACGAGGTGCTGATGATCGTAGTGCTGCCGGACGACCGGATCGGGCGCATCGAGGTGCTTCGCTTCGCCGAGCCGCCTGAATACCATGCCACCGGTCCCTGGCTGGAGCAATTTCAGGCGAAGGGTTTGAACGAGGACCTGTCGCTCAAAGGCTCCATTCGGCTGATGACGGGGGCTACCCTGACCTCGAATGCCACGGTCCGGGCTGCGCGCCGGGTGCTTGCCCTGCATCAGCGGATTCATCCGTTCGCCCAGGCCGGAGCGCGGGGGTCCCGGTGAATCGCTTCGAGCGCTGGGCGGTCTGGAGCACTTCGGTGGCGACGGTGCTGACCGGGGTGGTCTATCTCTGGATGAAGTACTTGATGCTGAGCCACGATCCCTTTGCGGTGGTCAACCATCCGTTGCAGCCGCTGGTACTGAAGCTCCACATCCTGGTTGCCCCGCTCCTCACCTTCTCACTCGGAGTGGTTGCGCTGCGGCACATCTGGCACCATCTGAAGGCGGGAGTGCGTGAGGGCAGGCGAAGCGGGCTCTGGACCGCGGTGGTGCTCGGCCCGATGATCCTGACCGGCTACCTGATCCAGGCCATCACCCACGAAGGCTGGCTCAAGGCGATGGCCTACTCCCACATCGGATTCGGACTGGCGTACGGGGTGGCATTACTCGCCCATCAGTTTTCGGCGGGGGGAAAGCAGGCCCGGGGGGTTCGGGCCAAGCAGCGTCGCACGCGGAGGCGCAGACGGCGGGAGAGCACGCTGCCATCCCGATCGCAGCGAGAGACCTAGCGGCTACCGCTGCCCGTTCGCCGTCACGGTATCCGGCCGCGCCGTTCTGGAGCGGGCGGACACCCGGGCCCGCTCCCGGTCAAGAATCCGCTGCTTGTTCTGCCAGTCGTCCGACACCAGCCCGTTGTAGCTCAGGGTAAATGAGTCGTTCACCGGGATCTCCTCCTGAAACAGATAGACCCCGCTCACCTGCTCCCGTACGTTCAGCTGCTGGGAGCTGAAGCGCGGGGTGAACGGAACGATACCGAGCGGGCGGAAGACTCGGTTGCGGATGACCAGGGTGAGGGTTTGGGGGTCGAATCGCGCGTTGGACTGGAGACCGAAGTAGGTCACCAGCGCCAGCCCCGGACGACTGACGCCGTTCAGGTTCGCGATGGAATCGATGGAGGCTCTCTTGGAGTGAACCAGGCTGCGGAGCGATTCGTAGGAGTCACCGGCCAACAGCCGCATGACACGCTCGTCCAGCGGCACGAACCGCACGTCGATCTCGCTGTTGCGGACTCGGAGCGAGAGATCGTCCTGGGTGAGAGAGCCGTACCCCGCGGGGGGAAGGGCGTCCGCGGCGCCATGACCGCCCTGGGCTACCGCCGCCCGAGCCGGGCCCAACAGGAAGGCTCCCCAGACCATGGTGGAGAACACCACGACACCTGGTGACATGGCTCTTAGTCTCCTCCGCCCGCGGCAGCGATGACGCTCTCAGCCAGCTCGGCGATTCCCAATCGGGACGTGCTGCTGGTGACCTGCATCTGCTCGTCCTGCAATCCCAGTGCCTCGGCCAGCTCGCGCGCCCGGGCCGCCTGATTGGAACGGGTCAGCTTGTCGGCTTTGGTGAACGCGGCGAGCACCGGACGTCCGCTCCGGATCAGGAGCTCCTGGATCTCTCGGTCGTCGGCCGATGGCTGGTGCCGCAGATCCAGCAGCCAGACGACCCCTGCCACCGATGGGCGCTCCTGGAGGTAGCGGGTGATCAGCCGGCGATATCCGGCTCGAGCCGTCTTTCCCGCGCGGGCGAAGCCATAGCCCGGTAAATCGACCAGGTACAGGTGGGGCAGCCGGAAAACATTGAGTAGGGTGGTCTTGCCCGGCGTGCCGCTGACCCGGGCGAGCCCCGGCCGGCCCAACAGCGCGTTCAGCAGGCTGGACTTCCCTACGTTGGAGCGGCCGACGAACGCGATCTCCGGCAGCGGCGGCTCCAGCCGGACCAGCGGATCGGGAAAGGAGCCGATGAACTCGACGGGGATGTCGTAGAGGGGTGACGGAGCCGGGTCCGGGCGTGCGAAGGGCGCACCGCGGTGCGCCCCTACCTTGTCAGCTGCCTCCACCCGCTTCGCGGGTTCCCGGTCCCGGCGCCCCGCCCCGCTCACGCCTCCCGCTTGGTTCGGGCCCGCTCGGTCACGATGAGCGGCGCGATCCCTTCGGTGATCGCTTCCTTGGTGATCACGATTTCCCGGACGTCCTCCCGATTGGGCAGGTCGAACATGATGTCGGTCATCATGGTCTCGAGGATCGATCGAAGGCCTCGAGCTCCGGTGCCCCGCTTCAGCGCCTTCAGCGCCACCGCGCGAAGCGACTCGGCATCAAAGGTGAGCCCCACGTCCTCCAGCTCGAACAGCTTCTTGTACTGCTTGGTGAGCGCGTTCTTGGGCTCGACCAGGATGCGCACCAGGGCCTCCTCGTCCAGCGCCTCGAGCGACACCACGACCGGGAGGCGGCCCACCAGCTCCGGAATGAGGCCGAAGCGAAGCAGGTCGTCAGGCTCGACCTCGCAATAGGGATTCTGGGTGCTGATGGCCGAGCGCTTCCGGTCCTCGCCGGCGAATCCGATCTGCTGCCGGCCGGTGCGGGCCTCGATGATCTTCTCCAACCCGTCGAAGGCGCCCCCGCAGATGAACAGGATGTCCTTGGTGTTGATCTGGATGTATTCCTGCTGCGGATGCTTCCGGCCGCCCTGGGGCGGGACCGAGGCGATGGTGCCTTCGAGGATCTTGAGCAACGCCTGCTGGACGCCTTCACCGGAGACGTCTCGGGTGATGCTGGGGTTCTCCGACTTGCGGGCGATCTTGTCGATCTCGTCGATGTACACGATCCCGCGCTCGCACTCCGCCACGTTGAACTCGCCGGCCTGGAGCAACCGCACCAGGATGTTCTCCACGTCCTCACCCACGTAGCCGGCTTCGGTCAGGGTGGTGGCGTCGGCAATGGTGAAGGGAACGTCGAGAATGCGGGCGAGGGTCTGAGCCAGGAGGGTCTTGCCGACACCGGTGGGGCCGAGCAGCAGGATATTCGACTTGTCCAGCTCGACGTCGGCATCGCGGCCGTTGGAGGCGTTGATCCGCTTGTAGTGGTTGTACACCGCGACTGCCAGGGTCCGCTTGGCCCGCTCCTGCCCGATCACGTACTGGTCCAACACGTCTTTGATTTCCGCCGGCGTGGGGACCTGGGTAATGCTGTCGGCGACCTCCCGCTCTTCGTCCTCGGCCAGGATCTCATTGCAGAGTGTTATGCACTCATTGCAGATGTAGACCGAGGGGCCGGAAATGAATTTCCGGACCGAATCCTTCGATTTCCCGCAGAAGGAGCAGCGGAGGTGCTTGTCGTTGGACATGTTACGCGTCGCGATCGGAGTGGAGGGGTGCCGGTAAAGTGGACCCCGGCCCCCGGTGCGTCAAGTCTCCTTCTTCCCGTCCGTGTGTGGCACCAGCTCCTTCCGGGGCGTGAACACGCTGTCGATCAGCCCGTACGCCTTGGCTTCCTCGGCGCTCATGAACCGGTCCCGATCCATGTCCCGCTCGATGGTTTCGATCGGCTGGCCGGTGTGTAGCGCGTAGAGCGAGTTCATCTTGGAGCGCAGATACAGGATCTCGCGGGCCTGGATTTCGATATCGGCCGCGGTGCCCTGGGCGCCGCCGGAGGGTTGGTGGATCATGATCCGGGAATGGGGCAGGGCGCTGCGCTTTCCCTTGGTGCCGGCGGCCAGGAGGAAGGAGCCCATCGAGGCGGCCATTCCCATGCAAATGGTGTTCACCGGCGCCCTCAGGTGTTGCATGGTGTCGTAGATCGCCATCCCCGCGGACACGATCCCGCCCGGCGAGTTGATGTAGAGGTAGATGTCCTTGTCGGGATTATCCGCCTCCAGAAACAGCAGCTGAGCGATGATGATGTTGGAGACGTCGTCGTTGATCGGGGCTCCCAGGAACACGATCCGGTCCATCAGGAGCCGCGAGAAGATGTCGTAGGTCCGCTCCCCACGGCTGGAGCGTTCGATGATGTACGGCGGATAGATAGTTGCCATCGTCAGGACTTCACCTCTTCGACGGTCGACTGCTTGAGCAGGAAATCGAACACCTTTTCCTCGGTGATGGCGCGCTCGAGCTCGCCGAGCCGCTTGGCTTTTTGAAGGGAGCCGTAAACCTGGCCCGGAGGAACGCCGCGCGCCTCGGCCATCTGGGCGATCCGGGCGTCCAGCTCCGATTCGGTGGCTTTGAGGCCCTGCTGCTCGACCACCGCGTCGAGCACCAGGTCGCGCCGGACCTGGGCTTCGGCGATGGTGTGGAACTGCTGCTCGAACTCCGCCAGCCGCTCTTCCGGCACCCGGTACATGTCGGCGTAGCCATGCATGAGCCGATGGACCAGCGAGGCCGGTGCCTCTACCCGATTGGCGTCGACGATCTGGGCCAGGAGCGACTGGCGCACCTGGGCGTCGGCTTCTCGGGCGGCTTCCCGCTCGAGGTCCTGGCGGACCGCCGCGCGAAGCGCATCGAGGCTCTCGAAATCGCCGATCTCCCTGGCGAAGCCGTCGTCCAGCGGCGGAAGCTGCTGCTGTTTGATCTCGCGCAGCGTCACCCGCACGCGCTGGGTCTGTCCCCGCCGGGCTTCGTTGGGGTGATCCTCGGGGAACCGAACGTCTCCTTCGGCGCTCCCACCCGGCTGAAGGGTCAGGATCAGAGCTTCGACGTCTGGAAGCGTCTGGCCTTGTCCCACGACCAGGTCGAAGGGCTGTGAAGCGCCGGCGACGCCATTGTCGATGGGAGCCCATTCGCCCTGGACCATGTGACCCGGGGACGGCTGGGTGCCCTCGACCGGAATCCAGGCTGCCTTCTGCTCTTGGAGCCGGCCCAACTGGTCGTTGACCGCTGAATCAGGAACCGCCGGGACCTTCCGCTCCAGTTTGAAGCCGCCGATCCGCTCGAGAGTCAGCTCCGGGCGCACTTCCACCAGGAGGTCGAACTCGATCGGACTACCTTCCTCGAACTTGAGATTGCGAATGGAGGGATCGGTGATGGGCTTGAGCGACTCGGTGCTCTGGGCGGTTTCCCAGCTCTCCCGGATCAGCTCCTCCAGCATGGATTGCCGGATGGCGTCACCGAACCGCTTGCGGACCACCCCTTCCGGTGCCTTCCCGGGACGGAATCCGGGCAAGCGAGCCCGTTGGGCGTAGAACCTGAGCGCCTTGGCCTCGGCCTCCCGCACCCGGTCGACGGGCACGGTCACCCGAAGCGACTTGGAAGCCGAGTCCTCCGCGGTCTTCTCGACTGTAATCTGGCTCACCGGGGGGAATCTACCCCGGGTGCATCGGGAGGGGCAAACAAGGGCAAAGGCTATCTGCTATCCGCTATCGGCTATCTGCTAGGGGTCACAGGGTAGGTAGCCGATAGCTGATAGCGGACAGCCGATAGCCTATTCCGCCGTCATCGGTGTCCCGGTCAACGCCTTCGACCAGGTGAGGGTCACTCCGGCCCACGCCTTTGCGTCCTTGCTGGTGCCCGGCTTGGTGATCCGGGTGAACTCGTCGTTCAGCAACAGCAGGTGAACCGTGGGGGCGATGGTAAGCGGACCGGCGCTCAATGCCCCGCTGGCCGACAGGTCCACGTGAGTCAGGCCGTCTTCGGCAAAGTTGGCGATCTCGGCGGGATCGTCCTGGCTGATGCCTTGCCCGGCACTGAACCCGGCCAGAGCGCCGAGGGTAAGAGGGAATCCGGGAATTCCGCTCACCGACTGGGCCACACTGCCCTCGAGATAGAGCCCCTTGACCTTATCGACATCGTACCAGGCGGCGACCTTGGGGACCAACGGCACGCCGGTCAACTGAAGCTTGCCGTAAACCTCCACGGTGCGATTCACCTCATTGGTCAGCCCCGCCTCGTTGGGATAGAGATAGAGCAGGCCTCCGAGCGTTCCGGTCGCCTTGGTACCTAGCGGTCGGCCGTATTCGGCCCAGAGGTCGATCTCGGTCGCGTCGAAGCTGGCCGTGCCCCCGCCTTCGCTGAGGTCATTGGCCGGATCGTCGTATTGCCCGGCGTCGATGTTTCCCCAGGCGCCCAGCACCAGGGACCCGCTGCCGCCGGGGATGGTGAGATAGAGATCCGGCTGCAGCACGAACTGGTTGGTCAGGGTGACTCCCCGCCAGGCGTACGCATTGAACACCCCGGCATCGCTGGTGAGGGTTACCTGGGCGGACGCAGGACTTGGGGCGAGCAGGGCGGCGACCATGACGCCGCCTCTCCACAGTGCCTTGCCGTACATCGTGAGTGTCTCCTGGCTGAAGGGACGGAAAAGAAAAGCCCGCTCGGTGGAGGAGCGGGCGCTGAATACCCCATGCGCGGTCGTGTACGCCGGACCCGAGCTCCGCTATCCCCAGTCGAGGTGATGACCACCCGCCGGGTTTCGCCGGCCGAGGGGATAGCGGGGAATGGGGTGAAGCGAGAGCGCGGGCGGTGTCATGAAGCCAATCTAGGTGATGATGCTACTGTGTGTCAAGCATTTTATGCATTTTTCGCACAAATCCATAGCCATCTTTGCACTATTAGCGCCTGCAGCATCAGATAAGCCATCGTCCACTGCAGAACGTGCGCAATTCCGTGATCAGTTGGGAGCTGGATGGCCAGCGTGGACGCCTTGCCCCAGCATCCGGACCACCGCCTCGAGAAACTGTTCGGGGCCAAAGGGCTTCCGCAGCAGATTGTCCTCCGCCCCGGTGGTCGTCGGAGGGAAAACCAGGGGCTCCTTACCAGTCATGAAGAGAATGGGCACGGTAGGAAAATGCGGTCGAAACGCGAGAGCGAAATCGAGACCATCCATCACCGGCATGCGGATGTCGGTGACCACCAGACTGAGCTTCCCCTTCAGCGTGAGAGCGGTCTTCAGCGCCTCTGCGCCGTTGGCTGCCTCCAGCACCTGAAAACCGACCCCCGCCAGCGCGCGCGCCAGGAGACGACGAAGTATCTCCTCGTCGTCCACCAGCAGCACGGCGACCGGTGCTGGGACCGGTCCCGTAGGGGAGCCTGCGGGGGTCATACGATACCGGCTTGGCGAATGGATATGTTCAAGCTACGCAAGGCGATGAGAGGCGCAAGATGGGCTGAATCGCCCATGATATCGTGCTGCACATCTATGAACTCGGCGACCGGAGGAAGTGTCCTGCGGATCACCCAGACCAACGTGGAAAGTATGGTCCCGTGTGGGCGCATTAGCCCCGCGAGTTCCTTCCGCGTCAGTGCCGCCGCTGTAGCAGCCGTCGCATTATGGTGTGCCGCCGGAGCGACGCGCGATCGCACCGTCAATCGAGTACGTCCCGGGGCCGATGAGGGCGAACGCGGCCGCCGCCGCGAAGAGCAGGAGCTCGAACTCCGTGCCGTCGGGAGCGAAAAAGCCACCCTTGAGTTTCACGAGCAGGATCGCGCCGAGCATGTCAATCGCGAGCCCCAGCGCCGCCAGTCGAGTCAGGAGGCCGAGGATAAGCGCCAGCCCGCCGAAGAACTCGACCAACGCCACCAGCGGACCGGTCACGCCGGGGAGCGGCACGCCCATCTGCGCGAAGGCGCCGCTGACGCCGCCGAAGCCGAAGACGAAGAGCTTCTGCCCGCCGTGGGCGGCGAAGATGATGCCGGTGACGACCCGAAGCACCGCGAGGCCGGCGCTGAGCTGTGGCGAGATGGGAGTGATGAGCGCGTTCATGACTGCCTCCATGTCTGTGCGCGGTTGCGGGTTCAGAAGAGTTTGTCGCGCGGGCCCCTCGTCGCGATTCGGATTATGTGTGACGGGGGTACCATGCAGAAAATCCGGCGACTGCTTATCTAGGTGCTTGATTCAAAAGGGCATGCGAACGCCGGGAGTCGAACCCGGACCCCTTGCGGGACAGGATCCTAAGATTCGTTCTGCTCTGTGTCCACGAGTGTCCACCATTGGACGGCAAGGACTTGGCGCTGTCGGTCTACTGGTCACGGGTGGACACGGTCGGACAGATAGCGACGTCATAGCGACGTCCACCTAGACCAATCCCACCGTTGTGTCAGTCCGCCAATCCGTTCCGGGAGGACGCGCGGCTCATGGGGATCGAAAGGAGAGTTCATGCCGTCGTCAACGATTCATTCATTCTGCTCGCTATGCGGAGTAGGGTCATGGCGCTCAGCTTTTTGTTCCGGGGGTGAGAGTGGCTCTTCATCGAAGTATCGAATCGTGGTTTCGGAGGTTCGAGTGTAGCTCGCTAGTAATACGCGGAACCCTTGGTTCTGGATGGCTTGTCCGACCTCTCTCAGGTAACCAAGATGCGGCTCAATGTGCCAAGCCGCAAAACTTGACGGCCAACCGCGGTCAGCTTGTATGCTTTAAGGGCTGTTGGACTTGTGCCTCGGTCCTGTTGTCCCGTGTAGTCAGCAGTTGTCTCCTGTTCCGGCACAGTTCCGGCACAGTACGTCACTCTGCTCGACCCCCCCTCGATGCGGCGAGGCCGGTGCCTGTGCAAAGGCCAGGTCCTGGTCGATGGCTCTCGCATCGGTCAGGATGTTCGGGCCGGGGTGTCTCGAAAAAATTGCAGATCAGCTGGCGAAAAATATCGGGAGCCCATGGACTCACGACGCTCTACACATCTCACGGCGGCCTCTTAGTTCCCCGCGAGCAGCCGCTCGAAGCGCAGGTTGCCCCGGAGCGGGGCGAAGTTGCGGTCGATCTTGAGCCAGCCGGGCGAGGGGTAGTAGGGGCCCTTGAGCAGCGGCTCCAGGTGATCGAGGGCCCGCTCGGGCTCGCCCACCAAGAGGTAGGTCCAGGCAAGCACGCGCTGGAGATCTGCCCCCCGCGCGTTCCTGCTGATCGGCATGAGTTCCACGCCCCGTTCGCCCTCGCGCACCGCCTCGGCGCGCCGGCCCAGGTACGCGAGCGCTAGGCCCAGGTACGTGTGGGTCGCTGCGTCCTCGGGTAGGTCGCGGAGCCGGGCCTCATAGGCAAGGCGAGCGGAGTCCGCGTAGGCGCGCGCCAGGGCGGAATCCCCGCGGAGCGCGTGCGTCTCGGCCAGCGCGAGACCCCACGCGGCCCGGTCGCCGCCGAACGGCTCGGGCGAGAGCCGCAGGAGCAGCCGCTGCTGCGCGTCGTCCAGTACCCAGGAGAGGTCATTCGTGGCGACTTGGGCCACAAGAGCCGCGGGGTCCACCTCACCCGGCACGGCTCCGAGTACCCCCCGCGCCCCGACCAAGTCCCCCTGGGCGAGGTGGGCCCACACCACGTTGGCGATCACCAACAGGTTGCTGGGTGCCAGCGCGCGAGCGCGCTCAGCGGTGGCCAGCGCCTCCGCGTACCGACGGCTGCTGAGCAATGGCCACGTGAGGCTTTGCGCAATATCGACTGATCGCGGGTCGAGCACCTCCGCCGCTCGCATGTCCGCAAGTCCCTCCTCGACCCGCCCGAGAAGGAACTCAGCCCACCCGGCGAAGGCCAGGAGCCGGGCGTCCCTGGGGGCGAGCTGCCGCCCCCTCGTGTACTGCTCGAGCGCGCGTGGTGCGTCCTGCCGCACCTCTTCGTAGTAGATGCCGAGGGCCAGACGACCGTCCGGGCGCTTGGGCGCGAGCGCCAGCGAACGCTCGGCGGCCCGGCGAGCCGCCGCCGCCGCTGCGGGGTTCGGGGCGCTCAAGTAGAGATGCGAGTACGCCCGCGAGAGCTGAGCCCAAGCGAGGGCGAAGCTCGAGTCCAGGCCCACCGCCTGCTCGTAATAGTCGCGCGCCCGCCGGAGCGCCACGGGGTCGAAGGTGGTGTTCCCACCGACCGCCTCCTCGCCCCGCAGGAAGGCGTCGTACGCGGCCAGCTTCTGGGTTGGCCGCTCGGCGAGTTGCTCGCGCTCGCCCGCGCCGAGCGCCACGCCGAGTGCTTGGGCTACCTGCCCGGCAATGTCGGCCTGCACCTGGAACACATCGGTGAGCGGAGCCTCGAAGGGCGCTTGCCACCGAGCCGCCGCGGTGGAGACCTGAACCAACTCGGGGCTCACCTGCACCCGGCTCTGCCCGCTTCCCCCCTGCTGCCAGCGCACCGTCCCTGTCAGGAGGTAGTCCACCCCGAGCTCCCGCCCGATCTCCTGCGGACTCTTCGTGGTCTTCTTGTACTGGGCGGAACTGGTGCGGGCGATCACCTGGAAGCTGGGCAGCGCGGTGAGCTTCCCCCGCACCGCGTCGGTGAGTCCGTCGGCGAAGTACTCGTCCTCGGGCCGGCCAAGGTTCTCGAAGGGGAGCACCGCCAGCCGCTTCGGACCGGCGGTCCCGGCTTGGGGACGGGTGCGCAGCCAGGCGAGTAGCAGCCCGACCCCGAGGAGCAGCGCCAGGAGGAGAGTGGCCACGTGGCGCGGGAGGCGCCTCGCCTGGCTCGGGCTCGCGGCGTGAGGCGCCGTGGCACCGGACGACACGGTACCGCTCGGCGGCGTCGTCAGTGCCCGGGCGAACTCCGCGGCGGTCGGGAACCGGTCGGCGGGCGCCCTGGCAAGTGCGCGGGTGACTGCCTGCTCCAGAATCTCCGGCACGTTGTCCCGGAGAGTCCGCAGGCGCGGCACCGGGTCCAGCAGGCGCTTGGCGGCGATCGCCTGGGCCGAGCGACCGAGGTAGGGCGGCTCACCCGCCAGCATCTCGTAGAGCATGCAGCCCAGGCTGTAGATGTCGCTCCGCGCGTCCACCGGCCCGGCCGCCGCCTGCTCCGGGCTCATGTACTGCGGCGTGCCCACCGTCATGCCGGTCTGGGTGAGCTGGTCGGCCCCGCCAGCTTCCAGCGCCTTGGCAAGTCCGAAGTCGGCCACTGAAACGTGGCCTTCCGTGAGCAGGATGTTGTCAGGTTTGATGTCGCGGTGCACGACGCCGTGGCGGTGTGCGTAGTCCAACGCCTCGGCTACTTCGCGGGTGAGCCGGACGGCGTCGTCGACCGGCAACTGCACTTCGCGCTTCAGCCGGTCGCGCAGGCTCTCGCCCTCGACGTAGGGCATCGTGTACCAGAGCCGGCCTGCTGCCTCTCCCGAGTCGAACACGGGCAGGATATGCGGGTGCTGAAGCCCAGCCGCGGTCTCGACCTCGCGCAGGAAGCGCTCCGTGCCGAGCATCGCGCCGAGTTCGAGGTGGAGCACCTTGAGCGCGACGGGCCGCTTGTGCCTGATGTCGCGAGCGAGGTACACGATGGCCATACCGCCGCGCCCGAGTTCTTTCTCGAGCACGTATCGGTCGGCCAGAGCACCTTTGAGTTGCTCTACGGTGCCGGTCAGTGCTAGATCCTGGCGGGGTTACGCGCTTAGCTTAGTGCTCCGGCTGCCTGCTAGCCAGTGCAAGCCGCAGCCAGCCGCCAAGACCACCCTCAGTTCACGGTCGGCTGCCACCGATAGTGACGTGAATAGTGTCGTCAACGAAGAGGCCTCTCGAATGAGAGGCCCTAAATCGTTGCATGCGAACGCCGGGAGTCGAACCCGGACCCCTTGCGGGACAGGATCCTAAGTCCTGCGCGTCTGCCAGTTCCGCCACGTTCGCGAGCTACTAATATACCGCTGGCTCCCACGGCCCCATGGCGCCCGGGCTCTGCAGACGTGGCTTCGTGGCGCCCGCGCAACGCCGGCCCGGATGCTTGACGTTAAGTGCAGTCCGTACAAGGCCTTTACCAAGCCGGCTGGGGAACAATTCCGGCCCGGAAGGTGCATGTGTGGCGCTGCCGTACGCGGCCACGAACCCCTCTTTGGCGCGGGATCGGCTGATCCAACCCGCCCGTGGTACATATGACTCGATTTCGGCAGCTCCGACTTTCAGCTTTCGCGGCCCTCCTGGCGACCAGCCTGCTTCGCTGCGGCGGCGACAACACCAACCCTCCCCCGCCACCCGACGACGCCTCACAAATCGAGGGCGCAGGCGGCAACGGGCAAATCGGAATCGTCGGCCAACCGCTGGCCGAATCCGCTCGTCGTGCTGGTCACCAATGAGTCCGGAGTCCCGGTCGAAGGGGTCAGCGTCAGCTGGGCCGCCCAGGGGGCGGGCAGCGTCTCGGCGGCGACGACTGAGACCGGCTCCGACGGCCGGACCTCGGTCGTCCGGGTGCTGGGTCCCGATCCGGGCGAGCAGACGACCACGGCAAGCGCGAGCGGCCTCGAGGGCTCCCCGGTCACCTTCACGGCCACCGCCAGCACCACCGGAGGCGGCGGCGGAATCCTGATCACCACCAACCCTCCGGTCTCGGCGTTGAGCGGTGAGGTGTTCGATCCGACCGTTCAACCGGCGGTTCAGGTGACTGGCGACGGCGGTGCCCCCGCAGTCGGGGTCGAGGTCACGGCGAGTCTGGCGTCGGGAAGCGGAACGCTGGAGGGGAACACCGGTGTCACCACCGATGCCGCAGGGGTCGCCCGGTTCGGCGACCTCGGCATCAGCGGGTCAGGGTCTCACACGCTCCAGTTCGCGGCGGGTGACAACACCGTGACCTCGTCGCCGGTCGATGTTGCCCCTCTGCCGCCCGAGGCGACGACCGGCAAGTGGGGTCCGGTCATCGACTGGAACGGTGTCGTACCGCTGCACATGAGTCTGCTGCCCAGCGGAAAAATCCTGGCCTGGGGAAAGCACGAGCACGATCAGACCAGCGGTAGCAAACCCCGACTGTGGGACCCGGCCGCCGGCTCGCCAGCCACGGCCACCGTCATCCCGATCGACACGATGCTGTTCTGCTCGGGACACAAGCTGCTCCCGGATGGCCGGCTGATGGTTTCCGGTGGCCACAAGCTGGACGATACCGGCATCAACGTCACCAACTTCTTCAGTCCTGACGGCACCTGGCAGAAGGTGCCCCACCATGGCCCACGGCCGCTGGTATCCGACCGTCACGGTCCTGGCCGACGGCCGAGTGCTGACCATGGGCGGGCGGGACGAGAACGGCATGGTGGTCAAGATCCCCGAGATCTGGGAAAACAACACGTGGGTGGAGCTGCCCGGCGCGAACGCAGTCGAGATACCCTACTACCCGCGGAATTTCGTGGCCCCCGACGGCCGGATCTTCTATGCCGGCGAGCGGATCATGTCACGCTGGTTCCTGGTCGACGGCAGTACCGGCGGGCAACGCGGGCAATGGGTCAACGGCCCGAGCCACATCTACACCAAGAACCGCGACTACGGAACCGCGGCGATGTATGAGCCGGGGAAGATCCTCTACGCCGGCGGAGGGGGAAACTCCAGCTGGGGGCAGTCGCCCGACGCAAAGGATCCGACGCCAACGGCCACCGCGGAAACGATCGACCTCAACCAACCGTCGCCGCAATGGCAAACCGCCGGCTCGATGTCCGCTCCGCGGCGGCACCTCAACTCGACCATCCTTCCCGATGGCCAAGTGCTGATCACCGGCGGCACCCGGGGCGGCGGCTTCGTGAACATCAATGAGGGCCTTGCCGAAAAGGCTGCCGAGCTGTGGAATCCGACCACGAGACAGTGGACCACGCTGGCGAGCAACAGCGTGATGCGGATCTACCACTCGGTCTCGATGCTGCTGCCCGACGGCACCGTTCTCCACGGTGCCAGCGGCAACGCCATGGCCGGCGCGGTGCCGGTCCCCGATGAAGAGAACCACGAGATCTTCTCCCCGCCGTATCTCTTCAAGTTCGATCCCAATCACCCTGGGGCGCGGCCCAGTATCACCTCGGCTCCGGCCAACGTCGGCTACGGAGAGACCTTCACCGTCACCACCCCGCACGCTGCCCAGATCACCGACGTGCGATGGATCCGGCTCGGCTCGGTCACCCATGCTTTCGACATGGGCGCGCGGGCCAATACGCTGAACTTTACCGCCACCGCAAGTGGGGTGGAGGCTACCGCACCGGCGAACTCCAACCTCGCTCCTCCGGGCTACTATTTGCTCTTCGTGCTGAATCGGAACGGCGTTCCCTCGGTCGGCAGGTTCATCAGGATTCAATAGCGGGGAGCTGTCATCCCGAGCGAAGCGAGGGACCTACTCCGAGGGTCTGGAACTTCCGGAGTAGGTCCCTCGCTTCGCTCGGGATGACAAACGTTAGGGGGCGACGTCGTAGCCGTATCGCAGCAGATCCTCGCGCAGCAAACCGGTCAGCAGGGTTTGCTGCTCGGGGCTCAGGTCCTTGCGCCAGCGGGTGCTCATGTCCGTGATCGATGCGGCCTTGACCTCCCGCTCGAAGGCGGGCGAATCGGGAAGCTCCGCGAATTCCAAGACCCGCCGGCAGGTCTCCGCGGTCTGCTCGCAGAAGGTTTCGTACTGGACCTCCAGGAACCGACTCGGATCGAGCCGTTGGCGTGCCGCTTCCAGCGACCGGGTGTGGATCTTCCACTGAATCCCGGCCAGCGCCACGAACGAGCGATTGCTGGCTTCCCACGCCGCCTGATCCTCCGGCGGCAGCGGGCCGTAGCGCCAGCTGTATGGCCCATACCAGCCGCGCCACTGCCACGAGTTGATGTGCAGTAAGGAGCTGGCAACCGCCCTCCCGTCGCGGACGATATGGATGAATTTTGCGTCCTCGAACACTTCGTTCAGAAAGCCGATCCGCGACCAACCAGTCAGCTTGATGAGCAGCCGGCTGCGCTTTGGCGTGAGCATCGGTTCCAGCGCCGCGTGCATCTGCTTCTTGACTCGGGGGGTCACGTCCGTCTTCAGCAGATCGCGGCCCGGCTCGGCAAAGCCGTAGGCGTGGGTATACCAGAACCCGTAGTTCTCACCCGGCTTGATCCGTTTTCCGAAGACCCGCCGTAAGGCGGGGCTGCCCATTGCCGTCACGGCCCACCGGTTCCACCGCGGTTTCCTGGGAAATTCCTCGGCGAAGCCCGACAGCCACATCACGTTCGGATGCAGCCCCAGGAGACGGTGAAACGCGGTCGAGCCACAACGTCCGGTTCCCACGATAAAGATCGGCTTGGTGATTTTCATAGCTTGTCGGTGGGGGGCATCGGTGAAGTAGACTTGGTGGATCTGGCCTGGGGCAATCTAACCGGACGGCCGGCGCAGGAGCAGCCATGCGGATCTTCGGTACCCACGACGACGCGACTCGGGCGCAGCTCATCCAGGTGGCGGAGCACGCGCGGAAGGTGGCGCTGATGGCCGACGGCCACGTGGGGTACGTCATGCCCATCGGGGGCGTCGCGGCGTACCACAACGCCGTCTCGGTCGTTGGAGTCGGGTTCGACATCGCCTGCGGCAACGCCGCGATCCGCACCGACCAACGACTCACCGATCTCGGGCGGACCGAGGCGGAAGTGCGCGATAGCCTCGCGATCCTGGCCGACCAGATCGCGGGCACCGTGAGCTTCGGCATTGGGCGGAAGAACCTGGCCGATGACGCGCCGACGGCCCACCCGCTCTTCGAGGATCCCGCCTGGCAAGCGGTGCCGTCCAGGCACCGCGAGGCGCTCCAAGCCAAGGCGCGGAACCAACTGGGCACCGTCGGCAGCGGCAACCACTACGTCGACGTCTTCGCCGACGAAACCGGTACTCTGTGGATCGGGGTGCACTTCGGCAGCCGCGGTTTCGGTCACACGGTCGCGTCGAGCTTTCTGGCCCTGGGTCAGGGAAGGAGCTGGGGTGAGCGAGCGCCCGAGACGGAAGTACTGCTTGGACTCGACCAGCCGGTGGGTCACGACTACTGGCACCTGATGAACCTCGCCGGCCGTTACGCGTACGCCGGCCGCGAGTGGGTGGCGCGAAAGGTGGTGCAGATCCTGGGAGCCAATGAGGTGGAGCTGGTGCACAACCATCACAACTTCGCCTGGAAGGAGACCCACGAGGGCGAGGAGTTGGTCGTCGTACGGAAGGGTGCCACGCCGGCCTTCCCGGGGCAAAAGGGCTTCATCGGAGGGAGCATGGGCGACGACGCCGTCATCGTGCAGGGTGTGGTGTCATCCGACCCGGTGGTGGCGCGGGACCAGAAGGAGGCGCTCTTCTCGACGGTGCACGGCGCCGGGAGGGTCATGAGCCGTACTGCCGCCGCCGGCAAAAGGAATCGCCGGACCGGCAAGGTGCTCAGCCGGGGCCGGGTGACGCTCGAGATGATGCACGCCTGGGTTCGGGAGAAGGGGGTGATCCTGCGTGGCGGAGGGTTGGACGAAAGCCCCCATGTCTATCGCCGGCTGCCGGAGGTGCTCGCGGCGCAAGGAAGCACCATCGAGGTGTTGCACACGCTCCGGCCGCTGATCGTGGTCATGGCCGGGGCGGACGAGTTCGATCCATACAAGGACTAGGTCGGGTGCGTTAGGTGCCGGCCGCCTGGCAGCGGGAGGGTGGCGCCTTCGCAGTCGGCGCAACGTCGGCCATGTAGAGCCGCCGGACCGCGGGTACCGGAATCGGACCATAGAGCAGCACGGTGTCGTGATAGCGGCAGAGGTTGAAGTCGGCGCCCTCGGTCCGCTCCGCATCGCGCCGGAGGCCGGCCCACTCCTGCAGCCCGGCCAGGTAGGTGTTGAGCTGGACGTAGTCGAGCTGGGCCCGCTGCAGCTTGCCTTCGGCCTCAGGCTTTTCCTGAAACGCCTGTTGCGTCATGAGGGCGACCGCGTCCTCCGGCGACATCCCCATGGTGTGCAGCCGGATGTCGATGATGGCGTTGGCATAGAGCCGGAGCATCGCCTTGAGCGCGGTGAGCCGGGCTTTCACCGGATCGCCCCCGTTCACACCGGCCGCCTCCATGACATGCTCGGTGTAGACGGCCCACCCTTCGATATACGGATTATTGCCGTACACCGACCGGAGCAGGCGGCGCCATTCGGGAAGCACCCGGTTGGCGTACTCCCCCTGCACTACATGGCCCGGCAGCGCCTCGTGCACCGTAAGGGTCAGCATCTTGTAGCGATTGTACTCCCTGAGCTTGGCCTCGGCGCGTTCCGCGGGCCAGTCGCTGGGAATGGGGGTCACCCAATAAAAGGATTGCAGCGCCGGCTGCAGTGCGGGCGCAAAGACGGCCCCCGCGACCCCGTAGATCCCCCGCATGAACAGCGGGGTTGGAATGATTCGAAGGTTGTCGACTTGATCCAGCGACAGCAGCCGGCGGTCACGCACGACGTTCATGATCTCCGCGGCGTCCTTCTGAGCTTGCTGCAGCAGCGAATCCCGGTGGGTGTGCTCCTCGCCGATCCGGGCCAGGACCTCGCCCACGATCTGGTTGAGGAATTGCGCCGAGTCGTTGTCATCGTGGCGGTGATCGGGAAACCACTGGCTGTGCAGGGGGCGCGCCAGCCGGAGCATCTCCACCCGGGTGACCTGAAGACTGTCCTCCGCCAGGCGGAGCATGTCGGCGGGAGCCAGGGACACCTGCAAGTAATGCTTCCACTTGGTGTCGAACCGGTCGAGTCCCATTCGCCAGTCGAACTCGCCGCGCTTGGGCAGCTCTTCGCGGAGGAAGGTGGCGTAATGTGACAGCGCCGCCAGCGCGGAGCCCTGCGCCGCGGCATAGCGGGACTGGGACGGAGTGCCTCGTACGAAGTCGGCCCCGACTCGCTTGACCAGATCCTCGACTCCCTGCACCGACTCGAGCGCCACCCGGCGATAGACCTCGTTGGACCCTTGCAGATTCTCCATGGCCTGAGCCAGGAAGCCGGGCACCTTCTCCAGCCTGGCAACCAAGTGGCGGGCGCGGGTCGCGGTGTCGGCGTACTCCAGGCTCACGTGACCGAACAGCGCGTTACCGAGGTTCTCGGGATAGAGCTGCGGCTTCCAGCGATGGAACTGTTCCTTATCCAGGCTGAAAAGCGCCAGGGCGACGGCGTTGTCGAGAAGGTCGAAGTCGACCTGGGTCTGGGGATCGAGCCGATCGACCGCGATCCGCTGTAGTCGGCGCTGGAACTCCTGATAAAATGCCCGCTGCCGGTCCAGCTCGGCGGGCGAGAAGTCGTCCAGGAGGTCGTCGAGCGAAATGGTCTTGCGGGTCTTCCGGTCGGTGTAGCGGTGGAGCCCGGTCTGCGTCGCGCTGGCCGGCGAGAAGCTGAGGCTGGTGAACACGAACTCTTCGGCCAGCTTGTCGAATTGCTGAGCGCCGAGCGGTCCGGCACCAACCAAGCACAGAGCTGTCGCCACGATCAGGCCAATGTCTCGCTTCGCTCGCATGGATTGGGTCCCTCGAGTTCGGAGAGGGGTTCAGGAAACCCGTTCGCTCGACCAGTCGCGGAAGAGTTGCTCGCAGTAGGGATTGTCCGCCGTGTTGCTGGCTTTGGTCCGGCGGCCGTCTTCCAGCAGGGCGAAGGCGCAGAACTGGGCCACCGTCGGCTTTCCGTTGGGGCCGGTGCACTCCACCACAGCCCGGCGGTTCACGTCCAGCCAGACCGATCGACCGGGATGCTCCCGCTGCCATTCGGCACAACGGCCACCTACGTCAGGGTCGACTTGGAGCCCCGTCGGTTGAACCACGATCCGCGCGACGTGGACCCCGGCGCGGGCAGCTCGCTTGGGCCGGGTGGCGGTGTCTTTGGGCGCCCGCTCCGCCGATGGACGCACGAACTGCCACGGAGTGCAATCCTCTCGAGTGAGCCGGCCATGGTGTATGGCAGAGACGCAGGAATATCCGGCGGAGGTCTCCCCATCAGCGGGAGCCGGCAGGCGAAGCGTGTCGGTCCGTTGCACGGCCGCACTGGTGGAGACTTGCGAGGTAGTTCCGTCGCCCAATCCTACTTCGACCCGAACCGACTCAGCCGCACCCTGAGCCGGGGCGCTGGTCAATTGCCAGTTGACCACCACGTCGAGCGAGTCTCCGAACTCGGTCACGCTCGAGCGCACGTCGGTGGCCTGCGCCACTGGCTGAGCCGCCGATTCCCGGATTCGCGACAGCAGCAGCCACACCCCTCCACCCAACACCAGGAGCATTGACAGCACGAAGAGCCAGTTCCACCAGCGTCTGGCGGAGGGGACCGGCTCCACGTCGATGATGGGTGGTTGCTTGCTCATCGATCGGCCGAGAGCCCGAGCACGTCGAGCCCCTGCTCGAAAACGATATCCACCGGGATGCCGGAGCTGCCCAGCCGGGCCAGATCCTTTCCCAATTCGGGAGGGATCTGGGTGCGAGCCGCCATGAACGTGGAGACGCCTTGATAGTCGCCGTCGCCTTGGAAGCGGAGGATCTGCGCCGCGAGCGAATCGACCGCACTCCGCATCCTGGCGAGATCCACCCGATAGCGACCGCTTGCCGAGTCCCGGCTGAAGGCGCCGTGCTCCTCGAAGAAGGAGAATTGGGCGGCGTTGGCTCGGCCGTGAGCGCTCGAGGCCCCGAAGCGGATCGAGCGACAAATGCCCGCCAGATAGGTGACGTAGTTGTCTTCCAGCTTGGCGCCGACCGGCTCACCCTGCTGGGGGAGCCGGGAGATCATGTAGAGTCCGAGAACGTCGGCCTTGGCTTCCTCCAGGGCGCCGGCCTGCTCCTTCAACGCCGCGCGCACCGTTCCCTTGCCGCTGATGGTGTTCTTGATGCCCAGCCCGTGAGCCACCTCGTGGAACATTATGTTGGCGAAAAAGGCGTCGAAGTTGATGTGGGACTGTTGGTCTTCCGCCACCAGCTGATCCGCGATCGGCACCAGGATACGGTCGAACTTGGCCCGCATGGCGTTCTTCAGCTGAAGCCGGCGAGTGCCCTTGCGCAACTGCACTTGCTCGTCGTTCGGAAGATTGATGGCGATGGTCTTGGAGCCGGCGTTGGACTGACCGGCATAGAATAGAACGTCGTAGGCGTTCAACTCGGAGTCCGAGCCGGGAGACTCACGCTTATAGGCCGCAGGCACCGGCAGCCCTCGTTGCAGGCCGGGCAAGAGCGCGGCGTAATGGGAGAGCCGTTTGCTCCATTCGTTGTCCTTGAGCAGGACATAGGCCTCATGCGCAGCCTTGTAGCCGAACAGGGCATCATCGTAGGTCTCGATCGGACCGATCACCAGGTCGAGATCGTTGTTCTTCATGTCCAACCAGGCCAGGTCACTGGGCTGATAATCGTCGGTCTCCAGGGCCTTGGCCCTCAACTCCAGATAGCGCCGGAGTCCCGGATCTTCCGCCAAGGCGGAGGCCTCTCGCAGCTTGGCGGCTGCCTGCCGGATCGGCCCGGCATAGGCGGTGTGATACGGAATGGCCTGCAAACCGCCGCTAGAGTCCCGCCGGACCACCGTGTAGAGGCTCCGCAGTGCCTTGGCCTCGCTGCCTGATTTCCCGGCGGCCGCCTCGAACTCCTGCTTGGTCAGATCGTGGGGGTAAAACTCGGCCCCGGGTGGCCGAGGACCGACGCCGGGGACGAAGGGGCGGTTGCCGTGGAGCCGGTCCCAGGGGCCGTAGTTGAAGAGGAGATAGCGCCTCGTTCCCGAGTCGGAGATGGTGGCGAGCAAGGAATCCCGGGCCGAGTAGGATTGCTGCCAATACACCGTGTCCATGGCCTGGGCGGCTGCGATGAGCAGGGGAAGCATCCGCCGCTCTTTCTCACTAAGCCCTCCCAGATCGGCGGTAAGCCGAACCGGAGTGTACTGGGCGAGCAATTCCGCGACCGGTGACTCAGCGCTTCTGGAAGGGGGTCCTACCCGGTCCGCGGAGCCCGATTGGCATGCCAGGACTGCGAGACCCATCAGAGCTTGCAACACCGGTCTTCTGGACCGTCTCATTCTTTGCTGTCTCCCGAGGCGAGGCCCTTATGTCAGCTCGATCTTACCCTCGACGACGATATCCGTCTTCAACCCATCCACCACCATTGTCGCCCGGGCCTGCAGCGCGTCGCGACCGGACAATTCGCCCGACTTCAGCGCGGCATCCACCGCTTTCTCGACCTCCCGCTGGGCGGTGATTCCGAACTGCTTCAGCAGTCTTCGCAGCGAGATGTTGAAGTGCTCCTCGTCCATTGGCTTACCGTCCTTCCAGCTCCCGCTCTCCGGGAGTGTGGCGCTCGGCTCTTCCTTCCCCCGGGTGCGCCTTGGCTTCAAGGTAACGCTCTCCCTTCAGCCGAATGAAGGCGGCGAACTGCTCGTACTCTTCCTCCGAGAGGGCATCCGCGATGCCGGGAATGAGCCCCTTCACCAGGGTGATGCGCTCCTCGAGCGCCAAGGTATTGGCTTGATCCACCAGCCTCCGGATCACGGGATGGTTCATCCAGTCGGTTTCGGGGCTGGTCGTCATGAAGCGCTCGGGGGGGTTGGGGTCGCCATCGGCTATCTCTAGCCTCCTGCCCAAAATAGCCGCAAGGGGCCGGCTATGCCGACCCCTTGGGGTGAAGACCGAAACCTGCTGTCCGGCTATTGCGCGTCGCCGAGCTTGATGCGCTCGATCCGGCGATTCTGGCCGCGCGGGTTGTAGATCCGGAGACTGACAATATTCCCCGGCTTCTCATTCTGGAGCACCTTGCGGAGATCGGCCTCGGACCGGACGGCCTTGCCCTCGACCGACAGGATGATGTCGGGACCGCCCCGCTGCGGATCGTCGGTCAATACTTCCCAGGCGGGCCCTCCCGGCGTGACGTCGGTGACGATGAGCCCGCGGGCGTCAGCCGGAAGCTGCAGCTCGGTGGCGGCGTCCTGGGTCACTGGCTCGACGCTGATCCCGAGCCGGTCCATTGCCGTTCCGCCGGGCGCACCGGCCTCATCCTCGCCCGGAGTATCTCCGGCGGCGACCTGGGGCGTGTCGTTGAGCGCCTGAAGCTTGACGTTGAAGGTCTTGCGAACGCCGCCCTTGCGGGCCACCTCGACCTTGACCACGTCCCCCGGCTTGCGGAAGCCGATCACCTGCTGGAGCTGTCCGGTGTAGGCCACCGGCTTGCCGTCCACCGCGACGATGATGTCACCCGGCTCGATACCGGCCGCCTTGGCAGGCGAATCCTCGGTGGGGATGTCCTTCACCACCACTCCCCTGATCTCCGGCAACCCGACGTAGGCGGCATCGTTGAGCGACACGTCGGCGATCTGAACGCCGAGGGCCGCCCGGTGCACCGAGCCGGTCTCGATCAACTGAGTCATGACCGTGCGCGCCAGGTTTATCGGAATGGCGAACCCGTAGCCCGAGTAGAAACCGGTTTCGCTGGCAATAGCGGAGTTGATCCCGATGACCTCTCCCCGCACGCTGACCAGCGGCCCTCCCGAGTTCCCCGGGTTGATCGCGGCGTCGGTCTGGATGAAGTCCTGAATGCTGCCCTGCCCGCGGCCCGGCAACCCGTTGAGCGCCCGTCCCTTGGCGCTGACGATCCCGGAAGTCACGGTGAAGGTGAGGCCCTCCCCCAAGGGATTGCCGATGGCCAGCACCCACTCGCCGACCCGGGCGTCGTCGCTGTTCCCCAGCGCCACCGGAGGCAGTCCCTTGCCATCGATCTTGAGCACTGCGACGTCGGTGTTGGGATCGGTGCCCACCACCTTGGCCTTGAACTCCCGGCGGTCCAGCAGGCGGACCGTCACCTGCTCGGCGCCTTCGACGACGTGATTGTTGGTCAGGATGTAGCCATCTGCGGAGATAATGAAGCCGGATCCGCTGCCCTGTTCGATCTCGGGCTGTTGGCGGAAGCGGGGGAAGAAGCGCTCCATCCCCGGCGGAACCCGTTGCTGCTGCCGACCGACCTTCTCGGTCCGCTGGGAGCGGATGTAGACCACGCTGGGCTTCACGTGCTCGGCGACAGCGGCGAAGGCTTCACTCAGGTCTTGCAGGGGCCTAGCGGCAGGGATGGACGGCGGGGGTACCTGGGCGATGATTGATCCCCGGCTGCTCTGTTCCTGAGCAGAAGAGCGGCTAGGGAGATCCAGCAGCCCGGCGAAGAGCAACCCCAACGCAAAGGCCAGGGCCACCAATCCTCCGAACTTGAGCCAGTTTAGCGATCGAGCCGACATCGAGCGATCCTTCGGAAAGCGTTGGGTCCTACGGCACCACATACATCAATAATAGCGGGCTATGAGCTTTGGGCTATGGGCTTCGAGCCCCATGACCCATAGCGCATAGCCCATGGCCCGCCTGTTACTGCTTCTTCTCGTCCACGATCTCGTAGTCGGCCTCGACTACGTCGTCCTGAGTACCGGTAGGAGCGCCAGCGGGGGTTCCTGACCGGGGGCCGGCTCCGCTTGGTCCGGCTGACCCTGGCCTTGCTGACTCTGGTAGAGCGAAGCGCCGGCGGCGGAATAGGCCGCGTTGAGCTCGTCCAAGGCGCGGCGGATGCCCTCGCCCTCACCGGTCCGGAGGGCCTGCTTGGCAGCCTCGACCGCCGCGTCCAGCCTGGACTTGGGGTCGGCCGGCAGGCGGTCCACCCATTCCTTGCTGTCCTTCTCCACCCGGTAGACCAGGCTGTCGAGCTGGTTCCGCTGCTCGATCTGCTCGCGACGGGTCTTGTCCTCCGACGCGTGCTGCTCGGCCGCCTTGACCATGCGATCGATGTCGCTGTCGCTGAGGCCGCTGGAGGCCTCGATCCGGATCTTCTGCTCCTTGTTGGTCGCCTTGTCCTTGGCCGAGACGTGCAGGATGCCGTTGGCATCGATGTCGAAGGTGACCTCGACCTGAGGCATGCCGCGCGGCGCGGGCGGAATTCCGGTGAGCTGGAATTTGCCGATGGTTCGGTTGTCGCCCGCCATCTGGCGCTCGCCCTGGAGCACGTGAATCTCCACCGTGGTCTGGTTGTCCTCCGCGGTGGAGAACACCTCCGACTTCTTGGTCGGGATGGTGGTGTTCCGGGGAATGAGAACCGTGGTAACCCCACCCAAGGTCTCGATGCCGAGCGAGAGCGGAGTGACGTCGAGCAGGAGCACGTCCTTCACCTCGCCGGCGAGCACCCCGCCCTGAATGGCCGCGCCGATGGCGACGACTTCATCGGGATTGACCGACTTGTTGGGCTCCTTGCCGAAGTAGTCCCGGACGATCTGTTGAATCTTGGGAATCCGGGTCGAGCCGCCGACCAGGATGACCTCATCCACCGTCTTGGGGTCCAAGCCCGCGTCCTTCAGGGCCTGCTGCATCGGAGGGATGGTGCGCTGGATCAAGTCGTCCACCAGCTGCTCGAACTTGGCCCGGGTGAGGCTCATGTTCAGGTGCTTAGGCCCCGACTGATCGGCGGTGATGAACGGCAGGTTGATGTCGGTCTGGGTGACGTGGACAGCTCCATCTTGGCCTTTTCGGCGCCTTCCTTGAGCCGCTGCAGCGCCATCGGATCCTTGGAGAGGTCGATGCCCTGGTCCTTCTTGAACTCGGCCACCAACCAGTCGATGAGCCGTTGGTCGAGGTCGTCACCGCCGAGGTGGGTGTCGCCGTTGGT
>CAWEWK010000020.1:0-27473 GCA_963812755.1 uncultured Gemmatimonadales bacterium | reverse complement strand
TGCGAAACCAGGCAAGTCACACCGCGCGCTGCCCCGGGGCGGCGGTGCAGTGCTTCGCTGCCGCGATCCTGATCCCGGGAGGGAAGCGATTCGAACACCCTGGGTGACACGATCTCTCCGCCTCGAGCACGGGGTTACTGCTCACGTCCATCGCGCCGAAGGGCAACCTTCGGTAGGCAATCTGATTTACCGGGCCGAGCCTTCGATGCGGCGTCCATGGCGTTGATCGATGCCCGGAGCCGGAACACGACGCTACTGGAGAATCGGGCCGACAGCGTGGAGAACGGATTCCGACTTTACCGGCTGAACGCTAGCGTGATCCGGGGGAAGCACCGTGATCGGGTGCCCGGGAGGCCGGCGTGCTCGCGGAGTATGGGAGCCACAACAGCATCCAGGCCAACGTGCTGTTGGACGCCAAGGGGCATTCCCGCTCGCCAGCACCCGAGTCGGCGGCGTCGAGCCGGAGATCACCATCGTCGAGGACGCGGTGGACGGCGCCGAGCGGGGAATCGGTTCCCGTAAGATCCGGTAGGAGCTGCGGGGGAATGTGTTGGACAACGTGGGATACGGGCTGGTCATCGACGGGCCGGGCCACTCGACGGAGGTCACCGGCAACGGGTTCCTGCGAGCCAGCGGCCGGTTCATCCAGGATCCCTACCTGACGGCCGGCGGAAATTACTGGGCCACTGCCACGCGGCGGCGGCAGCAGCCAGGTCAGCGGGCGAGCAGCGCCTTGCCGTGGAAGCCGGCGAGGCGGCGGGGGGCAGGGCAGGATCTCCGCTGCCACCGAGTGCAGGTCCCGCAGGTTGACGGCTTCGTAGCGGTGCGGACCACGCCGTCGGGCAGCCGCTCCGGCAGGTCCCCCTGGCCGGAGTAGCCCAGGATCAACTTGGCCGAGGCTTCGGGCACGCCGAAGCCAAGGCGTGAACGAAAAGCTCGGAGGCTCCGGCGGTCATTCTGGCATCGGCGATGATCAGCTCGAACTGGCCCTCCTGAAGCATCCGCAGTCCTTGCGACCCCGACCGAACCGCCTCGACCACGTGCCCCTCGGGCGCGAGCAACGCGCTCACCAGCCGATGGACCGCGAGATCGTCATCCACCACCAGAATGCGATGCGATGTGGGCCGCCACACGTACCTGCTGGAGTTCCTCTCCTCCGAAGCCACTGGGGAGTCATAGCGGGCACGGTGACCTGGAATTGGGCGCCGCCCTGCGGCGGTGAATCGGCGGTCAGCTCTCCACCGTGCGCCTTGACCAGACCGTAGCTCAACGACAAGCCCAACCCGGTGCCTTCGCCGGCTCCCTTGGTAGTGAAGAACGGAGTGAACAACTGGCCTACCAGGTGAGGCGGGACGCCGGGGCCACTATCCACACGTAGAGCATCGACTCGCGCTCCTTCGCCTCGGTGGTGAGGACGATTCGCCGGGCCGGCCGGCCGGCAGCGCGCTCACCGCCTGTACCGCGTTGGTCACCAGGTTGAGCAGCACCTGCTGAAGCTCGTACGACCGCCCAGGACGATGACCGGGTCGGGGCTCAGCTCGGATTCCAGCTCGATGCTGATGGAGTTGAAGCTCGTAGACGATGAGCAGCCACGTGCGGACGGCGACATCGTTGAGGTCCACCGCCGACTTCTCGGCCATGCCTTTCCGGGCGAAGGTGAGCAGGTTGCGCACGATTCGTCCCGCTCGTCCGCCGCATCGTGGATGACCCTCAGATGCTCCCGGGGGAGCGGGCGATGGCCTCCCGCTCCAACAGCAGCTCGGCGAGGCCCGCGATCGAGGTGAGCGGATTGTCGAGCCCGTGGGCCACGCCCGAAACGAGCTGGCCGATCGAGGCCATCTTGTCGTTCGGGATCAGTTGCGCTTCCATGATCCGCTGCTCGGTCACGTCTTCCACCAGGACGACCACGGTGCCGGGTCCCAAGGCGACGACGGATTGGCCCGGCCGGCCAGTGGTGCTGCATTCAGCCGCAGGACTCGCTGGGTGCGCTCCAGGCGCATGATAACGGCGCGGGCCGCTCCCCCCGATAGGCCTGCTCGATCAGCTCGATTACCGGCTCGGAGTGCCCGAACAGGGTGTCGCAGAAGTTTCGCCCCACCAACTGTTGCTCGGGCACTTCGGCCAGGGCCGCCAGGGCCCGGTTGGCCCGGAGCACGCTTCCGTCCTGTCCCACTACCGCGATTCCTTCGGCCAACGCGTTGAACGCCGTTTCCCATTCTTCCTTGCTCCGGCGAACCATCTCGTACAGCCGGCGATCGGCCAGGACCACCGATGCGTTGGTGGCCACGGTGGAGAGCAGCCACAGGTCCTCGGTGGTGAAGGGGCCGCCCTGGCGGTCCGCTACCGCCAGCGCGCCCATGGTGACGCCTTGCGACCGGAGCGGGGCTACCGCGGCGGATCGCACCGTGACGCCGTCGATCAGGCTGACGCTGGGAGTCGCCACCCCCTGCGCCACCTCGATTCGCTCCCGGCTCACGGCGAAGCGAACCAGGCCGGAGTCGCTCTCTCCGGCGATCCTGCCTTGGAGCGACTCCAGGCTGCCGGTGGACCCGGCCACCCGGAGGCCAGCGCCGGTGGCATCCTCCGCCAACACCACGATCGCGCCGTCGGTCTGCAGGAAGCGGCCGGCATAGCGAGCCACCTGGTCCACGATCCGATCGAGCTGAATCGATTCCGACAGGACGTAGCTCAGCTCCTGGAGAGAGAACAGCTCACTGATCCGGCGATCGAGCTGGCTGGCGAGCCGCTCGATTTGCCCTCGGCTTCACGCAGCCGGCGCCGGCCGCGGGTGATCGCCACCCAGAAGCTGCCGCTGATGTTGACCACCGCGATGACCGCGATCCACCATACCCGATTGTCCGCTCCCCAGGCGACCACGCCCAGCATCGTAGCGCCGATGGCGTGCAGCGGAACTTCCCACTCCCGGCGCCACGCCGCGATCAGCACGATGAGCGCACCCGCGATGCCGATGACCACCGTGAGGAAGCGGGGAGCCCACCCATGGCACTCGCGGCCAGGGCACCACCAGCATCGCCCAGCCGGCGATCGCGGAGGGAGAGGTGTACCAACTCTCGAGCCGGCGGCGAGGCAGGGTCAGGACTCCCGCGGCTCGCGCCGGGCCACCCGTTCGGTCACGTACGCCTCCGGCGGCGCGTTGGGTTTGACCCGAATGGATTTGGCCGGAATGCCGACGTTGACGTGGAAGGGGCGCACGTCCTTGGTGGCGACGGCATTGGCGCCCACCATCCCGTTCTGTCCGACGGACGCCGGCGAGCACGGTCGCGTGGTAGGTGATCCGCACGTCGTCTTCCAGGATGGTGCGCGCGTTGGTCACGTCCTTCTGGTCCACGATGCTGTGAGTATGGCTGTAGATGTTGGCGTAGTCGGAGATGCTGACCCGGTCGCCGATGGTGATGCCGCCCCGGTCGTCAAGGAGAACGTAGCGGTGCACGACGACGTCGTCGCCGACTTCCAGGTTGTAGCCGTAGGAAAATTCGGTGTACTGGAAGCACTTGAAGTTGCGGCCGCAGCGGGCGAACAGGTGACCCGCCAGCAGCCGCCGGAAGCGGACCGGAAGGTGGACGTTGTGGCCGCCTAAGGGCGTGCGGTCGAAGTTGTACCAGAGCCAGAGCAACGGCTTCACCCGGGCGAACCGTTCAGGATCGACGTCCGCGTAGTACTCCGGCTCGAGAGTGATGTTGTGAGGATCGAGCGCGAGCAGCGAGACGCGGGCCGCGGGGCCGGTGGTCTTGTCGTTGAGTCGCTGCTCGTAGTCACCCATGCCGGGGTACCAGAGCTGGTACAGAACGTCCCGCGCGAGTCGGTACCAATCCGCCCCCGGCTCGGCCAAGCGCTCGGCCAGCTCGCCGAGCCAGGTGTCGTACGCGCGAGTGGCGCCGTCCGCGGGAGCGACGGTGCGGAGAGGGAGATAGGCCATTGTGGGTCCAGGGTGGTCCGGAGCCCGGGGTCGAAGGGACCCGCGGCAACCGGTGGCCCTGGAATCTCTTCGGGTGCTGATTGACAGGCAAGCCAATGGGGAATAAGTTGGTACTGATTAGCAACTTAGAATGATACTCATTCTCATTTATCGACCACGCCTCTGTTTTCTGCCCTGCGCCTCTTCGCCCTCCTGGTCACCCCCGTTCCGCAACCCAAGCCGCAATGGGTCGAACGGGAGACCTACCTCATGGGCACCACCCTCACCGTCGCGGTGGCGGCAGCACGCCGGGAGGACGCCATCCGCGCCATCGACTCCGCTTTCGACGCGGTGAGACGGCTCGAGGCCATGCTCAGCACCTGGCGAGACGACAGCGAAATTGCCCGGCTCAACCAGGCGCCCAGTGGTGCGCCGGTGGTGCTCTCCGCCGAGCTCTACGGTTTGCTCGCGGAGGCGGGGCGGTGGTGCCGTGCGACGGGTGGAACCTTCGATCCCGCGATCGGTGCGCTGGTAGACGCCTGGGACCTGCGCGGCAGTGGCCGGCTGCCATCCCCTGTCGAGCTGAAGGCCGCCAGGGCGGCGACCGGACTGAGCCTCTTCACCTTTGCCGACGCCAGTCACACGGCCAGCCGCTCCAACCCGCGAGCCTGGATCGATACCGGCGGCTTTGGGAAAGGGGTGGCACTTCGGGAGGCCCGTGCCGTCCTCCAGCGCGCCGGGGCCCGCCGAGCCATGCTGAACTTCGGCGGACAGGTGCTGGTGATGGGGTCTGATCCCGCGGGCGGCGACTGGATCGTGCCGGTGGCGCATCCCAGCCGGCGCACCGAGCCGATCGCCCGGCTGCGGTTGCGGGATCGCTCCGCGTCCACCAGCAGTCAGTCCGAGCATGCGGTGACGGTGGGTCACCGGCGGCTGGGGCACATCATCGATCCGCGCTCCGGCGAGCCGGTGCCGGCTTGGGGCAGCGTGACCGTGATCGCGGAGGATCCTGCGGTCGCCGACATAGTCTCCACCGCGCTCCTGGTGCTAGGACCGGAAGCCGGACTTCGCTGGGCCGAGCGGCGAGACGACCTGGGTGTGCTGTTTCTCATCGAGCGGGGCGGGCAGGTGGTGCCGCGGTGGAACCCTGCGCTCCGCGCGTATCTGGTGCTGGATTCAACATTCTCACGAGGAGGCTGAGTGTCGCGGACGATAGGGAGGATGGCCTGCCTGCTGGGCTTGGGGGCGTTCTGGGCGGCGCCGGCACCGGCGCAAGAGCGGGACACCACGGATCTCAAGCAGATCGAGCGGCAGGTCGAGGCGATCACCCGCCAGCTGGAAGAGCTTCAGCTGGGTCGCGACGTCGTCGTCGAGGCGGACACCAGCGTGCAGGGCTTCGGTCCCGCCGCCTCCAAGGTCTACAAGGTTCGCCAGGGAGTCTCGCTCGGCGGCTACGGTGAGGTGCTGTACGAGAATTTTCTGGGCAATCGTCAGGACGGCCTCCCCTCCGGGGAAACCGACCGGCTCGATGCGCTCCGGGCCATCGTGTACGTCGGCTACAAGTTCAGCGACAAGATCCTGTTCAACTCGGAGATCGAGTTCGAGCACGGCAGCACCGAAGACGGCGGCTCGGTCTCGCTGGAGTTCGGCTACCTCGACTACCGGGTGTCACCTCGGTTCGGGCTTCGAGCGGGCCTGCTGCTCCCCCCGATGGGATTCATCAACGAAATTCACGAGCCGCCGGCGTTTCTAGGCACCCACCGCCCGGAAACCGAGCGGGTGCTCATCCCCTCCACCTGGCGTGAGAGTGGGATCGGCGTCTACGGCGGAGCCGGAGATGTGACGTATCGGACGTACCTGGTGAACGGGTTTGACGCGACTGGATTCTCGGCCGAGGGCCTGCGCGAGGGGCGGCAGAACGGTGCCGAGGCGGCCGCCGAAAACTTCGGCCTGGTAGGCCGGGTCGACTATGCCGGTGTTCGAGGACTCATGGTGGGCACCTCGGCGTATCTGGGAAACTCGGGACAGGGTGCGACGCTGGCCACGGATCCGGGCAGTCCGATCGGGGCCAGGACCTTCATCTGGGACGGCCACGCGGAGTATCAGGCGCGCGGGTTCCAGCTGCGCGGTCTGGTGGCGGTAGCTACGCTGAGCGACGCGGCGGAGGTGAACGAGCTGAACGGGCTCACCGGATCCCAGTCGGTGGGCGATCGGCTGGTGGGCTGGTACCTCCAGGGTGGCTACGACGTGCTTCAAGGGAAGCAGACGGCGCATCAGCTGATCCCCTACCTCCGGTACGAGCAGCTCAACACCCAGAGCAGCGTCCCCGATGGCTTCACCAACGACCCGGAGAACGACCAGAGCCTGGCGACCTTCGGCGCGATGTGGAAGCCGCTGCCGAACGTGTCGCTCAAGGCGGACTATCAGGTCGTCCACAACGACGCGGAGACCGGTGTCAATCAGTTCAATGTCAACCTGGGCTATCTGTTCTAGCCGTATCGCGGCGGTTCTCCTGATCGCCGCCGCGGCGACCACTGCCGGCGGCGGCCCAGGCCCAGCTCTCGCTGCAGGAGGCCGTAGCCAGCGCCTTCCCGCCGCCGGCGGTGGTCGAGCGGCGGACCGCCTTCCTGAGCGAGGAAGACCTGAAGGCTGCGCAGGCTCTGGCCGGCCCCGACGCGCCGGTTACCCAGTCGGTCGTCACCTACTACGTCGCCCACCGGGAGGGAGCCCCGCTGGGGGTGGCGTACTTCGACAGCCACCGGGTGCGGACTCTGAACGAGGTGCTGATGATCGTAGTGCTGCCGGACGACCGGATCGGGCGCATCGAGGTGCTTCGCTTCGCCGAGCCGCCTGAATACCATGCCACCGGTCCCTGGCTGGAGCAATTTCAGGCGAAGGGTTTGAACGAGGACCTGTCGCTCAAAGGCTCCATTCGGCTGATGACGGGGGCTACCCTGACCTCGAATGCCACGGTGCGGGCTGCGCGCCGGGTGCTTGCCCTGCATCAGCGGATTCATCCGTTCGCCCAGGCCGGAGCGCGGGGGTCGCGGTGAATCGCTTCGAGCGCTGGGCGGTCTGGAGCACTTCGGTGGCGACGGTGCTGACCGGGGTGGTCTATCTCTGGATGAAATACTTGATGGTGAGCCACGATCCCTTTGCGGTGGTCAACCATCCGTTGCAGCCGCTGGTACTGAAGCTCCACATCCTGGTTGCCCCGCTCCTCACCTTCTCACTCGGAGTGGTTGCGCTGCGGCACATCTGGCACCATCTGAAGGCGGGAGTGCGTGAGGGCAGGCGAAGCGGGCTCTGGACCGCGGTGGTGCTCGGCCCGATGATCCTGACCGGCTACCTGATCCAGGCCATCACCCACGAAGGCTGGCTCAAGGCGATGGCCTACTCCCACATCGGATTCGGACTGGCGTACGGAGTGGCATTACTCGCCCATCAGTTTTCGGCGGGGGGAAAGCAGGCCCGGGGGGTTCGGGCGAAGCAGCGTCGCACGCGGAGGCGCAGACGGCGGGAGAGCCTGCTGCCATCCCGATCGCAGCGAGAGACCTAGCCGGCTACCGCTGCCCGTTCGCCGTCACGGTATCCGGCCGCGCCGTTCTGGAGCGGGCGGACACCCGGGCCCGCTCCCGGTCAAGAATCCGCTGCTTGTTCTGCCAGTCGTCCGACACCAGCCCGTTGTAACTCAGCGTAAACGAGTCGTTCACCGGGATCTCCTCCTGAAACAGATAGACCCCGCTCACCTGCTCTCGTACGTTCAGCTGCTGGGAGCTGAAGCGCGGGGTGAACGGAACGATACCGAGCGGGCGGAAGACCCGGTTGCGGATGACCAGGGTGAGGGTTTGGGGGTCGAATCGCGCGTTGGACTGGAGACCGAAGTAGGTCACCAGCGCCAGTCCCGGACGACTGACGCCGTTCAGGTTCGCGATGGAATCGATGGAGGCTCTCTTGGAGTGAACCAGGCTGCGGAGCGATTCGTAGGAGTCACCGGCCAACAGCCGCATGACACGCTCGTCCAGCGGCACGAACCGCACGTCGATCTCGCTGTTGCGGACTCGGAGCGAGAGATCGTCCTGGGTGAGAGAGCCGTACCCCGCCGGGGGAAGGGCGTCCGCGGCGCCATGACCGCCCTGGGCTACCACGGGCCGGGCCGGACCAAGCAGGAAGGCTCCCCAGACCATGGTGGAGAACACCACGACACCTGGTGACATGGCTTTAGTCTCCTCCGCCCGCGGCGGCGATGACGCTCTCGGCCAGCTCGGCGATTCCCAATCGGGACTTGCTGCTGGTGACCTGCATCTGCTCGTCCTGCAATCCCAGTGCCTCGGCCAGCTCGCGCGCCCGGGCCGCCTGATTGGAACGGGTCAGCTTGTCGGCTTTGGTGAACGCGGCGAGCACCGGACGTCCGCTCCGGATCAGGAGCTCCTGGATCTCTCGGTCGTCGGCCGATGGCTGGTGCCGCAGATCCAGCAGCCAGACGACCCCTGCCACCGATGGGCGCTCCTGGAGGTAGCGGGTGATCAGCCGGCGATATCCGGCTCGAGCCGTCTTTCCCGCGCGGGCGAAGCCATAGCCCGGTAAATCGACCAGGTACAGGTGGGGCAGCCGGAAAACATTGAGTAGGGTGGTCTTGCCCGGCGTGCCGCTGACCCGGGCGAGCCCCGGCCGGCCCAACAGCGCGTTCAGCAGGCTGGACTTCCCTACGTTGGAGCGGCCGACGAACGCGATCTCCGGCAGCGGCGGCTCCAGCCGGACCAGCGGATCGGGAAAGGAGCCGATGAACTCGACGGGGATGTCGTAGAGGGGTGACGGAGCCGGGTCCAGGCGTGCGAAGGGCGCACCGCGGTGCGCCCCTACCTTGTCAGCTGCCTCCACCCGCTTCGCGGGTTCCCGGTCCCGGCGCCCCGCCCCGCTCACGCCTCCCGCTTGGTCCGGGCCCGCTCGGTCACGATGAGCGGCGAGATCCCTTCGGTGATCGCTTCCTTGGTGATCACGATTTCCCGGACGTCCTCACGATTGGGCAGGTCGAACATGATGTCGGTCATCATGGTCTCGAGGATCGATCGAAGGCCTCGAGCTCCGGTCCCCCGCTTCAGCGCCTTCAGCGCCACCGCGCGAAGCGACTCGGCATCAAAGGTGAGCCCCACGTCCTCCAGCTCGAACAGCTTCTTGTACTGCTTGGTGAGCGCGTTCTTGGGCTCGACCAGGATGCGCACCAGGGCCTCCTCGTCCAGCGCCTCGAGCGACACCACGACCGGGAGGCGGCCCACCAGCTCCGGAATGAGGCCGAAGCGAAGCAGGTCGTCAGGCTCGACCTCGCAATAGGGATTCTGGGTGCTGATGGCCGAGCGCTTCCGGTCCTCGCCGGCGAATCCGATCTGCTGCCGGCCGGTGCGGGCCTCGATGATCTTCTCCAACCCGTCGAAGGCGCCCCCGCAGATGAACAGGATGTCCTTGGTGTTGATCTGGATGTATTCCTGCTGCGGATGCTTCCGGCCGCCCTGGGGCGGGACCGAGGCGATGGTGCCTTCGAGGATCTTGAGCAACGCCTGCTGGACGCCTTCACCGGAGACGTCTCGGGTGATGCTGGGGTTCTCCGACTTGCGGGCGATCTTGTCGATCTCGTCGATGTACACGATCCCGCGCTCGCACTCCGCCACGTTGAACTCGCCGGCCTGGAGCAACCGCACCAGGATGTTCTCCACGTCCTCACCCACGTAGCCGGCTTCGGTCAGGGTGGTGGCGTCGGCAATGGTGAAGGGAACGTCGAGAATGCGGGCGAGGGTCTGAGCCAGGAGGGTCTTGCCGACACCGGTGGGGCCGAGCAGCAGGATATTCGACTTGTCGAGCTCGACGTCGGCATCGCGGCCGTTGGAGGCGTTGATCCGCTTGTAGTGGTTGTACACCGCGACTGCCAGGGTCCGCTTGGCCCGCTCCTGCCCGATCACGTACTGGTCCAACACGTCTTTGATTTCCGCCGGCGTGGGGACCTGGGTAATGCTGTCGGCGACCTCCCGCTCTTCGTCCTCGGCCAGGATCTCATTGCAGAGTGTTATGCACTCATTGCAGATGTAGACCGAGGGGCCGGAAATGAATTTCCGGACCGAATCCTTCGATTTCCCGCAGAAGGAGCAGCGGAGGTGCTTGTCGTTGGACATGTTACGCGTCGCGATCGGAGTGGAGGGGTGCCGGTAAAGTGGACCCCGGCCCCCGGTGCGTCAAGTCTCCTTCTTCCCGTCCGTGTGTGGCACCAGCTCCTTCCGGGGCGTGAACACGCTGTCGATCAGCCCGTACGCCTTGGCCTCCTCGGCGCTCATGAACCGGTCCCGATCCATGTCCCGCTCGATGGTTTCGATCGGCTGGCCGGTGTGTAGCGCGTAGAGCGAGTTCATCTTGGAGCGCAGATACAGGATCTCGCGGGCCTGGATTTCGATATCGGCCGCGGTGCCCTGGGCGCCGCCGGAGGGTTGGTGGATCATGATCCGGGAATGGGGCAGGGCGCTGCGCTTTCCCTTGGTGCCGGCGGCCAGGAGGAAGGAGCCCATCGAGGCGGCCATTCCCATGCAAATGGTGTTCACCGGCGCCCTAAGGTGTTGCATGGTGTCGTAGATCGCCATCCCCGCGGACACGATCCCGCCCGGCGAGTTGATGTAGAGGTAGATGTCCTTGTCGGGATTATCCGCCTCCAGAAACAGCAGCTGAGCGATGATGATGTTGGAGACGTCGTCGTTGATCGGGGCTCCCAGGAACACGATCCGGTCCATCAGGAGCCGCGAGAAGATGTCGTAGGTCCGCTCCCCACGGCTGGAGCGTTCGATGATGTACGGCGGATAGATAGTTGCCATCGTCAGGACTTCACCTCTTCGACGGTCGACTGCTTGAGCAGGAAATCGAACACCTTTTCCTCGGTGATGGCGCGCTCGAGCTCGCCGAGCCGCTTGGCTTTTTGAAGGGAGCCGTAAACCTGGCCCGGAGGAACGCCGCGCGCCTCGGCCATCTGGGCGATCCGGGCGTCCAGCTCCGATTCGGTGGCTTTGAGGCCCTGCTGCTCGACCACCGCGTCGAGCACCAGATCGCGCCGGACCTGGGCTTCGGCGATGGTGTGGAACTGCTGCTCGAACTCCGCCAGCCGCTCTTCCGGCACCCGGTACATATCGGCGTAGCCGTGCATGAGCCGATGGACCAGCGAGGCCGGTGCCTCTACCCGATTGGCGTCGACGATCTGGGCCAGGAGCGACTGGCGCACCTGGGCGTCGGCTTCTCGGGCGGCTTCCCGCTCGAGGTCCTGGCGGACCGCCGCGCGAAGCGCATCGAGGCTCTCGAAATCGCCGATCTCCCTGGCGAAGCCGTCGTCCAGCGGCGGAAGCTGCTGCTGTTTGATCTCGCGCAGCGTCACCCGCACGCGCTGGGTCTGTCCCCGGCGGGCTTCGTTGGGGTGATCCTCGGGGAACCGAACGTCTCCTTCGGCGCTCCCACCCGGCAGGAGGGTCAGGATCAGAGCTTCGACGTCTGGAAGCGTCTGGCCTTGTCCCACGACCAGGTCGAAGGGCTGTGAAGCGCCGGCGACGCCATTATCGATGGGAGCCCATTCGCCCTGGACCATGTGACCCGGGGACGGCTGGGTGCCCTCGACCGGAATCCAGGCTGCCTTCTGCTCTTGGAGCCGGCCCAACTGGTCGTTGACTGCTGAATCAGGAACCGCGGGGACCTTCCGCTCCAGTTTGAAGCCGCCGATCCGCTCGAGAGTCAGCTCCGGGCGCACTTCCACCAGGAGGTCGAACTCGATCGGACTGCCTTCCTCGAACTTGAGATTGCGAATGGAGGGATCGGTGATGGGCTTGAGCGACTCGGTGCTCTGGGCGGTTTCCCAGCTCTCCCGGATCAGCTCCTCCAGCATGGATTGCCGGATGGCGTCACCGAACCGCTTGCGGACCACCCCTTCCGGTGCCTTCCCGGGACGGAATCCGGGCAAGCGAGCCCGTTGGGCGTAGAACCTGAGCGCCTTGGCCTCGGCCTCCCGCACCCGGTCGACGGGCACGGTCACCCGAAGCGACTTGGAAGCCGAGTCCTCCGCGGTCTTCTCGACTGTAATCTGGCTCATACCGGGGGGAATCTACCCCGGGTGCATCGGGAGGGGCAAACAAGGGTAGGAGGCTATTGGCTATTGGCTCTTAGCTATTGGCTGTGAAGCCCCCTGGCCCGATTCCTAGCTAGCCAATAGCCTGACAGCCAATAGCCAATAGCCGCTCACCTCATTCCGCCGTCATCGGTGTCCCGGTCAACGCCTTCGACCAGGTGAGGGTCACTCCGGCCCAGGCCTTTGCGTCCTTTCTGGTGCCCGGCTTGGTGATCCGGGTGAACTCGTCGTTCAGCAGCAGCAGGTGAACCGTGGGGGCGATGGTAAGCGGACCCGCGCTCAATGCCCCGCTGGCCGACAGGTCGACGTGAGTCAGGCCGTCTTCGGCAAAGTTGGCGATCTCGGCGGGATCGTCCTGGCTGATGCCTTGGCCGGCACTGAACCCGGCCAGAGCGCCGAGGGTAAGAGGGAATCCGGGAATTCCGCTCACCGACTGGGCCACACTGCCCTCGAGATAGAGCCCCTTGACCTTATCGACATCGTACCAGGCGGCGACCTTGGGGACCAACGGCACGCCGGTCAACTGAAGCTTGCCGTAAACCTCCACGGTGCGATTCACCTCATTGGTCAGCCCCGCCTCGTTGGGATAGAGATAGAGCAGGCCTCCGAGCGTGCCGGTCGCCTTGGTGCCTAGCGGTCGGCCGTATTCGGCCCAGAGGTCGATCTCGGTCGCGTCGAAGCTGGCCGTGCCCCCGCCTTCGCTGAGGTCATTGGCCGGATCGTCGTATTGCCCGGCGTCGATGTTTCCCCAGGCGCCCAGCACCAGGGACCCGCTGCCGCCGGGGATGGTGAGATAGAGATCCGGCTGCAGCACGAACTGGTTGGTCAGGGTGACTCCCCGCCAGGCGTACGCATTGAACACCCCGGCATCGCTGGTGAGGGTTACCTGGGCGGACGCAGGACTTGGGGCGAGCAGGGCGGCGACCATGACGCCGCCTCTCCTCAGTGCCTTGCCGTACATCGTGAGTGTCTCCTGGCTGAAGGGACGGAAAAGAAAAGCCCGCTCGGTGGAGGAGCGGGCGCTGAATACCCCATGCGCGGTCGTGTACGCCGGACCCGAGCTCCGCTATCCCCAGTCGAGGTGATGACCACCCGCCGGGTTTCGCCGGCCGAGGGGATAGCGGGGAATGGGGTGAAGCGAGAGCGCGGGCAGTGTCATGAAGCCAATGTAGGTGATGACGCTACTTGTGTCAAGCGTTTTCTGCATTTTTCGCACAAATCTAAAGTCATCTCTGCACTATTAGCGCCTGCAGCAGCAGATAAGCCATCGTCCACTGCAGAACGTGCGCAGTTCCGTGATCAGTTGGGAGCTGGATGGCCAGCGTGGACGCCTTGCCCCAGCATCCGGACCACCGCCTCGAGAAACTGTTCGGGGCCAAAGGGCTTCCGCAGCAGATTGTCCTCCGCCCCGGTGGTCGTCGGAGGGAAAACCAGGGGCTCCTTACCGGTCATGAAGAGGATGGGCACGGTAGGAAAATGCGGTCGAAACGCGAGGGCGAAATCGAGACCATCCATCACCGGCATGCGGATGTCGGTGACCACCAGACTGAGCTTCCCCTTCAGCGTTAGAGCGGTCTTCAGCGCCTCTGCGCCGTTGGCTGCCTCCAGCACCTGAAAACCGACCCCCGCCAGCGCGCGCGCCAGGAGACGACGAAGCATCTCCTCGTCGTCCACCAGCAGCACGGCGACCTGTGCTGGGACCGGTCCCGTAGGGGAGCCTGCGGGGGTCATACGATACCGGTTTGAGAATGGTATGTTAAGCTACGCAAGGCGATGAGAGGCGCAAGATGGGCTGTATCGCGGGGCGGGTTGCGCTGGTGATTCGCGGGTGATTCGAGCGTGACCGTGGGGCGTAAGATGCCCGGGTCATTGATGCACGGCACGCAACTCAACCCGCACGGGACCACTGGTCCCTGGAGAAACCATGCGCTCCCTCAGCCTGCAGCACATCATGCTCCGATACCTGTCGGTAGCCACGGCCCTTTTCGCCTTCGCGGCCTGCGCCGGCGACGACAGTAGCTGGACCCCACGAACGAACCCGCGGCCGCTCCCGACCGAGCCGTCCGCGGTTAGCCCTGTACCACAGGAGAACCTTCCCGGCGTCATCCTCCCGCAGACGATCGCCTGGACCTCCCTTCGGACGGGGTGGAAGGAGCTGTACAAGATGGACCCTCTGGGCGCCCAGTCCACCCAGCTCACCACGCTCAAGACCGTCCTGCAAGGCGTGTCATGGTCCTGGGACAACAAGCGGCTGGCGACAATCCGGTATCGGGCGGTCGACGTCTTCCACGGCCACAACGACATCTGGATCATTAACGCGGACGGCAGCAACGGACACTGGGCCCGCGCGCAGCCGTCCGCCTGGGACTTTTACGATCCCTCATGGTCTCCCGACGGGTCACGCATCGTGATGACCGTGCACGTCGGTGGCACCACGAAGGTCCTCGGCTGGCTGGAGCTGGCCACCAGCAAGGCCGGCCTCTTCTATCTGCCGGGCGGCGGTGGCGTGAAGGGCTGGAAACCTTCGTACAACAAGGCCGGGACCAAGATTCTCTACTCCACCGGGCTTCACCCTGGACCAGATCAATCCCGACGGCTCCGGCCACCAGGTCCGGGTCAACCCGGGCGCTTGGGTCGACCACGGGCTCTTCTCACCCGATGGAAAGAAGATCGTGTATCAGAGAGGTACTGCTCCGGGCAACGTCGACATCTATGTCAAGAACTTCAGCACCGGTATCACCAGCCGGTTGACCTCGAACGTGGCCTCGGACGCCTTCCCGAGCTGGTCGCCCGACGGGACCAAGGTCGCTTTCATGAGCAATCGGTCGGGAAAGTTTCAGGTCTACACCATGAACTCGGCGACCGGAGGAAGTGTGGTGCGGATCACCCAGACCAACGTGGAAGAGTATGGTCCCGTGTGGGCGCATTAGCCCGCACAGGGGGCACGGCCTTCGGCGCTCGGGCGCCGAGGGCCGGTTCCTCTGCCTGAGTTCCTTCCTCGTCAGAGCCGCAGCTGTAACAGCCCTCGGCACTATTGCGTGCCGGCGGAGCGACGGGCGATCGCACCGTCAATCGAGTACGTCCCGGGTCCTATGAGGGCGAGCGCGGCCGCCGCCGCGAAGAGCAGGAGCTCGAACTCCGTGCCGTCGGGAGCGAAGAAGCCACCCTTGAGTTTCACGAGCAGGATCGCGCCGAGCATATCAATCGCGAGGCCCAGCGCCGCCAGTCGGGTCAGGAGGCCGAGGATAAGCGCAAGTCCGCCGAAGAACTCGACCAGCGCCACCAGCGGACCGGTCACGCCGGGGAGCGGCACGCCCATTTGCGCGAAGGCGCCGCTCACGCCGGCGAGGCCGAAGACGAAGAGCTTCTGCCCGCCGTGAGCGGCGAAGATGATGCCGGTGACGACCCGAAGCACTGCGAGGCCGGCGCTGAGATGTCGCGAGATGGGAGTGATGAGAGCGTTCATGACTGCCTCCAGTGTCTGTGCGCGGTTACGGGTTCGAAGATTTGTCGCGCGGGCCCCTCGTCGCGATTCGGATTATGTGTGACGGGGGTACCATGCAGAAAATCCGGCGACTGCTTATCTAGGTGCCTGATTTAAAAGGGTATGCGAACGCCGGGAGTCGAACCCGGACCCCTTGCGGGACAGGATCCTAAGTCCTGCGCGTCTGCCAGTTCCGCCACGTTCGCGAGCTACTAATATACCGCTGGCTCCCATGGCCCCATGGTGCCCGGGCTCTGCAGCCGTGGCTTCGTGGCGCCCGCGCAACGCTGGCCCGGATGCTTGATGTTAAGTGCAGTCCGTACAAGGCCTTTACCAAGCCCGCCCGGGACCAATTCCGGCCCGGAAGGTGCATGTGCCTGGGCGCTGCCGTACGCGGCCACGAACCCCTCTTTGGGGCGGGATCGGCTGATCCAACCCGCCCGCGGTGCATATGACTCGATTTCGACAACTCCGACTTTCAGCTTTCGCGGCCCTCCTGGCGACCAGCCTGCTTCGCTGCGGCGGCGACAACACCAACCCTCCCCCGCCACCCGACGATGCCTCACAAATCGAGGGCGCAGGCGGCAACGGGCAAATCGGAATGGTCGGCCAACCGCTGGCGAATCCGCTCGTGGTGCTGGTCACCAACGAGTCCGGAGTCCCGGTCGAAGGGGTCAGCGTCAGCTGGGCCGCTCAGGGAGCCGGCAGCGTCTCGGCGGCGACGACCGAGACCGGCGCCGATGGCCGGGCCTCGGTCGTCCGGGTGCTGGGTCCCGATCCGGGCGAGCAGACGACCACGGCAAGCGCGGGCGGCCTCGAGGGCTCCCCGGTCACCTTCACGGCCACCGCCACGACCACCGGAGGCGGCGGCGCAATCCTGATCACCACCAACCCTCCGGTCTCGGCGTTGAGCGGTGAGGTGTTCGATCCGACCGTTCAACCGGTGGTTCAGGTGACTGGCGACGGAGGTGCCCCCTTAGTCGGGGTCGAGGTCACGGCGAGTCTGGCGTCGGGAAGCGGAACGCTGGAGGGGAACACCGGTGTCACCACCGATGCCGCAGGCGTCGCCCGGTTCGGCGACCTCGGCATCAGCGGGTCGGGGTCTCACACGCTCCAGTTCGCGGCGGGTGACAACACCGTGACCTCGTCGCCGGTCGATGTCGCCCCTCTGCCGCCCGAGGCGACGACCGGCAAGTGGGGTCCGGTCGTCGACTGGAACGGTGTCGTACCGCTGCACATGAGTCTGCTGCCCAGCGGAAAAATCCTGGCCTGGGGAAAGCACGAGCACGATCAGACCAGCGGTAGCAAACCCCGACTCTGGGACCCCACCGCCGGGTCGCCGGCCACGGCCACCGTCATCCCGATAGACACGATGCTGTTCTGCTCCGGACACAACCTGCTGCCGGACGGCCGTCTGATGGTATCCGGCGGCCACAAGCTGGACGACACCGGCATCAACGTCACCAACTTCTTCAGTCCCGACGGCACCTGGCAGAAGGGCCCCAACATGGCCCACGGCCGCTGGTATCCGACCGTCACGGTCCTGGCCGACGGCCGAGTGCTGACCATGGGCGGACGGGACGAGAACGGCTTGGTGGTCAAGATTCCCGAGATCTGGGAAAACAATGTGTGGGTGGAGCTGCCCGGCGCGAACGCGGTGGAAATACCCTACTACCCCCGGAATTTCGTGGCCCCCGACGGCCGGATCTTCTATGCCGGCGAGCGGATCATGTCACGCTGGTTCCTGGTCGACGGCAGTACCGGCGGGCAACGGGGGCAATGGGTCAACGGCCCGAGCCACATCTACACCAAGAACCGCGACTACGGAACCGCGGCGATGTATGAGCCGGGGAAGATCCTCTACGCCGGAGGCGGGGGAAACTCCGGCTGGGGGCAATCGCCCGACGCGAAGGATCCGACTCCGACGGCCACCGCGGAAACGATCGACCTCAACCAACCGTCGCCTCAATGGCAAAGCGCCGGCTCGATGTCCGCTCCGCGGCGGCACCTCAATTCGACCATCCTACCCGATGGCCAAGTGCTGATCACCGGCGGCACCCGGGGTGGCGGCTTCGTGAACATCAATGAAGGCCTTGCCGAAAAGGCTGCCGAGCTGTGGAATCCGACCACGAGACAGTGGACCACGTTGGCGAGTAACAACAGGATGCGGATCTACCACTCGGTATCGATGCTGCTGCCCGACGGCACCGTTCTCCACGGTGCCAGCGGCAACGCCATGGCCGGCGCGGTGCCGGTCCCCGATCAGGAGAACCACGAGATCTTCTCCCCGCCTTATCTCTTCAAGTTCGATCCCAATCACCCCGGGGCGCGGCCCAGTATCACCTCGGCTCCGGCCAACGTCGGCTACGGAGAGACCTTCACCGTCACCACCCCGCACGCTGCCCAGATCACCGACGTGCGATGGATCCGGCTCGGCTCGGTCACCCATGCTTTCGACATGGGCGCGCGGGCCAATACGCTGAGCTTTACCGCCACCGCAAGCGGAGTGGAGGTTACCGCACCGGCGAACGCGAACCTCGCTCCCCCGGGCCATTATCTGCTCTTCGTCCTCAATCGGAACGGCGTTCCGTCAGTCGGCAGGTTTATCAGGATTCAATAGCAGGGAACTGTCCCACAGTTCGACCCTGTCCCTCGCTTCGCTCGGGATGACATCGTTTTACGGGGCGACGTCGTAGCCGTATCGCAGCAGATCCTCGCGCAGCAAACCGGTCAGCAGGGTTTGCTGCTCGGGGCTCAGGTCCTTGCGCCAGCGGGTGCTCATGTCCGTAATCGATGCGGCCTTGACCTCCCGCTCGAAGGCGGGCGAATCGGGAAGCTCCGCGAATTCCAAGACCCGCCGGCAGGTCTCCGCGGTCTGCTCGCAGAAGGTTTCGTACTGGACCTCCAGGAACCGACTCGGATCGAGCTGCTGGCGTGCCGCTTCCAGCGACCGGGTGTGGATCTTCCACTGAATCCCCGCCAGTGCCACGAACGAGCGATTGCTGGCTTCCCACGCCGCCTGGTCCTCCGGTGGCAGTGGGCCATAGCGCCAGCTGTACGGCCCGTACCAGCCGCGCCACTGCCACGAGTTGATGTGCAATAACGAGCTGGCAACCGCCCGCCCGTCGCGGACGATGTGGATGAATTTCGCGTCCTCGAACACTTCATTCAGAAAGCCGATCCGCGACCAACCGGTCAGTTTGATGAGCAGCCGGCTACGCCTTGGCGTGAGCATCGGTCCCAGCGCCGCGTGCATCTGCTTCTTGACTCGGGGGGTTACGTCGGTCTTGAGCAGATCGCGGCCCGGCTCGGCAAAGCCGTAGGCGTGGTTATACCAGAACCCATAGTTCTCACCCGGCTTGATCCGCTTTCCGAAGACCCGCCGTAAGGCGGAGCTTCCCATCGCCGTCACGGCCCACCGGTTCCACCGCGGTTTCCTGGGAAATTCCTCGGCGAAGCCCGACAGCCACATCACGTTCGGATGTAGCGCCAGGAGCCGGTGAAACGCAGTCGAGCCACAACGTCCGGTTCCCACGATAAAGATCGGCTTGGTGATTTTCATAGCTTGTGGGTGGGGGGCATCGGTAAAGTAGACTTGGTGGATCTGGCCTGGGGCAATCTAACCGGACGGCCGGCGCAGGAGCAGCCATGCGGATCTTCGGTACCCACGACGACGCGACTCGGGCGCAGCTCATCCAGGTGGCAGAGCACGCGCGGAAGGTGGCGCTGATGGCCGACGGCCACGTGGGGTACGTCATGCCCATCGGGGGCGTCGCCGCCTACCACAACGCCGTCTCGGTCGTTGGAGTCGGGTTCGACATCGCCTGCGGCAACGCCGCGATCCGCACCGACCAACGACTCACCGATCTCGGGCGGACCGAGGCAGAAGTGCACGATGCCCTGGCGATCCTGGCCGACCAGATCGCGGGCACCGTGAGCTTCGGCATTGGGCGGAAGAACCTGGCCGATGACGCGCCGACGGCCCACCCTCTCTTCGAGGATCCCGCGTGGCAAGCGGTGCCGTCCAGACACCGCGAGGCGCTCCAAGCCAAGGCGCGGAACCAACTGGGCACCGTCGGCAGCGGCAACCACTACGTCGACGTCTTCGCCGACGAAACCGGAGCTCTGTGGGTCGGGGTGCACTTCGGCAGCCGCGGTTTCGGTCACACGGTCGCGTCGAGCTTTCTGGCCCTGGGTCAGGGAAAGAGCTGGGGTGAGCGAGCGCCCGCGACGGAAGTACTGCTTGGACTCGACCAGCCGGTGGGTCACGACTACTGGCACCTGATGAACCTCGCGGGCCGTTACGCGTACGCCGGCCGCGAGTGGGTGGCGCGAAAGGTGGTGCAGATCCTGGGAGCCAATGAGGTGGAGCTGGTGCACAACCATCACAACTTCGCCTGGCAGGAGACCCACGAGGGCGAGGAGTTGGTCGTCGTACGGAAGGGCGCCACGCCGGCCTTCCCCGGGCAAAAGGGCTTCATCGGAGGGAGCATGGGCGACGACGCCGTCATCGTGCAGGGTGTGGTGTCATCCGACCCGGTGGCGGCGCGGGACCAGAAGGAGGCGCTCTTCTCGACGGTGCACGGCGCCGGGAGGGTCATGAGCCGTACTGCCGCCGCCGGCAAGAGGAATCGCCGGACCGGCAAGGTGCTCAGCCGGGGCCGGGTGACGCTCGAGATGATGCACGCCTGGGTTCGGGAGAAGGGGGTGATCCTGCGTGGCGGAGGGCTGGACGAAAGCCCCCATGTCTATCGCCGGCTGCCGGAGGTGCTCGCGGCGCAAGGAAACACCATCGAGGTGTTGCACACGCTCCGGCCGCTGATCGTGGTCATGGCCGGGGCGGACGAGTTCGATCCATATAAGGATTAGGTCGGGTGCGCTTAGGTGCCGGCCGCCTGGCAGCGGGAGGGTGGCGCCTTTGCAGTCGGCGCAACGTCGGCCATGTAGAGCCGCCGGACCGCGGGTACCGGAATCGGACCATAGAGCAGAACGGTGTCGTGATAGCGGCAGAGGTTGAAGTCGGCGCCCTCGGTCCGCTCCGCATCGCGCCGGAGGCCGGCCCACTCCTGCAGCCCGGCCAGGTAGGTGTTGAGCTGGACGTAGTCGAGCTGGGCTCGCTGCAGCTTGCCTTCGGCCTCAGGCTTCTCCTGAAACGCCTGTTGGGTCATGAGGGCGACCGCGTCCTCCGGCGACATCCCCATGGTGTGCAGCCGGATATCGATGATGGCGTTGACGTAGAGCCGGAGCATCGCCTTGAGCGCGGTGAGCCGGGCTTTCACCGGATCGCCCCCGTTCACGCCGGCCGCCTCCATGACATGCTCGGTGTAGACCGCCCACCCTTCGACATATGGCGTATTGCCGTACACCGAGCGCAGCAGCCGCCGCCATTCGGGAAGCACCCGGTTGGCGTACTCCCCCTGGACTATGTGGCCCGGCAGCGCCTCGTGCACCGTGAGGGTCAACATCTTGTAGCGATTGTACTCCCTGAGCTTGGCCTCGGCGCGTTCCGCGGGCCAGTCGCTGGGAATTGGGGTCACCCAATAAAAGGATTGCAGCGCCGGCTGGAGTGCGGGAGCAAAGACGGCCCCCGCGACTCCGTAGATCCCCCGCATGAATAGCGGGGTAGGAATGATTCGAAGGTTGTCGACTTGATCCAGGGACAGCAGTCGGCGGTCGCGCACGACCTTTATGATTTCCGCGGCGTCCTTCTGAGCCTGCTGGAGTAGCGAATCCCGGTGGGTGTGCTCCTCGCCGATCCGGGCCAGGACCTCGCCCACGATCTGGTTGAGGAATTGCGCCGAGTCGTTGTCATCGTGGCGGTGATCGGGAAACCACTGGCTATGGAGGGGACGCGCCAGCCGGAGCATCTCGACCCGGGTGGTCCGAAGGCTGTCCTCCGCCAGGCGGAGCATGTCGGCAGGAGGCAGCGACACCTGCAAGTAGTGCTTCCACTTGGTGTCGAACCGGTCGAGTCCCATTCGCCAGTCGAATTCGCCGCGCTTGGGCAGCTCTTCGCCGAGGAAGGTGGCGTAGTGCGCCAGCGCCGCCAGCGCCGTGCCCTGCGCCGCGGCATAGCGGGACTCGGACGGAGTGCCTCGTACGAAGTCGGCCCCTACCCGCTTCACCAGGTCCTCGACTCCCTGCACCGATTCGAGCGCCACCCGGCGGTAGACCTCGTTGGACCCTTGAAGATTCTCCATGGCCTGAGCCAGGAAGCCGGGCACCTTCTCCAGCCTGGCAACCAGGTGGCGGGCGCGGGTCGCGGTGTCGGCGTACTCCAGGCTCACGTGACCGAACAGCGCGTTACCGAGGTTCTCGGGATAAAGCTGCGGCTTCCAGCGATAAAACTGTTCCTTATCCAGGCTGAAGAGCGCCAGGGCGACGGCGTTGTCGAGAAGGTCGAAGTCGACCTGGGTCTGGGGATCGAGCCGATCGACCGCGATCCGCTGTAGTCGGCGCTGGAACTCCTGATAAAATGCCCGCTGCCGGTCCAGCTCGGCGGGCGAGAAGTCGTCCAGGAGGTCGTCGAGAGAAATGGTCTTGCGGGTCTTCCGGTCGGTGTAGCGGTGGAGCCCGGTCTGCGTCGCACTGGCCGGCGAGAAGCTGAGGCTGGTGAACACGAACTCTTCGGCCAGCTTGTCGAATTGCTGAGCGCCGAGCGGTCCGGCACCAAGCAAGCACAGAGCTGTCGCCACGATCAGGCCAATGTCTCGCTTCGCTCGCATGGATTGGGTCCCTCGAGTTCGGAGAGGGGTTCAGGAAACCCGTTCGCTCGACCAGTCGCGGAAGAGTTGCTCGCAGTAGGGATTGTCCGCCGTGTTGCTGGCTTTGGTCCGGCGGCCGTCTTCCAGCAGGGCGAAGGCGCAGAACTGGGCCACCGTCGGCTTTCCGTTGGGGCCGGTGCACTCCGCCACAGCCCGGCGGTTCACGTCCAGCCAGACCGATCGACCGGGATGCTCCCGCTGCCATTCGGCACAACGGCCACCTACGTCAGGGTCGACTTGGAGCCCCGTCGGTTGAACCACGATCCGCGCGACGTGGACCCCGGCGCGGGCAGCTCGCTTGGGCCGGGTGGCGGTGTCTTTGGGCTCCCGCTCCGCCGATGGACGCACGAACTGCCACGGAGTGCAATCCTCTCGAGTGAGCCGGCCATGGTGTATGGCAGAGACGCAGGAATATCCGGCGGAGGTCTCCCCATCAGCGGGAGCCGGCAGGCGAAGCGTGTCGGTCCGTTGCACGGCCGCACTGGTGGAGACTTGCGAGGTAGTTCCGTCGCCCAATCCTACTTCGACCCGAACCGATTCAGCCGCGCCCAGAGCAGGTGCGATGGTCAATTGCCAGTTGACCACCACGTCGAGCGAGTCTCCGAACTGGGTCACGCTCGAGCGCACGTCGGTGGCCTGCGCCACCGGCTGAGCCGCCGATTCCCGGATTCGCGACAGCAGCAGCCACGCCCCTCCACCCAACAACAGGAGCATTGACAGCACGAAGAGCCAGTTCCACCAGCGTCTGGCGGAGGGGACCGGCTCCACGTCGATGACGGGTGGTTGCTTGCTCATCGATCGGCCGAGAGCCCGAGCACGTCGAGCCCCTGCTCGAAAACGATATCCACCGGGATGCCGGAGCTGCCCAGCCGGGCCAGATCCTTTCCCAATTCGGGAGGGATCTGGGTGCGAGCCGCCATGAACGTGGAGACGCCTTGATAGTCGCCGTCGCCTTGGAAGCGGAGGATCTGCGCCGCGAGCGAATCGACCGCACTCCGCATCTTGGCGAGATCCACCCGATAGCGACCGCTTGCCGAGTCCCGGCTGAAGGCGCCGTGCTCCTCGAAGAAGGAGAATTGGGCGGCGTTGGCTCGGCCGTGAGCGCTCGAGGCTCCGAAGCGGATCGAGCGAAAAATGCCCGCCAGATAGGTGACGTAGTTGTCTTCCAGCTTGGCGCCGACCGCCTCACCCTGCTGCGGGAGCCGGGAGATCATGTAGAGTCCGAGAACGTCGGCCTTGGCTTCCTCCAGGGCGCCGGCCTGCTCCTTCAACGCCGCGCGCACCGTTCCCTTGCCGCTGATGGTGTTCTTGATGCCCAGCCCGTGAGCCACCTCGTGGAACATTATGTTGGCGAAAAAGGCGTCGAAGTTGATGTGGGACTGTTGGTCTTCCGCCACCAGCTGATCCGCGATCGGCACCAGGATACGGTCGAACTTGGCCCGCATGGCGTTCTTCAGCTGAAGCCGGCGAGTGCCCTTGCGCAACTGCACTTCCTCGTCGTTCGGAAGATTGATGGCGATGGTCTTGGAGCCGGCGTTGGACTGGCCGGAATAGAATAGAACGTCGTAGGCGTTCAAGTCGGAGTCCGAGCCGGGAGACTCACGCTTATAGGCCGCAGGCACCGGCAGCCCTCGTTGCAGGGCAGGCAAGAGCGCGGCGTAATGGGAGAGCCGTTTGCTCCATTCGTTGTCCTTGAGCAGGACATAGGCCTCATGCGCAGCCTTGTAGCCGAACAGGGCATCATCGTAGGTCTCGATCGGACCGATCACCAGGTCGAGATCGTTGTTCTTCATGTCCAACCAGGCCAGGTCACTGGGCTGATAATCGTCGGTCTCCAGGGCCTTGGCCCTCAACTCCAGATAGCGCCGGAGTCCCGGATCTTCCGCCAAGGCGGAGGCCTCTCGCAGCTTGGCGGCTGCCTGCCGGATCGGCCCGGCATAGGCGGCGTGATAAGGAATGGCCTGCAAACCGCCGCTAGAGTCCCGCCGGACTACCGTGTAGAGGCTCCGCAGTGCCTTGGCCTCGCTGCCTGATTTCCCGGCGGCCGCCTCGAACTCCTGCTTGGTCAGATCGTGGGGGTAAAACTCGGCCCCGGGTGGCCGAGGACCGACGCCGGGGACGAAGGGGCGGTTGCCGTGGAGCCGGTCCCAGGGGCCGTAGTTGAAGAGGAGATAGCGCCTCGTTCCCGAGTCGGAGATGGTGGCGAGCAAGGAATCCCGGGCCGAGAAGGATTGCTGCCAATACACCGTATCCATGGCCTGGGCGGCTGCGATGAGCAGGGGAAGCATCCGCCGCTCTTTCTCACTGAGCCCTCCCAGATCGGCGGTAAGCCGAACCGGGGTGTACTGGGCGAGCAATTCCGCGACCGGTGACTCAGCGCTTCTGGAAGGAGGTCCTACCCGGTCCGCGGAGCCCGATTGGCACGCCAGGACTGCGAGACCCATCAGAGCTTGCAACACCGGTCTTCTGGACCGTCTCATTCTTTGCTGTCTCCCGAGGCGAGGCCCTTATGTCAGCTCGATCTTACCCTCGACGACGATATCCGCCTTCAACCCATCCACCACCATTGTCGCCCGGGCCTGCAGCGCGTCGCGACCGGACAATTCGCCCGACTTCAGCGCGGCATCCACCGCTTTCTCGACCTCCCGCTGGGCGGTGATTCCGAACTGCTTCAGCAGTCTTCGTAGCGAGATGTTGAAGTGCTCCTCGTCCATTGGCTTACCGTCCTTCCAGCTCCCGCTCTCCGGGAGTGTGGCGCTCGGCTCTTCCTTCCCCCGGGTGCGCCTTGGCTTCAAGGTAACGCTCTCCCTTTAGCCGAATGAAGGCGGCGAACTGCTCGTACTCTTCCTCCGAGAGGGCATCCGCGATGCCGGGAATGAGCCCCTTCACCAGGGTGATGCGCTCCTCGAGAGCCAAGGTATTGGCTTGATCCACCAGCCTCCGGATTACGGGATGGTTCATCCAGTCGGTTTCGGGGCTGGTCGTCATGAAGCGCTCGGGGGGTTGGGGTCGCCATCGGCTATCTCTAGCCTCCTGCCCAAAATAGCCGCAAGGGGCCGGCTATGCCGACCCCTTGGGGTGAACACCGAAACCTGCTGTCCGGCTATTGCGCGTCGCCGAGCTTGATGCGCTCAATCCGGCGATTCTGGCCGCGCGGGTTGTAGATCCGGAGACTGACGATATTCCCCGGCTTCTCATTCTGGAGCACCTTGCGGAGATCGGCCTCGGACCGGACGGCCTTGCCCTCGACCGACAGGATGATGTCGGGACCGCCCCGCTGCGGATCGTCGGTCAATACTTCCCAGGCGGGCCCTCCCGGCGTGACGTCGGTGACGATGAGCCCGCGGGCGTCAGCCGGAAGCTGCAGCTCGGTGGCGGCGTCCTGGGTCACTGGCTCGACGCTGATCCCGAGCCGGTCCATTGCCGTTCCGCCGGGCGCACCGGCCTCATCCTCGCCCGGAGTATCTCCGGCGGCGACCTGGGGCGTGTCGTTGAGCGCCTGAAGTTTGACGTTGAAGGTCTTGCGAACGCCGCCCTTGCGGGCCACCTCGACCTTGACCACGTCGCCCGGCTTGCGGAAGCCGATCACCTGCTGGAGCTGTCCGGTGTAGGCCACCGGCTTGCCGTCCACCGCGACGATGATGTCACCCGGCTCGATACCGGCCGCTTTGGCAGGCGAATCCTCGGTGGGGATGTCCTTCACCACCACTCCCCTGATCTCCGGCAACCCGACGTAGGCGGCATCGTTGAGCGACACGTCGGCGATCTGAACGCCGAGGGCCGCCCGGTGCACCGAGCCGGTCTCGATCAACTGAGTCATGACCGTGCGCGCCAGGTTTATCGGAATGGCGAACCCGTAGCCCGAGTAGAAACCGGTTTCGCTGGCAATAGCGGAGTTGATCCCGATGACCTCTCCCCGCACGCTGACCAGCGGCCCTCCCGAGTTCCCCGGGTTGATCGCGGCGTCGGTCTGGATGAAGTCCTGAATGCTGCCCTGCCCGCGGCCCGGCAACCCGTTGAGCGCCCGTCCCTTGGCGCTGACGATCCCGGAAGTCACGGTGAAGGTGAGGCCCTCCCCCAAGGGATTGCCGATGGCCAGCACCCACTCGCCGACCCGGGCGTCGTCGCTGTTCCCCAGCGCCACCGGCGGCAAGCCCTTGCCGGCGATCTTGACCACTGCGACGTCGGTGTTGGGATCGGTGCCCACCACCTTGGCCTTGAACTCCCGGCGGTCCAGCAGGCGGACCGTCACCTGCTCGGCGCCTTCGACGACGTGATTGTTGGTCAGGATGTAGCCATCTGCGGAGATAATGAAGCCGGATCCGCTGCCCTGTTCGATCTCGGGCTGTTGGCGGAAGCGGGGGAAGAATCGCTCCATCCCCGGCGGAACCCGTTGCTGCTGCCGACCGACCTTCTCGGTCCGCTGGGAGCGGATGTAGACCACGCTGGGCTTCACGTGCTCGGCGACAGCGGCGAAGGCTTCACTCAGGTCTTGCAGGGGCCTAGCGGCAGGGATGGACGGCGGGGGTACCTGGGCGATGATTGATCCCCGGCTGCTCTGTTCCTGAGCAGAAGAGCGGCTAGGGAGATCCAGCAGCCCGGCGAAGAGCAACCCCAACGCAAAGGCCAGGGCCACCAATCCTCCGAACTTGAGCCAGTTTAGCGATCGAGCCGACATCGAGCGATCCTTCGGAAAGCGTTGGGTCCTACGGCACCACATACATCAATAATAGCGGGCTATGAGCTTTGGGCTATGGGCTTCGAGCCCCATGACCCGTAGCTCATAGCCCATAGCCCGCCTGTTACTGCTTCTTCTCGTCCACGATCTCGTAGTCGGCCTCGACTACGTCGTCCTGAGCACCGGTAGGAGCGCCAGCGGGCGGTTCCTGACCGGGGGCCGGCTCCGCTTGGCCCGGCTGACCCTGGCCTTGCTGACTCTGGTAGAGCGAAGCGCCGGCGGCGGAATAGGCCGCGTTGAGCTCGTCCAGCGCCCGGCGGATGCCTTCGCCCTCACCGGTCCGGAGGGCCTGCTTGGCAGCCTCGACCGCCGCGTCCAGCCTGGACTTGGGGTCGGCCGGCAGGCGGTCCACCCATTCCTTGCTGTCCTTCTCCACGCGGTAGACCAGGCTGTCGAGCTGGTTCCGCTGCTCGATCTGCTCGCGACGG
>CAWEWK010000019.1:0-40759 GCA_963812755.1 uncultured Gemmatimonadales bacterium | reverse complement strand
AGCTTAGTGCTCCGGCTGCCTGCTAGCCAGTGCAAGCCGCAGCCAGCCGCCAAGACCACCCTCAGTTCACGGTCGGCTGCCACCGATAGTGACGTGAATAGTGTCGTCAACGAAGAGGCCTCTCGAATGAGAGGCCCTAAATCGTTGCATGCGAACGCCGGGAGTCGAACCCGGACCCCTTGCGGGACAGGATCCTAAGTCCTGCGCGTCTGCCAGTTCCGCCACGCTCGCGAGCTACTAATATACCGCTGGCTCCCACGGCCCCATGGCGCCCGGGCTCTGCAGACGTGGCTTCGTGGCGCCCGCGCAACGCCGGCCCGGATGCTTGACGTTAAGTGCAGTCCGTACAAGGCCTTTACCAAGCCGGCTGGGGAACAATTCCGGCCCGGAAGGTGCATGTGTGGCGCTGCCGTACGCGGCCACGAACCCCTCTTTGGCGCGGGATCGGCTGATCCAACCCGCCCGTGGTACATATGACTCGATTTCGACAACTCCGACTTTCAGCTTTCGCGGCCCTCCTGGCGACCAGCCTGCTTCGCTGCGGCGGCGACAACACCAACCCTCCCCCGCCACCCGACGATGCCTCACAAATCGAGGGCGCAGGCGGCAACGGGCAAATCGGAATGGTCGGCCAACCGCTGGCGAATCCGCTCGTGGTGCTGGTCACCAACGAGTCCGGAGTCCCGGTCGAAGGGGTCAGCGTCGAGCTGGGCCGCTCAGGGGGCGGGCAGCGTCTCGGCGGCGACGACCGAGACCGGCGCCGACGGCCGGCCTCGGTCGTCCGGGTGCTGGGTCCCGATCCGGGGGAGCAGACGACCACGGCAAGCGCGGGCGGCCTCGAGGGCTCCCGGTCACCTTCACGGCCACCGCCAGCACCACCGGAGGCGGCGGCGGAATCCTGATCACCACCAACCCTCCGGTCTCGGCGTTGAGCGGTGAGGTGTTCGATCCGACGGTTCAACCGGTGGTTCAGGTGACTGGCGACGGAGGTGCCCCCGTAGTCGGGGTCGAGGTCACGGCGAGTCTGGCGTCGGGAAGCGGAACGCTGGAGGGGAACACCGGTGTCACCACCGATGCCGCGGGGGTCGCCCGGTTCGGCGACCTCGGCATCAGCGGGTCGGGTCTCACACGCTCCAGTTCGCGGCGGGTGACAACACCGTGACCTCGTCACCGGTCGATGTCGCCCCTCTGCCGCCCGAGGCGACGACCGGCAAGTGGGGTCCGGTCGTCGACTGGAACGGTGTCGTACCGCTGCACATGAGTCTGCTGCCCAGCGGAAAAATCCTGGCCTGGGGAAAGCACGAGCACGATCAGACCAGCGGTAGCAAACCCCGACTCTGGGACCCCACCGCCGGGTCGCCGGCCACGGCCACCGTCATCCCGATAGACACGATGCTGTTCTGCTCCGGACACAACCTGCTGCCGGACGGCCGTCTGATGGTTCCGGCGGCCACAAGCTGGACGACACCGGCATCAACGTCACCAACTTCTTTAGTCCCGACGGCACCTGGCAGAAGGGCCCCAACATGGCCCACGGCCGCTGGTATCCGACCGTCACGGTCCTGGCCGACGGCCGAGTGCTGACCATGGGCGGGCGGGACGAGAACGGCATGGTGGTCAAGATCCCCGAGATCTGGGAAAACAACGCGTGGGTGGAGCTGCCCGGCGCCGACGCGGTCGAGATACCCTACTACCCCCGGAACTTCGTGGCCCCCGACGGCCGGATCTTCTATGCCGGCGAGCGGATCATGTCACGCTGGTTCCTGGTCGACGGCAGTACCGGCGGGCAACGGGGGCAGTGGGTCAACGGCCCGAGCCACATCTACACCAAGAACCGCGACTACGGAACCGCGGCGATGTATGAGCCGGGGAAGATCCTCTACGCCGGCGGAGGGGGGAACACCGGCTGGGGGCAATCGCCCGACGCGAAGGATCCGACGCCAACGGCCACCGCGGAAACGATCGACCTCAACCAACCGTCGCCGCAATGGCAAAGCGCCGGCTCGATGTCCGCTCCGCGGCGGCACCTCAACTCGACCATCCTACCCGATGGCCAAGTGCTGATCACCGGCGGCACCAGTGGTGGCGGCTTCGTGAACATCAATGAAGGCCTTGCCGAAAAGGCTGCCGAGATGTGGAATCCGACCACGAGACAGTGGACCACGTTGGCGAGTAACAACGGATGCGGATCTACCACTCGGTATCGATGCTGCTGCCCGACGGCACCGTTCTCCACGGTGCCAGCGGCAACGCCATGGCCGGCGCGGTGCCGGTCCCCGATCAGGAGAACCACGAGATCTTCTCCCCGCCTTATCTCTTCAAGTTCGATCCCAATCACCCCGGGGCGCGGCCCAGTATCACCTCGGCTCCGGCCAACGTCGGCTACGGAGAGACCTTCACCGTCACCACCCCGCACGCTGCCCAGATCACCGACGTGCGATGGATCCGGCTCGGCTCGGTCACCCATGCTTTCGACATGGGCGCGAGGGCCAATACGCTGAGCTTTACCGCCACCGCAAGCGGAGTGGAGGTTACCGCGCCGGCGAACGCGAACCTCGCTCCTCCGGGCTATTATCTGCTCTTCGTCCTCAATCGGAACGGCGTTCCGTCAGTCGGCAGGTTCATCAGGATTCAATAGCAGGGACGAGTGTCGGTCCCTCGCTTCGCTCGGGATGACAAACGTTACGGGGCGACGTCGTAGCCGTATCGCAGCAGATCCTCGCGCAGCAGACCGGTCAGCAGGGTTTGCTGCTCGGGGCTCAGGTCCTTGCGCCAGCGGGTGCTCATGTCCGTGATCGATGCGGCCTTGACCTCCCGCTCGAAGGCGGGCGAATCGGGAAGCTCCGCAAATTCCAAGACCCGCCGGCAGGTCTCCGCGGTCTGCTCGCAGAAGGTTTCGTACTGGACCTCCAGGAACCGACTCGGATCGAGCTTCTGACGTGCCGCTTCCAGCGACCGGGTGTGGATCTTCCACTGAATCCCCGCCAGCGCCACGAACGAGCGATTGCTGGCTTCCCACGCCGCCTGGTCCTCCGGCGGCAGCGGGCCGTAGCGCCAGCTGTATGGCCCGTACCAGCCGCGCCACTGCCACGAGTTGATGTGCAATAACGAGCTGGCAACCGCCCGCCCGTCGCGGACGATATGGATGAATTTCGCGTCCTCGAACACCTCGTTCAGAAAGCCGATCCGCGACCAACCGGTCAGCTTGATGAGCAGCCGGCTGCGCTTTGGCGTGAGCATCGGTTCCAGCGCCGCGTGCATCTGCTTCTTGACTCGGGGGGTCACGTCCGTCTTGAGCAGATCGCGGCCCGGCTCGGCAAATCCGTAGGCGTGGGTATACCAGAACCCGTAGTTCTCACCCGGCTTGATCCGCTTTCCGAAGACCCGCCGTAAGGCGGGGCTGCCCATCGCCGTCACGGCCCACCGGTTCCACCGCGGTTTCCTGGGAAATTCCTCGGCGAAGCCCGACAGCCACATCACGTTCGGATGCAGCCCCAGGAGCCGGTGAAACGCAGTCGAGCCACAACGTCCGGTTCCCACGATAAAGATCGGCTTGGTGATTTTCATAGCTTGTCGGTGGGGGGCATCGGTGAAGTAGACTTGGTGGATCTGGCCTGGGGCAATCTAACCGGACGGCCGGCGCAGGAGCAGCCATGCGGATCTTCGGTACCCACGACGACGCGACTCGGGCGCAGCTCATCCAGGTGGCGCAGCACGCGCGGAAGGTGGCGCTGATGGCCGACGGCCACGTGGGGTACGTCATGCCCATCGGCGGCGTCGCGGCCTACCACAACGCCGTCTCGGTCGTTGGAGTCGGGTTCGACATCGCCTGCGGCAACGCCGCGATCCGCACCGACCAACGACTCACCGATCTCGGGCGGACCGAGGCGGAAGTGCGCGATAGCCCTCGCGATCCTGGCCGACCAGATCGCGGGCACGGTGAGCTTCGGCATTGGGCGGAAGAACCTGGCCGATGACGCGCCGACCGCCCACCCGCTCTTCGAGGATCCCGCGTGGCAAGCGGTGCCGTCCAGGCACCGCGAGGCGCTCCAAGCCAAGGCGCGGAACCAACTGGGCACCGTCGGCAGCGGCAACCACTACGTCGACGTCTTCGCCGACGAAACCGGTACTCTGTGGGTCGGGGTGCACTTCGGCAGCCGCGGTTTCGGTCACACGGTCGCGTCGAGCTTTCTGGCCCTGGGTCAGGGAAGGAGCTGGGGTGAGCGAGCGCCCGAGACGGAAGTACTGCTTGGACTCGACCAGCCGGTGGGTCACGACTACTGGCACCTGATGAACCTCGCCGGCCGTTACGCGTACGCCGGCCGCGAGTGGGTGGCGCGAAAGGTGGTGCAGATCCTGGGAGCCAATGAGGTGGAGCTGGTGCACAACCATCACAACTTCGCCTGGAAGGAGACCCACGAGGGCGAGGAGTTGGTCGTCGTACGGAAGGGTGCCACGCCGGCCTTCCCGGGGCAAAAGGGCTTCATCGGAGGGAGCATGGGCGACGACGCCGTCATCGTGCAGGGTGTGGTGTCATCCGACCCGGTGGTGGCGCGGGACCAGAAGGAGGCGCTCTTCTCGACGGTGCACGGCGCCGGGAGGGTCATGAGCCGTACTGCCGCCGCCGGCAAAAGGAATCGCCGGACCGGCAAGGTGCTCAGCCGGGGCCGGGTGACGCTCGAGATGATGCACGCCTGGGTTCGGGAGAAGGGGGTGATCCTGCGTGGCGGAGGGTTGGACGAAAGCCCCCATGTCTATCGCCGGCTGCCGGAGGTGCTCGCGGCGCAAGGAAGCACCATCGAGGTGTTGCACACGCTCCGGCCGCTGATCGTGGTCATGGCCGGGGCGGACGAGTTCGATCCATACAAGGACTAGGTCGGGTGCGTTAGGTGCCGGCCGCCTGGCAGCGGGAGGGTGGCGCCTTCGCAGTCGGCGCAACGTCGGCCATGTAGAGCCGCCGGACCGCGGGTACCGGAATCGGACCATAGAGCAGAACGGTGTCGTGATAGCGGCAGAGGTTGAAGTCGGCGCCCTCGGTCCGCTCCGCATCGCGCCGGAGGCCGGCCCACTCCTGCAGCCCGGCCAGGTAGGTGTTGAGCTGGACGTAGTCGAGCTGGGCCCGCTGCAGCTTGCCTTCGGCCTCAGGCTTTTCCTGAAACGCCTGTTGCGTCATGAGGGCGACCGCGTCCTCCGGCGACATCCCCATGGTGTGCAGCCGGATGTCGATGATGGCGTTGGCATAGAGCCGGAGCATCGCCTTGAGCGCGGTGAGCCGGGCTTTCACCGGATCGCCCCCGTTCACACCGGCCGCCTCCATGACATGCTCGGTGTAGACGGCCCACCCTTCGATATACGGATTATTGCCGTACACCGAGCGGAGCAGGCGGCGCCATTCGGGAAGCACCCGGTTGGCGTACTCCCCCTGCACTACATGGCCCGGCAGCGCCTCGTGCACCGTGAGGGTCAGCATCTTGTAGCGATTGTACTCCCTGAGCTTGGCCTCGGCGCGTTCCGCGGGCCAGTCGCTGGGAATGGGGGTCACCCAATAAAAGGATTGCAGCGCCGGCTGCAGTGCGGGCGCAAAGACGGCCCCCGCGACCCCGTAGATCCCCCGCATGAACAGCGGGGTTGGAATGATTCGAAGGTTGTCGACTTGATCCAGCGACAGCAGCCGGCGGTCACGCACGACGTTGATGATCTCCGCGGCGTCCTTCTGAGCTTGCTGCAGCAGCGAATCCCGGTGGGTGTGCTCCTCGCCGATCCGGGCCAGGACCTCGCCCACGATCTGGTTGAGGAATTGCGCCGAGTCGTTGTCATCGTGGCGGTGATCGGGAAACCACTGGCTGTGCAGGGGGCGCGCCAGCCGGAGCATCTCCACCCGGGTGACCTGAAGACTGTCCTCCGCCAGGCGGAGCATGTCGGCGGGAGCCAGGGACACCTGCAAGTAATGCTTCCACTTGGTGTCGAACCGGTCGAGTCCCATTCGCCAGTCGAACTCGCCGCGCTTGGGCAGCTCTTCGCGGAGGAAGGTGGCGTAATGTGACAGCGCCGCCAGCGCGGAGCCCTGCGCCGCGGCATAGCGGGACTGGGACGGAGTGCCTCGTACGAAGTCGGCCCCGACTCGCTTGACCAGATCCTCGACTCCCTGCACCGACTCGAGCGCCACCCGGCGATAGACCTCGTTGGACCCTTGCAGATTCTCCATGGCCTGAGCCAGGAAGCCGGGCACCTTCTCCAGCCTGGCAACCAAGTGGCGGGCGCGGGTCGCGGTGTCGGCGTACTCCAGGCTCACGTGACCGAACAGCGCGTTACCCAGGTTCTCGGGATAGAGCTGCGGCTTCCAGCGATGGAACTGTTCCTTATCCAGGCTGAAAAGCGCCAGGGCGACGGCGTTGTCGAGAAGGTCGAAGTCGACCTGGGTCTGGGGATCGAGCCGATCGACCGCGATCCGCTGTAGTCGGCGCTGGAACTCCTGATAAAATGCCCGCTGCCGGTCCAGCTCGGCGGGCGAGAAGTCGTCCAGGAGGTCGTCGAGCGAAATGGTCTTGCGGGTCTTCCGGTCGGTGTAGCGGTGGAGCCCGGTCTGCGTCGCGCTGGCCGGCGAGAAGCTGAGGCTGGTGAACACGAACTCTTCGGCCAGCTTGTCGAATTGCTGAGCGCCGAGCGGTCCGGCACCAAGCAAGCACAGAGCTGTCGCCACGATCAGGCCAATGTCTCGCTTCGCTCGCATGGATTGGGTCCCTCGAGTTCGGAGAGGGGTTCAGGAAACCCGTTCGCTCGACCAGTCGCGGAAGAGTTGCTCGCAGTAGGGATTGTCCGCCGTGTTGCTGGCTTTGGTCCGGCGGCCGTCTTCCAGCAGGGCGAAGGCGCAGAACTGGGCCACCGTCGGCTTTCCGTTGGGGCCGGTGCACTCCACCACAGCCCGGCGGTTCACGTCCAGCCAGACCGATCGACCGGGATGCTCCCGCTGCCATTCGGCACAACGGCCACCTACGTCAGGGTCGACTTGGAGCCCCGTCGGTTGAACCACGATCCGCGCGACGTGGACCCCGGCGCGGGCAGCTCGCTTGGGCCGGGTGGCGGTGTCTTTGGGCGCCCGCTCCGCCGATGGACGCACGAACTGCCACGGAGTGCAATCCTCTCGAGTGAGCCGGCCATGGTGTATGGCAGAGACGCAGGAATATCCGGCGGAGGTCTCCCCATCAGCAGGAGCCGGCAGGCGAAGCGTGTCGGTCCGTTGCACGGCCGCACTGGTGGAGACTTGCGAGGTAGTTCCGTCGCCCAATCCTACTTCGACCCGAACCGACTCAGCCGCACCCTGAGCCGGGGCGCTGGTCAATTGCCAGTTGACCACCACGTCGAGCGAGTCTCCGAACTCGGTCACGCTCGAGCGCACGTCGGTGGCCTGCGCCACTGGCTGAGCCGCCGATTCCCGGATTCGCGACAGCAGCAGCCACACCCCTCCACCCAACACCAGGAGCATTGACAGCACGAAGAGCCAGTTCCACCAGCGTCTGGCGGAGGGGACCGGCTCCACGTCGATGATGGGTGGTTGCTTGCTCATCGATCGGCCGAGAGCCCGAGCACGTCGAGCCCCTGCTCGAAAACGATATCCACCGGGATGCCGGAGCTGCCCAGCCGGGCCAGATCCTTTCCCAATTCGGGAGGGATCTGGGTGCGAGCCGCCATGAACGTGGAGACGCCTTGATAGTCGCCGTCGCCTTGGAAGCGGAGGATCTGCGCCGCGAGCGAATCGACCGCACTCCGCATCCTGGCGAGATCCACCCGATAGCGACCGCTTGCCGAGTCCCGGCTGAAGGCGCCGTGCTCCTCGAAGAAGGAGAATTGGGCGGCGTTGGCTCGGCCGTGAGCGCTCGAGGCCCCGAAGCGGATCGAGCGACAAATGCCCGCCAGATAGGTGACGTAGTTGTCTTCCAGCTTGGCGCCGACCGGCTCACCCTGCTGGGGGAGCCGGGAGATCATGTAGAGTCCGAGAACGTCGGCCTTGGCTTCCTCCAGGGCGCCGGCCTGCTCCTTCAACGCCGCGCGCACCGTTCCCTTGCCGCTGATGGTGTTCTTGATGCCCAGCCCGTGAGCCACCTCGTGGAACATTATGTTGGCGAAAAAGGCGTCGAAGTTGATGTGGGACTGTTGGTCTTCCGCCACCAGCTGATCCGCGATCGGCACCAGGATACGGTCGAACTTGGCCCGCATGGCGTTCTTCAGCTGAAGCCGGCGAGTGCCCTTGCGCAACTGCACTTCCTCGTCGTTCGGAAGATTGATGGCGATGGTCTTGGAGCCGGCGTTGGACTGGCCGGCATAGAATAGAACGTCGTAGGCGTTCAACTCGGAGTCCGAGCCGGGAGACTCACGCTTATAGGCCGCAGGCACCGGCAGCCCTCGTTGCAGGCCGGGCAAGAGCGCGGCGTAATGGGAGAGCCGTTTGCTCCATTCGTTGTCCTTGAGCAGGACATAGGCCTCATGCGCAGCCTTGTAGCCGAACAGGGCATCATCGTAGGTCTCGATCGGACCGATCACCAGGTCGAGATCGTTGTTCTTCATGTCCAACCAGGCCAGGTCACTGGGCTGATAATCGTCGGTCTCCAGGGCCTTGGCCCTCAACTCCAGATAGCGCCGGAGTCCCGGATCTTCCGCCAAGGCGGAGGCCTCTCGCAGCTTGGCGGCTGCCTGCCGGATCGGCCCGGCATAGGCGGTGTGATACGGAATGGCCTGCAAACCGCCGCTAGAGTCCCGCCGGACTACGGTGTAGAGGCTCCGTAGTGCCTTGGCCTCGCTGCCTGATTTCCCAGCGGCCGCCTCGAACTCCTGCTTAGTCAGATCGTGGGGGTAAAACTCGGCCCCGGGTGGCCGAGGACCGACGCCGGGGACGAAGGGGCGGTTGCCGTGGAGCCGGTCCCAGGGGCCGTAGTTAAAGAGGAGATAGCGCCTCGTTCCCGAGTCGGAGATGGTGGCGAGCAAGGAATCCCGGGCCGAGTAGGATTGCTGCCAATACACCGTGTCCATGGCCTGGGCGGCTGCGATGAGCAGGGGAAGCATCCGCCGCTCTTTCTCACTGAGCCCTCCCAGATCGGCGGTAAGCCGAACCGGAGTGTACTGGGCGAGCAATTCCGCGACCGGTGACTCAGCGCTTCTGGAAGGAGGTCCTACCCGGTCCGCGGAGCCCGATTGGCATGCCAGGAGTGCGAGACCCATCAGAGCTTGCAACAGCGGTCTTCTGGACCGTCTCATTCTTTGCTGTCTCCCGAGGCGAGGCCCTTATGTCAGCTCGATCTTACCCTCGACGACGATATCCGTCTTCAACCCATCCACCACCATTGTCGCCCGGGCCTGCAGCGCGTCGCGACCGGACAATTCGCCCGCCTTCAGCGCGGCATCCACCGCTTTCTCGACCTCCCGCTGGGCGGTGATTCCGAACTGCTTCAGCAGTCTTCGCAGCGAGATGTTGAAGTGCTCCTCGTCCATTGGCTTACCGTCCTTCCAGCTCCCGCTCTCCGGGAGTGTGGCGCTCGGCTCTTCCTTCCCCCGGGTGCGCCTTGGCTTCAAGGTAACGCTCTCCCTTCAGCCGAATGAAGGCGGCGAACTGCTCGTACTCTTCCTCCGAGAGGGCATCCGCGATGCCGGGAATGAGCCCCTTCACCAGGGTGATGCGCTCCTCGAGCGCCAAGGTATTGGCTTGATCCACCAGCCTCCGGATCACGGGATGGTTCATCCAGTCGGTTTCGGGGCTGGTCGTCATGAAGCGCTCGGGGGGGTTGGGGTCGCCATCGGCTATCTCTAGCCTCCTGCCCAAAATAGCCGCAAGGGGCCGGCTATGCCGACCCCTTGGGGTGAAGACCGAAACCTGCTGTCCGGCTATTGCGCGTCGCCGAGCTTGATGCGCTCGATCCGGCGATTCTGGCCGCGCGGGTTGTAGATCCGGAGACTGACGATATTCCCCGGCTTCTCATTCTGGAGCACCTTGCGGAGATCGGCCTCGGACCGGACGGCCTTGCCCTCGACCGACAGGATGATGTCGGGACCGCCCCGCTGCGGATCGTCGGTCAATACTTCCCAGGCGGGCCCTCCCGGCGTGACGTCGGTGACGATGAGCCCGCGGGCGTCAGCCGGAAGCTGCAGCTCGGTGGCGGCGTCCTGGGTCACTGGCTCGACGCTGATCCCGAGCCGGTCCATTGCCGTTCCGCCGGGCGCACCGGCCTCATCCTCGCCCGGAGTATCTCCGGCGGCGACCTGGGGCGTGTCGTTGAGCGCCTGAAGCTTGACGTTGAAGGTCTTGCGAACGCCGCCCTTGCGGGCCACCTCGACCTTGACCACGTCCCCCGGCTTGCGGAAGCCGATCACCTGCTGGAGCTGTCCGGTGTAGGCCACCGGCTTGCCGTCCACCGCGACGATGATGTCACCCGGCTCGATACCGGCCGCCTTGGCAGGCGAATCCTCGGTGGGGATGTCCTTCACCACCACTCCCCTGATCTCCGGCAACCCGACGTAGGCGGCATCGTTGAGCGACACGTCGGCGATCTGAACGCCGAGGGCCGCCCGGTGCACCGAGCCGGTCTCGATCAACTGAGTCATGACCGTGCGCGCCAGGTTTATCGGAATGGCGAACCCGTAGCCAGAGTAGAAACCGGTTTCGCTGGCAATAGCGGAGTTGATCCCGATGACCTCTCCCCGCACGCTGACCAGCGGCCCTCCCGAGTTCCCCGGGTTGATCGCAGCGTCGGTCTGGATGAAGTCCTGAATGCTGCCCTGCCCGCGGCCCGGCAACCCGTTGAGCGCCCGTCCCTTGGCGCTGACGATCCCGGAAGTCACGGTGAAGGTGAGGCCCTCCCCCAAGGGATTGCCGATGGCCAGCACCCACTCGCCGACCCGGGCGTCGTCGCTGTTCCCCAGCGCCACCGGAGGCAGTCCCTTGCCATCGATCTTGAGCACTGCGACGTCGGTGTTGGGATCGGTGCCCACCACCTTGGCCTTGAACTCCCGGCGGTCCAGCAGGCGGACCGTCACCTGCTCGGCGCCTTCGACGACGTGATTGTTGGTCAGGATGTAGCCATCTGCGGAGATAATGAAGCCGGATCCGCTGCCCTGTTCGATCTCGGGCTGTTGGCGGAAGCGGGGGAAGAAGCGCTCCATCCCCGGCGGAACCCGTTGCTGCTGCCGACCGACCTTCTCGGTCCGCTGGGAGCGGATGTAGACCACGCTGGGCTTCACGTGCTCGGCGACAGCGGCGAAGGCTTCACTCAGGTCTTGCAGGGGCCTAGCGGCAGGGATGGACGGCGGGGGTACCTGGGCGATGATTGATCCCCGGCTGCTCTGTTCCTGAGCAGAAGAGCGGCTAGGGAGATCCAGCAGCCCGGCGAAGAGCAACCCCAACGCAAAGGCCAGGGCCACCAATCCTCCGAACTTGAGCCAGTTTAGCGATCGAGCCGACATCGAGCGATCCTTCGGAAAGCGTTGGGTCCTACGGCACCACATACATCAATAATAGCGGGCTATGAGCTTTGGGCTATGGGCTTCGAGCCCCATGACCCATAGCGCATAGCCCATGGCCCGCCTGTTACTGCTTCTTCTCGTCCACGATCTCGTAGTCGGCCTCGACTACGTCGTCCTGAGTACCGGTAGGAGCGCCAGCGGGGGGTTCCTGACCGGGGGCCGGCTCCGCTTGGTCCGGCTGACCCTGGCCTTGCTGACTCTGGTAGAGCGAAGCGCCGGCGGCGGAATAGGCCGCGTTGAGCTCGTCCAAGGCGCGGCGGATGCCCTCGCCCTCACCGGTCCGGAGGGCCTGCTTGGCAGCCTCGACCGCCGCGTCCAGCCTGGACTTGGGGTCGGCCGGCAGGCGGTCCACCCATTCCTTGCTGTCCTTCTCCACCCGGTAGACCAGGCTGTCGAGCTGGTTCCGCTGCTCGATCTGCTCGCGACGGGTCTTGTCCTCCGACGCGTGCTGCTCGGCCGCCTTGACCATGCGATCGATGTCGCTGTCGCTGAGGCCGCTGGAGGCCTCGATCCGGATCTTCTGCTCCTTGTTGGTCGCCTTGTCCTTGGCCGAGACGTGCAGGATGCCGTTGGCATCGATGTCGAAGGTGACCTCGACCTGAGGCATGCCGCGCGGCGCGGGCGGAATTCCGGTGAGCTGGAATTTGCCGATGGTTCGGTTGTCGCCCGCCATCTGGCGCTCGCCCTGGAGCACGTGAATCTCCACCGTGGTCTGGTTGTCCTCCGCGGTGGAGAACACCTCCGACTTCTTGGTCGGGATGGTGGTGTTCCGGGGAATGAGAACCGTGGTAACCCCACCCAAGGTCTCGATGCCGAGCGAGAGCGGAGTGACGTCGAGCAGGAGCACGTCCTTCACCTCGCCGGCGAGCACCCCGCCCTGAATGGCCGCGCCGATGGCGACGACTTCATCGGGATTGACCGACTTGTTGGGCTCCTTGCCGAAGTAGTCCCGGACGATCTGTTGAATCTTGGGAATCCGGGTCGAGCCCCCGACCAGGATGACCTCATCCACCGTCTTGGGGTCCAGGCCCGCGTCCTTCAGGGCCTGCTGCATCGGAGGGATGGTGCGCTGGATCAAGTCGTCCACCAGCTGCTCGAACTTGGCCCGGGTGAGGCTCATGTTCAGGTGCTTGGGCCCCGACTGATCGGCGGTGATGAACGGCAGGTTGATGTCGGTCTGGGTGACGGTGGACAGCTCCATCTTGGCCTTTTCGGCGCCTTCCTTGAGCCGCTGCAGCGCCATCGGATCCTTGGAGAGGTCGATGCCCTGGTCCTTCTTGAACTCGGCCACCAACCAGTCGATGAGCCGTTGGTCGAAGTCGTCACCGCCGAGGTGGGTGTCGCCGTTGGTGCTCTTCACCTCGAACACGCCTTCGGCCAGCTCGAGGATCGAGATGTCGTAAGTGCCGCCGCCCAGGTCGTACACCGCGATCTTCTCTTCCTTCTTCTTATCCAAGCCGTAGGCCAGGGCCGACGCGGTCGGCTCGTTGATGATGCGGACCACGTCCAGGCCCGCGATCTTGCCGGCATCCTTGGTGGCCTGCCGCTGGGCGTCGTTGAAGTAAGCCGGCACGGTGATGACGGCCTTCTCCACGGTGTGGCCCAGATAGTCTTCGGCGGTCTGCTTCATCTTCTGAAGGATCATGGCCGAGATCTCGGGCGGGGTGTACCGCTTCCCGCCGATCTCCACCGCGGCGAGGCCGTTCTGGCCCTCGACGACCCGGTAGGGAACCCGCTTGATCTCCTCGCTGATCTCGCTGAGCCGCCGGCCCATGAAGCGCTTGATCGAGAAGATGGTCTGCTTGGGATTGGTCACTGCCTGGCGTTTGGCTACCTGGCCCACCAGGCGCTCCCCGTCCTTGGTAAAGGCCACGACCGACGGGGTGGTCCGGCCGCCCTCGGCGTTGGGGATGACGACCGGGTCGCCGCCTTCCATCACCGCGACGACCGAGTTGGTCGTGCCGAGGTCGATTCCGATGATCTTGGACGCCATGTCTGCTCCGATTGAATGCGTGTTGCCGTTTTGTCACTAGGCACTAGGTCTCGATAGGGGCAGAGCAAGGGCCGTACCGGGGAAAGCTGCCAAAATGGCTGAAAAGGCTATCGGCTATCCGCTATCAGCTATCGGCCGGAGCTGACAGGAGGAAAGCCCTCACCAACAAAGCGGATAGCCGATAGCTGATAGCCGATAGCCCCCTCTCGTGACCCCTATCACGACCCCCCCACCCCCCTTCGTGTATCCTCAAGTGCACCCGAAGACGAGGAGGGGAGCATGCTGTGGACCATCTTCGTGATCCTCCTGGTGTTGTGGTTGCTGGGGGTGGTCACGTCGTACACGCTGAATGGCTTCATTCACGTGCTGTTGGTCGTCGCAGTGATCTTGGCGGTCATGCAGTTGATTCAGGGGCGGCGAGCGCTGTGATCAGGGGGCGGCCAGCTGCGGCTGGCCGCCCGTAGTATCGGGCCCGGCCGGAATCCCATGGCGACAAAATCCCCCACCCAGCGGGTCCGAGCCGGCAATCGCTCGATTGACGTAAGCAACCCCGCGAAGGTTCTCTTTCCCCAGGACGGCATCACCAAGCTCGAGCTGGTCGAGTACTATCGTGCAGTCGGCCCGCATATCCTGCCTGACCTTCGCGACCGTCCCGTCAATCTCGAGCGGTTCCCGGCCGGCATCTCTCGTCCCGGTTTCTTCCAGCAGGGGCTCCCGGACCACTATCCTGACTGGATCGAAAGCGTGCTGGTCAAGAAGAAGGGAGGCAGCGTGCGCCATGCGGTGGTCCAGAATGCGGCTACCCTGGCGTACCTCGCCAATCTGAACTGCATCACCCTCCATGCCTGGCTCAGCCGTCGCGACCGGCTGGATCGCCCTGACATGATGATCTTCGACCTGGATCCGCCCGGCGACAGCGCTCCACGGCTGAAGGAGATAGTCCGAGCCGTAGGCGACTCGCTGCGCGAGCGGGGTCTCTCGCCTTTTCTCAAGACTACAGGCTCTCGAGGGTATCACGTCGTTATTCCCCTGCCGGCCAAGGAATCGTATGACGAGGTCCGGGCCTTCGCCCAAGGCGTCGCGGAGGAGCTGGTCCGTCACTATCCCCGCGAGCTGACCATGGAAAGCAGCAAGAGTCAGCGAGGTGGACGGATCTACCTGGACACCCTGCGCAACGCCTACGCGCACACTGCGGTCGCCCCGTTCTCGGTGCGCGCCCGCCGGGGAGCGCCGGTGGCGACTCCCATCGCATGGGAAGAGCTCGACGATCCGGAAACGACCTCCGCCCGGTTCACCATCCGCACGGTGCTGAAGCGGCTGGACTCAGGGGTCGAGCCGTGGAAGGATTTCCGGCGGCAGGCCAAGGCGATCGAGCGGTAGAGCCTGGCGGACCGGCCCCACGATATATTCACCCCATGTTCCCCTACCGCGACGACAACCCCACGCTAGGCACCCCGGTAGTCACCTGGCTGCTGATCGGGCTCAACGTCGCGGTGTGGGTCCTGGTCCAGGGGATGGGGGCGGAGCCGCTGTTGTCGAAGTCGGTATGCGAGCTCGGGCTGATCCCGGGTGAGTTTCTGGGCCGGATTCCCGAGGGATACACCCTTCCGATGGGTCCCACCACGGCTTGCGAGTTGGGCGGCGAGCGCTCGTTGATCACGCCGCTCTCCTCGATGTTCCTCCATGGTGGCTGGTTCCACCTCATCGGGAACATGTGGTTTCTCTGGCTCTTCGGAAACAACGTGGAAGACTCGATGGGCCACGTGCGTTACGTGGTCTTCTACCTGCTCTCGGGCCTGGCCGCGGCCGCCGCACAGACCTTCATCAATCCTTCGAGTCCCATTCCCATGGTAGGGGCCTCCGGGGCGATCAGCGGCGTCATGGGCGCTTACGTCGTGCTCTACCCCCGCGTCCGGGTCCACATGTTGGTGGTACTCGGCTTCTTCATCACCCGCATCGCGGTGCCGGCCTTCCTCATGCTGGGCTATTGGTTCCTGATCCAGATTCTGGGCGGCCTTCCGGGGCTGGGGGGTGAAGAGGGTGGTGGAGTAGCCTTCTGGGCGCACGCCGGAGGATTCGTGACCGGCGCGGCCCTGATTCTGCTCTTCAAGGACGATTCACTGGTGGCCCAGCACCGTGCCATGTCACGGACTATGGAAGGATTGGGGTACCGGGAGCGGACCTGATACAGGGTGCTTATGGCGCCGCGAGTCCCGGTAGGTACCTTTCAAGATTATGCCCGATATGCCACAGCAGAGTGTCATTTCGTCGTCGGCCGCCGAGCCGTTGGACGTGGCGGTAGCACCGCGCAACCGCGGCACGCCGCTGGAGCTCGAGTGGGTCGAGGAAGTGCGGGTGAACCGCAGCGCCGTGGAGCGGCGTGCCGCCACGCTTCGAACCCGCCGGACGGTAAAGAAGGAATGGCAAGCCGCCTGGCTGCTGCGAGCCATCACCCTGATGGATCTGACCTCACTGTCCGGGGACGACACGCCGGGCCGGGTCCGACGGCTGTGCGCCAAGGCCCGGCGACCGGTCCGGGCCGATCTGCTGGAGGCGATGGGGGCCCAGCAGCTTCCGATCCGGGTCGCGGCGGTGTGCGTCTATCACAGTCTGGTGCAGCCGGCGTTAGAGGCGCTCGAGGGTTCCGGCATTCCGGTGGCGGCGGTATCGACCGGGTTTCCCGCCGGCCTCTCGCCGTTCGAGCAGCGAATCGGGGAGATTCGGGCGTCGGTGGCCGCGGGGGCCGAGGAAATCGACGTCGTGATCACCCGGGCACACGTGCTCACCGAGAACTGGCGAGCCCTCTACGACGAGGTGCGGACGATGCGGGAGGCCTGCGGCGATGCCCACATCAAGACGATCCTCGCCACCGGCGAGCTGGGAACTCTGCGGAACGTGGCGCGTGCGAGCCTGGTCTGCATGATGGCCGGAGCCGATTTCATCAAGACCTCGACCGGTAAGGAAAGCGTCAACGCCACCCTCCCGGTGGGACTGGTCATGGCGCGAGCGATTCGAGAATACCGCGAACGCACCGGACAGCTGGTCGGCCTCAAGCCGGCAGGCGGAATCCGATCGGCCAGGGACGCGCTGGACTGGCTGGCGCTGATGAAGGACGAATTGGGCGACCGCTGGCTGCGCCCCAACCTGTTTCGCATCGGCGCGAGCGCCCTGCTCACCGATATCGAGCGGCAGTTGGAGCACTTCGTGACCGGGCGGTACTCGGCGGCGTACCGGCATCCCACCACTTAGCACCCAAGACCAACCATGGCATCCGTCCCTGAAATCTTCGGCACGATGGCCTACGGTCCCGCCCCCGAGGCGGTGGCGCCGGCGCAGGCCTGGCTGGAACGGCATCAACGTCGCTTCGGGTTGTTCATCGGTGGTGCGTGGACTTCGGCTGAGGGAGAGACCTTCGAGACTCTGAATCCCGCTACCGGGAAGCCGCTCGCCAGGCTGGTCCAGGCCACGGCCGCCGACGTGGATCGGGCGGTGCGGGCGGCCCGCGCGGCCCAGCCCGGATGGTGGGCGCTCGGCGGTCACGGGCGGGCTCGGCATCTCTACGCGGTGGCGCGGCAGATTCAGAAGCACAGCCGGATGTTCGCGGTCCTCGAGTCGCTGGACAACGGCAAGCCGATCCGAGAGTCGCGCGACATCGACATCCCGCTGGTGGCGCGGCACTTCTATCACCACGCCGGCTGGGCCCAGCTCATGGAGCAGGAGCTGCCCGGGCGGCTGCCGGTCGGAGTGATCGGCCAGATCATTCCCTGGAACTTCCCGCTGCTCATGCTGGCCTGGAAGATCGCGCCGGCGCTGGCGATGGGAAACACGGTGGTGCTCAAGCCGGCCGAGTTTACCTCGCTCACGGCGCTCCGGTTCGCCGAGCTGTGCGAGGAAATCGGGCTGCCCGCGGGAGTGGTGAACATCATCACCGGTGACGGCCGGACCGGCGAGGCGATCGTCGGCCACCCCGACGTGAACAAGATCGCCTTTACCGGCTCGACCGAAGTCGGGCGCATCATCCGCACCGCGACCGCGGGAAGCGGCAAGAAGCTGTCGCTCGAGCTGGGCGGGAAGTCGCCCTTCATCGTCTTTCCCGACGCCGACCTCGACAGCGTCGTCGAGGGCGTGGTGGACGCCATCTGGTTCAACCAGGGCCAAGTCTGCTGCGCCGGCTCGCGGATTCTGGTGCAAGAGGGAGTCGCCGAGCGGCTGGTGGCCAAGCTCAAGGCGCGGATGGAGACGATGCGGGTCGGCGACCCGCTCGACAAGGCGGTGGACATGGGCGCGATCATCGCGCCGGTCCAGCTGGAAAAGATCCAGGGGTTGGTGCGCCAGGGCGAGGAGGAGGGCGCCAAGCTGTGGCAACCCTCGTGGAGCTGCCCCCGGGAGGGATGGTTCTTTCCGCCGACGCTGTTTACCGAAGTGTCACCCGCGGCGACGATCGCCCAGGTGGAGATCTTCGGGCCGGTGGTGGTCCTGATGACCTTCCGCACGCCGGTCGAGGCGGTGGAGCTGGCCAACAATACCCGGTATGGACTCGCGGCCAGCCTCTGGACCGAGAACATCAACCTGGCACTGGACGTCGCACCGCAGCTCAAGGCCGGAACCGTCTGGATCAATTGCACCAACTTCTTCGATGCCGCCAGCGGGTTCGGCGGGTATCGGGAGAGTGGCTTCGGGCGAGAGGGCGGGCGCGAGGGTTTGCGAGAGTATGTCCATTGGGAGGACGGGCCGACGGCCCTGCGGGCCGACCGGAAGACCAGCAGCAAAGCAGCTCCCCGGAAGGCTGCCTCCTCGCGGAACAAAGCATCCGCCGCCCCGCCTGTCCGGCTGCCCGACATCGATCGAACGCCCAAGATCTACATCGGGGGCAAACAGGCACGGCCCGACTCGGGGTACAGTCTCCCGGTGCTCGACGCCGCCGGCCAGCGGATCGGCGAAGTGGGGCAGGGAAACCGCAAGGACATCCGGAATGCCGTCGAGGCGGCCCGGAAAGCAGCCGGGTGGGCGCGCACGACCGCACACAACCGAGCGCAGGTGTTGTACTACATCGCCGAGAACTTCGCCGCTCGAGCCGAAGAATTCGGCCGGAGACTCGCGGCGGCGGGCGGCGATACCGCCGCAGCCGAGCGTGAAATAGCGCTCTCGATCGACCGGATCTATACCTACGCCGCCTGGGCCGACAAGTACGATGGCCTGGTGCACCACACTCCCTACCGCAACGTGACTCTGGCGATGCCGGAGCCAATCGGACTGCTCGGTATTGTCTGTCCCGACTCCTGGCCCCTGCTGGGCTTTCTCTCGACCGCGCTGCCGGCCATCGCCATGGGCAATACGGTCGTCGTGGTGCCCTCGACCCGTGCGCCGCTCGCGGCAACCGATCTCTACCAGGTGCTGGATACGTCGGACTTGCCGGGGGGCGTAGTGAACATCGTCACCGGCCTTCGGGATGACCTGGCCCCGGTCCTCGCGGCGCACGACGACGTCGACGGGATCTGGTACTTCGGTACCGCCGCGGGATCGGCCGAAGTCGAGCGACTCTCCGCCGGCAACATGAAGCGGACCTGGGTGGACCACGGACACGACCGCGATTGGGGTGATCCCCAGCGGGGTGCCGGCGAAGAGTTCCTGGAGCAGGCAACCCAGGTAAAGAACATTTGGGTGCCGTACGGGGAGTGAGTATGGCTGAACCGGAACGCGTCCAGACCGTGATCATTGGAGGAGGCCAGGCCGGCCTCTCCACCGGATACCACCTGACCCGGCAGGGTCTTCCGTTCGTGATCCTGGAAGCAAACCAGAGAATCGGTGACTCCTGGCGGAGCCGGTGGGATTCGCTCCGCCTGTTTACTCCCGCGCGCTTCGACGGCATCGCAGGAATGCCCTTCCCGGCGTCGCCCTGGGAGTTTCCCACCAAGGACCAGATGGCCGACTACCTCGAGGCCTATGCTTCGCACTTCGAGTTGCCGATTCGGACTGGCGTCAGGGTCGACCGAGTTTCGAGGGAAGGGGGCCGGTATCTAGTGACTGCCGGCGACCACCGCTTCGAGGCCGAACACGTGGTCGTGGCAATGGCAGACTATCAAACTCGCCGGGTGCCTCCCTTCGCCGGAGAGCTCGACCCCGCCATCGTGCAGCTGCACTCGATCGACTACCGGAACTTGTCCCAGCTCCGGAAGGGTGGCGTTCTCGTGGTCGGCGCGGGGAACTCCGGCTCGGAGATCGCGCTCGAGGTAGCGCGGGCCGGTCACCCTACCTGGATGTCGGGAAGGGACACCGGCCACGTCCCGTTTCGCATCGAAGGCGTCGCCGGACGGGTGCTGCTGAGGCCCTTATTCCGGCTGGTGTTCCACCGGATCCTGACGGTGGATACACCGGTGGGTCGGAAGCTACGTCCCCTGGTCCTGGCCAAGGGCGCACCTCTCATTCGGGTCAAGCCTGGGGACCTCGCCGCTGCCGGCATCGGGCGGGTGTCGCGGACTGTGGGGGTGCGGGACGGGCTGCCGGTGTTGGAGGACGGCAGCGCTTTGGAGGTGGCGAACGTGGTCTGGTGTACCGGGTTCCATCCCGGCTTCTCGTGGATCGACCTGCCGATCTTCGGGAAGGACGGAACCCCCAACCACCGGCGTGGCATTGTCAGCGAGGAGCCGGGACTCTATTTCGTCGGCCTGCATTTTCTCTATGCGATGTCGTCGACGATGATCCACGGGGTGGGGAGGGATGCGGAGCGGGTGGCCCGGACGATCGCGGCGCGAAGCCGGCGGACCCGGGCCGCCTAAGGGATAGGGGCCTACGCTTCGCCGGTGATGACGACGTCGCGGCGCAGGAGCTTGGCCAGCACGTCGGCTTTGCGTGAGGCGCCCCAGCACTCCAGGCCCAAATCGGCGCCTACCATCTTGGGGGCGATCCGGATGACCAGCGCCTCCGGAGTGAGCTCCGTGCTCAGGGTCTCGACCGCCGCGCTGTGGCCCCGATCCAAGCCATCGGCCACCCGCAGCAGTCCGCTGAGCCGCCGGACCACGGCCTGATCGGGTGCAGGCAACGCGGCGAACTCCGGATGCTTCCGCCGGGGGCCGGTGCGGCGGTGGTACCGGCTGATCAGGGCCACCAAGGCCCGGTCGCGCGCCGGGAGCCCCAGCCGCTCCGCGTGCATGATCAGCTGATAGCTGTGCTTGTGGTGCTTCCGGTAGCTCACCAATTGTCCCACGTCGTGTAGCAGGCCGGCCGCCTCCAGCAGAATCCGCTCCTGCGGCTCGCATCCCAGCTCTCCACCCAGCAGATCGAAGAGCAGCAGCGCCAGGTAGCGCACGTGCTCGACGTGTCTCCGATCCGACTGGCAGCGCTCGGTGAACTCGCGGAACAGCCGGAGCGGGTCACGAACCACCGTCTCCTCCGCTCCCGCCATTTCCAGCAGAAGCCCTTCCCGGAGCCCGAATGCGCTCACCGCGATGCTCCGCGCCCGCACCCAGTCGAGCAGCTCGGCGGTGACCGAAAGGCCGGCGAGGATGATGTCGGCCCGCTCAGGGTTGAGTCCGGCCACCTGGCGACGCTGCTCCGGAGTGCGGCTAGCCAACCAATCGATGAGCTGCTCCACCTCCGCCGCGGTGACCGAGACACCGTGCACCGTATCACCGGGAGGAAGGCCGCGCCGCGCCTGCACCATCCGGCCCAGGCTGGTAAAGGTGCCGCCGGACCCGATGACGGTTGCCGCCGCCCATTCTCGGGTGGAGAGCCTCCGTTTGAGCTGCTTGCGGATGTGGAGCCGGAGCGCGGCTACCTCTTTATGGGCGGCACGCTCGCCGGGAAGATGCAGCTCGGTGAGCCGAACGGCGCCGAGCGGCAAGGAGAGGGTCAACTCGACCAGGCCATCCACTGCGCCGATCAACTCCAGGCTTCCGCCCCCGATGTCGGCTACCAGCGCGCGCTCACCGGCGAGATGGAAATGGTGGGCGACCGAGCGGTAGGAAAGTGCCGCCTCGGTATCCGGGTCGATGATCCGAAGCGGGATGTCCAGCTCCTGCCGGACCCGGCGGACGAACCAGGGTCCGTTCTCGGCCTCGCGGACCGCGGCGGTGGCGACTGCGGCGATGCGCTTGACCCCGCGGCGCTGGCAAACTTCGCGCATCCGGGAGAGGGACTGGATCGCCCGGTCGATGGCGGCCTCGTTGAGGCAGCCGGTCTTGGCCAGGCCCGCTGCCAGCCTGGGTTGGTCCTTGAGCTCGTCGATGACGGAGAGGCCGGAGGCGGGATCGTATTCCGCCACCAGCAGGCGGATGGAGTTGGAGCCGACGTCGATGGCAGCGATGCGCTCGCGGCCGGGAGAGACGGCGGGAATGTCGCGGCCGGCGGACGCCGGCTGTGCCGTCATGCGCCCGTTGCCGCCGGGAATCCGCCCGTCTCGCGGGCCTCTCCCCGGTCCTCCGCATGGTGCTTGATGGACTTGCCCTCCACCAGGAAGACCACGTCTTCGCCGATGTTGGTCGCCAGATCCGCCACCCGCTCCAGATTCCGGCTCACCAGGAACAGCTCCATCCCGGCTCCGATCATGTGAGGGTCTTCCATCATATGGGTAAGCAGGATTCGGAAGACCGACCGGTGCAGCGCGTCCACCTTGTCGTCCCGCAGGCAAACCTCGCGGCCCGCGGCGGCGTCGCCCCGGATGAAGGCCTCCAGGGCATCGGAGAGCATGTCGCGTGCCAGCCGGGCCATCTCGATGATCTCGGGCTCCGGCGCGATCGGCCGGGTCTGGTTCAGCCGCTCGGCCGACTGGGCGATGTTCACCGCGTGGTCGCCCACCCGCTCCAGGTCGTTGGCGATCTTGAGGGCCGAGGTGAGCATCCGGAGGTCGCGAGCCATCGGCTGCTGGAGGGCGAGCAGGTTGATGCACTGCTCCTCGATCTCCACCTCCATGCTGTCGATGACCCGGTCGCCGGTGATCACCCGCGCGGCCTTTTCGCTGTCCCGCTCCAGCAGCGCCTCTACCGCCAGGCCGAGTGCCGCCTCCGCCTCGCCCGACATCGTGAGCAGGCGCACTTTGACGTGGCTCAGCTCATCGTGAAAGTGGCGATGGATATCGAGGCTCATCCGAATCTCCCGGTAATGTAAGCTTCTGTCCGCTCGTGCGCCGGGGTGGTGAAGATCCGCTCGGTCTCGTCGTACTCGATCAACTCGCCGCGGTCGAAGAACCCGGTAAAGTCGGATACCCGCGCTGCCTGCTGCATGTTATGAGTAACGATCACGATAGTGTAGTCCCGCTTGAGCTCGAAGATCAGCTCTTCCACCCGCTGGGTCGCAATGGGATCGAGCGCGGAGCAGGGCTCGTCCATCAACAGGACCTCGGGTTGGTTACCCAGCGCCCGCGCGATACAGAGCCGCTGTTGCTGTCCGCCCGACAGACCGGTACCGGGTTCATCCAACCGGTCCTTCACCTCGTCCCACAAGGCCGCCTGCCGCAGGCAACGCTCGACCAGATCGGGCAGATCGCGCCGGGTGACCAGACGGTTCAGGGAAGGCCCGTACGCCACGTTGTCGAAAATCGTCTTGGGAAAAGGATTGGGTCGCTGGAACACCATTCCCACTCGCTGGCGCAGCGCCACCAGGTCCGTAGTCTGAGCGTACACCGAGGTGCCCTCGACCAGGATGTCACCCTGATGCCGAACCTCGGGGATCAGGTCATTGAGCCGGTTGATCGAGCGGAGGAAGGTGGATTTGCCGCAACCGGACGGACCGATGATCGCCGTCACCGACTTGCGCTCGATGGAGAACTTCAGGTTCCGGAGCACCTGCCGGGTACCGTAGGAGAAGTTGAAGTCGCGCACGTCGACTGCGGGGGCGCCCCGGGGCGCGCCGGCGCGGGCCGGCGGCCTGGGCGCCAGCGTAGCCTTTGGCGTCGGCACGTAGGGCATGGACGGGCGGACCGTGGCGTTCATCCGAACCTCCCGGTGATGTAAGCCTCGGTCTGCTCGTTGCGGGGCGCCGTGAAGATCTGCCGGGTCCGCCCGGTCTCGACCATGGTACCGAGATAAAAGAACGTCGTGGTGTCGGACACCCGTGCCGCCTGCTGCATGTTGTGGGTCACGATGATGATGGTGAACGCCTGCTTCAGCTCGAACAGCAGCTCCTCGATCCGCTGGGTTCCCTGGGGATCGAGCGAAGCGGTCGGCTCATCCAAGAGAATGACGTGGGGCGAAGGCGCGATGGTCCGGGCCAGGCAGAGCCGTTGCTGTTGTCCACCGGACAATGCCATCGCGCTGGTCTTGAGACGGTCCTTGACTTCCTCCCACAGCGCGGCCTGGCGCAGCGACCGCTCCACCACGCCATCCATCTCGCCACGGGGCACCTTGCCGTTCACCCGGAGTCCCGCGGCGACGTTGTCGTAGATCGACATGGTCGGAAACGGCGTGGGGCGCTGGAACACCATGCCCACCCGCCGCCGGAGCTGCATGGCGTTCACCCGCGGGGCATAAATGTCTTCCCCGTCGAGCAGCACCTTTCCGGTGATCCAGCCGAATTCCGACAGCTCGTGCATCCGGTTGAGGGTGCGCAAGAAGGTAGACTTGCCGCAGCCTGAAGGCCCGATCAAGGCGTGCACCTGGTTGTCCCGGAAAGTCAGGGACACCCCCTTCACGGCGGTGAACTTGCCGTACATCGCCGTCAGCTTGTCGGTCTCGACCCTGACCTTACCGCTCTCGGTCCCGGGGCCGCTCTCAGGCATTGAGCGAGAATCGCCGCCGAATTGCGAGGCGGGCGCCAACACTGAGGACGAAGACGACCAAGATGAGGACGAGGGCCGCGGCCCAGGCGTAGCGATGCCACTCTTCATAGGGACCGGTCGCATAGGTGAATACCGTGAGCGGGAGCGCCGCCATCGGCTGGTTGAGGTTGTAGCTCAAGTACTGGCTTCCCAGGGCGGTGAAGAGCAGCGGCGCCGTCTCGCCCGCGATTCGCGCCACCGCCAGGAGGCTGCCGGTCACGATGCCCGGGAGCGTGGTGCGCACTACGATCGACAGGCTGGTACGCCACCGGGGATAGCCCAAGGCCAACGCCGCCTCCCGAAGAGAGTTTGGCACCAGCTTGATCATCTCTTCTGTGGTGCGCAGCACCATCGGAATCATGAGCATGGCCAACGCCGCGCTCCCGGCGAGAGCGGAAAAGTGCTTCTGGGTCGCCACGATCCAGGTCCAGGCGAAGACACCCACCACGATGGACGGCGTTCCGTTCATCACGTCGGCCACGAAGCGGGTGATCCAGGTGAGCCGGTTGCCGGGATACTCGGCGCAGTAAATCCCGGCAGCGATCCCGACAGGCAGTCCGATCAGGCTGGCGGCGCCCACGATGATCAAGGTGCCGACGATCGCGTGCGCCACTCCGCCGCCGGTCTCGCCGGCGGGCGCGGGGGTCTTGGTGAAGAAATCGACCGACAGACTGCCCGCGCCCTGCACCGTCAGATCCAGCAGGATGAAAAAGAGGGGCAGCAGGGCGACGATCACCGCACCCACCATCAGCCCCACCATGAAGTTGCTGAAGGCCCGCCGGAGCACGCGGCGATTCATAGCGCCTTGCTCCCGACCCCGGACCCACGAGCGACCCGCCAGATGAGCAGTCGCGCGCCCGCGTTCACCAGCACGGTCACCATGAAGAGCAGGAAGGCCACGTAGGCCAGGGCGGACAGGTGCATGTCGCCGACCGCCTCGGAGAATTCGTTGGCGATGGCGGCGGCCATGGTGTAGCCCGGGGCAAAGAGCGAGGCCGTGATCTCGTGCCGGTTACCGATCAGCATCGTGACCGCCATCGTCTCGCCCAGCGCCCGACCCAGCCCGAGGATGACGGCACCGATGATCCCGGAGCGAGCGTAGGGTACCACGCTGGTAATCACCGCCTCCCAGCGGGTAGCGCCCAGCGCAAGGGCGGCCTCCCGCTGGGTATTGGGAACCGCGAGGAGCACTTCGCGCGACACCGACATCACGTAGGGCATGACCATGATGGCGAGGATGATGCCCGCCGACAGCATCGAGGGGCCGTAGATCGGGCCTTGGAACAACGGCAGGAAGCCCAAGCGTCTCCCGCAGGAAGGGAAAGACGCTGGTCCGAAGGATCGGAATCAGAACGAAGATGCCCCAGAGGCCATAGACCACGCTGGGAATCGCCGCGAGCAGGCCGATGAGGAAGGCGACCGGCTGGCGCACGATTCGAGGCGCGAACTCGGTGAGATAGATCGCCACGCCGAGGGAAAGCGGCACCGCGATCGCCAGCGCGACCAGGGAGGAGACCAGGGTGCCGAAGATCAGGGGAAAGGCCCCGAATTCCTCGGCCACGGGATCCCAGGTGCTCTCGGTGACGAAGCTCAGTCCGAACTTTGAGATGGCCAGGCGGGAGCCGTCCCAGAGCTCGTAGACCAGAAACGCCAGTAGAATCGGGATGGCGAGCGCGCCGAGGGTGAGGAGAAGCTTGAATACCCGGTCGCCATAGTTGGCGCGCTCGAGCGAGGGCGCAGCCGACGGGTCACTCCGGTGCGGCGCCTCGCGCTCGCTGATTGCGGTCATGGGGTGATGTTACCCGCGGCTGCCGTGGGCGACGTCACGGACTTGTAACGAACAGGTCACGGTAGGGGGACGACTTGGCCGCCTACGTCTCGATGCGTGGCCGCACCAACTCGATCACCGGCACGGGGAGCGGGGCGTAGTGCAGGTCGGCCGCCATCCGCTGGGCCTCGGGCTCCAACATCCACTTGAGGAAGTCGCGGAGTTGGCGGCCCTTGGGGCTGGCGTCGGTCTTCCGGACCAGGAGCCAGGTGAATGAAGAAATGGGGTACGCCTCGGCACCCGGGGCATTGGTAATCGACACCCTGAAGTCGGTGTCCGGCCCGAGCTTGGTTCCGGCGGCCGCGGCGCTCACGCTCTTGAGCGTCGCCTGGACGAACTCACCGCTGCTGTTCTTCACGTTGGCGTATGGCAGGTCGTTGGAAATGGCATAGATCAGCTCGACGTAGCCGATCGCGCCCTCCGATTGCTTGACCTGCTGGGTGACGCCCTCGTTGCCCTTACCACCCAGGCCCGTAGGCCACTGAACCGATGTGGCACTGCCCACCTTGCTCTTCCACTCGGGGGAAACCTTGCTCAGAAAATCGGTGAAGATGAACGAGGTGCCGGAGCCGTCAGATCGATGGACCACGATGATGTCCTGGTCGGGCAGCTTCACCCCAGGATTCAGCGCGGCGATCCGGCGATCGCTCCACTTGGTAACCTTGCCCAGAAAGACGTCGGCCAGGGTCGCGCCGTCGAACCGGAGCGGATTCTTCCCCAGGGCGGGAAGGTTGTAGGTGACCACGACGGCCCCCAGCACGGCCGGCACGTGAAGCACGTTTCCCTGCACCGCCGCGATCTGCTCGTCGCTCATCGGGCCGTCAGTGGCGCCGAAATCCACCGTTCCTTCGACAAACTGCCGGATCCCGCCACCCGATCCGATCGACTGATAGTTGATGCGCACGCCCGTCTTCTTGGCGTAGGCATCGAACCACTTGGTATAAATCGGATTGGGGAATGTGGCCCCCGCCCCGGTCAGCGCCGCCCCGGTAGCGTCACCCGCACTGGAACGGGTGGTGTCGGACGCGGCCTGGCCCGGCTTGTCACCACCGCCGCACGCCACTGCCAGCAGCAGCCCCCAGATCGTCGGCCGGGCAGGTCGGGCGCACATTTCGACTCCTCTTCGGCTGGGTGCCGATGGCTCAGTTGGACGCAATCGCTTTACCGCCAGCCTTCAAGGTAGGCAGCCGCGCCTGAATCAGGGAGACGACTTCGGCCGGCAGCGGCGAGTAATGCAGCTCGGTGGCCATCTTCTGCGCGTCCGGGGTGATCATCCAGGACAGGAAATCTTTGATCAGCTTGGCCTTCGCGGCGTCTTTGTTGTCCTTGTGGACCAGCAGCCAGGTGAAGGAGGCGATGGGGTACGCGTTGGCGCCTGGCGGATTGGTGATCGACACCCTGAAATCGGTATCGGGCTTGAGCTTGGTGCCGGCCGCAGCCGCGGTCACGCTCTCCAGCGAGGGCTCCACGAAGGTCCCCGACTGATTCTTGACGACCGCGTAGGGCAGCTGGTTCGACAAGGCGTAGATCAGCTCCACGTACCCGAGCGCCCCTTCGACCTGCTTCACCTGTTGGGTCACGCCTTCGTTCCCCTTCCCGCCGAGCCCGACCGGCCAGTTGACCGAAGTGGCGAAGCCGACCTTGTCCTTCCACTCCCGGGAGAACTTGTTGAGGTAATCGGTGAAGACGTACGTGGTTCCCGAGCCGTCGGAGCGGTGCACCACGACGAGGTCGATGTCCGGGAGCTTCACGCCCGGATTGAGTGCCGCGATCTTGGGATCGCTCCACTTGGTGACCCGGCCCATGAAGATCTCGACCAACAGGTTGCCGTCGAACTTGAGCTTGGTGGTCGCGAGCGAGGGGAGGTTGTAGGTCACCACCACGGCGCCGAGCACCGTGGGCACGTGCAGCACGTTGGCGTTGACCGCGGCGATCTGGGACTCGTTCATCGGGCCGTCGGTAGCCCCGAAGTCCACGGTTCCCTCGGTGAACTGGCGGATGCCACCGCCCGAGCCGATGGACTGATAGTTGATCTGGACGCCGGTCTGCTTGCTATAGGCGTCGAACCATTTGGTGTAGATCGGATTGGGGAAGGTGGCACCGGCCCCGGTCAGGGTCTGCTGTCCCGCCACTGGCGCCGCTCCGGCCACCAGCGCGATCGCGACCGGCGCCGCGATGCCGCGCAATGCATTCCGAATCATGAGTACTGTCTCCTCGTGTACGGCGTTTAGAAGTTCACCGTCAGCGCGCTCCGGACGCCGCTGATGCTCTCGGAGCCCGGCGCCTGGAAGCTCTCTCGCTCGTAGGCCACCCGGAGCTGGGCCCGGCTGGACATGTAGATCCCGAGCACCGCGGTGAGCGTGGTGACCCGGTCGTCCTCGAGATCGGTGTCGGGGTCGGCGAAGTCGATCCGGAAGGCCGGCTCCACCGCGTAGAGCCATGAAGTCGGGCTGGTCATCCGGATGTTGTAGGCTGCGACTCCCTGGATGCCCCGCATGGTCGGCTTGGCGGCGCTGGCGGCATCGCCCTGGAGATACTCGGCCATGGCATAGAGTCCTTCGTCGCCCGGCTTGCCCCACTGGGCATCGACGCCCCAGGCGGTGTTGGTGAAGCCCGAATCGGGCACTCCGCCGATCGTCACGATAGCGTCGTGGGAGAACCAGGACGCACCCAGATCGAGCTTGGGAGTCGCCGCCACGGTACCCCGGGCGCCGAAGCTCTTCTTGTCGTTCACGTCGTTGAGGCTCTCTCCCTGCCCGTTGTACGCCCCCAGCTTGACCGTGATCAGACGAGTGTCGTCCAGCTTGTACTCGTAGCGCACGCTGGCGCCGACGTCATGGGAGACGAATCCCGCGCCGGCAAAGAGGTCGTTGGAGGCGCGGGGCAGGAGTCCCTGGCCGGCGCCGCGCTCGATCGACGGCAGGTTGTTGGACGAGGTCAGCTCGTACCGGCTGTAGGGCCGCTTCTCCTGGCCGGCGCGAAGATACAGGGCGCCCTTGGCGGCCTCGGGCGAGAACCGGACGTCGATCCAGGCGTCGCGCAGCCGGAGCCCGCTCCGTCCCGTGGTGGTGCAGACCAGGGTCGGGCTACAGGTGGTCGTGGCGCTCAGGGGCCGGCCGCCCTCGAACGACGGCTGGATGAAGACGGTGACGTTCTCCGAGATCTGGCCCCGCGCCTCGATCCGAGCCCGGCGGGTGAAGAAGTTGCTCTGGGCGCCCACGCCGGCGCTGACGAACGCGCTGTTGTCGAAGTAGTAGAACTGCTCCTGGAGTCGGCCGGCCAGCTTGACGTTGGGGTAAGTCGTCTGGGCCGCGGCGGCACCACACACCGTACCGAGCAGGAGGACGGCGGACTGCAGAGTCCTGCGAGCCTGCGGATACATGGGCGCCCTTTCGTTTGCGAGGCACCGGCGATTCGCTGTTCGGGCGGTAAGAAGCGCCGCGCCCGGTCACGGTAAATCCGGCGATCCTGTAACGGACCGGTAAAGTCGAAGCTATGGCTATCGGCTATCAGCTATCGGCCTGGCACACCGAGCCTCCGCGTTCACGGGCCGATGGCCGATAGCCGATAGCCCTCCCCGCGTGACCCATCCGTTGCACAATCGTACCCCGAGCGAAACGAGAGTGGATCACCTTGGCTCCGGTCCGGATTCCGGCCGCGCCTTTCGGCTGACCACTCCCACCCACCCACACCAGATGACCCCACTTCACTTCACTCGCAGCTGGTTCACTCTCCTGCTTACGCTCGGCATCGCAGGGCCGCTGGTGGCCCAAGGGAACGGCCGGATCGTCGGACGAATCGTTGAGGCGGAACAGGGTGCTCCGGTGGCGGGTGCCCAAGTCGAGCTGGTGGAGGCCCCGATCCGAGCCGTCTCGGCGCTGGACGGCCGCTACACCCTGGATGGAGTGCCGGCCGGGCCGGTGTCGGTCCGGGTTCGGATGATCGGCTTCGCACCCAAGGTGGTGACGGGGATTGTGGTGAAGGCCGGCGGCTCGGTCGCCCAAGACATCGCGATGGTGGCCGAGGCGGTGCAGCTGGCAGAGATCGCGGTGAGCGCGGAGGCGGAGCGAGGGACCGTCAACCGTGCGTTGGACGACCAGCGCAATGCCAACAACATCGTCAACGGCATTACGGCCGAGCAGATCGGCAAGAGTCCCGACGGTGACGCGGGGCAGGCAGTCCAGCGGGTCAGCGGGGTGACGGTGCAGGATGGCAAATACGTCTTCGTCCGTGGGCTGGGTGAGCGATATACCACCACCTCGCTCAACGGCACCCGCATTCCCAGTCCGGAGCCCGAGCGCAAGGTAGTGCCGCTCGATCTCTTTCCGTCCGGGCTGCTGGAAGGCATCACCACCTCCAAGACCTTCACCCCGGAGCAGCCCGGCGACTTCAGCGGCGCTCAGGTGGATCTCAAGACCCGTGAGTTCCCGGCGCGGCCGTTCCTCAGCTTCTCGGCGTCGGTGGGGCTCAACACCGCCGCGACCGGTCGCGACATCATCCGTGCTCCGCGCACCGGATCGGAGTGGCTGGGCTTCGCGGGAGACCGGCGCCGGCTTCCCCAGGAGATTCGGGACGCCAGTGTTTCCGGTCTCCCCCAGGCGACCCAGAACCATCTGCTGGGTTTGTTCCGAAACGTGTGGTCCGCGCCGAACAGCACGGGGTCACCCAATGGCTCGTTCGGCGTGGCCGCCGGTGGCGAGGGACCGTTGTTCGGACAGACCTTGGGCTACATCGGCTCCTTCACGTACACCTACGGCCAGGAAGCTCGGAAGGACGAGTCCCGCGCCACGGTAATCCGAAGCTCCAGCGGCACCGGAACTGAATCCTATTCATCCTATGTGGGCAGCACCGGCCGCAATTCGGTCATCTGGGGCGGGGTGGCCAACGTCAGCACCAGGCTCGGCGGCAACAGCAAGCTCAGTCTGAACAATACCTACAGCCGAACCGCGGACAACGAGGCCACCTTCCTCGACGGTGAGCACCGGGACTGGGGCCTGCTTCAGGCGACGCGGCTCACCTTTACCGAGCGCAGCGTACGCTCCAACCAGCTCGCGGGTGAGCACCTGTTAGGTCTTCGCCATCAGATCAGTTGGGCCTTCACGTCGTCCGGCGTGCGGCGTAACGAGCCGGATCGATCCGACCTGCTCTACGAGCGCAATGGCGGAACCGGGCTCGAGTGGTCCACGGCTCCCCAAGCCGCCACCCGCACCTTCAGCAACCTGAAGGAAGATGCGATCGACCTGGGGCTGAACTACCGGTTGTCGCTCAGCACGGCAGGGGAAACCGCGATCAAGACCGGGTTTCTGCTCCGCGACGTCGACCGCGACGCGGACAGCCGGGCCTACGACATCACCCAGATCAATTTGACCGATGCCGAACGTGCCCTGCCGCCGGAAGAGATCTTCAACGGGAACTTTGCGGAAAATGGCCGGCTCCGGCTGACCGCGAATGCGAACGGAGGCCGCTACACCGCGGACGACCGGCTGTCGCCGGCTTTCTCCAAGGGGAAGTGCAGTTATCTCAGAGGCTGCGCGGAATACTCGGCGCCCGGATCGAGCACGACCGGTTGAACGTGGACACGCGGGAAACCCAGTCGGCTGCCGTTCGCCAGGCGCGCCTGGACAACACCGACATCTTGCCGGCTCTGGCGCTGACATACGCGTTGACCGAAAACCAGAATCTCCGCTTCTCCGCAACTCAAACGCTCTCTCGCCCCGAATACCGCGAGCTCGCCCCGGTGCGGTACTTCGACATCCTCGGCAATCTGGCGGTGAACGGGAATCCCAACCTGCGCCGGGCGCTGATCCGTAATCTCGATACCCGGTGGGAGTGGTTCCCCAGCTCGGGTGAGGTCGTCAGCCTGGGCGTGTTCGCCAAGTTCTTCGAGGACCCCATCGAGCGAGTCTTCGTGCTACCTGCCGGCGGCGGACCCGAGCTCTCGTTCGCCAACGCCGAGTCGGCTCGAAACTACGGGATCGAGCTGGAGCTGCGGAAGAACCTGTCGGTCCTCACCCAGGGACTTCGTAATCTGACGGTGTTCGCCAACTCGACTGTCATGCAGAGCCGCATCACGCCGGGCACCGACAGCCTCTCCGCCGCCACCAGCGCGGAGCGATCGATGGCCGGTCAGAGTGACTACGTCATCAATGCCGGAATCGGTTACGGCAACGAGGGAGGGTCGGTCAATGCGACCCTGTTGTACAACGTTGCCGGCCGGCGCATCGCGGAGGCGGCTCCCCGGCCGCTCCCGGACACCTATGAGGAAGAGCGGCACCAAGTGGACGCCACTCTTCAGCTCCAGCCATGGACCGCATGGCGGGTCAAGGTCGACGCCAGGAACCTACTCGACGCTCCCTATCGATTCACCCAAGGCGATGTCCAGCGGCTGCGTTACAAGTCGGGCCGCCAGTTCTCCGTCGGCTTCGGCTGGACGCCTTAGAGCCGTCAGGTGACGCAATTGTGACCCTCGTGTCGCACGGACGACACGCCGTCGCGTTGCTTAGACCCGTACTCGGCGTTCATCGACACTCTTTCACTCGTATGGGGGACCAATGAAGCTGGACTCGCGTCGTGGGACGCCGCTTCCTTCACTAGCGTTCAGGGCAGGCCTCGCCCTGCTGCTGGGCGCCGCGGTGGGATGCGGCGATGACGAAGGGGGTACCGGCCCCACAGGGCCCGCTACGCCCACGGGCGTGGCGGTGCAGCAACTCTCGCTGACTTCCGCCCGCATCACCTGGCAAGCGGTCACCGGGGCCGACCGCTACATCCTCGCGCGTTCTGCCGCTCCGAATCTGACGACCTTCACCGACATCGGTGGTTCCAGCCTGACCGCCACGACCTTCGACGACACCGGACTGAGTGAGGGCGTCGAATACCGGTATCGCGTCTCCGCAGTGGAAGGCAGCGAGACCAGCGATCCGTCGGCTGAGGTGTCATTCACCAGCGGCACCACCTCCGAAACGATCAGCGAAAACATCACCGCGGATCGCACGCTGACCGCCGACAAGGTGTACACCCTGAGCGGCTTCATTCAGGTGGGCAACGGGGCGACTCTCACTATCGAGCCCGGTACCAAGATCGTGGGCGATGAAGCAACGCCGGGCAGCGCGCTCTTCGTGCTGCGGGGTGCGAGGCTCGTGGCCGACGGGACCGCGGCCGCCCCCATCGTCTTTACTTCGGCTCGAGCCGAAGGCAGCCGGGCGCCGGGTGACTGGGGTGGGCTGATCATCCTGGGGAACGCAAACCTGAATCGCGGGGCCACCACCTGCACCACGGAGGGACCGGCCAGCTCGGCGCAGAACTACTGCAAGGCGAACGCGGGCGACTTCGATGACGCCGACAACAGCGGCACCTTGCGCTACGTGCGCATCGAATTCGCCGGTTTCGACATCGGCGGCGTTGGAGGCAAGGAGCTGAACAGCCTCACGATGTACCGCGTCGGGCGGGGTACCACCCTGGACTTCATCCAGAGCGTATCCGGCCTGGACGACTCGTTCGAATGGTTCGGCGGCAACGTGGACGCCCAACATCTGGTTTCGTACGAATCGGGCGACGACCACTTCGACTGGACCGAAGGCTATCGCGGCCGCAATCAGTTCATGATTGCCTTCCAGACCCAGCGGCTCACGCCCAGCACCTTGAATCCGACCGGCCAATTCTCCAGCGATCCTCGTGGATTCGAGGGCGACGGTTGCGATGCCGCGGCGAACCCGGACTGCACTTTCAATTCCGAGCCCTTCTCCATGCCGGTGTTCGCCAACTTCACCGCGGTGGGGCCGGGCAATCTCGCCGGACTGTCCTCGACCCTGCGTAACGTCTCGGGCGCCACGATTCGGCGGGGCTCGGGCGGGGTGCTGATCAACGGTATCATCGGGCGCTGGAAGGGGCACTGCCTCAACATCCAGGACACCGAGACCGATCAGCGGCGGCAGGCCGATTCACTCAACATCGTGGACATCGTCTTCGCGGAATGTCTGGGCGGGAACTACGATCCGGGCAATGCGACCACCGACCTGGCCGGCCAGGCGGGCATCTTCGCCGCGTCCAACCATCGGGAGCAGGCGGGCAACGGGCTGGCCGATCTCATTACCAGCCTGAACCCTGCCTCACTCAACTGGGCACCGGTCAGCGGCTCGATCGTCACGGTCGGGGGCTCGGGCGACGGCGCCAACGGCGGCGTGGCCATCGCTCGGACTGACCGATTTGCCAACTTCTTCGGCGGATCGTTGACGCAAACGACGTACATCGGAGCCGCCGCGCCGGGGGACACCTGGTGGAACGGTTGGACCGTGTACCGGATCAACTGAGCGATCCAGGGCAGGTGATGTTCCGAGTTGCGGTTCTGGTGCTGGCGGTCGTCTGACCCTCGGCTGTCGTGGCGAGGTGCAACAGGCGGCCGCCAGCTCGGACCGGCAGCAGCACCGGCCGGTCGAACAGCATCAGCCGATTCACGTCGATAGCATTCTGCCGCGAGAAGAGGCCCTCCGCCGGTTTCGGGAGGGCCTCCGCGCGCCCGCCAACCTCACCCCCGCCGCGTCCACCAGGAAGGAGCTGATCGCGGCGTTCCTGCACGCGGTCGAAGTGAGGGACACGGCCGCGCTTCGGAGTCTCACCCTGACGCGGGAAGAGTTCGCGTACTTCTACTACCCCTCCACCCCTACGTCTATGCCTCCCTACGGGCTCGGGCCCGGACGTCATGTGGTATCTCATTTCAGAGAATAGCAACAAAGGACTCGGTGTCGTGCTGGCCAAACTCGGCGGCAGCCGGCTACCGATTCGGCGCCAGTCGTGCGATCCGCCCAAAACCGAAGGCGAAAACCGGATCCACTACCCCTGCCGATTCACTCTGCGGACGGAGTCTGGAGACAGCATCATAGCGCGGCTGTTCGGACCAATCGTGGAGCGCGGCGGACGCTTCAAGCTACTGAGCCTGGCGAATACGTTAGACTGAGCGGGCGCATCAGCCTGCCACCAGCACCGCCGCAGTGGCGCCCGCAATGAGCTGCCCCATCAACACGTCACTCGGGTAGTGCACCGCCAGCCGTATCCGGGAAAACCCCACCACCAGCGCCAGAGCCAGCAGCGGCAGAGCCCAGAGCGGGAACACCCATGCGTACCCCAGCGCCACGGCCATCGACGCGGTGGCGTGTCCCGATGGGAACGAGAAGCGATCCGGCTCTCCCACCAGCGCTAACCGGTTGCACACCAACGCGGGACGGACCCGCACCACGGTGCGCTTGATTAGCTGAACGATGAGGTGAGAGACGACCAAAATGGCGAGCGCGAGGCGCCCCCCGCGCTCGAGCTCGCAGCAGGCGAGCATCGGGAGCAATGCGGACAGTAGAGACGGCCCGGTCCCGCCCAGATGGGTGATCGCCACCCAACCCAGACGCGCACGACGCGGGGCAGTGGGGGCGATCGCATACCGGAGCATCAGCGCACGATCCCGGGCGCCAAGTCGATCCAGGAGGGGTGCGGTCATGCACCTGGAACATTCCTTCCGCCCGCCACCGACGCGCCGCGAGGAAGCCACACAGCGGTAACAGCTTAGCAGCCTAACCGTGGCGGATCGAGACCGGATCATCACCCGACCGTGACCCGAAAGCACCACTTTCGGCTCACCCCAGCTCCGCCTGGAGCGTACATGCGAGTGCTGTACTGCACCGATACCTATCCGCCGCAGGTAAACGGCGTTTCCGTGGTCACCGCCTTGTCGGTCAGTGGACTCCGCCGCCGAGGATGGGAGTGCGCGGTCGTGGCCCCGCGGTACCCCGAGTCCGCTCGCCAGGCCTGGGGTGACTCCGCTCCCGAGGGCGGTGGAGAGTCGGAGCTCATCAACGTGCCCAGCATACCGATGCCGCGTTATCCGGAAGTGCGGCTGGCCCTGCCCCGGCCCTCGGAGATGGAAGAGCTGATCGCCCGATTCCGTCCCGATCTGGTCCACTCCGAGACCGAATTCGGCATCGGCCGGATGGGACAGCGCGCGGGAGCAAAAGCGGGAATTCCCCTGGTCTCCTCTTATCACACCGACTTCAGCCGGTACACCGAGGCCTACGGTTTCGGGTGGCTACGGCGTCCGGTATCGTCGTACCTCGGACGCTTCCACCGGCGCAGTCGCCGAGTCTATACGCCGTCGACTTCCTCCCGTCAGGACCTGGTTCGGCTGGGACTCACCGACGTCGAGGTGTGGGGCAGGGGGGTCGATACCGAGTTGTTCCACCCCGGCCGCCGAAGCCAGGCCATGCGCGCCGCCCTGGGAATGGGAAGCCGCTTCACCTTCCTCTATGTGGGGCGCCTGGCTCCGGAGAAGCGCGCCGAGCAGATCGTCGATGCCTTCCGGCTGGCCACGGAGTTTCTGCCCAAAGGCGTCATCCACCTGGTGATGGCCGGCGTCGGCCCGCGAGAGACCGAGCTTCGGGCGGCGGCGCCGTCGGGCGTCACCTTTGTGGGATTTCTGGAGCGGCGCACCCGCTTACCGGATCTCTACGCCAACTGCGATGCCTTCGCCTTTGCCTCGGTGACCGAGACTCTGGGCCTGGTGTTGCTGGAGGCGATGGCGAGCGGGCTTCCGGTGATTGCTGCGCCGGTCGGGGGGTGCGAGAGTTTCTGCTCGATGGAGAGAACGGGCTCGCGTATCCGGAGGGCGACGTCGCGGCCATGGCCCGAGCCATGGTCAAGCTGGCCGGCGAGTGGGGTCTGTCCCAGCGCCTGGCCCGGGGTGCCCGCCGCACTGCCGAGACCTTGAGCTGGGAGCGGGAGTTGGACCGGCTGGACCTGAGCTACCGGGAGGTGTGCGGCGTCAACGGAAGTCAGGCGGCCGAGTCGGGAAACCAGCACGTGATGGTGGTGCCCCGGCCCAGTTCGCTTTCGGCGTAGACCCGGCCTCCGTGGGCCTCCACCAGGTGCTTGACGATGGCGAGGCCGAGTCCGGTGCCGCCCTCCTCGCGGGACCGCGACTGATCGGCCCGATAGAAGCGTTCGAAGATCCGAGGCAAGTGATCCCGGGTGATACCCACCCCGTTGTCGGCTACGCTGATCGCGATTCCCTCGCCGTCGCGCCGGCTGCGCAGCTTGACCCAGCCTCCCTCAGGAGTGTAGCGCACCGAGTTGTCCAGCAGATTGGTCACCACCTGCCGTACCGCGTCCAGATCGGCGCAGATCATCTCCGCCTCGGGCGAAACCTCCACCGCGAACTCGATCACGTGGGCGTCGCCCCGGCCGGCGAGGGCCATCCACGACTCTCGGGCCACCGCGGCGATGTCCACCGGGGTCCGGGCTGGCTGCCAGCGGCCGGCCTCGATTCGGGAAAGGTCGAGCAGGTCGTCCACCAGGCGCTGCATCCGCCGGGCGTTGCTCAGGATGGTAGTGAGAAACCGCTCCGTCGTCTTGGAGTCGGCCGACTCGGCGAGCAGGGTCTCGGCGTAACCGGAAATCGAGGTGAGTGGAGTCTTGAGCTCGTGGGAGACGTTGGCGACGAAGTCGCGCCGGACCGCCTCCAGCCGGCGCAGCTCGGTGAGGTCGTGGATCACCAGGACCGCCCCGCCGGCGGGCAGCGGTCGGGCGTTCACCAGGAACGAACTGTCGTCCATCTCCAGCTGGCGATCCTGCACCGGCCGGCCCTCGAGCACCGCATCCACCACCTCGCGAGCCGCCTTTACCCGGAACAGCTCGGCCAGATCCGGGAGCGGCTCCGCCGGAGCGTAGCCGAGCAGACGACGCGCGGCCGGATTGGCGGTGACGATCCGCCCCCGCCCGTCGGCCGCGATCACCCCCTCGATCATCGATTCAACCAGCGCGCCGGATTCCGCCTGCTCTCGCCGCAGCTCGTCGAAGCGGTCGGCCAGCTGGCGGTGCATCTGGCGCAGCGCCTGCACCAGCGCGTCGATGTCGGGTACGCCGGAACGGGGAAAGCGCGGGGGGAGCCGGCCGCGATGGCTCTCGCGGCCGTGGTGATCGCGGTGAGCGGCTGGGCAATGGAACGACCCGCGATGAGAGCGAAGAGCGCGCCGATCGCCAGGGCCAGGAGGGCGCCGCCGGCCACCGCACCCTGGGCTCGCCTGACCACGTCGTCTACCGGGCTCAAGCTGGCACCCACCCGGATCACTCCGGGACCGTCGGGCACCGCCACGAAGAGGAGCTCGTTGCCGGTGGTCTCACTCCGGCGACGGGCCATCGCAATCCGGCCTTGTCTTGCGGCCCGGATCTCGGGGCCACTCGCCAGGGTCTCCACCGCCGGCACCGGTCCGGGAGGAAAGTCGCTGTCGGCCAGGACCCGGCTGTCGCTGTCGACCAGGGTGATGCGGTGCCCATTCTGCTGCGCCAGACGACGCACCGTCGCATCCAACCCGCTGGTATCCGGCGGCAATGCCTCCCGGATGAGCCGAGCTTCGTTTTCCAGCGAGCGGGCAATATCGCCTTCGAGATCGCGGCGCAGCGAGCGCTCCGCCGCCCAGAGCAGGACCGAAACCACCAACACCAGGATCAGGATGGTACCGACGACCAGGCGGCTGGCGAAGGTCACCGGGTGCGCGCTCCCCGCTCGTTTCCCTTGAAGCGATAGCCGAAGCCACGAACCGTCTCGATCAGCTTGCCGGCGTCTCCCAACTTGGTGCGGAGGCGCTGCACGTGCATGTCGACGGTGCGGGTCTGGATGTCGGGTTGCGCCTCCCACACCGTCTCCAGCAGTTGCGGCCGGGTCTGGACCCGACCCCGGCGCTCTACCAGGGTGAGCAGCAGCTTGTACTCGGTGGCGGTGAGGGTCAGCTCCTGCCCGCCGACGCTGGCCCGGTGGGCCGAGCGATCGATCGAGACCGGACCGGCGGCGAGGGTCGAGCCGGCGGTCACCGGAGGCGAGCCGAGCCGGCGGAGCAGTCCCCGAACCCGAAGCGACAGCTCCTGTGGGGAAAACGGCTTGGTGAGGTAGTCGTCGGCGCCGAGCGAGAGCCCGCGAATCCGGTCGGTCTCCTCTCGGCGGGCGGTCAGCAGGATCACGCCGACGTCGCGAGTCTCCTCCCGCTTCCGCATCTCCGCCAGCACGTCGTAGCCCGACACCCCCGGCAGCATGAGGTCGAGGATCACGATGTCGGGCCGCTCCTCGCGGGCGGCTTTGAGGGCATCGGGCCCGTTGGTGGCGGTGGAGACCCGGAAGCCCGCCTTGGCGAGATGGTAGGCGACCAAGGCGGTGATGTCGGGTTCATCGTCCACGACGAGGATGCGATGGGTCATACGGGCCTCACGCGTGCCTTGGTGTGCGAGCGGCTGCGGTCGACCGCCCGGTCGCGCTCGCCGCGCATCAACGCATCGTCGCGCACCACCGCATCCAGAATCGCGGAGAGCAAGCGTCCCTGGGCTCCCAGGTTCCGCCGTATCCGGTAGAGCACGAATTGGGCGATGGGAGTGTCCCGGACCAGCTCTGCCCGGCGGAGAACCTGGAGATGGCGGGATACGGTCGGCTGGGGGAGGTCGAGCACGGCCTGGAGATCGGAGACGAAGAGCGGCGCGGCCGCGAGGCAGTTGAGAATCCGTAGCCGGGTGGGCTCCGCGACGGTGAGCAGCACCTCGGTGGCCGAAGGAGAGGCTGGCATATTCGGATCAACGTATATGCTGCACGGCGAATGTGCGCAAGGCGACACCGGTGCCCGATACGCAGCCGTTACCCACGACGGGGCCCTGAGCCCCGCTGCCCGGTTGCCCGGTTGCCCCTCTATATTCCCCCCCGATGCTCGCCCTGCTACTCGCAGCCAGCCTCGCCAGCGTTCAGGTTCCGGACAGTGCCCACGTCGTGCTCGTCGCGACCACCGACGTGCACGGGCATGCCACCGCCTGGGACTACATCGCCGACCGGCCATTTCCCGGCGGACTCCCCCGAGTCGCGGTCGTGGTGGACTCGCTGCGGCGGCGCTATCCGGGACAGGTCGTGGTGCTGGACGCCGGGGACCTCATCCAGGGCGACGCCTTCGCGACGTACTACTCGCGAATCGCGCCCCGGGAGCAACACCCGGTCATCGAGGCGATGAACCTCACCGGCTACGACGTGGCCACTCCCGGCAATCACGACTTCGATTACGGCCTCCCCGCCCTCTGGCGGGCGCGGGGTGACGCCGCCTTCCCCTACGTCAGCGCCAACATCTATGCCTCGCCCGGCGACACCCTGGTCTTCGCCCGCTACCGGGTGCTCAACCGGCAAGGCGTTCGGGTAGGTGTCACCGGTTTCACCACACCGGGCACCATGGTGTGGGACCGGGACCAGGTGCGAGGGAAAGTTCGGGTCGAGCGGGTTGAGTCCACCGCCAATGCTGCCTTGGAGGCGGTCCGGCGGGAGAGCGACCTCGCGGTGGTCCTGATCCACAGCGGAATGGACGCCGCCTCTTCCTACGACACGACCGGGATCGGCGCGGAGGACGTGGCGGCACGCCTGGCTCGCCTCCCGGTCCGCCCCGACGTGGTGATCGTGGGGCACTCCCACCGAGAGATGCGGGACTCGGTGCTCAACGGGGTGCACTTCGTCCAGCCCCGGCCGTATGGCATGAGCGTATCCGTGGTACACCTGAATCTGGTTCGGAATGAGGATGGACGGTGGCGGGTGGCCCGAGTGCGCGCCGACCTGGTGACGACCAAGGACATTCCACCGTCGCCTTTGTTCGACAACCGGTTTGGCCGCTTGGACAAGGCGGTGCGAGAA
>CAWEWK010000018.1:0-13061 GCA_963812755.1 uncultured Gemmatimonadales bacterium | reverse complement strand
ACACCGGCCCACATCACAAAGCTGATGCGCAGGATCTTGCAGAAAATCCCAGCTTTTGCACGTCGCCTTGGTGTGGCAGCGCTACATCCGGCCGGCCCGTGTGCCACCCTGTGCCAGCTTTGTATGTCATTGTAGTACAATATCTTACAGCTAAATTCGAGATCCTGGCCCCGACCCTGCCTTCCTCCCGGACCCAACGGGAGGTCATATGCGCTCGCTCATGAATCGTTCGTTGGTTGGCTGCGCCGTTGGGCCCCTTGCCTTCTTTCTGGCTATGTCGCCGGCCGAGCGGCCGGCCAATCCGATGCCGTCCGATTGGACCCCGTCGGTTGTGGCGGGTGCCGGTGTGGCGCCGCTCGCCGCGGTCGATGCGACTCTGGCCGACAGCCTGATCGCGGAGTCTCGCCTCACTGCCGCCGAGCTACGGCGTCCGCTGGAAGGTTACTTCGCGCGATTCAACACTGATCGAGTGCTGGTGCGACGGGTGGCCCGCGCGGTGGTGCGCGAGGCCCGGCGCCAGAACGTGGCCCCGTCACTCATCGCGGCCGTGGTCATTACCGAGAACACCACCCTGAAGCCCGCGGCCCAGAGCTTCGTCGGGGCGCAGGGCCTGATGCAGGTGATGCCGATGCATGCCGGGCAAATGGGCTGCAACTCGGACGACCTGGTCGACGTCGACAGCAACATCTGTCACGGGACGACGATCCTGGCGCGGAACCTCAAGCGTTCGAGCTCGCCCTCGGTGGCGCTGCTGCGGTATAACGGCTGCGTGAAGGGCACCAACACGCCGAACTGTCATCGCTATCCGCTCCAGGTACTGGCCCGTGCCGGCCGGGTGCGGCGGGAAATTCTGGCGGCGGCGCAAGCGCAGCCGGCGATGATTCAGTTGGCGCAGAGGTAGACGCTACAGGGTCGCGTCCAGTCCAGTTTGTCGTCGATAGATCTCCCGCAACGTCTCGAGAGTATCCGCCTCCGCCGCGGTCTTGTCGGTTCGATACCGCTTGACCCGGGCGAATCGGAGCGCCAGGCCACCCGGATACTGCGGGCTCGCCTGGAGGTCGTTGAAGGCCACCTCTACCACCAGCTCCGGCCGTACGTGGACCGTGTACCCATCGCTGGCGACTTCCAGCTCTTGGAGCCGGGTGGTCTGCCAGGCCAGCATTTCGTCGGTCATGCCCTTGAAGGTCTTCCCCAACATGACGAACCCCAGGGTCGGATCGCGGGCCCCGAGGTGAAGGTTGCTGAGCCAGCCCTTCCGTCTTCCGTTGCCCCACTCCGCCGCCAGCACGACCAGGTCGAGCGTGCGAGCCGGCTTCACCTTCAACCAGCGGCGCCCTCGACGGCCCGCCTCATACGGCGCATCGAGCGCCTTGGCCATGATTCCCTCGTGGCCGGCGTCCAGCGCGCTCTGGAGGAAACGCCGCGCGTCCTCCGGCGATGCGGTCACCAAGCGTGGTACCAGGAGCCCGGGAGCCAGCTCGGCCAGCGCCGCCAGCCTGCGGGACAACGGCTCATCCAGCAGGAGCGAGCCGTCGAGGTAGAGAAGATCGAAGAGGAAGGGAGTGACCGGCAATTCACCCCTCAGGCGCTCCACGTCCAGCCGGCGGCCAAACCGTCGCATGGTGACCTGGAACGGATGGGGCGTGCCGCCGGGGCGCAGGGCCAGGACCTCGCCGTCCAGAATCAGCTCTCGGGCGGGTAGTCGTCCGATGGACTCCACCACCTCGGGCACCGCCGCCGACACGTCGTTGAGCCTGCGGGAGTAAACCACCACCCGATCGCCCGACTTGTGGACCTGGATTCGGGCGCCATCGAGCTTGTATTCCAGTGCCGCCTCCCCCAGCTCCGCCAGGGCATCACCCTCATCCGCCGCCGAGTCGGCCAGCATGGGGAGAACCGGTTGGAAGAGTCGGGTGGCGAGACGCGACAGTCCTTCGTTGCCTTCCTGGAGGGCCACCTTGGCGACGGCGGGAAGATTGCCGGTCATCATGAAGGCTCGTCGCACCTGTGTCGGAGGCAGCCGGGCGGCACGAGCCACGGCTTCCACCACCACTCCCTCCAGCGCACCTTGACGCACCTCACCCATTACCAGGCCGGCGAGAAACCGTTGCTCTTCGGTGGTAGCGCGGGTCAGGAGCTCGCGCAGCATGCGGAGCCGTTCTCCGGCCGAGCCCTTGCCGGCCACCCGGGAGATCCGCTCGAAGGCGGCGTCCACTTCGGCCAGATCGAGCGTCGACGACTCACTGCCGCTCTCCGGCATCGCCGCTCGCAGCGCGGCCCAGCCGAGGTTGACCTTGGATTGCCGAAGTGATCCGGTGAGAAATGTGGTGGCGATCTCGATCTCGTCGGGCCCGGCTTCCGCGAGCAACCCGGCGAGGAGGGCGATCTTCTCCAGCCGCCCGCCGGACTCGGTTACCCTCCGCGAGGTCTCGACCAGCTTGGCCAGCTTCATCGGCGTGCCGGCTTAGTCGCCGACCATGGCGCGCAACGCCACCGCCGCTGCGGGCCCGGCCGGACTATCCTCCTCGTGCTTGAGGAAGGCGAAGGCTTCCTGCCATGGCTGTTGTTTGATCCTGTCGGCCCATTCCTGCAGCTCGCCCGGCTGATAGGTGGTGCGGCGAAGCCGCAGGTAGCCCCACGAACCCGTCGGCACCAGCGGCGCCCCGGCTCCTTCGTCTTCATCGACCGCTACCAGGGGGATGTCGTGCGTTCGAAGGGTCTGGTACACCTCGTCGTCGAACCACGATTCGTGCCGGAACTCGAGCGCCGCACGCCAGGTGCGGGGAACCCGGGAGAGGAAAAGCTGCAGCCGGGGAACGTCTTTCTTCAACGTGGGAGGGCACTGAAACAGCGTGGGGCCCAACCGATCGCCCAGGACATTGACCGTCCGAAGGAAATACTCCAGCGAGTCGTCCTCACCGGCCAGCCGGTTGATGTGAGTGATTCGTCGCGAGGCCTTCATCACGAACCGGAAGTGAGCCGGTACTTGCTCCAACCAGCCCAGCAACACCCGCTCGGCCGGAATGCGATAGAAGGAGTTGTTGACTTCGACAGTCGCCAGCCGGCTGGAGTAGTACCGCAGCATGTCATCGGCGGGGAGATCGGCGGGATAGAAACTGCCCTTCCACTCCTTGTACGCCCACCCGCTGGTACCTACGTGGATTTGCACGATCGGAGCAGTCTACGACAGCGGGGCTTATCCCGCGGCCCGCTTCTTCCCTTTGGTGGTGGGTTCCTTCTTCTCGGCCTTTTCGCTGTTCACCGGCTTGATATCGACCTCGATCGTGCTGCCGCCTCGCTTGGCGAGACTCGCCTTCAACGCGTCCATCAGGTCGATGATCTTCGCCTGCGGACCCTCCGCCGGCTCGTCGGTAATCTCCTGGCCGTCCACCTTCCGTTGAATCGCTTCCAGAACCCGCTCCCGAACTTGATCGTGATAGTTCTGGGGGCGGAACTCGTCCACGGCGGACTGCTCGATGAGCTGGCGGGCCAGCGCGAGCTCGGCGTCCTTTACCGGCACATCCGGGCGGGGCACCTCCTCAGCGCTGCGAATCTCGGCGTGATAGTGGAGTTGCTCCAGGGCGAGGATGTCGCCCATCGGACGCACCAGCACCAGGTGCTGCTTGCCCCGCGCCGAGTACTGCCCCAGCGCCGCACGCCCGGTCGCCTGGAGGGCCGCGACCAGCAGGCGATAGGCCCGCTCGCCGCCCTTGCCGGGACCCAGGTAGTACACCTTCTCGAGATAGATCCGGTCGACCGTCGCCAGCGGGACGAACTCGGCGATGTCGATGGTGTTGGTGGCCTTCTCGTCGAGGGCCTTGATCTCTTCCGGAGAGAACTGGACGTACTGCCCCTTGGCGAACTCGTAGCCCTTTCCCACCTCGTCTTTCTCCACCACCGTCCCTTCCTTGGAGCAGATGTATTGCTGCTTCAGGCGGGAGCCGCACTTGGTGTGCAGCATGTTGAAGCTGACCGCGGCGGAGGACTCGCTGGAGGAAAAGAGATCTACCGGGACCGACACCAGTCCGAAGGAGATCGTGGCCGAACTAATAGATCGCGCGGGCATGGAAGGTTGATATATAGGCGGGACCCGGGGGTCGCAAGAAGGGGGGCCGCGCCCTGGGCGCCTCACGGCTATCGGCTATCGGCTATCAGCTATCAGCTAAGTTCCTGCGACTTCTGGGCTTAAACTCGTATCCACGAGCTGATAGCTGATAGCCGATAGCCGATAGCCGATGACCTACCCCTCCACAAACGCTTTCAGATCTCGCACAAACTCGACCGGACGCTCCCAGTGGAGTGCATGACCGGTGTCGTGGTACACCTTGAGCGTCGATCCACTCAGCAGACTGGTCAAGGCATCCTGCTCGGCCCGAAGAAAGATGGCGTCGCGGTCTCCCCAGAGAATCAGCGTCGGGATCCGGCTCTGGCTCAGTCGAGACGCCCGATCGGTGGCCAGCATCCCCGCCATTATTCCCCGCCACACCCGGGCCGGCAGCTTCCGGCTGTCCGCAACCACTCGATCGACGAATGCGTCCGGCAGCCGCCGGTGGATGGTGCTGAGCTGGAAGTCGCGCGCGAACCCGACCGGTACCGGGTCGGGCAGGGAGTCGACGGCTTGCCGTAGCTCTCCGATGCCCTCGATGTTGCGCGGCGTGGTTCCCGATCCGATCAGCACCAGCCGTTCGACCCGCTCGGGGGCCGCGAGCGCGACCTGCTGGGCCACGAAGCTCCCCATCGAGTGCCCGACCACGATGGCCTTGCTCAGCCGGGCAGCATCCATGAACCCGATGACGTCGGCCGCGAGGTCGCGCATGGTGTAGCCGCCGGCCGGGCGGTCGGAATCCCCATGTCCCCTTTGATCCAGAGCGAACACATGATACTTGGCCGGGATCAGTGGCAGGACCCGGCTGAACGAGTACCAGGAATCGCTATAGCCGTGAAGCAGAATCACCGGCTGACCCGCAGGATTACCCTGTTCCGCGTACTGCAAGCGGACGCCGTTCGGAAGGCGAATCTCGGCCAGCCGCTGCCGCTTCACCTGGGCCGACTTCTTCTTTACTCGCGCATGGACCGTGGCCTTGGCTGGATGTTGTGCCTCCGCGCTCGCAAGGGCCAAGGCCGCGAGCAGGAGGTAGCTGGTGCCGAAACGGAGAGACCCGCGCATGGTGCACACTCCTCCTACCGATCGTTCGGGTGGGTCGCCTGGAACTCGGGTTGCTAAAGGGGTATGCGCAGGAGACCCGCGCGACCGGCCACGATCCTGGGGGCTGGCGGAGGGCGCCTGGGGGAGTTAGCTCCCAGACTCTATGCCGAAAGAACCGTCACCCGATCTCCTCTCCTCCTATCGTGCCAAGCGCTCGTTGGAGCGCACGCCGGAGCCGGCCGGGACGCTCAGGGAAGCCACCGGCCGGCTCTTCGTGGTCCACCAGCATGCCGCGCGGCGACTGCACTACGATCTCCGGCTGGAGATGGAAGGAGTGCTCCGCTCGTGGGCTGTGCCCAAGGGTCCCTCCTACAATCCTGCGGACAAGCGACTGGCGGTCCACGTGGAAGACCATCCGCTGGAGTACGGGGATTTCGAGGGACTGATTCCCCAGGGGAACTATGGCGCCGGCGCGGTGATCGTCTGGGACCGGGGTCAGTGGACCCCGGAGGGCGATCCGTTGGAGGGACTGGAGAAGGGGAAGCTGCTCTTCGAGCTCCGGGGCTACAAGCTGCGAGGGCTGTGGACTCTGGTGAAGCTGAAGAAAGGCGAAAAAGAGTGGCTGCTGATCAAGGAGCGGGACGGATGGGCCTCCGCCGAAGAGCCGCCGGCCGAATCGGTGCTGTCCGGCCTGACGGTGGAGGAGTTGGGAGAGGGACAGAGTCGGGGCGAAAGCGTACGCCAGGTTCTGGTCGACTCCTCCGCCCTTCAGAAGGCGGTGGATCCCAAGTCGGCGCGTCTGATGCTGGCCGAATCGGCAGAGCGGGCGTTTTCCGGTGCCGGCTGGCTGTTCGAGCCTAAGCTCGACGGCTACCGGGTCTTGGCGGCCCGGATCGGTGGAGAGGCCAGGCTGCTGACCCGCAACGGTAACGACTGTGCCGCCAGCTTTCCCGAGGTGGTTCGCGCACTCGCGGCGCTCCCGTTCGACCGGGTGGTGCTCGACGGCGAAATCGTAGCGCTCGACGACAAGGGGGTGCCCAGCTTCCAGCGGCTTCAAGGCAGGGCTCGGCTAAGTCGCCCGATCGATATTCGCCATGCCGCGGTAAACCTGCCGGTCACCTACTACGCGTTCGACCTGCTCGGCTTCGAAGACTTCGACCTTCGCCCGCTTCCGCTGATCGAACGGAAGCAGGCGCTGAGGCAGATCGTGCCCGCGGTCGGTCCGCTTCGCTTCCTGGAGCACGTAGAGACCGAAGGGGAGGCGCTCTATCGGGAGACCGAACGGCTCGGCCTGGAGGGGATCATCGCCAAGAAGGCCGACTCACCGTACCGGCCGGGCCGTTCGAAGGTCTGGCTCAAGATCCGCTCGCGCCACACCGGCGACTACGTCGTGGTGGGATACACCGCTCCCAAAGGACGCCGGGGAGGCTTCGGCGCGCTACAACTGGCCGAGTACGTGGACGGCGAGCTGGTGTATGCCGGCATGGCGGGCAGCGGGTTCAGCGACAAGCAGTTGGCGGAGGTAAGCCGCACGCTGCAGCAACACCGGCGCCGCGACCCGCCCTGCAGCGGTCCGATTCCGCCCGCGAAAGACATCACCTGGGTCGATCCGGTGCTGGTCTGCGAAGTGGAATACACCGAGGTGACCGACGAAGGAGTGCTGCGGCAGCCGGTGTTTCTCCGGTTTCGAGACGACAAGCGGCCGGAGGATTGTCAGCGACGCAGCGAGGTCGAGGTGAGTGACGCCGTCATCCCCAACCAAGCGAGGGACCTGGCCGACGAACCTCCCAAGCCCTCGGGCAAGCTCCCTCGCTCGGCCCGGAACGACAAGTCCGGCGGCGAGCTGCCCTTCGAGCTGACCAACCTCAAGAAGATCTTCTGGCCGGAAGAGGGATACACCAAGGGCGACCTGGTCGAGTACTACCGCGCGATCGCGCCCTGGCTGCTCGCTTACCTTCGCAACCGGCCGGTGGTCATGACTCGCTATCCCGACGGGATCGGGGGCAAGTCGTTTTTTCAGAAGGACGCGCCCGGTTTTGCGCCGGAGTGGCTCCGGACCGAGCGGATGTGGAGTGAGGACACTCAGCGGGAGATCGACTATTTCGTTTGCGACGACCTGCCCTCACTGCTCTACATCGTCAACTTGGGCACCATCCCCCTCCACCTGTGGGCCAGCCGGGTCCCCACGCTGGAGCGCCCGGACTGGTGCGTCATCGACCTGGACCCCAAGGGCGCGCCGTTCGATCATGTGGTGGAGGTGGCGCGGGCGACCCGGGAGCTGTGCCAGCGGATCGAGCTGCCGCTGCTGATCAAGACCAGCGGCTCCTCGGGGCTGCACCTCATGGTTCCATTGGGCAAGCAGTGTACTCACGAGCAGTCACGTTCGTTGGGTGAGCTGCTCGCGCGCTGCATCGTCGGGCAGCTACCGGAAATTTCGACCATCACCCGCCAGGTATCGCGGCGCGACGGGCGGGTGTACCTGGACTACCTCCAGAACGGATCGGGCAAGCTGATCGTGGCACCCTTCAGTGTGCGGCCGTTGCCCGGTGCCCCGGTGTCGGTCCCGCTCTCCTGGCGAGAGGTGACCCGTACGCTGGATATCCGTCGGCACACCATCAAGACCGTCCCCGAGCGGATGCGAAAGCTGAAGGCGGATCCCCTGGTGGAGGTACTGGAGACGGTGCCCGACTTAGGTGCGGCGCTGGGGCGGTTGCAGGCGGAGTTGCAATGACACGGACGGACGGCCGATGAACCTCGAGATCGATGTCGGCGGCGGGATCGGTAAAGTGTCCGGCCTCCTCAACCGGCCGCCGAAGGCTCGCGCACTCTACCTCCTGGCCCACGGCGCCGGGGCCGGCATGCGGCATCCGTTCATGACGAGCCTGGTGGAAGCGCTGGCAGGGCAAAGCGTCGCCAGTCTGCGATACCAGTTCCCCTACATGGAGGCCGCGCGCCGCCGTCCCGATTCACCCTCGGTCCTTGAGGCCACCGTGCGTGCGGCAGTGGCGGTGGCTCAGGAGATCGCCCCCGGCTTGCCCCTGCTGGCGGGAGGCAAGTCGATGGGCGGCCGGATGACCTCGAACGCCGCCGCGCGCCAGCCGTTGGCCGCGGTTGGCGGCCTGGTCTTTGTGGGTTTCCCCCTCCACCCCGCTAAGCGGCCGGGGCAGAGCAGGGCCGAGCATCTGCGCCGGGTCGATCTGCCCATGCTGTTCCTTCAAGGCACGCGCGACACGCTGGCCGATCTCACGCTCATCAGCGCCGTATGCCGGGACCTGCCACGCGCGACCCTGCATGTGGTCGAGGGCGCGGACCACTCGTTTGCCGTGCTCAAGCGGTCGGGTCGTACCGACGCCGAGGTGATGGAGGAGCTGGCCCAAACGATTTCCCAGTGGTCCGAGCGGCTCGCCCCCTTGGCTATGGGGCCTGGCTCGCCGACGTCGCCCGCCCGACTGCGCCAGTGAGCAGCGCCTTGTATTTCAACGCCTCCGTCGGCTTGCCCCAGCCCTGGTACAGCGCTACGAGATCGTGCAGGGTGTGTTCCCGCAGAGTCCGGTGATACCAGTTCTTCGCTGACGCCAGAGTCCCGTAGCTCTGGAGCAGCAGTTTCTCCGCCTCGGGACGATTCCCCAGGGTCATCAGACAAAGGCCAAGTAAGCGTTGCACCCTCGCGGTGCGGCGGTCGCCCGGTCCCAGCTTCGCTAATCGCTGGGCCAATGCATCCCGCAGCAGGGGCTCGGCCTCGCCCGGTCGCCCTTGGTCCAATTGGATTGCACCCAGGGCCATGATAGTCCCCGAGTTGTAAATGTTCCCAGGTGGGAGGACCGCGCGAGTGATTTCAAGCGAGGTCAAATACGCTCGCCGGGCCTCGTCAAGCTCTCCCATCTCGGCCAGCAGCTCGGCCAGATTCCCCCAGGCCGCGCCCACGTCTGGATGGGTTTCCCCCAAACGCTTGCGTCGCAGGGCCAGCGCCTGTCGGTACAGGGGCTCGGCCTCGGCGTAGCGGAGTTGGTATTTGAGCGCGGCCGCAACGTCGTTGAGCGCCTGTAGGGTGGTGGGGTGATCCTCCCCCAGCGAGCGTCTCCATGCCGCGAGCGCCTGGCGAAAATCGGTTTCGGCGCCTTTCAGGTCCCCCTTTTCGTACTTCAGGGTGCCGAGATTACTCACCAGCTCGAGGGTCTCGGGATGATCGTCGCCGAGCCGCGCGCGGAGGATGCCCAGGGCCTCGAGACCGAGCGATTCGGCCTCGGTATACCCACCCTGAATCTGGAGTGTGTTACCCAGGGTTTGGAGCGCGTAAGCGATTTCGGGATGACCAGCGGGGTAGATCCGCCGTCGGCGCTCCAGCACTTCCCGCTCCAGCCGCTCGGCTTCCGGATACTCCAATTCCTTCTCGCGCAGCGTCGCCAGATGATACAGCGACATGATGACTTGGGGATGGTCCGGGTCGAGCAATTCGCGCCGAAGCCTCAGCGCTGCCTGGTAGCTGGAGTCAGCCCGCTTCAGTTCACCCGCTTCCTCGAGAACCAGCCCGAGATTGTCGAGATCGTCGGCCACGCGAAGCTGGTCACCGCCACGCGGGCCGCGGTCGATCTTCAGCGCAGCACCGTAGAGGGACTCGGCCCGGGCGAAGTTTCCCATTCGGCGCTGGACCGATGCCAGCGCGCTGAGTGTCGTCGCCACGCTGGTGTCCCCCGACCCTCGTGCGCCCCGGAGGATATCGAGGGCATTCCTGAGCAGACTGTCGGCCCGGCCATAACTGCCGCGGGCAGCCAGCACGCCGGCCCAGTCGGTTAGCTTCGCCGCGACTTCAGGGTGGCTTGCTCCGTAGGTCGTGCGGGAGAGCCCGACCGCGCGTTGAAGGAGGCTGTCGGCCTCTGGATAGAGTCCCAGATCACGGTGAATAACCCCCAGCACATCCAGTAACTCCGCCTGCAACTCCGGCTGTCGTGCCAGCCCGCTGTCGATTCGACGCGCCCCCAACTGGAGCAACTCTCGGGCGGTGATCTCGCGCCCCCGAGACTCTTCCGGCTTGGATACTCGGAATAAACCCACCACGAAATTCTTCACGGCGCGGGCCTTGGCCGCCTCACGTGCGGTTGCCCGCGCTTGCCACAACGTGCCGGCGAGACCGGCGGCGAGCGCCAAGACCACGAGGGCCACCACCGCGACCGCGAGGCGATGGCGCCCTAGGAACTTTCGAGCCCGGTATGCCAGCGAGTCGGAACGAGCTCGAACCGGAAGTCCGACCCGGTGCCGCTCGATGTCATCGAGCAGCGCCTCGACCGAGGGATAACGCCGGGCCGGATCCTTCCGCAGAGCCTTGAGCACGATGAAATCCAGATCACCGCGCAGCCTGCGCCTTTCGGCCTTGCTGCGCATGGCCTCACTTGGCTGGGCCGGCTCCACCTCGAGGATCATCCGATAACGCTCCGCTCGGGGTTTGCCGGTGAACTGGTGCGGCGGCCGTCCAGTGAATAGCTGATAAAGAATGGCGCCGAGCGCGTAGACATCGGTGGCGGTGGTGACCGGCTCGCCGCGAACCTGCTCCGGGGCCGCGTAGTCCGGTGTCATCAGCCGCTGGTCGGTACGAGTGACCGAGCGGTCGTTGTCATCCTCGTAGAGCAGCTTGGCGATGCCGAAGTCGACCAGCTTGGTTTCGCCGGCGGAGGTCACCAGGATGTTCGAGGGTTTCAGATCCCGGTGCACTACCAGACTGCGATGGGCGTACTGCACCGCTTCGCACACTTCCTGAAACAGCCGCAGCCGGTCGTCGAAGCCCACCTGGTGCTCCTCGCAGTACCGATGCAGCGGCACGCCGTCCACGTATTCCATGGCGAAGTACGGCTGTCCCTGGGTGCTGACCCCGCCGTCGAGCAAGCGGGCAATGTGTGCATGGTTCAGCCGTGCGAGGACCTGCCGTTCGGCCAGAAAGCGGCCCAGGATTTCGTCTGAGTCCATGCCGCGCTTGATGAGCTTGAGAGCGACGCGGTGCTCGAACTGGCCGTCGGCTCGTTCGGCGAGGTAGACCACGCCCATGCCGCCGTGGCCCAGCTCGCGGACCAAGCGGTAAGGGCCGATCAGAGTGCCTTGACGGGGGTCGGCTCCGTCTCCCAACCGCTCCGACTCGAGGAGCGGCGCGGCCAGCACCGCCGCGGGCGACTTCAGAAAGTCTTCTGCCTCGGCGCCGGCCAGCATCGCCTCCACCTCGGCACGCAGCCCTGCGTCGCCGGCACAGGCCTGGTCCAGAAACGCCGGACGCTGCTCCGGCGTGAGGTCGAGTGCGGCATCCAGGATCCGCGCAACCTTTGGCCATCGGCCGGGCGCGTCGGGGGACGAGCGACCCATTAGTCGTCCAAGTGCTTTCGGGAGAGTGGCTCAACATTGTGAGCCCGGGCGGCGCTTGGCAACCGCCGCCCTGTCATCCCGAGTGAAGCGAGGGAATCGGCGATGAACGAGGGAGCATGTCCGCTTTCAGGGGGGCATTTCGCATCCGAGCCAGGAGCAATTGGGCACCGGGTTGAGAACTGGTTGAGAACCCGGTGACCCCGACCCCTACAATGTCATTCGACCCGGCACCGCGACGCGGGCGGCTCTCTTCCACCACTGTTGGAGGTTACGATGCGCAACAGCTCACTTCGTCGAGGCATCCGCGTCCCGGCGCTGGCATTCCTCACGCTCACCGCCCTCGCTGGGGCGGGCTGCGGCAAGGGCGGCGACGGCGGCCCGACCGATCCCGGCCCTTCCGACGGGCCATCTGATCCGGCTCCTACCGATCCGGCGTCGGGCTGGACCGGACCTGCCCCGGTTGGAACCGTGCTCTATGCCGTCGACTTGGGCAACACCTTCTACGTGTTCGGCTCCGAGAGCTTCGGCGTGCCTACCGCACAGATGAAGATCACCGGACTGCCGATCCTCAAGCGCGTCATCGGCATTACCATTCGGCCGTCCAATGGCAAGCTGTACGGCATCGGGAACGATAGCCGGGTGTACACCATCGACCCCTTGACCGCCGTGGCAACCCCGGTGGGCAACGGCCCGTTCTCACCCAAGATCGCCGCTATGTTCGATATCCACTTCGCGATGGCACTGGAGCCCGCTGGCGACCGTGTGCGGCTCATCGCCGCGGAATCGGGCGGGAACTGGTCGATCAGCCTGGACGACGGAACGGCCACTCTGAGCGAGAATTCCCATTACGGAGCGGGAATCGAGTTAGAAGGCCAAACGCCGCGCGTTCTGGGGATGTTCTTCGCCGCGCCCGCCGATGCCGCGAACCCGGACCTGTGTCAGAACCTGGCGTACGGCATCGACGCGGACAAGGCAATCATGATCGCCACCTGCGACCCGGCCACCGGCGAATGGTGGCCTACGGTGACCGGCGAGCCTGCGCAGGGGTCAGTGGTAAGCCGGCCGGCGGCGAACCTTTCTCAGGCGTCTTTGACGTCGATACCTCTCGAGGAACTTGCGAACAAGATCGCTCGTTGCGGGGAGCTTCTGCTCGACCCCTCGAACCTTGCTCCCCGGAGTTCGGAGCCCAGTACGGAGCCTGACAAGCCCTGGGCCCCGCGCACTCCGGAATCTTCCTTCGTTGTGTTGTTGGCTCAGGGTGGCAAGTACCTCCACGGACGCCTGAAGGTCATAGCTTCCACCCTGGGTTACACCCCCGGCGGGGACGTGGCCACCAAGGATCCCATCCAATCGGCGATCTGGGTCCACGCCCCGTACGTACCTCAACCGATACCGGCGCCGAATGAGCCGCCGAAGCTTCGGTCTAAGATTCACCAGGAGACTCAGCTCTCGGTGGCGCGAATTCAGGAGGACGAGGCCAGCACTCCTCCCTTGCCGCAGAGCGATCCTCGGGCAAGGTGTAATTAGAGAGCTATGGGCTATGGGCTATGGGCTACGGGGTTTTAGCTCA
>CAWEWK010000017.1:0-36982 GCA_963812755.1 uncultured Gemmatimonadales bacterium | reverse complement strand
CGCGTCCGGAGTGAAGGGTCCGCCAGCAGCCGGCCGACCCGCTCCCGCAAGAGCTCGACATCACCTCGAGGCCGGAAACCCCTCCGCACTCCCCCGGTCAAGCCAAGCGCGCCAGCAAGCGACTTCGATGCCCCTCCCCTGGCCGATCAGCTTCAGCCCTACTCCTAATCCCGGACCCCGGCAGGCGCCCCGCAAGAAGGTGACCTGACCCTCTGCGACCTGCGACCACTCGGGGGGTCTCTGTTCATGAGCACGTCCGCTTGATAGCTGCTTGATGGAGTGCCCGCAGTATTCTGGCAAGTGAACTGAAAGTCACCATACCCTCCAGGAGGGACATCATGCCGGAGGAACTGAATACGGTTAGCACGGGGGACGAGTTTGCCAAGGGGTCGCCCCGGTGCGCCGCGACTCACCCGAACTGGTTCGCCCGCTCCCAGTCGGGTAGGCGTAGCACCGCTGTTCTGCAGATTACCCTGCTCTTGCCGGCGCTGGCCCTCTGGATAGCGGCATGCTCCCCCGACCAGCCCTCGACCCAGCCCGAGATGCCCGGTGACGAAACCCCGGCAGCGCCGTTGCTCGCGTTGACCTCGAACACCTGGACTGCCCGAGCTCCCCTTCCCGGCGGCGCCTGCGAAGTCTCCGCCGGCCTCGCCGTCGATGCAGCCGGTCGATCCACGGTTTACGTCTTCGGCGGCACCGTCTGCCAGGAGGGAGGCGATCTTGGAACCATCAGAGCCTATGACGTGGCCACGAATAGCTGGACCGCGAAGGCTGCGCGGCTCTCCAAAGCCAGCATGAACGGGCTCGGCAACATCGGGGGCAAGTTCTATATGACGGGCGGCATCACCTTCGGCAACGGATTCGAGGTGGCCAGCTTTACGACGTTCGCCTACGATATTGCCAAGGACCGCGTGATCCAGAAGGCCGACATGCCCAAGGCCACCGCCGCGGGCGTTACCGGCGTCATCAACGGGCAGCTCTACGTGCTCCCCGGCTTCTGTGAAGGGGATGGCTGGCCTGACCCCCGCTACTGCTCGGGCGAGCTCATCCGCAAGATGTACCGCTACGATCCGGCCACGGACACCTGGACGCCCCGGCCGGCAGCGCCTCACTATCACTGGGGCGGTGCGGGCGGGGTCATCGACCACAAGTTCTACGTGGTGGGCGGCCAGTTAAACGCAGGCGGCACCCCGCGCGTCGCCGATCTCGACGTCTATGACCCGGCCACGAACAAGTGGACCACGCTCGCTCCGATGCCCACCCCCGGGCGTGTCATCGGCGCGGTGCTGCGGGGGAAGCTCTTCGTCACACCCGGGCCGGGCGTACTCTACGTCTACAATCCCGTGACCAACACCTGGCAAACCAAGCGTGGGCCAACGTGGAGCCATCCGGCGGCCACCCGGGTGAGGATCGACGGGCGTGACTACCTTCTCGCCGTGGGCGGCAGCCACGGCCCGGCCTTCGACATTCCCAACCCGAGCGAGCTGTATACGCCGTAGGATGGTGACAGCGGGGAGCTCTCCGGCGCCACCGCACCTACCTCAACTCCCTAGATCGCGGGATGCGGTGCTGTCATATCTGGTAATGTGGGATGGGAATACCCGGATCACCAGCTATCCCTATCCCGATTTCGATCTTCCGGCCGGTGTAGGTTTGTCGCTACACCCAAGCCGGCAGTGGCCTCCCGTGCCACTCGGTCAAGGGCCCGCGAGCCGTGCGATCCGGGAATAGAGGAACGCAACCTCTGGGCTGCTGCATTTTCGGAAGCAATGGCGGTACATTGCCTTATGAGTTTGCATCAGGCGACCGGAGCTCATGCCTTGTGCTTGATGGGCATGCTTTCTGCTCCCCTAAAGGCTGCTTGGCTGGTCGTCGCCGTTGTGTCCTGCCCCACGGAAACCCGGGAGAACGGACTCGTACCATTTGAGGATTATGCGATACCTCTTCCCAGTGGCATTGGTGACTGTGACCTGTGTTGGGCCCCTTTCGGCTCAGACCACTTCGGCGGACGCCGATCAAACCATGCTCTCGCCCGGCGATTCGGTCCGCATTGTGGTCTGGCGCAAGCCTGAGTTCAGCGGAGACTTTGTCATCGCCCCCGATGGCACTGTCACCCATCCGTTGTTCAAGGATGTCAAGATCGCGGGTGTCCCGTTGCCCAGCGCCGAGGCGAACGTCCGGCGCTATCTCAGCCAGTACGACCAGAACCCGCAGTTTGTGTTAGAGCCGTTGCTGCGGGTAGCAGTATCGGGCGAGGTCCCTCGCCCCATGGTGTTCGCTGCCCAGCCGGAGACTTCAATTGCCCAAGCTGTTGCTCGTGCCGGTGGCACCAATCAGTTCGGGAACCGGAGTCGCGTGCGGGTGATCCGAACCGAATCCAGTGGATCTCAACGGGTATTTTACGCCAACCTTCAAGACCCCTCGGATCGCACCGCCCAGTCACCGATTCGTTCTGGGGACCAGATCGTGGTGGATCGCAAGAAATCGTTTTTTAAGGACATCCTTTTCCCGACAGTCGCCTTCATAGGCTCGATAGCCTCTCTCGGACTGCTCATCGACCGCGTCTCTCGCAATAACTAGGTAGCCTCTTCTATGGCCGATTTCTACCCAGACCGACGATTGCTATCCGGCTCGGCGACCCCACAGGGGCCAGTGGTGGTCCACGGTCCCCCACCCGCGGGCGAGATTTCGTTCAGACAGGTCTTCAGCGTGCTCCGCCGCAGGTACCGGCTAGTGCTCCTGCTGACGGGCCTGGGGGCGGCAATGGGGGCATTCCTCGCGTCGCGAGAACCGCCCTCCTACCAGGCCGGTGCGGTCCTTCGAGTGGCCGGCGAGCGCCGCGCGCTCACCGGAGGCATGGAAGGACCTACGCCGGAGGCAAGCCGGACAGCAGACCCGATTCTTTCGCTAGTTCAGCTGGTTCGAAGCCGAACCGTCATAGGAGAGGTGGTCGACTCCCTGGGCCTACGACTGCAGTCCAGGACACCCGGGTTCACCACCGGCATGTTGTCGAACATAGAGATCGACCCGCGCGCCTCGGCCGATTCGACAGTCCTCGAATTCGGCCCCGACCGAGTAACAGCGCGCCACGGCGAGCGCGAGATCACCGGCGCGTATGGCCAGGTGCTCCCTCTGGGCGCGGTTCGCTTTGCGGTCAATGCGAAGCCGGACATTGACCGCGCGGTGCTCGGCGTGACAGCTCGTGAAGTCATGCTGGATTGGTTGATGGGGGGTATTTCGGTTACCACCCGTGAGGGCACCGATCTGATCGACGTCACCTTTGCTTCCAGCGATCCTCGTCTGGCGCAGCAAGTCGTCAACCGTACCGTCGAATCATTCCAAAGACTGAACATCCAGGCCGCCAAGGAGAAATCCCGGCGGCGCCGTGAGTTCCTCGAGGAGCAGTTCACTCAGACCGATAGCATGCTCGGTCGAGCCCAGGCTGAGCTCGCGGCGTTCCGTAGCAGACAGCAGATTGGGAGCTCGGAGAACCGCTTGAATGCGGAGCAGAACATGCTGCTCGCGCTGGAGGGACGCCGCAGTGAGCTGGAGGCCGATCGTGGCACTTTCTCGTCGCTGCTCCAGCAACTGCAAGGCAGTAGTGAGGCTAATCGAAGTGAGGCTCTGCGGTCTCTGGCGGGGTCTCCCGCTCTGGGCGACAATCCGACAGTTAACGGGCTCTTCAATCGGCTGAACACCTATCAGTACCGCCTCGACTCGATGACGACCGGTCCCTGGGCGGCGGCGGAAACGAACCCCGACGTGGTTCAGCTCAAGGGCCTGATCAAGAGCGGCCAGGGCGAGCTGACCCAGGCGCTTCGGAGTCATATCTCTAGTGTAGACGCCCGGATCAAGTCGCTCAGCTCGCTACGGCAGCAGGGCGGTCAGTCCATCCAAGCGCTCCCGGCCATGGTTGAAGAGGAAATGCGACTGGCAAGCCGGGTCGAGGCCCTCGGGAGCGTAGGAGAGCAGCTGCGCAAGGACTATCAAAACGCCCGTATGGCGGAAGCAGTCGAGGCTGGCGACGTGGACATTGTCGACCTGGCCGATGTTCCGTACGCACCACTTTGGACCACCACGTCGATCAAGCTTGGCTTTGGCCTGATGCTAGGACTCTTCTTGGGCTGTGGCCTCGCCTTCTTGCTTGAGGCATTAAACACATCGATCCGCCGACCGGAAGATTTGGAAGCAGCACTTCATATCCCCGGTCTCGCAGTCATTCCGAGACTTCAATCGGGCGCACCTGGCAAGTCGGGCATTTCTGGCTTGATCAAGAGTGGGGATAGCCACAGGCTGGCCAGAACGACCGCTGAAGCTATTGGGACCGTCGCTCAGCCCTTCTCGATCGGAACCGAGGCGTTCAGAATGCTGCGGACCAGCCTGATCTGGTCCGATGGCGCCGAGCAGCTGAAGACCCTGGTGGTCACCAGCGCGGCTCCAGGCGAAGGCAAGACACTGACCGCGGCCAACCTTTCGGCCAGCTTTGCTCATGACGGGTTGGAGGTGCTGCTGGTCGACTGCGACGTACGGCGGCCCAAGCTCCACGGGCTGTTCCGGGTGCCTCGCAGCCCCGGTCTGCTCGATCTCCTGGCCCCTCCCAACGGAGCCAAAGGCAGCCAGGTCCGGTCGCTCAGCTTCGGGCAGGACCCTACCGACGGGCATGATCCGCTGGAGCACGTGTTGCGCCCCACGCCGATTCGGGGACTCAGCCTGCTGAGTTGCGGTGCCCTTCCCACCAACGCCTCCAACCTCCTGAGCGGGGTTCGCATGCGCGCCCTGCTTCAGGAGCTCAACCACCGCTTCGACGTGGTAATTCTGGATACCCCGCCGGTCCTCGCCACCGCCGATGCCGGCATCCTCGGCAGCCTAGCCGACGGCGTGCTCCTGGTAGTCCGCGCCGGCGAAACCGACAAATCAGCCGCGCAGCGGGCGTACAGTCAGCTCACCAACGTGGGTGCCCGGGTGCTCGGTGCCGTGCTCAACGATCCCAAGGGCGCGGTCTCGCAGTACGGGGACTACTACTACCCCTACGAATACGTGGCGGAGAAGGAGTGACGCTCCGTCAACCTGGATCGCCGGTCTCTTCGACATTGGCGGAGGGATCTCCACCCGGCATGTCTGCCTCACTCGCTACTGCGGAACCACGCGTGACCGGCTCGGCCGTGGGTCAGCGGATGAACATCGTGATCGTCGGTCACGTCGATCACGGCAAGAGCACGGTCATCGGCCGCCTGCTGGCGGACACCAACTCGCTTCCCGAGGGGAAGCTGGAGCAGGTGCGGACCCAGTGCGAGCTGAACTCCAAGCCCTTCGAATACGCCTTCCTGCTTGATGCCCTGAAGGACGAGCAGGCTCAGGGCATTACCATCGATGCGGCCCGGGTGTTCTTCAAGAGCCGGATGCGGCCCTACCTGATCCTCGACGCCCCTGGTCACATCGAGTTCCTGAAGAACATGATCACCGGCGCCGCTCGCGCCGAAGCCGCTCTGCTGATCATCGATGCCGCCGAGGGCGTGCAGGAGAACTCCCGGCGCCATGGCTATATGGTCTCCCTGCTCGGGATCAAGCAGCTCGCCGTGGTGGTGAACAAGATGGACCTGGTGGGATGGGATCGCGGCGTCTATGACCGCATCGTCCGGGAGTACTCGGCCTTTCTCGACCAGGTGGGAATCAAGCCGGCGTGCTTCATCCCGGCGTCCGGTCGTGGGGGAGACAACATCGCATCGCGCTCGCCGAGTCTGTCCTGGTACGACGGTCCCACCGTGCTCGACGCTCTCGACGCGTTCCGCAGCGAGCCGGCACCGGTCGAGCGCGCGTTCCGCATGCCGATTCAGGATGTCTACAAGTTCACCAAGCAGGGCGATGACCGGCGCATCGTTTCCGGGACTATCGAATCGGGATCGGTGGGCATCGGCGACTCGGTGATCTTCTACCCCTCCGGCAAGAAGAGCCGGGTGAAGAGCATCGAGGCCTTCAACCGGCCCACGCAGACTCGGGCGGGGGCCGGTAGCGCCGTTGGCTTCACGCTGCAGGAGCAGATCTACATCCCCCGGGGAGAGATGGCCACGCTGGAGCGCGAGCCTCGGCCCCAGGTTACCACCCGGCTGCGAGTCAGTCTCTTCTGGCTCGGCAAACAGCCGCTGATCAAGCGCAAGGAGTACATGCTCAAGCTCGGCACCGCTCGGGTGACTGTCCGGCTCGAGGAAGTCCTGCGGGTGTTGGATGCCTCCACCCTGGACGCCGCTGAACAGCGCATCGCGGTCCAGCGGCACGAGGTCGCCGAGTGCGTGCTCAAGGTCGACCGCGCCATCGCCTGTGATCTGGCCGAAGATGTGGCCGCCACCAGCCGATTCGTCATTGTGGACGACTTCGAAATCCGGGGTGGGGGTATTGTCCGCGAGGCCTTAGCCGATCGGCAGGCCTCGGTGCGCGATCGGGTGCTGCTCCGCAATTACAAGTGGGAGCCGAGCATCATCCAGCCCGAGCACCGGGCGGAAAAATACAATCAGAAGGCCGCGCTGATCCTGGTGACCGGGGAGCATGAGGCCGACCGGAAGGGGGTCGCCAAGGCGCTCGAGGGCAAGCTGTTCGAGGATGGCAAGGTGGTCTACTTCCTGGGCATCGGCAATGTGCTGTATGGCGTGGATGCCGACGTGGGCCGCAAGCAGGAGAACCGGCTGGAGCACATGCGGCGCCTGGCCGAGGTGGCGAACCTCATGCTCGACGCCGGCATCATCCTCGTCGTTTCCGCGGCGGAGCTCACCCAGGACGATCTCGAGGTCATCAAGACCGCCGTCGAGCCCGACTGGATCGAGACCATCTGGGCCGGCGATACCGTCACCACCGATCTCGCCTGCGATCTTCAGCTGCCCGGCGGTGCGGTGCCGGAGGCGGTGGATCGGCTAAAGGCACACCTCCAGGAAAAGGGCATCATCTTCCGCCCATGGTGACCGCCGAACTCCGGTCGGCCGCCACCGCGCTCGCGCGCGAAGCCGGCCGTGCGACCATGCCCTACTACGACGGCGCCTCCGAGGCCGGGGTGCGGGTGAAGGAAGATCGCAGCCCCGTGACCCTGGCCGACGAGGTGGCCCATGGCATCCTCCTGGAGGGTCTCCGCCGGATCGATCCCGCGACCCCGGTGGTCTCCGAGGAGGCCGAGTCGGCCTCGTTCGAGACTCGGCGCGGGTGGAGTCGCTTCTGGCTGGTAGACCCGCTGGACGGCACCAAGGAGTTCATCAAGCGGCGGGCGGAATTCACAGTCAACCTGGCCCTGATCCAGGACGGAGAGCCGGTGCTCGGGGTGGTGCTCGCGCCGGCGCTCGATCTGCTTTACTGGGCGGTAAAGGGAGGCGGTGCCTGGCGCGAGCACCAGGGCGGTCCGGCGGAGCGGATCTATTCGAGCCCGGCCCCGCCTGGCACACCGCTCACGGTGGTGGAGAGTCTCTCCCATCCCTCGCCGGAGCTGGAGGAGTATCTCCAGACCATACCGGTCGCCCGGCGGGTCAAGGCGGGCAGCTCGCTCAAGTTCTGTTGGGTCGCGGAAGGCCGGGCCGACATCTATCCTCGGCTCGGGCCCACCATGGAGTGGGACGTGGCTGCCGGAGACTGCGTCTACCGCCAGTCCGGACGCGACGGGGAGCGGCCGTCGCCGTTGACCTACAACAAGCCGGACCTCCGGAACCCTAGCTTCGTCATCGGTCTGTGAGCCGAACCGCGGCGGCGGCGCCTGTGTTATGGTTTACGGGTTTGTCGGGGTCGGGAAAGAGCACCATCGCGAGCCGGGTGCACCAGGAGTTGCTCCGCCATGGAGCCGAGGTGGAATACATCGACGGAGACGCCCTGCGGGAGGTCTTCCCCAACACCGGATTCACCCGGGAGGAGCGGGAGGAGCACCTGCGCCGGACCGGCTACATGGCCAGCCGGTTGGCGGCCCACGGCGTAAGCGTGGTGGCGTCGCTGGTCTCCCCTTACCGCGAGTCGCGCGAGTTCGTGCGGAGGCTCTGTCCCGGCTTTGTCGAGATCTACGTGTCCACGCCGATCGAAGAATGTGAGCGGCGAGACGTCAAGGGCCTCTATGCCCGGGCTCGGCGAGGCGAAATCCGGAACTTCACCGGGATCGACGACCCGTATGAGCCGCCCGAGCACCCGGAGCTCATCCTTGACACCCGCGCCCTGAGCGTGGAGCAATGCGTCACCAAAGTGTTGGAGCGAGCGGGAGGCAAATTCTGATGGCAACCGACTTGGATCATCTGGACCAACTGGAAAACCGGAGCGTTCACATCCTCCGGGAGGCGTACGCCAATTTCAAGAACCTGGGGATGCTCTGGTCCATCGGGAAGGACAGCACGGTTCTGCTCTGGCTGGCCCGAAAGGCGTTCTTCGGGCACGTCCCGATTCCTCTGGTTCACATTGATACCTCCTACAAGATTCCCGAAATGATCGAATACCGGGATCGCCTGGCACTGGAGTGGAATCTGACCATGATCTATGGCCAGAACCGCCAGGCACTGGAGGAGAAGCGGACCTTTCCCGATGGTGCGGTAGACCGGATCGCCTGCTGTAAAGCCCTCAAGACCGACGCTCTGAAGCACACCTTGAGCGGGGAGTGGCCGCGGTACCGTCTCAACCATTCCAAGAAGGTGTACGAGCTGGATCGGAATACCGAGCCGTTCACCGGCATCATCGTCGGTGTCCGCGCCGATGAGGAAGGAAGCCGGTCCAAGGAGCGCTACTTCTCGCCGCGCACCACCCAATCGGAATGGGACGTCGGCGACCAGCCGCCCGAATTCTGGAACCAGTTCAAGACCGAGTTCGCTCCGGGGACGCATGTCCGGATTCACCCCCTGCTCGACTGGACCGAGCTCAACATCTGGGAGTACATCCGGCGGGAGGACATCCCGACCGTTTCGCTCTACTACAACCAGGGAAATGGCCGCCGCTATCGCTCGCTCGGCTGCTATCCCTGCACCCAGGCGGTCGACTCGGACGCTCGAAACGTGGACGAGATCATCGCCGAGCTGCGCTCAGGGAAGTTCGCCAATATTGCGGAGCGGTCGGGGCGGGCCCAGGACAAGGAAGGCGGCGGCGGACTGGAGACCCTGCGGCGTAGCGGCTACATGTGACCGTTCCCAGCTTTATCGTCATCGGCGCGGCCGAGGCGGGTAGTAATGCTCTCCAAAAAGGCAAAATACGCCATCAAAGCGCTGATTGCGCTGGCCGATCAACGCGCCGAGCCGGTGCGCATCTCGGACCTTGCCCGGGCCGAGCAGATTCCGCGCAAATTCCTGGAGTCGATCCTCCTGGGACTCAAGAACCAGGGAGTTCTGCAGAGCCGGAAGGGGAAGGGCGGGGGCTATCTCCTGGCCCGCGACCCTTCCACCATCTACCTCGGGCAGATCGTGCGGATGTTCGACGGTCCCCTGGCACCGGTACCCTGCGCCAGCCAGACGGCCTACGTCCGCTGTGCCGACTGTCCCGATGAAGCCGCGTGCGGTGTCCATCTGGCCATGAAGGAAGTTCGCGACGCCACGGCCCACGTGCTCGACGGGACCAGCCTGGCAGTGCTGCGCCGCCAGGTCGACCGCGCTCATCGGGCGAGCCTCTCGATCTGACGTCCTGGCATCAGTTTTGCCTATTTACTCTATCAACTAGATCGAGTATATAGGGTCATGACCATATCCGCCGCTTTACCAGACGTGTCTACGGGCGATTCGCTGCCCCTCCCGCCCGTCCTGCTGCGCGAACTGATGGACGCGCTCAGAACCATCCGGTTTGGGTCGGTAGAGCTGGTAATCCACGAGGGTCGGGTAGTTCAGCTCGAGAGAAGTCAGAAAGTCCGCTTCGATACAGAGGTTAGATCGCTATCTGGGACCGACCGGACCACCGGAAGTCCATCCCACAAGGCTAAGGAGAGCCTTCCATGACAGGGCTACGGTTCCTGGTCAGGAGCATGATGCTGGCGGCTCTGGGTGTGGTGGTTGCGCAACAGGTGTGGGCACAGCAGAATGGCGGCGCCCCCTTTGACTCCACCACGGACACCGTGCCCCAATCGCTCGCTGCCAGGGTAGACGAGCTGGACCAACAGATCCGGGTTCTCCTGCGGTTGCGCGAGCTCGCGGCCGATAGCGCCACCGCTGCCGCCAAGGACAAGCAGTCGGCGACGGCGAACGCCAAGGATGGCTTCAGCATCAAGTCCGCCGACGGCAAGTACACCTTGCGCTTCCGCGGCTACTTCCAGAGCGACGGCCGCTTCTTTCCCAGCAGCGACCTGGTGCCGGCGACCGATAACCTGCTGATCCGCCGGGCTCGCCCGATCATCGAGGCCACCGTCGGCAGATACTTCGAGTTCCGCCTCATGCCCGATTTCGGGGGAACCTCGCCCACGATCTTCGATGCCTACTGGGACGGCAAGTTTGTGCCCCAGTTCACCGTCCGGGCCGGCAAGTTCAAGCCACCGGTCGGGCTGGAACGGCTCCAGTCCGCCACCGACATCGTCTTCGCCGAACGGGGCCTGCCGACCAACCTGGTGCCCAGCCGCGACGTCGGCCTCCAGATCGGCGGCGACGTGTCGGAAGGCCTGTTCGCGTATCAGGTCGGAGTGTTCAACGGCGTCCCTGACCTGGCGAACGGTGGTGACGACCTGAGCAACGCGAAGGACTTCGCGGCGCGGGTCTTCGTCCAGCCTTTCAAGGCCGGCAGCCTTCGCGGTCTGGGCCTGGGTGTCGGAGGCAGCACCGGGTTCGAGCGGGGGACCACCGGAGCAACCGGGCTCCCGTCGTATCGTACGCCCGGCCAACAGACCTTCTTCCGCTATAACAGCAGCACCACGACGCCGGCTAACAACGTTTTCGCCAATGGCAAGCGGACTCGCATCTCGCCGCAGGGCTACTTCTACACCGGTCCGCTCGGCCTCCTTGGCGAATACGTCATCTCCCGGAACGAGGTCACTGTCGGGGCGAATACGGCGGAGCTGGAGCACACTGCCTGGCAGGCCTCAAGCTCGTTCTTCCTGACCGGCGAAAAGGCCGGCTTCCGCAGTCCCGCTCCAAAGAAGCCGTTTGATCTCAAGGAAGGCGGATTCGGCGCTGTCGAGCTGGTTGGCCGCTACGGAGAACTGAGCCTGGACGAAGCGTCCTTTCCCACCTTCGCCAATTCAGCCACCAGCGCCCGGAAGGCCAAGGCCTGGGGTGTCGGGGTGAACTGGCACTTCACCCGAGCCGTCAAAGTCGCGGTGAACTACGAGCGTACCTCGTTCGATGGGGGCGCGGCCACGGGCGACCGGGAGCCGGAGAACGCCGTGATTACCCGGTTCCAGACCTCATTCTGATGCGCCGGTCGACCATACAAGGGGCTGCACTCATGAAGACGCTCGCATTCACGTTCGTCCTCATCGCGACCGCCGGTGCGCCGCTCGCGCCGCTCGTGGCGCAGAGCGCGCCCAAGCGGGCGACCCTGCTCAACGTGTCCTACGATCCGACGCGTGAGCTGTACGAGGATTTCAACAAGCAGTTCGCCACTTATTGGAAGGGGAAGACCGGCCAGGATGTCACCATCCGGCAGTCACACGGCGGCTCCGGCAAACAGGCTCGCTCGGTGATAGATGGCCTCGAGGCGGACGTGGTCACCCTAGCGCTGGCCTACGACATCGACCAGATCGCCGAGAAGGGAGGGGGCTTGCCCGCTAACTGGCAGAGCCGGCTGCCCAACAACAGCTCGCCCTACACCTCGACGATCGTGCTTCTGGTCCGCAAGGGAAACCCCAAGGGCATCCGGGATTGGGTTGACCTGACCAAACCCGGACTCTCGGTCGTGACTCCGAACCCCAAGACCTCCGGTGGCGCGCGCTGGAACTACTTGGCCGCGTGGGCCTGGGCCCTGCGTCAGCCCGGTGGCAACGACGCGACGGCGAAGGCGTTCGTCACCAAGCTGTACCAGAACGTCCCGGTGCTCGATGCCGGCGCCCGGGGGTCGACCACGACCTTCGTAGAGCGGGGGATCGGCGACGTGCTGATCGCCTGGGAGAACGAGGCCCTGCTCGCCATCAAGGAGCTGGGGCCCGGCAAGTTCGAGGTCGTCTACCCATCGCTCAGCATCCTGGCCGAGCCGCCGGTGACAATGGTGGATAAGGTCGCCGGCAAGCACGGGACTCGGGAAGTGGCAAAGGCATATCTGGAGTACCTCTACACCGAGACCGGGCAGGAGATCGCGGCGAAGCACTTCTATCGCCCGCGACTCGCCTCGGTAGCGGCGAAATACCAGGCCCAGTTTCCCAAGCTGACGTTGGTCACGGTCGACGAGGTATTCGGCGGGTGGAAGAAGGCTCAAGCCACCCACTTTGCCGATGGGGCCGTGTTCGATCAGATCTATCAGCCGGGGCGATGATGACGATGCGCAGCGCACGGAGGGTACTGCCCGGCTTCGGCCTCTCGCTGGGGATCACCTGTACCTACCTCAGCTTGATGGTGCTGGTTCCGCTGGCGACCGTCTTCACCCGGACCGCGGACCTCTCGGCGTCCGCCTTCTGGGCCACGGTCACCGATCCCCGGGTGATGGCCTCCTACCGGGTGACCTTCGGGGCATCCTTCGTCGCTGCGCTCGTCAACACCATCTTCGGCCTGCTGGTGGCCTGGGTGCTGGTGCGCTATCGGTTTCCCGGGCGGCGGCTGGTGGACGCGATCGTAGATCTGCCGTTCGCGCTGCCGACCGCGGTGGCCGGCATCGCTCTCACTACTCTCTACTCTCCCAACGGCTGGATCGGAAGCCGGCTCGATCCCTTCGGCATCAAGGTCTCCTACACCTGGCTCGGGATCACGGTGGCCTTGATCTTCATCGGCCTGCCGTTCGTGGTTCGCACGGTGCAGCCGGTGCTGGACGATCTCGAGGTCGAGGTCGAGGAGGCAGCGGCAAGCCTCGGCGCCAAACGGTGGCAGACCTTTGCCCGGGTGGTGTTTCCCACGGTGGCCCCCGCGCTGCTCACCGGCTTCGCTTTGGCGTTTGCCCGGGCAATCGGGGAGTACGGCTCGGTGGTGTTCATCTCCGGCAACATGCCGATGAAGACCGAGATCGTGCCGCTGCTCATCATCACTAAGCTGGAGCAGTACGACTACGCCGGCGCCACCGCGGTCGCGCTGGTCATGCTGCTGGTGTCGTTCGTGCTCCTCCTCACCATCAACCTGCTCCAGTGGGCGGCACGGCGCCGCGCCGCGGCCTGAGCCATGGCCGCGACCGCCGTCCTCCGCTCCGCCACAACCGCGCCGCGCGCCGTCACCCGCGCCACCGGCGAGTCCGCCGCGGTACGCTGGACCTTGATCGCCGTCGCGCTGGTATTCCTGACCCTGACCCTGGTGCTTCCGCTGGCGTTGGTCTTTGCCCAGGCGCTCGCCAAGGGACTTCCGGCGTATTGGGAAGCCATCAAGGAACCCGACGCACTGGGCGCGGCGAAGCTGACCCTGCTGATCGCTTCCATCGCGGTGCCGCTCAACCTGGTATTCGGCGTCTCCGCGGCGTGGTGCATCTCCAAGTTCGATTTCCCCGGGAAGAACCTGCTCATCACCCTGATCGATCTCCCGTTCGCCGTCTCACCGGTGATCTCGGGGATGATCTTCGTGCTGCTCTTCGGCGCCCACGGCTGGTTCGGTCCCTGGCTCCTGGATCATGACATCAAGATCATTTTCGCCGTGCCGGGGATGGTGCTGGCCACCGCCTTCGTGACCGCGCCATTCGTGGCGCGGGAGCTGATTCCGCTGATGCAAGAGCAGGGAACCGAGGAAGAGGAGGCCGCGATAGTGCTCGGGGCCGGCGGATGGCAGACTTTCTTCCGGGTTACCCTGCCCAATATCAAGTGGGGTCTGCTCTACGGGCTCATTCTTTGCAACGCGCGAGCAATGGGCGAGTTCGGGGCGGTGTCGGTGGTCTCCGGCCACATCCGGGGAGAGACCAACACTCTCCCGCTCCACGTGGAGATTCTTTACAACGAGTACGCTTTTGCCGCCAGTTTCGCGGTGGCGTCAGTGCTGAGCTTGCTGGCGCTGGTAACCCTGGCCCTCAAGACCCTGGTCGGGTGGCAGCAGCGGAAGGCCGCCACCGACCGTACCGAGGTCGAAGCAACTCCTGAAAGGATCGCCGCATGAGCATCGAGGTCCGCAATCTGCGCAAGTCGTTCGGCGACTTTGTCGCCCTCGACGACGTGAGCCTGGACGTTCCCGGTGGCGAGCTGGTCGCCCTGCTCGGTCCGTCAGGCTCGGGGAAGACCACGCTGCTCCGGATCATTGCCGGGCTGGAACCGGCCGATCAGGGCACCATCCACTTCCATGGTGAGGACGCCACCGATCAGCCGGTGCGGGAGCGGCAGGTCGGATTCGTTTTCCAGCACTACGCCTTGTTCCGCCATATGAGCGTCTTCGAGAACGTGGCCTTTGGGCTTCGGGTCCGGCCCCGGTGGGCCCGGCCGCCCGAGGCGGAGATCCGGGAAACCGTGATGGGCTTGCTCCGCCTGGTGCAGCTCGAGGTATTGGCCGACCGGCGCCCGTCCGAGTTGTCCGGCGGGCAGCGCCAGCGGGTGGCGCTCGCCCGCGCGCTGGCGGTCAAGCCCAAGGTGTTGTTGCTGGACGAGCCGTTTGGCGCACTCGACGCTAAGGTGCGGAAGGAATTGCGCCGCTGGCTTCGCCGGCTGCACGAGGAGGTCCACGTCACCAGTGTCTTCGTGACTCACGATCAGGAAGAGGCGTTGGAGGTTTCCGACCGGGTAGTGATCATGAACGAGGGGCGAATCGAGCAGTGCGGGACGCCCGAGGAAGTGTATGAGAATCCCGCGACCCCGTTCGTGTATGGTTTTCTCGGCGACGTCAATCTCTTCCACGGGCGGATCAACCAGGGACGGGTGAACATCGGCGAAAGCGAGCTGGAAGCTCCCGAGTGGGCCGACGCACGGGATCAGGCCGGGGTAGCCTACGTTCGCACCTACGACGTGGAGCTGGAACCGTCCCGCTCGAGCGCCTCGTCACTGGAGGCGGTGGTCCGTCACATCCGCGCGTTCGGTCCGGTGGTCCGCCTGGAGCTGGACCTGGTGGACGGCGGCCGGACGATCGAGGCCCACATTCCGCGGGGCCGGTTCGATAGCCTGGCGCTCACCAAAGGCCAACGGCTTTTCGTGTCTCCCACCAACATCCGGGTCTTCGCCCAGCCCTCCTGAGCCCGCTGTTCGATACCTGCACAGCGTTTTCGTGGTTTCGTTACAAAGCAATCCCTTGAGCCCACCTCCGCAGTTCTCAGTTCCTGACAGTGTGTCAGGCATCGTTGCCGGAGTGTCCGGGGGATAGTCATCCCTGGGGACTAGGCGATGTCATCCTGAGTGTCGGGTGCTGCAGCCGAGTGGCGGATACGACTCCGTCCGTCGGCCGCGCAGTCTGAGGCTGTAGTGCGATCCGAGTGTCGGTTGGGCCGCTCCGGGTAGGGGTGCGCCGGCCGAGCGTCCGGTGCGCAGCCACGCCTCGTGGCCGCCGGCTTCGAAGCCCGGGAGGCAGATCCCCCTTCGCTTCGACTCCCTCAGGATGACATGCGGTATGAGCTCGTTCGCAGCTCCGCGCGAACGAACCCGTCCACTTTTCGGTCGAGAGGATCACGCATGTCGTTCACCTTCAAGTTGGCCCGCCGTACGGCGCGGCTGCGAGTCGCGGTCTGCGCCACGCTCCTGCTCGCCCTGGCCTGCAGCGCCGACGAAACCACCGCTCCGGTGACGGAGCCGACGCCGGAAGCCGAGCCTCCCGCTGCCGAGCTCCTCCCGCTCTGGCCCAGTTGGGCCACCAGCGAGGTGAACTCGGCGAAGAGCGAGGGGATGCGGATCTTCGTTGGACTGGCAGGCTCCAAGAGCTATTACACCAATTCCAACGGCACTTTCAACATGACCAAGTGGAAGAGCCGGATTAATCTCTACGAGGGGACCAACTTCGCCAGCTTCGTTTCCGCCGGCACCGTGTTCGGCCACTACCTGGTGGACGAGCCGTTCTGCACCAGCTGCTGGGGCGGGCAAAAGATCACCGCCAGTCAGATCGGGGAGATGGCGCGGTATAGCAAGTCGATCTGGCCCTCGATGCCAACCGCGGTGCGTTCGCCTCCGACCCTGCTTGCCAACCAGACCTACCGCTATCTGGATGTCGCGTGGGCGCAGTGGGAAGGGCCCCACGTGCCGAGCTACGGGCTCACGCCCGAGCAGTTCCGCGACAAGCAGATCGCGGCGGCTTCATACGCGGGGCAGAGTCCCGTTGCCCCCGCGGTGTCTTCACTGCAGTGCGAAATGTTGCACTCTCCCGGTCGGCGACCTCCTGGTTATTATGCTGGAGCATCCACCTCAGGCCGGCTCGGCGCTCGAGAGATCTGTTTATGCAGCTCCACACCGCTCGCGCAGTCCTCGTCTCGGCGCTCACTCTGGCGGTCGCCGCCTCCATCACCTGCAGCGATGACGGCCCCACACCTCCCGGCAATCAGGATGTCGCCGCCATCGCCGTGGTCTCGGGGGACGGTCAGAGCGGCGTCGCCGGGGAGCCACTAGCCAACCCGATCGCCGTGCGGGTGACCGACGCCGACAACCTTCCGGTCTCCGGCGCTCGGATCGCCTTCCTGGTTGACAACACCGAGCCTGGCGCCTCGGTCTCCCCCGACACCGTTACCTCGGGGGACGATGGCCAGGCCGCCACGACCTGGACGGTTCCGACGGTGGTCGGCGGCGCTTCGCTGATGGCGCATGTCGCGGGCGCCCCGGACGAGCAGCTCACCGCCCAGTTCACCGCCACGGTCGTCGCCGCTGCCGCGGACACGATCTTCCTGGTCAGCGGACAGGACCAGGCCGGGCCGGGCCTGTCGGTGCTTCCGGAGTCGCTCAAGGTTCGGGTGACCGACCACCTCGGCAACCCGGTGGGCGATGTAGAGGTGACCTGGACCTGGACCGGCAACGGCAGCGTGAGCCCAACGACCAGCACCACCGACCTCGAGGGGTATGCCGCCGCCGCCCGTACCCTGGGCAACAACGCGCAGACGATGGTCACCAAGGCGAGCGCCACCGGCCTCAAGGGTTCCCCGGTCACCTTCGACCATACCGTCGTCCAGCCTGCCTCTGTCGTCATCCTGACCCAGCCTTCCTCGACCGGCGTCAGCGGGATGCCGTTTGCGCAGCAGCCGGTGGTCGAGGTGCGCGATGCCGGGGGGAACGTGATCAATGGGATCCAGGTGGTCGCGAGCGTCGAGTCCGGAGGCGGGACCCTCGACGGCAGCAAGACCGCCGTGACCTCGGGGGGCGCGGCCACCTTTACCAACCTGGCCCTGTCGGGCGCCACCGGCGCCCAGGTCCTGCGATTCACCTCCGCCTCCGTCTTCGCCCTCTCATCCCCGATCACGGTCACCGCGCCACCGGCCGGCGACCAGGGGCAGTGGTCGGCGCCCGCTGCCATGCCGCTGGTCGCCATTCATGTGACCCTCATGCCCAATGGCAAGCTGTTGATGTTCAGCCGGACCACACAGCCGTACCTGTGGGATCCGGCCGACCCCAGCAGCTTCACGACGGTGCCGGCGGCCACCAACCTCTTCTGCAGCGGTCACACCCTCATGTCCGATGGGCGGGTGTTCGTACCCGGAGGGCACATCGACGACGGCAAGGGCTTGCCGGACGCCAACACCTTCGACCCAGCCGGCAACAGCTGGACCCGGCTGCCCGACATGCTGGTGGGTCGCTGGTACCCCACCGCCACAGTGCTTCCCAACGGAGAGATTCTGGTGCTGGGTGGGCGCGATCAGAACCACAATTACGCGGAGACGCCGGAAATCTGGACTGGCAGTGCATGGCGCCGGCTCACGGGGCAGGGAGCCGTCCGGAAGATGCCATACTATCCCAGGATCTTCGTGGCGCCGAACGGGAAGGCCTTCTTTGCCGGGGAGTGGGAGACCAGCCGGTACTTCGACCCGAGCGGGAACGGCAAATGGGAGCCGGTGATCAACCGGGTCCTCGGCATCACCCGGGACTACGGCTCGGCGGTGATGTACGAGCCGGGGAAGATCATCTACATCGGCGGCGGACAGCCGCCGACGAACACGGCTGAGATCATCGACCTCAACCAGGCGTCGCCCTCCTGGTCGATGACCGGCGCGATGGCGTTTGCGCGGCGCCAAATGAACGCCACCCTGCTGCCCGACGGCCAGATCTTCGTCGCTGGCGGGACCAGCGCGGACGGCTTCAACAACGCGAGCGGCGCGGTTCACACCGCCGAAATGTGGAATCCAGCCAGCGGTCAGTGGCGAACCCTGCCGGCCAATGCGGTGGATCGGACTTATCACTCCACGTCGATCCTGCTGCCGGACGGCCGGGTGCTGTTCGCCGGCAGCGGGGAGGGTGGTGGAGGAGTGCCTCAGAAGACCTACGAGTTCTACTCCCCAGCCTACCTCTTCAAGGGCGCCCGCCCGACAATCACCTCGGCGCCGGGTGAGGTGTCGTACGGTCAGAGTTTCCAGCTGCAGACCCCGGACGGGGCGGAGATCCAGAAAGTGAGCCTGATCCGTCTAGGCTCGGTAACCCATGCCTTCGATGCGAGTCAACGATTCCAAAGTCTCAGCTTCAGTCCATCGGGCGGCGGGCTCTCGGTTACAGCGCCGGCCAACGCCAACTTGGCCCCACCCGGGCATTACCTGGTGACGATCCTGGACGGCGACGGGATCCCTTCGATCTCCAAGATCGTGCGAATTCACTGAGCCCCTGGCCCCGAGATCGGCCGCCGAGTAGTGCCGGGCCGCGATAGTGCCTCATGGGTTCCCAGCCGCCCGGATTATTATTCTCACCGGGGGGGCCGGACGAAGGGGTATCTTCGACGCGCCCGATATTCTCCGGCAACCGGACGAGAGGACCTGGTGGCCTGCCTATCTTTCCAAGTGACCGTCCTTGGCCTGGATCACCTCCCACACCTGGAGGTGGCGCCCGACCAGATCCGGCTCGAATGCGACCTCGTGTGCTCAGGCGTGGCGCGGGTCGTCGCCCGCCGGTCGCCCACGCCCTGCCGCGCCCTTTGAGCGATCCTTCGCCGACGCCGATTTCGGTGCTCCACGTGCACACCCGCTTGATCCGGGGCGGCGCGGACGAGAACACCCTGCTCACCGTCAACGGCCTTGATCGTTGCCGCTTCCGGGTCACGTTAGCCATCGGCGGCGGAAGCGAGGCTGCGATGGTGGCCAAGGTGGCCCCTGCAGTGGAAGTGGTTGAGGTGCCCGAGCTGGTAAGAGAGGTCTCACCCCGGCGGGACCTGGCCGCGCTGCGGAATCTGCGGCGGCTGATCCGGGACCGGCGGTACGACATCGTCCACACCCACACGGCCAAGGCCGGTATCCTGGGCCGTTTCGCCGCGCGGGGAGCAGCGGCTCCAGTGATCATCCACACCCTGCATGGTTCCACCTTCCACGGGGCCCTGGGCCGGGCCGAGTACCTGCTGTACTGGGGACTGGAAAAGGCGGCCGCCGGCTTTACCGATCGGATTATCACCGTTGGAGAGGACCTTCGCGACCGCTACCTCGGGGCGGGGATCGGCCGAGCCGAGCGCTACCAGCTCATCCGCTCGGGCATGGAGCTCTCCGAGTTCTCCGCCGCGGCCGCCATGGAGGAGGAGCGCCGCGCCGCGGTGCGGCGGAGTCTCGGCGTGCCGCCCGACGCACCTCTGGTGGGGAAGGTCGCCCGTCTGGAGGCGCGCAAGGGCTACCGCTACTTCCTCGACCTGGCCGAGACCGTGCTGCAGCGGATCCCCGCGACCCATTTCGTGGGTCTCGGCGCTGGGGAACAGCACGCCGCCCTTCTCGCCGAGGTCGAGCGGCGCGGGCTCAAGGGCCGGGTGCATTTCCCCGGCTTCCGCCACGACATCGCGGACGCCCTTGCGGTCCTGGACGTGGCCGTGTTGACCTCGCTCTGGGAGGGGCTGCCCCGGGTTCTGGTCCAGGCTGCCGCCTGCGGCGTGCCGGCCGTGACCTTCGCGGTGGAGGGTGCGCACGAGGTGGTGAAGGAGGGCGTGAACGGGTGGGTGGTCCCTGTGGGGGACGTGCCCGGTATGTCGGAGCGGGTGGTGGCGCTGCTGTCCGACCCCCGCCGGGCGTGGGCCATGGGGGAGGCCGGCCGGGCCCTGGTGTGCGAGACGTGGGCTGCCGAGACCATGGTGCGCGAGATCGCGAGAGCCTATGAAGAGCTGATAGCCGCCCGAGGGCATCGCGGACTTGCGGGCGACCTGCCGAAGTCGGTGGAGGCCGAGACGTGAACCTGCTGGTGACCGGCGGCTCTGGCTTTCTGGGGCGCTATTTCCACCGGGCCCTGCTGGATGCGGGCCATTCGATCACAATCCTCGACCTGGTGCCGCCCAGCTGGGACCCGGAAACCGCGCGCGTCATTGTGGGCGATGTCCGGGACCCCCGTGCTCTGGGGGAGGCACTCCGCGGTGCCCATGCGATTCTCCACCTGGCAGCGGCCCACCACGACTTCGGAATCGCCCCCGACACCTATTTCTCGGTGAACGAGCAAGGCGCCAGAGTGCTCTGTGCGGCAGCCGAGGACCTGGACATTCGCAGTATCTGTTTTTTCTCGACGGTGGCGGTCTATGGCGCTACGCCGGAGCCCCGGCACGAGGACGCGGACACCCGCCCGATCTCTCCCTATGGCCAGTCGAAGCTGGCGGCTGAGCGGGTGTTCAAGGCCTGGACCGAATCGGGGCCGGGTCGCCGCTGCCTGGTGATTCGTCCGACCGTCATCTTCGGCCCCCGCAACTTCGCCAACATGTACTCATTGATTCGCCAGGTCGACTCGGGGTTGTTTCTCCGGGTCGCGAGCGGCAGGAATATCAAGAGTCTCTCGTACGTGGAAAATATCGTCCCCGCCGCGCTCTACCTGTGGAACCGTCCCGCGGCAGCCCCGTTCGAGGTCTATAACTACGTGGACAAGCCAGATCTGGAAACCCGATCGTTGTTGGCTCAGATCTATGACGCCCTGGGGCGGCGGATGCCGAGTTGGTCGATTCCGGAGTCGATCGCGGTGGGCGCCTCGTGGCCCTTTGATCTTGCTGCCAAGCTGACGGGACGCAATCTCGCGATCTCCACCGCGCGCATCCGCAAGATGTGCGCGCAGACCAAGTTTGAGGCGGACAAGGTGCGGCAAGCCGGATTCGAACCGCCGGTGCCGCTGCTGGAGGGCATCGAGCGGACAGTCGGCTGGTATTTGCGTGAGGGCCGCAACCGACGCGGGACGGCGCAGCTCCCGCCCGCGGCGTTGCGGGCAGCCGGCCGAAATGGCCAGATGGCCGGCGGGTACGGCGACGAATAATTGCCCCATTCCTGGCTTGTTACTCCGGATAGGGCGTTCGGGTAATTGGGGGCCTAAACCATCGGTCCGGCCGGACGGTTGTTCAACAACCTCAGTGCGAGCCGGGCCTTGAGGGGCAGGGGAGGTCGCGTACCGGTCGATGACTCGATAGTGTGCCGGCCTCCGTGCTTGACAACATGATCGCCACCGATCTCATGGTCGGGGCGCGGTGTCAGCACTGCCTCATCCCACGGCAGCCCCGCGTGTTCGAGGATTTCCGACAGCACCATTCGCGGCTGCTCGGTGAAGCCCTCATAGGTGATACGTGGCACCCGAGCGCCGGTGCCCTCGACCTGACGCGCCATCTGAGCCGATTGACGCTGGGAGAGCCGCCAGGAAAGCGCCGTTTTAAGCGATGAGCGGCCATGCTTGAGCTGCGAGCGGATCACATCCTCAAGCCGGCGGGTCAGCCAAATGAACTTAAGATCGACCGCGCCGGACCTCCATAACCACCAGGCGCGGGCCGTCCCCTTCGAGGTATCGACCGCGACCGCAGCATTGGCCTCCTCGATCGCTGCGCGGTACAGATTGGCAGCTGCGTCCGCCCATCGCGGCAGTTCGCCGCTCGGCTCGGGGAGCCATGGCGCGTAGCGACGCCAACCCAAGGTCGGCGAAAAGGAGACGTTAGTCCGAGCGAGCATCTCCATTGAGCCCAACCGTCGGGCGACGCCTCTCCAGTAGGGGCACTGGTCAAGTTGCTGGAGACAACCGCAGGCGCGCGGCGGACGGTAGGTCGGGCCGGGTACGAATCTCCGAAGTGCCGAGATCTCGCCGAGGTTGACGATACCGGGATGCTGCCCGAGCGCCATTCCAAGCACAGTCGAGCCCGAGCGGCCGTAGCCCAGGACGTAAAGCACGCGTGGTTTCATCGGTTGGCTCCCTCGCCGCTTGGCCGTCGCTCCAGTGCCGACGCAGTATAGCCGTGGACCCTCTGGCCTATGAAGTGGTTCGCGGCTCGGATGGAGCCTCGGACGACACGCAAGAAGGTTGCCTTTACCCCGTGTAGAGCTGGGCCCGGAGTCGTTAACCTACAGCGAGCGGGTGTAAAAGAATGTGGAGGTGTATAAGAATTTTTGTTACAAACATATTGTCTGCAGCGACTCATCAGTCGGTCTTGCAATATGATACGCTGAGGCATCCAGCCGCACTATCCGGTTAGTGTCAACAATTTAAATATTGAAACCGCCCCCAAACCACCCGATATATGGTTCCAGCCCAAGGGTGGTGGGGGAACCTCCGGGGAGGGTTGGGTCCAGCGCAGTAGAAAGCTCCAAGAGGCCACAAGAGATGACGTACACGTTCAAGCTTGCCCGCAGGCTGGCGATCCTGCGACACTTGATGGTGCTCACCATTCTCGCGCTCCTGGCAGCTTGCGCAAAGGACCTCACCGCCCCGGAGGGTGGCCAGACCCGTTCTCCCGCCAACCCAACGTCAATCCAAGTCCTCCCTCGCTCGGTCACCATCGAAACCAATCAGCCGGTGCGGTTCCGCGTGTTGGCTCTCAACGCACGGGGCCGGCCCGTCCCGACCACTATTGACTGGGAGACGAGCGGCGGCAGCATCAGTCCGGACGGCAGGTTTTCGTCGTCGAGGATTGGGGTCTTCAAGGTCTTCGGCCTGGGTCGTGGCAACAAGCACAAGGATACCTCGGTGGTGGTTGTCGTCCCCCCGCCGGAGAACCTGGTTCGCATTGCGATCAGTCCTGGAAGCTCCACGCTCGACACTGGAGCCACGCGCACCTTTACTGCGACCGGCTACCTCCGCGACGGCTCCACTACACCGGTCGGCGTCGTGTGGTCCGCGACCGGTGGCGATGTAGACCCCTCGGGCGTCTACACCGCCGGTCGGGCCGGCGGCTCGTACCGGGTCATTGCCACCACCACCTCCGGCACCCTGGCCGACACGGCTTCCATCACCATCAATATCAATGAGCCGGCACCGACGCTCGCCAGGGTGATCGTCTCCCCGACCAGCACTTCGCTCACCACGGGTACGTCCAAGCAGTTCAAGGCCTACGGGCACGACTCGGCGGGCGACAGTGTCGCGGTCACGGCATCCTTCACCGCCACCGGCGGTACCATCAGCTCCACCGGTCTCTATACCGCGGGGCAGAGCGCAGGCACCTACCGGATCGTCGCGACTTCGAATGGAATGGCGGACACTGCGGTGGTGAGTGTCGCCACTACGGTGAGTGGCACTTGGCCGAGCCTCGCAGCCGGGTTCTGGAACTACCCCTCGGAGTCCTACTGTAACACGATGGGCATGACGGGGATCGCCCAGCCGATTGCGACCTCATCCCTGCTCGGCTACCTCCAGTCGGCCCGGAAATGCAACGTGCGCCTCGTGATCGTGCCGCTCCGGCCGTACATCACGGTGGGCGGCACCAAGCATAGCCCGTTCTCGCTCGACAGCGCGAAGGCGTTCACCGACCGGATGGCCAAGGTGCTGGTGCCCGACACGCTCAGGAAGTATGACCGCTGGATCATCGGGTTCAACCTGGCGGATGACTACGGGTGCGCCGACTGCTGGGGCGGGGTGAAGGTCACCCAGTCCGAGATCGCGTCCTGGGCTAGCTACATCCGGCAGAAGATTCCCGGCCTTCGTATCGGGGTCCGGGTGGAGCCCGCCTGGGTGCAGTCGTCCCCGACGCTGGCCGGGCTGATCGACTATGCGTGGGCCCAGTATCACACCGGTAAGGGTGACGCGCGGACCTACTTCGACAAGCACGCCGGCATTGCGAACTCGCTCGGGATCGCGCTGGCGATGGGGGTGAACGTGAAGCACTGCAACGGGGACGCCCCCGCGTGTACCCCTACGCAGATCCGCACGTTCATGGGCATGGCGGCCGAGTACCCGGCCAACTGTGCGCTCCTCGGCTGGACCTACTCCTCCACCACGCTGGCTGAGACCGGGATGCGGAGTGCCTGGGACTATGTGCTGAATCTCGCCGCGCAACATCCGGACGTGCCATGCAAGCGTCGCTGACGAGGTTCTAGCCCATTGCCCTGTCGCTGCGTTCAGCCTAAACATCCTGGACGGCGGCGATCCGGATCGGGACGGGACTTGGGACTGCACCGGCACCGGTGGCTCGGGCACGTACAGCCCCGAATTGCAGGATGACAGCGGCCCAGGTGAAGCAGTTCGGGCTGGTTCTAGGCCCGGCCGGGTGTGCCCTGTTGATGTGGCGAGATGACGACTCGTTCATGGCGAACGCCCAACCAGGCATCGTTCGCAGCGATTGCTGATAGTCTCAAGTGGATTCCTCGGAAGTCCTGTAGATGGCCATAGCACGAAATCTGGGGAAGCGAACGCCACCCTGTCGACTGACGAGTCCAACGACCGACCGGAGGGCATCCGCCGACTCCGGTCGGTTCTTTTTCGCCACCCGAGCACCGTTGGGGGGCCCTTCATCCCGCAGCCGTTACATTTACCTTCCGTGGCGAGAATCGGTGTGGCGGCGACGCCCCAGTGCTGGACCGGGGGAGCGCGTGCCTGTTGGCAACCCGGGTGGTGCCAGATGTTGCACCTGACCCAACTGACGTTCTGCGTGGAGGTTAAAAGCCTGGGACACGGCTCCTACGGGACAACTCCGCCAGCGCCCGCGGGCACGAGGCCCGTGGACCCAAGCTGTACCCCGAGTGCGAGTTCTGGAGCCATGTCGCCGCGCGGACCTGGTCCCTCGGCGATCCGGTCAACGTGTACCAACGAATCGTCGTCGGGAGCCCGATGCGTCTGAGTGCGCTCGGCGAGATTCGTGAAGACCGGTCGTGGCAGAACGATCTCGACAGTGCTCAACTGGAGGTCATCCCTCGAATCACCGGGTCCCACCAGCCATGCCCTAGGCTAGAACCGGTCGTGATCGCGGCGGTGCGGATGGCGGGTTACCTGGAGCCGATCGTTTCGGCGAGGGCATCGATCGTGCTTTCGTGAGGCGAAGGCCGCGGAGAGGAGATGGAGTGGAGCCCCACGCCGCCTTCCAATCGCATCGAAGCCAACCGGGGTGGCGAACAGGCCGATGACAAAACTTGCCAAGCCGATCATCATCGTGGGCACGGGACGCTGCGGCTCGACCGTGTTTCACCGGCAGCTCGCCAAGCATCCCCACGTCATGTGGCTCGCGGGGTTCTTCAACCGCTACCCGACTCGACCGGCCTGGAACCGGCGTGCCGTCACCGCGATGGGCAACCCCATGCTACGCCGGCTTCTGGGCCGGAAGATCCAGCCGGGCGAATGCTACCGGTTCTGGGATAAGTATGCCTACGGCTTCTCCGAGCCCTGCCGCGATCTGGTCCATACGGACCTGACGCTTCGCGTCAAGCACCAGGTTCGCGCGGTCATGGAATCCATGCTGACGTCGCGCCGCAACCGATTGTTACTAAAGGTCACCGGGTGGCCACGTGTCGGTTACCTCAACGAGATGTTCGAGGACGCCCGCTTCATTCACCTGGTCCGCGATGGCCGCGCCGTGGCCAGCTCTCTGCTGCACGTCAGCTTCTGGGGTGGCTGGCATGGGCCGCAGGGCTGGCGGGCAGGTCTGCTTTCCCCCGAGGATCAGGCGATCTGGGAGCGCCACGACCGGTCCTTCGTGGCCCTCGCAGGCCTCGAGTGGCGCATCCAGATGCGGGCCATGGATGCGGCGCGGCGATCGGTGGATGGGAACCGGTTCCTGGAGATCAAGTACGAGACATACTGCGCGCAGCCGCTGGAGACCACCCGGCGCGTGCTCCAGTTCGCGGACCTCCCCAACTCCCAGGAGTTCGAGCGGCAGCTCGCAGCGACCCCGATCAAGAACGCGAATGAACGCTGGCGAGAAGGGCTGACCGAGGCGCAGCAGTGTATCCTCGACGAGATCCTGCGCGAGGATCTGGTTCGCTACGGCTATGACCCCTCTCACCCCGGCCAGAAGGCTCCCCCGGCCGCGGGGCGATGACCGACCGGTTGACCGCTCTCAGATCGGAGTCGGGCCGGCGAGGCCGGCGGGGAACACTGCGCATTTTCTCGCCGATCGGTATGGCCCATGCATGACCCGCGCTCCGCTCGGCAAGGGAGTGCAGGTGCTCAAGAGCCCACCTGACCGCCGGCCGTCGCAGCTATCTCCAGTGGCTCAGGTCCCGGCCCAACAGCTCGGAGAGCAGGGCGACCTCGCCGCGGAGCGCCTCGACCAACTCGGCCCGAAACGCCGGCGCCAGCGGCGGACGCGGCTGCCTGAGGGTATTTCTGGTCACGACCTCCCGCTTGAGCGAGTCCAGTGGCTTGGCCCCGATAATGCGTTTCAGGCCCCCGTAGGTCTGGCGCAGCAGCGGCGGTGGCTTGCGGATGAGGTGCTTCAACCACAGCAGTCGCACGCGTCGGTTCTCATTGATGCGCGGGAAGTGAGTTCGGTTGTCGTGCGGAATGCCCAGGAACTCGATGACTTCGTCATAGACTTTCTGGGGCGCGGCGGCGAGATCATCGAACAGAATCAGCTTGACCTGCTCCCGAGGGAACAACGCGAGCAGCCGCCGGGTCTGGGTGCCGAATTGCACGACCTCCGCGTACTGAATCAACAGGGGACTGCGGCATGTCGGCAGATCGATCCCCTGCCGGCGCCGCTCCTGTAGCCGCCACGCCATCTCGAAATCGGCCACCGTTTCTTCGGACCAGAGGAGCAGCTGGGAGTGCAGCGCGTACACCGCGTCCACCGGATTGCGGAACACGGCGATGATCTTCGCGTCCGGATTGAAGGCACGAATGGCGGGGATCGCCACCGACGAGCGGAGATAATAGACCGATGCCTCGCCCACTCGCAGGTGCGCCTCGGTGGTGCCCGCGAACATACGGGCGTAGTCCTCCATCGTCTTGACCTTCCGGTAGGTGCCGAGGTCCGTCGCGAAGTAGTGCGGCTCCTTCACTCTGGGCATGAAGACGTTCGGATGGGGCCGGAGATAGTGGTGTAGAGCCGTCGTCCCGCACTTGGGCGCGCCCACAATGAAGAAGTTCGGTTTGGCAGCCAACGTGGCGTTCTCCCTGGTCGCTGTTCAGCACTGCTAGCTGAGAGGATAATATCCCGATCTGGTACTGGCGACGACCGCTGCAGCGTCTCCGCCACAGACCGGCCCACTGCCGCCGGCAGCTCAGCCGGTGGGCTCTTCCATCCTGTTGTGGTAGGTTGCTTTATCGCCTGCGAGGAGCGCCCGTATCGGCCAATCCCCACACCGGGACCGACCGGTCGGTTGCAACCCGCGGACGTACCCGGCCGCCCCAACAAGGCACAAATCGTGCTCGCCGAGGGGCGGGGTGTCTTTCCGCAAAATGGCTTTATGCTTCGGCCGAACGGAACGATGCCGGAACTGCGAGGCACCGGACCAAAACGCCGTTGCGGGCTCGCCTCCTCATCCGGACCCACGTGGCAACTCAGGCGCGCGGGCCCTGCCATTCAGCCGGGTTCATAGACCCGCCAGATGTCAACAAGCTAAGTTAAACGGCACCAACCAGTTAATGACTTGTCGCACCCCCGGAGCCACATAGTGGAATCCTCCCGCAGTCTGAGGCACCATGCCGTGGCCGGCATGGGGTGGGTAGCGTGGGGAAGCGGGGCCACCGCCGGGTTGAAGGTGGTGGTGCTTATTCTCTTGACGCGTCTGCTTACCCCTGCGGATTTCGGGTTGGTGAGCGCCGGGCTGGTCGTCGTCGGTGTGTCGCTCAACTTCTCGCAGCTCGGCCTGGGCCCAGCCGTAGTACAGCGTTCAACGCTCGAGCCTCGCCATCTCAGTACGGCGTTCGTCGCGTCGACCGGCTTCGGAATTCTGATGGCTGGCGCGGTCTGGGGGGTGGCGCCGCTCATCGCGCAGTTCTTTCGCATGGATCATCTGGTACCCGTTGTTCGTGTGCTCGGGTTGCTCTTTCCGCTCGCCGGCATCGGGACCGTTCCGGAAAGCCTCCTGCAGCGGGAGCTGCGCTTTCGTTTCCTCGCCAACCGCAATGTGCTGACGTACGGGTTGGGCTACGGCGCGGTCGGCGTGGTGCTTGCCGTTCTCGGATGGGGGGTCTGGGCCCTCGTCGTGGCCCAGCTCACCCAGGCCGTCCTTCGCACCGTCATCCTGTTGCGCGCCGCGCCGCCCTTCCTGCGAGCTCGCCCGACGTGGTCCAGCTTCATCGAGCTCATGGAATACGGGGTGGGACAGAGCGCCGCCCGCCTGGGTATGATCACCGCGAACCAGGTCGACAATTTGGTCGTCGGTCGATGGTTGGGCGCCGCGCCGTTGGGCGAATACAGCCGGGCCTTTCAATTGGTTTCTGTGCCCGCGACGCTCCTGGGCGATGTCGTCGACAAAGTGCTCTTCCCAACGATGGCGCGGGTCCAGAACGATCCACGCCGCCTCGCGACCGCGTATCTGGAGGGGACGGCGCTGCTCGCGCTGGTGACGCTGCCGGCCGAGATCGTGGCCGCGGTGCTGGCCCCCGATCTGGTGGCCGTAGCCTTCGGCAGTCGGTGGTCGGGGATCGTCGCACCCTTTCAGGTGCTGGTGCTGGGAATGATGTTCCGGACTTGCCATCGGGTCAGCGATTCGTTGTCGAGAGCGACGGGCAAAGTGTACCGCCGAGCCTGGAGGCAGGGACTGTACGCCGGTCTGGTGTTCCTGGGGGCGCTGATCGGCCAGATCTGGGGGCTGACCGGCGTCGCCGTCGGCGTGTTCTGCGCGTTGTCTGTCAACTATTTGCTGATGGCCCAGCTCAGCCTGGCCGTGGTCGAGATTTCCTGGGCGAGGTTCTTCCTGGTCCAGCTGCCGGCGGTCCGGCTTGCCCTGGTCACCGGCGCTGCGACTCTCGCCGCAACGGCGGGTGCCAGGGCCCTCGGGTTGCCACCATTGGCGGGTCTCGCGATCGGTACCCTGGCGGCGCTCGGGAGTGCGGTGCTGGCAGCGTGGCTGGCTCCGACCCTGGCGCTCGGAACCCACGGGGTGCGGACCTGGGACACGCTGCGGGCCCTGCTGCTGGCACGACTGCGTCCCGCGGGGGCGCGGGGATCGCGATGAGGGCCCGCCCCATCGCCTTCTACCTGCCCTCCCTTCGTGGTGGCGGGGCCGAGCGGGTGGTCATAAATCTGGCGCAAGGCATCGTGGAGCGAGGACTGTCGGTGGACATCGTGTTGGCCGCCGCCGAAGGGACGTTTCTCGACCACCTGCCGCCGTCAGTTCGGGTGGTGGACCTTCGCGCTGGCCGCGTGCTTCTGAGCTTGGGTCCGCTGGTCGGCTACCTGCGACGTGAGCGCCCCAGAGCTCTGGTCTCCTCGCTCACCCACGCCAACGTGATCGCGGTGCTGGCTGCGAGGCTGGCCCGGGTGGCCACGCCGGTGATCGCCACGGTGCACAACACGATGTCCGAATCGGCCCCGCAGCAGGCCGCGTGGTTAAGGCGCCTCTGGCCCGCCCTGGCGCGCACCCTATATCCCTGGGCCTCGTGCGTGGTCGCCGTGTCGCGGGGTGCGGCCGACGACTTGGCGCGCACGGCGGGACTACCCCGCGACAAAATCGAGGTGATCTACAATCCGGTAATCACCCCCCCGGTCATGGCGCTCGCCCGGCAGGCGGCAGATCATTCGTGGCTGACCTCGGGGGACCCTCCCGTGATCCTCGGTGTTGGCCGTCTCACCCGGCAAAAGGACTTCCCGACTCTGATCCGAGCCTTTGCCCAGGTCCGCCGGAAGCGGCCTGCGCGCCTGATTATCCTTGGGGAAGGAGAGGACCGCCCTCGGCTGGAAGCGCTGGCCGCCGAGCTCGGCATCGCAAGCGATGTAGCGCTCCCCGGCTTCAAGACGAACGCCGTGACGTACATGGCTGCCTCGGCACTGTTCGTGCTGTCCTCCGCGTGGGAGGGCCTCCCGACCGTGCTGATCGAGGCGCTGGCGGTGGGAACCCCCGTCAGTATCCACCGACTGCCCGAGCGGCCCCCGGGAAATCCTCCAAGACGGACGGCTCGGCGCGCTGGTACCGGTGGGCGATGCCGCAGCACTCGCCGCGGCCATGCTCGATGCTCTCGACCGGCCGGCCGACCAGGCTCCCGAGGCCGCGCTCGCGCCGTTTACCAGGGACGCCGCGGTCGATCACTACCTGCATTTGATCGAGGCGTGTGGATGAGCTCCATCGCGTATGCCATGCTCTGGATATTCATCTTCTCGTTGCCATGGGAAGTGGTCGGCGCGGTCAATCGAGTTGCTGTTGTCGCGCGCCTCACCGGTGCGATGGCCCTGGTCCTCGTGCTGGTTACGGTCGCGATCACCGGCCAGTTCCGGCGACTGCACCTGTTCCACATCGCCATGCTGCTCTTTCTGATGTGGGCAGGGCTCGACCTCTTCCTCTTCAGTAACGCGCCAGTGCTCCCGGTCAAATTTTGGACCTTCGTGCAGCTTGGTCTCGTGGTATGGATGATCTGGGAGGTCGCCCGGTCCTGGCCGCGGCTTCTCGGACTGCTGGTGGCGTACGTGCTCGGCGCGTATGTCGCGGCGTTCAACACGCTCCTGTTGTATCGCAGGGAGGCGGGCGCACTGCGCCGCTTCACCGCGGGAGGCACTGACCCCAACGACCTGGCGATGACGCTCGCGCTCGCTCTGCCGATGGCGTGGTATCTCGGGATGCGGCACCGCCACGCGCTGATACGATGGATCTGCCGTGTGTATCTGCCCGTCGGCGTGCTGGCGATCGGCCTCACGGGGTCCCGCGGGGGCTTGCTGACGACGATCGTCGCGTTGCTGATCGTGCCCCTCATGATGGACCGGCTGACTCCGGGGCGGCTGGTTACAGCCGTAGTCATGCTCGCTGGTGCCTTTGGGCTCGCGGCAGTGTACGTCCCGGACACGATTGTGGAGCGCCTAGGGAGCACCAGCCAGGAAGTGACGGACGCCAGATTCGGAGGGCGCTTCAGGCTGTGGAAGGCGGGGTTCCACGCCTTCGAGCGCCGCCCGCTGGTGGGCTACGGTACGAGCGGCTTCATCCGGGCCGTCTCTCCCGAGTTGGGATCCCTCAGCAAGGTCGCCCACAACACCTACCTTTCCGTGCTGGTGGAACAGGGAATTCTGGGGTTGAGCTTCTACCTGATGATGTTCGTGGCCGTGTGCCGGGCGATCCTGACTCTCCCGAAGCCCGAGCGACGATTCGCGCTGACGCTCCTGGCCACGTTGGCGATCGCGATTTTCCCGCTAACCTGGGAGCAACGCAAGCCGCTCTGGTTCATCCTGGCGGCACTGCTGGGTCTGTCCCAGGCGTGGTTGTCCGCCGCGGGCGAAGTGGTCCGCCCGTTAGATTCGGCCCGGATCAGGCCCGCACTCCGCCCTCGAGCGGCAGCAAGACGTCTGGAGCCGCTCCCCACCCCGGGCGCCGACCAGGACGCCATTGCATGACTCCCAGAGTGAGCGTCGTCAGCACGGTGTACAACGGCGAGCCGTATTTCGACCGGGCAATTCCGGGGATTCTGGCGCAGACCTTCGACGACTTCGAGTTCATCATCGTCGACGACGGGTCGACCGATCGCAGCCTCGAGCGATTGCACGACCTGGCCGCACGCGATCCACGCATCCGCGTATTCGCCCCGGGACGTCTGGGCGCCGCGGCCGCGTACAACTTCGGCGTGGCTCAGGCCGAGGGCGAGTACATCGCCCGGCAGGATTTCGACGACTGCAGCTATCCCGAGCGCTTGCGGCTCCAGGTGGCGCTGCTCGATGCCCACCCGGACGTGGGCATCGTCGGCGGGTACTACCTCTTGGTGGACGAGCGCCGCGGCGAGCGATATGTGCGCATGCCCCCCACCGAGCACGACACCATTCTGGCGGCCATGGCGAAATACATCCCTATCGCCCACACCGTCGCGACTTTTCGCCGGCAAGCCTGGGTCGAGGCCGGTGGCTATCCGTTGGCGAATAACCTCATCGACCTGCGATTCTACGCGCGCGTGGGGAAGCTGGGATGGCGTTTCGCCAACGTTCCTGAAATGCTGGGCGAGCACTTCGTTCACGACAGTAGCTTCTTCCACCGCACCCTCAAGTACGCTGATCGGCAGCGGGATCTCGCACGGGTGCAGGCGCAGATCGTGCGTGAGCTCGGACTCCCCAGCTGGATGTATGTCTATTCGTGGGCCCGGCACGCCTACGCCCATCTTCCCGTTGGGCTGAAGCGGTGGTTGCGCAGGGGACTCGGCGGGTCGCAGGAACGCGATGTATGAGGGTCCTCTTCCTCTCGACGATCATGGGGATGGGGGGAGCTGACCAGCAGCTGCTCACGATCGTCAATGGCCTGCGAGCCCGGGGGCACGAGGTGATGATTGTCTCACTCACACCGCTGGGTCCGATGGGGCTCGAGGCGCGACGGCTGGGCATCGCCACGGAGTCCCTGGAAATGCGGCGGGGTGTTCCCGATCCACGCGGACTGGTCCGCCTGGCCCGGCTGGTGCGGGCCTGGCGGCCGGATGTGCTCCACAGCCATATGGTCCATGCCAACCTCATGGCCCGGGCGGTGAAGCTCATCGCGCCGGTGCCCGCCCTGGTTTCGACTATCCACAGCATCTACGACGGCGGCCGCCTCCGCATGGCCGCGTATCGGCTGAGCAATGGCCTGGTCGACCAGATGACCATCGTCAGCCAGGTCGCCGCCGATCGATTCATCGCGGAGCGTATCATCCCCAAAGAATTGCTCAGAGTCTTTCCCAATGCCGTGGACACCGACCGCTTCCGAAGCGTGCCCCCAGGGACCAGGGAGTCCGCACGGCGAAGCCTGGGAATCGAGGGACAATTCGCGTGGCTGGCGGTCGGACGGTTCGAGGTCGCCAAGGACTATCCCAACATGCTCCACGCGTTCGCGAGGGTCCATGAGCGCTACCCCGAGGCGCTGCTGCTGGTAGTGGGCCGTGGATCGCTCCAGGGGGAGACCGAGGCGCTCACCCGGGCGCTGGGACTCGCCAGCAGCGTGCGCTTTCTCGGCGTCCGACGGGACATCCCCGAGGTCATGAGTGCCGCGGACGGGTACGTGATGTCATCGGCCTGGGAGGGCATGCCGATCGTGCTCCTCGAGGCCGCGGCGGCAGGCCTGCCGATCGTTGCCACGCAAGTGGGCGGGAATCCCGAGGTCGTGAGAGACGAGGAGAGTGGCTTCCTCGTGCCGCCTCGCGACCACGAGGCTCTGGGCGAGGCGATGCTCCGCTTGATGGGATTGTCTGACGCCGAACGCCGCGCGCTTGGCGATCGGGGGTCTGAATACATCCGGACCCATTACGGCCTGAGCCGGGCGCTGGAGCGCTGGGAGGAGCTGTATCGGGAGGTGCTCTCGCGGAACGGGCTCCTGCCGGCGCCATCGCTGTCGGCCTGAGCGTGGTAAGGCCGAGCTCGCCGCCTCGTCAGCGGGCCGGCGGGGGCACGCCGGGCACCGCCGAGGGACAGTGCCAGATCTGGAGATAGTCCTGCCTGAAGTCGATTCGGCCTACCCCGATGGTGTTGCGCAACCGACAGTTCTCATAGATCCAGCCGATTATCCCACCCTCTTTCAGGTTCGGCCGGTAGGCGTGTGACGGGGCGGGCGCCACGATCCACAGCGCGCCCCCTCGTCCGACCTGGCGCAGCTCGCCCATCGCGTCCTTCAGCGAGCCGAGATCCTTACGGAGGTGGCGGACCGGGTGCTGGGGAAGGTAGTGCGCCGTGACCATGGGTTGGTCGCTGACGACGATGTCCGTCGGCGCGAGGCGGCTCGCGATCCAGTGCGCGCTACGCCGGAAATCGTACCGCCGGCCGTCGCGCGCATCAGAGAGGAGCGTCGGCGCACCGGCGGCGATGCAGATCGCCAGCATGATCGCTGGCAGCAGCCAGCGAGGACGCCACGGGGATTCCATCCGGAAGAGCTGGTCAAGAAAGACGCCTGCGCCCAGGTAGAAGACCGGCGCCGCCGGGAGCAGAAAATACTGAGAGACCGATGTGCGCAGGGAGAGAAGGGTGAGAAGACCGATATGGAAGACCGCGAGGCTGGTCAGCAGTCGTGCGAGGGACCGGTCCCGGCCTTGCCAGAGCCAGTAGATGCCGGCGATCGCGATCAGCACGACTGGCACCGTCAGGCTTTCGACGTAGATCGAGAGATAGATGACCTGCTTCAGCCCCTGTGCCGGAGCGGGTGGGCGGAGGAACTGCCCGAATCCCCGAGTCCTGTCGTGCATGGAAATCCAGCCAAGAAGCACGGGAATGAAGCGCACCAGGATCACCGCGGTGAGGACCGCGGCGAGCACCACCGCCCGCCGAACGGCTTTCGAGCCCCATGCCTGCGCGATATCCGCGCCCCGTAGGCCGGATACCAGGTACAGTCCGAGCCCCCCAACCAGTAGCACGGCCGCGGGGTGAGCCAGCGCCGCCAGCACAGCGCTCACGACCCCGAGGGCCAGCATGCGCCGGTTCCGCTCCCGAACCCCCAGGTACAGGGCGTACGGGTAGATCGTCGAGAGCAGGAACACGAGCGACCAGTAGCGCGCGAGCTGCGAGTACATGACCTGCAACGGGCTCAGGGCCAGCAGCAGGGCGCCACACAGCGCCGCTCGGGTGCCCACGAGACGCCGACCTAGGAGATAGAACGCGGGAACCGCGAGGATCCCGAATACTGCCGGCAGGAGTCTGAGCCCGAACTCGTCGAGCGGCCGGAAGGAGCCGACCACGTAATGGTTGAGGAGATACCCGAGGGGGCGCGGGTTCGAGAGCTTTGGCTGGAGGGAGTCTCGCAGCGTGAACATTTCGGTTGCCTGGAAGCCCCAGTCGCCGAGGCGCCAGAAGCGGAGCGCTGCGGCGAGGACGATCACACCGGCGAGGAGGACATAGGGGGCCAGCCCCTCGCGTCGTCCTGGCGTGGTCGGGCCCGCTACCGTCCCGCTTTCTCCGTCAGCGATCATTTAGTACTCCCATCTCGTAAGGCGGACCGGGTTCGATCTCATACCCCAGCACTGGGGGAAAGTGGCCAAACCGACCACGATGCGGCAGACTGCGGTGCTACGACTGGCTTGGTACTCCGGCGGCGCTCGATCGCATGGAGGTCCCGAGCCGGGCCAGAGCAACCAGGCAATGTGGCCCATCGCGGTTCGGATCGGGAGGCCCGTTGGAGAGTGCCGATCATTGCGCGATCGGCTCAGGGTTGGGGCAGGGCCTTGACAAAGGTGACCCGGATCACAGATAATGTGTCCGGCGCGAGCCTCCGATAACGAGATGACACTACCCAGTGCTCATTCCATCGCGCCCTGAGCGACTAGTCCCACTAGTCCCAGCGGACCCCCAATCACACCAAACACATAGGACAGGGCAGAGATCCTGCCTTGCGCCCCTGCGTCCGGACTCATCCACGACGAGCCGCCGCTTGGCCGTGCCAAGCGATGGCCCCTCGGGCCTGACGCAACCAGTGTGTCTTAACCAAACCACCGTGAGAGGGAAACCCGCACGTGACTCACTCTTTCAAGTTGGCCCGCCGCATGGCTCGGCTTCGAGCGCCCGTGTTCCTGACAGCTATTCTCACCGCTGCCGCATGCAACTCTACCGACTCCCTGGACCCAGCAAGCACCCTACCTACGTCGTCAGATGCCGACTCGCAGGATGAGGACCCAGTTGCAGCGACCGACCCCACCGTCGCGTCCATCTCCTTCGCCGGTGGCATCCCGATGGGCTTGTTCCACCTGCCGACCAGCGATTACGGCAGCCGGTACAATGGCGCCATTCGGGTCGCCTCCACGTGGAACCTCAAGGAAGACCTCGCGGCCATCAAGGCGCGCGGCGGCAAGATCATGCTGAGCCTGACCGGTTCTCAGAAGTACTACCTTGATGCCAGCGGCCACTTCAGCTTTACCAAGTGGAAGGCACGAGTCGATCGCTTCCGGAATGTCAACTTCTCCTCCTACATCAGCGACGGCACCATCGTCGGGCACTACCTGATCGACGAGCCGTATGACGCGCACAACTTCAACGGCCAGCCAGTGGGAGGGTCGACCCTGGAGGCGATGGCGAAGTACAGCAAGCAGATCTGGCCCGGCATGGCGACCATCGTTCGGGCCGAGCCGTACCTGATCCAGTGGAGCGGCAAGTACATTTACCTTGATGCCGCGTGGGCCCAGTATCTCTACCGCAAGGGCAGTGTCAACGATTACATAGCAAAGAACGTATCCTCTGCCCAGAAGATGGGGCTGGCGCTTGTGGTCGGACTCAACATCCCCCACGGCGGACTCAACAACGGGACCATGTCTGCATCCCAAGTGCAGAGCTGGGGCTCTACGCTGCTCGGCAGCAGCTATCCTTGCGCGTTCGTCAGCTGGCAGTATGGGATAAGCGCCCTCAGTACCACGGGCATGAAGAGCGCGATGGACGTTTTGCGCAAGAAGGCCCAGAGTCGTAGTACCAAGAGCTGCAAAGGGTGAGCACCAACCGGTGAGTCTCGCAGTGCCGGGGGTTAGTCGAAAGGGCCGCGGTGCAAACCGCGGCCCTTTAGGCGTTCAGCCGGTCATTCTTCGGCTCACCAGCCGCCGCGGCGCAGCAGAATGACGGGGATAGTCTTGAGCATGATCCGCACATCCTCCCATAGGCTCCTGCGGCGGATGTACTCCAGGTCGTACTGCACCTTCCGGCGGACATCATCCAGC
>CAWEWK010000016.1:0-172422 GCA_963812755.1 uncultured Gemmatimonadales bacterium | reverse complement strand
AATCCAGTTGGGTCACAGCGGTCGCGTATCTCTTCGCTGGATTGTTCAAGTTCGAAGGGACGACCTGGAACTAAACGTGGCTCTGACCGGTATCCCCAAACCTGGTTCTCTCATGGTACGCGTCGACAGAATTCATGTCTTCGTCGGACTAATCGCCGTCCTAGCGGCTGTAGCCGGGGCGGCGGTTTTGGATCTTAGCCTCCCGTTTCCTGGCTGGTGGCCTTTTGCGACTTTTGTCTTTGTCGCAAGCCTGCTTGAGAGTTTTGGTACTCAGCTACGGCTAGGCGCCAGAGGGACGACATCATTCATCATGCACATGGCCGCCGCTGTACTTTTCGGCGGCTGGTGGGGTGCACTCGTCGCAGCGGTGTCGACCCTTGTTGGCGAGATCATGCGGGCAAACCCGCCGATCAAGCTTCTGTTCAATGTCTCACAACGCATCGTCGCTGTTTCCGCGGCTTCCTTGGCTTACCAAGCGCTAGGTGGCCAATTCCCTCCAGCTTATTTGAGCGGCGCTGGCCTTTTTGCATCCGAAGCCGCCCAGCGTGATCTTGGTTTGTTTTTCGTTTTTGCAACGGTGTATTTCGTACTAAACGCCACTGCTGTTAACACCGCGATCGTCCTGAGTTCCGCCCGCGCCTTCAGGGAGGTCTGGAACCTTAACACCAGAGGCGTCCTAGTCTACGATCTCGCCGCGAGTGTAATCGCGGTTCTAGTGGCGTGGCTCTACACGAGATTCGACAACTGGGTCGGATTCGGATCAATAGGCCTCATCGGCGTCATCGTACCTATTGTGGCTGTGCGCCATGTGTACGGCCTGTATCATCAGTTGGAAGACAGCGGTCAGGAACTTCTGCAGGTTATGGTCAAGGCAATCGAGGCCCGCGATCCTTACACATCCGGGCATTCTCTCCGAGTCAGTGAACTCTCTCGCGCAATCGCGGTCGAGCTGGGGCTTCCGGCGAAGGAAATAGACCAAATCGAGACTGCGGCCTTGCTGCACGACGTAGGGAAGATCCACGAAGAGTTTGCGCCACTCCTTCGAAAGGAGAGCCGTTTAACGCCAGAGGAAACCGCGCTGATGCAGACGCACTCGATGAAGAGCGCAGAACTGGTTGGAATCATCTCTAAGTTTCGCGGTTTCATTCAGGATTCTGTGAAGCACCATCATGAACGATGGGACGGCCAGGGTTATCCTACTGGGCTCTCGGGTAAGAGCGTTCCGTTGGGGGCCCGGATAATCCTTATCTCTGATACGATCGACGCGATGACAACGGACCGTCCATATCGGAAGCGTCTCGGGTTGGAGGTTGTCATCGCAGAGCTGCAAAAGTGTAAAGGCACTCAGTTCGACCCTGATGTGGTCGAAGTCACGGTCTCATCAGTCGCCGTGCGACGGCTGATCGCCGGAGCGGCTTCAACAGGCGTAGTCCCAGATGAAGGTCCCTCACGTTCAAAGCGCGTGAGCTGGCCCACAGGCAGTCTATGGCCCATGCGCCGCGCTCAGCCATAAGGCTACGGAGTAGCCAAGCCGCCTAAGTTGCAATGAAGTTTTTCGGGAATGTGCCTGTCTGCACCAAGTACCGCTCTTGTCGCCTTTTAGGCCCTGCCGATCCGCCCCCAATTAGCCAGCCCACTGAATTGACCTACGACCGAAGACCAAGACCCTCCCCACCACTGAGCCGATCGTCCCGGTATTGGGTTCCCCCCCGGCTGTACGACAATTGGGTGGCTCTATGAACCCAAGTTTGATGGCTGGCGGGGGACGCTCTATCTGGACGGCCACTCGACCTACATCCGCTCGAAGCGGGGCAATGTGCTACGTCAGTTTGGGCGAGGCAGAGATCATCGGAACGCATAGACCCCGGGGTTCCGCCCCGGGGCCCAGCTCAATCGCCTGCGCCTCTGTCACCGCTTTTCAGTACCCGCAGCGGCCGTCCTGGGAACACGCGATGGGAAAACGAACCCCTCCCGATTCTCGACGGCGAAGTACTCGTTGCGGCTGACCTTCCCTACCATTGGCTCAAGAAGGTTCCGCAGCGCTTCAACCGTGTCGGCTTCCCAGATGCAGACGGCCCGCGTTCCGTCGGGCGTGGGGAATGTGTGGTGGAGCTTCACCTTGGGTAGGGTCCTGGGATCCGCGTCATTCCAGAACGAGGCCGGATCTGAGATGGTGTGTTGCACCAGAACGTACATAAGTCCCTCCTACGATGGACCTGCGTTTGAAGAGATTCGGCAAAAGGCTTCAGGCCTTCACTCCACCCTGTCCTCGTGCCTGGTGACTTTGAACTCACTTCCACGGGGAATCTCGCCGTGCTCGTCCTGGTAGAAGCGCGTGACTTTCCGGCGAAAGGCGACATCGGCTTTGGGGGGTGCTCCTCCGGCAGGAGGACCCACAACACACCGCCGCGAGGAGGTGTTGACCCAGGAAGGATTCTCGATTTTCGCGAGAGCGGGGTCGTGCTAGGAGAGGGGGGGCCTAAGCCGGCCCCTGATAGCCCTTCTATATACGCCGCAGTACGCTAGCATGCAATGCCGCCTGGCCGCCATGTCAGGAGGCACGCGGAGTTCTGGCTCGGACTCCAGCAGAGCTGGAATCTCTGGCACCCCCGAGGTGGCCGGGTGGCCGATTAGCATGCCCTCCCAGCGGTGGGCGCGAGTGCCGCCAGAACAGGCGTGGAAGCGGCCTGGATTGCCGATTGCATGGTCCCGGGTCTATGGGTGTCATCCAGACCCGAGTATTGCACGGAACCCGGCTACGTGTGGCTAGATTCCGGTGGCCACTTGCTCCACGTTCGGGAGGATTGGCTGGAGTTTTTTTCGGAGGCGGAGCTGTAAGACGCGGTTGGGGCGGGTGGGAGCCATTCCGTATCACTCTTGGGAGTGTGCCGTCTATGAGAGGCCTTGGTCGCATCGGAGTGCTGCTAATAATCGCGTGGATCGTGGGGTTCCTGGTCTTCAAGATTGCGGGTTTTCTCATCCATGTGCTCCTAGTCGTAGGAGCGGTGATCCTGATCGCGGGCCTCTTGAAGTCTATAGGGCGTAGGAGTGCGCAATAAGCAAGAGAGGGGTCGAACTAAGCAACCCGCCACTCCTCGCCAGTATACACGAGTACGTACAGCGGTCGTTCGATCACTCCTGAGTTGGACGGCCGTGCACGTCGCCTCCGCTGAACTGAGTAAACTGCAAAGCGGCGCACGCCGCCCGCTGACCCTGAGAACGGCACCATGATCTCATACTGGCCGACGCGGAGGCGCACTGTTTGCCCATCCAGCGGACCGCCATAGCACTCCAGCTCGTTGTACACCAGCTATTCCCCAACCTTCCAGAATAATCGAGGACATGAGGGCGGCCTTCAGCATACACGCCAGGGCAAGGCCGCAGGCTACCCGGGTGAGGGCGCTCCTCCCGGGGCAGCCCGGCCAGTGGCGAGGAGTCCCTGGACGACGACCAAGAACTCTTCGTGCGTGAACGGCTTCGGAAGAAATGGAATAGAGGGACTGGGCGCGCCGCGATGGAAGACATCGCCCGGCCCATACGCGGACATGTACAACACGGGCAGCCCCGGACAGTCGAGGGCTAATCGGCGGCCAAGTTCTGCCCCGTCCATCCCTGGCATGACCACGTCGGTCACGACTAGGTGCAAGTAAGGCCAGGCGAGGTGGGCAAGGTGGAGGGCTTCTGCGCCATCTCGAGCATCGAGGGTGCGGTAGCCGCGCTCACCTAGAAGGCGGACGACCAGATTGCGCAAGAGGTCCTCATCCTCCGCAACCAGGATGGTGACCGGGCGCTCCGACTGCCTGTGTGGCTCAGCCACAACTGACCTTTGATTTGCGTTTGGATGGGGAGTCGAGAGTGAAGGCACTCTGCGCAAGAGTCTCGCCGCGGTTGACGCCCAGGAAAGGTGGGCCGCCTCACAGCCATGCCGTGTTTTTGAGCTATAGGTGCATTCAATGCCTGGCCGCGGTGCTAGGCTTTGCACCCTGGGCGCATGCAGGCGACGCGCAACTGCAACGGTGTGGACGGTGTGCAATGACAGAGAGCGAACGCGAGGCGGCACTTAGACCGGATGCGGTCGGTCTGTATCCATATCAGCCGGCTCGGCTGTGGACTGCCGCACAGAGGATCGCGGACTTGATGATGAGGTATCGAGGCATTTGGACGTGGACATCACACCGAGCCAATTGGGCTCTATCCGATCCCCACTTCATGTTTCGCGATCGGACCTCAGGACAGGTCAACCACTAATCGCTGGCGGCGTGATCCTATCCCGATTACCGCGACTGGCGGGCCGGGAGCCGGTCCTTCGAGGGCCTGGCCGCGGTGCAGACCGCCCTCGGCCGGACCCTCCAGCGCGGGCGAGCTCTGCCCCGGTCGCAACGGATCTCCAACCGCAAGCTTCGTGAGTCGAGTGCATGGCGGACATGCTATCCTAGTATCCGTGAGGGCTTCCGGGCGCAGCGGCTTAGGTGATGAGATGAACGGTCCTTGACCAGCAGAGGGGCCCGCGAGTAGCGGGCCCCTCTGCTCATGGCAGCTGCAGTGGCTCCTACCTCTATCTTGGCCACTCTCCTTCCCGCATAGGCTCAGCGCGCCCACATCGGGAACTGATCCTGGTCCCCCTGCGGCGTGAGCGTCTGGCGGAAGTTCGGGGTCCAGGTGTTCACCCGGTACGTGCCGTCGTGCGTCGAGGTGTACGCAATGGTCTGCCCGTCCGGCGACCAGGTGGGCTCGCCGGCGTACCAGGTCTCGCCATTGAAGGTCGACAGGATGTCGATCGAGTTGTCCTTGGTCCCATCGGTGTGGACGGCGGCGATCCCGGTCGAGTAGTGATATGCGATCCTGGTGCCGTCCGGCGACCACGCGGGCTGGGTCTCGCCGTCGCTGCCCGTGGTGAGCTGCTTGAGGCCGGTGCCGTCGGCGTTCATCACCCACAGGTGCATGTGGCCGAGGGTGCGGAGGTAGGGGGACCGGTTGCTCGCGAACACGATCTTGCTGCCGTCGGGCGACCAGGCCGGGTCGCGGTCGTCCGCCGCGTTGGTGGTGAGCCGGACCAGTCCGGTGCCGTCGGGGTTGACGGTGTAGATCTCGTTCGCGGTCCCGACCGGGTTGTCCCGCCGGCTGTGGAACACGATCCGGTTGCTCTTGCCCCACGAGGCGCCGCGGTCCGTGGAGTCGTTGCTGACCCGCACCGGCGAGCTGCCGTCCCAGCCGATGGTCCACAGACCGTTGAGCTGACTGCCTCCCGCGCCGCTCTTCTTCTTGCTGAACACCAGCCGGGTGTAGTTGGGCGACCACGAAGGCTCCGTCTCGTCGGCGATGGTCGCGGAGACCGCCTTTCGCCCGGTGCCATCGGTATTCATGATGTAGATGTCGCGGTTGCCGGTCGGGTTGATGCGGGAGAACAGGATGTGACTCGAAACCACCGGGCAGCCGACGCAGGCCTGGCCGGTCGGGCCGCGCGACAGGGAAACCGGGGCGTCCTCCGCGCCTGGGGCAGCGGGAGCCGTGGTGTCGCCCGCATCGCAGGCGGAGAGGGTGATGCTGCTGGCGATCGCCAGGCGGGGCAGCCAGGCGGTGAGCGATCGCGGCCGGAAAAACGGTGCGCGGTACATCGGGTCTCCTCGGGATGTGCGGTCCCGGTGAAGTAGTGGTATGGGCCGGCTCTCTGGCCGGAGGAACGGGTCCAGTATACCGGCCGCTGTCACCCGGCAATCACCCCGCAGTCACCGAGCCCAAGGCGATGCGAGTCAAGAGGTTGCCCGTGTTGTTCGCTTCAGGTCGGCAGGTGGCGGGACGGCATCCACGGATGGAAAGGATTGAGGCGGTTGATAAGCTGCCTAAGAGGTACGTTCCTCCTGCCTTAATTCCGCAACTCGGGCCCGAGCTTCGCGGACCTGTGGCTGTAACTCAGCATCCGCCTTGTCCCAGAGCTTGACGAAGCGTCCGTAGTAGTCGGCCGCCTGGCTCGGATCCCCCCGCTTTTCGTACAGCTCACCCAGCCGCCTGAAGGTCCGGGCCAGCCCGCCGGCCTCAGCTACGATCCCGCCACGACTCAGTACACCTACGTCTGGAAGACTCAGAAGGCGTGGGCAGGGCAGTGCGGCACGTTCCAGTTGGGCCTCAAGGACGGCTCCAACCCCGAGGCGCTCTTCCGCTTCTCGAAGTAGGCCGGCAGGAACGAAAATGTAGGGGTACGGAACCGCCTCGGGGGGCGGGCTTCAGCGAGCTACTGAGAAGATCTCTGCCGGTTCGTGCGTGAGTCCCACTGCGGTGCGGGGCCTCTTGGCCGCGACCAGCTCGGCGCAGACCGGGCACTGGGTCCGGCGGGCGGAAAATCCGCTGCGCAATTCGCCAGGATGCAGGCGACGCACCCGTGGGCAATCGTCTCGGGAGTGCGCGTGAACGCCATCCGGATCGAGCAAGCTATGGCCGAACAGTTTGAGCATGAGAGCCTCGCGATGGTCGGGATCATTCGGACACCGATGCTCCCAGCAATTCGTGGGCCGTTTGGCAAGACGCGCGGTTCGCAGTCAGGCGCTCAGCGCCGCCACCTGCTCCCGCAGTACCCTGAGGGCCAAGTCGATCGTTTTCCGGTGGGTGCGGAAGGAGAGCACCGCCAACCGCAGGGTGAAGCGCCCCTCCAACATGGTGGAGGAGAGAAAGACCCGGCCATCGCGCCGCACCCCGTCCACCAGCGCCGCGTTGATCCGGTTGGCCTCTTCCAGAGTCGCGCCGCGGGGCACCCACCGGTAGGTGACCACCGACAGGTCGGGCGGCGGTCCCACCTCGAAGCCGAGCGCGGCCACCTCCTCCCGGAAATACCGCGCCAGCAGCAACTTCTCCTCCAGCCCGGCGCGAAAGGGCTCGAGGCCCACGAGGATGAGGGGGAACCACATGCGGAGCGCCCGGAAGTGCTTGGAGAGCTCGGGGGACAGGTCGGCCGGGGAAAGCTCCGCCTCGTCCCGCTCTGCGTCCTGCATGTAGTGGCTGGTGTAGTCGTGAGCGGCGGCGAGGGCCCCGCCCTCGCGGGTCAACACCATGCCGGCACCATAGGGGAGGAAGAGCCCCTTGTGGGGATCCAGCACCACCGAGTCGGAGCGCTCGATTCCGCGGAGCGGGGCTCGCCCGTACTCGGTGAGGAGGAAGAACCCGCCGTACGCCGCATCCACGTGATACCAGCACCGCTCCCGCTCCGCGATGGTCGCGATGGCGTCGAGGGGGTCCACCGCGCCGGTGTCGGTGGTGCCGGCGGCGGCGGTCACCAGCCAGGGCCGCAGCCCGGAGGCGCGGTCGGCGGCGATGGCGGCCTCAAGCGCGTCGGGGCGCATGCGGAAATGGTCGTCCATGGCCACCCGGCGCAGCGGCGAGTCGGCCATGCCCGCGATCCTGAGCGCCTTCTCCACGCAGTGATGGGCCTGGTCGGTGAGGTAGACGACCGCCGACCCATAGTCGGAGGAGCGGAGCCCGTGCGCGTCGCGCGCCGTCGCGACGGCGGCGAGCGTGGCGAGACTGCCGCCCGACTGGATGCTCCCCGCCGCGCCGGCGGGATAGCCCACCAGGCCCGAGACCCAGCGGACCAGCAGGTTCTCCATCCGGACCGCTCCCGGGCCGGCGAAGAAGACGCCCGCGTACTTGTTGCTCACCGCGGCGAGGAAGTCGGCCAGGGCGGAATGATAGAGCCCGCCCCCGGGAATGTAGGCCAGGTGGCGGGCGGTCGCGGTGCCCGCTCCGGGGCCCACCACCGACTCTTCCAGCAGCCGGATCGCCGCGGCAACCGGTATCCCGGTCTCCCCGATCGGCGCCTCCAGCAGCCCGGCACCCTGGTCGCCGGTCTCGATATAGCCCTTGCGCTCCGCGATGCTCCGGAGGAAGCGCTCCGACGAGGCTATCGCGGCGTTTCGGAGGGTCCGCCTACGCGAGGACCCCGGCTCCAAGGGTCGGGAGGCGCGCTCCAGATGGCGGAGACGGCTAAGAAGCTCGGCCCGGGTCAGGCGTGGCATCCTTCGGAGTGCATCGCGAGAAGATAAGTGGACAGCGGGGGCGGACTAAGTACTGGCTTGACACTTTTTGTACCCATTCGTAAATCACTCTTAAATCCCTCGACAAAGGCAAAAGCTGCGGCTTCTTTGGCCCAGGGCCGACGATTTGACGACTTCCCAACAGTTGCGTAAGCAAACGGTGTTGCTGGTCGAGGATGACGCTTTGCTTCGGAGTGTCTTGGCGCAGACATTGGCTGATGAGGGCTTCGCCGTCGTCACGGCCGAGAACGGTGAACAGGCTTTGGCCATCGCCAGCACGTTGAACGATCAACTCGGCCTTGTCGTGGCCGACATCCTGCTGCCCGTCATGGATGGCCTTGAGCTCGCCGGCCACCTTGCCGGCCTCGACCCTCCTCCTCCCGTATTGTTTATCTCCGGCGTTGGCGCCGACCGCAATATTCCCGGTCCGGTTCTCGCCAAGCCATTCGGACCCACGGCCTTCCTGGATCAGGTTGGCCGCATGCTTTCGAGCACTCAGCATGGCTAGCTCGCCTTCCTAGCATCGAGTGGTCGCACTTCAGTAGGAAGCCCACCTCGATCATTCGCTGGAACCGCGGGCTGTCCCTTAGGGGCGCGAACGTGGATGCGATTCGGAGCCAGTCGCCCAGAGGCGAAAAGCCCTTCTAAGGAGGGCTCCTGGCATGCTTGATGCCTCGACGGTGGCCCTCGCGGTGATCGGCGTGGGCGCTCAACCCGTCGAGACGCCCGCTCGCAGGCCAGACACGCAGGTACGCCCGACCAAGGATCGCTCGATGGGTTCCACCATGTCCCTTTTCCTTCTACACCGTCCACTTGTAACCGGCTGCCTCGGGTCCCTGCTGGCACTGGGGGCACTCTCCGGATGCTCGCGAGCCCCCATCCGTCTGGACCTGTCGCCCTCCCGCGGGCCGACCGTCCGTGCCAGCTTCGGCCCGTTAACGGTCGCCGGAACCCTGGGTAGCGGAGGCCGCCGGTGGAGTTCGCCGCCCGCCGTCGTATCCGCGAGCGCCGCTCGAGTGCTGGCTACGGCCGAACGGTACGTCGGCACTCGCTACCGATATGGAGGCGAGAGCCCGGCGGATGGCTTCGACTGCTCCGGGTTCGTGCAGTTCGTCTTCGGCCGTCATGGGGTGGAGCTGCCGCGCACTTCCTCCCAGCAGGTGAGGGCGGGGCGCCGCGCGCCCCGCGAGATCGCTGCCCTACAGCCCGGCGACCTCCTGTTCTTCGCCGCTGGGGGCCGGGGTGTCGATCACGTGGCGATCTACGCTGGGGACGGGCGCATCATCCACGCGACCGCGGGCGCGGGAAGCGTGCGGTACGATGACTTTGACACCGATCGGGGGGAGTGGCTTCTGAGGCGCTTCGTCACCTCCAGGCGGGTGCTCCCCGGGGTGGAGAGCACCTGAGCTAGTTACGAGAGGCGGCCAGGCGTTGGCGTGCCTCAATTCGGGCTCGGCACCCCGGGCAGAGCGCCAGGCCTCCGGTGCCTTCGTGCCGAAACTCCGGTGGGATAAGGCGCCCGACCGGACATGCCTCTTCTGTATGATGCACTCCGTCTAGGACGGAGAAGTAACGGTGACTGTCCTCAAGATGTATCACTCCTCAGCACCTCCCTGGTCCGCGGTCCCCGAAAAAATCGAAGGCGTCGTGCATGGCAAGGGCTGTGCCTGATGAGGAGAGCGGGATCGTGACCTGAGTCGCAGTCAAGTATCCCGGACTAGGGGTACGTTGCTTGGGAAGCTGCCTCAACCGTCAGGAGTTCTCCCATTGCGAGCACGGGAAGCCCGGCTACGGGCCTCTTACAGTGACTGGTTTCCCAAGATTTCTCCGGGGGTCTGGCACAACGCGGGCTGGGTGGCTGAGGTCGTCCTACAGCAGCTGCGCGAGGCCTCGCCCAGGTGGGAATTGGGCGCGCGACCTCTCAGCGACACTCACTTCGAGTTCCGTGGTGGCGAGCCGCAGGCGCAGCCGCAAGCCGAGCGGCGGGCCGTTACGGCGAGGCAGGAGCCGGGATGAACACCCAGAGCATTGTGCTCGCAGGTGTGGCGCTGGTGTCGTGTCTGTTGCCGGCGTGGTGGGCCAGCCGGCAGGATGCGGCTATCGCGTTGCGAGCGGATTGACCGGGGCGGTCCGACGAGTGATTACGCCCGCCCGCACAAAGCGGTGGACTTACTGCGGCTTCTACTCGGCGCTGGCACTCTTGTCCCGCAATTTCGCGCCCTCGCCCTTCTTGTAAAAGATCGTCGCGTCCCGATTCAAGCCACGCTCCTGCTGGATTGCAGGCGAGGTCCCCGGGATCGGGTGGCCCAAGGCCATGCGGAGGCCACGCCACTTGGTCTTGAGATCGGCCCAGAGATGGGGAGGTGGCCGGTAGCCGAAGGCGCGATACTCATTGGGGATCACTTTGCCTTTCCTGGCGACATGCTCGACGAATGCATCAGTCCACTCATCGAACTCGTGCAGGAGATCCGGCTCGCTTGCCATGTGCTCGGCTTGATTGTCACTGTACTTTCTTTCCCGCCCAAACTCGACGTAGCGCCAAAGCGAGTCCGGTACTTCAATGCCGCTGTAACGGCATTGCCATGCCAGGGGGGCGTAGGTGTCACGCATGTTGGAAAACGGCTCCTTCGCCGGGTCGAAATAGGACGGGTGCCGGAGGATCTTGGGCCGTCCCGATTCGTCCAGCTCATCCCCACCCCCATCGCCGTAGCAGAAGAAGGCGGCGGACCTTCCCTCCAGGTGGTTCTGGCTCAATTGGTCCCACTCAGGGGAGTGCTCGAGTTGTATCGCGAGCGCCGGGTCCTTATGGCCAATGAGGTCCTCCCGTGGGTTCCCGCCGTTCATACAGACAAGGCGGTCGAACATCGCCTTGAGGTTGCTGCTGGCACTATACCAATTGACCGGCCCGATAATGGCCCAGGCGTCCGCCAAGTCGAGGCGGGAGTACAGATCGAGATTCCACATCAGGTCGGGCTGACCGCGGCTTCCCTTTTCATAGCAGTTGCATGGCCAGACGCACAGCGCCATCGAAGTCGAGAGGCAAGCATTGCAGGTCCGGATCTGTTCTCGGTTCCAAACGTTCCCAATATCCTCCAGATCGATCTCCCACTCCTGCGGTAGACGGTCCCCCATTCGGAACATGAGGGCGCGGGCCTTGGAGTCGATGCCGGGGCAGTCGTATTGGCGTCGCTCTGAGCCGGCGATGAGAAGCACCCGAAAAGGTCGAGCATCGGGTGGAAGCTTACCGTTCGCGTCGTTCGGTTTCATAACCGTGGCTGGTGACCAATCAGATGGATGCGTACTTCGTTGGGAAGAAAGTCACCGGCGGACCGCTGCATCGACAGTCCCGCACATCAACCTAGCAGGGAAGTGGCGCGGACGCGCCACATTCAGTGAGGAAACGGTAAGTCGCGAGTAGCGCGTCGAGGCGAGAGCACCGGACCTTCGACGAGCTCGCTGTCCGTCCCGCCATAGGGTCCACGTCAGCGCCTTACTCGCGATCGTGCCGTTCCTGGACCGGTCCGTCCTCCAATCCCCCGCCGGCGGCCGAGCCCAATCTCAGGGCGTGGAACGACTTGGTGTCCATCAACCCTGGGTTTTCCTGCTCGAGATTGCGGGCATAACGGGCCGGTTCCTTTTCAAACTCCCTGCTGCATGTCTGAGAGCAGAAGTAGACTTCGTGAGACTCATAAATGGTGTGTGTCGCGGCCGTCTCTGGATCGATCATCATCTCACAGACCGGATCTTTGACTTGAATCATTCCGGACTCCTGTTGGACCTCCTGGAAATGTCAGACCTCGGTAGAGGGTAATCGGTGATTTGAGTCACCTGCTGAGCCGTCTTCGCAACCATAGCCAACCGAACCGGCACGCCGTATGTTCGAGCGCCTGGACTCTCGCGGTTTCGCGTGAAGCTGACGCCACCGGATCAGGAAGGTGGGCATCATGGTCATTCCGCTCGGTGACGAGCCATCCGGTTCTCGCACCCCTCCCTACGTCATCTATGCGCTGATCGCCATCAACAGCCTGGTTTGGCTGTACCAGCTTCAGGCCGGTGAATCGTTCACCAACGGCTGGAGCACGGTTCCCTACGAGATCACCCACGGTGAAGATCTGGTCGGCACTCGCACCGTCGAGGTCGGTGGCGAGGCATTTCCGATTCAGCTCTATCCCGGCCCGACACCGATCTATCTGACGCTGCTCAGTGCCATGTTCATGCATGGCTCCTGGATGCACCTCCTGGGCAACATGCTCTACCTCTGGATTTTCGGGGATCAGATCGAGTACCTGCTCGGCCGGGGGCGGTTCATCATCTTCTATCTCCTCTGCGGCCTGGCGGCCAGCGTAGCGCAGATCCTCTACAGCCCCGAGGGCGTGGTCCCCAGTCTAGGCGCGTCCGGAGCTATCGCGGGGGTGCTCGGGGCCTACTTGGTCAAGTTCCCCCGAAACCGCGTGCGCGTCCTCTTCGGCCGCGGGATCACCTCGATGCCGGCGCTGCTGGTCCTCGGGCTGTGGATCGTCCTACAGTTCTTCTCCCAGGTGAGCACGCCGGCCAGTGAGGCTACCGGCGTCGCGTACATGGCGCATATCGGCGGGTTCCTTGCCGGGATCGCGCTGATCATGGTAATGGCTGCCGGCCGGCGAGCATCCGTCCCTCAGGCAGGCAGCTGATCGTCTCTCGGCAGTGTCACAAAACGGCCCGAAGTTCGCTTGCTGAGACTTACGCGCTTCAAGCCTGTAGGGTGAAACCATGGTTCGTGGCCGTAAAACCGGTATCCTGCTTGTGGTGGCGGGGGTTGCCTTCCTCGTCGCGGCGCTAGTTAATGACCCTCGCCAGCCTCTCAGCTTCGTCGCTGCCGGTGCGCTCATGTTCGCGGGGATGCTTCGCCTCTGGAGGTCTCGGCGCACTGAGCAGTAAGGGATCTTGGGCGGGCTTGGAGGGTTAAACCTCCTGGGCAGTGGGGAGCAGCTCTCGAACGGCGGCGATCAGTTGCTCTGGAGTAAAGGGCTTGGGCAGGAAGGCGTGGAGAAGCTGCTGCAAGTACGGCTCCTCAATCGCTGGGTCGGCGTACCCGGATATGAAAAGCGCCGGGATGCCAGGCCGGAAAGTACGTGCGAGCCGCACCATATCCAGCCCGCTCAGGTCCGGTAGCTTGATGTCTACAACCATGCCATGAACCGGCTGCTCATCCTTCTGGAGCAGGGCCAGGGCACCGAGTCCGGACTCGGCTTCAAGGCAGGTGTAACCGACCCCCCGCAAAGCCCGGCAGGCCAGTAGGCGAACCACGGGTTCGTCGTCCACGACGAGTAGCGTCGGGCATGGGTTGTCTCAAATGGGTAGCTACAAGCTACCGCTTCTCGGGCCGAGCGCTAGCGACGCAAACTGCACTCTAAGACCCTCGTCCAGACTCACCTATTCGCAGCCTTAACTCCCGGTAGCGTCCGCCGTTCCAAGGGCTGCCTGACCTAGGCCCAACGGCGGGAAGAGAGGGGCCGGGTCTAGAGGATCACAGTCAGATCACGGTTAGGGAACGCCGTGCCAGTAACCTAGATCTCCATATCCCCCGACAAAGGCACACCCGGCGAAAGCCGGGGCCGCAAAGCCACGGGTCCTCGCTGCCCTCCGCGACGCCGCACGGCATCCCCGCCTGACGCCACGAAGGACTCCACGACCGCCGAGCTGCCGAAGGGAAGGCTGACTACTCCCACCGGAGGCTTCTATGCGTCGTTCCCTTCTCCTCCCCACAGCGGTGCTCGCCGGCGCTCTCGGGATCGGCTGCAGCGACCAGTACGGCGTCACCAATCCCGATCCCGGCGGCATCAGCTCCTATGACGGCACTCTATCCAATGCGACTGAGATCCAACGATTCGAAGATTTCTTGATAATTTCCCAGGCCCAAGCTGACCCGCCTCTCGTGGCCCTCGTCGGCGTGGGTCTTGAGGAGTTCCCCGATTTCTGCGCTGGTGCTGCGCCCCAAGAGCTGTCCAACTTTCTCATCATCACTCACCCGAGCAAGCAAGGAGGCACCTCTGCGCATGTGCAAATCAAGAACAACGAGCTGAGTGCGCTTGTCTGGCAGGTAGATGTTGGAACCGGGGCCGATATCTGCCAGTTAGAGCCCCTCGCGGTGGGCACGGTCAAGGTCATGTTGAACGACAACGAAGGTGAGTTCTTCGAAACCGCTCCGGGCGCGAACGCCTTTTTCTACCAGTTCGTGGGCACCGTGACTGACCAAGAGACCGGGCAACGGTACCACCTCCAAGGGAAGTTCCAAATCGTCGTCTTGCCCGATGGCACATTCAAGTTCCTTCCGGTGCCCTTCCTTAGCCTGAGACCGATCGGCGGATGAGCGAGCGGCCATCGCGCACCAGCGAGGCAGCAGACGTCATCGTGGGAATAGAGCGAGGGTGGTCGAGCGCCGCCCCCGCTCCCCCGCCGAGCTGCCGAGGGCGGCTCCGCGTCCGCCTTCGTCCCCTCCACCCTTAGGATCGATCCAGAGGATCGGTCCCCCCGGAGTATCCTATGCGTCACCTGATTCAATGTGCCACTGGCCTAGCACTCATGATCGGCTGTGCTGACCCCCACGGATTGCCGAGTGACCCAGCCACTGGGGCTCCTGGTGGACCCGCTCTCGCTCGCGCCGACGTCATCCGAACCAATGTTGGCTTCGGGATTACAGAGCCTGGCAACCCGCTTCTCGTGTTGGTGGGCTTCGAGGAGGGCGTGACGATAGCCGATTGGTGCTCGGGACCCCAACCCCTTTCCCTCAACAGTATCGCGCACCTTGTCTTTCCACCCGCCGAGGGGTTCTTGGTGGCCTCGCACGGGCAGGATGTTCCGCTACTGGTCTATGAGACCGAAGGAGACATTTGTGACGGCGAGGGTGAAAGCCTGGTCGCCTTCGGAACGGGACGATTCCATTTCTCGCATAAGGAGCTGACCAACGGCACGATAGTTGACAATACCGGGGTGCGCGCGACTCTGGAGCTGGTATCTGGTGGACAGGCTCTGCTCGCGGTGAAAAGCCCATTCTTCGTGCTCGCTGACGGTTCGGTGAAGTTTGACAAGACAAGCATCACGTTGACGCCGCTCTGACCAATCGGGCGCTAGGGTCCACCGCAACGAAGTGGGGGCTCACCATGCGTAGCTTCGCCGCGCACTCACTGTTGCTCTGCTCGCTCGCGTGCAAAGGCGGTGGACCTCAGACCGTACCGGTGCCGACCGGTGATCCGACACCACCGACGCTGAAGCTGATTGTTCAGGTCCCAGGTCACACGCATATGCAGGCCCAGCCGGGGAGCCCACCTGCCTCCGATTATGTCAACAAGTTCGACGATGTCTCAATGACAGCGGTGGCCGAGGACCAGGAGTCTGGGGTGAATAGCGTGGCCATCTGGTACGATGGCAAGCAAGTCGTGGACGACCCCGCCACCGGACCTGGAGCTGAATTCGCGTTGCCTGGATTACCCAACAGCCCTAGGGCAAGTTCTCCCCAGTCTCCAGAGCCGCGCCAAGTCGGAGAGAATGCGGTCGTGAGCCGATCGGTCACTTACCACCTTGAGATGTCGAAGCAGCCGACGGGACCGAACACTCAGCTTTTCTATGAGGTATGGGCGACTGCGGAGAATTACCGCGGGCGTAAGGTGACAACAAGCCGTATAACGCTGAGATATCCAGGACCCTGACGCTAGTCCGCAGGGCGTCTCATTTGCCTGCCCAACGACCGTCCGCAGGGGTAACTTCCCGGCAGTCCCCTCCACCACAGGCCCTGTGTGCCAGACCGCGACCGGCTTCAGAGCGGGTTGGCCGACCGGTATCAGCTCGAGCGTGAGCTGGGCCGGGGCGGCATGGCCACCGTCTACCTCGCGCGCGACCTCCGGCACGAGCGGCTAGTCGCCCTCAAGGTGCTGCGCCCCGACTTGGCGGCGGCGCTCGGCCCCGAGCGCTTCGTGCGTGAGATCCGCACGGCGGCACGGCTGGAGCACCCGCACATCCTCTCGGTCCACGACTCGGGTGAGGCCGCGGGCCTCCTCTGGTATACCATGCCCTATGTCCAGGGCGAGAGTCTCCGCGAGCGCATGCGCCGGGAGGTGCAGCTCCCGCTAGACGAGGCTGTTCGGCTGACCCGGGAAGTGGCCGAAGCCCTCGACTACGCCCATGCCCAGGGGATCGTGCACCGCGACGTCAAGCCGGAGAACATCCTGCTCTCCGGCGGACACACACGGGTTGCCGACTTCGGCCTCGCTAAGGCGGTGAGCGTCGCGGGAGGCGAGCAGCTGACCGGGACCGGCCTCGTCGTGGGCACCCCGGCTTACATGAGCCCCGAACAGGCCTCCGGCGATGGAGAGCTGGATGGCCGCACCGATCTCTACAGCCTGGCGTGCGTGCTTTACGAGATGCTGGCGGGGGAGCCGCCGTTTACCGGTCCCACCGCGCAGGCGGTCATCGCAAAGCGTATGGGCGGTCCGCCACCCAGACTGCGGACCGTGCGGTCATCGCTTCCGGAGGCGGTGGACCTGGCCGTTGCGAGGGCGCTCGCTCCGGTGCCGGCCGACCGCTTCGCCACGGCGGCCGAGTTCGTGGATGCGCTCGAGAGGACCGTTCTACCACGCCATCGCCGGCTCACCCGCCGCGGCTTGGCGGTCCTGCTGCTCTTCGGTACCGTGCTCGCCGGGACCGCGGCATGGATGCTTCATCGTCGCCGAGTGGATATCGGGCCGGCCGGATCGCCCGGAGTAGTCGCCGTGTTTCCGTTCCGCATTCGCGGAAATCCGGAGCTCACCTACCTCGGCGATGGAATGGTGTCCCTGCTGGGGCGGAGCCTGGACCAGGCCGGTGATCTCCGGAGCGTCGATGCCCGGGCGGTGCTGAGCATGTTGGAGCAGTTGGGGAAGGCCCCGCTCGATCCGGAGCGGGCCGCCGCCATCGCCGCGCGACTCGGTGCGGGCCGGTATATCCTCGGCGACATCATCGAGGTGGGCGGCCGGCTCCGTTACGACGCGGCGGCCTACGACGCTACCCGGGGTACGGCACCGGTCGCTCAAGCAGCGGTGGAAGGGGTAGAGGGCGCGATCTTCCGCTCGGTGGATGAGCTGGCTGCCCGGCTCCTCACCGGCGGCGCCGGCAACTCCAAGGTCCGGCACGGCACGCTCGCCTCGGTTACTACAGACTCGTTGGCCGCCCTCAAAGCCTTCCTCCAGGGTGAGGCGGCCTTCCGATCCGGCGATCTGGAAGCGGCCACGGCCGCCTACCGGCGGGCGGTTGCGGCCGACACGGCCTTCGGGCTCGGGTACTTACGTCTGGCCAACGCCGCGGGCTGGATCTTCGACATGGAGCTCAGCAAATGGGCCCACGGGCGGGCGCTGGCCCTGCGCGCGCGGCTGCAGGAGCGGGACCGGCTGCTGCTCGATGCAATGTCGGCGACCGAGCGCGGCCGGATGGACGAGGCGGAACGGCTCTATCGCGCGATCGTAAGCACCTATCCCGACCAGGTGGAAGCCTGGTTTGCATTGGGTGATCTCCTGTACCACTGGAACAACCCCGGAGGGGAGGTCGATAGGCAGAGGCGCGTCCCGCCTTCGAGCGGGTGCTCCAGATCGAGCCGGAGTCGTACGAGGCGCTGGAACATCTAGCTTTTGTCGCCGCGGACGAGGGCCGCTACGACGAACAGGACTCGCTGCTCACTCGGCTGTTGACCCTTTATCCGAAGAGCGAGTCGGAGCTCCCGCTCCGCACACTGCTTGCGATCAGCCGCTCCGATTCGGCGGCCGTGGCGGAGGCACTTCGCGTGCTGAAGCAGTCAGATGACGCGACCGTCGAATACACTCTTGCCATCGTAGTCCAGGGATCGCGGCGGCCATTGGAGGGAGCGCGAATCGCGCGGCTGATGCTGGCGCCCTCCCGTGTGCCGCAGGTGCAGGCGTACGGGCATCGCGTTCTCGCCACGCTTCAACTCGCCCAAGGCCACTGGTCGGGAGCGAAGGCGGAGCTGGCCGCGGCCGAGGCGATCGACTCGGGGCCCGCGTTGGAGCTCCATGCTCTGCTCGCCACCGCACCGTTCCTCACCCCTCCGCCGGCCGAGGTGGCTCTGCTCCAGCGGCGGTTGCGGGCGCCGGCGCCGCCCGTCGCCGCCCCAAGCGGTTCGCACCCCATGCTCTCGGTTGACGCCGACATCCGGCCGCTGGCCCGAGCCTACCTTCCGGGGCTGCTGAGTGCGCGGGAGGGTCAGGCAGCGGGGGCCGAACGGGTCGCGGGCGAGCTGGAGCGCCGGGGCACATCCGACACGCTGGCTCGCGCATTCGCCTCGGCGATCCGGGCGCGGCTCCACTTCGTCCGGCGTGACTGGACGGCCGCCCGCGCCGCGCTCGACTCGGCCAGGGTCCCTGTCGTCAGCATTGCCAGCCACGTCTCGCCGATCCTGTCCCAGGGATACCTATCCTTTCTCCGGGCGGAGGTCCTCCGTGAGAGCGCGGGAGAGGAGGAGGCGCTCCGTTGGTATGATGCGGCCTGGCGGCATTCGGTGTTTAACCTGGTCTATCTGCCTCCCGGCCTGCTCCGGCGCGGCCAGATCGAGGAACGGCGGGGCCGGCGGGCGGAGGCCGTCGCGCACTACACCCGGTTCCTCGAGTTTTGGTCGGAGCCGGACTCGGCGCTCCGCCCGCTGGCCGACAGCGCGCGGGCGGGGCTCAAGAGGTTGGGAGTGCCAGCTCCCGTTGCTAGTGGGACGGCAGTGTTGGGCGGCTCAGCGACCGACCTATTGAAGCCATACCGCTCAGAATCGGGTGGCTTCGAGGTCAACTACCCCGACGATTGGAGCGTCTCTGCCGAAGCCAAAGGCAGAAGTGTCGTTGTGGTCTTCACGTCGCCCAGCGTGCGTGATGACGATGTCTCTCACGCGGCGACCATAATGGTTTGCAGTACTCCGGTCGATGCAACGCCATGGAACGACTGCACTGAGCGTGACTCGCACTTGTCTGAACCTTATCGGGACAGTGTGCGCTCTCGGAGAGAGTTTCATGTTGGTGGATTAAAGGTGGAGAGAGTAGAGACTGCATCGAAGGACGATGCTGCGTTGTACTATTACGCTGACCTGTCTTCCACGGCTAAGAGTTTCTTCGTCAGGGGCAATTTCACAAAGTCTTTCCATCTTGATCGCTACGCCCCAGTATTCGATAAAATGCTTGACAGCTTTCGGCTGCTAAAAGAGGCGCATCGGCCATGACTTACCGGAGCAGGTCGATCGCGACTGCGATAGCCGGCGCCATCGCGGTGGGGCCTGGACCACTGACAATGTCGGCGCAGGTGACCATTGATCTCGAGAATAGATATTCCAACGTCGGGGCAATCATGGTCTGGCGGGTGGATGATGCCGGGAAGCCCGTAGAGCTGCGCGGGTTCGTCAGCGGCACACTGATTCGGGATCGCGTGCTGGTGACGGCCGGTCACTTCACCGCGCCGGCCAAGGCACTCGGCTCACTGCCTCCGTCGATCCGAATCTTTGCGAGCTTCAGTCCAACCGACGCCAAGGACCCCAAGACTTGGATTCCCGTGGTCCGCCTGGCGACGCATCCATCGATGCCGCACTGTCCGCCGCCGCCCCAATGCGACCCGACCGACGAGATCCTGGTTGCCCCGCTCGAGCCCGGGATCGCCGACGTTGGACTGGTCTTCCTCGCCCACCCACCGCCCGGTATCTCACCGGCGCGGTTCGCCGAGCTCGGCACGCTGGCCAGATCCGAAGGAGCGCCAACGACCATCGTGGGATACGGCACCACGACGCCACAGCGGCCGAATGCACCGCCGAACATCGCGATGTGGGACGGCAAGCGGCGTATCAGGACGTCGACCCTGCGAAGAGTCGTCGACGAGACCTGGGCTCTGTGGTCCATACCGAGCTACGTTTGCTCCGGCGACTCCGGCGGCGGCATTTTTCTGAGTCCCAGTCCAACCGCGGCCAGTCGGGGTGTCCTGGTCGCCAACGTGAGCGATGGCGGCCGCGACTGCCGCCGCCATAACAACAACAATCGGCTGGACACGCGCAGTGTCCAGAACTGGATCAACGAGACGGTACGGCAGGCCGGGTGAGGATCCTTTTTACTTCATCGCCGCTTCAATCCCTGCCACATCCCGCGATCGCGCTAGGGTGGCCAGCTCCCAAGCAGCCTAGCTCCTCACGTGCGGGGCCAGCGGAGCCAGCGTGCTGCGCACGCGAGCGAGCAAGCTCTCGGGGGTAAAGGGTTTTTGCAGGAAGTTCCCGCCATCGGCCCTTACTCCGGCCCGGAACACCATGTCGTCCGTGTACCCTGACATGTAGAGCACGGCCATGCCGGGATATAAGGCTCGCATGCGTTCGGCTAGCGCTCGTCCGGTCATGCCGGGCATTACTACGTCGCTCAGCAAGAGGCTGATCGGCTCGCCTTGCGCGCTGGCAAGGTCCAACGCCTCCTGACCACTCGTAGCTTCGAGCACACGGTAACCCGCCTGTCTCAGCACCAGACTCGCGTAAGCGCGCACACCGGGTTCGTCCTCAGCCACGAGCACCGTGGCACTCAGCGGTACTTGGGTCCCAGGGTGACCAAGAGGGTCCACCCCAACGGGAAGCTCGACCGGGACGTCGACCCTGGGCAGGTAGACCTTGAAGGTCGAACCCAGTCCCGGCTCGCTGTACACGTAGATCGCACCGCCGGCTTGCTGCACGATCCCATAGACCGTTGTGAGGCCGAGACCGGTGCCCTCACCAGGGATCTTGGTCGTGAAGAACGGCTCGAAGATGCTCGCCTGCGTGACCGCATCCATGCCAGCCCCGGTGTCGCTCACCGACACCATCACATACGGCCCTGGCGAGAGCCGCAACTGCTCACGCCCCAGAAGGTCGGTCACCACCACGTTCTGTGTTCCCAACGCCAGCGTCCCGCCTTCGGGCATCGCGTCGCGGGCGTTGATGATGAGGTTCATGAGAATCTGTTCTATCTGGACTTCGTTCGCACGCACTCGCCCCAGATCGCGCGCTTTCGTGACTTTGAGCGTGATATGCTCACCGATGAGCCGCCGGAGGAGCGACTCCAAGCCGGTGACAACAGCGTTCAGGTCGAGCGCCTTCACCTCAGCAATCTGACGGCGGCTGAATGCGAGGAGTTGCTGGGTCAATGCCGACGCCCGGTCGGCAGCCCTGACTACCTGGTCGAGGTTCTGCCGCTCCTGGCTACCCTCTTCCAAACGCTGCGCGGTCATGATGGACAGGCCGCCGATGACGGTCAGCAGGTTATTGAAGTCGTGCGCGATCCCACCAGCCAGCCGGCCCACGGCCTCCATCCTCTGCGCCTGCTGAAGCTGGTTCTCGAGAGTGCGCTGATTAGTGACGTCGCGCTTGACCGTGGAAGCACCGATCAACTGACCCGTCGCGTCATACAGAGGGGACAAGGTGAGCGACACCAAAATTCGCTGACCGTCCTTGCGGACCCGGGTGGTCTCATAGTGCGCGATATGCTCGCCGGCTCGAATGCGAGCAAGCAGGGTGTGCTCTTCGTCGTGGAGATCGGAGGGGATCAGACGGAAGATGGACGAACCGATCATCTCCGCCGCGGTATAACCGAAGATGCGTTCGGCTGATCTGTTCCAGGTTCGAATGGTGCCATCGAGATCCTTGCTGACAATCGCGTCATCTGAGGACTCGACGACAGCCGCAAGTCGGACCCGGTCCAGTTCGTCTTCAGAAGGTCGCCGGGACTTCTTCGCCATGCCGCACCTCAAGAAGGAAAGTGCTGACTGCCCAGTGAGGACACGCCGCTTTGGACGATAGCTCTCCCGTCGCCGCTTGAGGCAAAGATCCCGGTTGCTAGATCGCCGGATCGGTGCGACGAGTGCGGGCAATCCGCGGCCTGTTACGGCGGTCACCACCCCGGAACTCGAAATGCTCGTTGGCCAGCAGTCGCTCGCTGAGCATATAGCCCGGGCTGGGTCGCAACAGGTGTTCGGTGAGCATCTGCTCGGCAAGGGCCGCTACGTCTTGCCAAGTACCGGGCTCTAGCCCCGGATACAACGCAGCGAACTCCGGCCGGAGCCGAGCCTCTCGCACCTCTGGCTGCTCGCCCACAGGTTCCCCGCGTACCTTAATGGACCCCCGCCGGCCCTCTCCGACGAAACCCGAAATCCTGATCCGAGAGCACCCGGTCGATGCGGTCCACAGCCTTTGCAGGTAGGCCGCGGTAACTCGCCACTAGCTCGGCAAGCCGGCGGGCTGGAGCCCACATGCGAACGGGCAAATACGGGTATGACTGCGCGGCGGAGGGTTTAAGTGCAGCTTCTAGAACAGGTTGTGACATAAACAGTGTCCCAAGGGCCCAAGTCATCACTTCCCATGACGCTGCCAGCCCTAGCTTACGGCAGGACCCCCACCCGAAGATGTGAGGCGGCCCACCTACGCAGCGATGAACTCCGGCGTACATCGCGCCCGCCCCGCATCCTGGTTGTGGACGACTGGCCCGCCGTCCGCGCTCTCGTTGTGTGCGCCCTGCAGGAGGCTGGTATGAGGTTGTGGCGGTAAAGGACGGGAACGCGGGCTGACCGGGGAGCTAAGCTTGACGGGAAGCCCACTGCTGGGCCACCAGCTCGCGCACCTTCTCAAGGAGTTGATTCGCAGTGAAGGGCGGCCGCAGGGCGGGCACGTCATCGAGCAACCCGTCAGGATTGGGCATTGGCTCACCGATGTGCAGGATCGGTAACCCCGGTTTCTTGTCGCGGACCGACTTGATAAGGTCGCGATTGGAAACGAAGCCCCATCGTGTATTGGTGATTAGAAGATTCAGGTCGGGCATCAGGAGGGCCAGCTCGCAGGCTGAGTTCCCATCGTAGGCGGCGAAGACACAGTGTCCGGCACTTCGGAGTGTAGTGACCAAGAAGGTCATAAGCTGGGGGTCGTCATCGGTAACGACGATCCGCCAAGGGGGTGGGGGCTGGTCGGGCATGATAAACTAAGCGTGAGCCAGCTGGGTCAGTGCTTCCCGAAGTAGCTCGGTGAGGTCAGGGCCTGTCAGGGTGAACGGTTCGCGACTCTTGCTGCGGGGTCTGACGTTGAGGACGTAGGACGGAGATTTTCCGACCCCTTCTTGATGGCTCTCGAAGGCGGCGCGACGGCCCAAAGCGAATCGCACCTCGCCGTATGTGAGCGCCTTCTGGTTGCTGGCGTCGTGGGGCATCGCCATTGGAGACCTTGGCCCGGGAGACATCCGGGAGTGGCAGGCAGCGAAGGTAGGGTCCTGTGAATATACCCTCTCGGTTAGAATCGTGCCTCCCATAGTGTCGCTCGGCGTAGCATTACTTCATCGCCGCTTCAATCTCGTCCGCGGTATAGGGCAATCCCGCAGTGAGGACTTCGCTCCCGTCCTGCCGCACCAGCACCATGTCCTCCAGGTAGAAAGCCTGGCCCTCGACCGCCACATCCGGCTCGAAGGCGAGGACCATACCGGTACGCAGGACGGTCGGCCGCGCGCCGCTCTCCGCAGACTCCAGTCCCACGCCATGCATTTGCCATGACTCCATCCCCCCTTTCCCCGCCAGTTGAGCGGCGGCAGCACGGCCCATCGAGGTCTTGAGTCCGCTGCGTAGCTCGCGCACCCGGTTCTGGCTTGCGGCTATGACGTCATCGCTGGTTGTCCCGTCGCGCATTCGCCCAAGCCCGGCACGGTAGGCCTCGAGCAGAAGTTGCCAGACCTCTCGCTGCCCAGCCGTAAACCGGCCCGACACCGGCGCGGTTCGACCGACGTCCCCGCGGTAGTGTCCCCAGTCACAGCCCACGTCCAGGCGGATGAGCTCACCCCGCTCCATTCGCCGGTCGAGATGATGGTAGTCGACGAACGACGCAAAGATGCCGGCAATGACGGCGTTCGGCCCCGACATGGTCCACGGCCAGAACGACGGCCCCTCTCCGCCCGCGGTCACGCATTTGCTCACCACGGCCGCTTCCGCGATGCGCTGACGCTGTCCCGGTGCCACCGCCCGCAACGCAGCGCGGAGAGCATCGGCACTCAATGCGCCTACCCGTCGCAGCACCGCAGCCTCGGCGGGACTCTTCACCCATCGCAAGCTATCCAACAGCCCACGAGCGGAGCGGAGATCCACCTTCGGCCAGCGCTGCCGAAGGGCTGCACTCCAGAGGCCGGCCGGATCATGGGCGGCCGGGATTCCGGCCGGGGTCTTTGCGGTAACCGAATCGGTGAGGTAGACCGGCAGCCCCGGCTGTTGGGCGAAGCGCCGATCCAAGTAGCCGGGGAAGCTGTCCCAGGATAGGACCCGGTGAAATCCGAGGCTGTCGTTGGGCCCCGGCGTGGGCTTCACGGCCCAGCGGGAAATCCACTCGGGCAAGGGTGCGACGAACAGGATCGATTGCTGCCGGGGGCCGTCGATCAGCAGGACCATCCTCGGCGTGTTGCCCAGGCCGGAGAGGTAGTAGAAGTCCGGGTTCTGGTGGAAACCGTGTTGGTCCTCTGCCTTGATATCGAACTTCGACGGGACTATGAGGATTCCCTGCTGCAGGGCCGCCGTGACCTTTGCGCGCCGCTCGGGATACTCGGTGCTGGCCACCTGCACCGATGCTTGTCCCGCGCCGATGGAAGTGAACAGAAGGTTGCCGGCGCTGAAGGTTCCAAGGACGAGTCTGAGGCACCGCTTCATTTAAGCCTCCTCGCACCTGCGGGTCAGTAGGTCCGTCGGTACCGCACCAGCATGACAAAGTACAGCCCGTAGCTCACCACACCGGCGGACACCGCTCCCAGCACCCACCTTCCAGGGTCGAGACCGCCGAGCAGCGCGAGTGCCTCCTGCCAGCCGCCGGCCGCCCTGGGATCGTAGAGCAGCGCCACCCGCATCACGAAGTAACCGATCACGATCGATACAGTGCCGAGCGCCAGGTAACCCAGGCAGCCCAGGACGAGCATCGCGATCGCCTCGGTCCGGCTCATCCGCTCCAGGGCGAGCGTGTGGCGGAACCTCACCGTGGCCCCCATTCGCACCTGCAGCACACCCGCCAGCACGATGATGGCCCCGAGCAGACCGACCACCCAGCGGCCGAAATGGGGTGCCAGGATCTTCGCGGCCAACTCTTCGGGAGCCGTGGCACCGCCGACATGATTCCCCAGCAGAAGCTGGATCCCCGCCATCCCCAGCGCCATGTACGCCAGTGCGGTAAACCCGAACCCCACCCGCTCCATCACCCCGACGAAGCCGGTGCCCTTGTGCTCCGGGTCTACGATCGCCTGAACCAGCTTCCAGAATGCGTAGGCCCAGAGCCCCAGCGACAGGATCGCCAGAGTAGTCCGGCCGAACGGCTGCCGGGGGAGGCTCGCCAGCGCTTCCTCGGGCCCGGCCAGGCCCTGGCCGAAGCCCAGGACGAATCGCAGGGCCAGGGCGCCGACGATCATGACCACGACGCCGTTGGCGACAAAGCCAAGCCGGGCGATCCGATCGATGATCGGGTTCGCGCCCATCGCCACCTCGCGAATCACCGCCTGGGTAGTTGCCATCGCTTTCCCGTGCGCCGGTGAGCCCGTTTCCGTCGCAGCCGACGAAGTTTCCGTCCGATCCGACTGCGCACCCGTCGGAGCCGACGGCAGGCCGGTCGATTGGAAAGATGGTCGCGTCGGCGTGGAGATGCGCCGTGCAGGTCGGAACGTGGCTCGGTCGCCACGGCGGAGGGCCCGTCCATCGCGAAGATGTCTCGTGCGGCCGCGAAAGTGTCTCGTGCAGCGTGAAAGTGTCTCGTGCAGCCGTGAACGTGTCTCGTGCAGGTCCGAACGCGACCCCGTCCGCGGCGCCGGAGTCTCCGTCGAGCCCGCAGATGTTCCGATTTCCACGGAGAAGCTCGGTGCAAGCGTGAAAGTGTCTCCGGCGAAGCTGCAGATGCCTCGTGCGAACCCGACGGAGTCGCCGGCGAAGCTGAAGATGTCCCGGGCGAACCCGACGCGTCCCCGTCGCCGCGAAAGAATGGCGTGTTGGATGAGCCGTCGAGCCGGCCCTGGAGATCCTGCCAGGTGCAACACTTACAAGAGCTTGTGTCGCGTTACCGGAGCCATCGTCGGGTTCACCCCTTGCGGCGACGGCACAGCCCCGCCCCTGAGAGACCCGTCCGACGAGGGGGCGGAGTGATCTGACTCACAGTGATGCGCCGGCGCCTCTTGAAACCTACTTGATGGAGACCCGGCAGGTTGCGGCGTCTTCGGTTCGACTATCACGAATGAGGAGCGTTGTGAAATGCACTGTCTTATGAATATGCGATTGCTGGCGGCGATGGGCGTGCTACTGCCGGTCGCGCTCGGGTGTGGTGATGACGCCGAGTCGCCTACCCAGCCGGGATCTGAACCGTCCGCCGCCGTTCCCCAATTTGCCGTCGCCTCGAACACCTGGATCACGCGAGCCGATCTGCCGAGTACCGAACGATATGGACTCGCCACGGCGGTGATCCAGAACGCGTCCGGCCAGTCGATCCTTTACGCTATCGGAGGGAAAACCGTACCCAGACTTGAGACTGGAAGCCTTAGCAAGGTCCAGGCGTACAATGTCGCTACCAACACCTGGACCTATAAGGCATCGCTTCCCAGCGCGTTGTTCCAGACCAATGGGACGGGGGTGATCGGCGGGAAGATTTACATCTCCGGCGGGCTCTTTGCGTACAAGGGCTACAGTAACAGGTTGTTCATGTACGATCCCGCCACGAACAAATGGACCGAGAAGCGAGAAATGCCGAACACCGGATACTCGGGAGTGACGGGTGTCATCAACGGCAAACTGTACGTGCTCACAGGGTGCGACCAGGAAGACTGCTTTTTTACCCAGCTCCCGATGCAGTTCTATCGCTATGATCCCGTGACCGACCAGTGGGCCACCCTGCCCATCCCCGGGCCGCCGCTCTCTTCCCATCAGGGAGGTGTGGCGGGAGTCATTGGCGGCAAGTTCTACGTCGCGGGTAGTCGCGGCACCACGAGAGTGGACGTGTATGATCCGGTTACCAATACCTGGACGGCCAAGGCCCCGATGCCTGAACTATGCGGCAACGCGACCGGGACGGCCATCGCCGCCAAGCTTTATGTCGTCGGCGGCAGCCGGACCAATCCGGACGGCAGCATGACCAGCTGCAAGACGCAGGTCTACGACCCGGCAACCAACAGTTGGAGCCTCAAAGCAGCGCCGCCCACCGTCAGGGTAGAAGCTTCCGCGAGCCGCGTCGTCGTCAACGGGCAGCCTCGGCTCGAGCTGGTGGGGGGACTCGTCCGGGCAACAACCTGCAATACGTGCCATAGATGAATTCGAGATGTCCCGTTCCCGCGCCGTAACACGAGCCGCCGGTGTGATCGCTCGCTAACTTTGGGAGAACCGGCTTGACAGCCGGTGCACCGCCCGTAATTGTGTCCTCCCCACCAACAAAGTCACACGGCAAGGCCGGAGCCGCAAAGCACTTTGATCGCCATCTCGGTGATCGGGGGCTCCACGTTGCGCACTGACCCCCGCAAACCGGCGCAGGCCGGAGTCGCAGGGCTGCGGGCCTCGGCTCAATTGAGTCGCTTCAGGGCAGTTCCCACGCAGGTCAACGCTGGGGGTGTGTATGAAGCGCACGCTTACCGTTGCCTTCTCGGTCGCCCTGCTGTTGGCGTGCAGCGACGACCGCGAGCTGCTCGCACCCACCCCGCCTGCCTCCCACTCGGCGGCGGCGGACGGCCCGCTGGGCTTCATCGAGGAACCCCGGATCGGGGCGTACAGCCCCAACGTCCCGAATCCGAGGGACCGGAAGGCTGCCACGGAAGCGAATCTCGACCGGGTGTTCACGTTCACCGGATGGGTGAGCTTCCCGCCCGATCCCGATCCCAAGAAGAATCAGTTGCTGGTCCTGGTGGACAACTTCGGTGACGGCGGCGCTTTCACCGGCCTTACGGTTGTCAGGAGCGCCCGGGCCTCGAGCGAGCCCAAGATGGTCGGAGGTCGGCTGGTCTACCCGTTCTCCATCGGCCCCTTCAAGCCGTTCCGTGAAGTCGTGGGCAAACCTTGGCCGGATGGGGGCACAGCGAGAATCCAGATCTGGGCCTTTAATGACACCCGGATCGAGGAGCTCCACGGGCGCGACGTCGACGGTGTGGAGGGAAACCCGGTCCGGGACTTCTCCGCGCAGTCGCTCGTCTTTGCCGATAAGGATGCCACGCCCGTGAGACAGGCCGACTACGGGCGCGGGTTCCAGCCGCTCTATCCCATCCCCCCTTATTTGGGAAAGAACAACAAGCGAGGAGACCCGGAGCAAACCCGGAAATATTATCGGTCTGTCTTTACCACCCCGACCGGCAAGAGTGAACCGCTCCTGTTTCCCCTGCTCGGAACCATCTCGCGCAGCCTCAGCACGCTGAAAAAATTCCAGGAGCGATACTTCTCGCAGGCGTTCTTTATCCCGCCGGGGGTGCCGTTGTCACTGCCCGGCGGCGGGCCTGAAGGTGGATGACCCTTCACCCGCCATTTACTTCAACAAGGGCGATCTGGGGATCGGGCGGGAGATGCACTGCAGCTATAACGCCTGCACCCAGGAGACGGCGTGCTACGTCAGGAACTACGGTAAACCCGGTATTAACCGGTTTTTTGCCACGACGGTCGTCAAGGACAGGGACAGCTCCAAGCTCGCCATCGATTGAACCAGCCCTTTGCCACGGTTGCGATGGTCTCCCGCGGGCAGATGCCGGCGAACGCAGCCAACAAGGTTTTCTTCGCCGTCTATGACCAGACGGATGCCCTTGCGGACGTAGCCCAGCTGGACAATCGAGAGTACAACACCTTCATCCCAGGCAACTGCCTGGTCTGCCACGGAGCGGCAGGGTACGTTTGACCCGGGGGCTGGAGTCACAAAGGCCTATTTCCTGCCGTTCGATCTCCAGCACGGCTTGGCCTATTACGGCACGGGACTGAATGATACGCTCTCGCGCGAGAGCCAGGAAGCCAAGTTCAAGAAGTTGAACCGGATCGTCGCTACGACCGATTTCTACCGGGAGCTGCCGGAGGCACAGGCTCTCCTCAACGGCTTCTATGGCCACGAGAGAAATTTTGATGTCAACTTCGACCGGCCTGGAGGTGATCAACTCGATCCCGAACGGACCTGGCGATTCGACAAGTTCCAGGATAACTGGGTGCCCACAGGGTGGGACGATGCCTCGGGAAACACTCGGCAGCTTTATCGGCGGGTCATTGCAAAATTCTGTCGGACGTGTCACATCAGCGATCGCGACATCCATTTCGGGACCTACAACGATTTTTTCGACCGCCTCGTGGAATCGGATAATCCGGCAGATCGTGTGCGGCCCATTTAGCCCGGACCCGACGAGAATCATGCCGAATGCCGAAGTGACGTCCAAGAATTTCTGGCGAAGTGATGCACGAGCACAGTTGGTGCAGCGCACCGTTAAAGCAAACGTCGAGCCCTTTATCCCAGGCTGCGGGCTTCAATGAGACACGACCGCACATCGACCATGGCGCAGGACCTTTCGGAATCACGTTGGATCGAACAAACCAGAGGGGCGACTGCCAAAACGCAGCCGCCCCTCTGACGTGGACCCGCGGAAGCACAGGTTCGCTGACTCCACTAATAGATGGTGCAGTAGTAAGGGCCGCGCGCGCTTTGACCGATTGGGAAGTAATCGGACGACGAGTTGAGGTCGACGAGCTTCTTGCCGACGAGAGTCATGCCGAAGGGCCCGTGTACGGTCCACCAGCTGAACAGCACCTTGACCCGATAGTGACCGCTGCTGCTCAACTGAAAGGCGACCGTGGGCAGCTTGGCGGTTTTAACGTACGACGTAGTGCTCGTCAAGGCTGCGCCCGAGTTTACCACCTTCTGGGGGCCCACAGGTACCCAGGAGGATCCGTTGTAGCGCAGGAGAATAATCTCGGCCTGAACAACCTGCGGGATCAGCGAATATGCCCGTGTGTTTTCGACGTAGATCCCTCCCACCGTGACCTGCCGCACGGCCGGTCCGAAGGACATGCAGCTGGTAGCATTCTGCTCGAAGGCCACATTGCCGACCGATCCCGAAGCCGACTGCTGAACCAGTGACGATGGCTTGAGTGGCACGGATGATATTCCGGTGTCGCTCACGGAGGCTGTCGTGTCCTTCGGGGAGTTCGGCGCCTGAGCCTTGGGTGATCCTCCTGCCGAGTCATTCTCAGTCGAGGGCGCGGTCGAGTCGCTGCAGGCCGTGCCCAGGAGCGTGGCGGTGAGTGCGGCTGCGCTCAGGACTGCGCGGGCGGAAAAGAGGGTGCGGGACATCGGAACCTCCAAAGCAGGAATGGTGGCAGGAGCGCGGAGGGAGCGGGATGCTGCCCCGAGTGCTGCCTATTGAGCAACGCGGGGAATCGGGGCAAATCAGATCACGGCGTCTTTTCTGTCCCGGGTGAAGGTTCTTCACGGCGATGGTTCGCGGGGAGGTGGCGCAGAGCGAGGCAGTCGAACCGGTGACGTGCGACGCGGAGCGAGGTGGGTATGTCTTGCCGGGGAGCAACTTTAGCGAGGGTCCCGATACACGAGAGCGAGCATATCCCGGTCGAGCTGGAGCCTCAACGCCGATTTGACGTCCATGACCGGCATGGTGCTGAGACCGAAGATGGGAGCGCGCATGGTCTGAATCTCCAAGGGAACGGGTCGGATCAGGCGTCGGGGACCGTGCCCCGGTGAGTGTCGCTATCCAGTAACGCGGCACCGCACCGGAGATCGGCTCAGTCGCTCGAGTTGTCCGAACTCTGGAGCGGTCCTGCTTGACCGCAGGCGGCCCGGCTCCTATGCTCCCAGCCTCCGCACGACGTTTCCCCCACGCGAGTTGGCAGGCTATGGCGACCCCGCGCACAGGGCGTGACCGATCTGCTCCACGCCTGGGGCAGCGGTGACGCGGCTGCGCTGGATCAGCTGGTACCCATCGTCTACCAAGAGCTGCACCGCCAGGCCCAGCGCTACCTGCGGCGCGAAGTCCCAGGCCACACTCTCCAAACCACCGCCCTGGTGCACGAGGCCTATCTGCGGCTCGTCGACCAGCGCCAGGCGCGCTGGCAGAACCGGGCGCAGTTCTTCGGCGTGGCCGCCCAGCTCATGCGGCGCATCCTGGTGGACCATGCGCGCCGGCACCAAGCGGCCAAGCGCGGCGGCTCGGCCATTCAGGTGCCGTTCGACGAGGGTGCGGTTGCCGCGGCGGAGTCCGAGGTCGACCTGGTGGCGCTCGACGACGCCCTCACCCGGCTAGCGGTCCTCGATCCGCAGCAGGCGCGAGTCGTGGAGCTCCGCTACTTCACGGGGCTCGGGATCGAGGAGGCGGCGGAGGCGCTCGGTATCTCGCCGGCGACCGTCAAGCGGGAATGGGCCATGGCCCGGGCGTGGCTCAAGCGCGAGCTGGGCGAATCCTGACGTGCCGATGAGCGATTCGCGGAATGAACTGCTCCCCGACCAGTGGCAGCGGGTGAAGGAGGTGTTCAGCGGCCGCGTTGGAACGGGAGCCCGCGGAGCGCGCGGCCTTCCTCGACCAGGCGTGCGAGACGGGGGACGCTGCCGTCCGGCGCGAGGTGGAAGCCCTGCTCGCCGCCCACCAAGGATCAGACAGTTTCCTGGATGACCCCCGCCGCGGCCGTGGCCGCTCCGCCTAGGCCGGGTCACCGCCGAGCTGGCGGAGGGGCAGACGCTCGGGCCCTATCGCGTGCTCCGAACTCTCGGCCACGGTGGCATGGCCACCGTGTACCTGGCGCGCGACGAACGGCATCACCGCTCGGTGGCGCTCAAGGTCCTGCGTCCCGAGCTGGCCCACATGCTCGGGCCCGAGCGCTTCCTGCGCGAGATCGAGGTGGCGGCCAACCTCAGCCACCCGCATATCCTGCCGCTGCACGACTCGGGTGAGGCCGCCGGTCTCCTCTACTACGTGATGCCGTACGTCGAGGGCGAGTCGCTGCGGGATCGCTTGAATCGCGAGACGCAACTCCCGGTGGACGAGGCGCTCCAGCTCGCGCGCGAGGTGGCCGATGCGCTGGCCTACGCCCACGGGCAGGGGGTCATCCACCGGGACATCAAGCCGGAGAACATCCTGCTGAGCGGCGGGCACGCCCTGGTCGCCGACTTCGGGATCGCGCGCGCGCTGGAGCAGGCCGGCAGTACGCGGCTGACCGAGACCGGGCATGGCCGTCGGCACGGCCGCCTACATGAGCCCGGAGCAGGCCAGCGCCGCGAGCCACATCGACGGGCGGAGCGACATCTACAGCCTGGGCTGCGTGCTGTACGAGATGCTCGCGGGGGAGCCGCCCTTCACCGGGCCGACCGCTCAGGCCATCATCGCCAGGCGTTTCATGGACCCGGTGCCCCAGGTCCGGCACGTGCGGCCCAGCGTTCCCGCAGAGCGTGGAGCACGCGGTCACTCGTGCGCTCGCGAAGATACCAGGGGATCGGTTCAACACCATGGGGCAGTTCACCGAGGCCCTGGCGCGGGTGCATACGGCACCCGCGGCCGCCGTATCACGCCCCCGGTTGCGCGCATGGCTGGCGGCCGGACTTCGCCTGGTGCTCTTACTCGGGGTTGTGTGGCTCACTACTCGGGGCCACCAAGCCGCCGGTAAGTCGGCGGCGACCGGACCGTCGGACCAGAAGTACGTGGTCGCGGTGCTGCCCTTTGAGAGCCTGTCAGCCGACTCGGCCCGACACTATTTCGCCGCGGGAATGGCGGAGGAGATCACCGGGCAGCTCTCCAGACTCTCCGCTTTGCGGGTGCTGGGCCGCAACGCACTGACCTCATACACCAACGCCGCCGATCGCATCCCCCGCATGGTGAAGGATCTCGGTGTAGGAGCATCGTGGAGGGTACCGTCAGGGTCGAGGGGAATCGGGCGCGGGTGGGGGTACAGCTCATCGACGGGCCGACCCGACAAACGATCTGGACGGAGCAGTATGACAGAGAGCTAGCCGATGTCTTTGGCGTGCAACGCGACATCGCGCAGCGGATCACGACGGCGCTCCAGGCATCGCTCACCCCGGCGGAGGCTCGCCGCGCGGGGCGGCCGCCGACCGTGGACCTTGCCGCATACGAGCTGTACCTGCGAGCCGGTGACCTAAACCGGTTCAACGTGACCCAGAACCTGGCAAGCATCAAGCTTCTGCGTCAGGCCGTTGCGCGGGACTCCACCTTCGCCGCAGCGTACGCCGAGCTCGCCCGCCGCTTCATGTTCCTCGGCTACAGCCGGGGGTCAGCCCATTTCGACTCCGGCCTGGTGGTGGCGCGCAAGGCGATCGCGGCCGACCCGGAGCTGGCACAATCCCATTTCGCGCTCGGTGGCATCCAAGGCGTTACCGGACGCCTCGCTGCGGCTGGAATCTCGTATCGCAAAGCACTCGACCTCGACCCGAGCTACGCCGGGGCAATGATGATCTGGCAAACCTCAGGATTACCTGGGCCACTACGACGAGTCGCTGTACTGGGCGATGCAGGCCTTGCCGCTCGACCCGGCCAGTCCGGTCCCCTATTACCACGTGAGCGTGCCTCTCGTCCGACTGGGGGACGATGCGGCCTCCGAGCGCTTCCTCCTCCGTGCGATCCGCAGATTTCCCGACAACGTCCAACTCGAGAGTATGCTGTCCATCCTGGACCTGCAGCGTGGGCGGGACGCGGCGGCGGCGGAGCGCGCGCGCCACATGGTGGCTCGCGATCCGGAGAATCAGGAAGGAGTAGCGTACCTCGCCGAGCTTGCGGTCGTCACCCGGGCCCCGGATGCCGAAGCGCTGGTCAAGCCACTCGCCGAAACGGGGCCACGCGCGGCCGCTGTTTCTGTACGAGACCTTCCGGACACTCTACGCGTGGACACTCGCTGAGCGCGGCGAAAGGGCGCGCGCCGACTCGATGTGGGACGCTGCACTTGCCCAGGACCGGAAGGATCTGGCCGACGGGAGCGAACTATTCGACCGATCGATCGAAATAGCAGCGATCAGCGCAGTACGCGGTGACCTTTCCAATGCTCTGGAGTGGCTGGAGCACGCCTATCAACGAGGGTTCAAGGATCCGCGAGTCCTCGCGCGCGACCCGTTTTTCGACGGCATTCGGGCGCATCCGCAGTTCCAGCGGATTGCGGCGCGCATGGAGGAGGACGTCGCGGCGATGCGCCGGCGCGCAGTGGCGGCGCAGGATACGCTGTTTACACCGACGGTGAGGTAGCGCTCTATCAATGGCAGGTACCGAGTGCTATACTGAGCGCGCACTCACTTCACTGCAGTCGGCGATCTGGCTGTCCCCAGCCACCATTCACCTTCCGACATCGGGTCCGCGGGTCTATCCCGCCTCCCTCTGCCGCCAGATGGGTGTCCCCCATGTGAAACGGCAGACCCCGGAGGCATTGTGTACATCCCGGACCCCATTCGTAGGCCGGCCCGCGCGCCGAGCACGCCGCTCAGGCCCTCGCGCCCAATCAAAGCACGGTGGTTCCTCACCACGCTCCTGGGAGTGGCCGGACTCGGGCTCCCCGGCTGCGAACGCGACGAGCTGACGGGTCCCGGAGCGGCCCGCGATCCCCACCCGACCACGGCAAGTGTTAGCGCGCCACCCAGCATTCTCACCACAATCTCAGTGGCCAACTGCCCCCAGGGGATCGCGGTGAGTCCGGGAACTGGTCGGGTCTACGTGACCAGCTTTGACGCCGGGACGGTTACGGTGATCGACGCCACCACCAATTCCATCCTGGGGGCACCGGTCCAGGTCGGTGCCGGAGCGAACCACGGGTGAAGGCAGGGAGTGCCGTCCTGGTAAAGTTCACTCTCGGTGGCAATCAGGGACTCAACATCTTCCCGGCCGGCAATCCCAGCTCGAAGGCGACAGCCTGTGGCACACTCACCAACGTGGACCTGATCGAGCAGACCAGCACGGCCGGAGCGAGCGGTCTAACCTACGATCCGGTATCCAAGCAATACAGCTATGTGTGGAAGACGAAAAAGAGCTGGGCCGGGACCTGCCGACAGCTCGTCGTAGGCCTGATCGACGGGACGACGCACACTGCGCTGTTCAATTTCACGAAGTAGCGCTCAGTGGGGCCACCGAAAGGTGGCCCCGCCGGTCACCAGCGGTGAAGGTGAGGTGGGCGATTCATTCTTCCGAGATCGGTCGATTCGGACGTCAGGTGAGAGCTGCACAGGCGAGGGCCTCCACCCCTGCAAACTCCTTTCCGGCGACGAACACAGTTTCACCAGTCGTAAGGTTCGTCACGATGCGCCCAATAATCCCCCCACCGATCCGCCCGGAACTCGCGATGATGAGGTTCCCGTCCTCGAGGTAATAGTGGTCTGGTCCCACATCATTGAACCTGTAGGTCTTGCCGGCCGTGTTCGTGAATATGCCGACTATATGGAAGACATCGAGCTCGACGTTCCGCTTCACGGGCTCGGCAAAGACCCGGAACTGAATCCAGCCCTTGAAATGCACGGCGAGAACCTGGCCAGCTCCGCAGTCCAATACATCCTCCTCGTCAATCGGGAGCACGAACTTCTTGCCGTTCCCAGTCGCAGGCGTCTGTGCGAAAGCGGGGGTGTCCGTCGGTTGGGAGACCGACGCCGGATCTTGGCAAGCGGTTAGTAGAAACAGCGTTCCGACGAGCACCGTTATGATGGCTCTGGGCATGAATCTCTCCTGTCCTTGGTGGGCGTGCTGTGAGGCGTGGCGGTCGTTCTTGTCGTCCATGCATTCAATGGGGATCATACGCCTCGACAGTCGGTAGAGCACGCGAGCCGCGCGCTATCGAGTGCATGAGGCATCCCCTGAGAACATGGCTTGTGCTGTGATCTCAGGAGCGAAGTGGCGTCGGAAGGAGGCGTCAGGGCGGACCGGAGACAGACCACTTCGTAGTCGATGAAGTTCGGAACATGCCGCGTGGTACCAGACGGCGCAAGGTCGAAATGCCGCCTCGCCCGCGCACCCACGCTCCCTGCCCGCTACCATAGCCGACCGAACCGGAACGCCGTAGGTTCGAGCGCCTGGACTCTCGCAGCTCTCGCGTGAAGCTGACGCCATCGGATCAGGAAGGTGGGCATCATGGTCATTCCCCTCGGTGACGAGCCATCCGGCTCTCGTACCCCGCCCTACGTCATCTATGGGCTGATCGCCATCAACACCCTGGTGTGGCTGTACCAACTTCAGGCCGGTGAATCCTTCAGCAACGGCTGGAGCACGGTCCCCTACGAGATCACCCACGGTGAAGATCTGGTCGGCACCCGCACCGTCGACGTCAGTCGCGAGGCATTCCCGATTCAGCTTTATCCCGGCCCGACACCGATCTACCTGACGCTGCTCAGCGGCCCCGAGGGCGTGGTCCCCAGTCTCGGCGCGTCCGGCGCTATCGCGGAGGTGCTCGGGGCTTACTTTGGTCAAGTTTCCCCGAAACCGCGTGCGGGTCCTCTTCGGCCGCGGGATCACCACGATGCCTGCGCTGCTGGTCCTCGGGCTGTGGATCGTCCTGCAGTTCTTCTCCCAAGTGAGCACCCCGGCCAGTGAGGCTACCGAGGTCGCCTACATGGCGCACATCGGCGAGTTCCTGGCCGGAATCGCACTGATCATGGTCATGGCTGCCAGCCAGCGAGCATCCGTGCCTCAGGCAGGCAGCTGATCGTCTCTCGGCAATGTCAGAAACGGCCAGCCGCGACCAAACGCTTACTTCATCGCCGCTTCAATCTCGTCCGCGGTACAGGGCAATCCCGAACCCGTCCGAGCCGACGGGAGGCCATCCACTCGGACGTAGTCTTAGCGTCTCTGCTCTGCTGTAAGTCGTTTCAGGGCCTCTTGCGCTTCGGCTACATAAGGTTGGAGCTCCCGATCCGCATGCCGCCAAGCGTCGGCGACAAATTGGTAACCCTCGATTGCACGTTCATGCTCCCCCTGGCGCTCGGCCGCTCTCGCCACCTCTAATCGGTGGCTGCCCTCAGTCGCCGTCCAGATGAAACCCCACAGCTCCGGCGCGTCGAGTATCCGTCGGTCCTCGCCACGAGCAGCCCAGAGCCGCAGACGCACGAGCCACTCGCTCGCGCAGTCCGTGCAGAGCGAATCCGGAAGGCGGTCAAAGAGCCGGACCGCTTCTCCGCTATCCCTGCGTGCTAACGCAAGGTAGGCGTCAGCGGCGGCAACCCCGAAGGCTGCTCTCTCCTTGAGGGTGGGACCTGCGGTCGACTTCAAGACCGAATCAGCGACTTGGTGGAAACGCTGAATCGCTTGCGAATCCCCGCGCGCGGCCCACCATGGCAGCCCATAGGTGGCCTCCTGAAGGTTGCCTGAATGGAGCCAACGGCCGAAGTGCGCCTGGGCAGAGTCCGCAGGGTATGCCCCCATGAGCGCGAGATCGGAGAGCAGCCTTGGCGCGGAGAAGAGATCGGGCCGCCACTCCCGAGCCGCTTCTCGCAGGTGACCGCGGTATGTCGAGGTGATCAGGTACGTCCCTCTCCGGAATACCATCGGGAGCCAAACGGCCGAGCTGTCGGGCGTGGAGGCGAATGCACGAGCCACCCGCAGTGCAGTCTCCCCCGAGTCCACAGCAGCGGCCACCGGCAGCCAAGCTTTCAAGAGCACGTTGGCCGAAGCATGTCGAATTCGCTGCTGCATCTCCGGCGTGTTCACTCGGGAGAGGTCCGCCATGTCGAATGCGAGCCGGATTCCCTCGGCGGTCACATCTTCGGCACGCCGCAGATACTCGGCCGCGTAGCGACGGGATCCGTCGAGACCGTAGAGCCCAGAAGCCCATTCGATGGCGTGGATGTAGGCCGGCGCATAGGCTGAGTCGAGTGCTATCGCGCGGTCAAAGGCAGCCAGGGTCTCGCGGGGGGAGACGGGCCTATCGGAGTGCACGTATACCTCACCGAGCGTATGCCACGCGTCGGCATCGTCGGGGTAGCGCCGTGTGGCCTCTTTCGCCGTCTCCAAGAGCCGGCGGTATCCGGGCCAGGTTGCGCCCACCTCGCCCATGAGCATCGAATCGACTGCCACCAGAAGACTGTCCCGCAGTGCGAGGTGGCGGTTCAAGGCCCCGGCGCGCAGCGAAAGCGCCGCGGAGAGTGAGTCGAAACCAATCCGCTGCCAACCCAGAACCCGCCCTAGCCGCCAGAGGACGAGGACGAACCCGCTGTCCAGCGCCAACGCTCGCTCATAGTTGGCCAGCGCGGAGTCCCAGGCCGCACGCCTAAACCACTGCTCCCCCTGGAGGAAGGCCTTGAGCGCGGACGGCGAGGTCGAGCCCAGCGAGGCCACTCGGGTAAGCTCGATCCGCCTCGCCCGCCCCAGCTCCGCCAGCACGCGCACCGCAAGCGAATCGCCGAGTCGATCGACCCGGGTGCCCATTTCACGCAGCTCGAACTCGGCGAGTGTCCGTTGGGACTCCACATCGAGCAGGGTAGCCCGGAGTCGAACCGAGTCACTGCCTGCCGGCACCAGATTTCCGAATAGCGTCAGGCGAGCGCCGGTGCGCCGGCCGAGCTCTGCGGCCGACAGTTGGTCGGCGCGCCCTTCCCAGCGCCGCACGACAGCCGTAGGCGGTACTGTCCGCAGCGGCCCCGCCCCGTCAAGATTGCGCGCAAGCAGGTCCACCAAACCCTCGCGCCAGAGCTGGAGCGTAGGGTCGAGCACATCGAAGGGAGCTACCGCCAGGAGGTCCGGGTTCAGCGCCCGTGGAGTGGGCCGGGACCGAAACAGCAGGGCAGCGGTCGCTACTCCGAGCAGGGCAAGAACGCCGACCGCGAACGCCGTTAGCCGACCACGCCTCCAACGAGACCATTGGCCAACAGCCGACGTGAAACCGGTTTCGCCCGATCCGGCAGTGGATGAATCGGCGAGCTCCTGGGCGAAGTCTGCGACGGAAGGAAAGCGCACGACTGGTTGCGACGCTAAGGCGCGGGCGAGCACCTGTCGGGCGGCGCCGGGCAGCTCGGGGCTGAGCTTACCGAGCGGCGGCGAGGGCTCCCGAAAACGCTGCGCGATGACGGCGTGCGGGGTAGAGCCCGTAAAGAGCGCCTCGCCAGTCACCATCTCGTAAACCACACAGCCGAGGCTGTACTGGTCCGAGCGGCCATCCACTTCTCCGCCCGCGGCCTGCTCGGGGCTCATGTAGGCCGGAGTCCCCACCAAGAGTCCGGTTTGTGTGAGGTGCTCTCCCCCGACTGCCCCCAGTGCCCGGGCAATGCCAAAGTCGGCCACTAGCGCCCCGCCATCGGTGAGGAGGATGTTCTCTGGCTTGATGTCGCGGTGAACCACGCCCTGGCGGTGGGCGTAATCGAGCGCCGAGGCGACCTCGCGCGTGATCGAGAGCGCGGCAGGAAGCGAGAGCCGCCTCTCCCGGGCCATGCGCTGCCGAAGCGACTCCCCATCCACGAACGGCATCGTGTAGTAGAGCAGTCCTCCCGCCTCACCGGAGTCGTGCAGCTGGAGGATATGAGGGTGGTGCAGTCGAGCGGCGGTCTTGATCTCGCGCTGGAAGCGCTCGGCGCCGAGCATGGCGCCGAGCTCGGAATGAAGCACCTTGAGGGCCACCGGCCGATCGTGCTTCAGGTCATGAGCCAAGTAGACCGTGGCCATCCCGCCATGCCCAAGCTCACGTTCGACCAGGTACCGGCCGGCGAGGGCGGCGGATAAGCGGTCCTGCAAGTCGGTCAAGCGGGGATCCTTCGTAGATCTGCGGGGTAGGTCCTTGCACGGGCGCCCAACACCACGGCACGAGTGATCACCGGTGACTCTCTTTCCACAATGGCGTTGGCACCTCGGGCGAGGCTCGAGCACCTGCAAGGCGGAAAAGATTACAGGTGTGAAGAGTCGCCGGCTGTGACCCAGGTCTACCTCGCGCGTTCGCGGTTCGCATTGTTCGATCGAAGAAAACAGCCGGCGGTGAGCACTCGCGTAAGGAGTCTGGAAATTCGCATCGCTGATGCGTGACCGCTCTCACAGCCTCAACTGGTTCGCACCCCTAGTCTACGCGTCCGCCAACGCACATAGCCTAGAACATGGAGGGCGCAGCACATGGCACGAGTTACTGCGGTATTTGACGACCGGGGACGGGCCGAGCGAGCCGTCGGCGAGTTACGGGCCCTGGGCGTAAGGGATACCGATCTATCGTTCGTCGCGCGCAGTGAGGAAGACGCGGTCGCCGCCGGCGCGCGCGAGAGTGCAGGGGAGCGTGCGGCCAAGGGAGCGGCCGCCGGTGCAGGTGCGGGCCTACTCTTCGGGTTGGCAGCCCTCGCGATTCCCGGACTGGGACCGTTTATCACCGCGGGCGGTCTTGCGTCCGCCCTGGGAGCCACCGGCGGGGCATTGGCGTCGGGGGCGATCGTCGGCGCTACCTCGGGTGCCATCGCCGGTGCATTGAGCCGCGCGGGCTACACTAAAGACGAGTCCGATTTCTACGGTCCGGCGGTCGAGCGCGGCGGAGTGTTGGTGGCGGTAGAGACGGGCGGCATGGTTTCGCCGAACCAGGCTCGTGAGATCTTGGCGCAGTACGGCGGGCGTACATACGGCCGCTAGCCGAAAGGGGTGGGTAACCGGAACAGGGATGTCCAGGATGGGCGCCCCCGTTCTGGGTCGCTGAGGTATTGCGGCGCCGCCGAGGCGTCGATGCGAGTAAGTGGTCGCTTGGCTCAGTCCGTGACCGGACTCAGCGTGCGGAAGCTCCGTAGGTAGGCTGGAATCCACATCACAGAAATGCCCGCCGCTGCCTGGTAACATGCTTGCCAATCGAAGTCGCTTCCACCCTGCTATGCGCCGCCTGCTTTGAATCGGGAACAGCCAGTTTCTCCAAATCTTCTCCTCCTGACACTTACCGCCTTCCAGGAGCAACCAATGAGCCTCGACTCCCTTCACAAACTCTTCGTCGAAGAGTTGAAGGACATCTACAACGCCGAAAACCAGCTCACCAAGGCCCTCCCCCGCCTGGCGAAGGCCGCCGAATCGGCTGACCTTCAGCAGGCATTCACCAGCCATTTGAGGGAGACCGAGGGCCACGTCCAGCGCCTCGAGCGCATCTTCAAGGAGTTGGGCCAAGAGCCGAAAGGGAAGCGCTGCAAGGGAATGCAAGGCTTGATCGAAGAGGGGAAGGAAATTCTGGAAGAGTCCGGCGAACCGGCGGTCATCGACGCGGCCCTCATTGCCGGTGCCCAGCGGGTGGAGCACTACGAGATCGCGGCCTATGGCTGCCTGCGGACCTATGCCGAGCTGCTGGGCATGAACAACGCAGCGAAGCTGCTGGAGCAGACCCTCTCGGAAGAAGAGGCGGCCGACAAGAAGCTCACCGAGATCGGCGAACGGAGTGTCAACAACCAAGCGGCCGCGGCGGGGAGTGGAGCCGAGGAGTAGGACCACGTCATGGCGGAATCCGTCAATGTGAGCCGTGGTAGGACAGCCCCGCCTGGAACCGCAGGCGGGCCCGTCTTGCCGGAGTGGATCGAGCGTCGAGTCTCTCAGATGCGCGGGGAGCGAGTGTATTGCCGAGATGGCTTGGTGCGGACCGTGAACCAGGTACGTCAGGTCAACCGAACCAGGCAACTGGTGTGGTACGTGGTGACGACGTTGGAAGATGGAGCGCGGCCGGCACGCCTGGGTGACTTCCCCGAGGAGCGCAGCATCTGCGACATGGGTCCGGACGAACCGATGGCAGCCCACGCACGTTTCGTCGAGTGTGAGCCCGACTATCTCGAGGCTTACCGGAACGAAACGACTCGGGTGTTCCTCCACGAGCCAGGGCACCAGAGGTGACAGCTCCCTCACCGATCGTACCTTTGACCCCGGAATCTATTTAGCTCTCTTGGCGTCCATGGAGATCCCGCTGGTCCCATGAGGCGGCACTCGCTTCCACACGATGCGGCCGTCCTCCCGGGCCACGGTCAGATCGTATTCGGGGACAGGATCGTTGGGGCCTCCTCGTACCTGCGATTGCTTTCTAGGGCGATCCTGCAGCTGACGGCTTAGAAGCAGATCCGGCCCAAGGCGAGCCGTTCGAGACTATGTCCGCTTTTCCTCCCGCCTCCAAAAGGGGCGTACCCTCCGGTACCGGCCCGCCCAGGTCCAAGACCCGGTCTACCCCGCTGGCGGTGATAGCAAGGGTACCGTTGTCCAAGGCTTTGATCCAACCGTTCTCCTTGAGGTACCAGATATGGAATTTCATATGTGCTTCGGGACAACCCAGAAGGCGCTCGAGGTCCAGCATGCCGATTCCAGCGCAATCGGGGTCTCCTCGGCGAGCGGTATAGAGCGCGGACAGGATCGCCGATCGTACACGACGGTCCGCCGCCACGTCGTTAACAGCCGTCTCCTGATCGAAGATGCGCCAGCGAGCCTCTCGCCGTTGTTCGTATATCGCGTCATACCCGGCCCGGGACTGGGGTTCTGAGAGCACCCGAAACGCCTCCAAGATGACCTTGAAGCGCTCACCATCTCCGCTCTGCCGGTTGTCGGGATGAAAGCGCTTGGCCAGATGCCGGAAGACCCGCTGAATGGTGTCCTGGTCGGCCCGGGGCGAGACTTGGAGAACTTCGTAGTGATCGGCGTTCGAGTTGGCCATGGCTCAGTGATGAAGGTTGAAAGGGTGCCCGGGCAAGCGGAGGCCAAGGAGCGTGCCAGAAACCAGCGGTGGGAGACGACGCGATGGGCTACGCACTGTCAGTCATCGCGATTCCCGTGCCTGGTCCTGAGGCGACGCCGTACCGCTGGGGGCGGCCCGTCCGACTGTCGCACCGGTGCGCCAGTCTGCTGATTCCTGACCACTCCCCAGCCAGGTCGCGCCGGGAAAGCCGGTGAGCTTCATCAGACTCCATTTGCCTGGCTGGGACGCTTACGGTCTAGCCGCTCGCAGCGGCGATGTTCAACGCTGGCAAGCCCTTCTTCAAGGGTAGGTGAAGCCACCCCCCGAGGTGACGGGTGCACCGATCGTCTTCCAGTAAGACGAAGATGAGACCGTGGCCCCCCGTTTGCGTTACCCACCCTCCTGAGTTTCCACAGACACAGTGCCAGGCGCCCTTCTCGCTCCCGGGTGGCGCAGTCCCAGGAGCAGCTGTGCGTCTGCCGTTCTACCCGTGTTGGATCTCAGTGCGATGAACCTGGGGTTGCTGTCGCGACCGGAGGGTCCCGTGGGGCGCCTTGAAATATTCGTTGGGCTGGTTCTGCTCATGCTGGCCCTGCTCACACTGGGGATAGTACTCACCACAGTATTCGCGCGGGTGACGTAACTCTGTAGAGGACTGCATTTGCCGCCGACGGCGGTCGCCCGGCGTACATTTCCCCGAATGGCGAAGCGCATTCACCGCCGGCGTGATGTAAACCCTGCCCAGGGCCTCAAGAAGTACGGGAAGACCACCTTCGCCGATCCGGTCAACAAGAAATACCCCATCGACACCCCGGGCCGGATCAAGGCGGCCTGGGCCTACATCCATCAGCCCAGCAATGCGGCCAAGTACTCCGCCGCGGAGCGCCGCACCATCACCGGCCGGATCCGGAAGGCCGCCAAGGCGCGCCGGGTGACGCTCCCCGATCCCGACGAGTTTGTCGAGTTGATGGCCCGAGTGCGTCAGCGGAAGCAGAAGGGCACCTAAGGCTTGACTCCTCCGTGCCTTATTCACGGCAATTTCACGTTGCGCCGATAGATGTATTACACGATTACTAGAGCTCGATGGACCCGAGCTTCCGGTTTGCCGACGCGACACCCTTCAAGGAGTGACCTATGTCCAGTGGACAGGATTCGATTCAGCTCAAGCTGACACCCGAGCAGCAGAAGCAGGTGCTGGATGCGACGGGAAAGCTGGCCGACACGTTGGAGTTCGACATCATGGAGCTGGAGGAGCGCATCGCGCCCATGAAGACGGTCTCGGAAGGGCCGGCAAGTAATAAGCCAAGGCACCGCCGTAGGCCGCGATGGCGCTTCCGGTTACCTATGAGCGGGGTCGCAGTCGCATCCCACACGGGCTAGTCGCACTTGTCTCTGCTTCGGCTTGACGCGCCGGAGGGTTTGCCGCCCTTCGGGGCTCTTCGAGCGACCTCAGTTCGACGGGCCCCGGTCTGCCGTCGCCTGGGACTGGAGACCATCTACCGGTTCCGCCCGATCCGTGACGGCCGCACGGCGGCGGAGCCCTCGGACTCGCTCGACCTGCTGATCCGGTTGTTCCTGTATGCCGAGCCGGTGGAGCGCACCGTCCTCCGCGCGCTGCTTCCCGTCGCGGACCTCGATCTCCTCGAGACCTTCGGCCTGGTGACCACCGACCCGGCCGACCCCGGCGCATACCGCTCCACCAGCCTGCTGTACCCCACCGGCTCCCTTTACGTAGCCTCCGACCGTTCGCCGGAAGCGGGCCCGCCGCCGGAGGACATGGTGTATTCGGCGATCAGCGATAGCACCCGCCGGTTCCTCACCGGCGTTCCGTGGACCCCCTGTGAGAGCTTCCTCGAGCTCTGCGCCGGCAGCGGAATCGCCGCCCTCGGCGCGGCTCGCCAGGCCGGGCACGCCTGGGCCACCGACATCAGCGCCCGGGCCACCCACTTCGCCCGGTTCAACGGCCTGCTGAACCAGCTCGAGAACTTTACCGCGGTGCGGGGTGACCTCTTCGACGCCGTAGCCGGCCGGACCTTCGACCGGATTGCCGCCCACCCGCCCTACATGCCGGCGCTGGAGCAGGAGTGTCTCTACCAGGATGGCGGTCGAGACGGCGAGCAGATCACTCACCGCATCGTGGCCGGGCTTCCGGCCTATCTCCGGGAGGGGGGAAGGTTCTACTGCTACTGCATGACATCGGATCGTCAGGATTCGACCGCGGAGGCGCGGCTCCGCGAGTCGCTGGGTGACGCCGCCGGCGAGTTCGACGTCGCCCTGGTCGCGCTGGATCGACTGCGGCCGGCGGACTATTACTCCCAGCTGCTCTCCTCCAGCCACGTCACGGTCACCGAGGCCGAGGCGCACCTGTCTCTCCTGGAACGCCTCCGGGTGCGGCAGTTGCTGTTCTGCTGGGTCGCGATCCAGCGGGCGCGACGCGCCCGCCGGGTTTTTACCGTCCGCCGTCTTTCCGGCAAGGCCACCGCGCACGAGGAAATCGACTGGCTGCTGGACCGGGAGACCGCCGTGGCCGAGCGGGAGTCGGACGAGTGGCTGTTGGATGCCAGGCCCAGGCCTTCAGCCCAGGCACAGCTGCACGTCGCCCATCAACTGGGTCCCGATGGCTGGACGCCCACCGAGCGCTCCTTGAAGACCGAGGCACCCTTCCTTCTCTCGGCCAAGTGTCCGGCCTGGGCCGCGCAGTTCGTGACCGACTGCGACGGCAGCGTAACGGTGGGTGAGTACCTGATCGAGGCTGAAGGACAGCGGGGTGATCCCGGAGCAGACGACCGAGGAAGTCTTTCTGGCCTCGGTCGGCCTGCTCCTGGCGGGAGGCTTCATCTATGTCGACGGGCACGAGCCGCCACCTCGGCCATAAGCCGGTCCAGATCGGCACGGCGGTAGAGCCGACCGTCGGCGATAACCGCACGGATCCGCTGCGTGCCCGAGATGTCCTCGAGCGGGTTGGCGTCGAGCAGTACGAGGTCCGCAAGCTTGCCTGGCTCTACGGTTCCCAGCGAATCAGTCATGCCCAGTACCCGCGCAGGGTTGATCGTGGCGGCCTGCAGGGCCTCCAGCTGGCGTGAGCCCCGCCTCGACCAGCCGCATGAGCTCCCGGTGCAGGCTCAGCCCAGGGATATGCAGCGGCACGCCGACGTCCGTCCCCGCCAGCAACACCACCCCAGCCTCGTTCAAGAGACGGACGTTCTCCAGCTCGAGGGGCACGATCGGCCGCAAGATCGACCGAAACTCCCGAGCCGCCTCGGACTTGGACCAGTCTTCCCAGTTGCGGCGAAGCGTCTCCGGGACCAGTCGCATGCCGATGGTATCCGAAAGGACCTGATCCGAGTACACGACATGGTGATAGGCGACCAGATCGGCAGTGAACGCCACACCGTGTTTCCGGTACGCCTCGATGGTCGAGTTGCAGGTGGCGGGATCCCGGCTGTCGTAGAGCGCGCGAGTGTGCCGGAACATTGCCAGGAACTTCTCGCGTTCGGGGAGGCTGTCGTAGCGGGAAAGCACTCGGGCGAACCGTTCCCGCTCGGCGGCGGCTCCGGTGGCGCACCCCGCCGCCAACGCGTCCGGATGCTCGACCGTGCGCTGGCCGGATGCGGCCACCTCCTCGGGTGTGATGCGGAACGGGACGTGGCCGTCCACCGGGATTGCCCTGCGACGCGCCTCGTCCATGATCGCGAAGTAGGCCTCGCGCGAGATGTTCTCGTACACCTTGATTAAATCGGCGCCATTCGAGGCCAGCTGTGCCACCGCGGCTCGGGCCTCCGCCGCCGTGCGCACGACGACCGGGTTGCTCCCCTGGGGAGGATCTCCATCGATCGAAGGGCCTGCGGTGAGGAATCGGGGCGGCCCACGAAGATTCCCCTCGGTCAGCCGGCGCCTGAGCGACTTAGTCAGCTCGAGCGTCGGGTCGCCGGTTCCGTCGTTCATGTTGCGAACACCGGTGACGCCGTAGGCGAGGAACAGCGGGAAGTGCCAGTCCTGGGCCGCAACCGACTCTTGCGATCGATCCACCGCTATGTTGGCGACTGAATGGACGTGCATGTCCCACAGGCCGGGGATGAGGTAGCGGCCTGGTGCATCCACGACATCGGCCTTGTCGGACACCGCTACCTCGGCGACCGGCCCGACGGCCACGATCCGGTTGCCTTCGATGAGGACGGTTTGGTCGGAACGAAGTGATCCGTCGGTGACATCCACGACGGTGACGCCTCGGATGGCGAGGTCCGCGGGTCGGGTCCGCGCGCAGGCAGCGAGAGCAAGCAAACCTGCGGTGGCCACGAGGCACTGCCGGTTGGGGAATACCGCAGACTTCATCATCTCATCCGCTGAATGACTCCTGGGTCGCGATGCTAGTGCAGCACTTGGCCGAGGCGATCCCAGCGTATGCGGCCGAGAAGTTGCCCGCGGCTGTCGGGGTCGTAGCTGAAATACACAACCCAAGGCCGGCCGAGAATGTGGCTGAACGGTACGAATCCGTAATACCGGCTGTCGTACGAGGTGTCTCGATTGTCCCCGAGACCGAAGAATGAGTCCGCAGGAACAACTACGGCGCCCCCAATCTTGGAGATCCGGCAAGTACCCGTCCGACTCCCGCGCGGTGAGGTACTTCGCCTGCCAGCTCCGCATCTTAGCACGTTGAACCGGGTCCTCCGACCTCTGCAGGTCGTTGTGAACCACGTAGGGCTCCTCAAGACGCTCCCCGTTCCGGTACAGCGCACCCGCCTCCATCCGCAGTGTATCGCCGGGGAGACCGACCACGCGCTTGATGACCTTGAGGCCGGGCTCCTCCACGGATTCATGCACGACTATCGCGCCGAACCCCGCCGCTCGCACGGCCGCGGGCCACTTCGCCGCGTAGAGGAAGTCGCCTACCTCGATCGTCGGCGCCATGGCAGCGCTAGGAACTCGGAACGCTTCTACGATGTGCGCCTTGACGGAGGCATACACGGCGGGTTGCAATACGAACGCGGAGAGCGCAAGGGCGCCAAGGTAGAGATACCATCGATTGTAGGGACGCAACCGATAATTCGTGGCCGTGTTCCTCGCGGCAAAGGCCGCATGCACCGGAATCCCGAGGTACCCCGCCAGGATGACCAGGACTCCGAGTACGATATTGAGCGGTGCCAAAGGGAGAAAGAGCGAGCTCGCTAACATCGTCGCGCCGGCCAGTGCCGAGGTCAGGAAAGCCGAGATGGCGGCGCCAGGCTGCCCGGCGTACAGGTGTCCGAGACCTGCCACCCCGAAGCTAAGGAGCGCTGCTATCCACGGTCGCCGGCGGGTGTCCATCTTGCCTCGACTTTGCTCTGTGCCCCGGCTTAGTACGTAGGTCCACAGTCCCCATCGCCGCATACAATCGCAAAGACGGCGAGGAGGGCAGCCGCAGGAGCGGCGACCGTGACGCCCAAGGTTTGCCAAAGATTGAAGCGCTCTCGCTCCAGTCGCCGGATGCTGCCCATGGGGACAGCCGTAGTATCCCGCCGGGGGCCGGACCGACCGATTAACGTGTCGGCCCGCACGAAGGGAGCGGTGAGGTCGACGTGACTGCTGTCGGTGAGAGTGGCTCGCAGCCGGTACGGGAGTTTGGCCGAGCTGCTGAGCGGCGCAGGCGCATCATAGGTACGCCAACTGAAGCAGCCGCCCAGCAGGATTAACGCGAGACAGCATAAGGGTGCGAGCTTCGTCCTTGGTATCATGTTACCCTCCGGTCTCGCAATCGTTAGGCCGTCGCGCCACCGCCACTGGTAAGTACACTCTCAATGAACGCCGTCTTGGCTGCCGTATAGCTCGCTCGATCCGTGGGGTATTCGAGCGCCAGGCGCGTCTTGAGCTGGGCGTACGCTGCCGCCAGCGCCGCGTCCGCACGCAGCGCGTCGCGAAAGCGCAGGCCACGCTGCCAGGCCGAACCGTCATGCTCCACCACATGGACGAGATGCGTGCGGATTCGGCCCCGACCAAAGACCAAGTGCTTGGGCACGCCGGCCCCTGGCACATACTCGTAGCCGAGCGGGCCTAACGCCTCGATGAAGGGCGTCGGGTCCGGCGGAGGTCGCACTCCAACAAGAATGTCGAGGATCGGCTTCGCCGGAAGCCCGGGCACGCTCGTGCTCCCATAATGCTCGAGGCCCAGCGCCAACGATCCAAGAGCCGTCCGGAGGCGTGTCGCCTCCTCTTCGAAGAGGGCTAGCCAGCGCGGCGTCCAAGCGGAGAGTCGGACTATCCCGTGCGGAACTCCGGGAAGTGCATCATCGCCCATGGCGCTCTCTCCGAACACGATAGCCCGTGCGATCGGCCTAACGGCTTTGCTGACGCCGAAAGAAGCCTCGGCTAGCCAACACCAAGCAGAGAAGCCCCACAACGATGAGAGGAAACGCAACGCGCCTGCTCAAATCGGGGAAGTAGAAAGCGGCAAGTATGCCTAGCCCAAGCGCGACAAGCCCTCGCCCAATGATGAACAGCCAGATCTCCCCAGGACTGAGCTTCTGGACTTGCCGTTGATTCCATGCCAGCACGATGGCCCCCGAGCTCATGTTGGTTGCTGCCTAAACGGATCGCAAATCAGCTGCAGGCGATCATGAAGCCGCCCCGTCAAGCCGGCGTCGGCACAATCCTTCGTTCCGCAGCGTCCTCAAGGGACGCCGCACCCGCACGGGTGCGGGACATGTCCGGCCCGTCGGCTGCATGCGCGGGTCAGGCGTTCCCGACATTGGGACCAGCGTGCGACATCAGGGTGACGTCTGCTCGTGCCTTCCAGCCCAGGCGTTCCCAGAACGCCCGCGCCTCAGCGTTCTCCTCACGCACCATCAGGTGACACTTCGCGATCCCGAGCGCCCTGAGTGCCTCCACCGCCCGCTCGGCGAGGGCCCGTCCCACGCCCCGGCGACGGTGCGACGTGGCTACCGCGAGGTGCTGCAGGTACCCCCGGCGCCCGTCGGTGCCGGTCAGCACCGCACCCACCAGCCGGCCCTCGTCCCGCGCGACGAAACTGAGTCCGGGATTGCGCGCCAGGTAGCGGGTGATCGCCTCCCGCGAATCGGCCTCCCGAAGTGTGAGGCCCTCGGTATTGCACCACAGGGCCATCACTTCGTCATAGTCAACGGGAAGGAACTGGCCGATCTCAATCATCAGTGATTCGCGGCGCGCAGGATGCGGCTCAGGGTGGTCAATCGGCTACCGATCGAAACGCCGGCTACACCCAACTTGCTGGGTACTTGTACCACTTTACTGCGTCGCTCGCGGCATGCACGGACCAGCCGCGAACTCGCACGAGCCAAGCTATCGCAAGGTAGGTCCACACCGCGCCCACTAGAGGTACGATGATACAAAGGAAGGCTGCCAAGAAGCCGAAGAACCAGGCCCAACCATGGGGCTGAAAGCGCACTGGGGCGTTCCATGTCGATCTGCCAGAGTGCCGCAAGCGCCGTAGCAACGAGGTAGAGTAACGGCCCGCCCACCAGCAGAAAGACAAGGACACACGACATGGCCATCGCCAGCCTTATGCCGAGGCGGAGTTTCGAGAACTCCTCCATGGCTACCGCTCTACCTCCGCGCCTCGCTCTACGCGCCATGCATGAGCGTCCTGTGCAAGGAGTCTGGTCGCGCCGCCTAGAGGCTTGCGCGGGGGCCGGTCGACTGGTTCACGTCGGACCGAGCAACAGCCAGACCCCGGTCACCAGGAATCCGACCGCAAGCAGCACGTACATCGCAACGAAGATCCAGTAGACCCCTGGACGCTCAGCCCGCTCTACCAGCCCGCTGCGGGTCATCACGGCCCCATCCCTTAGGCACAGGCCGATGAAGTAGACGGCCACCAGTGCCGCGGCCAGAAATGTCAGCCCAGCTGTGTGATATGTCGCGGCTGGAAACAGCATGAACATCCTGGCTGCTCGATCTCCTTGCGTCCCCCTAACGGCTAGCGGCTGCCGCTGCGCGCTAGATGGCCAAGACAGGCCTGATCCGCCGGCGTAGTGCGCCGACGAAGTGCTCCGGGTCAGCCGGGGAGATCACGATCATGCGCCACCAGCCGCGGTCAAGCTGCAGCAGTACGGCGGACCCGGCAAGGCGGTTCAACCACTTCACCGCGAAAACGATGTCGAGGAACGACGCAATCCGGACCTCAAGAATGCTCTCGTAGATAATTCGACGCAGCACCGGTCCTCGGCTGCCGAGCCGGATAAGGAGCGCTCCTTCGGCAAGCTCATAGACGAGTACCCAAGGTCCAATTAGGTGCAGTGCGAGGATGGCGCTTGGGAAGAACAGTGCCGGCACCAACCAGTCGGTCATTCGCGCGTGCCTCGCCTGAGTTTGCCTTCTCGCGGTCAAAGCTTGGTGCATTCCTGCAGCGGCATAACGACTGGCGCATTAGCTGCGCGGGTTAGGTGGCTACCCCGCCAGGAACTCCTGGCTGAAGAGCCATGCGATCAGTAGCGGTAGTCCAACCCCCACCAAAGTCGCGACCAGTCCTTCAATGACCATCAAGCTTCGCGTGCCTGCGCCAGCATGGCGCCACTTGTTTAGAGCACTGGTTCGATACTGCGGGCTGAAAAGAAATGCCCAGAATCCGACGAGGTACCGGAGCACCTCCCCAGCATCTCCGAGATCGGCCAGATGAACCTCCGCGGATGGATCTACGGTAGCCGCCTAACGGATTGCGCATCAGCTGCAGTCATCATGCCCCCGCCAGTACAAACCTACGCTCCCTAAAGCGTTCACGGAGGGTACCGCGCGGGTTAGGCTGCTTCTCGCGAGAACTCAGTCAACCGCCTGGTACGGGGCGACCTTCCACAACTCGTCCGGCATAGACCTAACCTCCGGAATTGGTAACGGCCCGTAGCTTGTCAGCAGCGGCTTTGCCGGATCCACAAAGTGCAGGTAGAACAAGAGGCGGAATGACGGCGTGGGCGGTGGCTCGAGGCTGAGCCCGATGACGTTACCGGTCGTTAAATCAAGGTACTTCTCATCCCAGGCGGCTTGGTTTGAGTCTGGCTGCCCGAAATGCTTCACGGCAAACTGATCGTCGATATCACGCACTTCCAGATCGAACAGCACTGTGGAAGCCAGTTCATTACGGATGAACTGCTCGGTCTCGGCTCGCTCCGCAGCCGAGAATTGGGCACGCCGGCTGCCATACCATGTTTGCATAGCATCTTCGATCACGGCGGCGGTGATGGGCAACTGGTAGGCGCCCCGAACGCGAACTGATGGCTGACGGATTGGGGACCCCCCGTGAAGCAGCCTGACGAATGGCAAATCTGTCGGCTGCGTGGCGGAATGCGTGCCGGAGCCATTTTGCCTGCGGCTCACCCAACCCTCGCTGGGCACCTTCAGCGGGGTGGATGATGAGGTAGCTCTGCAGCGGCGGCCACAGCCCTGCCAACAGCGCCATCCAGTCCGATCGGTCTCGAAATTCCACGGTCATCCAGTAGAAACTCAGACCTGTGGCGGCGAGCCGCTGCTGTTGCCAAGCGGCGGCCACGTCTGGGAACCGCATGAGCTGCATGCCCGGAGCTTTTGCGGCCGCCTCAGCTTCATGGCCGAGGGCAGCGATCTTCCCGTCTCGGTTCACGACCGGATGAGGCGGTTCGCGCAGCGGCTCGCCTCCTCTCGAGCTGGACACCGTGATGACCGTAGGGGTCCAGTGGAAATAGACCAGCCGTGCCTTAGACAATCGCGGCCCTTCGGGATGTCAGTTGCTGCGGCCACACAAACTCACTCCTTCAGCCGCTCCACTGAAACGTTGTCGGTGAAGTTCGAGCGCACCAGTTGCTGCCGGATCGCCTGTCGAGCTGCGCCGAGGTGACGCACCGCGTTGACCGCCACAAGGACCTCGTCCCTGGCGCAATCCATGTTCGAGACGCTCCCAAGCTCGCGGGCGTGAAGCGTCCGGTGCAAATCCTCGGCGAAGTTCCGGATACGATGAACATCTGGGCCGGCCGCAGGTCCGGCGAAGATGACCTTATAGCCAAGGTGCATAGGTGATCTCAGCCTTGCGGCCTAACGGATTGCGCATCAGCTGCAGGCGATCATGCCATGCACCCGCACCGACTTATGTTCCGCAACCCGCCATCGGCGAGTTCCCATATAGGCCAGCGTGCGCTCCGATCACTCCTGTGCCGATACTTGTACGTGACGGGCTGGTGCGCCACTCAAATTATGGTATTGCGACTGCAACCCGTCGGACCTCTACCCGCACGATTGCCACCCCGGGCGCTGACCAGCTGGTGGCCGGCGGCGTTGCTTTGAGCGCTTGCTCCTCCGTCTCGAAGAGCACAAACCCGAAGCCTTGGCGGTCGACCGGATCCACCCAGTAACCGGCAACGAAGCCCGGTGCTGCCCGCACCCGAGGCAACAGCTCATTGGTAAACGCAGCGGCCGCGGCTGGCGCTAGCGCCGGGTCAATGGTCAAGTGCATAAGGGCGGCGTGCATTGCTGTCCTCCCTCACGGTGTCTTCATAGGCCGGCAACCTACACTCCGCCATGATGTGATCCCCCGTCTTGATGAGACCGCACCGCCATCCCATCGCATTCGGCCCCGTCGTATTACAAGAGAGCCGGCCTAGCTTGAGACCGCATACTCGCTCTGGACGAGCCCGCTGGCGTACTGACGCGTCTCAACGTGCGTGAGGAGGATGTCGCGCTCGGTCACCCCAAACAGCGGAATCCCGCTGCCGAGGAGCACCGGCACCCGCGTGATGATGAGGCGCTGAATCAAGCCGGCCTGAAGAAAGCGCTGAATGGTGATGCCGCCATCCACGTACGCATGTCGGACGCCTCGAGCGGTGAGCTGCGCCACGATATCGGCCGGCGGGCCCGCCAGTCGCTCCACTCTCGCCCCGACCGGGGCGTCGGCTAGGGCGCGCGTGCTCAACACGTAGACGGGTCTCTCACCGTACGGCCAGGCATCGAAGGTCAAGACCGTTTCGAAGGTCTTGCGGCCGATAACCAGCGCGTCGACCGTGGCGATGAAGGCTTCATACCCGTGCTCTTCGCCTCCCCCCGCCGGCAGCCAGTCAAGGTCGCCGTTGGCTCGCGCGATGAAGCCGTCGAGGCTGGTGGCAATAAAGACGGATGCCTTCATGCTCAACCGCTCCTATGCTGTCTAACGATTTGCCGGCCCCTCGGCTGCATGCGTGGGTTAAGCAGCTTCCCCCGCGAGACCACGACGTAGTCGTATCGCCAGAGCCGGGGTGAGCGGCTCATTGATCTCCGGGTTAGCCAGTACAGAAATTAGACGACGGAGTTCCGCCGACTGCCGCTCCTCGAATCCGACGTCGTCGCGCATCTCGAGCAGCTCCGCCCAATACTCGACCTGTTGCGCACTCAGCTCGCCGGTGAGATAGCGCTCTAGGATTCGGCGGGCGTCGGCGGCTGAAAGAAGGACGAGTTCTTCGTCAGAATCCCAGCCGTACGCCCGCAACATTGCGATTGAGTCCTCAATAGGCAGCTCGAAGCGAACTAAGCGTTCGAGCAGCGATCTGCGATCCTCCAAATGCCCGTCTCCATGTGAAGCAGCCTAACGAAAAGCGCATCAGCTGCAAGCGACATGCTCTGCGCCCCACAATCACGTCTTCCATTGTCGACATCGGCCTCGCCGCCCAAGCGGAGCTGACCACTGACGCGCTTGTCGGCTGCATGCGCGGGTTAGGCGCGCGCTGGTACAGTCTCAGTTGATGGGTAACACTTTGTTCTCACCTGATGGGTGACACCTCCATAACCTAGGAGCCTCAGGAGGAGGCTCCGATGCCCTGGAGAGTCACGTCACCCATGTACCAGCGCCAGCGCTTCGTGCTCGATGCCGAGCACACCCCCGCCGCCTTCGCCGAACTCTGTCGGCGCTATGGCATCAGCCGCAAGACCGGCTACAAGTGGCTCGATCGCTACGCCCGGCTGGGCCCGAGAGCCTCGCCGATCGCTCCCATCGGCCGCAGCAGTGCCCTCACGCCACCGAGCCCGCGCTGATTCGCGAGATCCTCCAGTTCCGGAAGCATTGGCGCTGGGGCGCTCGCAAGCTCCACGAGCTCCTGCTCGAGGCGCATCCGGCTGCCGAGGTGCCGGCCACCGCCGACCATTCACCGGATCCTGGTCCGCCACGGCCGCGTCCGGCGCCGCCGGCGCTCCCAGCTCCGCGCGCATCCCGGGCGCCCGCAGACGCCGATCACTGGGCCCAATGTCGTCTGGTCGGTCGACTTCAAGGGCCAGTTCCAGCTCGGGAATGGGCCGCTACTGCTATCCGCTCACGGTCCAGGACGCCTACTCCCGCTATCTCCTCGCCTGCGACGGCCTCGAGGGCCCGCTGCTCCAGCCGACCCAGCAGGTCTTCCAGCGGCTCTTCCGCACCTACGGACTCCCCGAGCGGATCCGCTCCGACAATGGGCAGCCCTTTGCCTCCTGCGCCCTCGGCCGGCTCTCCCAGCTCAGCGTCTGGTGGCTCCGGCTCGGCATTCGGCCCGAGCTCATCGAGCCGGCCAGCCCCCACCAGAACGGCCGGCACGAGCGGATGCACAAAGACTTCAAAGCCGACACCACCCGGCCCGCGGCCTACTCGCTCGCGGCCCAGCAGCGGCGCTTCGACAGCTTCCGGCGTACCTTCAACGAGGTGCGGCCCCACGAGGCACTCGACCAGCGCCGGCCGGCGGCGCTCTATGCTCCGTCGGATCGGCTGTACGTGCCCCGGCTACGGCCGATCACCTACCCCGAGCACTTCGAGATTCGGCGCGTCTCGACCAACGGCGGCATTCGGTGGAACAAGCGCTGGGTGAATGTCTCGCACATCTTGGCCACGCTGCCCGTCGGGCTCGAGCCGCTCGGCCAGCGGGACCTGGAATGTGTTCTTCGGCCCGGTCCATCTCGGCTGGCTCGATGAACGGGACTATCGCATTCACGACCGCCGAGGACGCACCGAGCGCGAACGCCACCTGTTACCCATCAGGTGATAACACCTGTTACCCATCAGCTGAGATGTTCACCCGAGCGGCGGACAGTGTATCATGTGCCGGCACCTGGGATCTGAGCTCGTTCGCTCAGGCGGTGTCGGGAGTGGTCGGACGCGATGACCGAGGCACTAGCAACTCGTAAACCGCCCAGACGGCCTCCTCAAGATCATGCTCGCCTACACTAGAGCGGCCCTCGCGGATGGCTTGTGCATTGTAAGCCTTCTTCGCCCGGCGTGGTGCCTCGCTGAAGGCCCAGGCGGACCACTCATCCCTTCCTCCCGGGTGCCTGTTGCCGGAGCACTAGACGCCGGTTACTCCCCGGCGAGCGGCTCAAGCAGGGCGAAATAGCAACCTTGTGGATCCCTGCAAAGGACGTGGACGCCGTACCCGGGCACACGCAGACGCTCGGTGATGAGTCGCCCTCCGAGGCGTGTGACCTGGGCGCACACCTCATCTATGGAGTCGACCTGGACAGTGACCGACACGCGTGCTTCGCCGGAACGGGACTCGACGATCCCACCCGGAATACCCAGCGGCGCTGACGCTTTCGAGGTTTGCAACTGCCAGTAGTTCACGGGGTCGGGCAGCTTGCTGGCCGTCCATCCAAACACTCCGCGATAGAACGCGACAGCCTGCTCTGGATTCGGAACGCTCAATTCAAAGTGCACTACATGCGCCACGGTGTCCCTCCAATGCACAGCTTGCCGAGGTGTCTCGAAAATCGTCGTGCACGCCTAACGGCTAGGCGGCGCGGGTGAACTCCCGCCATCCTAGTCGAGGAGCCGCTCCGCGGCCCACCAGCCCAGGTAGAGGCCGGCCCCCGTACCCACGGCACTCACCAGCACTGCTGTCATCGTGCCGACGCGGGCGCCCGCCCACCAGCCGACGCTGCTCCCAAGTATCGCGCCCACCCCGCCCAGCAGCTTCCTCATGGCCCCTCAGTAATCGGGGTGGACGTCCGCCTAATCGACTTGCTAGGGTCTGCCGGCGGCTGCGGAACGTCCGCTGGCCACGTACTGCCCATCGTACTCCGCGACAATCTTTCCGTTGCGCACCTCGTAGATCTCCAGCTTGTGGAAGTTCTGCGTGTCGTGAGGCGGTTCCCACGACATCGCAAGGTGGTTCACGACGAACCGGCCGGCCACCAGGCGCTGGATCAGCTCGACCCGCCCCCGGCCACGAGGATCGGGCCGGCCCCATGCCTCCCGAAGGCCGCGGGCGAACTCAGCGTGGCGTCTTCGACTCGGCGCTCCAGGATGAGCGGCCGAGACCTGCGAGGGCTCCAAGTCCTGGAAGTAGGTCACCGAATCCCACTCCGCGATGTAGGCCTCGGCGTCATGGCGCATGAAGGCCTTGATTGCCCGATCCACCACTCGCTCGGGTAAGGTGTCCTCCGCCGTCTGCAGCGCGACACTGGTTGAGGGAGTCAGCACCGCCACAAGAACCGCGAGCACCAGTGAGCACCGCATAACGTAGTCCTCCGGCTGATGACTTCCCCAGTCGCGAGCCCCCGCACTCCACGGCCGCCCGACTAGAGCCAACGACGGACCGCCGCCCTATACGACGAGTACTCGGAGGGAAACCGTACTTCGAGATAACGCTCTTCCCTCGGGATGACAACGAGCGCCATGAGCGCAACGGCTGGAATGAGCGTCATCAGCAAGCCGAGACTGTTAACCCAGACTGCGAGCCCGAGCTGGAAAAGCGAGAAAGCGAGATAGATGGGATTCCGGCTGAAGCGGTAGGGCCCCGTGCGGACGATGGCCGTCGTGGGCTGGTTGCCGGGGACCGGCGTGCCGGCTGCTCGGAAGGTGCGGCCTGCAGCGACGAAAAGGCCGACGGCCAAGAGCATGAGCATGGCGCCAACCGGCGTGCTGACCGAAGGTGGGACGAACCGCGCCGGCCAAGCGTAATGGACCGCCAAGCCGAGTGCGATCGAGCCTAAGTACACGAATGGGGGACGGACAAGACCGAGGTTTGCGGCGTCCGCTAAGGAGGTTCCTGGGTGGTGGCTACCGGGTGACTCGCCGACCATGTGGTCTCTCCGTGCGTCGGCCTAACTATAGGGCCCACTATGCTGCCATCCCGTAGCCAGCGGAATGATTGTCACTCCTTCAACCGCAGACTCAGCACCAACACCCCGAGCACCGCCCCCAGCGCGACCAACCGGAGCGCGGAGAGCACCACCGGCGGCGCGGCCGAAAAGACCGCGAACACCGCCCCGGTCATCGCCAGCAGGGCCAGCATCATCAAGACCAGCCGCCAGCCTTCCAGCCGCCGCCCGGTCCTCCGCCACCGCCGATACCGATGCTGCACCATCAGTACGCTGAGGATCGCGAAGAACACGAACAGCGCCCACCAGACCCGGTAATCGCGCAACCGGCAGGTACGGTCAGAAGGTCTTGAGCGCGCCGAGCTCCCCGCTGCGTTCGATGCCCGACATGGGGCTGAACACGAACAGGGGCGCGCCGTTTAAGGTGCTCGAGCCCCAGAGGATGCCGAGCAGCGTGATGTTCCCGCCGGTCCCCGACCAGGAGAAGACCGGCGAGCCGCTGTCCCCCGCGTCCACGCCGGCGCTCACCAGGCTCTGACAGAGCTGGGTGATGTTGCTGCCCAAGACGTTCACCGTGGCGCAGGTGGCGATGATCTGCCCGAAGGTCCAGCCCGTGGTCCGCCCGATCTTGTTGGCCTGGGCGCCGGCCACCGGATTGGCCCGCTCCGCCGTGATGTTGAAGAACGGGTTGGCCGTACTGATGGTGAGCGAACCGGACGTCGCGCCACGCGAAGTGGTGCGGACGATCCGGCCCAAGTTGAAGGTCACCCCCGAGTTGTACCTGGCCCGCGCGGCGTCGCTGTAGCGGCACTTCCGCTTGGCGGGACAGGCACCGCCCTGGAAGTAGCTCGGGTCGGCCACCTCCTTGCCGATCTGGCTGTTGGCCGTGGTCGAGAGCGGCTGGTAGTAGAGCGTGCCCTGATTGCCGCCCTGGAGCTGGGTGCAATGGGAATTGGTGATGAACGAGTTCACCCCGTTCCTCACCGCGTTGAAGCCCAGGGTGCAGATGCCTAGGGTGAAGTGGATCTGGAGCCCGCCGCGGACCGGGCGCACCCGGCTTCGGAGCGTGGCAGCCAGCCGAATGGGCGCGGTCCGCTCCACGATCACTGCCGAAGCCGGGATACCCAGCTGGGCGACGACCTGCTTCACCCGAGCCTCCGCCGCTCCATGCTCCACGCCGATGCGGACCCGGTTGCTTCGCTCGTCGAGGTCGGTAAAGACCGCTCCCGTGACCGCCAGCGCTTCCGGCGATGCCCGGTTGAACCAACCATCCAGCGCCAGATAGTCGAAGTCGCCCTTCAGGACCTGGAGCTGCTGGGGTGAGAACCCCTCGCTCCGGGCGAACCCGGTGAGCGCTCGCTCTGCCGTGGCTCGCTGATGCGGATCGCTGAGGTAGACGGCCGGTCTCCCATTGGAGTCGAGAAAGAAGCCGCCGAACCCGGGCACCGCCCGGGCGAGCGCCACCGGATCGGGCGAAGGTTCCTGAGCCAAGCGTTGGAGCTCGGGACTCTCGACGGGGATACTGGGGTTGGGTTCGGCCGTTTCTTGGCAGGCGGAGACGATGAGGACTGTTGCGGCTACCAGCAGACGGGCCGGCGAGAATGTGCGGATCATGGGGCCGTTCGCAGATTAGAGAGAATATCGGCTAGGGTAGTGCCTATGGCTCCCAGCAGCAAGGCCGTGAGGCCGCTTGACAGCGGCGGTACCGCGCGCTAACTCAGCCTACCATCTCTCGACAAAGGCACACCCGGCGAAAGCCGGGGCCGCAAAGCCACGGGTCCTCGCCTCCTCCGCGCGCCGGTCACCTGGCCAGCTACTGACGCCACGAAGGTCCCTAAGATCGCCGAGCTGCCGAAAGGTAGGTCGGCGTGTGCCTTTCAGGCGGCCCGGGAGGACGTTATGAAGCGCTTGTGGCAGGCATTCTGGAGCGACGACTCCGGTCAGGGCCTGGTGGAGTATGCTCTGATCATCGCGTTAGTGGCGGTGGGACTGATCGCCATCCTGCTGGTGCTGCGGAACAGCATCGGGAACGTGTTCAACAACGCGGCGACTCAGCTGAACAACTCGACGGCGAACCCGTACCCGTAGCCCGCGATGTTACCGAAATCACAGCGGCGCCTCGCCCGTGCCGGCGAATCCCCACGGTGGTGAGCGTAGGGTCCGCCTGAAGCCGCAGCATGCGGACTCGTATCCGGGCATCCTGCCGGGCGAGTGGGTAGCCGCTTGGGTCATGGCCGACCTGACCGAGCCGCAGGACCACCGCAAAATACCAGAGATCCGATTGCAAACGGCGATGGAGTTCGCCGCTAACCGCCGCGCACCGACGCGGCTGATGACTCCTGTTTGGCGTATGCCGGACAGGGGTCCTTTTTTTGCAACCTACGTGACGGGAGAGGCTTGTGAGCCTGGTATTGATCGGACTCGGCGGAGCTGTGGGCTCTATTCTGCGCTACGTTCTGAGCGGGGTGGTGCAAAACGGCACCGGTGCCACCGGATTTCCGATCGGGACCCTGGTGGTCAATCTGCTGGGCTGCCTCGCCATCGGGATCCTGACCGAGCTGACCGAATCGAGAGGCGTGCTCGATCCGGAGATCCGCGGGCTGCTGCGGTGGGGCTCATCGGTGGCTTCACCACCTTCTCGACTTTCGCCAACGAGACTCTGACCGCCATGCGGGACAACGCCCTGCTGATCGCGGCCGGGAATCTTCTGCTGAGCGTGACGCTCGGGTTGGCGGCGGTCTGGCTCGGTCGCTTGGTGGCCCACGTCGTCTGGGGGTGAGTCATGTCGCTGCCACAAGCAGGCTGCCTGTTGCGGGTGTTCCTGGGAGAGGCCGACAAGCACCAGGGCCGGCCGCTCTACGAGTGGCTGGTGCTGCGGGCTCGGGAACGAGGGTTGGCGGGGGCGACGGTCACTCGGGGCCTGATGGGCTTCGGCGCCCATAGCCGGCTTCATACCTTCAAGATCGAGCGGCTCTCCCTCGACCTGCCCATCGTGGTGGAGATCGTGGATACCCGGGAGAAGCTGGAGGCGTTTCTGGCGGAGATCGACCCGCTTATCCACGAAGGATTGGCCACCCTCGAAAATGCCGAAGTGCGTTTCTACCGGAGTCGTGGATAGCCAGGCCAACGCCGACCAACGGAGGCGAACCGTATCGGGTGTATCTTCCGCTCACGGCCCCTGATTCGGGGGGCGAGTCTGCAAGACGAGCGGCATTTCACCCCGGGCCCTCTCCCGGGGCTCAGATACACTTCGTTCTCCTGCCAACAGTTACCTCCTGGCCCACCGTGGTATCCAAGTTGCCGTCATCGGGCGCTCCGTATCACCTCCCAGGAGCGAACCTATGCGCATCCGCACGCTGCAAATCCTTGCCCTCGCCACCATCGCAAGTATGTCGGGCGCTTGCAGTGACTCGATGCCCACCGGACAAGTTACCCTGCGGCTCGCCAGCAGCGCGCCGGCGATGTTCTCGCAACCTCAACTGGCTGTCGCCGGCGCAGCGGGACAAGTCACCATTTCGCTGGGATCGGATGAAATCGTCTTAGAAAAGGTGGAGATCGTGCTGCGGAAGATCCGCCTCGACGGCACGGCCACGGCCTCGTGCGTCGAAGACGGTGAGGGTGATGCCGGCTGCGCTACCATCTGGCTTGGCCCCGAGCTGTTCGATGTTCCGTTAGGCGAGGCTACGGAGCCGACATTTACCGCTCTGGTTCCCATCGGTTCCTACTCGCGAGTCAAATTCCAGATCCACAAGCCCTCCGACGCGAACGGCGATGCGGCATTCCTGGTCGAGCACCCGGATTTTGAGAACACCAGCATCCGGGTCACCGGCAGCTACAACGGCACTCCGTTCACCTACATTACCAATCTCACCGAGGTCGAGGACGTAGCTCTAGAGGAGCCGGTGGTAGTAGTGGAGGATGGCCAACTCGGGGTGACCCTGCGCGTCGATGTGACCGGCTGGTTCGTGAACCAGGACGGCACCGGGCTGGTCGATCCGGCGGAGGCGGGGAACAGCCAGACCTACGAGTCTCTGGTGGAGCAAAACATTCGGGAGTCGTTCCGCGCGTTCGAGAACTAGCTCTCCCTGGGTCGGCTGATTCAATCGCGGGACCGTCGGGGCCGCCTGGAGCGGCCCCGCTGTTTTTTGACCTTCCGCGTACCCTGACCCAGTTTTCGTCGTGGCAGGCAGCTGCCCCGAGTCACCACCTTGCCAAGGAGTCGATATATGCCAACCGCTACCAAACCCGCCACCAAAGTCCGCACCGCGCTCTGGGTCCGGCTCGAAGCCAAGCCCGGCCAGGAGGCCGCCGTGGCAAGTTTCCTCGAAGGAGGCCTCCCGATCGTCGAGCAGGAGCCGGCGACCATCTCGTGGTACGCGATCAAGCTGGGGCCCTCGACCTTCGGGATCTTCGACACCTTTCCCGACGAGCAGGGTCGCGAGGCGCACCTGGCAGGACGGGTTGCCGCGGCGCTGATGGCCAAGGCACCCGAGCTGCTGGCCAGCGCGCCGTCGATCCAGAAGCTGGATATCCTGGCGGCGAAGCTTCCAGGGTGAAGTGAAGCAGGTAGCCAGTGCGGGTGTCGGCTTGCTGGCCGCGCTGCTCGGTTGCGCCCAGCGACCCGAAGCGGCCGGCGGCGCCGCGCCGCCCGATGGCTATGACTACGCCTTCGTCATGCCCGACTGCGCCCCCTGGGACGCAATGGCGCTGACGCTCTATCTCACAACCGTCCCGGTCGATGCAGAGCCGGTACCGCCACCGTTCTTACGGGTATCGGTCTATAGCAGCCCCGGCAGCGTGCCGGGGCGGCGCTTTCGCTGGTCCGACTCGTCCAACCAGGTGGCCGCCGGCAGCCGCTGCTCTGCCGGCGGGTGCACCACGGCCACAGCCGGTCAGGTGAGCTTCGGCCGGCTGATGCGGGATAGCTCGCTCCAGGGCGAATTGGAGTTGAAGTTTCCGGACGGCGCCCGCGAGCGGGGCGGGTTCCGGGCCGCGTGGCGGGGCCGGCCGGCGTTGTGCGGCTGAACTCTGGAGCTTCCCTACTTCGGTCTTGACGCACGTTGTACCGAACGCTATCAGTGGCTACGCCTCCATTTGATCGAAACAGCCTGACCCATGAACGGAGACCCCGGCATGTCGTCCGAGACAATTCCGCGCGCGCGAGTAAGAATGATCTGTCGCATTCTTCCCGCTTCGCTGCTCGTCGCCTCCAGCCTTCTCGCCCAGCAGACCGCTCCACCCCTCTATAAGGACCTCGGCCCTCACCACAAAGCGGTCGGAACCCGAGTCCCAGCAGGCGCAACAGTACTTCGACCAGGGTCTCCGATTGGTGTACGGCTTCAATCACGCGGAGGCGATCAGGTCGTTTACCCGCGCGACCGAGCTGGACTCGACCTGCGCGATGTGCTGGTGGGGAATCGCCTACGCCTACGGGCCCCATGTGAATGCGGGGATGGACTCGGCCAGCGGAGTGTCCGCCTACCAGGCGGCACAGAAGGCCCTCTCGCTGAGCCGCAAGGCAAGCCCGTGGCAACAGGCATACATCCGCGCCGTGGCCGCTCGGTACGCGGCCGTGCCGCCCGCCGATCGCGCCAAGCTCGACTCCGCGTACTCCCGCGAGATGGCAACGGTCGCCCGGAAGTATCCCAACGATCTCGACGCCGGGGCACTCTACGCCGAGTCCTTGATGGACCTGCGGCCGTGGAATTACTGGACGCCGGAAGGAAAGCCCTATCCCGGGACCAACGAGATCGTGCGGCAACTGGAGCGAGTCATCGCGCGGAATCCGGAGCATCCCGGAGCCTGTCACTACTACATCCATGCGGTAGAGGCGGTGAACCCCCAGAGCGCGGTCCCTTGCGCCGAGCGTCTTGCCCGGCTGATGCCGGGTGTGGGACACATGGTCCACATGCCGGCGCACATCTACATCCGCGTCGGCCGGTACGCCGATGCCGCGGCGAGCAACGTGCACGCGATCCACACCGACGAGACGTTCATCGAGGGCCAGAAGCCGATGACCGTCTACTCGCTCGCCTACTACCCCCACAACATCCACTTCCTCTCATTCGTCTCGACCATGGCCGGCAAGAGCGCCCAGGCCCTCGAGTCCGCCCGGACATTGACGTCCAAGGTGAACCTGGACGTGGCGCGTGGAGTGCCGATGCTGCAGGAGATGGTCCCTTACTATGTGCTCACGCTCACCAGCTTCGGCCGGTGGGATGAGGTGCTGGCCGAGCCGCTGCCACCCTCCGACATCCGCATGCCGCTCGCCATGGCCTACTACGCGCGGGGAGTCGCCTATGCGGCGAAAGGCCAGCCGGCGGAGGCCGCCATGGCGCTGGACACGGTGAAGGCGATCGACGCGGCCACCCCGGCCGAGGACCCCGCGAAGACGCCGGTCTCCATTGCGGTGCACGCCCTCATGGGTGAGATCGCGACCCGGAGCGGCAAGCTCGATGAAGGAATCGCCCACTTCCGCGAGGCGCTCAAGATCGAGGACGCCGGTCTCTACTTCGAGCCGCCCAAGTGGTATTACCCGATTCGTCAGTCACTCGGCGCGGCGTTGCTGAAGGCCGGCCAGCCCGGCGAAGCGGAAGCGGTCTATCGTGAAGACCTGAAGCGGTTTCCGGAGAACGGATGGTCCCTGTTCGGTCTCACCGCCGCATTGAAGGCCCAGGGGAAATCCGCCGATGCGGCAGCGGCGGACCAGCGGTTCTCGAAGGCGTGGGCTGCGGCGGACGTCAAGCTGACGGCGTCACGCTTCTGACCGGCACTTACTCCTCCTCCGGCCGCCCGAACATCAACTGAATGATCGGCCGGTCCTCCGGCTGGGCGATCAGATACACGTGATCGCCCGGCTGGAGCACGGTCGAGCCCTTGGGCGGGATCAGCCGGTCGCCCCGGACGATGAGGGCCACCGACGCGCCTTCGGGAAAATCCAGCTCATCCAACCGGACTCCAGCCACCGCCAGGGCCGGATCTATATAAAAGGAAACGACCTCGCCCTTGAGCGGCAGCCGGGACTCGATGGCCAGCACCGCCTGAGGCGCCGGCGGCTCCACCGCTCCCAGGCCCAGCCGCTGGGTCGCCCACCGCACCGTGCCTCCCGGCACCACCGCGTTCACCACCACGATGAAGAAGACCAGGTGGAAGATCTGCTCCCCACCCGGCGCGCCCACCAGCACCGGGAAGGTCGCCAGCACGATCGGCACCGCCCCGCGGAGTCCGACCCAGCCGATGAAGAGCGTCTCTCCCCGGCTGTAGCCGAACGGCAGGAGGCAGAGAGCCACCACCAGGGGACGCACCACCAGGGCCAGCAGCAGCGCCAGCCCCAGACCCAGCGCCGCGACGTCGAGCAGCTGGGTGGGAAACACCAGGAGGCCGAAGACCAGGAACATCCCGATCTGCGCCAGCCAGGCCAGCGCGTCGTGCACCCGGAGGAGCCCTGCTCGATACGGTAACGGGCCGTTGCCCAGGATCAGGCCCGCGAGATAGACCGCCAGGAACCCGCTCCCGTGCAGCAGCGTTGGCACTCCGTAGGCCAGCAGCGCCAGCGCGAGGGTGAGCGCGGGATAGAGACCGCCGGTGGCGAGGCGGAGCCGGCCGAGGATGAAGCGGCCGCCGTAGGCAACCGCGGCTCCCAGGGCCGCGCCCACGGCGAGCTGCACCACCATGTCCACCGCCACTTGCCATCCCTGGAGATGGCCCGGGTCCAGGAGGTTGTAGGCCAGCGTGGTGGTGAGGATGACGGCGACGGGATCGTTGATGCCGGACTCGAGCTCCAGGGTCACGCCGACCCGGCGCTTGAGCTGCAACCCCGTCCCCCGAAGCACGGCGAAGACCGCGGCCGCATCGGTGGACGACACCACCGCACCCAAGAGCAGCGCCTCGGCCCAGTTCAGGCCCCAGAGCTTGGCCGGGACCGCGACCATTGCGGCGGTGAGGATGACACCGACGGTCGCCAGCAGCGCGCTGGGCGCCCAGGTCCGCCGCACCGCCACCAGCGGAGTATTGAGTCCGCCGTCGAACAGGATCAGGGCCAGGGCCATCGATCCCAGACGGAAGGCAAAGCCGTAGTCCTCGAAGGCGATGCCGCCGATTCCCTCGGAGCCGGCGACCATGCCGATGGTGAGAAACAACAGCACGATCGGCACGCCGGTCCGCTGGGAGGCCTGGCCGAAGAGCACGCTCACCATCAGCAGCAAGCCGCAGGTGGTGAGGAAGAGGGCGGTGGCGCCCGGCTCGGTTGAGGTCATGGATGACCCGAGGTTAGCACCCGGCTGGCGCCTGCCGCCAGGGCCGGGGCATACTTGAGCCCAATGAGCCACGAACAGTTCGCGGCGACACTCGCCCTGGTCGGCATCGTGATCCTGGTCTCCGCGCTCCTCTCCGGCGCGGTGGAGCGCACCGGGCTGCCCCAGGTCGCGATCTTCCTGCTGGTGGGGGCGGTGCTGGGTCCGGCCGGGCTGGGGCTGGTCAACCTGTCGCTCGAGTCCCCGACCCTCCAGGTCATCGCCACGGTCGGCCTGTTGCTGGTGCTCTTCAGCGACGCGATCGGGGTGGACTTCGGAGAGCTGCGGCAGCGGCGCCGGCTCGCGCTGCTGATCCTGGGGCCGGGCACCCTGATTCCCGCGGCGGTCATCGCGCTCGCGGCCTGGCTGCTCCTGGATCTGTCGCCCTTTGCGGCGGCCATCCTGGGCGCGGCGCTCGCCTCCACCGACCCGGTGCTGCTCCGCACCCTGATCCGTCATCCCAACCTGCCCCCATCCGCCCGGGTCGCCCTGAAGCTGGAGAGCGGGATGAACGACGTGGTCCTGCTTCCCATTGTGGTGCTGAGCATGCTGGCGCTGCGCCCGGAGGGGGCCGCGCCGGCGTGGGAGGTGGGAAGCCACGCGGTGGGATTGTTCCTGCTCGGCCCGCTGTCCGGCGTGGTGGCCGGGTACGTCGCCATCACCTTGCTCGACTGGATCCGCAAGCGGGTCGGCGTACGGCGGGACTACGAATCGCTCTATGCCCTGGGGGTGGCGTTCACCGCATACGCCGCGGCGGAGGCGGTCGGGGGCAGCGGGTTCCTCGCCGGCTTCGCCGCGGGACTGGTCATCGCGGCCCTGGACGTAGAGCTGTGCGACTGCTTCCTGGATTACGGGGAGGCGTCGGCCGAGATGTTCCTGCTGCTCACCTTCGTCGCCTTCGGGGCGTCGCTCATCTGGAGCGGGTTCACCATCGTGGACGGGCCGGTCCTGCTCTTCGCGGTGGTGGCGCTGCTGGTCCGTACCGCCACGCTGATGCCGGTACTGAAGCTGGCGAACCTGGATCCGGGAACCTGCCGGATCATCGCCTGGATGGGGCCGCGAGGGCTGAGCTCGCTGCTGCTGGTGCTGCTTCCGGTGTTCGCCGGGATCTCCGGCTCCGAGCGGCTCTTCCAGGTGACCTGTCTGGTGGTGTTGCTCTCGGTGGTCCTGCACGGCGGCGGGATCGCCCTCTTCCTCCGGCGAGCCGGGGGACGCATGGCGGCGGCAGTCGCCGAGCCGTCAGCGAGCCCACGGCCGCGGGCTCCCGCTGCTCCCCAGCCCTCCGAAGCCGCGCCGGAGCGGATCACCATCGAAGAGCTGGGCCGGCTCCGGGCCGAGGGAAAGCCGGTGGTGGTGATCGACGTGCGGACCGAGCGGAGTTACCGGGACGACGACCTCATTGCCAAGGGTGCGCTCCGGTTCCCGCCGGACGACGCGGTTCGCCTGGCGCGAGAGCGACGACTCCCCCGTGACGCCACTCTGGCGCTCTACTGTGCGTGAAAGGACGAAGCCACAAGCACCCGGGTGGTGCGAGAGCTTCGAAGGGCGGGATGGACCAACGCGAGGGCGCTGGTGGGCGGCTGGGCGCTGTGGAAGGCCGAGGGGTTGCCGGTGGAGCCGAAGGAAGGAGAGTCTGGTGGTGATCGAGGGAATTGAGCCGTTATGGTGAAGCGACCGGGCAGCGCGATCGACCCCTTGTGGTACAAGGACGCCATCATCTACGAGCTGCATGTCCGGGCCTTCATGGACAGCAACAACGACGGCATCGGCGACTTTCAGGGGCTGGTCCAAAGACTCGATTACCTCCAGGACCTCGGTATCACCTGCATCTGGCTGCTGCCCTTCTTCCCCTCGCCGCTGCGGGACGACGGCTACGACATCGCCGACTACCTCAACATCCACCCCACGTACGGGACCGTGGAGGACTTCCAGATCTTCCTCCGGGCGGCGCACGAGCGTGGCCTCCAGGTGGTGATCGAGCTGGTGGTGAACCACACCTCGGATCAGCATCCCTGGTTCCAACGCGCCCGCCAGGCGCCGCCCGGTTCGCCCGAGCGCGACTTCTACGTGTGGAGCGAGAACGACCAGAAGTACCGCGATGTGCGCATCATCTTCACCGACACCGAGAAGTCCAACTGGACCTGGGACCCCGTGGCCAAGGCCTACTACTGGCACCGGTTCTTCTCCCACCAGCCGGACCTCAATTACGACAATCCCCTCGTGGTCGAGGAGATCGTCAAGGTGATGCATTTTTGGCTGGACCTGGGGGTGGACGGGCTCCGGCTGGATGCGATTCCCTACCTGGTGGAGCGCGACGGGACCAACTGCGAGAACCTGCCCGAGACCCATACGCTGATCAAGGCGATCCGGAAGGAGATGGACCTCAAGCACACCAACCGGATGATCCTGGCGGAGGCCAACCAGTGGCCCACCGACGTGCGGCCCTATTTCGGGGACGGCGACGAATGCCATATGGCGTTCCACTTTCCGCTGATGCCGCGAATCTTCATGGGACTGCGGCTGGAGGACCGGGTTCCCATCGTGGACATCATGGCGCAGACCCCGCCGATTCCCGACACCTGCCAGTGGGCGTTGTTCCTGCGAAACCACGACGAGCTCACCCTGGAGATGGTGACGGCCGACGAGCGGGACTACATGTACTTCGCCTACAGCGCCGATCCCCAGATGCGGCTCAACCTCGGCATCCGCCGCCGGCTGTCCCCGCTGCTGGACCACAACCGCCACCGCATCGAGCTGCTGAACAGCCTCCTGCTCTCGCTGCCGGGAACCCCGGTCATCTATTACGGCGACGAGATCGGCATGGGCGACAACATCTACCTCGGCGACCGGAACGGCGTCCGCACCCCGATGCAGTGGAACGCCGACCGCAACGCCGGCTTTTCCCGGGTGACGCCGGCGCGGCTCTACAGTCCGGTCATCATGGACCCCATCTACGGCTACGAGGCAGTGAACGTCGAGGCCCAGCAGAGCGATCCCTCGTCGCTCCTCAACTGGACTCGGAACATGATCGCGCTCCGGAAGCTGTTCCGGGTGTTCGGCCGGGGGACGCTCGAGTTCCTTCACCCCAGCAACAGCAAGGTGCTGGCCTACGTCCGCCGATACGAGGGTGAGCAGGTGCTCTGCGTTGCCAACCTGTCGCGCTTCGCCCAGCCGGTGGAGCTCGATCTGTCAGCCTACGACACGATGCTGCCGGTAGAGATGCTGGGCTACGTCGAATTCCCCGTCATCCGGCGCGAGCCCTACCGCCTCACCCTCGGCCCCTATGGGTTCATGTGGTTCGAGTTCCATGGCGATCCCCAGGCGGTGGCGGCCCGGACCTCGCTGACCCTGGAGGCCGAACTGCCGCTCGACGCGTCCCGCGGCTGGGACGGCCTCTTTGACGGCTTCCAGCGGGAGCGCTTGGAGCGGGGGTTGCTGCCGCGCTTCATGACCGCCCAGCGGTGGTTCGCGGCCAAGTCCCGCAGGATCGCTGAGGCGCGCTTGGAAGACTGGGGTCCGCTGGGCGATTCCGGCGCCGTGCTGGCACTGATCCGGGTGGTTTTCACCGAAGGCGATTCCGAGGACTACGCGCTGCCCCTCGGCTTGAGCTTAGGCGACGCCGCGAATGCCATCCTGGCCACCGCGCCGGCAACGGTGGTGGCCCCGGTGACGGCGGGCGAGCGGGCCGGAGTGCTCTACGACGCGATGTACGACGAGCACGCCTGCCTGGCGCTGCTCGACGGCATCGAGTCGGGCGCGGAGCTCCCGACCAATCACGGGGTGATGCGCGGGGTGCCGGGCATCGCTCTCGCGGCGCTTCGAGGGCCGGCCCACGAGCCCTTGCCGCTCCACCGGTCGCCGGCCGAGCAGAGAAACACCTCGGTGATCTACGGTGACCGCCTGATCCTCAAGCTGTTCCGCCGCCACCAGACCGGCGTCGATCCCGATTGCGAGATGGATCGCTACCTCACCGAGCGGGCCAGCTTCGACCACGTGCCGCCGTTCGCCGGCAGCCTCGAGTACCACCGGGACGGAGCCACCGCCACGCTGGCCCTGCTCCAGGGGCTGGTGGCCGGCGAGGGAGACGGATGGACCGGAGCGCTGGAAGAGTTGCATCGATACTACGAGGCCTGGGTCCCCAAACCATTCCCCACCCAGACGCCCGACCCCCGGGAATTCGTGGGGATCTATCTCGATGCCGCCGCGACGCTGGGCCGGCGCACCGCTCAGCTGCATCTCGCCCTCGCCGCGGCCTGCGACGATCCCGCGTTCGCGCCCGAGCCGCTGACGGCCGATCAGCTGGCCCGGCTGGTCTCGGACTTTCAGGACCGTGCGGCCCGGACCCTCGAATATCTGAAGGACAACCTACCCCGGCTGGCCGACGAAGCGGTCGAGGAGGCCGGGCTGGTGCTCCGCCGCCGGCGCGAGCTGCTCGGCCGCCTGCAACAGCTTCCCCTGGCCATGGGAGGACAGCGCATCCGGGTCCACGGCGACTACCACCTCGGACAGGTGCTCCGGGTCAAGAACGACTACGTCATCTTCGACTTCGAAGGCGACCCGGCGCGCCCGATCGCCGAGCGGCGGGCCAAGCACTCGCCCCTGAAAGACGTGGCCGGCATGCTGCGGTCGTTCAGCTACGCGACGTACGCCGCGTTGATCAGCTATGCCGCCCGGCGCCCGGAGGCCGTGGACCAGCTCGAGCCCTGGGCGCGACTCTGGGAGCGCTCGACCAGTGCGGAGTTCTTGCGGGCCTATCGCGAGACCGTCGCACCGGGACGGCTGCTGCCCGAGAGCCCGGACGAGGCGGATGCGCTGCTGCAGGCATACCTGGTGGACAAGACGCTCCACGAGCTGCGCTACGAGCTCGACAACCGCCCCGGCTGGGTGCGGATTCCATTGTGGGGGCTGTCGGCATTGTGAAGAGCTATTGGCTATTAGCTGTTGGCTATTAGCTAAAGACCAATAGCCAATTGCCAATAGCCAATTGCCAATAGCCGCGCAGCCGCTAGCTAGGAGACCCATGGCCGAGCTCGAGGCTCTGCCGGCCGAGGTGAAGGACCGGCTCGCCACGCTGACCGGCGCCGAAGTCGTCATCGCCCTGCCGGCGGTGGTGACCGCCGGCGGGCTGCGCGACGCCGCGGGACGTGCGCGCCAGGCGCTCGATGGGCTCGCGCCCGGCGCCAAGACGGTGCTGGTGCATCCCCTTGGCGCAATGCCGGAGCCGGTCAGCGGGTCGGAGACGGAAGGCCCGGCACTGCTGCCCTTTCCGATTTGGCCGGTGGATGAACTTCCGGCGCCGGGGCAGGTGGTGGACCCCTATCGTGCCGTCTTCAACGCCAGCAGCCAGCTGGGGGCGCGGGGGTGCGTGGTGCTGGGCTCCGATCCGGCGACGCTCGCCCCGGGAGCCCTTCGCCACCTGATCGAGCCGGTTCTCGAGCGAGGGTTCGACCTGGTTACCCCGTGCTATTATCGGCAACGGTTCCAGGGGCTGCTCACCAGTGGCGTCGTCGCCCCGGTCATCCGCGCTCTTTACGGCAAGCGCATCCGTTTTCCCTTGGGGATCGACTTCGGGTTTTCCGCCCGGCTCATCGAGCGCTATCTCCAGGGCTCCGCTGCGGCCCCGGAGGGTATTCCGGTCAGGCTGGCGAGCGGTGCGGCCTGCGCCGGCTTTCAGATCGGGCAGGCTCAGCTGGGAGTTCCGCTGCCGGTGCAGAAGGACCCGCCCGACGTGAGCGCGGCGGTGGCCCAAGTGCTGGGGCCGCTCTTCCTCGACATCGAGCGCAACGCTGCATGCTGGCAGAAGGTACGGGGGTCGCAGTCGATTCCCATGTTCGGAATGGCCGGGGCCATGCCGGACGAGCCCGCCGCGGTGGATGTGAGCCGGATGATCGAGACCTTCCGGCTCGGCTACCGCAACCTGCAGGATGTGTGGAGCGTGGTTCTGCCACCCGCCAACCTGCTCGAGCTGAAGCGGCTCACCGCGCTGGCCCCGGCCGAGTTCCGGCTACCTGACGAGATCTGGGCCCGGATCATCTACGACTTCGCGCTGGCCCACCGGCAGCGGGTCATGAACCGGGACCATCTGCTGAGGGCCATGACTCCGCTCTATCTGGCCTGGGTGGCATCCTACTCCGCCCAGGTCGAAACGGCGGTACCAGTCGCGGTCGAACAGCGGCTCGAGCGACTGGGCAGCGCCTTCGAGGCAGAGAAGCCGTACCTGGTATCTCGATGGCGGTGGCCGGATCGCTTCAACCCATGACGGTGCAGGGGAGGGACGCGCAATGTGGGATCAAGTACAACAGGCCCTGAACCAATCGACCACCCGGGTGATGACCGGGATGGCGGACCTGCTGCCCGGTTTCATGGCACTGGTCCTGGCAGTCGCCATCTCCTCGGTGTTTGCCTGGCTGCTGGCCACGCTGCTCAGGCGCTTCCTGCGCAGCATCGACTTCGACGCACGGCTGACCAGCTGGGGGCTCGCCGGTCTGGCGGATCTCTCGCCCGGGAGGAGCCCGACGCTGCTCCTGGCCCGCACCGCCGCCTGGCTAGTGATCCTGGTGGGGTTCCTGATCGGGGTGGCCGCGTTCAACGCCGCGTTCACCTCCGAGCTGGCCATGGGAGTGTTCCGCTTCCTGCCCAACGTCATCGCGGCGGTGGCGCTGCTTCTGGTGGGCAGTATTCTCGCCCGATTCATTGCGCGAGGAGTGCTCATCAGCGCCGTCAACCACAACCTCCAGTACGCTCGAATGCTGAGCGTCGGCGTCAAGTGGCTGGTGCTGGTGTTGGCGGCGGCGATGGCGCTCGAGCATCTGGGGATCGCGCGACGGATCGTGGGTCTCGCGTTCGGCATCCTGTTCGGCGGGATCGTGCTCACCCTGGCGCTCGCAATCGGGCTCGGCTCGAAGGACCTGGTGAGTCGATCGCTGGAACGCCAGGCCACCAAGCCGACGGAGGAAGAGCCGGAGCCGTTCCGGCACCTGTAGAGTGGAAGGGAGCTAGCGATGCGAAAGCGGGTACTTCATGCCGGGCCGCGCGAGCGGGTGCCCCAAGAGACCTGGCTGGATCTGGAGCGGGCGGCACAGGTCGAGGTCACCTCCGAAGACGCCGGGTATCCGATCGAGGCCGCGCTGTTGCCGGGCGGCGAGTCCGGCTGGCGCGCGGCAGAGGGGGGAGAACAGACCGTGCGGCTGGCCTTCGACCAGCCGCTGAGGGTCCGGCGCATCTTGCTGCATTTCGTGGAGGCAGAGGCCGAGCGCACCCAGGAGTTCGTGCTGCGCTGGTCCGGGGACGGAGGGCGGTCGTTCCGTGAACTGGTGCGCCAGCAGTTCACCTTCAGCCCCCGGGGAGCGACCAGCGAGGTCGAGGATTTCCAGGTCGACCTCGCCGGGGTCACCGCGCTCGAGTTGACGATCATCCCGGATCAGGGACGGGGCGAGGCGCGGGCTTCGCTCGCGGAGTGGCGGCTCGCCTGAGCCGCTACGGCTTCGCGGCGGTCACCGGCTTCGGGGCCCAGAACTTCGGGTCCCGAGCGACCATCTCGTCCGAGGGGTAGCTCATCTTGGGGCTGAAGGCGAAGACCCTGGAATCGCCGCTCACCATACCGGCACGGGCAAAGTCCCGCAGCTGGGTCCGTCCCGCCTCGCCGAGTGCGTCCTGGTAGGGTTTGCCGTGGTTCACTTCCGCCTGGTCCATTTCCTGGAACGACTTCATCGGGATCAGCAGCAAGTACGCCGGCCCCGGCATCCCGGACACTATCTGGTACATGGCCCGAAGGCAGCCGAGCCATCTCCTCCTCCTTCTGCGGCCGGTGAATCGGGCAGGTCCGCTTGGTCTCACTCTCTTGCTGCCGGCGGTTCTGGTCCGGCGGAGACGCAAACCCAGCGAGGTGTAGCGGGTCACCCCATGAAAAAGGAGGGCGGCCACCGTCGCGAGCAGCGCGACGAACAGCACACCCTCCAGAATGATCCCGACCATGTCCTCCACCTTTGCCGGTACAGCATCCGGTTGAGAACTCGCTGCGAAATAAAGCATCGGGCACGGCCGTTGCCCATCGGGAGCGCCGGTATCAAGCCGGCCACTCGGCGCGGAGTGCAAGGAGTAGCACTCCGATTCGCAACCGAAAGCCAATTCAACACTTCGGGCTTTACGACCTGTCCCCAGTTACGGAGGCGATCCAGATGCGTGTCCTGCATTCCGCAACCCGGTCCCTGTTCGGGATCGTCCTGATCGGTCTGGCGCTCGCCGGGTGCAGCGGCGACTCGACCGCTCCCGATGCTCCCTTCGATCCGGCCGGCACCAACTCCGATATGGACGGCATGTCCAACGCCTTCAGCGCCGGCGTCATGGAGAGCTATGTCTCCGCCTCGGCACAGATCGGCGCGGTGGTCGGCGGTTCGGTGAGTGCGGCGATTGCGGCGGCACCCACCGCGTCCATCGCGCGGGATCGCGGTGGGGCGATGAAGTACGCCGCCTCCCTGGCCAAGCGTTACGTCTCCACCGGCTCGGCCCTCCGGCCGTCGTTCTCCACCACCGCCGCCTCGATTCCGGCGGAGTATGCCGGCGTCACCTTCGTCTACGACGTGGGGACCCACGGCTACGTCGCCTCCGACCTGACCGGCGCGCCCTCCAACGGCGTGCGCTTCCTGCTCTACTCGGTGAATCCGATTACCGGCGAGATCACCGAGCCGCTCAACCAGGTCGGGTACGCCGACATCATCACCACGGAAACCAGCACCTCGGCTTCGGTCCAGGTGAAACTGGTGTCCGGCGGGGTCACCTACCTCGACTACACCGTGGCCGCGAGCGGCACCTCCAACTCGGTCACGATCTCGGTCTCGGGCTATGCGACCGACGGGACCGACCGGGCCAACTTCGACCTCGATCATCATTTCACGGGTAACGACCAGTCGATTCACCATCGGCGTCGACTACCTGCTGACCGTTCCGACCCGCGGCGGGTTCCGGATCGAGATGGGCGGGAACATCGTGATCAGCGGGAGCCAGGAAGTCGTGTCGCTGGATCTCGAGGCTCGCGGCGAGCACGGCACGGTGCGCATCGAAGGCAGCGAGACCGACGGCACCGGCAACTACGAGGTGTTCGTCAATGGTGAGCTGTTCGCCACCATCACTATTACCGCCGGCGGCGAGCCGGTGGTCAACAGCGCGGCCGGCACTCCGCTCACTACGGAAGAGCGCCTCACCGTGCTGGGGGTCTTCGCCATCTTCTTCGAGGGCGGGATCTTCTTCGAGACCTGCTGGGACCGGTCGCTTACTAACCGCAGAGACCGTATGGACAGCGCCCCGCCGGTTACCGCCGGCGGGGCGCTGGTCTTTTCACTCCTCCCGACTCAGCCGCCCAGCCACGCCTTCCCCGCCACCAGCTCGCGCACCAGGTCCTCGCTGCTGCGGTCGGCCGCCTCCGCCGCGAAGTTGGTAATGATCCGGTGGCGGAGCACCGAGGGCGCCACGCTGCGCACGTCGTCCAGGTCCGCCATCGGCCGGCCCGCGATCGCCGCGCGGGCCTTGGCGCCGAGCACCAGGTACTGCGACGCCCGCGGCCCGGCACCCCAGTCCACGTACTCCCGGATGAATGGGGGAGCTTCCGCATCGGGGGGGCGGGTCATTCGCGCCAGGGTGACGGCCGACCGGATGAGCCCCCGGGAGACCGGGATCCGCCGGACCAGCGACTGCATGGCGAGCACCGACCGGGCGTCCAGCACCGCGTGCAGCCCGGCCCGCACCGCGCCGGTGGTCTGCTCCACGATGGCCTCCTCCTCCGCCCGGCTGGGGTAGCTCACCCGCAGCTCGAGCATGAAGCGGTCGAGCTGGGCTTCGGGGAGCGGATAGGTCCCTTCCTGCTCGATGGGGTTCTGGGTCGCGAGCACGAAGAACGGGTCCGGCAAGCGATAGGTGGTGCCCGCCGCGGTGACCTGATGCTCCTGCATGGCCTGGAGCAGGGCCGCCTGAGTCTTGGGAGGAGTGCGATTGATCTCGTCGGCCAGCACGACGTTGGCGAAGATGGGACCCTGGACGAAGCGAAAGGCCCGCTTCCCGGTGGTCAGGTCCTCTTCGATGATGTCGGTGCCGGTGATGTCGCTGGGCATCAGGTCGGGGGTGAACTGGACTCTATTGAAGGAAAGGTCCAGCGCCTCCGCCACGGTCTGAACCATGAGGGTCTTGGCCAGCCCGGGGACGCCGATGAGGAGGGCGTGGCCGCCGGCCAGCAGCGCCGTGAGAATGCCGTCCACCACATCCTGTTGCCCCACGATGCGCTGGGCCACCTGGGCCCGGAGGCGGGAAACGGCGTCGACCAGGCGCTCGAGCTGCTGGACGTCGTCATGCGGGACGGTCTGGGGAACGGCCATGTGCTCTCGGCAAAGAAGATTGGTTGAGATTAGGTGGGTCGGCGGGCAGGCGCCAGCGGCCACTCGCGCGCGAGCCCGAGCCGGCAATATGTTTTTCCGGCTTGATCCTCGGAGGCCTCTCCCTTGCTTGCGAAATTTTTCACAAGCGAATAGGTTTGCGCCGTGCAGACCCCTGAGCCGGGTGGCGGGAAGTCCCCTGGGCCCATGCGTTACGCCGGTCTGGGGATCCAGTTGGCGGTCAGCCTGGTGGTCTTCGTGCTGCTGGGCCAATGGGCCGACCGGAAGCTGGGGACCGGGGGCATTCTCACCGTGGTGGCGGCGTTTGTGGGGTTCGGCGGCGCCATGTACTCGCTGATTCGCTCGCTCAACCGGAAAGACGGCGGGTGACTCCGGCGCGGTGGTATCTCGCCGGTGTCGCGGTGGTGGCCGCCGCAGGTGGCCTCTTGACGTCTCCTGGTTCCGGAGACGGTCCGCACCGAGGTGGGGTGGGGAGTCGTCACCGGGGTGGTTCTCCAGGCACCACTCGGTTGGTGGACTCTACGGAGCGTGGGCACGCCCCGGTTTCTGATGGTCTGGGGCTTCGGCATGCTGGGCCGCCTGGCACTGGTGGCGCTGACCGGAGTGGTGGTGCTGCCGGCGCTGGGCCGGTCGTCGGGTCCGATGATGGGTGCGATGGTCGGGGTGTTGGTCGCCTTGCTCCTGGTGGAGGGGCTGACGGCGATCCTGGGCTTCTCGCGGGAAGACTGAGCATGAACCGAATCGGTCGAACGATGGTCTTGGCGGCGGTGCTCGCCTGCGGCTGGAGCGGGCCGGCTTTGGCCGTCCAGCAACACGAGCCCGCGTCCAACCAGATCGACATCGTGCACCACATCGGCAACTCCAATACGGTGGAGCTGCCGCTGGTGGGCGAGGTTACCCTGCCGCACTTTCCGCCGGTTCACATCGGTGGGCTCACCATCGACTTCTCGCCGACCAAGCACTTGGTGTACGTGCTGCTGGCCGCGGTCCTCGTGGCGCTGGTGTTCCTCGCCAGCGGTCGGGCTATCGCCCGGGCACAGGCGCAAGGCAAGCCGCCCAGAGGTTTTGCCGGAGCGATCGAGGCGATGGCGCTCTACATCCGGCAAGAGGTGATCCTGCCCAACGTGGGGCATCACGGCGAGGGCTACGTCCCCTACCTGCTCACCTTGTTCTTCTTCATTCTCGCGATGAACCTGCTGGGCCTGCTCCCCTGGGGGGCGACGGCGACCGGCAACATCGCGGTCACCGCGGCGCTGGCCCTGGTGTCGTTCGTCGTGGTGGAGATCAGCGGCATGCGGGCGCTGGGTCCCAAGGGCTACATGTCCACGATCTTCTTTCTGCCACCCGGATTGCCCGGCGGCCCCGGCGGCGCGGCGCTCAAGGTGCTGATGCTCGTGGTCATGACCCCGATCGAGCTGATCGGAAAGCTGGCCAAGCCGTTCGCGCTGGCGGTCCGGCTATTCGCCAACATGACCGCGGGACACGTGCTGGTGCTGGCGCTGATCGGGTTGACCTTCCTGTTTCAGAGCTATGCGGTAGGGCTGGGCGCGTCGGTCCTCGCGACCGGCGTCATGCTGTTGGAGCTGTTCGTCGCATTCCTGCAGGCATTCGTGTTCACGCTGCTGACCAGCGTGTTCATCGGATTGATGCGGGAGGCACACTGAGGACTCCACGCCCGGGCGCTCCCGCCGCGTGGAATACGTAGTCCGCCGAGGGGCGGACGATACCCGCTGTTCCCTCGCCTTCGCGGCGGGGAACGCCGGCGGGTCACTGCAGCGAGGCCGTGCCGGGAGAATCGGCCCCCGCGCGGGGAGCGCACACGAGATCTCGGTCTCCCGCTCAAGAATGGAGTAGCACATGCTGTCCATGATCGCGCTGTTGCAGGACGTCGCCGCCAGCGACGCCACCGGTAAGGGATACGCCCTGATCGGCGCCGGCATCGCGGCGGGACTGGCGGTGCTGGGAGCCGGAGTCGGCATCGGCCGAATCGGCGGCTCGGCCACCGAAGGCATCGCCCGGCAGCCGGACGCCACCGCCCGGATCCAGACGGCCATGCTGATCGCCGCCGCACTGGTCGAAGGCGTGGCGCTGTTCGTGGCGGTGATCGCGTTCCTGATTCAGGGGAAGGTGACATTTTGAGGCTATCGGCTATCGGCTATCGGCTATCGGTCCTGAGCACCGAGCCTCCGCTGCCACGGACCGATAGCCGATAGCCGATAGCCGATAGCTCTATAGATCCGAGGTAACCTGTGCTGACAACAACGCTGCTCGCTCAGCAAGAAGAGCATGGTGCCGGCGGCGGGCCACTGAGTCCCGAGCCGGGCCTGATCCTGTGGACCCTGTTCATCTTCGTGCTGCTGCTCCTGGTGCTGAAGCGGTTTGCCTGGCCCGCGATCCTGGGTGCGGTCGAGGCCCGGGAGAAGGCGCTGGAGGAGCAGCTGGCCGAGGCGGAGCGGAACCGGAAGGAAGCCGCGGCGCTGCTGGCGGAGCACAAGAAGCTGATCGCCGACGCCAAGGCCCAGGCCCATGGGATCATCGTGGAGGCCCGCGGCGTCGCCGAGAAGGAGCGGGCGCTGGCGATCGAGAAGTCGCGCCAGGAGCAGGCCGAGCTGCTGGAGCGGGCCCGCCGGGAGATCGCCGCGGAGCGGGACCGGGCGGTGGCCGATCTCAGGCGCGAGGCGGTGGACCTCTCGCTGGCTGCCGCCACCAAGCTGATCGGCGAGCGGCTGGGCAGTGAGACCGACCGGAAGCTGGTGCTGGAATACCTCTCGACTCTGGACGCCCAACATTGAGATCGGTCACCATCGCCCGTAACTACGCCGAGGCGCTGTTCGATCTGGCCGAGCGCAGCGGAAACCACGCGCGCTACGGGGAGCTGATCGATGCGGTGGCCGCTGCGGTCGAGACCACGCCCCAGGTGCAGGACCTGTTGGTCTCACCCCGGGTGTCCAAGACCGAAAAGGGGCGGCTCCTGGCAGCGGCCCTACCCGGCGTGCCGCGGGAGTTCGTGCTTGTTCCTTCAGGCGGTGGTGCGGCGGGGCAGGCAACAGCTGCTCCGGGAGATCGCCACCGAGTACTACCGCCTGCTCGACGTGAAGCTCAACCGGGTGCGGGCCGGCGTGACCCTCGCGCGGCCGGCGGACGACTCGCTCCGCCGCAGCATCCAGGAGGCGCTGAGCCGGCAGCTGGGCAAGGAAGTCTTGCCGTCGTTTTCGGTGGACCCGGAGATCTTGGGCGGGGCGATCGTGCGGGTGGGCGAGCGGATCCACGACGGCTCGGTGCGGAAGCGGATGACCAAGCTCCGGCGGCACCTGCTCTCGCGCTGAACGTTGTCATCCCGAGCGAAGCGAGGGACCTAATAGAAGCCGTAGAAGTCGAGGCCTGTGGCCCGCCAGTCGGCTCCGTAAAGCACGGTCACGAGCAGGCTGGCCTTTAGGCCCGCTCCCTTGGCATAGCAGATCCATTCGATGCGAGTGCCGAACCGTGAAATCCGCCGCTTTCGAACATCATCGCAGCCGAGGAACGTCCAGGCGTGTATCGCTTTGAGCCATCCCCCGATCTGCTCGCGTCTCGCCAGGGGTATAGAGGTCCTTAAGCCCGATGTGACTTGAGACGAATCCCTCCCGGAAGCGATGTCGCGGAGCAGCTGGTCGATTGATTTTGGTGGGGCCGCGCCCGGCAGTCGTGCGGCAAAGAGGTGTGGTGGCATCAAAGCCGGCTCCATGAGCCCTGCGATGCCGAACCCGACCGCCTCTGCGCTTGCCTCAGCGAGGTTCGCCAGCACGATTACGGTGGTGTCGAAGTCCGGGTACCGCTGGATGTTCGCCCGAAAGCCCTGCCAGGCGCCGCTGTGGCCGATTCGTCGGTAGCCGCGTTGCGGTGTGAGGTACCAACCGAATCCGTAAGGATAGGTTCCGCCGTTATTGAGCCGGGCAGGCGTCCAGCTCGCCTCCAGTCCGGCCCGGCTGAGCACTTTCCCATGGCTCAGACCGATTGCCCAATGCGCTAGGTCTCGCACGCTGAAGCTGAACCCCAAGTCTGCCGTGGCACCGATCGACGGCGACACCCATTCCTGGTTCTTGAGCGTGTCATTCTCGAAGTAGTATCCGGCCGCCCGGTTCGGCACGATGTCCGTACCCGAGTTGACCCTGGCCGTACGCATACCGAGGGGTCGGAAGATGTGGTCCTGCACGAAATTTCCATAGAACACGCCGGTCACACGGTGAATGATGACGCCGAGTAGGGCGTAACCGGTGCTGCTGTAGCTCTCACGGTCTCCGGGCTCGAAATCGAGAGGCTGAGCGGCGGCCGAGCGCACAAACTCGCTCTCCGAGTAATCCCGGCGCCAGTCGAGCGTCGTGTCCTCCGAGATCCCCGAGGTGTGCGTGAGAAGATGCCGAATCGTTACCCGCTGCCACATGGCTGAGCCTTCGGGTAGAAATCGGACGATCGGATCCTCGAGGCTGAGGCGGCCTTGCTCGGACAGCATCACCACCGCTGCTGCCGTGAACTGCTTGCTGACCGAACCTACTTCGTACACCGTGCTGTCGGTTGCTGGGACGTGATGCTCCACGTTGGCGTAACCATAACCTCGTGCCAGCAGCAAACTGTCTCCGCGGAGGACTGCGACCGACATCCCAGGGATGCGCTGGCGGGCCAGCTCAGCCCGCACGAAGCGGTCAATCGAGTCCACAGCAGCGCGCGTCTGAGCCGCGGCAGGAGCGGACAGCAGTAAACTCAGCAGTGGACCGGTGATCCGCCGCATGGGAGGCCTCTGCCTCGATTTCTGGTGGATTTGCCCATCGATCATCGGTCCCTAAGGTGGCTGAATCCGGAGTCGTCGCGCAGGATCTGGTCATCGAGCCAGCGATCGATGATGCTCTTCCGGAAGCGCCACTCCTTGCCCAGCTTGGCGCCTGGGATTCGTTTCTCCTGGGCCCACTTGTAGATGGTCTGGGGGGTGAGCCGGAGATAGAAGGCGACCTCCTCAAGTGTGAGGATGTCGTTGACAGGTGACCGACCGTTCTCCTGGGCCGGACTCACGGTTAAGGCCTCGGGGTGGCGGAGGAGTCGCCTCGGCGGAGCAGGTCGTTGAAATCCCGCCCAGCGGGGAGATCCCCCTCTGCCGGTGAAGTCGCCGGCGCCACCGTGGAGTCAGAATCCGTCACGAGCTGCTTCATGGCGTAGATCACCGCCTCGTAGAAGTTGCCTTGGTAATGGCCAATGACACGGAAGGGCTGGTTGCGGTCACCCAGAAAGGGGCGAAGGTTCCAGGCCATTTGGATTCCGACGAACGCGAAGAGCACGGCCCACAGCCGCATGATCGTGATCGCCTTACGCGGGTACACGCCCCGACGCTCGCAGACTGTCATGAGCCCGTCGTGGAGGGCGTACATGCCAAAGAGTCCCGCAGCTCCCACCACGGCGATGTGTAGTAGGTGCTGGAAGTAGTAGTTGGCGCCGGTGATCAGAAAGAAGGCAGGAACTGGAACGAAGGCTGCTAGTACCACAGACGTGAGTGCCAGTGCGCTTGTGACCAGGACTACAACTTGCAACAGCCTGAGCCGGGACCCCACAAGCACCTGGACGACATAGAACGCGGGGAAGCAGACAGCAAACGTGGCCAGGAAGAGGAAGGGCAGCTTGGCCGCGGCCGCGACCGCCTGAAGCGGTCCACTGTAAGCACCGGCCACACCGCCGTACAGTCCGCCGAGCACCAGCAGGGTGCCCAGCGCAAAGCGCAGCTTACGACCCAAGTCGACGCCCGCTACTACCTCTTCGAAGTACGATTCCCGGTTACCAAGCAGAGCTGCCAGGAACTCCCCGTAATTGTGGAGCGATGGAGCAGGCGAGACCGGCCGATCGGCCGTGATGGTCATAGAGGCTCCTGGATTCAGATGCGAGATTATTATTTTTCTCGCTATTTGTCAATGTATTCTACTGTTTACTACTACACCGGCCCCGATGCCTCGCGGCTGGTATCGCCGCTGGCTGTATCCGGACCACGCCAGAGGTGCGTGGTGTATTCATCTGACAGACGTCGGGTCGGAGCGGTGAGCGAACTTTGTGAACGGCTGAAGAGAGAGTGAGAGACTCTCAGCAAGGCGATGATCGGGTTCTGAGGGCAGATTAAGAGGCCGCCGCCGACCAGGTCCCTCGCTGCGCTCGGGATGACAGTGCGAGGTGAGCTTAAGGCAGCGGCTCCAGGTCGGGTTCCATCCAGTTCGCCCGCGCCGCGGGCGACATGAGCCGGTCCTTGGTGTAGTGCCGTAGCGGCAGGTCCCGGGCGCCGTAGCGCTCCAGCAGCCGGTTGGCCCGGGTCGCCCAGTCTCCTTCCATCCCTTCCTGAGCCACGAAATGACACACCACCCGCATGTACAGGCGGGTGATGGTCTCGTGATACCCGCTGGTGGGGGTGGAGACGGTTCCGTGGGCGTCGTTCACCCGGTTGATACCCACCCGCATCGCGTGCAGCGCATCATCGTAGGAGAGGTGCGAGGCATACCAGAGCGCGACGGTGAGGTGGGCCCGGTGGGTCCATTCCGACTTGGGCAGCGTGCGATTCTCGAACGCCGCCACCAGGCGGAGCACTTGGTCGGGGTGATCGAACGGCAGATGCTCTGCCGCGGGCGCCGGAGCGGTCATGCTTCCACCCGTTCCCGAGCGCGGGGATCGGTATGCCGCTCCGGCTTCTTGGCGCCGTGCCGGACCCCGGGCGAGAGCTGGATCATCAGCACCGCGCCGAGGATGAGGCCCATCGCCAGGATGGTCCGCAGGGTGATGGCCTCGTCCAGGATCAGCCATCCCAGAAGAACCGCGACCACCGGGTTCACGTACGCGTAGGTGCCGACCACGGTGGCGGAGGCGTGCCGCAGCGCGTAGGCGTACGCGGTATAGCCCACGATGGAGCCGAACACGATCAGGTAGGCCAAGGCTCCCAGGCCGTTGGCCGTGAACTTCCAATCTCCGGCTTCGCCCAGGATCAGTCCCAAGAGCGTGATGACCGCGCCTCCCGCCATCATCTGCACCGCGGAGGCCGCGAACGGACTGGTGTCGGTGGGATTGCGCTTGGAGTACACGGTACCCAGCGCCCAGGAGGCGCTCGCCAGCGTCAGGGCGATGGGTCCCTTGAGGTCCGCGCTGAAGAGCTGTCCCGGCGTGATTCCGGCGAGCAGCGCGCTGCCCAGGAAGCCCAATGCCAGTCCGACTCCGACCCGCCAGGTGAAGACCGAGCCGCCGCCCGGGACGACCACGTCGAAGAACGCGGCCCACAACGGCACTGCCGCCACGAACACGCTGGCCGGCCCCGATTCGACGTACTGCTCCGCCCAGACTACTACTGCGTTGCCGCCGAGCAGGAGGAAGAGCCCGGTGATCCCGAGGATTCGCCAGTCGCGCGGGGTGCGAGGAAGGTGGTCGCCGGTGAGGAGCACGGCACCCGCGAGAATGGCACCCGCGAGTAGGAAGCGCACCCCGGCGAAGAGCAGCGGCGGAAGGTCCTGGACCCCGATCCGGATGGCCAGATAGGTGGAGCCCCAGACGGTGCACACCAGGAGGTAGGCGAAGAGCGCCTTGCCGCGGAGTCCGGCCATGTCAGTCCAGCTCCACCGGGACGATGCCCGGCTTCTCGAAGACGGAAGACAGCACGATGGTGGTGCGGGTGGTGACCGACCGGCCCGGCTCTTTGATCCGGAGCAGCACGCCCTTCCAGACTCTCGATCGAGGGCGCCGCCACCTTCAGCATGTAGCAGTCGTCGCCCGCCACGTGATGGCATTCCAGCACGCTCGGGTTGGCCGCGAGCTCCTTGATGCGGAGCTCGTCGTGGCTCGAGTCCGGGTAGCGGATGGCGACGAAGGCGGTGATCGGAAAGCCCACCTTGGCCCGGTCCAGCCGGGCGTGGTACCCCTGGATATAGCCGGCCTCCTCCAGCCGCTTGACCCGCTCCATGACGGCGGGGCGGGAGAGACCAACTTCGTCGGCGATGGCCTGATAGCTGGCGCGGCCGTCCTGGGCCAGCAGCCGGAGGATGTGCCGGGAGGTGGGATCGATGGGAGGTGCGGTCAACGAGTCCTCGCAGTGAATCGTCGTTCCAATATAGGATTCACCCACGTTTCGTCAACCAGCAGGCTTGCTTTCAAACTAAACGGAGGAGTATGTACTTGGCGCACAGCGGAACGTCTGGTGTGACCGGGGTCACGGGCCGTCTTAGACTACCGTACTATTCTCATCGCAGCGAAGTCAGAACGGTGGGTAGAACGACGAGCGAAGCTGAAAAGAGCGGGCCGGGGCTACTTCCCCCGGCCCTTCTTCTTGGGCCAGCCCCTGGGCTAGGGCAGGCCTGAATTGCGGGATATGCGAGGTGTTGAGCAAAAGCGCCGGGGAGTGGGCCCCCGGCCCGTGGTCTAATCGGGAGGTGAGTGGATCAGCTCCTCTACCGCCTGCAACAGTGCCTCGCTGTTGAAGTTCTCCGCCAATGTCGGCACGTCGGAGGGCATTCTGTCCGGCACCGAGTTCCCGATGTGGAGCACCGGCAGACCGGGGCATCGCTCGCGGATGTTCCGAATGAGGTCCCCCAAGTCGATTCCGGTCCCCATCGTGTTCAGCACCAGCAGCTTGATGCCGGGCAGTGCCGCACACAACTCGACGGCGGCTCCCCCGTCGTAGGCCTGAAACACGGCATAGCCGCTCATGCGCAGCAGGCCGGTCACGGATTGGAGCAACTGGTTATAGTCGCAAATGACGATGCGCCGTTCCTCCATGGAGGCAACGGTGGGGGACGACGACAATGTGGGTTCCTTGACCCGGCGGCGACTGCCGGCCTTGGCGGGATACAGCGCAGACGAGTGAAGCAACCTACCACGCCGTACCGGGAAACGATAGGCCTAACTGCCCATCCACTTCCCGGCCGGACGCTTCTGCAAGCGTGGGTGACCCCTCTCACATCTTCTAATGGTCCGTACCCTTACACTGCGCGTCCGCTAAAGTATGTGGCTTAAACTGGAAGGAAGTCGGCACATGGCACGAGTGACTGCTGTATTTGACGACCAGGCGCGGGCTGAACGAGCTGTCAACGAGCTGCGGAACCTGGGCTGGGAGGATACTGACCTATCGTTCGTCGCGCGAAGCGCGGATGAGGCTGTTGCCGCCGGCGCGGCGCGCGAAAATGTTCGCGAAAATGCAGGGGAACGGGCGGCCAAGGGTGCGGCCGTCGGTGCAGGAGCCGGGTTGCTCTTCGGCCTGGCGGCCCTCGCGATCCCAGGGCTGGGACCGTTCATCACTGCCGGCGGGCTCGCTTCGGCCCTCGGTGCTACCGGGGGTGCATTGGCCTCGGGCGCGATCGTGGGCGCTACTTCGGGTGCTATCGCCGGTGCGCTCACCAAAGCGGGCTACAGCAAGGATGAGTCGAACTTCTACGGCCCCTTCGTAGAGCGGGGCGGTGTGCTGGTGGCCGTGGAGACTGAGGACGTGGCCTCGGCAAACGAGGCGGCGGAGATCCTGGCGCGGAACGGCGGGCGCACTTACAGCCGCTAACTGACCAGGCAAGCTAACCAGCGGGGGCGGCCAGGATCGGCGCCCCCGTTGTTTGTGCCCGTTCGGCTTCAACCCAGGACAATCTCCGCATCCGGCTCCCAGCCATGCTCACGCAATAGGGTGACGTATTCGGCGACGAAGTTCCGCTCCCGGTGGTGCACCTCCTGATTCCGGATGTAGTCCTGCAGCCCGGCATCCGAGGAGCGGGTGACGCTGAACGCCGCGTAGCCCTCCTGCCAGCGGAAGTCCCGCCGGTGGGCGTAGGTGTGGTGGATCCACTTGGTGCTGCCCGCCTTCAGGGCCTGCACCAGATCAGCCACCGCCACGGTGGCCGGGCAATCGAGATAGAGGTGGAGATGGTCTCGCGCGCCGCCGGCGCAGAGCAATTGGCCACCCTTGTGAGTCAGCATGGCGCTCAGTTGGGCGTAGAGCCGAGGCCGCCATTCGGGGTCGAGCCAGGGCCGGCGCCGGCGGGTGACCCAGATGAGATGAAGCCGGATGGAGACGAACACTGCCACGGATGCTCCGGCGATCGAACCGTGGTACGATACTCGACGCGTTCACCCCGCCATCATCACCAACTCACGCGACGGTGCCGATTCGTTCCGCCTATCGCTCGGCCGTCAGCCGCGCCAGCGCTTCGCGGGATTCGCTGACGTACGGCTGAAGCTCGGGATCGGCGTTCCGCCACATGCCGGCGACCCAGGCATATGAGCGGATCGCGCGGTCCCGCTCGCCGATCCGCTCGGCCACCCGCCCTCGCAGGAGCGCCCAGAGTATCTCGGTGGGATAGGGAATGCGGGTCGAGCTCGGGTGCTCGCCTCGCAGAATCACCCAGGCTTCCTGATCCCGATTTCGTTCCACCAGGAGCTGCGCCAGGGTCAGCCGATCGAGATAGCAGGCAGGGCAGGCATCACTTTTCAAGGCCTGCAATTGCTGAATTGCGCGGGTGGTGTCCTTGCCGGCGAGCGCTAGATAAGCGGTAGCGGCGGCTGCCGCATACCTGACCGCCGACTCGATCCTCGGGTGTCGCACCCTTCGCGGCCGCGGAATCAGCGCGTGCCTTCGCGATGCGAAGTGAGGCGGTGTCCCCGCTCGCGGTCCACCAGGGGAACGCCGCAACCAACTCTACTGATACGGGGCCCGAGAGGGTTTCGCGAAAGGTCGCTGCGGCGCGATCGTGGGGAATGGCGCCGACGATCGCCGCGTCGGCGAAGAGGAGCGAGCGATTGACGGAAGGGCTACCTGGACCTGACAGGAATTGTTGCCCCGCCTTCAAGTGCCCTCGAGTCATGAGCGCGCGGGCCAGATTATTGGTGGCGCGTTCGGGAGTATTGACCGGCGTCGCGGAGAGCGGCCGCGCCATGATGCGTCGTGAAAGGCTGACGTCAGACCTCGGCGCTATCGGGCAAGCGACTCAGTGCGAGATGGGCGTTGAACAGGGCATGGTCGGAGACCCCTTGGAAGAGCCGTTGGGGGTCGCTTCCTGGTGCGGAATCGAGCACCGCCTCGATCAGGCGCCCGGCATCGGCATTGGCGTCCTCCTTCGCGAGCGCCAGGAAGGGTCGCAGGTATTTCCGCATGGCGTCGGCGCCGTATATCGCCGAGGTCTCATACGGGTGGATGTAAGACGGCGCGTAAGCCGAATCCAATGCGATGGCGCGGTCGAATGACTGAAGCCCCTCCTCGTACGAGTGTCCGGCGAAGGCACCGAGATGATTCATCGCCTCGCCGAGTAGGAACCATGCTTCCGGGTCGTCGGGATAGCGGTCGGTCGCATGCTGCAAGGTGCCGAAGAGTCGATGCAGCCGTGCTCCCCACCCGGAATCAGCATATGCCATGAGGGGACCGGCCTCGAGCACTGACGCCATGAGCGAATCGACGGTAATGAACAGGCTGTCCCGCAGCGGCAGGCCGTGATTGTGGATCCCCGCCCTGAGCGCGTAGGCCTGCGACAACGAGTCCCCGGCGGTGCGCACCCAGCCCCGCGCCGTGCTCGCCCGCCGGAGCGCAGGGGCAAACGAGCTGTCGAGTGCGATCGCGCGCTCGTAGTAGGCCAGCGCCGAGTCCCATTCGGCGCGGCGGAGGTGCTGTTCGCCCTGGAGGAACGCCTTCATCGCCGGCAGCCCGGTGGTGCCGATGCCCGCGAGCCGGATGGCACCGATTGGGCGGGAGCGGCTCAGCCCGCGGAGCAGGCGCAGGGTCAGGGAGTCCGCTGCCCGGTCCACCCGCTCCGCCGCGTCTCCCAGCTCCCACTCGTCGAGCGCCCGTCCCCGGGCCACGTCGAATAGCGTGGCCCGGAGCCGGACCGAATCCCGGCCCGCGCTCAAGAGCGAGCCATACAGCGCCAATCCGGCACCGGTGCGCCGGCCCAGCTCGGCGGCGGCTTCGGGGTCGGCGCGGCCCTCCCAGCGGCGAACCACCACGGTGGGTGGCACGGTTCGCAGCGGTCCGGCCCCATCGAGGTTGCGGGACAAGAGATCCACCAGGCCTTCGCGCCACAATCCGAGCTTGGGGTCGAGCACGTCGAACGGGGCCACCGCGACCAGGGACGGATTCAGCAGCGGACGGGTCCGTGTTCGCCAGCGGACCACGCCGCCGAGGAGTGCTCCGGCCGCGACCAACGCGAGCACTCCAGCGATCCACTTCCGCGAACGGGGTCTCTTCGACGCCGCGATCGGTGGGGTGGCTGCCGGCAGCGCGAGGCCGCCGCGGCGCACCGCCTCGAGCGCGTCGGCCAAAGCCGCGGCGGTGGGGAACCGATCGGCCGGAGCGCGGGCGAGCGCCTTCAGCACCACCTGCTCCAGATTGACCGGGACCGTTTCCCGAATCGGCCGGACCGGCCGGGGGGTCTCGGTGAGGCGTCGGGCGGTGATTGCCTGAGCAGTCGCGCCGGTAAACGGCGGCTCGCCGGCGAGCATCTCGTAGAGCACCGTGCCCAGCGAGTACTGGTCGCTCCGGCCGTCCAGCTCGCGTTCGCCGGCGGACTGCTCGGGGCTCATGTAGGCCGGGGTCCCCAGCACCACGCCGGTCTGGGTCAGCCGCTCGTCGGTCGTGGACGCGTCCAGCGCCCGGCCGATCCCGAAGTCGGCCACCAGCGTGTCCCCTTCCTTACTAAGGAGGATGTTCTCGGGCTTGATGTCCCGGTGGATCACGTCATGCCGGTGAGCGTAGTCCAGTGCCCGGGCGGCTTCGTGGGCGATCCGGACCGCGTCCTCGACTGGAAGCTGGCGCTCGCGCCGAAGCCGGTCGCGAAGGGATTCGCCCTCGACGTAGGGCATGGTGAACCAGAGCAGGTCGGCACTGCTCCCCGGCGGCCTGGCCGAGCCGCTGTCGAATACCGAGAGGATGTGGGGGTGCTGCAGCCGGGCGGCGAAGTGGATCTCGCCGAGGAACCGTTCCGGACCCAAGGCGGCGGCCAGGTCCGGCAATAGAACCTTCAGGGCAACCTGGCGGTCGTGCTTGAGGTCCCGGGCAAGGTAGACAATCGCCATGCCACCGCGCCCGAGCTCGCGCTCGAGCAGGTAGCGATCGCGGAGCACTTCCGCCAGAGGTGTCGGGGGTGTCGAGGCCATGGCCAGTGAGTACCTGAATCTGCGGAAGGGGCTATCCTGGCGCCACCTGCGCGGCCTAAGTTTCCGCCGGTTCACGCCCGCAGCGCACACTCCAGCGCCGAGCCATCAGTGATTGTTCTCGCTCTTCTCGTTCTTCAGCAGCCCACCGCGCAGGATCCCAGGCCTCCTCACTGGCAGCAGCACGTGGCCTACGAGATCAGCGCCTCGCTGGACGAGCCCTCGGGGGTGTTGAGCGGCACGGAGCGGATCCGATATCGCAACAATTCGCCGGACACTCTCACGCTCTTCTCACTGCACCTTCATCTCAATGCTTTCCGTCCCGGCTCTCGCTGGGCCGCTGTCGACTCGGTCGAAAAGCGGCGCCGGTTCAACGATCTGCGAGACCCCGACTTCGCCTTCAATCACGTGCGCGATGTGCGGATCATGGGTGCGGCGGTCGAGCCCGCTTACCCCTTTGCGCCCGACAGCACGATCGTGCGGTTCGATCTCCCCGCGCCGCTGGCGCCGGGAGACTCGATGGTGGTCGAGATGGCCTGGGATGCCCGGCCTTCGACCCTTCCCCGGCGGCAAGGCCGGCACGGCCGCCGCTTCGATTTCGCCCAGTGGTATCCCAAGGTCGTGGTCTACGACCGGTTCGGCTGGGAGGAAGCCCCGCTGGTGCCATCGGGGGAATTTTACGGCGAGTTCGGCAGCTACCTGGTGGACCTCGACGTCGCCGAGGACCAGGTGGTCGGGGCGACCGGCATATCGGTGTGCGGCGATCCGGGGTGGGAACGAGTCAATCAGAATCTCGAACGGCCGGTGGACTACCAGCGGGAGTACTACGGCGCGCGAACCCCCTCGGCCGACGCCTGCACCGGAGCGGCCGCCGGGCGCAAGCGCCTGCGCTGGTACGCGGAGGACGTGCACCACTTCGCCCTTTCGCTCAATCCCGCCTTCCTCTACGAGCAAGGCCGCATGGGCGACGTGGTGGTCCGGGTGCTGTACCAGGAGGCGAATCGAGCCGCCTGGCGGGGCGTGGCAGTGGAGCGGACCGAGGCGGCGCTCGCCTGGCTGGACAAGCTGTTCGGCAAGTTTGCCTGGCCTCAGCTGACCAACGTGGACCGGATCGAGATCGGCGGCGGCACCGAGGAGCCGATGCTGATCCTGGACGACTCCCCCGACTTCGGCCTGATCGTCCATGAGGTTGGGCACAACTACGTCCAAGGCATCCTGGCCAACAACGAGTGGCGCGAGGCCTGGCTGGACGAAGGCTTCTCCAACTTCCAGAGGGGCTGGATGTTCGAGATCCTGGGACGCCCCAGCACCGTGCCCCGCTCGGAAGCGACGATTCTGGAGCAGGATCTCGACAATTACTCCGAACCGGTCGGCCTTCCGGCGCCGGCGTTCCGGGAATACTCGATGTATTACCGGATGAGCTACACCCGGGGCGAGCTGTTCTTTCATCAGCTTCGCTACATCGTCGGCGACGAGGTCATGCTCCAGATTCTCCGCACCTACTACGAGCGCTGGAAGCTCAAACACGTCGACGAGGAAGCCTTCAAGGCGGTGGCGGAAGAGGTGTCCCAGCGGGACCTCTCGGATCTCTTCGCCCAATGGCTGCACACTACCGAGCTCTACGATTACAAGGTGGGGCGGGTGGAGGCCGCTCGCGGTGGTGGCGGATGGATCACTCGGGTGGAGGTGGTGCGGGCGTCGCCCGGCCGCATTCCGGTGGAGGTTGCGGTGATCGGGGAGCGGGATACCTCGATCACCCGCAGCGAGGGCGTGGCGGAGCGCGAGTGGGTCGAGGTCGCGACCGAAAGCCGGCCCCGTGCCGTGCTGCTGGATCCCCGGGTCCAGACCCACGATTGGAACATGGTGAACAATCGGAAGGAGTTGGGCTTCCGGTGGACCCGGCTGCTCACGCCGTTTCCCGATCCCGACATCTACTTCCATCCCTACTTCAGCACTCGCAGCAGGCGTGAGCGCGGAACCTTCGGGTGGCACCCGACGGTCTGGTACAACGACGCGGGCGGGGTGACCCTCGGCCTCTGGAGCCGGGACGACTATCTCGGGCGCTTCGATCAGAATGTGGCCTGGCTCACTCGCAGCACCGGGTGGGGTGCGGACGACGGGGTGGAGCACTTCGACGTGTACCTCCGGGCTCGCAATCCCAGCTTCCTTCGGGCGCCGAACGTCTCGCAGACGGTGGAGATCTTCAAGGTCGAGGGGCGGTACGGCGCAACCGCCAAGGTCGAGCGGAGCCGCCGCCCCCTCAGCTTCGGGCCCACCTGGTCGCAGGAGGCCAGCCTTCAGTGGGTGCACCCCGACGACTTCCGCTATCTCGACCGGGGTTACTACGAAGACGTCGGCACCGTCGAGCTTCAGCTGGGCAGCGGGGTGGCTGCCCGGAGCGGAGCCTGGCAACTGGGGGCCCGCACGTCGATCGGAGGCGGCCTGGCGTACAATCGCGACGGTCTGGCGGCCAGCGGCCGGGCGGATCTCGACCCGTTCTACTTTCGGGGGACTATCGAGGGAACCGCGCGACGCGCGCTCGGCCGGGCGTGGACAGTCGGAGTGCGCGGGTTTGCCGGGGTAGCGGGTGGCAACGACGAGGCGCCCAAGCAACGGCAGATCTACTTCCAGGGAGCCGATCCTCTGGCCAACCTGAACAATCCATTTCTCCGCTCGAGGGGCGCGCTGCTGGTGGGCGACGACTTCCACTATCAAGCGCCGGGTGGGGCCGGTGTGCGCGGCGCCGATCCCCGGTTCTCCACCGCGGCGATCGTCGCGCTCAACCTGGAGCTGGAGCGTACCCTGCTGACGCGGCCGCGGGCGGCACTCTTCAACCGGGTCGCCGTCGCCGCGTTCGGTGATCTGGCCCAGGCGATCGGCGGCGCCGCGCAGCCGAGCCTGGGCGACCGGATTCGGTTCCTGGGCGACGCGGGTCTCGGCATCCGGGCCGAGCATCGGATCGGGGACACCCGGTTCGTCACCCGGTTCGACATCCCGCTGTATCTCAGCCGGCCGGAAGTAGCTCCCGACGCATCGCCCGGCGACGACGAGCTCGGCTTCCGCTGGGTGTTTGGTTTTCAATAGGCTATCGGCTATCAGCTAACGGCTATCGGCTTTTCGACCGAGCCTCCGGCTCACGGACCGATAGCGGATAGCGGATAGCCGATAGCGAACCCTCTATATTCGCCTCATTCCCCTCGGCGGAGGTTCCGTGCCCGAAGTGCCGTACCGAGTCGACAAGCCCTGGGGTTACGAGCTGGTGTGGGCGCGAACCGAGCGCTACGTCGGCAAGATCCTCCATGTCCGCGCCGGCCACGTGCTCAGCCTCCAGTATCACAACCTGAAGGACGAGACGATGCATGTGCTGTCGGGGGAGCTCATCCTGCGGACTCAGCCGGCCGACGAGCTGGTGTCGCGACCCTTCAAGGCGGGCGAGACGGTGCGCATTCCTCCCAAGCTCATTCACCAGATCGAGGCGGTGGTGGACAGCGACGTGTTGGAGGCCTCCACTCCGGAGCTGGACGACCTGGTGCGACTCAAAGACCGCTACGGAAGGGGCTGAGATGCAAGTGATCATTCCGCTCGCCGGCAAAGGCACCCGGCTGCGTCCCCACACCCACATGGTCCCCAAGCCGCTGCTCAAGGTGGCGGGACGGCCAGTCATGGATTGGGTGATGGACCGGCTCGAAGGCCTCGGCGTCACCGAGCTCATCTTCATCACCGGTCACCTGAAGGAGCAGGTGGAGCAGTACGCCCGCGCCCGTTATTCTATCCCCTCGCGGTTCATCGAGCAGAAGGTCCAGGACGGCACTGCCGGAGCGGTCAATCTGGCCCGCCCCTTCGTAAATGGGCCCATCCTGATCATCTTTGTAGACACGGTGTTCGAGGCGGACCTCACGCTGATCAACCGCACCGACGCCGATGGCATCATCTGGGCCAAGGAGGTGGAAGACTACCAGCGCTTCGGCGTGGTGGTCACCGACACCCAAGGCTACATGACCCGGATCGTCGAGAAGCCGTCGACGCCGATCTCCAAGCTCGCCAATATCGGCCTGTACTACATTCGCGCGGTGGAAAGTCTGTGGCAGGGGATCGACCACGTCCTCGCCCGCCCCAAGAACAAGGGCGAATACTTTCTCACCGACGCGTTCCAGTGGATGATCGAGCACGACAAACGGATCCTGACCGCCGAAGTGGGCGGCTGGTACGACTGTGGCAAGCTCGACACCCTGCTCGAGACCAACGAGATCCTGCTGCGCAAAGGCGCCGCACGCCGGGTGGACTTTCCCGGTGTCACCATTCACGACCCGGTCTACATCGAGGACGGCGTGACGGTGGAGCGCAGCGTGATCGGGCCCAACGTGTCGCTGGAGCGGGGTACCCGGGTGGCCGACAGCCGATTGGCCAACACCATTGTGGGACAGGAGGCCCGCATCGCCCGCTCGGAGCTGGACGGAGCGCTGCTGGGCAACGAGGTCGTGGTCGAGGGGCTTCGCGGCAGCGCCTCGCTGGGCGACCACGCCGAGGTCACCGTGCCATCGTGAGGTGTGATGCCATCGGTCGATGATCTGTGCCGTTCCTACCTGGACTTGAAGTACCACTTCGATCCGGCCGCGGCCAGCGCCGCGGGATTAGTGACTCACGATGCCAGGCTCGGCCACTTCGACGCCGAGTCGGCTCGGGCGCACGTGTCTGCCTTGCGCTCGGTGGTCGGCGCGGTCGAGGAGCTGGAGGTCGATGATCTCCAGCAGGAGATCGACCGCACCGCACTCCTGGGTGAGATTCGCAGCCATATCAACCGGCTGGAGCACGAGCGGCCGCACCAGCGCAATCCGGGATTCTGGATCGGGCACCTCTTCCAAGGGCTCTATTCGGTGTTGGCCCGGGAACAGGCCGCTGCCGGCGGCCGCGCGCCGGCCGCGCTGGAGCGGTTGAAGGCGATTCCCGAGTTCCTCGACTCGGCCCGGAATACCATCGACGAGCCGCCCCCGGTCTTCGTGGACACCGCGTTGGGGATGCTGGGAGGCGGAGGCGAGCTCATCGTCCAGCTCGCCGCAACGCTGGCAGGCGAAGCTCCGGCGCTGAGCGCCGAGCTGAATCAGGCGGCGGCGGCCGCGCTGGACGCCCTCAAGCGATTCGGGGTGGCGTTGCGGGATGAGATCGAGCCGGCGGCCGATCCGCTGAGCTTTGCCATCGGCGAAGATCAGTTCAGCCGCCGGCTCCACCACGAGCACGCCCTCGAGTCCGGCGCACCCGAGCTCTGGCGTTACGGGCTCCACCTCCAGGAAGAGACCGAGGCGCGCCTCCAGGAACTGGCCGGTGAGCTGGGGCTGGGACCTTGGCGGGAGTTGGTGAGCAAGTTGAAGGACGACACCCCGAGGCCCGAGGACCTGCTCGATGTGTATCGCGAGGAGCTGGGGAGGGCCCATCGGTACGTGGTGGAGAACAATCTGGTGTCGGTGCCGCGGGTCGCGGTGGAAGTCGTCGCCACACCTGCCTTCCTGGTCGCGCTGGTACCATTCGCCGCCTACGAGCCTCCGCCGATCTACCTCGGGGCTCAGAACGGCCGCTTCTACGTCACCCGCCCCGACTCGAGCCTGTCCCCGGAGGCCATGGCGCAGCAGCGCCGGGGGCACTGCCGCCACGCCATTCCCGCTATGGTGGCCCACGAGGCGTATCCAGGCCACCACCTCCAACTGGTCACCGCACAAAACCTGGGCTCCGAGGTACGGCGTCACCTGTGGACTCCCATCATGGTCGAGGGATGGGCGCTGTACTGCGAGCAACTGATGGAGGAGGCGAACTACTACGGCAGCCTGGAGTCTCGTCTCTTTCAGCTGGTCAATCTGCTCTGGCGGGCGGTTCGAGTGGTGCTGGACGTGGGACTGCACACCAGGGGGATGAGTCCGCACGAAGCGGTCAGCTACATGGTGGAGCACTTGCCCATCGAGCGACCCAGCGCCGAGGCCGAAGTGCGGCGTTACTGCGCGTGGCCCACGTATCAGCTGTGCTATGCCGTGGGACGCAGAGAGCTGCTGCGGTTACGCGACGCCTATCGCGAGCGGGCCGGCGCCGACTTCAACGCCAGGCGGTTTCACGACGAGCTCCTGGGGTACGGGGGAATCCCCGTGTCGCTGGCAAGATGGGGAATGGATTTGGTTGAATAGGCTATCAGCTATCGGCTATCCGCTATCGGCTTTTTCGAACCGAGCCTCCGGGGCCTTGGCCCGATTGCCGATAGCGAAGAGCGGATAGCCGATAGCCGATAGCCGATAGCGTCTCCGCAGGAGACCCATGAAAATCACCGTCCTGACCTACCTCGATGCCGAGGATGAGAATTCGCGGGACTTCGACCCCGTGGTGCCGCAGGTCGCGCGCACCCTGCGGCGGTTGGGGCACCGGGTGTCGATTCTCGGGGTGCACGGGGACGTCAAGCGGTTGGTCAGCGGGCTCGCCCGGCGCCGTCCCGACCTGGTCTTCAACATGATGGAGATGTTCGGCGATGATGTGTTCGGCGACATCGCGGTCACCGGCGTGCTCGACCTCATCGGCGTTCGCTACACCGGCAGCGGCCCGGGAGAGCTGTATCTCAGCCAGGACAAGGGCCTCACCAAGAAGCTGCTGGCCTTCGAGGAAATCCTCTATCCCCGCTTTGCGGTGTTCTCCCGCGAAGCCGCCTTTGAAACCGGCGGCAACCTCCGCATGCCGCTGTTCGTCAAGCCGCTTCGCTCCGACGCCTCGCTGGGAATCGGAGGAAAGTCGCTGGTGCACGACGCGGTCGCGTTGATGGAGCGGGTGACCGCGATCCGTAAGGAGCTGAACGACTCGGCGCTGGCCGAGGAGTTCATCGAGGGGCGCGAGTTCTATGTCGGCGTGCTGGGCAACTCGCAGGCCAAGGCCCTCCCCCCGATCGAGATCGATTTCACCGGCTTTCCCGAGGGCGTGCCCAAGGTGATGGACAGCAAGGCCAAGTGGGACGAGCGCAGCAAGGAATACAAGGGCACCAAGTCGGTCCTGGCGAACCTGCCGGACGAGCTCCGCGCCCGGCTCCAGAAGGTGGCGGTCGATGCGTACCGGGCGCTGCGAGTCCGCGACTACGGACGGGTCGACCTGCGGCTGACCGACACGGGCGACATCTACGTCTTGGAGGTCAATGCCAGCTGCTACCTCGAGCGCAACAGCGAGTTCGTCATGGCCGCGGGGGCGGCCGGCATCGACTACCCCCGGCTGATCGAGCGGATCGTGAACCTGGCGCAGGAGCGGTACGGGGGGAAGAAGTAGAGAGGCTATCGGCTATTGGCTATCGGCTATCAGCTAAGGCTCTCTGCTGACTGATAGCCCACAGCGGATAGCTGATAGCCGATAGCCGATAGCCGATAGCCACCCCGCTACCTTCCACCCATGCCGCCCCGCACCACCCCCACCGTACCCAGGACCGTGAAGGGGTTGTCGCTGGTGTCGTTGTTCAACGACGTCGCCAGCGAGATGGTTTATCCCCTGCTACCGGCGTTCGTCACCCGAACTCTGGGCGGCGGGGCGATCCTCCTGGGCTTACTCGACGGCGCTGCCGACCTCACGTCCGCCGCGCTCAAAGTGGTGAGCGGGAGGCTGGCCGACCGCCCCGGGTGGCGCCGCCCTCTCATTCTGCTGGGCTACGGCACCGCGATTCTGGTGCGCCCCCTTACCGCCGTTGCCGGTGCGGCCTGGCAGGTGGTCGGGTTCAGGGTGCTGGACCGGGTGGGCAAGGGAATCCGGACGCCGCCCCGCGACGCGCTGATTGCCGAGGTCACCCCGGAGCCACTGCGTGGCCGGGCTTTCGGGTTTCACCGGGCCGCCGATCACTTCGGCGCGGTGCTCGGCTCCCTGCTGGCCTGGTACCTGGTCAGCCATGGCGCCGCAGTGCGCAGTGTCATCGGCTGGAGTGCGCTTCCCGGAATCATCGCATTCGTACTGCTCGCCCTGGTCCTGGGCGTCCGCGAGAGTGGAACGGGCACCGGACAGGGCGTCGATCGCCAGCCGGGGGTCGATGCCGTGGGACAAATCTTCTGGGGGCCGGTCCTCGCACTGACCGCCCTCGCCTTTTTCCGGTTGCCCGAGACACTCCTCCTGCTCCGGCTCCAAGACCGGGGTGTCGGCGTCGCCACCGTGCCGCTGGTCTGGGCGGTGTTGCACCTGGTGCGGAGCGCGAGCTCCTACCCCGGCGGATTGATCTCCGATCGGCTGGGCCCCCGATACACGGTCGCTGCGGGAGGACTGATCTTCGCAGCCGTGGCACTGGCACTGGCCGCTCCACTCGCACCGGCCGGCGCGATTGCGGCGTTCCTGGCTCTCGGTCTGGTGGCCGGACTCACCGAATCGGCCGAGCGGGCGTTGGTCGCCCGGCTGGCGCCGGTGCGCACCGGCCGGGGGTTCGGGTCCTACCACGCGCTGACCGGTCTGGCGGCGCTGCCGGCCGGACTCCTCTTCGGCGCGCTGTATCAGACCCGCGGCGGACACACCGCCCTGCTCGGCTCGGCAATGGGTATGGCTGCGTCGGTTGTCGCCTGGCTCGCCGTCTCTCCTCGAGCCAACTCGACATCCCCATGATCCGAGCAACGTCTCTCGTACCGCTCGCGAGCCTTCTACTCGTACTCGCCCGGCCGGCGCCGGCACAGGTACTCATCCGCATCGCCGACCCCCATCGGGCGATCTACTCGGAGCTGCACGAGGGCCTGCGCCAGGGGACTCCCGCGGCCGACTCGGCGCTGGCCATTCTCCGGACGACTCGGCCGGCCCTGCTTTGGCGCCGGGTCCGCGCGGCGTTGAGCGGAAGCGGCGAGTGGAACGACGGCCACCTGGCGCTTACCCGGCTGGCCGAGCTGCGCAGCGCCGCGTACGCCGACAGCGCCAAGAAGCTGCGCGGCAGGCTTCAGTCCGGCGGAGTAAAGGGACCGCCGGGCCGCGAGCCTTCGGACTTCATTGCTCCGCTCGACGCGGTGCTCCTGGAGCGCTCCCGGGGAACCCGGGGGGATGCCGCCGTCCTTGCCGACCTGCTCGCTCTGGTGCCTACCCGGAACTACGGCCTGGGCGAGGCCTGGGTACTCGGGCGGCTGGCCGGCGCCTCCGATTCGCTCCAGGCCCGATTGGTCCAAACCCAGGACGCCGAGCTCAAGGTTCGATACCTGACGCTGCTGGGATTCTCCGACGACAGTAGCGCGGTGCCGCTCCTGGCCCGGGTCTATGCCGCGCCGGACAGCTTCGGGGTCGCGGCTCGGTTCGGCTCCCGTGCCTCCGATGCCCTGCTGTGGATCGGCACGCGCCACAGCCTGCAGGCCCTGCTGGACGCCCGGCGCACGGCGCAAGCCCGGGGCATCTACTCCGACCCCACGCTCAATCGCGGGGGTTACGACTTTCTCGCCAACGACAGCTCGGCGGTGATGTCGCGCACCGGGCAATGGCTCACCGCATGGATCGAGAAGCTGGCGACCAACTGACCAACGGTCGTCTTGGGCTCGGCCGATTCTGGCCCCTGATCGCCCTGGGGCTGTTCGCGGCCGCGATGGCGGTGCTGCATCGGGAGCTGGCGGCGACCACGCTGCGACACATCGTGGAGTCGGCCAAGAAAATCCCCCCATCCCATCTGGGCCGGGCGGTGACATTCACTGCCCTGGCCTACGCGGTGCTCCCGGGATACGACGCGATCGCGCTGAGCTACGCCCGGCATCCGCTGCCCCTCAGTCGGACCGCGTTCGGCTCCTTCATCGCCTACTCCTTCAGTCAAACGCTGGGATTTCCGCTCTTCAGCGGTGGGTCGATCCGCTACCGGTTGTGGTCGTCCTGGGGACTCACGACCGCCGAGATCGCGCGCGGAGTGGGCTTCGTCGCGTTCTCGTTTACGCTGGGCATGGTCGCTATCAGCGGGGTGGTGTTCCTCCTCGAGCCCCGCGACACGGCGGGCCTTCTCGGCCTTCCCCCGGGCTCCTTGCGGCCGCTGGGCGCGCTCAATCTCACGCTGGTGGCCGGGTACGTCGCGTGGTGCGCTCTGCGTCGGCGGCCCATCATCCTGCGAGGGCAGTCGATCCCGGTGCCTTCGCCGGCGCTTGCCGGTTTTCAGCTGCTGGTGGCGGCGCTGGACTGGTCGCTGGCCGGCTCGGTCCTGTACGCTCTGCTCCCCGCGGGCCACGGGCTCGCATTCCTTCCGTTTCTCGGGGTCTTCCTGATCGCGCAGGTCGCCGGTCTGGTCAGCCACGTCCCCGGTGGCCTGGGCGTGTTCGAGTCGGTCCTGGTGCTGCTGCTGCGGCCGTACCTGCCGGCGTCGGCGCTGCTGGGATCGTTGGTGGTGTATCGCGCGGTGTACTACCTCCTGCCGTTCGGGGTAGGCATCGCGCTCCTCGGCGGCTACGAGCTCCGGCAGTACGGTCCCCGTGCGGCGGGGGTGGCCCGCGCCTTGGGGGGTTGGATGCCGCGACTCCTGCCGCAGGTGCTCGCGGGAGCGGTCTTTCTCACCGGCGCGATCCTCCTCCTCTCCGGCGCGACCCCTCCCGAGCGGGGCCGCATCGCCTGGCTGGGAGAGTTGTTGCCGCTCGGCGTCATCGAGCTCAGCCATTTCGTGGGCAGCATCGCCGGAGTCGGATTGCTGGTTCTGGCCTGGGGCCTGTGGCGCCGACTGGACGCAGCGTACGGACTCACGGTCGGATTGCTCGTCGTCGGCATCGCGGCCTCCCTGCTGAAAGGAGGCGACTGGGAAGAGGCACTGGCGCTGGGCGTGGTACTCTGCGCCCTCCTGCCTTCTCGCGAGCACTTCTACCGCAGGGCGGCGCTGGTGGCAGAGCCGATCGGCCTGGAGTGGGTGGTTGCCATCCTGGCCGTGCTCGGCGCATCGGTCTGGCTCGGTCTCTTCGCCCACAAGCACGTCGAGTACCGGGACGAGCTGTGGTGGCGCTTCGCCCTCGATGCCGACGCGCCGAGGTTTCTCAGGGCGTCGGTCGGGGCCGTAGGGGTGCTGCTGTCGGTGGGACTGCTGCGACTGCTGCGTCACGCTCCGGCCGTGGTCGCTCCGCCGTCGGAGGCGGCGATCGATCGAGCCGCGGCCCTGGTCGCCACGGCCGTCGATGCCTCTGCCCACCTCGCCCTGGTGGGTGACAAGACGCTGCTCTTCAGCGAATCGACTCGAGGTCTTCTGATGTACGGGATCTCGGGTCGCAGCTGGGTGGCGTTGGGAGATCCGCTGGGCGATACCGACGACCGCCGGGAGCTGGCCTGGCGGTTTCGAGAGCTGGCGGACCGCCATGGAGGTTGGACCGTCTTTTACGAGGTAGGAGTTCACCAGCTGCCGCTCTACATCGATCTTGGGCTCACCTTTCTGAAGCTGGGCGAGCAGGCGCGGATCCCCCTGGAGCAGTTCTCGCTGGAAGGCGGTGACCGCAAGACCCTGCGCCGGACGCTGCGGGCCATCGAGAAAGACGGCGGAAGCTTCCAGATCATCCCCCCCAAGGACGTCCCCCCGATTCTCCCCACGCTCCGCGCCATCTCGGATGGCTGGCTCATGGAAAAGCACACCCGGGAGAAGGGATTCTCGCTCGGGCTCTTCGATGAGCGCTACGTGTCGCGCTGTCCCGTCGCCGTGGTGCGGCGGCAGGGGGAGATCGTTGCCTTTGCCAACGTGTGGGCCACATCGCTGAAAGAGGAGCTGTCCATCGACTTGATGCGGCACAGTGCGGCAGCGCCGCAGGGAACCATGGATTACCTCTTCACCGAGCTGATTCTTTGGGGGCGCTCGCAGGGCTATCGCTACTTCGACCTCGGCATGGCGCCGCTCTCCGGATTGGAGAGCCACACGCTCGCCCCGCTGTGGAACCGATTAGGAGCTTTCATGTACCGTCACGGGGAACACTTCTACAATTTTCAAGGCGTTCGAGAGTACAAGGAAAAGTTCGATCCGGTCTGGGAGCCGCGGTACCTCGCCTCTCCGGGCGGGCTCGCGTTGCCCCGAATCATGACCAACGTCGCCTCCCTGATCGGCGGCGGGTTTGCAGGGATACTGTCAAAGTGACGCCGTTTGCTGCCCTACCCATGGTATTCGGATTTGCCCTCGCCCCGTGCGAGGCTGCCGCGTCTCCACCGCTCTCCATTCCTCTGCCGGTTGTCGCCTTTCGCCGTGGCGTCGACACCCTGCGCTTCGGCCGCTTCGGTCCGGTGGTGTTGTATCGCAAGCGAGACCATCCCGCCCACGTGGCGCTCTTCGTTTCGGGCGACGGCGGCTGGAACCACGGGGTCCTGCGGATGGCGAACGCGCTCGCCGACTCGGACGCGCTGGTCGTAGGAATCGACATCCGCCGCTACCTGGGGGCGCTTCGCGCCGCAACGGGGCGCTGCTCCTATCCCGCCGGCGACTTCGAGGCGCTGAGCCAATGGGTCCAGCACCGGCTGGGGTTTCCGGCCTACGTCACACCGGTGCTGGCGGGATACTCCTCCGGCGCCACACTGGTCTACGCGGCGATGGCCCAGGCCCCGCCGGGAACCTTTCAGGGTGCCTTGAGCCTGGGGTTCTGCCCCGATCTTGCCAAGGCGGGCTCGTTCTGCGAGGGGAACGGGCTCCACGCCCGAGCGGTACCTCAGGGTGTGGTCTTCTCTCCGGTGCACAAGGTGCCGGCGCCGTGGATCGTGCTCCAGGGCGAGGATGATTCCACCTGTTCGGCTGCAAAGGCCGCGGAATTTGTCGGCCGGATTCAGGGAGCGGCAATAGTCACGCTGCCGGGAGTAGGGCACGGGTTCGCCGTGGAATCCAGGTGGGGGCCCCGGCTCCGGCAGGCATTCGCCCAGGTGACGGAAGGCGGGTCCCGCGCCGCACCGATGAGTGCGCCGGCGGTACGGGATCTTCCGCTGGTCGAGCTGCCCTCGAACAGCGGTTCGCGATCGCTGGCGGTGGTGATCTCGGGCGACGGCGGGTGGGCGAGTCTCGACCGGCAGATCGGGGAGACCTTCGCGGCGCGCGGGATTCCGGTGGTCGGGCTCAATTCCCTGCAATACTTCTGGAACGCCCGAACCCCGGAACAGGCTGCCGCCGACCTCGCCCGGATCGTCCGCCACTATTTCCTCTCGTGGAACACATCCGAGCTGCTGCTGGTGGGATACTCCCGGGGAGCGGACGTGCTTCCCTTCATGGTCAGCCGGTTGCCGGCCGATTTGAAGGCCCGGGTTCGGATCGTCGCGCTGCTCGGCGTGGGAAAGACGGCAGGATTCGAGTTTCACCTTACCGACCTGATTGGCGGGTCGAGCGGCACCGGCGAGCGTCCCACGGCTCCGGAGATCGCCCGGCTGCGCGGCCTTCCGATCGTCTGCATCTACGGGTCCGATGAGCGGGACTCGGGGTGTCTCGGGCTGCCTCGGGGCCTTGCTACCACCGTGGCCATGCGAGGGGGGCATCACTTCAGCGGGGCTTACCGGGAGATCGCGGAGCGCATCCTGAAAGCGGCAGACGAGTCAGCTCAGCAGCAACGAGTCGGACCGTCGCCGTAACGGGCTCGCACGAACTCTTCGAAGAACTCTCGCTCGCTCGGCACGGCCGACTCCGGGTGGCAGCGACGCAGATGCTCGAGGTGCGCCTGATAGTCCGGCATTCCGCTCACGGACCTGAGGATCGTCCTGCCTTTAGCCCACCAACTGACAAGGCCTGGCTGCTTACCCTGCATACGCGGTCTCCACGAAGGGACTCTCCTTCACCACGGCGGGCCGGCGGCGGGTGAGCACCAGAATCCATTCGCGGGCCGACGAGATAACCACCAGCAACGTGATCACGATGAAGACCAAGGCGACGACCGCGTCGAGCCGGTCGTTGAAGATGAGTCGCGCCCCGCGCGCGGCTTCCAGGGTGCCGGCGGCCACCTGCTCGGCAGTGGCCGCCGCGTGGGCCAGGAACCCCAGCCTCGGGTCGGCGGAAAACACTTTCTGCCAGCCGGCGGTAAACGTCACCGTCAGGAGCCAGGCCAGCGGAAGCAGGGTCACCCAGGCGTAACGCGCCTTGCCGCTCTTGATCAGCACGGTGGTTCCCACGCAGAGCGCTACCGAGGCCAGCAACTGGTTGCTGATGCCGAACAGCGGCCACAGCGAGTTGATGCCACCCAGGGGATCGAGCACGCCCTGCACCAGGAAGTACCCCCAACCGGCGACGACGATAGCGGAGGCGAAAACCGTGCTGGGATACCAGGAGGTGCGGCCCAGCGGGGTCCAGATCTGCCCGGCGAATTCCTGGAACATGAACCGGCCCACCCTGGTGCCGGTGTCGATGGTGGTGAGAATGAACAGCGCCTCGAACATGATGGCGAAGTGATACCATAGCGCCATCAGCCCCTGCCCGAAGGCGCCGCTAAAGATGTGCGCCATCCCCACGGCGAGAGAGGGAGCGCCGCCGGTGCGGGCCAGCAGGGATTTCTCACCTACCGCGGCCGCAAGTCCGTTCATCTGGTCCGGGGTGACGGTGAACCCCCAGCCGCGAATGACCTGGGCGGCGGATTCGACGCTTCCTCCCAAGGTGGCGAGCGGCGCGTTGATGGCGAAGTAAACTCCCGGATCCAGCACTGCGGCGGCGCACATCGCCATCACCGCCACGAAGGACTCCATCAGCATCCCACCGTACCCGATGAGCCGGGCGTCGCTTTCCCGGGTGAGCATCTTGGGTGTGGTGCCGGAGGACACCAGGGCATGGAACCCGCTGATGGCCCCGCAGGCGATGGTGATGAACGCGAAGGGGAACAGCTTGCCGGCGAAGACCGGGCCGCTGCCGTCCACGAACCGGGTGACCGCGGGCATCTGAAGCGGCGGGAGCACCAGCAGGATTCCCAGCGCCAGCAACAGGATGGTGCCGATCTTCATGAAGGTGGACAGGTAATCGCGGGGACAGAGCAGCATCCAGACCGGCAGCACGCTGGCGATGAAACCGTAGGCGATCATGCCGTACGCGATGGTGAGGGCGGAGTGGGTAAAGTACGGGGCGATGGCGGGAGACTCGGCGACGTAACGGCCGCCCACCAGCGCCAAGATCAGGAGTGCCACCCCCAGGGCGGAGGCCTCCAGGGTGCGTCCCGGTCTCCAGACTTTCATCCAGAAGCCCATCAGGATCGCGATGGGAATGGTACAGAGAATGGTGAACACGCCCCAGGGACTGTCACGCAGCGCGTTCACCACCACCAACGCCAGCACCGCCAACAGGATGATCATGATGGCGAGGACCGCGACCATCGCGAGGATGCCGGTGACCGGCCCGGTTTCCTCTTTGGCCATCTGTCCCAGCGACTTCCCGTCCCGGCGCATGGAGGCGAACAGGATGATGAAATCCTGCACCGCGCCGCCCAGCACCACGCCGAAGACGATCCAGATGGTGCCGGGGAGGTAGCCGAATTGGGCCGCCAGCACCGGTCCCACCAGGGGTCCCGCGCCGGCAATCGCGGCGAAGTGGTGTCCGAACAGCACCCAGCGTGTGGTGGGGACGAAGTCCCGCCCATTGGCCAGGCGCTCCGCCGGTGTAGCGCGACGGTCGTTGAGACCGAAGACCCGGTCGGCAAGGAAGCGGCTGTAGAAGCGGAAGGCTATGAGGTAGGTGCCGACGGCGGCGAGGATCAGCCAGGCGGCGCTGATGGTCTCACCGCGGTTGAGCGCCAGCATTCCCCACCCGGCAGCGCCGGCGAGGGCGACGCCGGCCCAGGCAAGTCGAGGCATGAAGGAGTATAGCCCGTCTGCTTGCCGCCCCCCAAATCTTCCCGTAGCTTCGAATTCCATGCCATTGCCATCCTTTGGTTTCGGCCATCGGCCGTCGTGGGAGTACCCGGAGACGACCGGGGCCGTGCTCGAGGAACCTCAACCCCAGCCCATCCGCAAAGGTTGGAAGGGCAAGGTTGCCATCGTGACCGGCGGGGCCACCGGACTGGGCCGAGCCATCGTGATGGAATTCGGCAAGCTGGGCTGTCACGTCGCCTTCTGCTTCGTGAACATGCCGGGGCGAGACGTGACCGAGCAGGCGCTGCTTACCGAGACCGCCCTGGCGGGCATGGGGGTCACGGTCCATGCCGCCCGGTGCGATGTGCGCGACCGCGACGCGGTCGAGCGCTTCGTGCAGGACACCAAGCAGAAGTTGGGCGGGGTTCACTTCCTCATCAACAACGCGGGCATCGCCAGCGACGGCGCCCTTTGGCGGTTGAGCGAGGAAGCCTGGAACGATGTGTTGGAGACCAACGTGACCGGCGCGTTCAACTGTATCCGGGCGGTGGCCCCCCACTTTCGGGCCCAGCACTACGGTAAGATCGTGAGTGTCAGCGCTCACCAGGCCGAGCGCCCCGGATTCGGAGTGGCCAACTACGCGGCCAGCAAGGCGGCGCTGCTGGGTCTCACCCGGGCGGCTGCGGTGGAGCTCGGTCCCGCCAGCGTCAACGTGAATGCCGTGGCACCGGGATTCATCCGAACCGAGCGGATGGCGATGCTCCCATCCGAGGTCATCGAACGAGCCCAGAAGAGCTCGGTGCTCGGCCGGGTGGCCGATCCCGAGGACGTGGCCCACGTGGTCTCCTTCCTCTGCTCCGAATCCGCCAGGCACATCACCGGTCAAACGATCGTGGTCGACGGGGGGCTATCGCTGGAGTAGCGTTGGCCGACCGTTTACCTTCCTCGCCGTGAAGTCCTCTCCTTTTCTCATGCCGGTTCTCCTCGCGGCGCTGGCTATGCCGGTGCGGGCTCAGCAGCCCCCGCGCCCGGTGCCGGTGCAGGGCATGGTGGGCCAGAGCGTGGCCCTCATGCCGCTCACCCTGGTGGGCGCGGATCCCGAGCTGGCCTCCGACTCGCTGTACGTCAAGTATCAGGACCGTCGCGCGACACTGCTCTGGGCCGATTCTCTGATCGGCGTCGCCTTTACCGAGCGGGCACCGGAGGTGAAGTGGGTGCTGCCACCCGCGCTCCGCAAGATGGCCCGGCGCTCGCCCGGCATTGTGGGCGACCCCGATCAGATGGGTCAAGCGATGCTGCGCTCACCGAAGCTCAAGGACATTCCCGACCCGCTGCGGGCATCGCTCCGCAGCCTCATGGCTCTGGTGGGCGGGAGAGTCGCGATGGTTCCAGCCGCCCTCGGATTCGGCCGCGACACCGATGGCAAGGTGCGAGCCGACCTCACTCTCGTAGCCGCGGACACCCGCTCGGGGAAGATTCTCTGGCGCTCGCAGGCGGTGGGGAGCGGGGAGAACCCCGATCAGGCGCTCCAAGCCGCCCTCGTCAGCGTCCTACCCATCTGATCGGCCCATGACCTACGACGTCACCTTGATCCCGGGCGACGGGATCGGACCGGAGATCACGGCCCAGACGGTCAAGGTGCTCGAGGCGACGGGGTTGCGATTCAGCTGGGACGAGGAACTCGCCGGCATGGCGGCGGTGGACGCCACCGGAACGCCGCTCCCCGACGCGACCGTGGAGAGCGTCCGCAAGAACGCGGTGGCACTCAAGGGCCCTCTGACGACGCCGGTGGGCACCGGGTTCCGATCGGTGAACGTGGCCCTCCGCAAGGAATTCGAGCTCTATGCCAACCTCCGGCCGGCCAAGACGATCGTTCCGGGCGGCCGGTTCGAGCGGGTCGACATCGTGCTGGTACGGGAGAACCTCGAGGGACTCTACAGCGGGGTAGAGCACTTCGTACAGATCGGCGACGACCCCCGGGCGGTGGGCGAGTCGATGGCGATCGTCACCCGCATGGGCTGCGAGCGGATCGTACGATACGCCTTCGAGTACGCCCTCAAGCACGGGCGGCGCAAGGTCACCATCGTCCACAAGGCCAACATCCTGAAGATGGTGAGCGGCCTCTTTCTCGAGGTAGGCCGCGGCATCGCGCAAGAATATGGCGGGCGGGTCGAGTCCAACGACATGATCGTGGACAACACCGCGATGCAGCTGGTACTCCGGCCGGAGCAGTTCGATGTGATGGTCACTACCAACATGTTCGGCGACATCCTGAGCGATGAAGTATCCGGGCTGGTCGGCGGACTGGGGCTCGCGCCCGGAGCCAACATCGGGACCAAAGCTGCGATCTTCGAGGCGGTACACGGCAGCGCACCCGACATCGCCGGCCAGGGCTTGGCAAATCCCTCCGCCCAGATGCTGGCCGCGGCGATGATGCTGGATCACTTGGGCGAGCTGGACCGGGCTCACCGGATTCGCCAGGCGATCGAGGATACCATCGTGACCGACCAGATCCGTACCCGGGATCTCGGCGGCACCGCGTCGACCGAGGAGTTCGGGAGTGCTGTCGCCCGGCGGGTCGCCTGAGGTTCCCTGTGCCAAGTGCGGCCGGCGGGTGGCCGGGCTGCCGTGGGGCGAGCTGTGTCCGGAGTGCCGGGCGGAGCGCCAGCACCGAGCGGCCCGATTGGCGCGGTGGATCGCGATCGCCGCAACCGCCCTCGCGGCGATCTACGTCTGGTCTCAGGCGCCGGCTGATCCCATGGCGCGCTACTACGGCCTGCTGGCCATCGTGGTGACGTACATCCTGGTGCGGCGGATTGCCGCGCGGATTGCCCTGGAGATGATGAAATGAGACTGGCAGGTATCATTGCGATCATTGTGGGTGTGCTGCTGCTGCCCGCTCGTCTGCCGGCCCAATCTTCGCTCACCATCTACAACGACGGCCGGGTCCTCGTCCGGCGAACGGTGCCGCTCAAGGTTCCCAAGGGTGTCTCGACCCAACGAGTCAGCTTGGGCCCGCTGGAGCCGGCTTCACTCTTTTCGCTCGATCCGGAGGTGAGCGTCACCGAGCTCACCTACGATGGGGCGGTGGACGAGACCAGCGTCATGCGCCGCTCGGTCGGGAAACGGGTCGTGTTCCGGCTGCCGGAGTCGAAGGACACTCTCAGCGCCCTCGTGCTCGGGGTGGACCCGCTGCGACTTCAGCTCCCCGACGGACGGGTCAGCTTCACTGCCCCTGGGGCGGCGCTCTACCCCGCCGAGGTGGTGGTGGCCGATCCCACAACGGCGCTGGGTCTGAAAAGCGCCCGGGCTCAGGATCAGCTCAGGCTGGGGTACTTCACCGGCGGAGCCAGTTGGCAGGCCAGTTATCAAGTACTGCTGGGTGGCGGGGAGGCGCGGGTTACCGGGATGGCGGTACTGGAATCGCAAGCGCTCCGCGCCGAAGAGGCGGAAGTGCAGCTGTTGGCCGGGGCGGTGGGGCAGGCTGGGGCGGAACCGCCACCGAGTCCCTATGCCCGAAGCGAGCTGAGAGCCCAGGTGGCGATGGACAAGGCGGCGGTGTCGGAGCAACGGGTGGGAGAGTACCATCTCTACTCCTTGCCGGGCCGAAGTACCCTCCTCCCCGGGCTCACCACGTCGGTCGCCCTGTTCGAGCCGATCCAGGTGCGCTACGAGAAGAGCTACGTGGTGCACGGGATGGTGCCGTACTGGGGTATTCTCCCGCAGCAGGGAGAGGAAACCGAAGCGCCGGTCGAAGTGAATTACACCCTCAAGCGGGGGCGCAAGACCGATTTCGGTGACCGGCCGTTGCCGGGAGGAGTTGCCCGGGTCTACCAGGCGGACAGCGCCGGCCGCCAGCAACTGGTGGGGGAGGCCAGGATCGATCACACCCCCGCCGGTGAAGATCTTCGGTTGGTGGCCGGCACCGCCTTCGATCTGACCGCCCGCCGGGTGCAGACGAGCTACAGCTCCCGGCGAGACAGCACCAAGGCGGGGTGGCGCACCATCGCTACGGCCGACTATCGGGTGACGCTGCGGAACGCCACCGACAGTGTCACCACCATCGAGGTGCGGGAGGAGCGCTACGGCGAATGGACCGTGCTCTCCAGCTCGGTACCGGCCGACAAGTTCTCCTCTACGGTCACTCGGTTCCGGGTCCGAGTGCCCGCCCGGGGTGAAGCCGTGCTCACCTATCGCCTGAGGATTGTCTGGTGAGCCCGAGCGGCTGCGAGCGGGCATGACCGATCAGCCGGTCGTCATCGCCCACATTTCCGATATCCACTTCGGCGGATATGCCGATCTCTACCAGGTCGAGGCGCTGGAGAATTTCATTCCCACCCTTGGCGCCTCGGCCGCGGTCATCTCGGGCGACGTGAGCCAGCGGGCCCGCCACGGCGAGTTCCAGGCTGCGCACGCGTTTCTCAATCGGATCCGAGCCCACCTGCCGACCCTCCTGGTTCCCGGCAATCATGACATCGAATGGTGGAAGAGCCCGCTGGGGATGCTGGGCAAGACCCGCAAGTACGCCAAGTACTCCCAGTACTTCGGAGACCTCACGCCGGAGCTCCAGATCCCAGGCGCGATCATTGTCGGCTCGCTCAGCAGCTACGGGGTCGCCTTCGGGTCCCTGACCTTGAACATTCGCGACGTTGCGGTGAAGGGCCATCTGCCCAGGTCTGAGACCAACCGAGTGACCCGGATCTTCCAGCAGGCACCGGCCGGGCTCGCCCGGGTGCTGGTGTTCCACCACAACGTATTGCCGGGCGGAGTCTCGCGGCGGATGGGCCTGGCCAATTGGCGGTCTGCTCAGCGCCGACTCCTCGCCACCGGCGCCGATGTCATCCTGTGCGGTCACGACCACCAGGAGGGAGCCGGGCAGGTGCAGGGCGCGCTTGCGGTCAGCACCTCGGGCACTCACAGCTCCCGGTTGCGAGGGGGAAGGCCGTCGGTGTTCAATCTGGTGACGATCGACGCCAGCGCGGTTCACATCCAGCATTTTCGCTGGGAATCGTCGGGCCGAAAGTTCCTGCGCTCGGACACCCACTCCTTCGCCCGCAAGGTGGCGGAGCGGCCCGCGGTGTCGGTCGCGGGCGGGGACCAGGGGCCGTGAGACCCGCCCCGGTGGCTACGCTCCCGGACCGTCTGCGCCTGCTCGGTCTGCGCGACGTCGAACGGATCCTCACCCACACCAACCGCACGGTGATGGTGAGTCTCAGCGCCCGGCGGATATTGCGGCTGCACCAGGGATACGCGTTCGCGTCCGATCGGGTCCTTCGCGCGATTGTGCGATTTCTGGATTCTCGGCTTTCCCGCTCGATCCGGAGAGTGGCGGAGCAGGAGTTTCTGGCGTTTCCGGTGGAGCAATACGTGCCGCCCGCCGCGAGAGCCCCCCGAATCGAACGTCCCCGGCCGGGCGACCTGCTGCTGCTCCATCGCCTCCGCCAGGCCCACGACCGGTTCAATGCTCAGCATTTCGAGGGCAGGCTCACCGACCTGCCCATCCGGCTCTCCAGCCGGATGCGGACTCGGCTGGGGGAGTTGAGCGTGGATCTGCGCACCGGGCTGCCGTTGGAGATCGCGCTGAGCCGGCGGCACCTGGTCCGGCATCCGTGGCACGAAGTCGAGCACACGCTCCTGCACGAGATGGTTCATCAATGGCAAGCGGAGAGCGGCCTCAGGGTGGATCACGGCGCCAGCTTTCGCCGAAAGGCCACCGAGGTCGGGGTGCTGCCCCAGGCGAAGCGACCGGTGGCTCGAGGCGAAGCTCGGACCGCGAACGGCTCCCCTGCGCTCGCCAGCCCAGCCCCTGAGTGCTATCGTATCTAGACAGGTAACGCGACCGGAGGCTGTATGCGCTGGACAGCGGGTGGCAAGAGCTCGGACCTGGAGGACCGCCGCGGGTTTGGAGGGGGAGCTCGGATCGGCATCGGCGGGGCGCTGGTGTTGCTGGTGCTGAGCCTGTTGTTCCGGCGGGACTTCTTCAGCCTGGTGGGCGTCGATCCGGGCGCGACCGGGGCCACCGGCGCGCCGGGCGGTGCGGTGGCCAGCACTCCCCGAGAAGACAGCCTGGTACAGTTCGTCTCCTTCGTACTGGATGACGCGCAGAACACCTGGACCGAGGCGATGGAGCAGCGAGGCCAAGAGTATCAGCGGGCCAAGCTGGTACTGTTTCGCGATGCGGTCCAGTCGGCCTGCGGGTATGCCCAGGCCGCGATGGGGCCGTTCTATTGTCCCGGCGACTATAAGGTCTACATCGATCTGGGATTCTACGACGAGCTGCGGCGGCGGTTCGGCGCTCCCGGCGACTTCGCGCAGGCCTACGTCCTGGCCCACGAGATCGGCCACCACATCCAGCGGCTGTCGGGCACCGACGCTCAAGTCCGGCAGATGCAGCAGCAGCGCCCCGACGCGGCCAACGCACTCTCGGTTGCCATGGAGCTTCAGGCGGACTGCTATGCCGGCGTGTGGGGCCACTCGACGGCACAGCGGGACATCCTGGAGCAGGGAGACGTGGAAGAGGGATTGGGTGCCGCCGCCGCCGTGGGCGACGACCGGATCCAGCAGATCCAGGGCCAGGGCGTTCACCCTGAATCGTTCACCCACGGCTCCTCGGCCGATCGGGTCAGCTGGTTCAAGCGGGGTCTGGCGAGCGGGCGCCCGGAGGACTGTGATACCTTCAGGCAATAGCGGGGGCGGTGCCCAGCCGCCCTGCATCCGGCTATTTTTCCCTCCTCACACCAGCCCCTACCTAGAGGCATTCGATGGCGACCGCTGCGGCCACTTCCCAGTTTACCGGCGTGGATTTTCTCAACTTCGATAGCCTGCTCGCCGAGGAAGAGCGCGCGGTCAGAGATACCGTCCGCACCTGGGTGGACGAAAACCTCATCCCGGTGATCGGCGACGCGTACATCGAAGGCAAGTTTCCCAAGCAGCTCATCCCCGGCATGGCGGAGCTGGGTCTCTTCGGGGCCAATCTGCCGGAGGAATACGGCTGCGCCGGACTCAACAACGTCGCCTACGGCCTCATCATGCAGGAGCTCGAGCGAGGTGACTCGGGGATCCGCTCCTTCGCTTCGGTCCAGGGCGCCCTGGTCATGTATCCGATCTATGCCTTCGGGTCGGACGAGCAGAAGAAGCACTGGCTGCCGCTGCTGGCCAGCGGCCAGGAGATCGGCTGCTTTGGGCTGACCGAGCCCGACTTCGGATCCAACCCCGGGGGGATGATCACCACGGCCCGGGAAACCAAGGACGGCTGGGTCCTCAACGGCACCAAGATGTGGATCACCAACGGCTCGCAGGCCACGGTGTCGATCATCTGGGCCAAGACCGGCGCCATCGACGATGCCAAGTCGATCCGCGGCTTCATCGTTCCCACCGACACCAAGGGCTATGCCGCCAAGGACCAGAAGGGGAAGCTGTCCCTCCGCGCCAGCGATACCAGCGAGATTCATCTGGCCGACGTTCATCTGCCCAAGGACGCCATTCTCCCCAAGTCGGGCGGCCTGAAGAGTCCCTTGATGTGCCTGACCCAGGCTCGGTACGGGATCTCGTGGGGGGCCATCGGCGCCGCGATGGCGTGCTACGACGAGGCGCTGCGCTACGCCCGCAACCGGGTGATGTTCGACCGGCCGATCGCCCAGACTCAGCTGCAGCAGGCCCGGCTGGCCGAGATGCTGACCGAGATCACCAAGGCGCAGTTCATGACGCTGCAGCTGGGGCGCCTCAAGGATGCAGGGACCATGACGCCGGAGCAGGTCTCGCTCTGCAAGCGCAACAACGTGAGTATGGCCTGCGACTGCGCCCGCGAAGCCCGCCGCCTCCTCGGCGCCAACGGGATCCTGGTGGAATACCACTCCATGCGGCACATGGCCAATCTGGAATCGGTGTACACCTACGAAGGAACCCACGACATGCACACCCTGATCCTGGGCCAGGCGGTGACAGGGTTGCCCGCCTTCTAGCGTCTCTCACCCTCGCTGGAGATCGGTTCAATGATTCGGGCGACCCTGCTCGCGGGTGCCGTATTCCTGGCCTGCCCGTGCGCGGCCGGCGCTCAGACGCCCGATTCGACCCGGCGTGACACTTCGGCAGTACAGCTCGAGACCATCGAGGTCGTCGGCTCCATCGCCCCCACAGCGGGTCCGACGATCGGGTCCGGCATCCCGGCGCGAATCTCGACCGTCACGGGCGAAGAGATCGACGCCTGGGAGCCGCGGCTTCTGGCCGATGCGTTGGCCACCCAACCCGGCATCTCCCTCTACGACGATCTCGGCAGTGCATACAAGCTCAACCTCAGCACCCGGGGATGGAACGTCGGACCGGTGGTCGGCCTACCGCCCGGCGTTTCGGTGTTCCTCGACGGCGTGCGCCAAAACGAGCCCGATGCCGCGGAGGTCAACTTCGATCTCCTGCCCATGGAGCACGTGCAGCGGGTCGAGCTGTTGAGCGGGTCGGGGTCGCTGCTCGGGCCCAATTCGCTGGGCGGCGCCGTCAACCTCATCACCCGGCGGGGAACCGGGCCGTTGGGGGGCGAGCTGGAGGTCTCGGGCGGGTCGTTCGGCTCGTATTCCGGCGAGGGCTCGATCGGCGGCGTGAGCCGGGGCGGGTGGGACTACTACGCCGCTGGCGGGTACGAGAACGAGGACGGCTGGCGCCAGGCTACCGGCGCGGAGAACTACAACGGCTTCGTCAACCTGGGGCGGAGAGGCCCAGCCCGTGGCTTCAGCGTCCAGGGATTCGGTGCCCAGTCCCGAGCAGAGACCGCCGGCTCGTTGCCGGAGAGCATCTTTGGTGTGTCACCCGAGACCAATTTCACTATCGGTGATTTCGAGGATCTCGACCTGCTCCAAGGGACCCTCTCCGGCTACGCACCGGTGGGGCCGGGCCGCGGAGCCGCAACGGCCTACATCCGGCGCTCGCATGCCGAACGATTCAACGTCAACCAGGCACCGGATGACAACGTCCGGTCGCTCACCACCAATGGTACCCTGGGAGGCAATCTCGACTGGCGGTGGACCCGACCGGTGGCCAGCGGGGAGCTCTCGCTCCGCACCGGCGCCGACGCTTCGGCCAACCGGGTTCACATCCAATTGTTCGAGGAGGACCCGGTCGATACCGGCGACCGGACGCTCACTACCGACGTCAAGAGTCCGAGCTGGGACGTCGCGGTGTACGCGCTGGGCGACCTCCGGCTCGGCCGGGTGACCCTCTCCGGAGGCTTCCGCTACGACTACATCCGGGTGCCGTTCGAGGACATCCTCGATCCCGCCGCCGATACCTCGAACAGCTTCAGCCGGTTGAGTCCCCGTGCCGGGGTGAGCGTCGAGGTTTCGCCGGGGACGAGCGTATACGGCTCAGTGGGGCGGAGCTTTCGCGCGCCGGCCATCCTGGAGCTGGCCTGTGCCGATGAAACCGCGGCCTGCCCCCTGCCGTTCGCTCTGGGGGACGATCCGCCACTCGAGCCGGTGGTCGGCACTACGTATGAAGCCGGCGTCAAATGGGTGCAGGGTCCGGCGCTGGTCACTGCGTCGGCCTACCGGACCGACGTCCGAGACGACATCTCGTTCATTCAATCCGAGACCGCGGTATTCGAGGGCTTCTTCGACAACATCGGCGATACCCGCCGTGAGGGAGTGGAGCTGGGAGTTCAGGTGCTGCCGAGCGCGATGGTCTCGCTGTACGCCAACTATGCGTATACCCGAGCGACTTTCCGGAGCGAAGCCGACATCTTCAGCATCCGGGCCGACGATAATTTTGCGGGAGCGCCGCTCTCCGGTGACAACGCGGTGGAGATCGGCGACCGCCTGCCGCTGGTGCCGGAGCACCAGATCAAGGCCGGTGCGCTACTGCACCTTCCCCACGGTATCGAGCTCGGCGCCGACACCCGCTACACCGGCCGCCAGTGGCTGCGGGGGGACGAAGCCAACGAAACGGAGCCGCTGCCGGGATACTTCGTGGCCAATCTACGGGCTGGAATAGACTACGGCCCATGGGAGTTATCTGCGGTCGTGAGCAACGTCTTCGACAGCAAGCGGGCGGTGTTCGGCACCTTCAACGAGAATCGGCAGACCGGGCAGTTGGAGCGATTCTTGACTCCGTTGAACGCGCGGGCGCTGAAGGTCGTGCTGCGAAGGTCGTTCGGCGGCGACTAAGGGCCGGCGCTCCCCTTTACTCCGCACCGGGTGGCCTCGGCCCATACTCCGGCCGCCACATCAGTACTCGGTGAAATGGGTCCAGCTCCAGACTGACGGCCCTCGCCGGCAATTCCAATTCGAACGCCTCCTCTCGCTCCCGAAGCCTGAGGGTGTCCACCACCCGGGTGGAATCGCGCAGAGTCAGCGCCACTTCCAGAGGTAGGACATAAGGCTCTCCCGGCTGGCGCTGCCGGACGCGGATAGTGGCACCGAGCTTCTCCTTCTCGTTGGAGGAGGCCGGTGGCTGGCGCACCGACCACCAGTCGACGTCCAGCACTGGCGCGCCCTTCCGGTCGAGCCACTGACTCAAGAATCCAGCGAGGCCGGAGTCCGCAGGGGCCGCGGCCAGGAACGCGGCGCGAATATCCGACAGCGTCATCGGCCGGGTGGCAAATCGGCCGATCAGACCTCGCAAGGCCCCGAAGAAGGCCTGGTCCCCCATGCGCCGTCGTACCATCTCGTAGAACCACATCCCCTTCGAGTCTGACAGGTTATGGTCCCACTTGTCTTCCTCCAGCTGGGCCAGCGCCTTGTCGCCCCCCTCCCGCCAGATGTGGAAGTACCCTAGCGCGCACTGGAGCGGATTGTAGCCGGTACGGGAAAAGCGAAGGAACTCGCGCGCGGCCACGGCGCCCTCCAACGTTTCGATCGCGACGACCGCGCCATATTGCGCCAATGACTCGGAGCCGAGCTTGGACCCGGGACCCGAGGTATTGACCACGTTGCCCCACCAGCCGTGCGCCGCTTCGTGGGCGAATAGAGGGAGATTGCCACCCGGCGCGTCGAACATGTCAGAACGCGCCATGATGAATCCCTGTTCGGAACCTGCCGCCCAGGTCACTGCGCCGTCGGGTATTTCGGCGATGGCGTAGGTGGGATAGGGGTAGGGGCCAAACCGCTGCTCCATCGCCGCGACCGCCCGAGCGAGGATGCGGGCTTGAGCCTGAGCGCTGGCCTGCGTCGCGGAGAGGAGATAGACCGCGATTTCCCTTCCTCCCACTGCCTGACGGGCCGCAACGTAAGGCGCAGCCGCGAACGAGCGCGCCACCGGCCGCTCTACGGTCCAGGTATCCACCACGCGGGACCCAGCCATCCGCCGGCTGGTGAGTCGTCCGTTGGATACCGAACGCCAGCCACGGGGAAGATGAAACCGGGTGGTACCGGGCGCGGCGGCTCCGGCGGCGGTGTACCCATCCGGCGAGATCGGCACGGGATACCAGTTCTCGACCCAGGAAGTCAAGGCAACTCGTTCGCTGGTCACCACCTGAGACGACTGCCCGTAAGACTCGTAAGCGAAGGCGACGTCGGCTTCGGCGCCTCGGCTGCGCGGCTGGGCGAACTCGGCGCGGGCAAGACGCAACGCAGAATCGCCCGGTGCTGTCTCATTGAGCACGGACTTGGCCGAGGACGCCTCCAGCCGGGTGAACCGCATGATCGGCGCACGGGTATTGAGAGTGAGTGCCGGTCCGGTGGAAGTGTCGGCCTCGAGCCTGAGCTTGGCGCGGCCGGCGAAGAGAAGTCGATGCTCGGCAGGCAACACGGTGACGTCGAGATCCAGTCGGGTGAGTACCCAGCCCGTGCCGGCAGGTGCCGTGGACTGAAGCGCCCCGGCCGGTGCCGGAACCAGGCCGACAATCAGTACCAGGATCGGGCTCCAGTGCGACATGCCGGGTCTCCAGAGAGTGGAGCTGGGAGGTTATCCATTCACCCGCGGCAACGCTTGAACGAATCCAACCTTGGGTAGACGAATGGGGCAGCTCCTCGACAATGGGTCATTCTTCGGCACCGCGACCTCGCGGCGGCTGATTGCCGGGGTCACACTGGCTGAAGGGAGCTACGCGCCCAAGGCGCGGATCCCGCCTCACGCCCATCGCGCGCCATACCTTTGCGTGGTGCTGGGCGGTGAGTTCGATGAACTGTCCGCCGGACGGCGGGAGAGCTGTGGACCGGGGACGGTGGTGTTCCATCCAGCGGAGGAGGAACATGCAGACCACATGAGCCCGGCAGGCGCCCGGTGCTTCAACGTTCAGCTCGAGGTCAAGCTTGCGGCCAGACTCGAGGCCGCGGCGGCATTGCCGCGGAGCCGGGTGGCGCTTCCCCCGGGGCGGGTCACCGCCCTGGCCCTGTCGCTGCGGAGGCGGTCCCATGCCCTCACGGCGTTGGCGATCGAGGATATGCTGGTGGCCATCCTGGCAGAGTTGCCGGGTCTGGGCGCGGTCATTCCCCGGATGCGGCGGACGCCGCCATGGCTGGACCGCGCGATGGAGCGGCTCCGGTTGCCGGATCCGCCGCCGATCACCGAGCTGGCAGAGGATGCTGGAGTGCATCCCGTGTATTTCGCGCGCGCCTTCCGCGCGGCTACCCGCCTCGCGCCTTCAGCGTTCGCGATTGGGGCGCGGCTGGAACGAGCGAGCAGAGCGCTGCTGGCATCGGGAGCGAGTGTCTCGTCGGTCGCGCACGCGGCCGGCTTTGCCGACCACAGCCACTTCTGCCGGCAATTCCATCGGGCATTCGGAGTGACGCCGTCGACCTATCGGGCAGGATTCAGGTAGGGGAATCCAGCTGGGTATTTTCGAGCGCCTCCCACCACGCGGCCCTGATCTCGCTGGCTCCTCGCGCGTTTGGCTCGACCAGGCTGCCGCTCCAGTACCACCGCTCCGCGGCCGGCGCGCTCATCCCATGCCCTAGGAATCGCTGATGCACATCGGCCAAGCGGATTCCCGGCCGGCGGCCGGCCACCCGGCGGACCTCGTCGTTGAACCGGTGGAGATGCTCGATGGGCAGGGTGCCGTAGTGTTCCGAGAGACCGGGAAGCACCCCGCTCCCGTCGGTAGGGTCGTACACTGTGGTGAGCAGCAGCGTGGCTTTGGAAAACTCCTCCTGCAGCCAGTCCACCAGCTCGACATACCGCTCCAGGATCTCCTCGATCACTGCCGGCAGGCTACGCTCGACCATGAGCGCATCGAGAAGGTCGTTGCCGCCGGCAGTCAGGGTCACGAGCAGATTGGGATCGACCGAATCGCGACCCACCCGGGCCAGTTCGTCGGTCATGACGTCCTCGATCATGGCGCCGTCCCAGGCCAGCACCCTGGCATCGATTCCCGGACACCGGGTGGCGAGGTCCATTCGGGCGAACTGGGGCCACAGATCGTCCCGGTTCTGGTGCAGCAGTGCCGCCGCTCCCGCCGGAACCAGCTGAGACGGCACGTTGAAGACTCCCAGCAGGTCGCAGGTGGGGTATTCGTCGGTGCTCATCGAGTCGCCCAACGCCAGGTAGTGGGTGAAGCGCATCCCTCATCATAGGCCTCGGCTTTCTTCGCGGCCAGAGTCGTGACCCTGATCACCGCATCTTTGGGTGCCGTATGGCCATCCTCTGTGCTCCTGACTCACAACCACCGTTGGAGGCCTTATGCAGGAGGCTACCTCTGTCGCCGTCCCGGTACGCGACATGGGCGAGGCGCTGAGAGCCTCGTTGGCCGGCGCACTCAGCACCTTTCTCTCGGCGATACCCCGGATCCTGGGTTTCGCCGTCATTCTCATTGTCGGTTGGCTCATCTCCTCTCTCCTCGCCAAAGGCGTGATCGCGCTGCTTAACGCGATCAGGTTCAACGATCTATCCCGCCGGTCCGGGTTCGCCGACTTCGTCGCCAAGATGGGGGTTCGAACCGACTCCACGGGCGTGATCGCCAGTATCGCCAAGTGGTTCGTGCGACTGATCACCCTGGTGGTGGCGTTCGACATGCTGGGCCTGCCCGCCGTCTCCAGCGTTTTCCAGCAGCTCCTACTCTGGCTGCCCAACCTGGTGGTGGGTCTGGTGGTCCTGGTCATCGGTGGGCTGGCGGCCAACGCGCTGTCCAATCTGGTGCGGGGTGCCACCGCCGAGGCCGGCTTCAGCAACCCCGACGTTCTCGCGACGGTCACCAAGGCGGCGGTCTGGTCATTCTCCATCGTGGTAGCGGTCAATCAGCTGGGGATTGCTACCACGCTGATCAACACGCTGCTCATCGGGCTAGTCGGCGCCCTGGCGCTGGCGACTGGGCTGGCCTTCGGCTTGGGTGGTCGAGATCGGGCGGCGCGCTTCTTGGACGAGATCAGTCGGCGCACCGCAGAGGCCGGTCCCCGACTGGAGGGCGCGGCACAGGTGGCGGCGGAAGCGAGTCGCGAGGCCGGAGCCAGTCTGGCGATCTCGAGTGCGGAGGAAAATCGGATCATGCGGTCGGGCTACGACCGCAGGCGGGTCACTCGTCCCGGCAGCGACAGGCGTGTCGCGGGGAACGGCAGCACGGGCTGATTTTATCAAGCTGGCGGCCACGATACTCCGCGACTAGCTTTGCCGCGGGTTTTCCGCCAAACCACTTAGCGGACTCAGCCGGGAGCGGATTTGAAGATAGCAGTATGCATTAAGCGAGTGCCGGAGATGGATCTCCGGTTCTCTATCGCCGCCGACCGACGGTCACTGGACCAGGCCGGACTCAAGTACGACATGGCCGACTTCGACGGCTACGCGCTCGAGGTCGGCTTGCGGCTGGTTGAAACGCGGGGGTCGGGAGAAGTGGTCGCCATCTCACTCGGCCCCGATGGGATTCAGGAAACCCTGCGCAAAGCACTGGCGATGGGCGCGGCGCGCGCGGTACAGCTCAAAGCCGACAGCGTGCCGTTTGACGGGCTCGCCATCGCCCGGGCGCTGGCCGCCGAACTGAAAGACGGCGGTTACGATCTGATCTTGTTCGGCCGGGTCGCGACGGACACCGGAAGCGGGACCGTAGGACCGATGACGGCGGAGCTCCTGGGGCTGCCCTGCGTCACCGCCATTTCGCACCTGGATCTCTCCGACTCCAAGGGCACCGCCCACCGAGACTTGGAGGGCGCGACCGAGACCGTCCAGTTCCCTCTGCCGGCCGTGCTCACCATCGACGAAGGAATCGCGCGGCCCCGTCTGGCACCGCTCAAGGGAATCATGGCCGCCAAGAAAAAGCCGCTCGAGGTGAAGCCGGCTCAACTAGGCGAGGTGCGCCTGACCGTGGAAGCAATGGCGCTGCCGCCGGAGCGGACTGGGGGGCGCATCATCGGCGAAGGAGCCGACACCGTTCCCGAGCTGGTACGGCTGCTCCGTACCGAAGCCAAGGTGCTCTGATGGCCACGATGTTTGCGTTCGCGGAATCACGGGGTGGCGAGCTCCGCAAGGTGGCGTTCGAAGCCGTCACCGCCGCACGCCAGGCGGCGGACGCATCCGGTGGGGGCGAGGTGCACGCCCTGCTGATTGGCCCGCCAGGAGACTCCGCCAAAGCGGAACAACTGGGGCGTTACGGGGCCGACGTCGTGATCTCGGTCGAGCATCCGGCGCTCGAGCGTTACAGCCCCGAGGTTTTCGCCGCCACGGCCGCGGACCGGCTCGGCAAGGGAGGCTATCGCGCAGGCTTCTTTTCCGCGTCGGCGCAAGGCCGGGATCTCGCCCCGAGGGTGGCGGCCAAGCTCGGCGTGAGTCTGGCTGCCGACGTGACGGCGGTCGAGCTCCAAGCCGACGCGCTGATGGCCCAGCATCCGGCCTACACCGGCAAAGTGATCGTGACCCTTCGGCTGACGGGCTCGCCGGCGCTGGTATCGCTCCGGCCCGGGGCGCTTGCCGCGGTGGAACAGCCTCGATCTCCGCGGGTGGAGACCGCCGCCCCGGCTATGGATCCGGCCTCGGCCAAGGTGGTCGTGACCGAGCTGACCCAGGGCGGCGCACTCCAACTCGATCTGGGAGAAGCGCCGGTGATCGTGAGCGGTGGCCGGGGGCTCCGCGCGGCGGAGAACTTCAAGCTGGTCGAGGACCTGGCGGCAGCGTTCGGGAACGCGGCGGTGGGGGCTACCCGCGCCGTGACCGATGACGGTTGGCGGCCGCCTACCGACCAGATCGGACAGACCGGGCGATTAGTGAGTCCCGACCTTTACATTGCCGTCGGCATCTCCGGCGCGGTTCAGCATTTGGCCGGCATGCGGACCGCCAAGACGATCGTCGCGATCAACAAGGACAAGGACGCGCCGATCTTCAAGATCGCGGACTACGGCATCGTAGGCGATCTGTTCGAGGTAGTTCCCCGCCTCACCGAGGAGATTCGCAAGGTCCGGGCGGGCGGTTAGCGCGCTAGCTCTGTTTCACTAGGTCCGCGATCCGACGCACGCCTTCCGCCACCATCGCCTCCTCGGGCCCGAACGAGAACCGGACATAATTGCGGAACCGAGAGGGCCGTCCGCTGCGACGCTTGCCGGGATTCACGTCGAAGAACTCTCCCGGCACGCAGATGACCTGCCGCTCCAGGGCGGCCCGAAAGAATGACATCCCGTCGTTGATCGACGGGGGTAGCTTGGAGACGTCGCCCCAACAGTAGAACGTGCCCTCCGGCTCGACGTCGAAGCGCACGCCTGCCGAGCGCAGCCCCTCACTGAGTACCCGACGCTTCCTCAAGAAGGCCTCCCGGATCGCACGGGTTTCCGCCTCGGCGACCTCCGGGGCCAGCAGTGGAATAGCGGAGCGTTGCAACGGCTTGCTGCCTCCGCCGTCGAGAAACGAGCCGCTGCTGGAAACGGCCTCGATCACCTGCCGCGGGCCCACGATCCACGTGGTGCGCCAGCCCGGGTAGCGCCAGTTCTTGGTGAGTCCATCGAACAGGACGATCGGATCCGCGTCGACATCATCCACATAGGCGGCCGCTGACACGAGACCGGTCCCCTCCCCGGTCTCCCGCCAGACGTAATGAGAGTAGAACTCGTCGATCAGCAGAGAGCAGCCCAGCTCCCGCGCGGTATCGACCCAGTCCTTCAACTCCTGGTCCGCGATCACCTTGCCGGTGGGGTTGCAGGGATTGGAGAGCAGCAGCGCGCTGAGTCCGCGACCGGTAATCTCCCGGCGCAGCTCGTCCAACCCAAAGTGATAGCCGCTGCTTCCTTCCAGCAGGATGGGAATCGAGGTGAAGAGCTTGAAGATGTCGAGCAGCTCCTCGTAGGCGGTGTAATCCGGAAGGAAGTGCCCCAGGTTCACCTGACCCAACGCCGCGACGGCTCGGGTGAGCGAAGCCCGCCCTCCGCCGCAGATACACACATTGCGGTCGGTGTATTGAGAACGCTTGCCCCGGCGATAGAGTCCGTTGTACAGCTCCGCCACTGCGCGGCGCAGCTCCCAAAGACCGGGCACCGGCGCGTAGTCCTGATCGTCTACCCCGATGTCTACTTGGCGGATCCGTGGTGGCGCGCCCGGCAAGGGCCCGGTCTCGGGCTGACCCTGGCCGAGGTTGCACCAGCCGGGATGTCCGTAGCGATAGCCGCGCCGGGCTGCTTCGGCCATGACAAAAATCACGCCGGTGAAAGGCACCGGCCGGAATCCTGGGATAGCGGGGGTCGACATAGCCCGGAAGCGTAACCGTTGACGGAGTATCTGTCACCCGCGGTCAGGCGACACGGTGACAGCGGTCCCAGGCAGCCTATATTTCCGCCGCCTTGAAAATCTCGAGCTGAGGAGCCTCGTTCGTGCCAAGCATCGTTCCCGCGCTTCACCAGATCCCCCTCCCCCTCGACCAACTGATCCTGCGCGACCCACCAGGGGCCGAGGCCATCGAGATGGATGTGCTCATCGTCGGCGCGGGACCCGCGGGGCTGGCATGCGCCATCGAGCTCGCCCGATTGGCAAAGCAGGACCAGGAGGCGGGTGGCGGCGTGCCTGACCTCAGCATCGGCGTCCTGGAAAAGGCCGGCAGCCTGGGAGAGCACAGCCTTTCCGGCGCGGTGGTCAATCCCCGTGCCTTCCAGGAACTCTTTCCCGAGCTTTCGCCCGATCAGCTTCCGTTCCGCCAGCGGGTGCCCGGCGAAGCGGTGTACTTCCTGACCGAGAAGCGCGCGCAACGAATGCCGACGCCGCCCACCATGCACAACGCCGGCTTCTACACGGCGTCGCTGTGCGAGATAGTGCGGTGGCTGGGCGAGCGGGCCGAGGAGCTGGGCGTAAATCTCTTTGCCGGCTTTCCGGCGGATGCGTTGCTGGTGGAGGGCGACCGCGTACGCGGCGTGCGAACCACCCCCTCGGGGCTGGATCGCCAGCGGCAGCGGACCGGCTCGTACACCGAGCCGACCGACCTGACCGCGAAGGTAACCGTCGTGGCGGAAGGAACCCGCGGCCTGCTGAGCCAGGCCTACCGCGGGTGGCAGGGAATCCGATCGGCCAACCCTCAGCTGTTCGCCCTCGGGGTCAAGGAGGTATGGGAGACCAAGCAACCGCTCGAGTCGGTGGTGCACACCCTGGGTTGGCCACTGCCCCCCGATGCCTTCGGCGGGACGTTCATGTACCCACTCGGTCCCAATCAGGTCGCTTTCGGCATCGTCGTCGGACTGGACTATCACGAGGCGAGTCTCGACGTACATGAGCTGCTTCAGCGCGCCAAGCTGCACCCTCTTTTCCGCCGCCAGCTCGAAGGCGGCCAACTGCTGGAATGGGGCGCCAAGACCATTCCGGAAGGCGGGTACTATGCGCTCGCCGAGCGTCACAGCGGACCTGGGCTCATCATCACCGGCGATGCAGCGGGATTCGTGGACGTACCCTCGCTCAAGGGTATCCACTATGCCATGCAGTCCGGGATGCTGGCCGCGCGCGCGGCCTTTGCCGCACTCAAGAACGATGACTTCTCCGCCGGGTCGCTTTCGGCTTACGATCGGATGGTCAGCGCCAGCTACATCATCTCCGACCTGTATCGCACTCGGAATATGCGACTCGCGTTCAAGGACGGTCTCTACCTCGGCGGGCTCAAGGCCGGCCTCATGACGATCAGCGGGGGACGTTTCCCGGGAGGGAAAATCGAGATGCCGGAGGATGCGGCCACCCCGCGCCGGGTCACCCCTTCCGCACCGTTCACGCCGGATGGAACGCTCACCTTCGGCAAGCTGGACGCAGTATTCAAGTCGGGGAACGCCACCCGGGATACCATCCCGTCGCACCTGCTGGTCGGCAAGGACATCACTCCGGACGTGGCCGACTACTACTCTCACGTTTGCCCCGCGGGGGTCTACGAGCGGGTGGGAGACCAATTGCGGGTGAATCCGCCGAACTGCATCGATTGCAAAGCCACCGACGTGCTCGGCCCCCGCTGGACTCCGCGGGAAGGGGGCAGCGGACCGAAGTACCGGCTGATGTAGCCCTGAACCGACAGGCCCCTGCAACCGCTTGCACCTCTGACGCCACACCCCTGCTCGAAAATCGAACGCTGTCGGCTTTCTGCGGATTGTGCGGGCGGGCGCGGTTCTACACACTACTCGTAGCTTTTCTCGTGTCGTGCCCCCCGGCGGGCGGCAAGTCGTGAACGATGAGTGCGGTGGAGCTTATCCCGCCCGTCGAGCACCGCTTGACCGCCCGCCACCCGCATCAGCCTCTAGCTTGGAGGAGCGATGTGCGCCGGTCGGATGTCCCAGTCGGTCCTGCTCACCGCGCTTCTGTGCGCCTCACCGGTGGTGCCGGCGGCAGCCCAGATAAGCTCGGCGTCCTCGTATTCGACGCCGGCCTCGGTGCTGAAGAGCGTTCTGCGGACGGTCGTCGCGGCACAGGCCCGTTATCACTCGGCTCGGCGCACTTACGCAGGCAGCGTTGATCAGCTGGGGATCAGGCCCCAGCCCGGGGTACGGATCGATATTCTTGCCGCCGGCGCTCACGGATGGCAGGCGAAGGCAGTACACCGGGAGCAGCCGGGGCGAAGCTGTGTGATCTTCGTCGGACGGGTCGATGGCGCCGAGTCGCCGCGCACCGATGAGGACCGCGACATGGCCGGAGAGGAAGGGGTGCCGCTCTGCGATCGAATGCACTGAGTGACTCGATCGATCCGCTGCCGATTCGCTCGGTGACCGGCCCCGACGGCCGGACCTGGGAGTTCCACGAGCGGCCCGAAGTACGGAAGGACGAGGCCCGCGATCATGTCACCCTACTGCTCTCCACACTGGGTGAGGTGCGGGTCGTGTCCTGCCTGATCTCGGAGTGGGAGGGTGAGACCCCGGACCTGGCCGGCCTGCTCGCCCGCTCGGTCCCCTCGGGTGCCTCCCGGGGTGTCAGCCAGCCATCGCAACCGCCGGAGCCCGAGATCTAGCTCAGCGCTCTCCCATCACTTTGATGATCACTCGTTTCCGCCGCTGCCCGTCCCACTCTCCATAGAAGACCCGCTGCCACGGGCCGAGGTCCAGCTTCCCCTTGGTGATGGGGACGATGACCTCATGACCCACGGTGAGGCTGCGCAGGTGGGCCGCCGCGTTGTCCTCCCCGGTCTCGTTGTGCCGGTACCGATCCGGGTCCCAGGGTGCGATAGTCTCCTCCAGCCAGCGCAGGATGTCGTGCCATAGCCCGGATTCGTGATCGTTGACGAACACCGAGGCGCTGATGTGCATCGCGGAGACCAGGACCATCCCCTCCAGCACGCCGCTGGCTCCCACCTGTTCGGCGACCTGGTCGGTGATGTCGATGATCTCTTGGCGTTGCTTGGTGTTGAACCAGAGGTAGTGAGTATGGGTAGGCATAGTGTCGGCTACCGCAACAGCTCCTCCAACCTGACTCCCGTTTCGGTCTTCTCATCCCGGTACTTCACCACCACCGGTGCATACAGGCCGACTCCCGCCTCCCGGCCCGGTCCGCTCCGCACCGGCCGCGTACCCGGCACGACCACCGCACCTGCCGGGATCTCCAACGGCTGGTCTCCCTGACGGCGATAGACCCGGTCGTGGACCAGGTCGAACACCGCGGTACCTCCGGTGAGCAGCGTGCCCGGCGCCAGCACTGCGCGTTCCCGCACGATGGTGCCTTCGTACACGCCGCAGTTACCTCCCACCAGTACTTCGTCTTCAATGATCACCGGAAGCGCGCCGGCCGGCTCCAGTACGCCCCCGATCTGCGCTCCGGCCGAGAGGTGAACCCGGCGACCGATCTGCGCGCAGGAGCCGACCAGCGCGTGGGAGTCCACCATGGTGCCCTCGTCCACGTACGCGCCCACGTTGATGTACATCGGCGGCATGCAGACAACTCCCCGGGCCACGTAGCAGCCGTCCCGGATCGCCGACCCACCCGGCACCACGCGAACGCCATCGTCGGGCCCCAGTGCCTTGAGGGGAAAGGTGTCCTTGTCGTAGAAGGGAAAGGGCCCGCCCGGAGCTGCCGGGCCGACACGGCCGAGACGAAATCCGAGCAGTATTCCCGCCTTGACCCACGCGTTCACCTTCCAGCAACCATCGGCCCCGCGCTCGGCGGCGCGCAGGACGCCCGTGTTGAGCCCGGCCTTGAGCTCGCGGAATGCTGCAAGGGCGGCCGGTTCCTCACCCGGTGGAACGCCGTTGGCAAACCGCTCCAATGTTTCACGGAGGTTGGTAGTCGAGCTCATTGAACGCCGGCCTTGATGCCCAAATCACGGAGCGCAGCCGACAACGTCGAGCAGGTAGCCTCGGTGACCGGGACCAGAGGCAGCCGGAGCACGTTGTGGATCCGCCCCATCAGCGCCAATGCCGCCTTCACCGGGGCAGGATTGGTTTCCAGGAAGTTGGCATCCATCAGCGGAAGGAGGCGATAGTGCCACTCTCGGGCTCGCTCCATCTCGCCCGACAGGACCAGGTGCACGTAGGCCGTCATGGGCCCGGGTATTTCGTTCGACGCCACCGAAATGAGTCCGTCGCCACCCGCCGCGATCAATCCCAAGGTGAGCCAGTCATCACCGGACAGAACCGAAAAGCCATCCGGCCGCCCGCGCAGAATCTCCATGACCTGCTTGAGATCCCCGCTCGCTTCCTTGATGGCGATGATGTTGGAGTGCTGCGCCAGCCGAAGCGCGGTGCCGGGAGTGAGGTTCACCGCGGTCCGGCCGGGCACGTTGTAGAGGCAGACGGGCTTGGTGGAGGCGTCGGCCACCGCGGTGAAGTGGCGGAACAGTCCTTCCTGGGTGGGTTTGTTGTAGTAGGGAGTGGCGCTGAGGATGAAGTCGACGCCTAGGCGGCACATTCGGCGAGTCTCCGCCACGGCGCGGGCGGTGTCGTTGCTGGTGGCACCTGCCATGACCGGCACTCTTCCCCTGGCTACCTCCACGACCGAAGCGACGACTCGCTCGCGCTCCTCGTCGCTCAAGGTCTGAGCTTCGCCGGTAGAGCCGCACGGCACCAGGAAATCGATTCCCTCGGCGATCTGCCAGTCGACCAGCGCGCGGAGAGCGGGGAAGTCGACCTCATTCCGCTCGGTGAAGGGGGTAACCAGCGCGGTACCGCATCCCTGGAGTCGAGTCACTCCGAATCTCCGAACAACATGTCCTCGAAGCTGTGGAATCCCGGGTGTCCCGGCAGCCACTCTGCCGCCGCCAACGCCCCGTCGGCGAAGCCGAGGCGGCTTCGCGCCACATGACTCAGGGAGACGGTCTCCGACGGCCCGTCGTAAGTGAGAACGTGATTCCCCGGAATCGCGCCGGCGCGGACCGAAGTGATGGGAACATTCCTCTCAGGATCGGCCGAGCGTACCCGGGCTTGCAGGGCCTTGGCCGTACCCGATGGCGAATCCAGCTTCGCGGCGTGATGCTCCTCCAGTATAAAGGCCTCGAACTCAGGGCGCCGGGCGAATCGCCGGGAGAGGTCGGCCGCCGCCCGGAGAAAGAGCTGAACCCCGATCGAGAAGTTGGCGGCGTGAAGCAGCGACCCACCGCGAGATTCGACCAGCTGTGCAATCCGCGAGTGCTCCTTCTCCCACCCGGTGGTTCCGGTGACGGTCGGAATTCCCGCGGCCACCAGGCGCTCGAGGTTCGCGATCACCGCATCGGGCCGGGTAAACTCGATCGCCACATCCGCTCCCGCCAGCCGTTCTTTGGTGAGCGCCTGCCCACGCTGAATTCTCGCTTCCGCCGATCACGGCTTGCACCGTGTGCCCCCGCTCGGCCGCCAGCGCGGCGACGGCCTTTCCCATCTTGCCGTTTCCAACGATCACGATGCGCATCAACATGACCCAAAGAACTCGGCATGCAGCCTCCGGACGACATCGGGGCCGTCTTCCTCGCGCACCACGAAGGTCATATTGATCGCCGAGGCACCCTGGGATATGACCTCGACGTTGGCCGGCTGCACCGCCTTGAACAGCCGAGCGGCGACGCCCGGCGTGTGCCGGAGGCCGATGCCCACCACGGCCACGATGGCCCGGCCATCCTCGACCCAGACTTCACCTAACTCGCTCAGGTCCCGCACCACCGGCTCCAGTCGGGAGCGATCCTCCACCGTGATCGACACGCTCACCTCGCCGCTGGCCAGCACATCCACCACGACCTCGTGCCGTTCGAAGACCTCGAACATCGCCCGGAGGAAGCCGTAGGCACCCAACATCCGGGGCGCCCGCACGTTGATCACCGTGATCCCACGCTTCCAGGAAATCGACCGGATGGGCGAGTCTCCCAACCGCTCCAGCTCGGCCGAGGCCTCGATCACGGTCCCCGGTCGATTCGGTTGGTTGGAATTGAGGATCACGATGGGGATGCCGGCCCGTACCAGTGGCAGTGCTGTCGCGGGGTGAAGCACCTTGGCGCCGAAGGTAGCCAGCTCGGCGGCCTCCTCGTAGCTCGCGGCGGCGAGGGTCCGTGCCGAGCCGACGATGCGGGGATCGGCGGTCATCAGGCCGTCCACGTCGGTCCAGATCTCGACTCGGCTCGCCCCCAACGCTGCGCCCAGAAGCGCCGCGGTGAAATCGGATCCGCCGCGGCCCAGCGTGGTCGGTGTGCCGTCGCTGGTGGCGCCGATGTATCCCTGGGTAACCGGCACCCGTCCATTCTGAACCAGTTGGGTGAGGCAGCTCCGGGCCCGAATCTCGAGCTGGGTCAGATCCGGAGTCGCCCGGCCGAACCGGTCGTCGGTCACCATGACCGGCCGAATGTCCACCCACGCAACGGGAACTCCCGCGGTCTCCAGCGCCACCGCAACCAGGCGGGAGCTCCACAGCTCGCCTCTTCCCGCGATCGCGTCCAGCTCGGCGGCCGTCAGCGCGCGGCCCAACCCGCGTCGTAACCCGTCACCCAGTGCAAGGACATCCGCCTCGATGGCCTCGACCAATCCGGCAGCCTCCGGCATCCCTTGCGCCGCGGCTCGATGGCGGCGCAGCAACGATGCTAAGCCGTCCTCCAATGCGTGGCGGTCAGCTGCCGCCGCCGCCCGGGCCGAGGCGATGAGCAAATCGGTCACTCCAGCCAAAGCGGACACCACCACCACGGGCCGGTCCGGCGCTCGCGCCCGGATGACCTCGGTTGTCCGGCCGATCGCGGCGGAGTCGGCGACCGACGTCCCGCCGAACTTGCAGATGATCATCGCCCGCGCTCGATCCGGCCGTCGGCCACCAGCAGCTCGGCGATCTGAACTGCCTGGCCCGCTGCGCCGCGGATGGTGTTGTGCCCCAGCAGGACCATCCGTAGGTCGAGTACCGGACAGCTGCGGACCCGTCCGACGACGACCGTCATTCCTCTCCCACGCTCGAGATCCAGCCGCGGCTGTGGCCGGTCGGCACGGGTATCCACCTCGATCGGCTGGGCCGGGGACGATGGCAGCTCGGCCACACAGGGAGGCCCGCGAAACTCGCGCAACACCGTGATGGCGTCCTCCGGCGTCGTCTTGCGCTTGAACCCCACCGACACCGTCTCCAGGTGGCCGTCCACCACCGCCACCCGGTTGGTGTGCGCGCTCACCACGAATTCGGCCGGTTCCACACCATCGGATCCCAAGGTACCCAGGAGCTTGCGGCTCTCCCGCTCGATCTTCTCTTCTTCTCCGCCGACGTAGGGGATCACGTTCCCCACGATGTCGAGCGAGGCTACACCGGGATACCCGGCACCGGACACCGCCTGCATGGTGGAAACGAAGAGCTTCTCGACCCCGAAGGCCCGGTGAAGCGGAGCGAGAGCCAACGCCAATCCGGCAGTCGAGCAGTTGGGGTTCGCCAGGATGACGCCCTTCCACCCACGCGCCTTTCGCTGGCGATCGATCAGGGCCAGATGGTCCGCGTTGATCTCCGGAATGAGCAGCGGAACGTCGGGCTCCATCCGATGGTTGCGGGTGTTGGTCACCACATGCGCACCCGCCCGGGCAAAGGCCTGCTCGATCGGGCCCGCCACGTCGGCGTCGAGGGCGGAGAACGCGATCGGGCCGGCCAGAGGAGGGGCGCACTCCTGTATCGTCAGGGCCGCAATCCGCTCGGGCAACGGCGTGGACTCCCGCCACCGGACCACCTCGCCGTAGGGCCGTCCCGCGCTTGCGGACGACGCCGCCACTGCTGCCACTTCGAACCACGGATGCTCGGCGAGAAGGCGCACGAACTTCTGACCCACCGTTCCGGTAGCGCCGAGAATGGAGACGGGAATCTTCGTCATACGGCCCTGCCGGCGAGCAGGTCGGTGGCCAACTTGGCGTAGAGCTCCACTCCGCGCAGCAGATCGGCCTTTCGGATGTGCTCCCGAGGGCTGTGGGCGACTCGGATGGTGCCGGGGCCGAGCTGGTACCCCTCGCCCCATGAGGCGAGAAACGGGAGGTCACTGGCGTAGCTCACCACCGTGGTTTCCCAGCCCGCCGGGGCCGGTCCACCCTTATGGAAGGGGAGCTCCACCGGGAAGCTCACCGCGACACCGGGAGCCGCGAGCTTTTCAATCTCGGCTCGGAGCCTAGCAGTCGGCTCAACCGTGCGGATGAGGAGCTGAGCCGACGCTTCCGCGGGGATGACGTTGGGCGCTGCCCCGCCCCCGATGACGCCCAAGTTGAGCGTCGAGTCGCCCAGCAACGGATCGGAAGGCAGCGGGAGCCGGCGAATCCGCTCGATGGTGTCCAGCAGCGCGGCGATGGCGCTGATCCCTTCGTCCGGATACCCCGAGTGCCCCGCCTTTCCGGTGGCGGCGAGATCTACCCGCAGGGTCCCTTTCTGCCCGACGGAGAGCCGATTCTCGGTGGGCTCGCCGTTGATCAGGAACCTGCCTTTGGGACCGAAATCGGCCGCGGCCTGAGCGCCGTCGGAGCCATTCTCCTCCCCCACCAGGAACAGCAGTCCGATCCGCCGCTCGCCGCTGGACGCCAGCCGCTCCGCCGCCGCAATCATCGCTGCCGCCAGTCCCTTGGCATCGCAACTTCCCCGTCCCGCGATGGTCTCCGCGTCTTCCGCGAGGGGCAGGTAGGGCGGCACCGTGTCCAGGTGGGTGGAAAAAACCAGCTCGGGGCGCTCGCGGTAGGCGAGGAGATTGTGTCGGCCGGGCGTCACCGGCTGCCGCACCACGGTGTAGCCGGCGTGGCGCAGGACTCCGTCAAGGAAGTCAGTCGCCGGGCCCTCGGAACCGGTCGGGGTCTCGAGGGCGACTAACGAACGAGTAAGCTCCAGAGGGTCCATGAATGACAACGCCCCGCCGGCCTGTAGCGCGGCGGGGCTCCTGGTCGAGGGATGGATCGCGACGTCCCTAGGCCGGTCGGCGCCCGCCGCATGAGCGGCACTTGGTGGGCATGGTCGCGAAGGTCATCGGCATGGACCAAACGTAGGGCAGCGGCAGGGGAACGGGCAAGAGGGTGCGACTCGGAACATCGGCTTGACCGGTTCGGTGCGGCATCGTATCTCTGGCTAGGTGCCTTCCCGAGCGGCCGCACCGATGCGCTCCTCTTTCGCAACCTTCGTTCTGATCACCGGCTTCCTCCTCGGCGGGTGCGAGGAGTCGCCGCTCGACAGCGAATCGGGTGCCGGCACCATCGTAGTGACCGCCTCCGGTACAGGCGGATCCGCTGTCACCGCCGGGCTCACGCTCACGGTCGATGGCGGCGGTGCTCGATCGTTCGATTCCAGCGGCAGACTGACCCTGCGCGACGTGCCCGAGGGCGACCACCTCATTCGCCTGTTCGGCGTTCCAGGCAACTGCTCGGTCGATGGCAGCAACCCACGGTCGGTCATCGTTGGCGCCGGCGGGCGGGTCGAGATCACCTTCACCGTAGTCTGCGCACCGGTGGAGTCCGGCGCTCTTCGGGTTACCGTTGCCACCACGGGCACCGACCTGGACGACGACGGTTACGCGCTGGCGGTGGCCGGTGCGCCGCTTCGGCGGATCGAGATCGGCGCCGTCGAGCTGTTCACCGGTCTCGCGCCAGGGATGCACCTGGTGACGCTCAAAGACGTAGCCGACAACTGCCAGACTGTCGGCGGCAACCCGCAGCCCTATACGGTGGTGAAGGACAAGACGGTGCAGGCACAGCTCGTGGTTATTTGCGGAGGCGGTGGGCCGCAGTAGCCGGGGCACTGGAGGTGCGACATGCGATGGTGGCGGGGTGCGGCCTTGTGGTTTGCCGTAATCGGCTGTGGCAGCGACGATCCCAATCTCGCTCCGACGCCGACGATCACCACCCTCCTGGTGGTGACCTCAATCGAGGGGTTTCCCCTCGACCCGGATGGCTTTGACGTGAGCGTCGACGGTGGGACCCCCGCGCGTATGGCGGTGAACGATACCGCCGTCTTTCCCGCAATCGCGGCTGGAGATCACCTGGTGACACTGACCGGCATCTCCGGCGACTGCAACGTGCGCGGATCCAACCCGAGGACGGTGAAGTCGCCTGCCGGAGCAACCGTGCAGACCACCTTCGCCCTGCTGTGTGGCGCGCCCGGCACCGGCCGGCTCATCGTCAAGACCTTCACCTACGGCCAGCGGCCGAAGCTCTATGGGGTCGAAATCGAAGGGGGGCCGTCGGCGACCATCGGGCCGGAAGACGAGATCACTATCTACTCGGTTCCCAGCGGGTTCAACACGGTTACCCTGAGCCTGGTGCCCGCCACCTGCGACGTGATCGCGTCGAACCCGCGGGTACTTCTGGTGCCTGGCGGAGGCTCGCGGATCACGCTCTTCAAAGTGCGCTGCCAGGAATAGCCGCGGATGGCTGGGTCGCAGCAGCCTCCGCTGCTCGGGCTGCCGCCCGGCCCTCGTCCAGATCCACGAACGCCAGGATAATCGCGCCTACGGCGAAGAACGCGATCACCGACAGGATTGCATTCCGGCTCGAGCCGGTAGCGGCGATGGTCCCCGCAAAGATGAGCGGCCCGAAGATCCCCGCGAACTTCTCGAAGACACTGAAGAACCCGAAGAATTCTCCCGACTTATGCGGCGGGATCATGCTGGCGAAGAGCGAGCGGCTCAGCGCCTGGGTGCCGCCTTGAACCACTCCCACCAGCCCGGCCAGCAGGTAGAAGTGGGCCGCCGTCTTCATGAAGTAGCCCAGCACGCTGATGAACGTGTAGACCAGGAGTCCCAGGAAGAGGGCGCGCTTGGCGCCGATCCGTCCCGCGAGCATTCCGAACAGGAAAGAGCAGGGGATGCCTACGAACTGCACCAGCAGGATCGCCCCGATCAGCGAGCTCTGTCCGATCCCGAGCTCGGTGCCGTAGGCCGTCGCCATCTTGATGATGGTCTGGATTCCATCGTTGTAGATCAGGAAGGCGAGCAGCATCAGGAAGGCCTGCCGGTATCCGCGCAGCTCCCGAAAGGTCTCGGCCAGCCGAGCGAATGCTACCCGGACCGGGCTCTGGCCCCGGTGCTCGTCGGACTCCAGCTTTGCCGGAGGCTCGGGCACCCGGAGGAACAGCGGCAGGGAAAAGAGCGCCCACCACACCGCCACCGACAGGAACGCCAGCCGGGCCGGCAGTGTGGCTTCCGCTTCGGAAAGTCCGGCTCCCGAGGGAAGTCCGAACCATTCCGGCTTCTGGATCCACGCGAGGTTGAGGGCGAGCAGCACACCTCCACCGATGTAGCCCAGCGCGTAGCCGGCCGTCGAAACCCGGTCGATCTCGTCTCCCTTGGCGAGGTGAGGCAGCAACGCCTCGTAGAAGACGAAGCTGCCCGTGGCCCCCACCAGTGCGACGACGAATAGCGTCGACGCGAGCCCGAGGTCGCCGGTGTGCACCAGGAACAGCCCAGCCACCGCTGCGACCCCAAGGCCCATGAATGCCGCGATGAAGCGCTTCTTGCTCCCCCCGTAATCCGAGATCGCGCCCAGCACCGGCGAAGCCAGCGCGATGATGACCAGGGCGATGGTGTTGATCGTCGCCAGTCGCTGGGTGGCGCTGCTGGGTGGGATGCCTGCGGCGGCCACCTTCACGAAGTAGATGGGGAACACTGCCACCATGACCGTGGTCTGCATGGCCGAGGTGGCCCAATCGTACATCGCCCAGGCGCGCAGCTCGGGGCGGTCGAGCCCCAGCCGGGCCAGGATTCTTGAAACCATCAGCTCAGGCCATCCTGGCTTCCCGGGCTGACCGGCGCAGCGACAGCCCTACCGCCGTCTGCCAAGGATGAGCAGGATGACGGCCAGCGACGCCACGATGGGCACGTGCAGCCAGTGGCTCAGGACCATCTTGAGCCCCACGAATACCAGGATCAGCGCCACACCAGGCTTGAGGTAGACGAACTGGTCCATCATTCCCGCCAACACGAAGAACAACGCCCGCAGTCCCAGGATGGCGAAGACGTTGGAGCTGTAGACCAGGAAGGGATCCCGGGTGATCGCGAAGATCGCGGGAATGCTGTCGATGGCGAAGACCAGATCCGACCATTCGACGACCAGGAGCACCAGGAACAGGGGCGTCGCCACCAGTCGGCCAGCACGCGCCCGCTCGCGGGTGAAGAATCGCACCCCGTCGTAACAATCGGAGAAGGGTAGCACCCGCCGGGCCAGCCGAACGACCGGATTCTTCTCCGGCTCCAGCCGCTGTTCCTTCTGGGTGATCATCCGGATTCCGGTGAGAATCAGGATCCCCCCGAACAGGTAGATGATCCACTCGAACCGCTGAAGCAGCAGCGCCCCGAGGGCAATCATGATGAGACGCATCACGATCGCCCCCAGGATGCCCCACTTGAGCACCTTGGGTTGCGCCTCGGCGGGCACCCCGAAGTAGGAGAAGATGAGGATGAAGACGAAGAGATTGTCGACGCTGAGGGAGAGCTCGATCAGGTAGCCGGTGTAATACTCCAGCGCGTGCCGGGTGCCCTCCCGCCAGAGAATGAACAGGCCGAAGAGCAAGGCAAAGGCGATGAGCCCGAGACTCCAGCTCATCGCCTCCTTGAAACTGAGCACATGGGACCGTCGGTTGAGCACCCCCAGGTCGAGGACCAGGAGGGCCACTACCAGGCCGGTGAATCCCAGCCACACGGCGAGGCTATGGTGCCCCACCTAGCGGCCCGAAACCATCGCCTCGAGTCGGGCAACCCGCTCCTCGGTGGGCGGGTGGGTACTGAACAGCTTGATGAAACCACCACCCCGTGCCGCGAGCGGATTTACCTGGGCCAGCGGCGCCGCCGCCGGGGCGACCTGCATGGGAATCCGATGAGCCAGCGCGTCCAGCCGGCGCAGGGCATTGGCGAGCGGCAAGGGCCGGCCCAGGATCTCGGCCCCGACCCGGTCGGCCTCGAACTCCCGCTGCCGGGAGACGGCGAACTGGATCAGCATCGCTCCGAGGGGGGCCAACAGAATGAGCGCGAGTTGGGCGAACGGGTGGCCGCCTTCATCGTCCCCGTGTCCCCCGCCGAACATCAGTAGGTATGGAATGTTGCTTATCGCGCCCGCGATCCCGGCCGCTAGGGTCGAGATCAGCATGTCGCGGTTCTTGATGTGGGCCAGCTCATGCGCAATGACGCCCTCCAGCTCCTCCTGGGGCACGTACTTGAGAATGCCGGTCGTCACCGCGACCACCGCATGCTCCGGGTTACGCCCGGTCGCAAAGGCATTGGGCTGCTCGTGCGGCGCAACCGCCACGACCGGCATGGGAAGCCCGGCGCGCTGCCGCAGCCGGTCGACCATCCGATACAGCTCGGGGGCCTCGGCCTCGGTTACCACCTTGGCCCCGTACATCCGCAGCACAATGCGATCGGAGAAAAAGTACATGATGAGGTTGAAGGCGCCGCCGAACACCAGCGCCAGCACCAGGCCTTGCGAGCCGCCGAGCAGTTGCCCCACCATCAGAAAGAGGCCCATCAGCCCGGCGAGCAGGACGAAGGTCTTGACGTTGTTCATAGGAACCTCATATCGGCGACAGTTCGCGTCGCCAGCGGGGGCCTAAAAGAAGAGCGAGACCCCGTCCGCTCCGCGCAAGCGCGTTGGACGAAGGTCTCGCTCTGGATCCTGGCATCGGACCCCTGCTGGACCGTGCCCGCCGGTGGCGGACAGTCTTGACGATCCAGGCGTCCGCCGGAGGCGGATAAGCTACTCCCCTTCTAACAGGGGGGAACTTAACGGCTTACCTCAGGCGAATCAATCCGCCAGCCCGATTTGCTTGACAGGCAGCGGCCTGGTGCATTACTAGAAGCAGTAGTCGCTCGCCGCTGGGCGCATACCGCCCGCGGATCCCGTCCCATCACCTTCGTTGACGTATTTCCCTCTCGACGCCGCTCGGCTCGCCTGGAGAATCGATCATGCTTCCCTCTCTAGTCCGACCTCTCGTATTTCCCGCCGCACTGGTTCTCATGGCCGGCTATCCGGCGTTCCTCTGGAGTCAGGCTCGGACCGGTACCGTCACCGGCAGGGTAACCGATCAGGGTACCGGTGAAGCGATTCTCGGAGCTCGGGTCTTCGTCTTCGGAACCGCCCAGTCGGCGACCACCAGACACGATGGGAGCTATCGGCTGCAGCTCCGCCCCGGAACCCACGAGCTCCGAGTGACCTTCATCGGCTATGGATTGACCCGCGACACGGTGCAGCTTGCCGCCGGGGAGTCGGTCAGCCGCGACTACCAGCTCGAGCGGCAGCCCTTGGCTCTCGAGGAGCTGGCGGTGATCGGCACCCGGGCCGCCGAGCGGACCTCGACCGATGCCCCCGTCCCGGTGGACGTGCTGACAGCGGCCGAGATCAAGCAGTCTGGCCGCACCGAAACGGCGCAGATCATCCAGTCACTGGCACCGTCGTTCAACTTCCCCCGGCCGACGGTCACCGACGGAACCGATCACACCCGCCCGGCCACCCTGCGCGGTCTCTCACCTGACCAGGTATTGGTTCTGGTCAATGGCAAGCGCCGTCATGCCAGTGCACTCATCAATGTCAACGGGAGCATCGGCCGAGGCTCGGGCATGGTGGACCTCAACGCCATTCCGGCAAGCGCCATCGACCGGATCGAGATCCTGCGCGACGGCGCCGCAGCGCAGTACGGATCGGATGCGATCGCTGGAGTCATCAACATCATCCTGAAGGAGGGTACTCAGAACGAGCTTGCGTCGACCGTCGGACAGACAGTCGAGAGTGACGGCGGGGTAGCGCAGCTGGGCGCCAACTATGCCGTTCCCCTGGGCGGGGACGGCGTCCTGCAGCTCGCCGGCGAATACCGGAACCGCGGCGCCACCAATCGGTCCGCGCCCGATCTCCGCCAGCAGTACTTCACCGACGACCCGCGCAACAGCGACCCGACGCTCACTGGGCAGATCAACCATCGCCAGGGCGACGCGGATACCGAGGACGGCGGCCTGTTTCTCAACCTGGTGCAGCCGGCGAGCCCGAACGTCGAGATCTACGGATTCGGCGGGGGAACACTGCGGAGTGGTGAGGCGGCGGGGTTCTTTCGCCGGGCCCTGGACGATCGCACGGTACGGGCGATCCACCCCAATGGATTCCTCCCCCTCATCGCAACCAAGATCTCCGATTTCTCGGGCGTAGCCGGGGCCCGGGGGGACGTCGCCGGCTGGGGCTGGGATCTCAGTGCCAATTACGGCCGCAACCTCTTCCACTTCGACGTACGCAACAGCAACAACGTCACCCTCGGGACGGCCAGCCCGACCGAGTTCTATGCGGGACGGCTGATCTTCGATCAGTTCACCGCCAACCTCGACCTCACCAAGTCCTACGAGGTCGGGGTGGCCTCGCCGCTGAATGTGGCAGTCGGCGGCGAGTTCCGGCGAGACGGATACCAGATCGGCGAGGGCGAGCCGGACAGCTATCGAGACGGCGGGGTGCCCGTTCTCGATGGGCCCAATGCCGGCGCGCTGGGCGCGCCCGGAGCGCAGGTGTTCCCCGGCTTCCGGCCGAGCGACGCCACCGACCAGAACCGCAACAACGTGGCCGGTTATGTCGATCTGGAGGCGCAGGTCGTCCCCAGAGTGCTGGTGGGTGTGGCGGGGCGGGTGGAGCACTACAGCGATTTCGGATCGACCACCGATGGCAAGGTAACCGCCCGATTCGAGTTGGCACCCGGCTTCGCGGTCCGCGGCGCGATCGCCACCGGGTTCCGCGCGCCCTCGCTGGGTCAGTCCTTCTTCTCGGCAACGTCCACCAACTTCATCAACGGGCAGCCGTTCGAGAACCGGACCTTCCCGGTGACGACAGGGGTTGCCCAGGCACTCGGCGCCAAGCCGCTGGAGCCGGAGACTTCGGAGAACTATAGCTTCGGTGTCGCGCTCAACCCGGTGAAGAACTTTTCTCTCACTGCCGACTACTATCAAATCTTGATCGACGACAGGATCGTGTTTTCCGGCAACTTTACCGGTACTGCCGTCCGCACCTTCCTGGAGGCGCGCGGTTTTCCCGGGGTGGCCGGGGCCCGCTACTTCACGAACGCGATCGATACTCGGACGCTCGGCGTGGACGTGGTGGCGAACTACGGCTTCGCCATCGGCAGCACCAGCACGCTGCGCCTGACCGGTGGCTACAATCACAACGTGAACCGGGTACTCCGAGTCGCGCCGACCCCGCCTGAGCTGAGCGCTTTCCAGGAAACCCTCTTCGACCGGGTCGAGCGGGCTCGGATCGAGGTCGGCCAGCCCAAGAGTAACCTCACGCTCACGGGCGTGTTCAGTTACCAGGATTTGGGCGTGACACTGCGCACGCAGCGGTTCGGGGAAGTCACCCTCTTCGGCACGCCGACCGACGGATCGTTGGATCAGACTTTCTCTGCCGATTGGATCACCGATGTCAGCGCATCCTACACCTTTGCCGGGCGGATCACTCTGGCAGGCGGGGTGGACAACGTGTTCGATGTGTACCCGGACGAGAACAGCCTGGGCGATGCCGCCACGGCCGGCAACAACAACTTCGGCATCTTCCCCTACAACGGGATCTCGCCCTTCGGGTTCAACGGGGCGTTCTACTACGGGAGGCTGAGCCTGGTGTTCTGATCGGCCAAGCTCTTATTTGGGCGCCGCTGTCGCCCCGAGCCCTCAGGCCCGGGCCTTGACCAGTTGCTGCTGCCAGATCGCGATCCACAGACTGAGCGGCGAATCGAATCGCGGCAGGGTCGGCGTTTCCGGTTGGGTGGCCATGGCACTCTCCTTTCTGCTGGTTAGAACGGCATCCACATCCGTTTCGTTCCATCTACTGCCACCATGGTAGCCCGATGAGATCAAGCGGAAATCATTTGGATGTCACCTGGGGACTCGTCGGCCGGAGCGCCGGACATAGACCCAGTTGCACTCGAGTCCTTGAATCCCCGCGCTGGGCACCCGGGTCCGATAAACCAGCGAGAGTCCGGTCACCGCCGCGCTGGTGGTGAGTCCGCTCGTCGAGATCAGCAGGACCTCTCCCGACGAGTCGTCCAGGGCCGATGGGAGAAATCGCCAGCTCCCGCTGCTGCTCAGCACTCGGGTACAGCTTCCTTGTGGCGACGCCTCGAACCGGGCGGTGATCTCCCGGCCGTATGAGCCGTCGGGGTCGAGCCGGATGGCTCCAGCGACGATGCGGCATTCGATCTCCGCACCAGCCTCGTCGCCGGCGTCCTCTACTCGAGCCGGTAGGCACCTCCCATTCACCCCGACCAGTTCGTAGAATCCGGCGAACTTCCGGTTCGTTCCCAGCCGGGAACGGCCGTCGATCGAATTCCAGAGCATCCGATTCCTTTCGTCGGCTCGCTGCCGACCTGGCACCTGTTGCCGACCGGAGGCCGCAGCGCCCGCCTGGCATAGGTCCAGTTGAGGTCTGATTCCACCGCAGCAATCCCGGGCAGGCTGGCCTGGTACACCAAGGACAGCGCAGTTACCGAGGCGCCGGTGGCATTTCCCTTGGGCGATACCATCACCAGTCGGCCGCAGGCGTCCTCCAGCCCTTCAGGCCGGAATTGCCAGCGGCCTCCTGCGACGAACACCCGGCCGTAGTTCCCTTCGCGGCCCGAGTCCTCCACAGCAGTCAGCTCGAGTCCGAAGGTCCCGCTGGGATGGAGCAGCAGCTCACCGGCCTGTATCCGGTAGCGCGGCGCGCCATTGGCGAGTGCGGGAGTGACTTGGACCGAGACCGGCAGCGCGTCGCCGTTCACCCGTACCAAGTCGTAGAATCCGGCGATCGCCGCTCCGTCCGATAGCACCAGGCCCACCGCTTACCTCCAGCGTACGCGCGGCGGCAGGCTCCGAAATGCGCCTGCCGCCGCCGATTCAGGGTTACTTCTGAAGGTCGATCTCGAACGGGATCCCGCCGAACTGGCTGTGCGCGGTCATGGTCGATCCGCTGAACGAGCCAGTGGACAACCGCGGCGAGCTCTTCTCCGAGTTGAAATCGATGCTGCCGCCGGCCACGGAGTAGGTCCCGTAGTCGGTCAGGGTGACCGGGCTGCCCTTGAAGGTGGATTCCACCGAGAGGTCGAACGTCCCGTCGTTACCCAGCAACAGCGTGCCCGAGAGGAAGACCAATTGGTCGCCGGAGCCATCGGTGAAGGTCACCGGCAGTCCGCTGCCGCCCCCGCCCAGATTGCCCTGAGTGCGAACCTGGGTGAGCGCGTAGCTCCCGCTCACGTCGGCCGGTGGCTGGTTGGACGGGCCGGAGGGGCCGGTGGAGTCGCCATCGCCGCCGCAGGCTGCGGTCGCCAGGGCGAGCGTGGTCATGGTGGCGCCGAAGAGCCGGCGAAGAGACAGTGAGCGCATGGTACACCTCCTCGAGTCGTGTGAGTGTCGGGTTGCCGGGGTCGCTTTCGATTCACCGCAACACTACCGGGCAGGGTTCATCTCGATCTCATCCGGATCTCAACCCGCGGCTACCGCCGCTTCAAGCCGAGCGAGACCACGGAAGCCGAGGGCTCCGCGGGCCAGGTGCTCACCTCCACGATCAGCTGGCCATCGGCGGCCAGAGACTTGCCGCTCACCACCACTTCGTACTTGGGCCCGCCCGGACCGCCGGTCGGCTGGGAGAGCGCCCGAACGTCATAGCAGCCGGCTGTGAGAGTGAAGCTCCCACTGGTCTGCAGCGGGATGATGTCGCTCCCCAACAAATCCTCGCCCCAGGAGCTGGCGCCGCACGTCCGGGCGAAGACGTACCAGATCTCGCGATCCGAATCGTTGCTGACGAACAGCGTGCCTTGGGCGCCGCTGGGTTCGGGATTCGGGCCGGGGCCGGTTGAGTCGCCATCGCCGCCGCAAGCCGCGGTCGCGAGGGCAAGGGCAGCGAAGGCGGTGGCGCCGAAACGGCGAAGCGACTGGACCAGCATGGGAACCTCCTCGAGCAGAGTGGCGGTTAGAATCGACGCCCCAAAGTCACTCAGAGGGTTCACCACGATCTCATCGGGATCTCAACATCTGACGAACAGCAGGTACAGCGAGTCAACGAAAAGGCGAGCGCCCGAGACGCGTACTGCGCCCCGGGCGGAGAGGAAGGCTTAGTTGTGGGAGGCTGTGAACCGGCCGGACGCGCGGATCGGACGGTCTTCGATCTCGGGCGACGACGCCAGGAACCCGGTAGCCTCGATCCGGAAGCTGCCGCTGATGGCGCGATCGCTGGCGGCCGTAATCACCAGTTCGCCCGATTGGGCCTGAAACACTCCGGTCGGATGGTCGGCCGAACCGGTCATTACCAGGGCACGAATGTCACTGGACTCCAAGTCTGCGCCGGAGATTTCGTAGGTGCCCAGGCTCAGCCGGCTGCCACTCTTCCGGGTGAAGAGCACCGAGCCTTCGGTCCCGTTCGCACCCAACGAGAGGGTGAAAACCTGGGGTGCATCCTCGTTTCCACCCACCACACCGAACCGGGCGTCACCGTTGGGCCGGGCGGTGACCTCGCCGCTGATCGCGCCGGTGAAGGCCGCGGTAGAAGCCTCCGGGCGACCGGAGAGGCTGAACGCTGTGAGAGTGCTCAGGAGCAGGGGCCCGACGCCGAGCACGATTGCGGTCTTCATGATCTGTCTCCTGTTGGGTTTCGCGGTGCCGTTGATGACGAGCCAAGTATAGGGGCCGCTCTCACCACCGTATCACCGCGATCTCAACAGGTAGAACTTATTGATTATGCTAGGTTTAGGAGGCCTGGTCGCGCGGTCTCAGAACCCGGGTTCGGCCTGGTGCACCGGGTCGTCCAGCCGGAGCGCCGCTACGGTCTCTCCGGCCGGCGTCTCGAATTGCCCTTCCGGGATCACCAGCAAGGCGTTGGCGAGCACCATGGACGTGAGAATCCCGGAACCCTGCGGGCCAGTCAGCCTGGCCTCCGGCCCCCCGTTTCCATCGGTGACGATGGCCCTGAGGAAATGCTGTAATCGTGGCTTCAAGCTGATTGGCTGGGATAACCGTACTGGAACGGCACGCCGGAACGGCAGGGTATGTCCGGCCATCTTGCGGATCGCCGGGCGAACGAACAGCTCGAACGTCACCATCGTGCTCACCGGATTTCCCGGAAGACCGACCCACGGGATGGTGCCCAGAATACCGAAGCCCACCGGCGCCCCCGGACGCATGCGCAGCCTCCAGAAGCGCTGCTCTGCCCCCAGCTCGTCCAACACGGTGCGCACGTAATCGTGCTCGCCGACGCTGATGCCGGCCGTGGTGACCAGTAAGTCGCAGCCGAACCCTTTCAGGAAATGCTCCCGCAGGCTCTCCGGGGTATCCTGGGCGATGCCGAGGTTGACCGGCTCCGCTCCGGCGCGACGCACCAGCGCCATCAGCGCGTGAGTGTTGCTGCTCCCCACCTTGCGGCCGCTGAGGATTTCTTCCGGCTGATCCACATCTACGATCTCGTTGCCGCTGGCGAGAATGGCTACCCGAGGCTGGCGGTACACCAGTGGGTGCGAGACCGCCAGCGAGGCGAGCACTCCCAGCTCGGCCGGTCCCAGCTCGACGCCCCCCGTAAGCACCCGAGCACCCTTCCGAATATCCTCTCCCGCCTGCCGGATGTTCACTCCGACGTCCCGGTCCCGCAGGATGGTGACCAATTCGGCGCCCCCGTCGGTGTCTTCCTGGCGGATCACGGTGTCGCAGCCATCCGGGACCGGTGCGCCGGTGAAAATTCGGGCGCACTCTCCCGGCCCGATCGGGCGAGTGGGGAAGCGCCCCGCCGGCAACTGCTCGACTACTCGCAGCCGAACCGGTCGCTCCTCCGATGCCCCGCGCACGTCCTCTCCTCGCGCGGCATACCCGTCCATCGCGGAATTGGTCCAGGCCGGAATGTGGATCGGACTGATTAGGTCTTCGGCCAGCACGGTGCCGAGCGCGTCGTCGAGCGGGATCCGGAGAGGCGGTTGGCGGCGGACTGCGGCGAGAATGAGCCGGGCGGCTTCCGCCGGGGCCAGCGGGCCGGTGGCGTTCACGGCGGAAGAATCATGGCCCGCTCCCAGGCGACGTTGGCGAGCAGTTGGAGCCACATCGTATCCTGGAAGTGGAGCACCTGACAGTCCGCCTCGAAATTGTACTCGTCGGTGACGATCGCCTCCCATTGGCCGGCGTTGGGAGCCGCCGGGTCATACAGCGGCGATCCTACCGATCGGCGGAAGACCTCGATCTTGGGCAGCTCGGCCCGCTTGAAGCCCTCGACCAGAACGATGTCGGCGTCGTCCAGGTAGCGCCGTGCCAGTGCGATGGGGTCATAGTCGTCGGGAGCGCGTTCGAACAGCACCCGCAACTCGGGCGCAGCGATGAGCACCCGCTCGGCCTTGCCTTCGTGGAAGTGGCGCCAGCTGTCGGTACCCTCACGGTCGACGTCGGCGGGGTGGTCGGCGTGCTTGATGGTCATGACCCGGTGGCCCCGGCGCGCCAGCTCGCTCGCGAGGGCGACCGTCAGCGTGGTCTTCCCCGAGTTCTTTCTGCCGATGATGGAGATGATCCGTGTCGCCGCCACAGCTCACTCGCCTCCCCTCGGACAGAGGAGGATACCGACGCGGGTGCAGGCAGGGAAGCCGCGTCAGCGCTGGAGGCTCTCCTCCTGGGCGGCGGCCCTTCGCAGGACGGCGGCGAGGAACAGGTAGGCCTCGGTCCAGGCGTCCCGGACCTCGGGGGTGAAAGCCGGGCCAAGTCCATGCTCCAGAGTCCAGAGCAGAGCGGTCCCCACCGATTCGTACTCGAAGTCTTGTACCCCATAATGCACGTGCCTGCGGCCAAGGTCCGCGACCTCGGTGATGAGCGCCTCCGGCTGATCCAGGACCCGCACGATCTCGGCAAACATGCGCATCACCTTCCGCCCCTGAGCCTCCATGTCGGTTCGGGCGAACAGGCGCTGGGCACCCGGGTCCAGCTCGAAGAGCTTGTCATAGAAGAATCGGGCCGACTGCTCGGCTACCGGCTCGAATTGCGCCCAACTCTCTCGGACCATTCGCTCGGTTTCGGGTTTCATGGGTCTCTCGGGTCGGCTTGCTACGGCTGGGAGCGGCTCCTAGTATTGGACTGCAATATCGCGGGACCCAATCACTTCCAAATCACCGAGCTCAACCTGTTACGTCTCAACACGTTGGGCAGGCTCTTCCTGGAGCGCGACGGGCATCGTCTCACCGGTGCCGCGGCGCAGCCGCGCCGGCTCGCGTTGCTCGCCTTGCTCGCCGCGTCGGGCGAACAGGGGCGAACCCGGGACCAGCTGTTGGCGATGTTGTGGTCCGAGGCCGACGAGGACCGCGCCCGGAGAGGCCTCAACCAGGCCCTCTATGCCCTCCGGCAGGAAATGGGTGCGGACGAGGTCTTCCTCGGTACCCGGGACCTCCGGCTCAACCCCGACTTCGTCACCAGCGACCTCACGGCATTCTCCGCCGCCATCAAGGCGGGGCAACACGAGCGAGCCGCCGCCGAATACGGCGGTCCCTTCCTCGACGGATTCCATCTCTCGGAGGCCGCAGGGTTCGAGCGCTGGCTCGAGGAAGAACGGGCGGGGCTCGCGCGCGACTATGCCACCGCGCTCCAGCGCCTCGCGCGTCGGGCCGAAGAGAGCGGGGATCGGCTCGGCGCAATCGAATGGTGGCGCAAGCTCGCCGCTCAAGACCCGCTCAACGCTCGGGTGGCGCTCGGGCTGATGCAAGCCCTGGTCTCCGGCGGTGATCGGGCCGCCGCTCTGCAACATGCCCGGGTGTACGAGGCGCTGATCCAGCAGGAGTTGGAAGCCCCGCCCGATCGCGAAGTGTTGGCCTTTGCGGAGCGAATCCGAGAGCCCGGGGTTGCGCCTGCCTCCCCGCCGACAGCCGTCGGGCCTCCTGCTGCCGTGATCGTACCCGCCACGCTGTCAGTGCCGGATTCACCAGCGCCGGCCACCGAGCTTCCGGTTTCTGTCCCTGTAGCCGACGATGGTACCAGTCGCCTGGCCGCTTGGCGCCGATTAGGCTGGATGGCGGCCGCGGTGGCTGCCGTCGCTCTGGTGGCGGGAGGGGTCATGGTCTTCCGCCCGTCACCGAGTGCGATCCGGATGGGTCACATCAGCCGGCTTACCGCGCAGTCCGGGCTGGAGATTCATCCCGCACTCTCGCCCGACGGTAAGTTGGTGGCCTTTGCAGCCGGGCCGACCGGTCGGATGAAGATCTACGTGCGCCAGCTGGCCGGAGGCCGGACCATCCCCGTCGCCGAGGCCACGCAAGGAGATCAACACTGGCCGCGCTGGTCTCCCGACGGAGCCTGGCTCAGCTTCGAGACGAGGCACGGGATTTACCTGGCACCGGCCCTGGGCGGGACCGCCAAGCTACTCGTCTCGCCGGATCAGTCGGGGCCCCGGGTCAATGCCGAGGGGAGCCTGAGCGAGGAGGGCCCCGGCTATCTGGCGTGGTCGCCGGACGGACGGAAGATCGCCTATGTGGTCGGCCGCGCGATCGAAGTGCGTCCGGTCGCTGGTGGAGTGCCGATCCGAATTGCCACCACAGAGCAACCGCATTCGATCGTCTGGTCCCCGGACGGCTCGCGCTTGGTGTTCGTGCTGGGCAACGCGGCCTTCGTCTACGCGCCGTTCGCCCTCGGCAACAACGCGCCCAGCTCGATCTCGATCGTGGCTGCCTCGGGCGGCCGGCCGGAGCGGGTCACCGACGCCAGCTCGCTCAACACCAGCCCGGTCTGGATGCCCGACGGCCGGTCGGTGCTCTTCGTCTCCGACCGGGACGGCAGCCGCGATCTGTACCGCATTACCGTGACCCGCAACGGCCGGCCGACAGGGCGGCCCGAGCGGCTCACTACCGGCCTGTCGCTGCATACCATCGATCTCTCCCGGGACGGCCGGGTGCTGGTCTACACCGACTTCACTGCCTACGCGAACATCTGGTCGCTGCCCATCCCGTCCAAGGGCCAAGTGTCCTCGGCGATGGCGGAGGCGGTCACCTTCGGCCACCAGTCTATCGAGGGCATGGCGCTCTCGCGCGACGGGGGCTGGCTGGCGTTCGACTCCGATCGCGGCGGCGGCCATGCCATCTACCGGCTGGCACTTCCTGCCGGCGAGCCGGAGCCGCTCACCGCCGGCTCGGGCGACGATTTCATGCCAGCGTGGTCGCCCGACGGACGGGAGATTGCCTACTACGGGTTCCGCGAGGGCCGCCGCCAGCTTTTCGCGATGCCGGTCGACGGCGGCCGGCCGAACGCGGTCGCCCCCGATTCCGCGAACCAGAGGTTCCCCGACTGGGCGCCTGACGGCCGCCACCTCGTATTCCACTCCGACCGGACCGGAAGATTCGAGCTCTACGTCGTGGAACGCGGCGGGGATGGTCGCTGGAGTGTTCCCCGTCAGCTCACCACGTCGGGCGGTCAGGAAGCGCGCTGGTCGCCCGACGGGCGCGCGATCGTGTATTTGTGGAACACGGGGCTGTGGGTGATCGCTCCCGGAGGTGGTTCACCGCGATTGTTGATCGATACCGGTGACCCGGTCGCCCCACTGACACCGCTCCTCGCTCAGTGGTCGCCCGATGCTCGGACGATCTACTACAAGGCACTGGATGGGGATGGTCGGACCAGCATCTGGTCGATCTCCGCCGAGGGAGGAGACCCGACGCTTCTGGTGCGCTTCGAGGACCCGGTGCGATCCTCCCCCCGGGCTGAGTTTGCGACTGACGGACGGCGGCTCTACTTCACGGTGGCAGAACGAGAGAGCGATATCTGGCGGACGGAGGTGAGCGCCGGGAACGGCGCTCACCGATAGTCGCCGCATCCGTGTCGCCGCCACAACTCGTCCGCGCGAGCGAGATCGTCCGCGGCGTTCACGTTGAAGAACAGGAGGTCGGGATCCCCGAAACGTCGCACCTCGGCTAGGGGCAGGACCCCCACTCGGATGCGGTCGTGGAATCCGACGGCGCGGAGGTCGCCTCGGTCGAGACTCGACGCGATGGCCTCGCGGCAGGCCGGGCCGTACCCGGCGCAGAGCGGCTCGACTCCACGGCGTGCATCGCTCTGAGGTAGCACGGCATCGTGTTGCTGCAGCCCGTCGGCCAGGCTCCGTACCAATGACTCGGATACGAATGGCATGTCCCACGCCACGCAGACCACCGGCGCCGGCGCCTCGATCACCGCGCTGTAGATTCCGCCCAGCGAGCCGAGCCCCGGGCGAACGTCCGGGACCACTCGAAGGTCGGGGCGCCAGGAGAACGCCTCAGCCGCGTTGCTAACGAGCAACGGCGGCCAACCCAGCGCCGCCGTCATCACCCGCACCAGCCGATCCAGGATTCTCTCGCCCCCGACCACCTCCAACCCCTTGGCCTTGCCGCCAAACCTGGTGGCGCCTCCTCCCGCCAGAATCGCCCCGGCAACACCCCGCTGGCCATCTGCCCCGCCATCCCGGCTCAATACCTCCGCCCCCGATCCCGCTCGAGCACGATGTCGAACCCGATCAACACGCTGAACATGTGCTTGAACACTTGGTCGTGAGGCGGCTCGACCCGCACTGTTGGAGTGTTGCCGGTGACCCGGTCGATCCCGATTATCTGATCCCGCACTTCCCAGCGTACCCCGAACCCTCTGCTCAGTGGAACCGTGGCGCCCACCCCGAGCGCCAAGGCCGGAGTGACTCGGGTATCTCTGTCATCGGCGTAGACCACCAGGAGGGGCGGGGCATCGCCCTCCATCCGAATCGGGCTCTGATTGGCGATCAAAATGCCTGCCTGTACCCTGGCAAACGGCGAGATCAGCTCCCGGCTGGCCATCCGGAACAGCAGGCCGCCCGCCAAGACCACGGCGGCGGCCGATCGGTCTTGACGGTCGATGTCCTGGCAGACCGCCTGGTTCCGCGCCGACTGCGGGGGGGTGTTCAAGCGACAACTGTCTTCATAGCCCAGCCCGATCATAAACACTTCGCCGGTGAAGCCCACATGCTCGCGGGGAAAATAGGCCGCGGAGAGACTCGCGCCCAAGGTGCCGTTGATGCTGCGGTTGAGAAAGAAGTCGTCCACCAACGGTGGATCCGCTACCTGTTGCGACGGTACGGTCCAGAGTCCGCGCCCGCCGATGTAGGCGCCGGACACCGTGAACACCAGCCGGGCGCGATCGCCGGTGCGCTGGGCCGAGGCGGGCAGCACCGGCAAAGCGATGGCCATGCCCAGAAGGGAGACGAGCACTCGGATGCGCATCAAACCCCCAAGTGTTGGTGATCCACCGCGAGGCAACGGTCCATGATGACCGGAATACCTGCCTGCTCCAACCGGACGGCAACTTCATCATTCCGGATTCCAAGCTGCATCCACACCAGCTTGGGCCGCACCGCGAGCAGATCGTCGAGCAGGGCGGGGATGTGCTCCGATCGCCGGAAGATGTCGGCGATGTCGATCGACCCTTCTTCCGCGGCCGCTCGCAGGTTGGGATGGACCCGCTGGCCGAGGATACGCCCCCCGCAGGGGTTGACCGGAACGACATCATAACCGGCGCGCTGAAGGTACGCGGCCACGCCGTGGCTGGGACGTTCCCGGCGGGGGCTCAGTCCGACCACCGCGATTCTCTGCGAGGTCCGAAGCAGCTCGATGACCTTGGCGCGTTTAGGAGGCATCGGCACCCGGGGGCCCGTGCGTGGAGACGGCCTCACAGCCCGATGCCAACACAGGCGGGTCCTCAGGTGACTCCGGTGCAGTCGGCATAGAGCGTCGGATCCTCCATGATACGCACGCGCTCCAGGACCACTCCAGCGGGCAGACGGCTGGCTATGCGAGGGAACAAGTAGGCCGCAATGCCCTCGCAAGTGGGAAGGGTGCGCCCGTAGGCGAACGCCGGCACCTCGAGGTTGAGGTGCTTACCATCGAATGGCACCACCACTTCATCATGCAGCAGCCGGTCGAGCACCGCGAGATCCACCACCATCGCCATGGTCTCATCGATAGGACCGTACACGGTGACCGCGCAACGGTACTGGTGCTCATGCCCCGGAGGGTCACTCACCGCTCCGAATACGTCGCGGTTACGCGCCTCGGTCCAGTCGGGCCGGTAGAGCCGGTGCTGGGCGCGGAATGAGACGGTGCGGGTGAGCGAGGTGGCCATGGCTCAAGGGGAGAATGAGTAGCCCAGCCCGGCCTGGAGCCAGGACCCGGTGGTCCATTCCTGGGTGTTGCCGTCAGTGATTACCGCGTGCGGGTCGTCGGCAGTACCCGGGTCGTCCGGCGGCTCCCGAGTAAAGCTCGCAGGATACTTGAGCTTCCAGAAAGTTACCCGGGCCTCGGCCCGGAGATGAAGTCGCCTGGTGAGGAACAGCCTGACGCCGGCGTGTGGCGTGAAGTAGATCTTCTTGCCGAAGTTGAAATCGCTGGTGTCGGCCGGGGTCCCGCTGGCGAACGTCAGACCCGCGCCGGCGCCCGCGAACGGAGCCAGCCCATGCCAGGTCTTTCCTCCGGTGACGTTGAACTGAAGGTCCACCTCGGCGAAGGTCACCGTCTGCCGCACCGGCCCGCTCACCCGATTCTCCACCACCACGAACGGATCCACGATCAACCGGTCCAGATCGGCGCGGGCCAGCGAGAGACCCATCTGGACGGCGCTGGCGGTCCGGATGTCGTATCGGATGCCGAAGACAGGGCCGTCGTGAGGCCCGATCTGGAATCTGCCGCCGCTCCCGCCGATGTAGCCGCCGAAGCCGGTGATGGTGTGCCCCTTATAAATCTCCCGGTAGGGCGACCTCTCCGGTGGGTGGCCCACCTGGGCGTGGGCTGCAGAGGCGAGCAATATGGTCATCCCGAGCGTAACGACAGATCGAGCCATCAACACTCCCTCAGATCACGGCCGGTCATTTCGGCAGGCGGATCGAGGCCGAGCAGCCGTAAGACCGTAGGAGCCACATCGCGGAGCGAGCCGCCGGCCCGCAGCGCGGTCGGGCGAGACTTCGCGTTCGGCAGCACTGCGACAAACGGCACCGGGTTCGTCGTGTGGGCGGTGTGAACTCCGCCGGTGGTCGGATCGATCATCATCTCACAGTTCCCGTGATCGGCCGTGATGAGGACGCTGATCCCCGCCCGGTCCGCACTCGCGAACACCCGGGCGAGACAGGAGTCCACCGTCTCCACCGCGCGAATGACGGCGGGCAGCACGCCGGTGTGTCCCACCATATCGGCATTGGCGTAGTTGCAGAGCAGGAAATCGTGCTCGCCGGCTTCGATGGTTCGGCAGAGCGCCTCGGTAATCCCGCCGGCGCTCATCTCCGGGGCCAGGTCGTAGGTGGCCACCCGCTGGGAGGGAATCAGGCAGCGCTGTTCGCCGGGATAGGGTGGCTCGTATCCACCATTAAAGAAGTAGGTGACGTGAGGGTACTTCTCGGTTTCGGCGGTCCGGAACTGGGTTCGCCCCTGGTCCGCCAGCACCTCGGCCAGAATACGTGCCAGGCTGAAGGGCGGAAACGCCTGAGGCAGCGGAAAGTTCTGATCGTACTGGGTCATGGTGACGCAGGCGAGGTCGGGCCGATCGGAGACGTCGAACTCCTCGAAGTTCTCGATGGCCAAGGCACTCACGATCTGTCGCATGCGGTCACTGCGGTAATTGAAGAGCAGGACCCCATCTCCGTCCCGCATGAGCGCTACCGGGGCACCATGCCGGTGATGCACCAGCGGTTTGATGAATTCGTCGGTTTCGCCCCGTTGATATGCCGCCTGCACCGCCAGGACCGGATGCTCCACCGCCGTCCCGATACCATGCACCATTGCCTCGTAGGCCAACCGGGTGCGGTCCCAGCGCCGGTCACGATCCATTCCGTAATAGCGTCCGGTCAAAGTGGCGACGTCCACCTTGGCTCCGGCTATGCGGCGCATGTCCTGCAAGAGGGTACGGACCACTTCGGCCCCGAGCGTCGGCGCCGAGTCCCGGCCATCCAGGAACCCGTGGATGGCAATGGCGGGGACTCGGTGACGCACGCCGAGCTCGACGCAGGCCAGGAGGTGCCGGTCGAGGGCGTGCACGCCGCCGGGTCCCAGCAGTCCTACAAGGTGAAGGGTGCCGCCGGTCTGCCGGAGGCCGGTGCACAGCTGGACCAGCGGCGGGAGTTGGTAGAATTCGCCGCTCTGAATACTCTGGGAGATTCTCACCAGATCCTGGGGAACGACTCGGCCGGCTCCGAGATTCAAATGGCCGACCTCGCTGTTTCCCATCTGTCCTTCGGGGAGGCCGACCGAGAGGCCGCTCGCGTCCAGGAGGGTGCGGGGATGGGACTCCCAAAGCCGATGCCAGTTGGGGGTCGAGGCCAGCTCGATGGCGTTTCCCTCACGCTCGGGCCGGTAGCCCCAGCCGTCCAGAACCACCAGGACGACCCGGTTCCGGGAGCTTCCGTTTGACATCGATCTCCGCGTGTTCTACAATGCCGGACTGTGAGTTACGCGCCGCAATCTAGTCCGGCCCTGGTCCGGCTACCAGCCTGTCTGGCGCTGGCGTGGGCGGCGATTGTCACGCCTCTGGGCGCTCAGGATGAGCAGCCGCTGGCCGCGCCCGCCGACCTGCATCGAGAACCGGAAGGTGCTCCTTTGGTCTCCCTCCCCGCCGGGGCTCCGGTGGAAATCGGCGAGACCAAGGGGGCCTGGCGAGAGGTCACAGTCGAGGGCTGGATCACCACCTCCTCCACTTCACCGACCCGCCGGGACGGGTACGATCTGGTGGTGACCCCGGACCAGGGTGAGAATCTGCGCCGCTCGCCCAACGGTGAGCTGTTGGGCCGTGCTCGGGAAGGGACCCTGCTCGAACGGGTAGGCCAGCGCGGCAAGTGGACCCGGGTGCGGCGGGAGGGTTGGGTGCCGCGCCAAGCCGTTTCCCGACGCCAGCCCGACCAAGGGCGGGCTGCGGCGCCACCGCCGGCTCCCGCCACCCAGCTCCCAAAGCCAGCTGCCCCTGTGGAGACCGCGGAAACCGTTCGGGAAACCGGGCTCAGCGGCGCTCCCGCGGGTTCGGCCTTCGGGACCCTGAACAGCGGCACACCGGCGCGGGTCACCGGTCGCTCCGGCGAGTGGGTGCGAATTCAGGTAGATGGCTGGGTCCGGGAAGCAGACCTCAAGCGGTCGGAGGAAGGCACCCTGGTCGGAATTACCGCGGAGGAAGTCCGGGCCACACCCGACCGTTTCGTGGGCCAGGTGCTGGACTGGAAGCTCCAGCTCATCTCGGTGCAGAACGCCGATGAGCTGCGGACCGAGTTGCCGGCCGGGCAACCGTATCTGCTCACCCGCGGTCCTCTTCCCGAGCCCGGGTTCGTCTACGTGGCTCTCCCCTATGATCGGGTGGAGGAGTTCCGGGCGCTTCCGCCCCTCACCGAGCTGGTGCTCCGGCTCACGCTCAGGGCCGCCCGAACCCGGTATCTGAACACTCCAGTCGCCGAGCTGGTGTCGGTGGTCTCCGGCATGGAAGGGAAGTAGGTGACAGGATGAACGACCTTCTCAAGCAACGCATCGCACGTCTGCTCGAGAACTTGAGCGACGAGCGGGGGTACGAGATCCTGGACTACATCGAGTTTCTCGACAGCAAGTATGCCGAGCGATCGCGTCCGGGCGGCATCTTCGCCAAGCTGACCGAGACGGTCGAGGACACCATGCGAGCCGGCAAGCTGCCGATCCAGGCGATCAGCGGCACCATGGGACTCATGGATAGCGCGGCCAAGGTGATGAAGGGCTTGGCCGCGGCGGGGCAGGCGGTAGTGGAGGAAGCGGTGAAAGTGGTCGAGTCCCCACCCAAGCCGGAAGAGCCTCAGACCCCTTCGTCGAATACCGGAAGCTGACCCCGTTGTCCTCCCGAGCTACGCGAGGGACCTAGCGCATGGCCGCACCGACCCAGGCACCCCCCGCCACCTCACCGGCCTCCGAATTCATTCGCGGCATCGGCCCCCTCGCCGCCATTTCGCTGGTCGTCGGCTCCATGATCGGATCGGGGATCTTCATCGTCTCCGCCGACATCGGGCGACAGGTGTCGCCGTGGGGCCCGGGTGCGTTGCTGCTGGTCTGGGTGATCACCGGGCTCATGACCGTGATCGGCGCTCTGGCCTACTCCGAGCTGGCGGCGATGATGCCCAAGGCCGGTGGGCAATACGTGTTCTTGCGAGAGGGGCTCTCCCCCGCGGCCGGCTTCCTCTACGGCTGGACTCTGTTCGCCGTGATTCAGACTGGTACCATCGCGGCGGTGGCGGTGGCGTTCTCGCGATTCTTGAGTGTCCTGATTCCCGGGCTGACCCCCGACGTATTCCTGCCCCTGGGCCAAATCCACCTTCCCGGCGCGGCCGACGCGATTCAGCTCGGTCTCTCGCCCCAACGAATTGTCGCCATACTATCGATTCTGCTGCTCACGGCGATCAACATCCGGGGCGTCACGCTTGGGGCGGCGATCCAAACGGTTTTCAGCGTGGCCAAAGTCGGCGCCCTCGCGGTGCTGGTCGTCTGCGGGCTCACCTTCTTTCGCCAGCCGGATGTCGCGGCGGCCAATTTCTCCAATTTCTGGGGAACCGGCGACTGGACCCTCGCCGTGGTGCCGGTGATCGGGGCCGCGATGGTGGGCTCGCTCTTCTCGGCCGACGCCTGGAACAACGTGACGTTTGCGGCGGCGGAGGTGCAGAATCCGACCCGGAATCTGCCGCTCGCGTTGGCGGCGGGCACGGGGATTGTCAGCCTGCTGTACATCCTGACCAACGTCGCCTACCTCAACATCCTGCCGTTTTATGGAGACCCGAACGGCGCCGACGTCATGGCACGCGGGCTTCAATACGCGGCACAGGACCGGGTGGGCACCGCGGCCATCGAGGTGGCGCTGGGCTCCGGCGCCGCCGTGATCATGGCGGTAGCCATCCTGCTCTCCACCTTCGGGTGCAACAACGGGCTCATTCTCTCGGGGCCTCGGGTGTATTGGGCGATGGCGCGGGACGGGCTCTTCTTCGAGCGCGCCGGAAAGCTGCACCCCGAGTACCGCACGCCGGTGTTCGGCCTCATCGCGCAAGCGGTATGGGCCAGTGTCCTCTGCGTGAGCGGCACCTATAACCAGTTGCTCGACTACGTCATCTTTGCCGCTCTGGTGTTCTACTTCTTGACGACGCTCGCTCTCTTCCGCCTCCGCCGCCTGCGTCCCGATCTGCCCCGCCCGGTCAAGGCATTCGGCTATCCGATACTCCCCGGCCTCTATCTCTTGGCGGTCGGGGTGCTGATGGTGATCCTGCTGTTCAAGAAGCCGCTGTACACCTGGCCAGGGCTGCTGATCGTCGCGAGTGGGATACCGGTCTACCTGCTTTGGCGCCGGGGTCGCCGCGCTTGATTTCCCCGGAACCTGGCCCTAGACTTCAAGATGGATCTATTCACCCCTGACCTGCCGCTGGCTCTGCCCGAGCGTCGGCAGGCTTTTTTGTATCGGGACCTGTCCTCGTCCAGCGCATGACGCTCATTCGCCCCAAGCCGGGACTCACCTTCGACGACGTCCTCCTGGTGCCGAGATACTCGGCCGTCCACCCGAGCGAGGTCTCGACCGTCACCCGCTTCACCCGTACCATCCCCCTCAACATTCCGCTGGTCTCTGCCGCCATGGACACCGTCACCGAAGCGGACATGGCCATCGCCATGGCTCGCTCCGGCGGCATCGGGGTGCTGCACAAGAACATGTCGGTCGAGCGGCAGGCCGCCGAAGTGGACAAGGTGAAGCGGAGCGAGAGCGGGATGATCCTCAATCCGATCACTCTCGGTCCCGACCGTCCGCTGCGGGAGGCCTACACGTTGATGCGGCGGTTCAAGATTTCCGGAGTGCCGATCGTGGACGGGCAGGGGCGGCTGATCGGGATCATCACCAACCGGGATCTCCAGTTCGAGCGTAACCTCGACCAGCCGATCCAGACGTCGATGACCAAGGAGCGGCTGGTCACCGCACCGGTGGGCACCAGTCTCGACGATGCCGAGCGGATCCTGGCGGAGCACCGGATCGAGAAGCTGCCGGTGGTGGACGCCCAGGGGGTGCTCAAGGGCCTCATCACCGTCAAAGACATCTTCAAGCGGCGCGAGCATCCCAACGCCAACAAGGACCAGCATGGCCGTTTGCGGGTCGCCGCAGCAGTGGGCAGCGGCTCCGACGCCACCGCTCGGGCCAAGCGGCTGTTCGATGCCGGAGTGGACGTGCTGGTGGTCGACTCCGCCCACGGCCACAGCGAAGGCGTACTGCGAACCGTGGCCCAGCTTCGGGAAGCGTTTCCCGACACTCAGCTGGTGGCGGGCAACGTCGCCACCGAGGCCGGCGCCAGAGAGATGGTCCAGCGCGGGGTCGACGCGGTGAAGGTGGGAATCGGACCGGGCAGCATCTGCACCACCCGGGTGGTCACCGGAGTCGGGGTTCCCCAGGTGACCGCGATCGTCGATGCGCTGCGCGGCGCGGACGATGTCCCCATCATTGCCGACGGTGGAATCAAGTACTCGGGCGACATCGTCAAGGCGTTGGCGTCGGGCGCGTCCTCGGTGATGATGGGGTCGATGCTCGCCGGCACCGAGGAGAGTCCGGGCGAATCGGTGCTTGCCGAGGGCCGCCGCTACAAGATGATCCGCGGGATGGGAAGCCTCTCAGCCATGCAGGACGGCTCGGCCGACCGCTACTTCCAGGAAGGCGAGATGGCGCCCTCCAAGCTGGTGCCGGAGGGCATCGAGGGACGGGTTCCCTACAAGGGTCCCGTGTCGGACGTGATCTTCCAGATGGTCGGCGGCCTGCGCAGCGGGATGGGGTACTGCGGGGTAGCCTCGGTATCCCAGCTCCAATGCGATGTCGAAATGATTCAGATCACGTCGGCCGGCCTGCGCGAGTCGCACCCGCACGATGTGACGATCACCCGAGAAGCGCCGAACTACAGCGCCTGACGCTGCCAGCCCGGCCGGCTCCGCCGGGCGGGCCAATGTGCTTGTGCGCCCCCAGATCCTCGAAACGTTTCCTGTAGTTCCGCATCTCTCCTGAGCGAGGGTCGCTATGGGCCTGCCCGAGCGCGTCCCGGTGGACAACACTCCCTCCGCGGGCTCCAAGCTGTTTCGCCGAAAGAGCATCACCGGCCTTCAGGCAGAGGCCGCCAGCGATCACAGCCTCAAGCGCGCCCTCGGTGCGCTCAACCTCACCATGCTCGGGATCGGTGCGATCATCGGGACCGGGATCTTCGTGCTCACCGGCACGGTGGCGGCCCAGAACGCCGGACCGGCGGTGGTGCTGTCGTTCGTCATCGCGGGCCTGGCCTCGGTGTTTGCGGCACTCTGCTATGCGGAGTTCGCCTCCCTGGTGCCGATGGCCGGCAGCGCGTACACCTATGGGTACGCCACGCTGGGCGAGTTTATCGCCTGGATCATCGGCTGGGACCTCATCTTGGAGTACGCCCTCGGGGCGGTGACCGTAGCGATCGGATGGTCGGGCTACATGGTCTCGTTCCTCAACGGCGTCGGGATCCACCTCCCACCCGAGCTTACCGCCGCCAGGGGCACCCTGGTGCCCCTGGCCGATGGTTCTACCGTCACCGCCATCTTCAACCTTCCCGCCATCATCATCATCGCGATCGTCACCACTCTCCTGGTCATCGGGATCAAGGAATCGGCCTCGGTCAACGACGTGATCGTACTGGTGAAGGTCGCCGTGGTGTTGTTGTTCATCGCGCTGGCGGCGCACGCGGTGCAGCCGGAGAACTGGCGGCCCTTCATTCCGCCCAACGCGGGCCCGCGCGAGGCCTTTGGCTGGACCGGGGTGATGGCCGGAGCGGGGGTAGTGTTCTTCGCCTATATCGGATTCGACGCGGTGAGCACGGCAGCCCAGGAAGCCAAGAACCCGCAACGCGACATGCCCATCGGCATCATCGGCTCGCTGCTGATCTGCACTCTGCTCTACATCGTCGTATCCGGGATCGCCACCGGCGTAGTGCCTTACGCCGAGCTGGACGTCCCCGATCCCATCGCCCTGGCGGCCGACCGCGCCGGCCTGGGCTGGATCGCCGGGCTCATCAAGCTCGGCGCGATCGCCGGACTCTCCTCCGTGATTCTGGTCATGTTGCTGGGACAGTCGCGGGTGTTCTGGACCATGTCGAAGGACGGTCTCCTGCCCCAGTTCGTGAGCCGAGTGCATCCCCGCTTCAAGACCCCGTGGATTACCTCGATCGTCACCGGAATCGGTGTCGCGATCTTTTCGGCTCTGTTGACCGTTCGAGAGGCCGGGAGTCTGGTGTCGATCGGGACGTTATTGGCGTTCGTCATCGTGTCGATCGGCATCCTGGTGCTCCGCATCCGAGAGCCGAATCTGCCCCGACCGTTCAAGGCCCCGGTCATCTGGTTCACCGCACCAATGGGGGCTCTCTCCGCGCTCTACCTGATGGTTTCGTTGCCCTGGCACACCTGGCGCCGGCTGCTGATCTGGTTTGCGATAGGCCTGGTGATCTACTTCGCGTATGGGTACCGCAACTCCCGGTTGAACCGGAACGTATAGGGATCTGCCCACCCGGTTCGAGCTCTTCATCCACTTCCGGTCGAGGATTCCATGAGCCTGTTCCGTCGCAAGGATTTGTCCGCGCTCCAGGCGGAGGTCGCCTCCGATCAGAGCCTCAAGCGAGCTCTCGGGGCCGTGAATCTGGTGACGCTCGGCATCGGGGCCATCATCGGCGCCGGAATCTTCGTGCTGACCGGCCAAGCGGCGGCCAACTATGCCGGGCCGGCCATCGTCTATTCGTTCATCCTGGCAGGCACCGCCTGCGCCCTGGCGGGACTGTGTTACGCCGAGTTTTCGGCCATGATCCCGATCGCCGGGTCGGCCTACACCTACGGCTACGCCACCCTGGGCGAGCTGATCGCCTGGATCATCGGGTGGGACCTCATTCTCGAGTATCTCTTTGCGGCGTCGACCGTGGCGGTGGGCTGGTCGGGATACGTCGTGTCGTTCCTCAAGGACCTCGGCATCAATATTCCCGCGCAATTCACCTCGGCTCCCTACACCCATACCGCGCCGGCGGACGCCGGTTGGAACGTGTGGCGGCTCTTCACCGAGGGGTGGTCCAGCACCGGCGCGGTACTCAACGTCCCCGCCATGATCATCGTGGGCTTGATCACCATTCTGCTCATCATCGGCATCAGCGAGTCGGCCAGCTTCAACAACGTCATCGTGGTGATCAAGCTCACCGTGGTGTTGCTGTTCATCGGGTTCGGACTGGCGTATGTGAACCGGGAGAACTGGGAGCCGTTCATTCCGCCGCCCGCGGGAGAAGGGAAGTACGGGTGGGACGGTGTGGTCCGCGGTGCCGGAGTGATTTTCTTTGCCTACATCGGCTTCGATGCGGTCTCCACGGCGGCTCAGGAAACCCGCAATCCCCAGAAGGACATGCCCATCGGCATCCTAGGCTCGCTCGCGGTGTGCACCGTGCTCTATATCGCCGTCGCTCTGGTGCTCACCGGCATCGTGAAATACACCGAGCTCAACGTTCCCGATCCGATCGCGGTCGGCATCAACGCTGCGGGGCCCCAGCTCGCCTGGTTGCGCCCGGTGGTGAAGATCGGCGCGATCGCCGGCCTGTCCTCGGTCATCCTCGTCATGTTGCTGGGACAGCCCCGGATCTTCTATTCGATGTCCAAGGACGGACTGCTGCCACCGGTGTTCAGCAGCGTCCATCCCAAGTTCAGGACCCCATGGCTCGCCAGTGCGGTCACCGGCGCTGCCGCGATGATCTTCGCCGGTCTCCTGCCGATCGGGCTCCTGGGCGAGCTGGTGTCGATCGGCACCCTTCTGGCCTTCGCTATCGTCTGTGCCGGCGTGCTGGTGCTTCGCTATACCGATCCCGACCGGCCGCGTCCTTTCCGGACGCCGTTCGTTCCCGTGGTGCCGGCACTCGGCATCCTGGCTTGCTTCTACCTGATGTTAGGTCTGCCCAAAGACACCTGGGCGCGGCTGATCATCTGGATGGCGATCGGGCTGGTGATCTACTTCCTGTACGGGAAGCGGCACTCCAAGGTCCAGCAGGCGGCGGGACGGTAGGCACGGTCCGGTGAAGGGTGAAGGGCGAGGGATGAAGGGGCAGCGGAAACCTCCCCTTCACTCTTCGCCCTTCACCCTTCACTTTTCCCCTGCATCCCTTCCATCTTCCCGCCCATGCCCCATACCCTGGCCCCCGACCGGATCGCCACCGCCCGCGAGTTCGCTTCGATATTCGCTCCGGGCCAACGGGTGTGCCTGACCACGCACGTGAATCCTGACGGCGACGGTCTGGGGAGCGAGGCGGGGCTGGCGCACCTGCTCCGGGCCCGCGGAGTGGACGCGATCATCACCAACCCGACCCCGACTCCTCCCCGATTCGGCTTTCTTTTCTCCGACCTTCCCGGGGTAGATCGTACCGCCGAGGCGGTCAAGGAACTGCGCCGCGCCGACCTGATCGCAGTGCTCGACATCTCCGATCTGAGCCGGCTCGGCATGCTCGGGGGAGCCGTGCGGGACCGCGGGGTTCCGGTCGCCTGCATCGACCACCACGTTGGCGAAGGCGCGCTGCCCCCGGGGCCGCGGTATCTCGATCCGGGAGCAGCGGCTACGGGCGAGCTGGTCTTCGAGATCGCCTTCGCTAACGGCTGGAGCATCGACCAGGAAGCGGCCCGGGGCCTCTATGTCGCCATCCTGACCGATACCGGTGGCTTCCGCTTCAGCAACACCCGCCCCCGCACGCTGCGGGTGGCTGCCGAGCTGTTGGAAACCGGAGTCGATCCCGAGGAGATCTATCTCGAGGTGTACGCTCGCGCTCCCGAGGGACGGCCTCGGCTCTTTGCCGAGGCGCTCCAGACCTTGGTGGTGGAACCGGAGCACGGCCTCGCCTGGGTCACCGTCCCACCGGGAGCGATCGAGCGCCTCGGTGTATCCTCCGACGACCTCGACGGGGTGGTGGAGTTCCCTCGCTCGATCGAGGGGGTCCGCATGGCGCTGCTCTTTCGCGAGGTCAGTCAGGGTCGAATCAAAGTCTCCCTGAGATCGGTGGGAGACGTCGACGTCGCCGCCTTTGCCAAGCCATTCGGCGGCGGTGGCCACACCAAAGCCGCCGGGCTCGCCCTCCAGGGATCCCTGGCAGACGTACAGGCTACGGTGCTGTCCGCCGCGCGCGCCTATCTTGGTGGAGATGGCGTGCTATATTCCCGAGTGGGAAGGTAGGAATTAGCGTCGACTGCTTATGGATACCATTGACCGGATCGAAAGGACGCTCGACACTTTGCGTCCTTACATTGCGTCCCACCGGGGTCACGTCGAAGTCGTGGACTTCGACGAGGGCGACGGGGTTCTCTTGCTGCGTCTCGGCGGCACCTGCCACGGGTGTGCGGCGTCGACCGTCACGCTGAAGCAGGGCATCGAGACTCGGCTTCGTCAAATGGTGCCCGAGGTGAAGCACGTCGAGGCGGTCTAGTGGCCGAGTCGCTCGAATCGCGGGTCACCGAAACTCTGGCGCAGATCCGGAACCCACGGCTGGAAAACGATCTCCTCTCGGCCGGCATGATCCGCGATCTGGTCGTGAGCGATGATGGCGGGGTGAGCTTCACCTTCCTCCTCGCCCCCGAAGACCCGGCGACCCTGGTTCGGCAGGCCCGCGCCGCAGTGCAGGCGGTGGAGGGCGTGCGGAAGGACGCGATCAAGATCACCGTCACCAACCCTGCCGGTCCCGCCAGGGTCACCCACGGCCCACCGACTCCACCGGATCCCAACGCGCAGGCACCCGTGCCGCAGGCCGCGGAGCAGCCCAACCTGGGCCGCATCATCGCGATTTCCTCCGGTAAAGGTGGCGTCGGCAAGTCTACTGTTGCTGCCAATCTCGCCGTGGCGCTGGCTGAAACCGGCTCCCGAGTCGCCATTATGGACGCCGACGTCTATGGGCCCAATATCCCTCGGATGTTTGGCGTCTTCGACCGGCCGCCGGTGGTCAACGGAAAAATCCAGCCGATCGAGGCCCATGGTGTCCGGCTCATGTCGCTCGGCTTCCTGGTAGAACGGGACACGCCTGCCATCTGGCGCGGCCCCATCATTATGAAGATCGTGCAGCAATTCCTGCGCGACGTGGACTGGGGGCTGCTGGATTACCTGATCGTGGATCTGCCGCCGGGCACCGGCGATGCCCAACTGTCCCTGGTGCAGGCAACCCACGTGGCCGGCGCGGTGATCGTTACCACCCCGCAGGAAGTGGCGGTCGGCGATGCCCTGCGGGGCGCGCGCATGTTCGAACGGGTCGGTGTTCCGGTGCTCGGAGTGGTAGAAAACATGAGCGGCTTCACCGACCCGGAGAGCGGCCGCCGTTTCGAGCTGTTCTCCTCCGGGGGCGGACAGCGGTTGGCGAGGGAGGTCGGAGTTCCCCTGCTCGGCTCCATTCCGCTCCAGCCCAGACTCGCCGAATTGGCCGATGCCGGACAGCCGATCCTGGTCGCCGAGCCGAACAGTGACGCGGCGATGGCTCTCCGTCACATCGCCGAACAGCTGCAACAGAAGACCGCCGGACGAGGAGTCGCACTTCCTATCATGAGAGGGTGAACAACGAGTGGCTCGGCATCAGCCATGATCGTCACCCTCCTCACCGATTTCGGCACTACCGATTCATATGTAGCGGAGACCAAAGCCGCTCTACTCCGCCGGGCGAACGGCGCAGTCCTGGTAGACATCACTCACGCGGTGCCCCCGGGTGACATCCGCGCCGGCGCATACCTCCTAGGTCGATCCTGGCACCATTTCCCCACGGGCACGGTGCACCTCGCCGTGGTGGATCCGGGCGTCGGCACCGAGCGAGCCGCACTGGCCATCGCCGCGCACGGCCACCGATTCGTGGGCCCCGACAACGGTCTCTTCAGTTTGGTGCTCCGCGACGCCGAGGTCGAGATCGTCACTTTGCCGGTGCCTGAAGCCGCCGCTCCCACTTTTCATGGTCGCGATCTGTTTGCGCCGGCCGCCGCAGCGCTGGCCTCCGGTGCGTCGCTCACCAGTCTGGGTGAGCCGCTCCGCAGCATGCCGCAGCGCCTCGCTTATGCCGAGCCGCACTATGAGGGAAAGGTGCTGGTCGGCCAGATCGTGTATGTGGACCGATTCGGCACTTTGGTCACCAATCTCACTCCCGAGTTGGTCCCGGGGTATGCAGTGCTCGAAGTCGAAGGCCTCGAGATCGGCCGGCTACAACGCACCTTCGGCGATGTCTCCACGGGGGGACTAGTGGCGTACGTGGGATCGGGTGGGGCGGTGGAGATCGCGGTTCGTGACGGCTCGGCGGCGCGCCGGCTGGGGATGGGAGTAGGCGGGAGAGTCAGGGCGAGGCTGGGGTAGGACTCCCTCGCAACCGCCGGATGGCCTGCCGCAGAAATCCGAACAGCTTCCAAATCACGAACACCGCTACAATGACCAGCGCCACGACGATGACCGCCGTGATAATAGGATGCTCGGCCGCCATCCAGGCCAGGAACACGGCCGCACCGTCTTCTACCAGACTCAGGGTCCAGTTGCTGAGCGGCTCGGGGCTCGCGTTCGCGGCGGCCCGGGTGCTGGCCTTGGCGCCGTGCGCGGTGAGAGCAACGCCTCCGGCCAGCAGCGCCGCCCCGATGCGCCACTCCTCCGGAAGCGACTCGGCAAAAGCGCTATAGGAGAGCACTGCCGCCGCCGGCGGGCGGATGAAGGTGTGGACCGCGTCCCAGAGGCTATCGACGTAGGGGACCTTGTCGGCGACGAACTCGATCACGAAGAGCGTGATCGCGATGCCTAGGACCACCGGGTTGGCGAGCACCTGAAGCGGCTCGGGAAGCTGCACCACGCCGAAGCGCTGGAACAACCCCGCCGCCGCCACCGTGGCGTAGAGGTTGAGCCCGGAGGCGAACGAGGTGCCCAGGGCGAAGCCGAGGGTCTCGAGCGGGGACATGCTGGGAATCTACAACAACGGGCTATCGGCTATCCGCTAACTGCTCCTGGATTGCCGATAGCCGATAGCCGATAGCTTCTTCAATCGGCCCACTCCACCGTCACCCCACCCACCGCAGTCGTGACGTCGATGTCGACCCGGCGCTCGGCGCGATCGTAGTTCGGCGAAACGAATCTGTTGCCCCGTCGAACCAGATCCGCCGGCTCGAAGCTGGAGAAAAACTTATCGAGATTCACTCGGACTCCTACCCGGCGGGGCAGGCGCAGGGTCACTTCACCCATCGCCATCTTCACCGTCACCCGCGAGCTGGTGCTCCAGCTTCCGCTCAGGTCGAGCATGACCTTGCCCACGCCGCCCTGAAAATCGATCCGATCGCAGCGGCTGTTGCCCAGGCCGATCACTGAAAGCTCCGCGGCTCCGGCGCTCAGATCAGCCGACCGGCACCGAACGCCGTTGGGCTGAGAAAATCGGACCACTGCGCGGCTGGCGCCGGTCTCGAGCTTCAGTTGGCTGATGCGAAGGCCTCCCAGCTCGAGATCGGCATCTACCGCGCCCAGGGCTACGGCGAGATCGAGATCGACCCGCGGAGAGAAGGTCAGATTGGCTGCTTGACGGAGCTGGTTCTTGGAGACTACCCGGATCCCACCTTCGCCCGACGATCGGAGCCCCAGCATCACTCTGCCCCGTGAGGCGTCGAAGCCGCTCACCGGAACGAACCGGTCTTCATCGTAGGAGACGTCCATCCGGTACAGCTCGGTGGGACGGCCGGGCACCAGCCTCAGCGTGCCGGCCGCGTAATTCAACTCCGCCTGGAGGCGGGTCTCACCGTGCAGTTGGCGGAAAGTGCTGAACGGGCGCATGCTCTGCGCCCCCGCGCTGCCCGCCCAGCACGCAAGGGCGAGCGCTACGGCTGATGCCCGCACGCTCAAAGCCCTCGCGTGGGGGTTCGGGTGCCCGGCCGCCGCGCCGCCTGCACCCCGAACTGCGGTGTGGCCCACAGGTATTCGTCGGTGAGCGCCTCTGGTGGGATGAGCCGCCCAGCGAAATTTTCCCGCACGCCCGCGCGGCTCAGGAGCGCCGCGCCGAAGCCGGCAGTGGCGAGCAGCCAGGTGACCAGCAACGCGGCACCTCGAATCAGGTCACCAGCCACCGGTACCCAGCCGAATAACGACCAGGCCCACCAGAGACTGGCCAGCGCGCCCAAGCCAACGAGAAGGTAGCGGTAGCTGTTGGCCGAGCCGATGACCACACCCGATGCCAATCGGCGCCGGGTGTAGGTCTCGCCCATGGCATGCGCGACCGCCAGGAACCCGCCCAGCCCGGTGACGATCACCAGGAGCCCGTATACGATGACGGCGAAGGGAAGAAGCAGAATTCCCGCCACGCTCAGGATGAGACCCACCACCAGCATCCCGAAGGTCGGAAGCAGGAGGATCTGACCCAGCAACCCGGTGACGAGCGCACGCCCGAATGAATGCGAGACCGTATCGGAGACCACTTCGAGGTTCGGCCGGCCGAAGAGCACCAGACCGAAGCCAACCGCCCCCAGAGTGAGAAAGACTCCGGCGACGCCGGCGAGCCGGCGGCCTATGGTAGCCAGGGCACTGGCCGGTGGCGCTTCGGCGGCCGGCGCCGGGCGCGGGAACACCGTGGAGGTCCGCAGGGCGCGCACTTCCCCTCCGATCTCACCGCCGATGTCCGGTACCGCACCACCAAGGGCGAGAATGTCGCCCGAGACCAATCCGCCCGGATGAACTACCGCGTCGCCGTCTACGGTGACGAGGTTGCCCTCCAGGCGGCCGTAGATATCGGCGTTCCCTCGCACCACCAGAAGATTTCCCGACACCAGCTCGGTGGAACCGATACTGAAGTCACCCAGACGGGCGGAACCACCGGTGACGGTCACGCGGACTTCACCGTTGGATGGGTTGAGCGCGGTGCGAAGCTTCTTCTCAACTGCGGTGGGCTCGCTGAGGTCGTTGAGATCGACGGTGGGTCCGCCCGCTGGTATCGCCTGGGGACGAGGACGCGGTTCCTGGTTGTCCTGGCCGGGCCGGCCGCGGCCCGACACCTCGGAGACCAGATCCCAGAACCCACGGACGAACACCACGGCGTGGGAGCCGGTCGGTTCCGACCTGGGCGAGGCGTGCGCGACGCTGGAAGCGCCGGCCGCGATCAGAGTGACGAGGGCGAGTAAGCCGCTAGGCGTTCGCATGGGCCACCCGCTGGGTCGGAAGAGCCAGGAGGCGGCGCAGCGCGAGGACCCCGATCAGATAGACGAGCGTCGCCAGCGCCGAGGCGATGGCGAGCCGTCCGGGGTTATCGGCCAGGGCTCTCGCTCCCTGGTACCAGGGCTGCTCGATGAAGTTGGACGCCACACCCCGGATCGCCAGCCAGGCGGTCTGCCCCGCCTCGGCTGCCAGCCATGATCCGAGCGCGGCGAGGGTATCCTGGTGGGCCAGGCTCCAGACAACGCTGCCGGCCATGGAGCCCACCAGGAGAATCGCGATGCCGGCAGCGTACGCGAGTGATCTCCGCGAGGCGAAGAGCCTCCGCCGGGCAGTGTCGAGGGAACGGATGGCAAACGGGTCGGGAACCACCACGGCCTGCATGACCCAGTCGGCAAACCCGGGAGCGGGGCTCATCAGCGGCAGCGCGCCTAACTGCTCCACGATTTCGCGCTCTGCTTGAGCTCGCTCCTGGCATTCGGCGCACACCGCAAGATGGGCATCGAGTTGCGGTGGCAGTGTGTCGCCGAGCCACAGCTCGAGTTCGTCCGGCGAGAGGTGGGAGCCCGGGGCGTGGGTCATAAGTGGACCCTCCTACGGTGGGGGTTCGGGGAATGTTTCATTCTTTCAAATGCGCAAGGGCCAGGCGCAATTCGTTGCGGGCGCGATGGATGTACGTCTTGACCGTGCCGAGCGGCAGATTGAGGATTTCGGCGATTTCCTCGTAGGCCCGTCCCTCGACATGGCGCAGTAGGATGCACGACCGGTACTCCGGCCGCAGCCGGCCGATCGCCGCCTCGATGGCTACCCCCAGCTCCTTGGCCTCGACCGCGTCGAGGGGTGATTCCTGCCGAGTGCCGATCTGGAGGGCCGTCGCCTGCATCGCCTCCGGAGTCTCGGCGTGGGGCGAGCCGTCCAGGGAAAGCGTGTCGAGCTCCCGCCGGCGCAAATGATCGATCGCGGCGTTATTCGCGATCTTGAAGATCCAGGATGAGAACTTGAATTCGGGCCGGTAGGATTCGATGGCGTTGAGCGCTTTGACGAAGGTCTCCTGCGCGAGATCCTCCGCCAGCTCCCGGTCGCGCACCATCCGGAAAATCAGGGCGAACACCGGCCGCTCGTAACGGCGAATCAACTCGCGATACGCCGCCTCCTGCCCGCCCCGCGCGAGTACTACGACTTCCTGATCGGTGAGCCGTGCCCATTCGGGCCCTTTAGGCATCGATTAACCGGCTTGCCAAGAATCTCGCAAGGGGACTACATTCAGCGCCTATGTTAGCCTCGGATCGTGAGTTACCCGTTTCGGGCGGTCCGGACAAGCGGGCATACGTCCGCGAGATCTTCACCGCCATCGCGCCCACCTACGACCGACTCAACCGCATCATCAGCTTCCGCTTCGATCAACGCTGGCGGCGGTACGCGGTGGACCGACTGGGTTGGGAGCGGGCGCCTTCGGGCGTGTACCTCGATCTGTGCGCCGGCACCCTGGATTTCGGGGTTACCTTGGCACGGAAAGCCGGATTCAGCGGCCGGGTGGTCGGCGCCGACTTCGTCACCCCCATGCTCCGATTAGGGAGGGTGAAGGCCGCCGGGCTCGCACCGGTGACGGCCGACGCTCTGGAACTGCCCTTTCCCGGCGCGGCGTTCGACGGCGCGATGGTCGGCTGGGGAGTGAGAAACTTGACGGATCTCGATGCCGGCCTGGCTGAAGCGGCTCGAGTGTTAAAGCCGGGAGCCAAGCTGGTCATTCTGGAGATGACTCTTCCGCCCCAGCGCCAGCTGCGAAGCGCGTACCAGTTTTATTTCCGGCGGATATTGCCCTGGGTCGGTCGCCGTATCTCGAAACATACGACCGCGTATACCTGGTTACCAGAGTCGACGCAAGCATTTCCCGCCCCCGCCGAGCTGGCCCGGCGAATGGCGGAGCAGGGGTTTACCGAGGTGCGCTACACTCTTTTCATGGGTGGAGTCTGCGCGCTGCATGTAGGAACGAGGAAGATCTTCGAAACCATCACCAACCCAGCACTCCCTCAAGCTCCCATGGCCCTCGACAACCTCCGCGACTTCATTGATGAGATCGACCGCATCGGCGAGCTGGTGCGGGTGACCGCGCCGGTGCGCGCGCATCTGGAAGTCGCCGAGATCGCGGACCGGTGCATGAAGAGCCCGGGCGGCGGTCCCGCGCTACTCTTCGAGCAGGTGATCCTGAGTGACGGCACGGCCAGCCGGCACCCGGTCGCGATCAACCTGTTCGGCTCCATGCGGCGGATGCAGCTCGCGCTCGGCGTCGAGGACCTTGATGCCATCGGGGGCCGGATCTCGGAGCTGCTCAACCTGAAGGTTCCCGAAGGGCTGTTCGGCAAGCTGGCGATGCTGCCCAAGCTGGCGGAAATGGGCAAGTTCCCGCCCCGGGTGAAATCCGGACGGGCGCCCTGCCAGGAAGTCGTGCTCCGGGGTGACGCAGTCAACCTCGATCAGATCCCGTTTCTCACCACCTGGCCCGGCGACGGCGGGCGCTACATCACCCTGCCGATGGTGATTACCACCGATCCCGCCAAAGGGATCCGCAACGTCGGGATGTACCGGGTTCAGGTCCTGGGCCGGGATACCCTGGCGATGCACTGGCAGCGACACAAAGTCGGCGCCGCGCACTGGCGCGAGATGGCCGCCAAGGGTGAGCGGATGTCGGTGGCCATCGCCCTCGGCGGAGACCCGGCAAGCGTGTACTCGGGCTCGGCTCCCTTGCCGCCCAACATCGACGAATTCCTCTTTGCCGGCTTCCTTCGGCGGGAGCCGGTGGAGCTGGTCCGGACGGTCACCTGTGATCTCGAGGTTCCGGCAGAGGCGGAATTCGTGCTGGAGGGCTACATCGACCCGGCCGAGCCGCTGGTGTTGGAGGGGCCGTTCGGCGACCACACCGGCTTCTATTCCCTGGCCGACTACTACCCCAAGGTCCACGTCACCGCAATCACCGCGCGGCGTGATCCCATCTATCCGGCGACGCTGGTAGGCCGGCCGCCGATGGAGGACTTCTACCTGGGGCACGCCACCGAGCGGATTTTCCTCCCTCTGCTCAAGCTGACGGTCCCCGAGATCGTGGACTACCACATGCCGGCGCCCGGCATCTTCCACAACCTGGTGTTCGTCGCGATCGACAAGCAGTATCCGGGGCAGGCCTACAAGGTGATGAACGCGTTGTGGGGGCAGGGGCTCATGTCGCTGGCCAAGGTGCTGGTGATCGTGGACAAGGACGTCAACGTGCGCGATCCGGACGAAGCCTGGTGGGTCGCACTCAACAACATCGATCCTGAGCGCGATGTCCGCTTCACCATGGGCCCCATGGATGTCCTGGACCACTCCAGCCGCGCCTTCACCTTCGGAAGCAAGATGGGCATCGACGCCACCCGGAAGTGGAAGGAAGAGGGGTTCGACCGGGAATGGCCCTCGCTGATCCAGATGGATGGCGACACCAAGCGGAGGGTCGATGAGATGTGGCATACGCTTGGGATCCAGTTGAAATGAGCGCCAGGGAAGCCCAGACTTCTCCGGCGATTCGCTGATCGTCCGCTACGCCAATCTGGTCAAGCTGCCGCACACCCTCTTCGCCCTTCCCTTCGCGCTGATTGGAGTGCTGGCGGCGTCGGCGGTGGCTCCGATCACCGGCCGGACCGTGGTGCTGGTGATTCTCGCTTTCTCCTCGGCACGATGGGCCGCGATGGGGTTCAACCGGATCGCGGACCTCCGCTTCGACGCGCGCAATCCCCGGACGCTCAACCGAGAGCTGCCTCGGGGAGCGCTCACGCCGGCTCAGGCCTGGATCTCGGTAGTCATTGCGGCAGCGCTCTTCGTGCTCTCCGCCTGGCTGCTCAACCCACTCTGCTTCCTGCTGAGTCCCGTGGCGTTGGCCTGGGTTCTTCTCTACAGCCTATCCAAACGATTCACCTGGTGGCCCCATCTCTGGCTGGGCATGAGCCTGGCCATTGCGCCGGTGGGCGGGTATCTCGCTGTCACCGGGCGTTGGAGCGAGCCTCCCTGGGTATTGCTGGCCGTCACCGCCGCCGTGGCGGCTTGGGTTGCGGGGTTCGACATCTTCTACGCGCTGCCGGATGAGCAGTTCGACCGCTCGGAGGGACTGCGGAGCGCGGTCGTAAGGTTGGGGGAGTCGCGGGCGATCCTCCTCGCCAAGCTGCTCCATGGAATCACCATTCCCGCACTGGCGCTCTTTGGGTACGGCGCGGGCTTTGGATTTGGTACTTTGTGGGACTGGCAGTGGCGACCGGAATTCTGGCCTATGAGCACCAACTGGTACGGCCGGGCGACCTTTCGAGGTTGAATGCGGCGTTCTTTACCATGAACGGCGTGATGAGCGTGACCGTATTCCTATTCGCGCTGGCGGATCGGCTGGCGTCGTGACCTCCAAACGCCGCAGGGCTTTCAGGCCCAAGCCGGTTCCGGAACCGGCTCGGCCACCGCGGCGGGCTCCGCCGCCGGTTCCGCAGAGCATCCGGTACGGTCTCCAACGCCCAACCGGCGGGGGCGATGACCCACCCTCTGGTCCTGGCGATAACCGGCGCCTCGGGAGCGCCCTACGGGGTTCGACTGCTCGAGGTGCTGGCCCGGCAACATGTCCCGGTCTGGCTGATCACCTCGGAGCATGGCATGCGCCTGCTCCACGACGAGTGCGGCATCGGGTCCATCGAAGGACTCCAGGCGGTCACGGGCGGAGACTGGTCCACCGTCACTCGGTTTCCCGACACCGACCGCGGCGCGGCGCCGGCGTCGGGATCCCGGCGTACATCAGGCATGGTGGTGTGTCCCTGCTCCATGGGTACCGTCTCGGCCATCGCACTCGGTACTAGCCGTTCGCTGGTGGAGCGGGCGGCCGATGTTACGCTGAAGGAGCGACGCAAGCTGGTTCTGGTGCCTCGGGAAACCCCGCTGTCGTTGGTACACCTTCGCAACCTGGTCGCAGTCACCGAGGCGGGGGCAGTGGTGATCCCGGCGGCACCCGGGTTCTCCACCGGCCTACTCGGGTCTCCGAGCTGGTGGACTTCGTCGTGCAGCGGATCCTGGACCAACTGGGTCTGGAGATCGAGATCGCCAAGCGTTGGATGGGGTAGGAGGTCCTATGACGGGTTTTCGCTCATCACGGTACCTGTTGTTGTCGCTCCTGGGTGCTTCGGCAATCGGCTGCGGAGATTCCGACGGCCCCCAGGACCCCGGCGACGAAGGAGTGCCGCCCGCTGCCGGATGTAGTGACGGCACCTTGGGCGACGGGCCCGCCCTTTATCGGACCTGCTTCCCGGCCGACTGGAACGGCGACCTGATCATTTTTGCCCACGGATACGTTGAACCTGATGCTCCGCTGGCCATCGTCGACTACTCGGTCGGCGGAACCACGGTGTCGAGCTTCGCCACCCAACTGGGCTACGGTTTCGCCACCACCAGCTTTCGAGCCAATGGCTTGGTGGCGGATGTCGCGGTGGAAGACATCGTGGCGCTGGAAGAAACCGTGCGCCGGCTGTACCGCCCCGATCCCACGAGGATCTTCCTGGTCGGTGTCTCCGAGGGAGCGCTGGTCGCCGCCCTGACGGTCGAGCAGCATCCGCGCACCTTCACCGGTGCGATGGCTGTGTGTGGTCCCATCGGCAATTTTCAGAGCCAGATCGACTACTTCGCCGACTTCCGGGTGGTCTTCGATTTCTTCTTTCCTCGGTGCTCCCGGGAACCGCGATCGACATTCCGGTCGACTTCGCCAGCAATGGCTCTCGGTGTACGTACCCGCGGTAGTCGAGGCGCTCGCCGCCGATCCGGAGGCCACAGCTCAACTACTGGCGGTCACCGGTGCGCCGACGGATGCGGCCGACCCCACGTCGTCGGCGCGACGGTGACCGGGATCCTGTGGTACAACGTCTTTGGAACGGCCGACGCCCGCGACCGTCTTGGAGGCCTGGCCTCCGACAACGTCGATCGAGTGTACCAGGGATCCTCCGATGATGATGCGCTCAATCAGGGGGTAGCCCGATTCAGCGCCGACGCCGCGGCCCGCGACGCAGTCGGTCGGTTCGAACTACCGCGCGATTCGAGGTACCGATGGTCACTCAGCATACCACCGGCGATCCGATCGTTCCGGTACAGCAGCAGGCGTTGTTCGGCGAGAAGGCCGCGGCCGAAGGCACGTCTGCTCTCCTCGACCAGACGGAGATCGACCGGTATGGCCATTGCACGTTTACCGCCGGCGAGTTGCTTGCGGGTTTTTTCCAGTTGACCGAACGCGCCATGGCTATCCGCTGACCGCAGGCTTCCCGAGCAGCGCATGCGCCTGGGCGTGATCGCCGACACCCACGGGCTGCTTCGGCCCGAGGTATTCGAGGTCTTTCAGTCGGTGGATCACATCCTTCATGCCGGCGACGTCGGATCGCCCGATATTCTGGACGAGCTAGGAACTCTCGCGCCGGTCACCACGGTGTACGGCAACGCCGATGGGTGGGACCTTCGGTCCAAGCTGCCTCAGGTCGCGGCAGTCGAGCTGGACGGATTCGACATCGTCGTCACTCACGGCGACCAGCTGGGGA
>CAWEWK010000015.1:0-116334 GCA_963812755.1 uncultured Gemmatimonadales bacterium | reverse complement strand
TCAATCCACTGGGTTACAAGGACGGCATCGACCAGCCGGCGATCGAGGGCAGCGGCGCCGAGCCGCTGCCGGGCCAGGGGCCTCTGATCAAGGCCGGCGAGTTCATCCTGGGATATCCCGGGGAGGCCGGCATTCCCCTGCCGATGCCGGAGCCGGAGATCCTCGGCCGGAACGGCGCCTATGTGGGGTTTCGCAAGTATCAGTCCCGGGTCGGCGCGTTCAATCGATTCCTCCGGGCCCATGGAAGCACCGAGGAAGAGCGCGAGTTGCTCGCCGCCAAGCTGGTCGGCCGGTGGCGCAGCGGCGCCCCGCTGACCCTGGCGCCGGACGTCGACAACCCCGTCCTCGGCGCAGACCCGCGACGTAACAACGACTTCAACTACGCGGACGACATGCGCGGATTCAAGGCGCCGCTCGGGTGCCACATCCGGCGGATGAACCCGCGGGACACCCAGCTCACCCGGCTGACCGACGTCAATATCCATCGTCTGATCAGACGGGGCACGACGTATGGACCGCCGTACGACCCGGACGCTGTATCCGCCGAGGCGGACGAGATCCCGCGGGGCGCCATCTTCCTGTTCATCAGCGCCAAGGCAATGGCGACGATGGAGTTCTTGCAACAGGAGTGGATCGACGAGGGGAATTTCCTGGGAATCGGGGAGGAGCGTGACCCGATCATCGGGCGGCAGGAGGAGGGCGCGGTGTTCACCATTCCAAAGGAACCGGTGAGACGCCGCGTCCACGGCATCGAAACGTTCAACGTGCTCCGCGGCGGCGAGTACTTCTTCATGCCGAGCATCAGCGCGTTGACCTGGATCGCGAACCTGAGCGGTTGAAGGAGATTAACGATGTCCGACCACGTTGATGGTCCGCGGTCCATCGGCGACCCCACGGCCGACCTCAGCGACCTCTTCGCGTTCACCAGTCCGGAGAGCCCCGCGCGCACGGTCCTGGCCGCCTGCGTTTTTCCGAAGGCCGGTGAGGATACGATGTTCTCGAACGCGATCGACTACTCGATCGTGGTGCGGCGGGTAACCGTTGCCGGCGTTGGCCCCGCCGCCAAGTTTCAGCCCACCGAGGGCGAGATCCGCTTCAGTTTCCGGTTCCAGGTCCTGGAGCGGGATGCCGCGGGGAACCCGATCCAGCGGGGCGTGTGCACCCTGCCGGACGGCCGCAAGCTGTCGCTCAGGGTGAATGACGAGTCGGGGGCGTGGACGCCGGAGCGGGATGTCCGCGTGTTCGCCGGGCTGCGCTCCGATCCTTTCTATCTCGCCTGGGACATAGGCCGGCTGAAGCGGCTCCCCAATCTGCTTGAGCACACCAACGTGCTTAGCATGGTTGTCGAGCTCGATAACGGCCTCCTCGATCCCGCCAAGGGCTCGCTGTTCGGCGCCATCGCCGAGACCGTGCCCATCCCGCAGCCGCCAACCCCTCTCGGATATCCGGCCCCCCGCATCGACTGGGTCGGACGCCCCGAGCAGACCAACATGCGGCTCAACAATCCCGCGATGCCCGGGATCGTCGATTTACGCGACCTCTGGAACCAGCAGACCCCGTTCGCGATCCCGAAGGCGCTCCAGCCCCTGTTCCTGCAACGCCTGAAGGACAGCTTCGCCGTCTGGGACGGGCTCGACGGCAAGGCCGATTGGACACCGGAGGCGCTGGCCGCCAACGCGAGTGTCTTCCTGGATGATTTCCTGCTGTTTGATATCGCGAAGCCGATCACCGATGACAGCCACCTCGAAATCGAGAAGAGCACACTGGACGGCCGACCCTACCGGAATGGGGGCGGCCGCACGGTCAATGCGAACGTGATCGACATCCTGCTCACCTGGCTGGTGAATCGCGATCGCGAATTCCTCCAGGGCGGCGCCACCGGGGCGACCAAGCCGGGCATGAGGGTGTTTCCCTATCTCGCGACTCCGAACCGGGAGCTGCAGGCCGTCGCGCAGCGACGGGGAGTAGGGGCAGCATCATGAGCAGCGCCCAGGGCTTCGTCGCCGAAATCAGCGACACGCCGGCAACGGTCGAGGTCGGCGACATCCAGGCAACCGTCTTGCGCCCGCGCCCCAGGCCATACCGCGGAGAATACGTCGTTCTCCGTATCGACGAGGCGGAGCAGGGACGGGAGATGCTGCGAAAAATACTGCCTCACGTCGCACCCGCCGACGAATGGTGGGTGCCGTCGTTGCCCGGCTGGGTGGGGATCGCCTTCACCTTCCAGGGCCTCAAGGCGTTGGGGGTGCCGCAGGCGTCCCTGGACAGTTTTCCGGTGGAATTCAGGCAGGGGATGGCGGCGCGGGCCGCGATCCTGCACGACTTCGGTGCGAATGCACCGGCCAACTGGGAATATCCCTTCGGCACTCACGACATGCACGTCGCCTTGGCGATCTACGCCAAGACCGATCAAGACCTGCAGCGGGTTCTGGCCCTCGCCCACGAGGCGCATCGCGCCCTCCCGGCAGTCTCGGTCGTCTACCGCATGCGTTTCGGTGAGCTGCCGGAGGGGCGCAATCCCTTTGGCTTCAAGGACGGACTGCACAACCCTCATGTCGAAGGAAGCGGTCCAACTCCGCCCGCCGGCGGGGAAGCATCGATCAAGGCCGGCGAGTTCATCCTGGGCTATCCCGACGAGAAGGGCGAAACAGCAGAGGTCCCCATTCCTCAGGAGCTGCGCCACAACGGCAGTTTCATCGCGTTCCGCAAATTTCACACGGATGTGGCCGCATTTCGTCGCTACCTGCGAGCCCAGGCCTCTTCGCCGGAGGAAGAGGAGCTCCTGGCCGCAAAGATGGTGGGCCGGTGGCGCAGCGGCGCCCCCCTGGCGCTGGCGCCGGACCGTGACGACCCGCAGCTCGGAAGCGACCCGAATCGCAACAACGAGTTCTCCTACGCAGACGATATGAAGGGATTGAAGTGTCCCTTCAGCGCGCATATCCGACGGGTCAATCCCCGCGATGCCCTCAAGGACGAGGTGGTGGCCGTCAATCTCCACCACTTCCTGCGGCGGGGCACGAACTACGGGCCGCCTCTGCCGGAGGGCGTGCTCGAGGACGATGGCGCCGAGCGGGGCGGCGTGTTCCTCCTGATCGGCGCGCATCAGCAGCGGCAGTTCGAGTTCGTGCAGTCGCAATGGGCGACCGACGGCAATTTCATCAGTCACGGCACCGAGCAGGACCCGCTGATCGGCAACAACGACGGCGACGGTGACTTCACCATTCCCCATCGGCCCGCCCGGCGGCGCCTTCACGGTCTTCCGCGGTTCATTACCGTGCGCGGCGGCGAATACTGCTTCATCCCCGGGCTGCGGGCGCTGCGCTGGCTCGCGGCTCTTGGCTCATCCAGCGCGTGAATATTGAACGCAGTCGAAAGGAGAATGCACCATGGCAACGTCAACACTGACGAACCCGAAACAGGACCAGACCGTCGAAAAGCTGCGGCAGCTCTACGCCGACGCGCCGCAGTACGCGCAAACGGCGCTGGAGAACACGATCAAAGACTTGGCGTCGACGGCGACGCAGCCACGATCGCGGATGGAAAGCGCAGGCCGGACCGGCTGGCGTCAGGGCACGGTCTCGGAGTTGAGCGTGGTCGCCCCGTTCGCACCCGGCGGCGCCGCCCGACTGCGCGCCGTGCTGGAGGCTCGGAATGGCAACTTTGACGACACGGACCGGATGGGCACCGTCCACGACATGCGCTTCGTGTTTCTGGACAACGACACAAGGCTGTTCTTCGCCACTGCCTACGACGGCGACTGGGATGCCTACATCGAGGACTTCGTGGCGAAGATCCCCGACGCACTGGACGTTTTCTTTTCGGCTTGGGAAGGCTGGCCCGGGATCCACAGCCCGAAGGCGAAAGACTGGATCGCCGAGCACCAGATCCCGGCGGTAGCCTGGTACGTCGCCCATCCGGATCTCACAGTGCGGGACATCCACCGCGTGAAGCGCGTGGCCAAGGCGGTTGACGAGTTCCTCGACAAGATCAACTAGCGCGACCGAGGGAGCCTGAATGTCCGATCACGGGGACGGTCCGCGGTCTATCGCGAAAGTGCAGCCGAGGTTACCGATCCCTTCGCTTTCACCAGTCCGGAGAACCCGGCACGCATGATCCTCGCCCCGTGCGTGTTCACTTCGGCTGGTGAAGGCGCGGTGTTCTCGAACCTGATCGACCTCGGAGGTCTGAAGGTGCGCTTCGGAGACCCGCAATGACCACGATGGTCGAGCTCGACCACCTCGGTCCATCCGCAACCGATGGGGAAATTGCCGCGATCAACCTGGAGAGCGCTCGCCGCAGCGCGTGGGCCCGGTTCGCCCGCGACCCACGCCTCCCGGGAGCTGCCGAAACGATCGTCGAGCACGAGCGTCTTGTTGCCCAATTTCTCGGTGACCTGGACGCACTCGACCGTCTGGATGCGCTGGCCGCCGAGTTCGCGGAAGTGGACGACTCCTGTCGGGCAGTGCTGGTCCAGGCCGAGGTGGCCTCCGCGGCACATCGCTTCGCCGATGCCCGACGCCACTTGGCGCGGGCCGCGCTGATGAGCGGCGCCGTCGAGACCATCGAGCGCCAGACCCTGGCGATCGACCAAGCCTGTGGCGTCGAGCTCGAAGCGGTCCTCGCGGCCCGCCGGCGGATCGCCGCAGCCAGCGGCCGGCTCGAAGACCTGGTGCCGCTCGGCGCCGTGCTCGCCGATCTGGAGCGCTTTGCCGAAGCGGACGCGGTCTATCGGCGGGCGTTTGAAGCGTACGACGACGTGTCGCCTTTCCCGCTGGCCTGGGTCTGCTTTCAGCTCGGCATGTTGTGGGGAGAGCTCGTGCCCGTACCGGAGCCCAATCGGGCCGCGCTCTGGTATCGACGGGCCATTGACTATCTGGCCGGCTATGTGAAGGCGCGGGTTCACCTGGCGGAGATCTATACCGGCCAGGACCGAACCGGCGAGGCCGAGGCGCTGCTCGTGCCGGTTGTTGCCAGCCGGGATCCGGAGGTCCGCTGGCGTCTCGCAGATGTGCTCATCGCGCAGGAGCGGTTCGAGGAGGTCGAGACCCAGCTCGAGGCCGCCCGGTGCGGCTTCGAAGAGCTGCTTGGGAAACACCTGCTCGCCTTTGCGGACCATGGCGCGGAGTTCTACGCCGGCAGCGGCAACGACCGCCGCCGGGCGCTCGCGCTCGCGCGCATGAATGTCGCGAATCGCCCGACCCGCCGTGCGATCAGGCAGGCGCAGGCGATCGCGGTGAATGTGCCTATACCTGGAGAGAAGCCATGATCAAGGTCAGCGTGATATATCCCAACAATCCCGGCGTGCAATTCGACCACGACTACTACCGGGACAAGCACCTGCCGCTCATCAAGAGCAGGATGGGCGCGGGCTTGAAGTACTACACCATCGACAAGGGGCTGTCGGGCGGGAAGCCGGGCACTCCGGCCCCGTATGTCGCCGCGTGCCACCTGCTGTGCGACTCCGTCGAGGCGTACCAGTCCTCCTTCGGCCCTCACGCCAAAGAGATCAATGGCGACATCCGCAACTTCACCGGCGTGACACCGATGGTCCAGATCAGTGAGGTGGTGGTTGAAAACAGTTCGCGGTCCGCAACGCCCGAGCCTGTGGAAGCATGACGCGCCACCCCGGATGGCTTCAAGGCGCCGCAGTCGGGCTGGCTGCCGCTCTCGCGGGCACCCTCGCGCTCATCATTGTGGGCGCCCTTGCCGGCCGAGGGATGGCCATCCTGGATGCTGTGGGAATGGGCCCCTGGCCATCGGCTGTTCGTGCCCTGACCGGGGCCTCCCCCGCGGCGAGCTATCTGGTGAGTCACACCGCGTTATACCTGCTGGCCGGCATCGTCGCCCTGGCAATAGCGCGGGTAGCGGACCGTTTACCTGTCCTGCTTACCGGGCTGCTCCTCGTCATCCTGGTGATCGAGTTCGCTTACCTGGTGGTGATGACGGGGTGGCGAGCGACGGGTCACTTCGACGGTTTGACCTGGCATTCCGTGCTGATCGCCCACGTCGTCGCGAACATGGTTCTCCTGGTCGGCATCTTATGGGTACATCCGAGTCTCAGGTTGGCGTTCCGGCGGGCCTACGAGGGGTAGCTCCGCGCCCGGCGGCTCGTTCACGCGCACGCGCGGCAGTTCATGACGATTGTTGGCAGGAGCACGGTGAATGATCAGCATAATCCTGCAAGCTGCCGATACGGTCTCGAGCATCTTCGCGCCCGTGTCCACGCCAGCGGCCAAGGAAGCCGACCTGGCCAGGTTTGTGCTCGTTCTGAGCGCCGTCGTATTCGTCGTGGTCGGGGGGCTCATCGCCTACAGCGTGGTGCGGTTCCGCGCTCGCGCTGGCGACCAGAGACCGGAGCCGCCTCAGGTCTATGGAAGCGCCCAGGTGGAGGCCGCGTGGACGGCGGTGCCTCTCATCATCATCCTCGTCCTCATGCTCGCCACCGGCAGAGTGATTCACGAGATCCAGGCGGCGCCACAGCCGCCAAACGCGCTCGAGGTCACGGTGGTCGGGAAGCAATGGTGGTGGGAGATCCGCTATCCCAAGCTCGGCATAGTAACCGCCAACGAGCTTCATGTGCCGGTCAGTGATTCCCTCACTCGGCGGCCGACATTCCTCACGCTCGAGTCCGCCGATGTCGCCCACAGCTTCTGGGTTCCCCGGGTTGCCGGCAAGACCGACCTGATCCCCAACCGGACGACGCGCATGTGGGTGGAGCCGCATGAGCCGGGCACCTATCTGGGCCAGTGTGCCGAATACTGCGGGACCCAGCACACGCTCATGCTGTTGCGCATTGTCGCGGAGCCGCCGGAAGCAGTTCGCCCGGTGGCTGCAGCAGCAGCGCCGGGCGGCGGCCGCGGCGCCGGCGGACCCGGTTGCCGCCGCCGGTCGCCGCATATTCCTCGGCACGGTGTGCGCGAGCTGCCACGCGGTGGCCGGGACGAGCGCGAATGGCCAGTACGGGCCGGATCTCACCCATCTCATGTCCCGGGCAACCATCGGAGCCGGCGCCGCGCCCAACACCCGGGAACAGCTTCGCGCCTGGGTCCGGAACCCGGACGACCTCAAGCACGGCGTGCTGATGCCGGCCATGGCAGATCGACGACAAGTATCTCGATCAGCTCGTCGAGTATCTCCTCACTCTGCGCTGAGCGAGCACACCATGACGACGACCCGGTTCCCGGTTGCCGCCCCCGCAGGAGGCGATCGCGCCTTCCGTCTTCGATCGGCTTCGGGAGTGGTGCGTGACCGTGGATCACAAGCGGCTCGGCATCATGTACATCGTGTTCGCGCTCGTGATTCCTGGTGATCGGCGGGATCGAGGCGACCCTGATCCGCCTGCAGCTCGCCGTGGCCGACAACCACCTCATCTCAGCCCATACGTTCAATGTGCTGTTCACCATGCACGGGACCACGATGGTCTTCCTGGTGGGCATGCCGATCCTTGCCGGGTTCGCCAACTACCTGGTCCCCCTTCAGATCGGGGCCCGCGACGTCGCGTTTCCTCGCCTGAACTCGTTCGGGTTCTGGGTGACCTGCTTCGGCGGCCTGCTGCTCAACGCCAGCTTCCTGACTGCGCCGCCCTCTTCGGGGGCGCCGGCGCGCCCGACGTGGGGTGGTTCGGCTACGCGCCGCTGACCGAGCCGGCCTACTCCCGGGGCACTGCGACTGACTACTGGGTCATCGGCCTGATCATCGTCGGGTTCGGCAGCATTGCCGGCGCCGTCAACATCGCCACGACGATTCTCACCATGCGCACCAAGGGGATGACGCTCGGACGGATGCCGCTGTACACCTGGATCACGCTGGTGGTCCAGTGCATGATCCTGGTCGCGGTCTCCCCGCTCACCGCGTCGCTGATCCTGCTCCTGCTCGACCGCGGGCTCGGCGCCCACTTCTTCGATGCCCAGGCCGGCGGCTCCGCCGTCCTCTGGCAGCACTTCTTCTGGATCTTCGGGCACCCCGAAGTCTACGTGCTCATGCTCCCGGGCTTCGGGTTCCTCTCCGAGATCATCCCGGTGTTCTCCCGCAAGGTGATCTTCGGCTACCCGGTCATGGTGGCGGCGACCGTCGCCATCGGCTTCATCAGCGTGAGCGTATGGGCTCACCACATGTTCTCAGTCGGGATGTCACCGGCGGCGAACACGTTCTTCGCAGTCTCGACCGGCCTCGTGGCCGTGCCGACCGGTATCAAGCTGTTCAACTGGCTCGGCACGATGTGGGGTGGGCAGATCCAACTGCGGACGCCCATGCTGTTCGCGATCGCCGTCCTGGTGCAGTTCCTCATCGCGGGGATCACCGGCGTGATGCTGGCGGTCGTCCCGTTCAACTGGCAGCTGACCGATACCTACTTCGTGGTCGCGCACTTCCACTTCGTGCTGGTCGGCAGCCTGCTGTTCGCGATCTTCGCGGCGGTCTACTACTGGTACCCCAAGGCGACCGGCCGGATGCTGAGCGAACGGCTGGGGAAGTGGCACTTCTGGCTCTTCCTGATCGGGTTCAACCTCACGTTCATCCCTCAGCATTTCGCGGGCATGCTCGGCATGCCGCGGCGGGTGTACACCTTCCTGCCGGAGCGCGGGCTCGAGATCTGGAACCTGGTTTCCTCCGTGGGCGTCGCGTTCCAGGTGGCAGGAATCGCGTGTTTCTTCTGGAATCTCATCCGCTCATACCGGCGCGGACCGGTCGCGGGCAATGATCCGTGGGACGCCTGGACCCTCGAATGGGCCACCAGCTCGCCGCCGCCGGTCTACAACTTCGCCGAGCTGCCGGTGGTCGGTAGCCGACGTCCGCTCTGGGACCTCAAGCATCCCGAGGACCCCGACTGGCACTACGAGTGAACCGGGAGAGAGGCCGATGACCGCGATCCCGATGCCTCAGCCAGCACCGTCGTGGACGCTGCCGCGACGCGGACCGGTGGGCATCCTGTTGTTCATCATGGCCGAGAGCTCGCTGTTCGCGGTCTTTGTGGCGGCGTACCTCTACTATATCGGCCGGAGCCTCACCGGCCCGTCGCCTCGCGAGGTGCTCCAGTTCCCGGTCTTCATGACCGTCTGCCTGCTCTCCAGCAGTGTCACCATCCACCTGGCGAGCCGGGCGCTCGCGAACCGCGCGACGGCCAGGTTCCTGCGGCTACTGGCTGGCCACTATCCTCCTCGGCGCCGCCTTTCTCGCCGGCACCGCGCGCGAGTGGCACGAGCTGATCACGGTACACCACTTGACCATCCGCACCAACCTGTTCGGCTCGACCTACTACGGGCTCGTGGGACTCCATGCCTCGCACGTGATCGTGGGCCTGCTGCTGCTCCTCGATCGTGGCGGTATTCGGGCTCGCCGGGCGGGTGCGGCCCAATCATGCCGAGCGCACCGACGTGATCAGCATCTACTGGCATTTCGTGGACGTCGTCTGGATCGTCGTCGTCACCGTCGTCTACATCATCGGCCGCTGACGGCCGGGAAGCGCTGAGCATGAGCCATCCAGCTGAGACCGGCATCGAGCTCCCGGCACCGACCGCCTGGCCCATGGTGCTCGCCGGCGGCATCACCCTTCTGGGCGCCGGCTACCTCATGCACCCGATGCTCGCGGTCGTGGGGGTGGCGGCGGTGTTGCTGGGCTGCGTCGGCTGGTTCCGCGACGTACTCCCGGTCCAGCGGGAGGAGGTCGTGCCGGTAGTCGAGCAGCCGTCGGTCGCGCCGCCCTCCCGTGGGGCACTGGCGCTGCCAGTGGGAACGAACGCGCACCGTATGAGCCTGCCGCTCAAGGTCCATCCCTACTCGGTGGGACTCAAGGCGGGACTCGCCGGCGGCGCCGCCATGGCGATCGTGGGCTGCGCGTTCGGGCTGCTCACCCATGGGAGCATCTGGTATCCCATCAACCTCCTCGCGGCTGCGGGTTCGGCAACGCTCACCCGAGCCGGCACCGCCGAGCTGGCACGGTTCAGTCCGGTGGGACTGATCCTGGCATCGTTGGCGCACTGGAGCCTGTCAGTCCTGGTCGGCATCCTCTACGCCGCCCTCCTTCCGATCTTCAACCGGCGCCCGATCCTCACCGCCGTGGTGTTCCTACCGGTGCTCATGTCCGGCATCACCTGGGCCTTACTCGAGGCGGTAAACCCGCTGCTGAACGAGCGGATCGAGTGGATCTGGTTCATCGCCGCGCAGGTGGCGTTCGGCGTACTCGCCGGGTGGGTCGTGTCCCGCACCGAGCCGATCGCGACCACACAACGCCTGCCCCTGGCGCTGCGGGCAGGGCTCGAGGCCAGCGGACTGTATCGCGAGACGCACGACGGGGACCTATAGCCGATGCTGTTGCACACCGACCTGCCGCTCGAGTGGGTGGGGCCCGCCACAGTGATGGTCGGCCTCACGACAGGAGGATTGATCTACACGGCAGGCTGGCGCCGATATCGCCGCAGGCTGCCGGGACGCTTCGCCGGGTCACAACTCGCTGCGTTCCTAGGCGGCCTCGTGTGCCTGGGCATCGCGATCGCCTCCCCGCTGGACGAAGCGGCGGATGGGTTGCTGAGCGCGCACATGGTACAGCACATCCTGCTGCTCACCGTGGCTCCGGCGTTGCTGCTGCTCGGCGATCCCCTCCTGCCGATCCTGCGCGGTCTCCCCGGTCCAGTGCGGCGCTCGCTGGCGGCACCGCTCCTCCGCCGGCGCTCGCTTCGAGCCGCGGCGCACGCGCTGGTGCATCCGCTCGCCGCACTGCTCCTCAGCTCCGTCGTCTTCTGGAGCTGGCATCTGCCGGCACTGTTTCAGCTCGCGCTTCGGTTGCCTGCGGTTCACCTGGTCGAGCATGTGTCGTTCTTCGCGGCGGGGCTCGTGTTCTGGTACCCCGTCGTGCAGCCCTGGCCCAGCCGGCCGCGGTGGCCGAGCGGCGCCATGATCCCGTACCTGCTGGCTGCCGACGTGCAGAATACCGTCCTCGCCGCCCTGCTGACCTTCTCCGATCGCGTGCTCTATCCGTTCTATGAATTCCACGGCCGGGCAAGCGAAGCCGCGCTCGATGACCAGGTGCTGGCGGGCGTCATCATGTGGGTCCCGATGTCGCTCGCGTACCTGGTCCCCGCAGCGTTACTTACCATCCGGTTGCTGTCACCAGCGGACTGGGGCCTCCGGACTGCCACTCACCGCTCTTAGCGGCTTCGAAAGGAGCGAACGATGCTCGCATACCGACTCCCACAACCGCAGACGCAACCGGAATTTCAGGAGGTGCCCGAGCCGCATGCGGGACCCGGCCAGGTCCTGGTCAAAGTCGCTGCCTCCGGGCTATGCCACACCGACTTCACCGTCATATCTCGCGACCGCAACCACTGGGGGAACGAGCGGCCGCCCTTCACGCTCGGGCACGAGGTCGCTGGCTGGATCGAAGAGGTGGGGACCGGGGTGACGACGTTCCGGCCTGGTGACGCCGTCGCGGTCAACCCGAACTGGGCCAGCTGCGGCCGCTGTCACATGTGCCGGTCAGGGGAAGAGAACCACTGCCTCTATCAGAAGGGCATTCGCGCTCCCGGCGTCGGCTTCAACGGAGGTCATGCGCCGTACATCCTGGTTCCCGAGGCGAGATTTCTGGTCCCCATCGGCGACCTCGACCCGATCCTGGCCGCCCCCCTGACGGATGCGGGCATCACGACCTACAGCGCCATCAAGCCGGCGCTACCGGGGATCTGGCCGGGCAGCACCGCCGTCGTCATCGGCGTCGGTGGGCTGGGAATCTATGCGGTCCAATTCCTTCGCCTGCTGACCGGCGCCCGCGTCGTCGCGGTCGACTCGACCGAAGCCAGACTGAAGCTGGCTCGCGAGCACGGGGCCGACGACGTCGTCCCGAGCGGTCCTGATGCTGCGAAACAGATTCGCGAGCTCAGCGGCGGGGTCGGCGCGACATTCGTCCTGGATTGCGTGGGCATCAACCCGACCCTCGCCACCGGGGTCGCGGCCCTCTCCTGGCGCGGCCGTCTCACCATGGTCGGCGCGGGCGGCGGATCGATTCCGTTCGACTTCTTCAAGATGCCTCCCGGCTCGCAGCTGGCGACGAGCCTGAACGGCGGCAGCGTCGCGCTGATGGAGGTCGTGGACCTGGCCGCCCTCGGCCGGCTCAAGGTCCTGGTGGACCGCTATCCCCTGAGCGCGGCGAAGCAGGCGTACGACGATTTCGAGCACGGACGCCTGGTCGGTCGTGCCGTGCTCATGCCCGCGGTAGCACCCGCCGCCGAGAGTGCCGCAACCAAGTCGTCGCGCGTCGCGGCGACGGCGGGCGCATGAGATCACCCGTTACTCGCCCTGATCGGCGGGAGCGCAACCCCGAGTGATGCGACTCGTTCCCTATGGTCTCCTGTGCACCGGTCTCTGCGGCCTATCTCCAATCGGAGGAGCCGCGATGGCCGCCGCTCAGACGCCAGTCACCTTCCGCGAGGCCTTGGACATGGTCACCCAGCGCAACGAGCGCTGGCGAGCCGCCGATCTCTCGGTCGGCCGGGCGCAGGAAACTCGGGCCGAGCAACGGGGCCTCTACTGGCCGACCTTCGGCGTCGTGGGCCGCTATGCGCATCTGAACGACGAGCTGTTCGTAGATCTCACTCCGCTCCATGACCTCCTGAGCGCGCTCAACCCCGGCGCGTCGATTCCGCCGCTCCGCGCCACGGTGCTCAGGAACGACCCGCTCAAGGCTACCGTCAACGCGAGTTGGACGGTATTTGCCGGCGGGCGCATCCGGGCCGCGAATCGCGCGGCCGAGGCCGGGCTCGATGCGGCCGATGCGGATCGGGGCAGCTCTCACCATGCGCTCACCACCGAGCTGGCGGACCGCTACTTCAAGCGGCGACTGGCCGCCGACGTCCTGAACGTGAGAAAGCAGGCGCTGGAAACCCTGAACCGTCACGTGGAGGACGCCGAGCGGCTCCAGCAGGCCGGCCAGATCGCCCGCACGGAGTCGCTTCGGGCCCAGGTGGCCCGAGCGGAGGCGGATCGCGACTACAAGGTGGCGGTCCGTGATGTGGCCCTCGCCTCCGCGGCCCTCCGAGCCACTGTGGGCAGCGACCAGGACGTGGATCCGGTGACGCCGCTCCCGGCCGCGCCCACGCTGGAACCCCGGGAGCGGTTTGCCGCGACAGCGGATAGCGCCAATGCCGACCTCCGGCGCCTCGCCGCCCTCAAGGAGCAGAGCCGGCAAGGAACGTCCGCCGCCAAGGCCGAATACCTGCCCGCGCTTCGACTCTTCGGCCAGGCTGAACTGTTCCAGAGGCGCCTCAACACGACGACCGACCCCAAGTGGCTCGTGGGGGCCGAGCTCCAGTGGAAGCTGTTCGATGGCTTCGGGCGTGAGCATCGGGTAGCGGCGGCCAGACTGGCGGAACGGGAGGTCGGCACGCGGCACGAAGGCGCCCGCCGGGACGTGGCCACGTTGGTGCAGTCTCGCTATGACGAGTACGTCTCGGCGGTCGACCAGTACACGGCGCTGCAGACCTCGGTCGACCTCGCCGAAGAGAGCCTCCGCTCGGAGCAACGCGCCTTTGCCGAGGGTGTCGGCACTTCGCTCGAGGTCGTGGACGCTGAGCTGGCGCGGTCGCGGATCCAGGTCGAGAGGCTCAACGCCCAATACGACGCGGTGGTAGCGCTGGCTCGCCTGCTGGAGGCGAGCGGCGAGAGTAACCGCCTTCCGGAGTACATAGGCCAATGAACGCGCGCCTTCTGCTTGGCATGCTCTTCCTCGCAGCCTGCGGCCGCGACTCTGTCACGCTTCAAGGCGAGACCGATGCGAAGCAGGTCAACGTGGCGACCAAGGTCCCTGGCCGGGTGGACTCGCTCTACGTCCTGGAGGGCGACAGCGTCCAGCGCGGGCAGCTCGTGGCGACGCTCGACGGCCCGGAGATTCGCGCCAAGGCAGCGCAGGCCTTGGCGGCGCGCGACGCAGCGCGGGCGATCCGGGACAAGGCGCGGAGCGGCTCCCGAGAGGAGGATATCCGGGCTGCGCGAAACAACTGGCTCCGCGCGGTCGCATCGGCCACCATCGCGGAGACGACCTACGCGCGGCTGGACCGGCTCCAGCGCGAGGGCGTCGTGCCGCTGCAGAAGCGAGACGAGGCGGAGGCCTCGCTACGCGCGAGCCGCGAGGGGGCCGAGGCCGCGAAGGCGCAGTATGATCTGGCGACCGCCGGCGCCCGGAGCGAGGACCGCGCCGCGGCGTCCGCCGACCTGCGCCGCGCGGAGGGAGCGGTCGCCGAGGCCGAGAGCTACGTGAGCGAGAACGAGCTGCGCTCCGCGGTGAACGGCCAGGTGCTGCTCAAGATCGTGGAGCAGGGCGAGCTGGTCTCACCGGGCCAACCGGTGATCACGATCATTGACCTCTCGGACCAATGGATCACGCTCAACCTCCATGAGGATCGTCTCGCGGGACTTCGGATCGGCGATAGCCTGCTTGCTACCATCCCAGCGGTGGATTCGGCGGTGCGTCCGTTCAAGGTGTACTACATCTCCCCGCTGGGCTCCTTCGCAACTTGGCGGGCGACCCGCGAGGCGGGGGGCTTCGACGTGCGCACATTCGAGGTGCGCGCGCGACCGATCCAGGCGCTCCCGGCGCTCCGGCCAGGGATGAGCGCGCTGGTGCAGTGGCCCACGAGAGCGCGGTGATGAGCGGCGTGGCCGAGGTCGCGCGCCGGGAGCTCCGGCGCCTCCGCGGCCTGCCCGTGCTCTGGTCGCTGCTGGGGCCCGTCCCGACGGCGATGACCCTGTTGCTCGTGGGCGTGTTCTCGTCCGAGGTGGTTCGCGAGCTGCCCGTAGCCGTGCTCGACCTCGACCGGAGCGCCACCTCGCGCACTGCCACGCGCTGGCTCGAGGCGACCCGGGGCGCGCGATTGGCGGGCCACGTCGAGGATCTGGGGGCCGCGCGGTCGGCCGTGCTCGAGCGGCAGGTCTACGGTGTGCTGGTGGTCCCGCGCCACTTCGAGCGCGACCTGCTCCGGGGTCGTTCGCCCCACGTCACGTTCCTCTACAACGAGGAGTATCTCACCGCAGGCGGCAACGTGTCGGCCGATGTTTCCCGGGGAGCTTCTACGGCGGCCGCGCGGCTCACGGCCCTGAGCGGCCGGGAGCCGTCGCCGATCCGGCTGGACTTGCGGACGCTGTTCAATCCCGCGGCGAGCTACGCTCAGGCCCTGGGCTTTCTCTTGATCGGCGGGCTGCTCCACGTCGTGATCGGCCTCGCGACTATCTACGCCGTCGGTCGCGAGCTGGCCGACGGGACTGCCCCGGAGTGGCTCGACGCGGCGGGGGGCTCGACTGTCGTGGCGTGGCTCGGAAAGCTCGGGACGTACACCGTGTTGCACTGCCTGTTGGTGGTCGTGCTCCTCGGGGGTTACACGATCTGGTACGGCATTCCGGTACGCGGGCCGGCCTGGCTGCTGGTCGTCGCCGTGGCCGCCTCTGTGCTCGCCATCCAGGCGTTTGGCCTTCTGCTCATCGCGTGGACTGCGAATCTGAGAAAGACTGTGGGGCCGGGCGCGCTGATCTTCGCCCCCGCGGCGGCGTTCAGCGGGGTCACGTTTCCGCTCGCCGCCATGCCGCTCGGGGCCCGCATCTGGGCCGAGGCGCTCCCGCTCACCCACGCCATGGGCCTGGTTCGCGCCGGAGTCACCGTCGGCGCGCCCGAGGCCGCCGGCAGCCCGCTCCTGGCGCTGGCGCTTACGATGGCGGTCGCCTTCGGGCTCGCGTTGCCCCGCCTGCCGGCGCTCCTGCGCAACCCGATCTACTGGGGTCGGGAATGAGGGCGCTCGGCCGCGCCGCGCTTCGGACGCTCCGCACCATCGGACACAACGAGGGGGTGCTCGCTGTGCTGGTGGGTGCCTCGGTGTTCTACAGCTTGTACTACCCCACACCGTATCTCCGGCAGGTGCTGCGCGACGTCCCGGTCGTCGTGGTGGACCGCGACCACACACCCATGAGCCGCAAGTTTGCGCGCTGGCTCGACGCGAGCGAAGGGGTGGCCGTAGCCGGCCGGAGCGCGGACCTCGAGGCCGCACAGGAGGCCGTGCGCGCGGGCACGGCGGGCGGCGTGGTGCTGATTCCGGTGGACTTCCAGCGGCACATCCTCCGGCGCGAGCCTGCCACCGTCACTGCCTACGTCGACGGGAGCTATCTGCTGGTGCGCAGCACGGTGTCCGGAACTGTCAACACCGTAGCCGCGACCTTCGGGGCGAGCATCACGCATCGGCCCTCGCCGGTAGGCCTGGCGAGCTGGCCGCTGTTCAATCCGCTCGGAGGGTACGCCACCTTCCTCGTGCCCGCCGTCTTCATCCTGGTGCTGCAGCAGACGCTCCTCATAGGAATGGGCACCCTGCGCGTGGCCCAACGGCACAGTCCCGCGACCGACCCTGGGCCGGTGTGGGCCACGCTCGGTGGGATCGTAGCGGTGCTCCTCGTGCTCTATCTCCTCCAGGCCGCGTTCATGTTCCTGGCCGCGTTCCGGTTGTATGGATTGCCGCTCAGGGCCGACCTGGCAGCCGCCGCCCTTTTCCTCGTCCCATTCATCACCGCGAGCGTCTTGCTCGGGCTGGCGATCGGCGAGCTGTTCGAGCGTCCCGAGTCGTCCACCGTGGCACTCGCGCTCACGTCCGTCCCTGCGTTGTTCCTGTCAGGCATCAGCTTCCCATGGGAGAACCAGGCGGCGTGGGTCCAGGCCATCTCGCTGGCTCTTCCAACGACGTTCGGTATTCGAGGCTTCATCCAGATCGCCGAGATGGGGGCCACGCTGGCGGAAGCGTGGAGATCGTGGGGCGCGCTCTGGCTCCAGACGTTGGTGTACGGGCTCGCGGCGGCCTATCTCATGGGCCGGCAGCGGCGCCCAGACGTGGGACGGAGGTGACCCGATGCGTCCCGACGGCCGGCAGGGCATTCCGCTGGTCGCTCTGAGCAGTTGTTGATTCCGAGACTAGTCTTCGCGGCCGCTTGCGTTCCCGTCCTATCGTGTGCCGGGCCGGGAAGCCTGGGCGCACAGGCATCACCCTCTCCCATCACCTTCAGGTCCGGGTCGTCGCAGCTTACCCTCGGGGGCTACTTCAAGCTCGACCTGATCCACGACTTCGACCCGAACGGGTCTCCGGATTCGTTCGACCCCCGCGCTATCCCCGTGGACGGGAGCGAGGGCAGCAACACCCGGATCCACGCGAGGGAAACGCGACTCTCGCTTGGGATCGAACGGCCGGCCGAAGGGAGGAACCTCCGGCTGTTCCTCGAGGGTGACTTTTATGGAACAGGCAACGCTTTCCGCGTGCGCCACGCCTACGCGCAATACGGCGTCCTGCTGGCCGGACAGACCTGGACCACGGTCATGGACGACAGGAACATCCCGCCGACCATCGACTTCGAGACGCCATTGGCGGCGCCGCTCGTCCGGCAAGGCCTTCTGCGCATCACCACCGGACTCTCAAAGCGCAGCGACCTGGCATTCGCCATTGAAGAGAGCGACCCGGAGATTCTGATCCCGCCTGGCGTCCAGGGAGCCAGCGAGAAGCCCTGGCCCGACTTCACCACCCGGTACCGGCTCACCCACAGCCGGGGTCATGTCCAGCTGTCGGGGTTCGTAGGTCGAACCCGCTTCAGAGCCGGCACGGGGGCCACGAGCGACGTCACCATCGGCGGTGTCCTGGTCTCCGGCGGCCTCCGCCTGCTTGAGCGTGACACGGCCTACCTCGAAGTCGGGTACGGTCCTGGACTGGGCCGCTATCGCGGCGCACCGAGCGCCGCGCTTGATGCCTCGGGCCGGCTCGAGACCATCGACGTCGTCGGCTTCACGGCCGGATACCAGCACTACTGGTCGGCTCGATGGTCGTCCTACGCCGTAGTGAGCCCCGCCTGGCTCGTCAGCGACGTCGGCGATCCGGCCACCTCGAACGACAGCTTCAACTATGTCGCCGTGAACCTGCTCTACTGGTTTCTCGAGCAGCGTGCCTGGATCGGAGGCGAGTACCTGTATGGCCGGAGGGAGCTGCGGAATGGGGCGCAGGGGTCCGGCAACCGGATCCAGGTGGCGACCTGCTTCAACATTCTGAAGTAGAGTCGTGAGCCCATCATCGGTCGTGACCGTGGTATTTTTCGCGTCCGATGACAGCAGCCACACCACGGGAGCGGAATCGTTCGTGGATGAGGCATCGCGCAGGTGTAGGGTGTCGATTGGTGGGGTCTGACATGCGGAACCAGGACGAGCGCAGCGAGCACGAGGCACCGGGGAACGTGGCTCCGGCGGCGCCGGCGACATCCAACGCCGCACTGGCGTCGCGGTTCAACCAGATGTTTCCGGTCCTTTCCGGAGCCGAGATCGACCGCGTCCGACGTTTCGGTGAGGTCAGGCGGTTCCCGGCCGGAGACCTTCTGTTCCAGGCGGGCGAGGCCTACCCCGGGATGTACGTGATCCTCTCCGGCCGGGTCGCCGTCGTGCCACGCGATGCGCTGGGCAAGGCACCGCCAGTGGAGGCTTTTGCGCAGCTGGTGGGGGCCGCAGTCGAGGAAATGATGGAGGTCGTCCCGGGCGAGGTCATGGGCGAGCTGGGACAGCTCTCCGGGAGGCCGGATCTGAGCGTGATCGACGCCCGGGCGATCGATGACGTGGAGGCGATCCTGGTGCCGCCGGAGGCGATCCGAGCGCTGCTCGTCGCCGAGGCCGAGCTGGGCGAGCGCATCCTGCGCGCGCTCATGCTCCGTCGCGTGGCGCTGATCGAGATCGGTTTCGGAGGCCCGGCCATCGTCGGGGCACTCAAGTCCCCGGACGTGACGCGGCTGTCGAGCTACCTCGGGCGCAACGGGATTCCCTTCCGGGTCGTCGATCCCGACGAGGACCGGGACGGCTCGCCAGTGCTTGCCCGATTCGCCCACAGGCGGAGTGAGCTGCCGATCGTGGTCCTGTCGGACGGCACGGTGCTCGAGAACCCCACGAAGCAGGAGCTGGGGCGCGCGCTGGGCCTGGTGGCGACGGACTTCCGCGCCGAGCCGTACGACGTGGCCGTCGTCGGCGCCGGTCCGGCCGGTCTTGCGACCGCGGTCTACGCCGCGTCCGAGGGCCTCTCCGTCGTGGTACTGGAAGCGCTCGCGTTTGGAGGCCAGGCCGGCGCCAGCGCGCGCATCGAGAACTACCTGGGTTTTCCCACCGGCGTCTCCGGTCAGGCGCTGATGGGACGCGCGTTCACTCAGGCGCAGAAATTCGGGGCCGAGTTCAGCCTGTCCACCGAGGTCAAGCGGGTGGACTGCGCGTCGGAGAGCTCGAGCCCCGACCCGGTGCACGTCCTCGAGCTAGCCGACGGGCGGCGTATCCGGGCGCGCGCGGTCGTGATCGCCACGGGCGCGCGCTATCGTCGTCCGGAGATTCCGAATCTCGCGCGGTTCGAGGGCCGCGGCGTCTCGTATTGGGCGTCGCCCGTCGAGGCCCGGCTGTGCCACAACGAGGACGTGGCCCTGGTAGGTGGAGGAAATTCGGCGGGCCAGGCCGCCGTCTTCCTCGCCAGCCACGCGCGCCACGTGCGCCTGCTGGTGCGCCGGCCGGGCCTGGCGAGCACCATGTCGCGCTACCTCATCGATCGGATCGCGGCCTCCCCGAACATCATGCTGCTCTGTGATACCGAGATCGTGGAGCTCCTCGGCACGTCCGAACACGGTCTCCACGGCGTGCGGTGGCGCAACCGGCGCACCGGCGCCGAGGAACAGGTCGCTCTCGCCCATCTGTTCCTCTTCACCGGCGCCGATCCGGCGGCGAGTTGCCTCACCGGCTGCGGCGTCCCCCTCGATCAGAACGGCTTCATCCGGACCGGCGCCGACGTGGGTTCGACCGAGCGGGCGCCGCTGCCGCTGGAGACCGGCGTCGAGGGGATCTTCGCCGTCGGCGACGTCCGTTGCGGCTCCGTGAAGCGGGTGGGGGCGGCCATCGGGGAAGGGGCGGCGGTCGTCGCGCAACTGCACACCTACTTCGCCCGGCGTGGCTCGACGCCGGCGCACATGGCCGGTAGCCCAGCCTGACAGCGATTTCTCCCTTGGCCGGCAAGCCGGCCCCACCGTCTCTACTGGTCGACCCGACTCGGCTCGAGCAGGAGTATTACGAACGAAGCCCTGACCTGGGCGATCCAACCCAGCTGGTCAGCTTCGGCACCAGCGGGCATCGAGGCTCGCCGTTCCGCGGCTCGTTTACCGCTGCCCATATCGCGGCGATCACCCAGGCCATCTGCGACTATCGGCGGAGCCGGGGCATCGACGGGCCGCTCTACATGGGTAAGGACACCCATGCGGCGTCGGCACCGGCGCAGCGGAGCGCGCTCGAGGTGCTGGCGGCGAACACGGTGGAGACCATCATCCAGGCCGACGACGGCGTCACGCCGACGCCGGTCATTTCCTGGGCCATCCTCGGATACAATCGCGGCCGCCAGGCCCACCTTGCGGACGGGATCGTCATCACCCCGTCCCACAATCCACCGGAAGACGGTGGCTTCAAGTACAACCCACCCAACGGGGGACCGGCTGACCTCGACGTGACCGACTGGGTGCAGAAACGAGCCAACCAGCTGTTACGCGGCGGCAATGCCGATGTGAAGCGGGTGCCGTTCACGACCGCCCTCAAGGCGGCGAGCACGCATCAGGAAGACCTGGTCCTGCCCTACGTGCGGGATCTGAAGAACGTGGTGGACATGGAAGCCATTCGGGGCGCCCGGCTGGAGTTGGGCGTAGACCCCCTGGGTGGAGCGGCGGCGGGATACTGGGAGCCGATCAATTCGATCTACCAGCTCCATATCACCGTGGTAAACCCGGTGATCGACCCGACCTTCTCGTTCATGTCCGTGGATCACGATGGCAAGATCCGGATGGACCCATCGAGCCCGTTCGCCATGGCGCGGCTGGTCGGTCTCAAGGACCGGTACCGCGTCGCCTTCGCCAACGACCCGGACGCCGACCGGCACGGGATCGTGACGGGCTCGGCGGGGCTGATGAACCCCAACCACTATCTGGCGGTGGCCATACGCTATCTGCTTACCCACCGGCCGCAGCTGGCCCGGCCAGGCTGCAGTCGGCAAAACGCTGGTCAGCAGCAGCATGATCGATCGGGTGGTGGAGAAGCTCGGCCGCCGGGTGGCCGAGGTGCCGGTGGGCTTCAAGTGGTTCGTCCCGGGACTGATTGACGGCTCGTACTGCTTCGGCGGAGAGGAAAGTGCCGGAGCGAGCTTCCTCCGGCATGACGGTACGGTGTGGACCACGGACAAGGACGGCCCGATCATGGACCTGCTGGCGGCCGAGATTACCGCTCGCACCGGCAAAGACCCGGGAGAGCACTACCGGGAGCTGACGAGCGACTTCGGGGCGCCCTGCTATACCCGCATCGACGCGGCGGCGAGCCCGGAGCAGAAGGCCCGCCTGGCCAAGCTCTCGCCTCAGGACGTCAAGGCCACGACGCTGGCCGGTGAGTCGATCACCGCCAAGCTCACGCGCGCGCCGGGCAACCAGGCGCCGATCGGCGGCCTCAAGGTCGTCGTAGCCAGCGGATGGTTCGCCGCCCGGCCCTCCGGCACCGAGAACATTTACAAGATCTACGCCGAGAGCTTCCGGAACGAGGGGCACCTGAAGGCCCTGGTGAGCGAAGCCCAAGAGATGGTGAACCAGGCTCTGGGGACCGAGCGGTGAATGTCCTGGTCGTCGATGTCGGCGGTACCAACGTCAAGATCCTGGCCACGGGCCAGCCTGAGCCGAGGAGGTTTGCGTCGGGGCGAAACCTGACACCTCAGGCGATGGTCGACGGAGTCAAGAGCAGCGCTCTGGGATGGAAGCATGACGTGGTTTCTCTGGGCTATCCGGGTGTCGTGCTCCACGGCCGCCCAATCGCAGAGCCCGTCAACCTGGGCAAGGGATGGGTCCACTTCGACTATCAGGCGGGGTTCGGCCGGCCGGTCAAGGTCATCAACGACGCAGCTATGCAGGCCCTAGGGAGCTACCGTGGCGGGAAGATGCTATTCCTCGGATTGGGTACCGGGCTCGGCTCTACGCTCATCGTCGACGGTATCGTGGAGCCGATGGAGCTCGGCCATCTGCCTTACAAGAAAGGCACCTACGAGGATTACGTCGGGCAGCGCGGACTCGATAAGTGGGGAAAGAAGGAGTGGCGCCGCTACGTCGCGGATGTGGTAGCCAGATTGGTCGCGGCACTCGAGCCGGACGAGGTGGTGCTCGGTGGAGGAAACGTGCGCAAGCTCAAGGAGCTTCCACCCGGCTGTCGGGCCGGTGACAACTCCGCCGCGTATGTGGGCGGGTTTCGCCTGTGGGATGAGGCCCCAGCCAATCCTCGGACGGAGGTGAACTGATGCGTTCCGACATCGTGCCCGGGGCCGTCTTTCCCGACTACCAGCTGCCCGATCATTCCAAGACGCCCCGCAAGCTGAGCGAGCTGCAGGGTGAGGACCCGATGATCCTGACCCTCGCGCGCGGCCACTACTGTCCCAAGGAGCACCAGCAGCACCTCGACCTCGCCGCGTTCTTTTCCAAAATCGCGGTGGCGTATACCCGGATCGTCACGATCTCGACCGACGACCACCACACGAGCCAGGAGTTTCGGGCATCGGTCGGCGCCCAGTGGCCCTTCCTCTCCGACCCTGAGCGGACGGTGCAGCAGGACCTGGACATCCAGGAATACACCGACCCCGAGCACGACCCGATGATTCCGCACACCCTGGTGCTCAAGCCGGGCCTTGTGGTCCACCGGATCTACAACGGCTATTGGTTCTGGGGCCGGCCCTCGGTGGTGGACCTCTGGCACGACCTCCGGGAGGTGTCGAGCCAGATTCGCCCGGACTGGGATCTGAGCACGCCCGGGCTCCGCGAGTGCTGGGACCGGGGCGACCTCGCCCCCTTCCATGGATGGAACAAGCGGCCGGGGGAGAAGCCGCCCCCGCCCCCGCCTCGACGAAAGGAGCAGCAATGACCGCCACCTCTCCCATCACCCCGGCCAGGCACGCGCCCGCGCTGCGAGGGCAAACCGTGCTCGTGATCGGCGGCAGCGCGGGTATCGGGCTCGAGACCGCCCGCGCGGCCCGCGAGGCTGGCGCCGACCTGATCCTCACCGCGCGCGACCCGGATCGGCTCCAGCAGGCCGGCCGAGCGCTCGGCGCGGGCGCCACCGCGGCCTTCGACGCCACCGACTTCACCCGGCTCGAGCGTTTCTTCGACGAGCTGGCCAACCCGGTGGATCACGTGCTGGTCACCGGCCCCGGCCCCTACTACGCGCCGCTCGCGGAGTTCGAGGTCGAGAAGGCGCGCCGGGAGGTCGAGTCCCATCTCCTGCTGCCGATCGAGGTTGCCCGGCACGCCCGGGGGAAGGTGCGCCCGGGCGGCACCCTGCTCTTCATGGGCGGCACCGGCGGCCGCCGCACGGCGCCGGGCTTCGCGATGATCGGAGCGCTCACCGCCGCGGGACCGGCGCTGGTCAGGAACCTGGCGCTCGAGCTGGCCCCGATCCGGGTCAACCTGATCGCCGCCGGGTTCGTGGACACCCCACTCTCCGCGGCCATCCTCGGAGATCAGATCCAGACGCGGCGGGAGCAGCTCCGCACCACGCTTCCGATCCGGCGCGTGGTCGGCCCGGCCGACGTCGCCACTCTGGCCGTCCACCTCATGACCAACACCGCGCTCACCGGCGCGACCTTCGACATCGACGGGGGGCAGCAGCTGGTCGAGAGGTAACCCTCATGCAAGGTGTGGAGCTGGTTGTCATCCTGCTCGCGGTCTCCGCAGCGCTGCGCCTGGTGGCGCGCCGCCTCCGGGTACCGCATCCCGTGCTCCTGGTCCTCGCCGGGCTCGCGCTGGTGTTCGTGCCGGGCTTGCCCCGGGTCGAGTTCGAGCCCGAAACCCTGTTCCTCGTCTTCGTCCCCCCGCTGCTCTACTGGGGCGCGCTCAATACTTCCCTCCGCGACTTTCGCACCCACTTCTGGCCCATCGCTCGCTACGGCACGCTGGTGGTGCTCCTCACCATCGTGGCGGTCGCGGCGGCAGCCCACGCGCTCATCCCCGAGTTCAGTTGGGCGGCGGCGTTCACCTTGGGCGCCATCATCTCGCCGCCCGACCCAGTGGCGGCCATCGCGGTCATGCGCACCATCGGCGCTCGGCGGGTGCTCAGCACGATTCTCGAGGGCGAGGGCCTGGTCAACGACGCGACCGCGCTGGTGGCCTACCGGGTGGCGGTGGGCGCCGCTGTCACGGGAAGCTTCTCGCCCGGACGTGCGGCGCTCGGCTTCCTCCTGACCGGCGCGGGCGGCGTGGCGGTCGGTCTCGCCGTCGGCTGGCTCATCGGCCAGGTACGCCGCCGGGTGCGGGGCGCGCCCATCGTGGAGAACACCATCTCGCTGCTCACGCCTTTCTTCGCCTACCTGCCGGCCGAGTGGCTCGACCTCTCCGGCGTGCTGAGCGTGGTAGCGGTAGGACTCTACCTCGGCCGGTTGGGGCCGCGCACCGTCCCGGCGGCGACCCGGATCCAGCTCGAGTCCATGTGGATCATGGTGCAGTTCATCCTGGAGAGCCTGGTGTTCATCTTGGTCGGGCTGGAGCTGCCCTTCATCCTGCGTACGTTGCGGACCCACCCTCTCGGCACGCTCCTGCTCTACGCCGCGGTGATCACGGGGACAATCATCGGCGTGCGGTTGGTCTACACCTTCATCGCCGGCGCGGTGCTTCGGCGGACCCGTCGAGCGCGGCCGGGGGAGGGAGGAGCCCCCGAGTGGCGCCAGGTCGCCTTCCTGGGCTGGGCGGGGATGCGGGGCGGCGATTCCCTGGTCCTCGCCCTGGCGGTCCCGGTCGCCATCGGCTCCGGGGATCCCTTTCCGGCCCGGGGACTCATCATCTTCCTCACCTTCAGCGTCATCCTGGCGACGCTGGTGCTGCAGGGCCTTACCCTGGCGCCGTTGATCCGCTGGTGGGGGCTGACCGAGGGTGGACAGCGCGACACCGAGGAGGCCCATGCCCGCCGGGTCGTGGCCGAAGCCGGTCTCCGGAGGCTCCGGGTCGAGGCCGGGCGCGAAGGCGCGGGCCGCGCCACGGCGAGGTCCCTCGAGGCGACGTATCGCCGCCGGGTCGAGCGCTGGTCTGCCCGGGACCGGGCACGCCACGGTGGGGAGGACGATGACCATGCCAGGCTCGCCGGCATCGACGGGAGCCGGGCCGAGAACCTCGCCAGCGCCTACCGTGCGCTCAGGGTCGCGATGATCGAGGACGAGCGCGAGGCCCTGGTGCGGCTGCGCGACCAGGGCGTGATCGGCGACGACGTCCTGCGGCGGGTGCAGCGGGACCTCGATCTGGAGACCGTCCTGCTGGAGTCGGCGGAGGACGGCGCGCCCCCCTCCCCCTACGAGCTCGACTGAGATGCGGCTGCGCACCTACTACATCTGCGCGATCCTGGTTCCTCTCGTCATCTTTGCCGCGGTGGCAGCGGCCGGCGGGGACGACCGGTACTCAACCCTTGGACTCGGTCCGGGCGCCACCGTCCGCTGGCTCTACCCCCGGTCCGCCATCCGCGAGCTGGTCGCCTATGCCGCCGTCGCGCTGTGGCTGCTGTGGACGCTCCATCATCGGACCGTGGCGGAGTTCCAGCGGGCGGTCTGGCGCGCGCCCGTGCTCCTCGTCGTCATCCATCTTCTCTTCCCACTGGTCGTGATACTGGCGAACGGCGTGTTGCGCACGGTGGTCGCCGAACAGGGTGGACGCATCCTCCTCCGACTCATGGTCCGGCTGCTCGTGGGCTTCGGCTACGTGGGGCTCACCGAGTGGGTGCGCCGACAGCTTCCCTTGCGGGAGACGCCGGAAGTCGGCACGTGAGGCGTGGACACTAGGTCCGATCCGCTATCTTGCGCCGAAAAGGCCACTCGAACCACAGCAGGCACAGGCCCGAGCAGCAGCGCATGACCTCACCCTTCGCCCACACGGAGCGAACATGCCGACGCCAATGACACCGCGCGCCTCAGAGCGCTCTCCCAATACGATCGTGTTGGTCCACGGCTTCTGGGTGACGCCGCGCAGCTGGGAGCACTGGATCCCGCACTACGAGGCGAAGGGCTACCGGGTCCTCGCCCCCGCATACCCCGGTTTCGAGGTCGAGGTCGAGGCGCTCAACGCCGACCCAACGCCGGTCGAGCGGCTCACGGTCCCCGCGATCATCGCGCATCTGGAGTCGATCGTCGGGGCGCTCGACGCCCCTCCGATCCTGATGGGCCACTCGGCGGGCGGCACGTTCGTGCAGATCCTGCTGGACCACGGGTTCGGCGCCGCGGGAGTGACGTTCAACTCCGCGCCGACCGAGGGCGTCCTCGTCGCGCCGTGGTCGCAGATCCGGGCGCTGTTCCCGGTGCTCAAGAGCCCGGCGAACCGGCACCGGGCGGTGGGCCTCACCTACGAGCAGTGGCGCTACACGTTCGCCAACACGTTCCCCGAGGCCGAGGCGCGTGCGTCGTACCAGCGATATCATGTGCCCGCGTCGGGTGGCCTTGTCTGGGACACCGCGCTCGCGAACCTCGAGCCCGGGCCGCAGGAGACCTGGGTCAACTACCGCAACGCGGCGCGGCCCCCGCTGCTGTTCATCTCCGGCGGTGAGGACCACCTGATGCCGCCGGTCGTGCAGCACTCGAACGCGGCGCACTACGCGGCGGAGATGCTCACCGAGGTGAAGGTGTTCGAGGGGCGCTCTCACCTGCTCCCGGCGCAGCGCGGCTGGGAGGAGATCGCCGACTACGCGCTCTCGTGGGCCGAGCGGCACGTGCCCTCGCTCGCCGAACGCGGCTGAGCTGACCATGTCGCTAACCGCCGAACCGACCGTCATGAGCGGCAAGACCCGAGTCCTGGGTGGCATTACGGTGATCGACACGCCGCTCATCACCCGCGCACTGGACTATGCCCGCGTCCATTCCGAGCCGTATCTCTTCAACCATGCCGTCCGATCCTGGCTCTTCGCGGTACGGCTGGGACAGTTGCAGGGCGTGCCTCACGACGGGGAAGTCGTCGCGCTCGGGTCGCTGCTCCACGACCTTGGGCTCACGAACAGCTTCACCGGTCCCAAGCGCTTCGAGATCGAAGGAGCCGACGCGGCGCGGGCCTTTGCGCGGGAGCAAGGTCTCGACGATCGCCGGGTGCAGTTGATCTGGGACAGTGTCGCCTTGAATTCGACACCTTCGATCGGCCTGAATAAAGAGGCTGAAGTGGCGCTCTGCACGGCCGGGATCGGGGTCGAATTCGGATTCCAGTACGACCGGATCCCGCCCAACGAGATGCAGAGCATCCTCACCGCATTTCCCCGCCTCGAGATGAAGCGGCGCTTCACGGACTCGGTCTGCCGCATCGTCAAGGCCAAGCCGGAGACCACCTTCGACAATTTCACGCGGGACTTCGGGGAGCGTTTCGTGCCCGGCTACAGTCGGCCGTCTACCGTGGATTTTCTGATGAACGCTCCGTTCGAGGAGTAAGCAGTGCGGGCTCAAGAACGCGTACGACAGCATCAAGGCGTTCTCCGAGACCGATTTCACCGAGGACCTGAAGAATTTCGATGTCCCGACCCTGGTGCTTCACGGCGAGGACGACCAGATTGTTCCGGTCCGGAACTCGGCGATGAAGTCGGCCCGGCTCATCAGGGCGGCCGCAACCTCGGTCGCCGGCTGAAAGCCACCGCCGTCGGCATGCTGCTGGGAGGAATGGATGGACAAGCCTCGTATCTTCCTGGGCTCGTCAGGCAAGCAGCAGAAGCTGCTGCAGGCGCTCACGCGTGGTCTCGAAGACGTCGCGCAGGTAGTGCCCTGGACGAGTTCATTCAATCCTGGGACCACCACACTGGAGCGACTCGTTGAGCTGACGCGGGAGGTCGATTTCGCGGCGTTCGTGTTCGCGCGCGACGACTGGACGACCAATAGCCCAGCCGCATCCGATCCCTCGGGATCCGGCCAGGCCTCCCCGCGAGACAACGTGGTCTTCGAAGCCGGTCTCTTCGGCGGCGCCCTCGGAATGCGCCGAACATTCATCCTCCATGCGAGTGGCTCGAAGCTTCCAACCGATCTCCTCGGGCTTACGAGCGTGCGCTACGGCGAAGTGACCAGCGCTGCCGAGATGAGAGTCGTCAATGAGAAGCTTCGGAAGGCGATTGAGAACGAGGGCCGGGCAGCCCGCATCGAAGGCCTGTGGTGGCAGTTGTCCCTGACGGAGCGCAGCTCCCTGGAGCCTTCGGCCGTAAGCCTCTTGCGGATCTCGCGAGACCGGGACGGGGGGTTGGAGGTGGGCGGCCGCTCATGGCAAGAGGATGGCACCCTGTCGGCACGATACCGGAGCGAAGCGGCGAAGGAGAGGAAGGATCCTGCAGGGGTCTTCTATTATTGGAAAGGCGAGCGGCCCCGGGACCCCAATGCGCCGCAGTTGCACGGGACGGGAGAGATCCAGCTCGAATCCGCCGATCGCGCGGCCGGGTACTGGACGACGCGCTCGGACACTGACCCGAATGTCAACGCGCGGACGTCCGGGGTTTACTTGCGCGCCAATCCCGAGGACATGAGTATCCTGGACGGACGGGACGATCGGCAACGCGCCGAGTTGATCGCAGAGCGCCTGACCCAATGGAAGTCGAGCACGAACGCCTGAGATCAGCGCATATAGGGGCCCAGGAGGGGGCACAACGTTCTGGCCGTGCTGAAGCGGAGTAGGAACCAGCAGAGAGTGAAGGACGTGGAAATGAGCTCGCTTGATGCCGCGCTCATCGAGAAGATGAATGCCTATTGGCGCGCGGCGAACTACCTCTCCGTCGGCCAGATCTACCTCAAAGACAATCCGCTTCTGGACCGGCCCCTTTCCATCGACGACATCAAGCCTCGCCTGCTCGGGCATTGGGGGACGACCTCGGGGCTCAATTTCATCTACACCCACCTGAACCGGCTGATCGTCGAGCACGATCTCAACATGATCTACATCATCGGCCCCGGTCACGGTGGTCCGGGGATCGTGGCGCATACCTATCTGGAAGGCTCGTACAGCGAGATCTACTCGCCGATCGGGCAGAACCGAGACGGTATCAAGCGGCTCTTTCGGCAATTCTCCTGGCCCTACGGTATTCCGAGCCATGTCGCGCCTGAAACGCCTGGCTCCATTCACGAAGGCGGCGAGCTGGGGTACTCGCTGCTCCACGCCTACGGCGCGGCCTTCGACAATCCCGACCTGATTGTCGCGTGCATTGTCGGGGACGGAGAGGCGGAAACCGGCCCCTGCGCCACCAGTTGGCACTCGACCAAGTTCCTGAATCCTGCGCAGGACGGGGCGGTCTTGCCGATTCTCCATCTGAACGGGTACAAGATCGCCAACCCAGCAGTGTTGGCCCGTATCTCACAGGAAGAATTGGAGTCGCTGTTTGTGGGATACGGATACGCGCCTCACTACCTCGAAGGGGACGACCCGCTTTCGATGCACCAGCAGATGGCCGCGACGCTGAACGAGATACTCACCGATATCCGGGGTATCCAGAAACGGGCTCGGGAAAAGGGCCAGGCAGACCGTCCTCGCTGGCCCATGCTGATCCTCCGGACCCCGAAGGGCTGGACTGGACCGAAGGTGGTGGACGGGAAGCAAGTGGAAGGGACCTGGCGCTCGCACCAAGTCCCCCTCAGCGAGCTCCGCGAAAAGCCGGAGCATCTGAAACTCCTGGAAGATTGGATGAAGAGCTATGAGCCGGACCAGCTCTTCGATCGCGACGGCCGGCTCAAGCCGGAGCTGGCTGCCCTCGCTCCCAAGGGCAGACGGCGCATGGGGATGAACCCGCACGCGAATGGCGGCTTGCTGCTCGAGCCGTTACGCCTTCCGGAGTTCCGCGACTATGCCGTGGAGGTGAAGCACAACGGCCAGCCGGTCACCGAGGCGACCCGGATTCTAGGCCGCTATCTGCGGGACGTCATGAAGCTCAACCTGGAGCAACGGAATTTCCGGATGTTCGGGCCCGACGAGACGGCCTCCAACCGGCTGGACGCGGTCCTGGATGTCACCGGCAAGACCTGGGAAGCCACCACGTTGCCCGTCGACGAGCATCTGGCAACGGATGGGCGGGTCATGGAAGTGCTCAGCGAGCACATGTGCGAAGGCTGGTTGGAGGGTTATCTGCTGACCGGCCGCCATGGGTTCTTCTCCTGCTACGAGGCCTTCATCCACATCGTCGATTCCATGTTCAACCAGCATGCGAAGTGGCTCAAGACGACTCGCACGATTCCGTGGCGCAAGCCGGTGGCTTCCTTGAACTACCTGCTGACTTCGCACGTCTGGCGGCAAGACCACAACGGCTTCTCGCATCAGGACCCCGGCTTCATCGACCATGTCGCCAACAAGAAGGCCGACGTCGTCCGCATCTACTTGCCTCCCGACTCCAATACGCTGCTCTCGGTGGCGGACCACTGTCTCCGCAGCCGCAACTACGTGAATCTGATCATCGCCGGGAAGCAGCCGGCACCGACTTGGCTCGACATGGATGCAGCGGTGCGCCATTGCACCACCGGTCTTGGCATTTGGGAGTGGGCCGGCAACGATGAGGGATCGCCCGACGTCGTGATGGCCTGCGCCGGGGATGTCCCGACGCTGGAAACCCTCGCCGCCGTTTCCTTGCTTCGCGAAAACTTACCGGATCTGCGCATACGGGTCGTGAACGTGGTGGACCTGATGACGCTGCAGCCTGCGTCGGAACACCCGCACGGCCTGCCCGACGAGGACTTCGACGCCATGTTCACGGCCGACAAACCGGTCATCTTTGCCTATCACGGTTATCCCACGCTGATCCATCGCCTCACGTATCGGAGGCGCAACCACAGCAACATCCACGTTCGTGGGTACCTGGAAGAGGGGACGACGACGACCCCGTTCGACATGACGGTGCTCAATCGCATGGATCGATTCCAGCTGGCGCTGGACGTCATCCGCCGAGTGCCGCGGCTCGCGGGGGTAGCCGACCGGACATCTCAGCGCTTCAGCGAGGCGATTCAACGGCATAAGGTCTACGTCTCGGAGCATGGCGAGGACCTTCCCGAGGTCAGGAACTGGACCTGGACCCTCAGTTGACCACTGCAGCCATGCGGGTGCTGGTGATCAACTGCGGCAGCGCCACGCTCAAGTACAAGCTGTTCAGCGAGAACGGCGGTGCCGAGCTCGAGCTTCTCGCCGGGGAGACTGTGGAGATCCAGGGCGGATACCGCGACGCGGTCGAGCGCGTGATGGGCGCGCTTCCGGCCCGGCCGGATGTCATCGCGCATCGCGTGGTACACGGCGGGGGCCGCCTGCCCGACGTGGTCGGCATCGACCGGGAAGTGCTCCGGGTGCTGCGCGAGGTCACTCCGCTGGCACCACTGCACAACGGGCCGGCACTCGAGGGGATCGAGGCCACCCTACCTGCAGGCGTCCCGCTAGTAGCGGCGTTGGATACCGCGTTTCACGCCACGCTTCCACCCCAGGCCTGGCGATATGCTCTCCCTGAGTTCGCCGGCGTGCGCCGGTACGGATTTCACGGGTGGTCCCATCGGTATGTCACCGAGCGCTATGCCAGTCTGGTCGGCTCTCGGGAACCTACGATTATCACGCTTCACCTCGGCAGCGGCTGCTCCGCTGCTGCCATCCTGCGGGGCCGCTCAGTGGACACCTCGATGGGGTACTCCCCGCTCGAGGGTTTGGTGATGGGGACCCGGGCAGGGGATCTCGATCCGGCAATCCTCACTCACATGCTGCACGACGGGATGTCGCTGAAGCGCCTCGAATGGATGCTCCACCATGAGGCCGGATTGAAGGCACTCGCCGGCACGGGGGACGTACGGGAGCTTCAGCGGCGCGGCGATCCCGCCGCCAAGCTCGCCCTCGACATCTTCATTTATCGGATCCGGAAATACATCGGTGCCTACCTCGCCGCGCTCGAGGGGGCGGAAGCCATCGTATTCACTGGAGGTATCGGGGAGAACGCGCCGGAGATTCGATGGCGCATCTGTGAGGGGTTCGCTTGGGCCGGCCTGGCACTCGACCCCGAGCGAAATCGGCGGAACGAGCTTCGCATCTCGGAGGAGGGCTCTCGGATCGCACGCGTACGCTATTCCCACCGATGAGGAGCGTCTTATAGCCCGAGAGACGCTGAGGCTCATGCGAGCCGGACCAGTCACCGGTGAGGGTGGCCAGAGCATTTGACGGGCTCACATTAGCGCTGCGCCGCCTGTGTGCAGATTTGTGTGCCATCACGATGACCCGTATGACCCACCACTCCCTCAGCCACACTCATAATCCGTCTCTTGACCCTGTACCATAGTCCAGGCCTTATCCTCGACATTGGAAGGCGGAGGGACTCAGATGAGCATGACGATCAGCCAGGTCGCTGCGCGGGCGAATGTCAATTCCGAGACCGTGCGCTATTACGAACGGCGAAAGCTGCTTCCAGAGCCGGAGCGGAATCCTAGCGGCTACCGGCAATACTCAGCGGAGGTAGTAGTTCGCATTGGGTTCATCAAGCGAGCTCAAGAACTGGGCTTCTCACTCAAGGAAATTCAGGATCTGCTTGCGCTCCGAGTACGACATGGCGCGGCGTGTCACGACGTGGAGGACAAGGCGCGCGCCAAGATCCACCTGGTGAATCAAAAGATTCGGCAGCTCGAAGAGATCAGGCGGGTCTTGGGGGAACTGGCGGAGGCCTGTCGGGCGAGGGTGCCGACTGCTGAATGTCCTATTCTCGAGGCTCTCCAGGACTCTGTGGAACACGGCCAGGAGTCGAAAGAGCCGTCTAGGCGCACAAGACAAAGAGGCGCTAGGAAGGTAAGAGTGACCGGGCGATGACAAACCAGACCTTCGACTTAGTGGTAGTTGGAGGTGGCTCGGCAGGTTTTGCCGCTGCCATTCGGGCCGCAGAGCTGAAGGCACGGGTCGCGCTGGTTGAAGGCGGGACCCTGGGAGGCACCTGCGTCAACGTTGGCTGCGTGCCCTCCAAGACCCTCTTGCGAGCCGCCGAAGCGAACCTGCGACGCACACGGCACGGCTTCCGGGGCATCCCCACGACCGATGGCAAGCCCGACTGGGCGCTCATTCGGGCACAGAAGGACGAGCTGTCGTCAGACCTCCGCCAGCGGAAGTACAGGGATGTGCTCGGCTCCTACGAGAGCATCACCTTGTTCAGCGGCCACGCAGAGCTGACCTCAGGCAATGAAGTGCACCTGGAAGACGGTCGCACCGTCAGGTCCCGAAGAACCATCGTCACTACGGGCGCCTCTCCCTGGGCTCCCCCGATCCCCGGGCTTGCCGAGTCCGGATACCTGGACAGTACCAGCGCCATGGCGCTCGACTCTCTGCCTCAGTCCATGATCGTTATCGGAGGGGGGCCGGTTGGACTCGAGCTGGCGCAGATGTTTGCCCGCCTGGGGGTCCAAATCACCGTGCTCGAGGCGCTGCCTCGAATCGTTCCGGCCGAGGACCCAGCGATCGGCCAGGCTCTGGCAGACTACCTCCGTGAGGAAGGCCTCCGGATTCACACCGGCGTTCAGCTCGAGGACGTGTGCCGAAGCACCGCGGGCTACAGCATTGCCTTTCACGATGGTGAACAAACCGGCACCGCGCAGGCCGAACAACTTCTCGTCGCAACCGGCCGGCGCCCGAACACCAGAGGGCTCGAGCTGGAGCGACTTGGCGTAACCCTTGGCCCGCAGGGTCAGATCCTGGTCGACGAGTTCCTGCAATCGGCCAACCCGGACATCTATGCGGCCGGCGACGTGCTGGGCGACCCGATGCTGGTCTATGTGGCCGCGTATGGAGGCACCATCGCCGCGGAGAATGCGCTGAGTGCTGGACCGGCTCGCCGATACGATCTGTCGGCCCTGCCCAGAATCACCTTTACCGATCCGGCGGTGGCGTCAGTCGGGCTCTCCGAGGCGGAAGGACGCCAACAGGGACTGAACCCGGTCTCTGTGACGTTGCCTTTGGAGCAGGTGCCGCGAGCGCTGGCCGCCCGGGATACCCGCGGCTTCGTGAAGCTCGTGGCGGATGGTACGACGCGACGGCTCATCGGCGCCCACCTCATCTCGGCAGAAGCGGGCGAGATGATTACGGAACCAACGTTGGCCATCAAATTCGGACTCACGATCGAGGACCTGACCTCGACGTTCCATCCATATCTCACGCTATCTGAGGGTATCAAGCTCACCGCCCAGGCCTTCGACCGAGATGTGCGGAAACTGTCCTGCTGTGCGGCCTGAAGACTTCACTTACTGAGGGAAAGAAGATGTTGATCGGATCTGAAGAAAACCTGGAAAAGGCTCTCACCCTGCTCCAAAGGCTGCCTCGGTGGCCTTCGAGTCACCAATGGTTGTCTCTCGAGGTCTATCGGCAGTTGGCGCGGGGTGAGCCCGTCCCACCAGAGAGCGTGGCTGAAGCACTGCGTCTGCCGACGAGAGATGTCATTGCCATGCTGGAGCACGAGAACTTGAGGGGCCTGGTGCTGTATGACGACGCGAAGCGGATCAACAGCTTTCGCGGGCTAGCAGTGTTTCCCACCCATCATCGCCTCGAAGTGGACGGGCGCACTCTGTTCACGTGGTGCGCCATGGACACGCTCTTCATTCCAGAAGTCTTGACTGGTAGAGTCCGGGTTATGTCCCCCTGCCCGCGCACCGGCACGCTGGTCAGGTTGACCCTGACGCCCGATGCTGTGGAGGACGTAGAGCCGGCTGAGACGGTGGTCTCATTCCGGTGTGATGCTGCCGGCGTCCTCGAGGCGAGTGCAGTAGAGCTCCTGGCTACCTTCTGCCATTACGTCTTCTTTCTTGCCTCGCCGGAGGCGGGGGTGGCATGGGTCGCGGAGCACCCAGGCACGCTCTTGCTCACCCTCGAGCAAGCCTTTGAATGGGGACGGAGGTTCAACGCCGTCCAGCTTGGCGACGCATTGGCCAGTGGTGCCGCGACGGCATGACGATGAGAACCAGGGGAATCGCCGCCGTCGGAGCGAGCCTCACCGGCTTAGGGGCGGCGATCACGGCCGCAGCGGCGAGCCTGTGCTGTATCGGCCCAGCAGTCGTCTCGATCGCGGGTGTCGGAGGAGCGCTGGCGGCGGCGAGACTCCAGCCGTACCGGCCGATTCTCATTGTCGCCTCCTTGCTGCTGATCGGGATGGGCATCTGGTTCGCCTACCGACCGGCGGCGGCGTCGGATCTGGGGGCAGCATGCCCCAGTCGAGCGGGACGGATCAGCAGGATCGTTGTTTGGGTGGCCGCCACCCTCTGGCTCGTGGCGCTCGTGGCACCCCATGTGATCGGGATCTTGGCTGGGAGGTAAGGTCATGCGCACGGCTTGCTGGTACCCGGTGACCAGGCTCGTGGCCACGGTGGTGCTCGCGCTCGGTTGTCAGCCGGCCGGAAGCAACCGACCGCACGTGTCGCTGAGCGCCACCGCCGATGAGCTGCGGGACGCCTTCAACGCGGACATGGGGAGAGTCCGCGTTGTCATGCTGGTCGCTCCCACCTGAGGGATTTGTCTCCGCGGGGCCTCCGGAGTCGAGCAGGTCTTGCTCGCCAAGCAGTCGGATCCACGGCTCCGCGCCTACGTGGTGTGGGTGCCCATGTTGGACGGACGAGAAGAGGACGTGCCCGTTGCCACGCGTTTGGTGCCCGACCCCCGCGCGACCCACTACTGGGACGGCCAAGGCTGGAGCATGCGGGCGTACGCGGAAGCGCTGGCGCTGCCCGAGGAGGCCTGGGACATGTTCCTCATTTACGGCCCTGATGCTCGCTGGGAGGGCGACCTGCCACCGGAGCCGCGTTTCTGGATGCATCAGCTCGGCTCGCCCGACCAGCCGCGGGTCGCAGCACCGTATTTGGACCCCCAGGTTTTCGCCGACAGCGCAGTGCAAATGCTCCGGGGTGTGGATTGAAGCCAAACGAAGTTCCGTTGCGGATCACGGTGATGGGACCGCCCCCTGGCGTGACGTGGGCAGTGCAGAGTGGCCGCAGGGAGCTGATTCCGCCCACCAGGCAGACGGTCACCGAGATCACCTTCGATCTGACCGTCCGGGTGGGCGGCGTGCTAGCCGATGACACACCTCGCTTACTCGGAGCCGTCGCCCAAGGGCCTCCGGCGGGGCGTTTCATCTACGTGAACTCGGGCACCATGGCGGGGCAAGCCGACTCATGCTGGACTCGGCGAGCCAAGGTGCGGCTCGGCGGTATCAGCGGGAAGCTGCTCCGGGCCGTGGGTGCCACCCCTGGCGCGTGCCTCGAGGCGCGCATTGCCGGAACCGGGCGCGACGGTGGACCTGCCTGTGCCACCGTGCCGCTGTTGGATGGTGACTGGCGGATCGTCCCTCCGGCGAGCGACTATCGCGCGTGACTCGTGCACGACAGATGGGCGTCTTAGGCACCGCATCGCGAGTCGCGCTAGGACTCTGGCTCACGGGAGAGGTGGCCGTCGGCCACGTGACGGGGAGCTTTCGGCTGCTGCCGTGGGTCCTTGGTCTCGTCGCGCTGCCGGGCGCGCTGCTCGTCTGGCACTGGTGGCACGCCCGCCGGCATCCTGGGCGGCTGGTAGCAACCGGTCCGATCGCTCATTGCGGTCAGGTCATTCTATTCGTCGCCCTGTTGATCATTCCCCAGTATGCGCCGATACTCTGGTTTACCGCCGACACGGCGCTGCTCTTCTATGGCAGCGCCATGCTGCTCGCAGCCGTGCTGGACCAATTGGACTGCGAGGTGCTGGCTCTCTCGAACCGGCTGCTCTACCGAGAGGATCGGCTCGGGTGCATGATCTTCGCCCCCTTCGACTTCGTCGATCGCCGGCTGCATCGCGCCTAACGCGGCTCCCCTACCATACGGGCCAGCTGGGTCCTCGCCCCTTCCACGATTGGGCGCAGGGGTTGGTCGCAGGAGCGCCATAGGGCGATGAATCGTGTGTACTGCTCCGCTGCCGCCTCCCGATTACCGAGCCGCTGCTGAATCTCGGCCTGCAGCAGGTGGGCCGGCGCGAGGTAGTACAGCTCTCCCGGCGTTCCCGCGAACGCGTTCTCGACTAGCCGAAGCGCCTCCTCATCGCGGCCCACCTCAAACAACAGCCTGCTCCGCAAGTAGCGGGCGTACTCCTGGGAGAAGTACGGCAGCGTGAGCAGCTCGAACGGGATCTCGCCCCGCACGTCGCCGAGAAGGGTCAGCCCCTCGTTGGTCCGGCCCGACTCGGCGGCGACGTCGGCCCGGATGGTTCGGGCGAGGCTCCGCACCACGGCCCGCGACGCCGGCGCGCTGGGGAGGGTCTCCAGCGCGCTCGCCAAGCGAAGGGCCTCGGCAGCGTCACCGCTCCGCGTGCTCAGCAGTCCGAGGAGATAGAGCCGCAGATGGGGCGCGAGCGGCCGGATCGACTCCGGGAGCGGCCTCGAGGCGTCATGTCCCGGGCCCCAGCGTTCCACCTCGTCGCGGACCCTACGAACCTCGTCCCGCGGCACGCCGAGGAACGGGAGTGAGGCCGCCAGCGCCCGACCGATCAGGGCCGAGTCGGCCTGGCCCAGCCGCGCGGCCGCGGCGAACTCCCGCTTCGCCGCGGTCCAACGGCCGCCGGCCGCGCCGAGATCCGCCAGGAGCAGGTGGGCTGTAGCCCTGGTCCGGGCCGGGAGCGACGGCTTGGTGCTGAGCCGGGTGAAGTCCTCCGCTTTTTCCAGGTCCTCGAGGTAGCTCGACAGGAGCAGGCCGGCTTCGACGGCCCGGTCCCTCCGGCGCCCCTTCTGGCCCGCTGTCTCCCGCCCCTCATCGCGGAGCAATCGCAGGCGCGCCGTGTCCTGACGGACGGCGGCGAACACGACCCGCACATCGTACGGCAGCCCCCGGGGGAATTTCCGCCGGATCAGCGTGTCCGCCCTGGCCCAGTCGTCCTCGCGCACGGCGAGGTCGAACATGGGTCATATCGGGCAGATGAACTGCGGGTCCACCTGCAACACCCGGTCGTAGTGCTCTCTGGCCTCGCCCGGCGGTCTGCCCCGCGGCGCGTTGTAGCTGTAGAGGACGTTGGCGAGTTGGAACCGGGCCTCGAGGTCTTCGGGATAGGCCTCCAGGATCTCGCGATAGCGCCGCTCGGCCGAGTCCGGCGCGCCATGCGCCATCTCCGCGAATGCCGAGAGCAGGGCGCGGTCGCGCTCGCCCAACCGGTCGGCCAGGGCAAGCGCGCGGGTGATGGACGGCGCCAGCAGGCCCATCCGTCCGGTCCACGCCGCCGCCACCGCCAGCCGGTAGTGTGCCAGTGCGAAGCTGCTGTCGAGAGCCGTGGCGGCCTGGAACCCCGCCACTGCCGAGTCGAACTGCGCGGCCCGCAGGTTCCGCTCCGCGTCCAGATAGCTCTTGAGAGCGGGAAGCGAGCTCGTCGTGACCGCGGCGGTCTGCGCCAGGCGGGCTCCCTGACTCCGATCGCCGCTCACCAGCAGTTGGGCCGAGAGGCGGTCCACCAGGTCGAAGAGCGCTGTGCTGTCCCCTTCGGCCGAAGCCTGTGCGACCGACTCGACCGCGCGGGTGCTCCCCTCGTAGAGCTGCGCCTGAATGCGCAGGTGCCCGCCGGCGGCGTGCACGCTGCCCAGGATGTACCGCCCGGCGCCGAGCCGGCGGGCGATCTCGTGGCCGCGTTCGGCGTCCTGTACGCCGCGCTTCTCGCTGCCGCCGAGCGCCGACATGACCCGGCCGGGGTCCACCGTCACCTGCTCTCCGACGCCGTTCAGGTTCCGGCTCAGGAGATCCACCATGCCCTCCGCGAGGTAGCCGAACTGTCCAGCGGCAGGCACCGAGAAGGGGAGGACGGCCAGCCGGCTTTGGGACAGTGGAGCGGTGCCGGAGCGCCTCAATGTCATCCATACCAGGGCCGAGGCCACGGCGAGCACCAGGAGCGATACGGCGGCCAGCCTTGTCCGGGATCTGCCGCGGGCGACTTGGGTCGCCATCCGGGGTACGGTGGTCCCGCCGGGAGATGCCGTCGCCTCGGCGAGCGCGCGCGCGAAGTCCCGGCCGGTGGCGAACCGGTCGGCAGCGTTCCGGGCCAGCGCCTTGTGAATCGCCTGCTCGAGCGACTCAGACACTTCGCGCACTGCCCCGAGCGGCGGTGGCGGCCCGAGGAGGCGTCTGGCGACCACTGCCTGGGGCGTCGGTCCAGTGTACGGCGGCTCGCCCGACAGCATCTCGTACACCACGCAGCCAAGACTGTAGATGTCGGTGCGGCGGTCCAGCCGGGTCTCACCCAGCGCCTGTTCCGGGCTCATGTAGGCGGGCGTGCCCAAGGAGAATCCCGTCTGGGTCAGGCGGTCCTGGTCCGAGGCATCCAGAGCCAGCGCAATCCCGAAATCAGCGACCATCGGCTCGCCGCCGAATAACAGGATGTTCTCCGGCTTTATGTCTCGGTGCACGACGCCCTTGCTATGGGCGAAATCGAGCGCCTCGGCGACGCTCCGGCCGATACGCACTGCTTCTTCCAAGGGCAGCGGGCCCTCGCGTTTGATGCGTTGGCGCAGGCTCTCCCCGTCCACCACCGGCATGGTGTACCACAGGAGGCCGTCGGCTTCGCCGGAGTCGTGGACCGTCAGGATGTGAGGGTGGCCCAACCTAGCCGCCACCCGGATTTCGCGGAGGAAGCGCTCGCCCAGCGCGGCGCCGAGCTGGGGATGGAACACCTTTAGTGCGACGGGCCGATCGTGTCGCAGGTCGTGGGCGAGATAGACCGTCGCCATGCCGCCGCGGCCCAGCTCGCGGTCCACGCGGTAGCGGTCTCCAAGGGAGGCCTGGAGCCGGCTGGGGATATCAGTGGGCATGGGTTTCGAGGAGGGGGTGTCCTACAATGCTACAGCGGCGGGCGTGCCCAAGCTAGACTGCATGGGACGCTTCTGAGCACCTGAACCTGGAGGTCCAATGAGGCGGATGTGGTTGGCGCTCCTGCTCGCAAGCGTCGGTCTTGCCGGCCGCGGCCTCGCCCAGCAGGACGCCAAGCCACCATCGGATGCGCTCGTGCGCAAAAGGATCCATGCGGCCGAGGCCGATCTGCAGGGTGCCCTGGTCGCCGAGGATCGGAAAGCGCTCGACACGCTCTACGCCGATGACTTCGAGTGGCGGCACTGGACCGGGGAGCGGGATACCAAGGAGTCGTGGCTCAGATTCCTCCGCGATTCCGTCACCTACGAGCAGCACCTGGCGCGACCTCAGCGGATCACCATCTATACCCGCGCGGTGTGGGTCAGCGGGCTGCTTACCGTGCGTGGCCGGTACCGTGGGGAGTCCAACGACTTTGCCTACAGGCTTCAGTATGGGCGGCTCTGGGTCGAGGACAACGGGCGCTGGCGGGTGAGGGAGCAGGTCACGCGGGGCTATGCGGAGAAGCCCTAGATCGTCGCGGCGGTTCCGATCTGACAACATATGTCCTTTAATCCATGTCACTATGACCTCTAGCAAATCCACCGGCGTGGCCGGCCTGCACCACATCGCACTCGTCGCGCGCGACCTCGCCCGCTCGGCGGACTTCTACGGCCGCATCCTCGGGCTGGCGGACGTGGGAAGCGGCCCGCTTCCGGTATCCACGATGGCGCCGTCGGGGCAGATCGGCGAGGCGACGGCGCGCTGGTTCGGCAACCCTGCAGGGCGTCCCGGCAGCCTGATCGCGGTCGTCGAGCATCGAGACGCGGCTCAGGGCGTTCCCGGCATCGGCGGCACCCACCACTTCGCGCTTGCCGTGGCGGACCGCGAGGTGCTGCTCAGGTGGAAGCGCCGCTTCCTGGACGAGGGCTATGCGGTGAACGGGATCCTCGACCGGCACTACTTCCAGTCGATCTACATCAAGGACCCGGACGGCCAGATCGTCGAGCTGGCGACCTTGGGGCCCGGATGGACCATCGACGAGCCGGCCGAACGGATCGGCGAGGAACACCGGAGTCCGCCGGAGGAGATGATCAACACCAACCGGGACCGGGCCCGCATCGCCGCGGAGAATTGGCCGGACCCCGTGCGCGAGATCACCGAGCGCATGCGGATCCCGGGGTTACACCATGTCACCGCCATCGGGCAGAGCATCGAGAGCACGGCAGCGTTCGTGGCGGGACAGCTTGGCATGCGCCGGGTGAAGCGGACCAACAACTTCGACGACGTGGGCTCGTTCCACTGGTACTGGGGCGTGGGCGCCGGGGCACCGGGCACCCTGGTGACCTACTTCGAGCGCTCACCGTCGCGCGAGCGCCCGGTGCAGATGGGCGCGGGCCAGGTCGCGCACTACGCGCTCGCGGCGGACGCGGATGCGATCGAGCCGCTCGGTGCCTCGCTCGCGGCGGCGGGAACGCCCGTGGCGCCAGCGGCGACGTTCGGACCCGATGCTGCGCGCTTTCGAGCCCTGGCCACCAGGGACCCGGATGGGCAGCCGGTATTGCTGGCTTCGGTGCAGGGCTCGACGGTGTAGTTCAAAAGCTCACCTGCAAGCCCGCGCCACGCGGCGACATCAGGAAGCCAGGAAACCGAACCCCAAACATCCGCCACCGGCCGCTCACCAGCTTGGCCGAGGTCACGCCCAGCGCTGCGCCCAGGAACACATCGCTCGGCCAGTGCCGCCCGTCGTAGACCCGCGACCATGCGGTCCCGGCTGCGATGGTGTAGAGTCCCGCGCTCACCCAGATGCTATGGGAGGCGTCTCCCAGCGTGGTGGCCATGGCGAAGGCCATCGCGCTATGTCCCGAGGCGAACGCTCCTCCGCCGCCGAAAGGATGGAAGTCGTACGCCCCCTTGCCCGCGTCCGGCCGCGAGCGGCCGGCGACCAGCTTCAAGAGTCCGAAACTGGCTGCGGCCAGTGCTCCGGAGGCGGCGAGCTGGGCACCGGTCCGGGTAATACCCGGGTCGTTGGCCAGTAGACCGGTTCCCAGGGTCCCCAGAGTCAGCGCGGCAAAGGTCTTGGTGTCTCCCGCCAGCCGAAACGCGGAGGCGAGATCTCCGGCCTCACTGGTGGGATGTTCCCGCACCTCGTCGAGCACGTGACCGTCGTCCGCCAGCAGAGCCCCGACTCCGCCCCCAACTGCTGCCACTTCCCACCAGCGCACCACGTGAGGTGCAGCCATGGTACCTGGGGGAAGAGCAAGGCTCGGTGTGCTATCCCGCGCTGCCGAGGCGCTGACCAACGCCGGTGGGATGAGGTCCTGGGCCGCCGCGGGCGCGGTCCACAATCCGGCAGTGAAGAGTGCAGTTGCGACGAATACGGCACGCATTTCGGGCTCGTTTCTCAGGCCCACGGACCGACCCTCTGGCGGCTCACCGATCGCGGTCGAGCAGGAGCGCCGCCAATCCCCCTACTCCCGCAAATACCGCGCATACCCCGAACAGCGCCAGGACGGAGAAGATCGTCGCTATGGCGGACGCCGTGTCACGGAGAGCCTTGGCGCTGAGCCGGTCGGTGTTCACGTAACTCAAAGTGGGCCCGTCAGTCAGCCGAGGCTTGGACCCCGCGACTCCCCCAGTCGGGGGAGGACAATTCGCGGCACTACTTCCCCGATCGAGGGAGCAGGGGAGTTCAAGCCTTGCCTTCCCCAGCGGGCCACTTTGGGCGGATCATGCCAAGCTACCAATTGATCCGGCGCGCCGCGACCGCACTCTCCCTCATCGTCCTGATCACCAGTCGGGCGGCGGCACAGGATCCCGCCCCCGCACACCGTCTCACGTTGGGTGATGCCGTGCGCCTGGCCGCGGAGCAGAGCGCGGTGGCCGAGGCTGCGCGGTACGGTGCCGAGCAAGCCCACGCGCGGGTGAAGCAGAGGCGCGCGGACCTGTTGCCGAACCTCTCGGCTTACGCCCAGCAGGAAGGGCGCAGCTTCAACACCGCCACGCTCGGGATCGACATCCCCACGCCGGCCGGGCAGCCTCCCCTGTTTGCTCCGAACGGGCAGGTGATCAAGGGGGTCAATACCCTCGACGTTCGGGGTCGGCTGTCCCAGACCTTGGTTGATGTCGGCGCGATCGAGCGAGTGCGCAGCGCCGGCGCGAGCGCCCGGGCCAGCGATGCCGACGCCGGGAACGCCGCCGAGCAGGCTGGGGACACCGCCGCGAGCGCGTACCTGCGCACGGAGAGCGCCGACGCCCAGGTGACTGCCCGGTTGGCCGATTCAGTGCTCGCCGACTCGCTGCTTCTCATCGCGAGGGCTCAGCTCCGAGCCGGTGTCGGGGTGGGGCTCGACGTCACCCGTGCCGAATCGCAGGTCGCCTCGGTACGAGCGCAGCTGATCGCGCTGCGGAACCGGCGCGATCGCGCCCGGCTCGACCTGTTGCGGGCGCTCGGTCTCCCCCTCGACAGCGAGGTGCAGCTCGCCGACTCGCTGGACGCGCTGCCCGTACGCGATACCCTCCCCGACGAGAAGGCGGCCATCGAGCGCGCGCTGCGGCAGCGTCCCGACCTGCATGCCGCCGACGAGCAGCTCCAAGCCGCGCGGCAAGGATTGACCGCGATCAGAGCGGAGCGCCTGCCCACCCTCAGCGTGTTCGGCGACCAGGGCCTCATCGGCAAGAGCGACCACCTGCTCGGAACCTACACCTGGGGGGTGCAGGTCACCCTGCCGATCCTCGACGGCTTCGGCCGCGAGGGCCGGGCGGAGGAGCAACAAGCGGCGGCCCGGGAAATCGAGGTCCACCGCCATGACCTGGAGCAACAGGCAGCCATCGAGGTTCGCGGCGCCCTGCTCGACCTCACCTCGGCGCGGGAGCAGGTGGACGCCGCGCGCGAGCGGCTGCGCCTGGCGCAGCAGGAGCTGGCGCAGGCGCAAGACCGATTTCAGGCGGGCGTGGCCGGCAACGCGGACGCGATCACAGCGTCGCTCGAGGTCAACGACGCGCGGACCCAGTTGGTTGACGCGCTCACGGCGTACCAGTCGGGGCGCGTGGCGCTGGCGAGAGCGCAAGGCTCCATCACGACCCTCCGGTAAGGCTTCAGCCACCATCAAGGATCAGCCAAATGGCAACGACGATCGAGCGTGAAGTGGATCACGAGCCACAGCGAGCGGCGTAAGCTCCTGCTCGCGCCTCTCGGAGTGCTTGCATTGGCAGCGCTCGGCTGGGGAGTGAGTAAGTGGCACTACGCCCGCACTCATGCCTCGACCGACGACGCCCAGGTGGACGGGCACATCATCCCCGTGCTCGCCAGGGTGGGCGGGTACATCACCCTGGTCGAAGTGAGCGACAACGACTCGGTCAGGGCCGGGCAATGGTTGGCGCAGATCGACGACGCCGTATACAAGGTGCAGCTGGCTCAGGCCGATGCGGACCTGGCGGCAGCGCAGGCAGCGGTCGGCGGGCGCGGCGCCATCGGCCAGGCACGGGCAGAGGTGGCGACTGCCGCCGGCCAGCGCGCGGCGCTGGACGCACAGATCGCGGCGGCGCGCGCCACCGCCACGAAGGCGAGATCCGACCTCTCGCGCATCGAGGAGCTCGCCGCGAAGCAGATCGTTTCGAAGCAACAGTTGGACGCCGCGCGAGCGGAAGCCGACGCGGCGACGGCGAATCTCCAGGCCCAGCAGCGCCAGGCCGCGGCCGGCGGCGCGACCGTGACCAGCGCCGAGGCGGGCGTGCGCGTTGCGGAGGCCAAGCTCGCGGCGGCAAAGGCCTCTCGCGACAACGCAGCGCTGCAGCTCTCCTACACCAGGATCACTGCCCCGGTCGCCGGAGTGGTGTCGAGGAAGCTCATCGAGGTCGGACAGCTGGTGGAGCCGGGGCAGACCTTGATGTCCGCGGTGGCGGATACCGGGATCTGGGTGACCGCGAACTACAAGGAAACGCAGCTCTCGAAGATGCGGGTCGGCCAGCCGGCGGAGATCGACATCGACGCCTACGGCGGCTGTACCGCGCTCGGGAAGGTGGAGAGCCTGAGTCCGGCCACGGGGGCCAAGTTCGCGCTGCTTCCACCGGACAATGCCACCGGGAACTTCACTAAGGTGGTGCAGCGCGTCCCGGTGCGCATCGCGGTCACCCAGGGATGTGGGGCTGCCCGGCCGCTGCGGCCCGGGATGTCGGTGGCAGCTCACGTGGAGACAGAATGAAGCACCGCTGGCTCATCCTGCTTGGGCTGATCACGGCGGCCGTCATGGAGGTGCTCGACACCACGATCGTAAACGTGGCGCTGCCCCACATGGCCGGGAACCTCGGTGCCACTCAGGAGGAGATCGGCTGGGTCGCGACCGGGTACATCCTCTCGAACGTCATCTTCCTCCCGATGACGGCTTTCTTCACCGAGCGGTTCGGCCGGCAGCGCTACCTCACGGCATCCATCATCGTGTTCGTCGCCGCCTCGTTCTTCTGCGGCACGTCGAACTCGCTTACGGAGTTGGTGTTCTGGCGCATCCTGCAGGGCGCCGGGGGTGCAGCCCTGCTCTCTACGGCGCAGGCGACGATCCGGCAGATCTTCCCGCAGGAGCAGCAAGGGATGGTCCAGGCCATCTTCCTGGTCGGGCTCATCGTGGCGCCAACTCTAGGCCCCACGCTCGGCGGCTGGATCACGGACAACTACCAGTGGCACTGGTGCTTCTTCATCAACGTGCCGATCGGCATCGTGTCCATCTTCCTGGTGAGCACGTTCCTCAAGGACCCGCCCGGCCAGCAGCGACGCGGCGGCGCCGTCGACTGGCTCGGGATTGGGCTCCTCACGGTTGGCCTCGGGTCGCTCCAGTACGTGCTGGAGGAGGGGAACTCGAAGGACTGGTTCTCCAATGCCTGGATCACCCGGCTTGCCGTGACCGCGGCGGCGGCGCTCGTGGCGATGCTCTGGTGGGAGCTGTCTCCGCAGAACCGGCAACCGGTAGTCCAGTTCCGCCTGCTCAAGAATCGCCAGCTCTCGGCGTCGATCTTCCTGTTAGTCGCGCTCGGCTTCGCGCTCTACGGTGGCGTATTCATCTTCCCGCTGTTCACCCAGAGCATTCTGCAATTCACGCCCACTGAGACCGGGCTGGCGCTGCTTCCGGGCGGCATCGCCACGGCGGTCGCCGCGCTGGCTTGCGGCCGGCTGCTGAACGGGCCCAAGCCGCTGGTGGATGCGCGGGTGCTCATCGCCATCGGCGTCATACTCATGACCGGGGCGATGTGGCGGATGGGGCACCTCACGGTGGCCGCGGGCGAGAGCGATGTTCGGGCCGCGCTCATTATCCGCGGTGCCGCACTCGGCATGCTCTTCGCGCCGATCAACAACGCCGCATTCGCGAGCCTCCAACCGGGCGAGGCGCAGCAGGCGGCCGGGCTGGTCAACCTCGCCCGGCAGCTCGGCGGCTCGTTCGGGATCGCGGTGCTCGCGACCTACGTCACCACCCACACCCAGCTCCACCGGGCCGATCTGGTCACCAACGTCTACGCCGGCAACCCGCTGGTGGAGCAGCGGGTGCAGGCGTTCGCCGCGAACCTCGCGGCGCACGGCTATGGCGTGGACGCGGCGCACCGCGGCGCGCTGGCCATGCTCGAGCAACAAGTGATGCGGCAGGCGGCCATGCTGAGCTACAACGATGCCTGGATGCTCCTGCTGGTCGGTTTCCTGATCGTCGCGCCTGCCATCCTGCTGCTTCGCAAGCCGAAGGAACTGGCTCGAAGGCCGGTGGACCTTCACTAGGGTTCCGGGCTGAGCCTCATTCGGCCGGACCCTCTCAGGGCATGCCAGCGTTGGCGCAGCTTGCGGGGCAGGGCGTCGAAGTAGGTATAGAAAACCGGTGTGACGTAGAGCGTGACCAGCTGCGAGAACGCCAGCCCACCGACCACCGCCATACCCAGCGGTCGCCGCGCCTCCGCACCGGCGCCAGTGCCGAAGGCGATCGGCAGCGCGCCCATCAGCGCCGCCATGGTAGTCATCATGATGGGCCGGAAGCGCACTGCGGCGGCTTCGAGGATCGAATCTCTGCTCGACTTCCCTTCGGTCCGCTCGGCCGCGAGGGCGAAGTCGATCATCATGATCGCATTCTTCTTGGCGATCCCGATCAGGAGAATCACGCCGACGTAGCCATAGATGTCCAGCGGCAGGCCGGCCAGCCACAGCGCGAATAGGGCGCCGAACGCGGCAAACGGCAGCGCGGTAAGGATGGTTGCCGGATGGACGAAGCTCTCGTACAGGATCCCGAGCACCAGGTAGATCACGAACACCGCCACGACCAGAAGAAACAGCATTCCGCTCTGGGCGCTCTGGAACACCTGGGCGGCGCCGGCGAAGGTGCCGCTCACCCCCTCGGGCAGCGCCTGACGTGCCAACGCCTGGATCTGGCTCTGCGCTTCTCCCAGCGAGATCCCGGGTGCCAGGTTGAAGGAGATGGTAACCGAGGGCAGTTGCCCCGCGTGGTTCACGCTGAGCGGTCCCACGGTGGAGGAGACCGTGGCCACGGACGAGAGGGGAACCAGACCTCCCGAGCTCGAGGTGACGTACAGCCGGTCCAGGGCGGCAGGATCACGCTGATACCGAGGGAGCAGCTCCATGACCACCCAGTACTGGTTGCTCGGGGTGTAGATCGTGGATACCTGAGCGGAGCCGAACGCTCCATAGAGCGCACTCTCGATCGCGGCCGGAGTGACGCCGAGCGCATCCGCGCGGTCCCGATCGATGTGTACCGACACCTGCGGATTGGTGATCTGGAGATTGCTCACCACGTCCTGGACGCCGCTCAGGCCGTGCATGCGCTGCTCGAACCGGCGGGCCACGGCGTAGAGCGTATCGGCGTTGGTGCCCTGCAATTGAAACTGGTACGTGCTGCTGGAGCTCTGCCCTCCGATCTGGATCGCCGGCGGCATTTGCAGAAAGGAACGGACGCCCGGGATAGCGGCCAACCGGGGCCGGAGCTGCTGGATGATCTGATCGGCTGGCGGCCGCTGCCCTTGCGGCTTGAGGGTCAGGAGCAGCCGGCCCTGGTTGCTGGTCTGGTTCGAGCCCACACCGATCGCCGTCATGAACCCGGCGACGTTCGGATTGCGTCCGACCACCCCCATGACCTGCTGGTGGTAGCGGAGCATCGCGTCGAACGAGCTGCCCTGCGCCGCCTGCGTCGTTCCCACGATTTGACCGGTATCCTCCGTCGGAATGAATCCCTTGGGAACGATCAGGAAGAGTCCTACCGTGGCAACCAGCATCGCCCCGGAGAACGCGAGCGCGACCGGCCGGTGCTCCATCACCCAACCCAGGCTCCGCCGGTACAGGCCGAGGGCGGCCTCGAAGACCCGCTCGGTCGCTCGATAGAACCGCCCGTCCCGCGATTCGCCCCTGCCAAGGACCCGGCTCGCCAGCATCGGGGTCAGCGACAGCGAGACCACGCCGGAGACCAGGATGGCGATACTGATGGTAACGGCGAACTCGTGAAACAGCCGGCCCACCACACCGGGCATGAAGAGCAGGGGAATGAACACCGCCGTGAGCGAAAGGGTCATCGATAGGATGGTGAACCCTACCTCGCGGGCGCCGTCCAGCGCGGCCTGCAGCGGTCTTTCCCCATCTCCAGGTGGCGCACGATGTTCTCCAGCATCACGATGGCGTCGTCCACCACCAGGCCGACTCCCAAGGTCAGGGCCATCAGGGAGAGGTTATCCAGGCTGAAGCCCAGCGCGTACATCGGCGCGAAGGTACCGACGATGGTGAGCGGCAGCACCAGGCTCGGGATCACCGTGGCCCAGAGCCGGCGGAGAAACAGAAAGATCACCAGCACCACCAGGGTCACAGTGAGAACCATGGTGAACTTCACCTCGCTCACCTCGGCCTGGATCGACTGCGACCGGTCGTACATCGTCTGCAGCCGCACGGTAGCCGGAATGGCGGGCGCCAGCTGCCGAAGGGTCTCCCGGACCGCCTGCGCCACCGCGACGGTATTGGTCCCCGGCTGCCGCTGGATGGCGAGGATCACGCCTCTGGTGCCGTCGAACCATGCCACGGCCTTGTTGTTCTGCACGTCATCGAGCACCTGCCCCAGCTCCCCCAGGCGCACCGGTGCGCCGTTGCGGTAGGCGACGACGAGTGACCGGAATCCGGCGGCATTGGTGAGCTGGCCGTCGGCCTTCACGGTGTAGGCCTTGTCCGGGCCCCACAGCACTCCGGTCGGTTGGTCCACGTTGTGATTGGCTACGGCGGCGGTCACCTGGTCGATGCCGATGCCGCGGTCGGCCAGCGCGCTGGGATCGAGCTGAATCCGCACGGCATACTTCTGCGAGCCGAACACATTCACCTGGGCCACGCCGGACACCATGGAGAGACGCTGGCCCAGAAAGGTCTCCGCGTACTCATCCACCGCGGAGAGCGGGAGCGCGATCAGAGGTGAGAGCGAGATACAGGATCGGCGCGGCCGCGGGATTGGCCTTCTGGTACGACGGCGGAACCATGCCCTGCGGCAGGGAGCGGAGCGTCTTCGAGATCGCGGCCTGCACATCCTGGGCAGCCGCATCGATGTCACGGCTGAGGGCGAACTGAATCACGATCGAGGTCGACCCCAGCGTGCTGGTCGAGGTCATGTTGTCGATGCCGGCGATGGTCGAGAACTGCTGCTCCAGCGGCGTCGCTACGGCCGAGGCCATGGTCTCCGGACTGGCCCCGCTGAGGTTGGCGTTGACGGTGATGGTGGGATAGTCCACGCTGGGAAGATCGCTCACCGGAAGTGACCGATACGCCAGCCCTCCGAAGATGAGCAGCGCCAGCATGACCAGCGTGGTCATCACCGGCCGCCGGATGAAGGGTTCCGCGAGGTTCACTGGCTCGCTCCGGCGGTGGCTCCGGTCGCCGAGGAAGAATCCACGCCGGTGATCCGCACTCGAGCCCCCGGGCTGAGCTGCGACTGGCCCTCGGTGACCACGCGCTCGCCCTCGGCAAGCCCACGCTCCACCACCACTGCCGCGCTCCCGGTACTACGTCCCACCGTGACCGAGCGCGAGACCGCCTGACCATTCTGGACCACGAACAGGTACGCCCCCTGCTGGCCGGATTGCACCGCCTTGGTGGGTACCACGACCGTGTTGGGCTCCAGGCCGAGTTGCAGGGTGACGGTGACGAACTGGCCGGGCCAGAGCTGGCCGTCCGAGATTCTGGAGCTGGGCCTTGAGCTGCACCGTTCCGGTGGTCGTGTCCACCGCGTTGTCCACGAAGGTGAGAGTGCCTTGCGGGTCCGCAGCCGAGTCATTCGAGGTTGCAGGCTGCACCTGCACCGGGACCACGCCTGCCTGACGGGCGCGCTGTACGGCCGGGAGCACCGACTCGGGCACGGTGAAGCGCACCAGGATGGGATCGATCCGGTTGATGACCACGAGCGGTTGAGTGAGGTCGGCCGCGACCAGGTTGCCGCGCCGCACCAGGAGGCTGCCGGTCCGGCCGCTGATGGGCGCCCGGATCACGGTGTTGTCGAGATCGAACTGCGCCTTCACCACCCCGGCGTGGTCGGAGGCCACCGTGGCCGCATCGCCGGTCGCCGTAGTCGACTGAGAGTCGACCTGCGACTGGGTGACGTAATCCTGAGTGCGGAGCGCCCGAAGCCGCTCCAGCCCGTGGCTCGCGTTGGCGGCCTGGGCCTGGTCGCGAATCAGGGTGGCGCGCGCCCTTCGAGGGCCGCGAAGTAGGGGCGCGGCTCGATGCGGAAGAGCACCTGTCCCTGCCGCACCGCGTCGCCCTCGCGGAAGGTCACTTGAGTGACGAGGCCGCTCACCTGCGCCGCCACCCGCGCTGTCTCCAGCGGCTCCACCTGGCCGTTGGTGGTGACGAGGTAGGGGACCGCCTGGCGCCGAACCGATGCCACGGTCACCGGAACGCTGGGCGCAACGGTCGGGGCCGGCTTGGAGCACCCCGCGATGACGGCAAGCGCGAACAGCGCGGCAGGACGACTCGGGCGCACGTCAAGGACTCCTAAGAGGAATGGACGCATTGCCCCGCGCGTCGAGCGCGCCGGCGGCGTGCGCCAACGTGGCGAGCTGCTGGGCCCAGTCCCATCGGGTCTGAGCTTGTTGGACCCGGGCCGACGCCAGAGTGGACTGCGCGCTGAGCAGATCGGTGATGCTGGCGATCCCCACGCGGTAGCGGGCCTGCATCGCCCCCAGCGCCTCGGTGGCGCTCGCCAGCGCGTCGTCGCTGGTGCCGACCTGCTGGGTGGCGGTCTGCAGGTTGTAGTAGGCGGTGAACACCCCCGCCATCACGGAGTCGCGCACCTGCGCGAGCTGGGCCGCGGCGGCATCGGCGTCTGCCTCCGCCCGGGCCAGGTCATAGTTCTTTGTGAGCCCGTCGAAGAGCGGCACCTGGAGGCCGAGCGATAGGTTGTAGCTCCTCCCGGTGAGCTGGCTCGGGTCGGCCCAGGTGTAGCCGGTTGACGCCGACAGGCTCACCGAAGGCAGCAGGCTCCCTCGCGCCGTGCGCACCGCGGCCCGGGCGGCATTCGCCCGCGCCCGCGCGGCCTGGAGATCGGGGCGGTTCCTGAGTGCCTGGTTGATGAACGACTCGACCCGCAGCGTCACCGGTCCCACCGGCACATCCTCGGCGCGCCCGGTGATGTCGTACGGCGCGGTCGGCGACACGCCGAGCGCGATCGCCAGCGAGCTCCGGGCCGACTGCACCTGGGCATAGGCCGATTCGGCGGCAAACTGTGCCTGGGCCAGCGAGCTCTTCGCCAGCATCACGTCGGCTCTGGTGGCGAGTCCCAACGAGTCCCGCTGGCGGGCCGCGTTGTAGCTCGCTTCGGCCTCAACCACCGAAGCCTGCCGGGCGTCCAGCACCGCCCGGGTGTCGAGATAGGAGTAGTACGCCTGCTCCACCCGAAGCACGGTGCTCTGCACTATCTCGTTGTGGGTAAAGCTGAGCGCGTACGCGGTCTGCCGCGCCTGGTCCACGCTCCCTCCGCGGGAGCCGAAGTCGAACACCGTGTAGTTGAGGGAGAGCGACGGAATCAGCTGCGAGCGGGTCGAGGTGCCCACACCGCTGTACTGGAGCTTTCCGCCCGACTGCTCGCTCTTCAAGGAGGTCAGCGACGCGTCCACGGTAGGGAAGTAGGCGCCCCGCGCTCCGCCGTAGGCGTCGGCCGCGGCCCGGGCCTGGGCCCAGCTCGATTGGGTCGCTGGGTTGTTGCGGAGGGCGAGGTCGATGATCCCGGCCAGAGTGAGCTGCGGCGCCTGCGCGGCAAGAGAAGCCGGAAGCGTACCGGTTCGCAGCGTGTCCTCGATTCGCCCGGCGCCGCTGACCGGTGTCCACAGCTTGCTCGGAGCCGAGGGCGCCACCGGCCCACCCCCACTCTGGGGAATTCCCGGTGCACAGCCGGTTCCCATGAGGAGCAGGACTACCCGCGCGCAGGTTCGGGAGCTCGAGGTCATCCCGGGCAGAATACCCGTGCAGGTCGGGAGCGGCTTGTGTGACCTTGCTCCCCCGATCGGGGGGATGCACCAGCCCAGGGCTTCCCCAACCGGGGGAGCATCCCAATCCAAGCATCCCCACCCCCAGCGACGCAGCTTCGAGCGATGACAGAGAGGCTCGGAGTTGGAATGCGATCCAAATGGATCCACGTGACGATGGTTCTGAGCTCGGTGGTCACTCCGCTCGCCGCGCAGGCGCCCCCGGATTCGCTCCCGGGTTCCATCGGCCTCGACACCGTCGCCATCGATCCCCGTTACGCCCACGGCTGGTTGCACCGGGCATTGATGGGCAGCGACTACCGTCAACTGTGGGCCACGCCGGTGCCGGTAGAGGTCCTGGACCTGCAGCACTATGCGGGTGGCCTCCGACCGGTTCGATCAGGTGGCGGCACCCAGACCACCTCACTCCACTTGGAAGCGGCCGACGGGCGCAAGTTCGACTTCCGCTCGGTGGACAAGACCGCCACTCGGGTACTCCCCCCGGACCTCCAACGCACTGTGGTGGGTCGTGCATTGCAGGACGAGGTCAGCGCGTACTACCCGGCCGCGGCACTCGTCTCCACCCGGTTGCTCGAGGCCGTGGGGGTCCGGACGACACCACTCCAGCTCTTCGTCATGCCCGACGATCCCGCACTCGGTGAATTCCGGCGGCGGTTCGCCGGGATGATCGGGACCCTGGAGGAGCGACCGGCGCCCAAGGCCGATGGGGAGCCTGCCGCCTTCCAAGGAACCCGCAAGGTGGCCGACACGGACGAGCTCTACCGCCGACTTGCCGGCGATCCGCGCGAGCGGGTGGACAGCCGGGCATTTCTTGCCGCCCGACTGATGGACGTGTTTCTCGGCGACAACGATCGGGGCGAGCCGCAATGGCGCTGGCTCAAGCAAGGAGAAGAGAAGAGCGCTCCCTGGGAGCCGCTTCCGGTGGATCGGGACCACGATTTCGCCAGGTACACCGGGCTGTTGGTGGATCTCGCCTATTTGCGAGACCCTGTCCTGGTGGACTTCGGACCCCGCTATCCCAGCATGGTGCGTCTGAACTACCGGGCGCGATACATCGATCGGCGACTCCTAAGCGAATTGGATTGGCCGACCTGGGATTCGGTGGCCCAGGGGCTCCAGTCACGTCTCAGCGACTCCGTTATCGCGGACGCCGTCCGGCACCTCCCGCAGGCGTATTACGCTCGGGATGGTGCGCAACTCACCCGCGCGCTGCAAAGCCGACGAGACCGGCTTCGGGAAGGCACGCGCGAGCTGTATCGGATGCTCGCGCTCGACGCAGAGGTCTACGGAACCGATGCGAGTGAAATCGTAAAGGTGACGCGAGGGCGCGAAGGCACTCTGGATGTAGCCATCGGCGAGGGTGAATCAGGCGCCGACCCGTACTTTCACCGCCGATTCTCCCAGAGCATCACCAAGGAGGTACGGCTCTTCCTGGGTGGAGGCCTCGACAGCGTTTTCGTGCAGGGGGCGGGCAAGGGGCCGAAGCTCAGGATCATTGCTGCGGCTGACTCCAAGGTCGTCCTGGACACCCTCTCGGGCGATCGGACCCGGGTCTACGCGACATACCCGGACGTTGAGCTGGCCGGGTCGCATCCTCCGACCATTGATCGCCGCCACTACCAGCAGCCAGACTCCAACAGTTCACGGGCGGCACCGCGGGACTGGGGTCACCGGTGGCTGCCGTGGGCCGGCATCGTGTCCGGCGACGGCGTCTCTCTCGGTGCCGGGGCAACCCTTTTCGACTACGGCTTCCGGCGAGATCCCTACTCTTCCCGGCTCGATTTCCGGGGCGGTTACTCCACCGACGCGGACGCCTTTGCCGGGGAAATCCTGGGAGACTTCTCTCGGGAAAACTCGGCGACCCACTTCCTGTTCGGGGCCCGGGCTTCGGGGTTCGATGTGCTCCGGTTCTTCGGCTTCGGGAACGAGACCCCGTTCACCGCCTCGAGCAACTTCTACAAGGCGTACCAGCGCGACTACGAGCTGAGCGCGGCGATGGGATGGGGCATTGGGAATCACCTCAGCGCCCGAGTCGGGCCTTCGCTGAGGTACTCGACCAGCGACTTCGACCGACCCTCCCTGATCCGCGAGGTTCGTCCCTACGGATCCGGCAACTTCGGCCAGGTGGGAGCCGAGGGGTCGCTCACCTACGACACCCGGGATACGGTGGCAGCTCCGACGCGGGGCGTGCACCTGACTGCGGGAGGCGGGCTGTACCCCGCCATCTGGGACGTCACCTCCACCTTCGGAGAAATCCACGGAGCCGCGGCCACGTACCTGTCGGCGCCGCTCCCGCTCCAGCCTACGCTGGCGCTTCGGGTAGGGGGCGAACGGGTGTGGGGCCGCTTCCCCTTTCAAGACGCCGCGTCCATCGGGGGCGGCACCACGCTGCGCGGTCTCTTCGCATCCCGCTTCCTGGGCGATGCCTCGGCCTACGGCAACGCCGAGCTGCGGCTTCGCCTGTCGCGGTTCTATGCGTTTCTGCCCGGGGAATGGGGAGTGTTCGGCCTGGCCGATGCCGGCCGGGTATGGCAGACCGGCGAGTCGTCGGACAAGTGGCATACCTCGTTCGGCGGCGGTCTCTGGTTCGCCTACCTGAATCGGAGCAACACGGTCAGCATCGCGTTGGCGCACGGAGAGGATCGGACCGCGCTGTACCTGGGCACTGGATTCATGTTCTGACCACTTGAAGAGAGGAGTAGACTGATGTCGATCAAAGCACGCCACGTCTCTGCCATCGTTCTCGCAGCCGCGCTCTCGCACGGCGCGAGTCACATTGCAGCGGCACAATCGTCAACGGACACCGTCCGCATTCAGAAGGTGAGTGCCAGCGTGTACCGCGCGAAGCGGCCGGTGAAGGCGCCCGCGCGACTGAAGGAAACCCGAGCAGGATCAGCTCCTTCAGCGCACGCGGTTTGGATCCACGGCTTCTGGGACTTGCAGGGAGATCCCCAGACCACACCCCATGGTGGATGGGTATGGGTGCCGGGACGCTGGCTCAGCCCGCCGGAGCCCAAGGCGCGCTGGGACGAGGGACATTGGGGGTTCAGCGACCACTGGTGGTCCTGGATTCCGGGACATTGGGCGGATCATCCTGAAGGCGAGATCGATCCGAATACTTGACGCGCCGCTCTGTCATCCCGAGCGAAGCGAGGGATCTACTCAGCAACTTTCCAAGTCGCTGAGTAGATCCCTCGCTTCGCTCGGGATGACAGTGATTTCAAGCGTGTTGTCTACGGTACCTCCGCTCGATGTCGTCTGTCTCCACCTGATGCCGCCGGGCCATCGCCTGCCGCTCCTCGATCTGACGCCGTTGCAGCTCTTCCTGCGACACCCCGGACGGCGGGCGACGGAGCTGCTCTTGTTGGCGGCGTTCGAGCGCCGTGCGTTCGGCGGCCTGGCGGGTCACCGCCTGCTCGCGCTCGACCTGCCACGCTCTTTGGAGCACCGGCTCGGCCGGCCGGCTGGGAGTGGCGGTCGCATGCAGCGGAGGTCGAGCCACCCTTCGCGGCGCGCCAATCGCCGTCGCCCGGCTGAGCGAGCTCGCGGGCATGCGGATGGCGGCCCGCTCCACCGGCTCGCTCCTGAGGAAGGTCTCTCGCGGCACTGCGGTGATGGCGCCGGAAATACCGCGGTTGGCGAATCTCATTCTCGCTACGTCGAGGTGCGAGAAATCGATGTCCCTCACCTTTACCGTGGTGACGTTGATGTTGCGGATGTAGGTCTGAGTGACCCGATACGACGGGACAAAGACTTCACCCGGCGCGAGAGGGAACCACCCCACATTGCCACCGCCCACGGCGACCGAGAGATCGAAGCCCGACCCTCCCAGGAAGGCGACCAACGCGGGTGCGTAGACCGGAGCGGGCACGATGGTTCCCGGCACCCACGCCCAATGGTCCCGCCGGAACGCCCACCGTCCATAATGGAAGGGCGTGAACCCCCACGGCGCCTGATCGATCCAGGTCCATCCCCACGGGGTCACCCACGACCAGTGTCCCAACCGGTAGGGAGCCCAACCGACCGCGACCCTCGGGACCCACACCGGCCCAAAGTCGTCGATCTCCCAGGTGCCGTATGCATCAAGAGCCTCGAATCCGACGAAACCCGGAGACAGGTAGCGCAAGGACAGCGACGCGTCTTCGTCATGGTCACGGCCCTGACACCAACGCTCCCAGTCGTCCACTGCGACCAGGCTGATGGTAGAAGTGGCCGAGTTGGATCCGGTGATCGCCATGGATTCACCCGGCCGTACCGACACCGTGGCGCCGCCGCCGGTGGAGATCTCGGCGTCACCATCGCGCACGGTGAGCGTACTGCGGTAGCCATCCGAGGAGACATCAACCCGATAGTGGCCTCCCTGGAGCATCGAGACCGCCCCATTGGGAGTATCGATCTCGTAGGCGTCGCCGCTACCGAGCTGCCGGACCCGGAGGTACAGCGAGCCCTGGGTGACGCGGATCCGAGTGGTGTGGTCGTCCACCTCGACAAAATCCGTTAGGGTTTCCGGACCCAGGCGAACCGCCGACGATCCAACATGGACTTCGGCGCGAGCACGCGCGTCGGTCCACAGCCCGCCACCGGTGGTAACCGGATAATTCAGAGTGGCGGCAGCCCAGTCTTCATTTTCATCGGCTCGTTGTGACACCGATCCATCCAGATAACTCACTCGGCCAATGCGCCCGGGCGGGTCCGCGGCCGAGAGTTGGGAACCAATTCCGATGCCCAAGAGCATCGTGAGGAGAACGCTGCGCATAATCTCTACTCCTTGCCAATCAGCCTATATCTCTGCGGCGCACGAGCGCCACTCTCGAGAGTTCAGAAATGGGAGGCCTCCCGGTTGTGCGATTGGACGGGGCTGATCCCCCTGTTGGGAGCTATCGGCTAGGCTATCTGGTCCGACGCCACGGTCCTCGCACCGATGCGGATAGCCATAGCCGTAGCGCCCATTCGGGGTATCACCCCTATTCAAGCCCCGTCACTACCAGTGTGCCAGGTTGAGCCGGACCGGAGAGAAGTCCGGTTCAAACCCAGCTCAGGAGCAGATCATGCCTATCAGCTCGAGACCCGGGCAGCCGCTCGAAAGGCCCAGTGCCCTGCAGCTCGCCATTCGGGAGTGGCAGCGGCAGCTGGTCGAGGTAGCGGAGCGCCGGCTGAACCCGCCCCCTGATCGGGGGAGCACTGCGATGCAAGCCTCCGTGCCATGATGGCTGACAAGTTGGAGGCGACGACGGGCTGCCGCCGCATGGTGCGGACGGATCGCAGCCCAGTTGGGACTGTCAGTGAGCAAAGGAGTAGAGGATGTTGAAACTGCAAACCATGGTGCTCAGTGCTGGAGTCCTGGCCATGGCGGCTTGCGCGGAAGGAATCTCCACCGATTACAACACGTCGGTTCAGTTCTCTCAGTATCGGACATTCGCGATGGTGCCGCGGCCCGAAAGGTTGACGCACCAGTTGCTGGACGATCGCGTCCGGGAGGACGTGGCGTTCCAGCTCGGCAAGAAAGGGCTGACCCAGGCCGGCCGCGATCAGGCCGACCTCCTAGTGGGCTACGGGGTAGTAGACCGCACCTACCAAGAGGTGTACAACACCGGCTGGCCGTGGGGACGAGGGTGGGGCTGGCGTTACTACCGCTTTGGCGTAGCCTGGCCGATGGATACCCGGGAGATCGCCCGCTACACCGATGGAACAGTGGTCGTGTCACTGGTCGATGCGAAGACCCATCGAGCTGTGTGGCAGGGCCAGGCCCAGGACGTGCTCCGTCTCCCGGTCAGTAACCCGGAGCATGCCAGCGATCAGCTCTCGCAGGCGGTCGCCAGGATCTTCCACAAGTTCCCGCCGGCGAACCGAGCCTAGCATCTCGGCGACAGCCGCATGAACCACGACTCGGATTACGAGCAGGACCGCCAGGCCGATACCGACCTGGCGGTCCACATCGTCGGCCTCTCGGCAGCTCTGGTGGGTGTTTGCCTCACGGTCATCGGGTTGATTCAGGTGGTGCTTCATCTCCAACACGGGAGCACACCGACCGACAACATTCTCGCCGGCGATGCCGTGCTCTTTCTGCTGGCCTGCATCCTGGCATACGCCAGCCTGCGCTCGCGGTCCAGAAGCAAGCGGCGCAGGCTCGAGCGGCTGGCCGATGGCTGCTTCCTTTGTGCCCTCGTCGTGATGACGGTGGTCTGCACCGTGATCGCGTACGAGCTACTCTGAGAGAAGGGATTTGAAAGATGATGACCAACGCTTTACCAGGAATCGCCACTGTTGCGCTGACGCTGACCGGGACGGTGCCGCCGCCGCAGTCCCCCGCGCCGTCGGACACCACCGCGGTGCATCACCAGAGTCCCCGGCCCGGACCGGCGAAGCACGCGCACAAGTGGCTTTCCTACGACGCCAAGGCCAACACCGTGACCTTCAAGCTGGTGGCGGGCGAGCCGCGAGGCCACAGCCGGCTCAACTTCAATGGCTACCGGAACGGGAAGGCGACGCTGGTGGTCCCGGCCAACAGTACCGTGGTGCTGAGTTTTGTAAATCAGGACAGTCTACCCCACAGCGCCGCGGTCATCGGCGATACCGGCCCGATCCCATCGCGGATCGATCAGCCCGCCATCGCCCATGCAGCGACCAAAAACCTGAGCCAAGGCCTGCCGCTCCATGGCGAGGACGTGATCCGATTCACCGCGGCGCCGAGCGGCAACTACCGAATCGTCAGTGGCGTTCCGGGCCAGGCACACTCGGGGATGTGGATCCGCCTGAAGGTGGACCCCGAGGCCAAGACGCCGGCGTGGCTCAAGAACAGGAGCCACAGTTGAGCCGACGTGACTTCGCACGGATGCTGCTTGCTCTCACCTTCATGGCCGGCCCCACTGGGGCCGGTCAGCAGGGTGTTCGCCCAATCGCGTGCGTCGAACCTAGCGACCGGAATCGCCGGACTGCCGGTGGTGGAGACCCCGGCTCGAAGCCCATCGGGCTCGCTGCTGGCGGTGATCCTCAGCGGAGACGGTGGATGGGTCACGGTAGACAAGCAGATGGCCGGCGTGATAGCGGACAAAGGAATTCCGGTGGTCGGATTCGACACGCCCTCGTACGTCTCCACCACCCGCACGCCGGACGGCGCGGCGGCCGATCTGAGCCGCCTGCTGGAGCGCTACCTGGCCGCCTGGCACAAAGAGCGGGTACTGCTGATCGGCTATTCCCATGGCGCGAACCTGCTGCCGTTCATGATCTCCCGCCTGAGCCCGGAGCTGCGGCACCGCATCGTCCTGGTCGCTTTCTTAGGCCTCGAGGACCGGGCCAGCTTTCAGTTCCATCCGGTCGACGTGGTTCTGACCATCTCCCATCCGGGAGATCTGCCGGTACTGCCGGAAGTCCAGAAGCTGCGGGGAATGCCGCTGCTCTGCGTGCGCGGGACCAGCGAGCGCAATTCGTTGTGCAGCAGACTGGACACCACCCTGACCCGGCTGGATACTCACACCGGCGGGCATCGGATCTCGGGAAGTGATGGGAAGGAGGTAGCTAATCTGATCTTGAAGGCCGTCCCATCATAGCCATCGCACAGCGCCGCTCCGTACTGCGCTCCGCCACTGCAACTACAAACCACGGAGACACGGAACACTAAGGTGGTTCGCTGTTGCAGTGTCCATGCCGCTTACTTCGCCACGACACCCTTCAAGCCGCCGCCGATCAGCGTGGCGATGTTCGCCAGGATGCGGGGCAGGACGAGTCCGCCGGGGCACGCGAGATAGCGGGGCTCCCAGATGGGATCGAATTTGCTCTTGTACTCGCGGAGACCCTGGAAGTTGTAGAAATGCTCACCGTGGTGGTACATGAATGCCCCCACTCGATTCCACAGCGGAGCGAGGGCCCGGCTCTCCATCCCGGCGAGGGGTGCCATGCCGAGCCGGAAGTTCTGGTACCCGCGAGCCTGGCCCCAGAGCATCAGCTCGGTGAAGATGAACTGCATCACTCCACCGGGGGCCTGCGGGGTGTGCCGCATCAGATCGACCGACAGCTCGGCTTTCGATCGGGTGGTCCACACGGTGGCGAAGGCGACGATCTCGCCGTTCAGGCGTACCAGCGCGGTGGGGAAGCGGACCACATAGTGCTCGTCGAATCTCCCCAGGGAAAATCCCTTCTCCCGGGTGCGCTTTTCTCGAAGCCAGGCGTCGGACACGGCACGAAGGGCGGGAAGCAAAGGCGGAAGCAGCTCGGGCGGGACGACTTCGAACGTGGCGCCCGCCCGCTCCATTTGTCGCTGGGTGCGGCGCAGGCTGCGGCGGTTGCTCCCGTCGAGTGAGAAATCCGCCAGCGCCACCCGGCCGTCTTCGCCCAGCTTCATCAGGGTCAGCCCCAGATCGATGTACAGCGGCAGGTGCTCAACTCCGACCTCGTAAAACACGGTCCATCCACCATGGCGGTCGGCCAGCTCCCGGAGCTTCCAGGCCAGCTCTCCCTGCTCATCCTCGCTGCCGATCAGATCCCCCAACGCGACCCAGCTGCGGCCGGAGACGCCGTACATCAACATGCCGCGACCGCTCCGGCTGTAGAGCAACGCCTTGTCGCCCAGCAGGGCCAGGTTGACCGAAGAGCTCGACGATGCGTCCAGCACCGGGCCGAGGCGGTCGAGCTCGGCCGGGTCGGGAAGCCGGATCCCCGGTACCGTGTGCCGCAGCAGTCGCATCAGTCCCAGCACCAGCAGCAGGCCCAGCACTCCCACGGTCGCGCGCATGAACCGGGGCGCGTCGCCGTGGAGCACGAACTGCCACCACAGCTCGTTGCGGTAGGGCACGTGCTTGTGGGCGAACAGGCCGAGCCAGATCGAGGCGCCGACCACCGCGAGAATGGCCAGCACCCAGCCGAGCTCGAGGGGCTCAGCGGAAAGAGCCGACTTGCGGTAGAAATGCCGCCGGGCGGGAACCAAGGCGCCGAGCACGATCAGAAGCGCGGATGCTTCCTCCCAGTCGGCGCCCTTGAGCAGGGAAGCGGCGATGCCGGCGCCCAGCAGCGTGACGGTGAGGCCATAGGCGGCGTCCAGCCGGTGCCACAGTCCCCAGGCCAACACCAGGAGCCCCACCCCGGCGAGGCTCGCGGTGAAGTGGCTGAGCTCGATGACGCCGAGGGGCAGCAATTGACCCAACCAGGTGATGCGCTCATGGACGCCCGGCGTTGCTCCGGACACGAGCAGAATGATGCCGGTCAGGAAGACGGCGGCCGAGAGCACCTGGGGCAGGAGTCGGGGAACCCAACCACCGAAGGTGCGGACCACGCCGGCGGCGCGAGCCCCATAGGGACGAAGCTCGTACGCGCCGAGCAGCACCACTCCCAGCGCGAAGGGAAGCAGGTAGTAGACTCCCCGGTAGGCGATGAGAGCGCCCAGGAGACTCGAGGTGCTCAGGTACGGTTTGAGCAGCACCACCATCAGAGACTCGAACACGCCCAAACCGCCCGGGACATGACTGATCAGCCCGGTGAACTGCGCGAGCAGGTAGATCCCCAGGAAGGTCAGGAAGCTGAGGCCGTGACCACTGGGGAGCAGGACGTACAGCGCCGCGCCGGCCAGGGCCCAATCGAGGGCCGGGACCAGCACCTGGGCCGCGACCACCCGGGGCGCCGGCACCGGTATGGCCCAGCCCTTGAGTGACACCGGTTTCCGCCACAGCAGACTCCACACCACGTAGGTGCCCACCAGCACCAGATTGAAGACCCCCAACGGGCGCAGCGATGCGAACGGCAGCTTGAGCAGCGCCGCGGAACTCGCCGGCTCCAGAGTAAAGACCACCCCGCTCGCCACCAGCATGCCGAGAGTAAAGCTGAAGGCGACGAAGCCCACGGCGCTTCCGATCTCCGCGCTGGAGAGTCCCCAGGACGACCACAGCCGATAGCGCACCGAGCCTCCGGTGAGCAGGGGAAACCCCAGCATCTGGCTGAACGCGTAGGCGATGAAGGAGCCGAAGGCGGTGCGGTGCAGCGGCAGCGGATGGCGAACGTAGCTCAGGGCCATCGCGTCGTATCCCGGGAGCACGGCGTAGGCCAGCGCAGTCAGCATGACCGCCCACCCGAGCTGCGCTCCGGTGGTGGCCTTTACCGCCCGAGTGATGTCGTGGTAGCTGTAGGCGGCGAGGTCGTGGTGGAGCAGCGCGATGGCCCCCGCGAAGAGAGCGACGGTGAGCAGCCCGCTCAGGCGATCTAGGATGGCGCCGGGGCCTGGGCGGGCGGCCATGCGGTGCTGCTCTATCCAGCGGAGGCGAAGGAGTCGGCCGAGTTCGCGCCGATGGTCCAGAAGACACTCTGGCCCGGTGCGACCAGGAGGCTCGGCGTGCGGATCGGAGAGGAGCCGCCGACCGGATCCGCCAGCAGAACGACTTTCCAGTCACCCCCTACGCCTCCCCGCGGAATCGTCAGCGTGGTCTTGGTGAGACCAGTTACCGACCCGAGCAGGACGCGGGTGCCCGGCTCGATCAGATAGATGGTCATGTCGTTGAAGTTCTGATTGTCGATCTCGACCCGGGTCTTGCCCCGGTCCGCCTGGCTGGGGGCTGGGCTGGGCGCGGTCGCCTGCGGGGCGGAGCGCGCCGCACCGCACCCGGCCGACAGGATTGCCAGGCCCACCAGCATCGTTCTCAGAGTCCACATGAGCTGCATCTCCCTTCTGAAGGTTGCCACCAAGCTGCCGGGGCGAGCGTCCACCGTCTTGGACGTGCTTGATACCCCTGTCGGGCTCAGCAAGACACTCCCCTGATCGGGGGATCAACAAGGCACAATGCGGCCTGGATAGCGCCGTGTATGGTGTCGCATGACCACCCGACTGAATCGGACGTTCGGCGTCGCGCTACTGCTGTGGTTGGCGGGGGCCGGCGCAGCGTCCGCGCAGGGGGCACCGGTCGGCGGTGCAGCGGCGGACAGCACGATGCTCAAGCAGGAGGTATCAGCCGACAGCGCGAGCCAGAGCGCTTCGGGCGGGGTGGGGCACCACCAGCGGAAGGTCACCCGACAACTGGGAGAGCTGGAGCCGGTGGTCGAGTGGCAGTGGGGCGCCGTTGCCGCCACCGCGCTGGCGATGATCGGAGCCATTCTTTTGACCCTGCCGGTGGCGGTGGCCTACATGTTGACCAAGCCGCCCGAGGACTACGACCCCAGCGTGATGCACAGCAGCATCATCCTGGCCCCGACGATTGCCGGGATTCTGATCGTGATTCAAGGCAGTCTGGCGATGGCATTCAGTCTGGCGGGCGTCGCGACGGCAGTGCGGTTTCGCAATTCACTCAAGAACACCAACGACGCGGTGTATGTGTTCGTGGCGGTGGCCATCGGGCTGGCGGCCGGAGGCCAGGCGCTGGACATCGCGCTGGCTATCAGCGTGATCTTCTCCCTGATGGTACTCCTGCTCTCCCGGAGCCCCTTCCGCATCACCGGCAATCCGCGACATCCCGCACACCCACACCACCGGCATCACCAGCCTGATTTGGCTCAGGCTGATTCAGGGTATCTCACCATTCGGGGAAGGGATCTGGGGCAGGTGCGCCATGCCATCGAGGCTCGCCTCGAGCGCGGCACCAAGCATTGGCGCGTGATGAACGAGAGCCTGGACGAAGACGGGCAGACCATCCGCTACGTCGTGCGCTTCCGGAAACGGTACCCTCCCGATCTGCTCCTGGGTGAGCTCCGGTCCCTCGCGCGATCTCAGGCCTTCACCGTGGAGGCCACGGCGATCCCGGGCCCCGCCGCACCAGATCGTCTCACCCCGATACCATCCGAAGCGAGGGCTTGAGATGTCGAGCGCTGAGGAGTTCTCCATCCTGGTAGTGGACGACGAAAGTCTGGTTCGATCTATGGCGGCACGCGCGCTGGAGAGCGCCGGGTACCGGGTACTCGGAGCCGGCGATGGCGCGGAGGCCCTCGAGCTGCTCGATGGCGGGACCGGCGGCATCGATCTGGTGCTGACCGATCTGCGGATGCCGAGAGTGGGAGGCGTCGAGCTCGCGCGGCAGATGGCCGAGCGTCACCGGAACATTCCAGTGTTGTACATGTCCGGCGATCCCTTCGCCTGGCTCGCCGAGTCTGACCTGGCGCCGGTGCGCTGCCTGCCCAAGCCCTTCTCCCCGGAGATGCTGGTCGAGTTGGTGGACGGGATTTTCCAGTCCAGGGCGTGACTAGGGCGTCGTGGCCGGGACCAGCAGCACGATGTCGGTGCCCCGACCCGGGGTGCTCCGGACCTTGAGCACACCGTGGAGCTGAGTGGCGCGCTCGCGCATTCCGAGCAACCCCCAGTGACCGCCATAGGCCTGGAGGTTCGGCTCCACGGTGAAGCCGCGGCCATCGTCCCGCACCGACAACCGCAGGCGGCGCGCGTCGAAGAAGAGTCCCACCCGCACTCTCTGAGCGCCGGCATGCTTCACGATGTTGCTGATGGACTCCTGCACGACGCGGACGGCCGCGGCCTCGACGTCGGCGTCGATCGCGCGGGGCACGCCTTCCACCTTGAACTCGAGCGTTAGCCCGGTCCCGCGCACGCTCTCCTCCGCCAGGCGGCGGAGCCCGGTGGCGAAGTCGCCCTCGTTGGTCGGCGGCGTCCGAAGGTCCCACACGGCGCGGCGGGCGTCGCCGAGGGTTTTCTGAGCCAGTGCGATGACGTCGCGGAGCGCGGCGCTCGCCTCCGGCGACCCGCTCAGCTGGTTGGCCACCGCCACCAGCTTCAGCGCGATACCGGTGAAGCCCTGGAGCAGGGTGTCGTGGATCTCGCGCGCGAGCCGGGTGCGCTCGTCGAGTACCGCGGCAAAGCGAGTCCGGAGCGCACGCTCCCGCACCCGGCGCAGCTGAGTTTGCGCCCGTTGGGCCGCTTCCTCCGCCTGCTTGCGGTCGTCGATATCGGTGCTGGTGCCGTACCATTTGACGATCCGGCCCAGGCCGTCGCGCAAGGGAACCGCGCGTTGCAGGAACCAGCGGTACACCCCGTCGGACCGACGCAGGCGCGCTTCATCCTCGATGGGCACCCCGTCCTTGAAGCTCTCCGACCAGTGGGGCAGCAGCCGCTCGTAGTCGTCGGGATGAATCGCCGCCGTGAAGCCCCAGTCGTGCGCGTCATCCCGGGAGAGACCGGTGTACTCCAGCCAGCGCTGATTGCTGAACTCATCGGAGCCGTCCGGCCGGGTGGACCAGACCAGGGCCGGAATGGTGTCGATGGCGAGTCGCAGCTCCTCCTGAGCTCGCTGCGCCTCGCGCAGCGATTGGCGCACCTTGGACAGCAATCGGGTGACGATCAGCGCGGTGGTCAGGAAGGCGGCCAACGCGGCCATGTCGAGCGGATCGTCCAACCACCAGGAGAACGCCGGAGCGATGAAGAAGTAGTGCAGGCTCAGCGCAGCAGCGAGGGAGACCAGCGCCGAGGACACGAAGGTACCGATGAGGGACAGCAGCACGACTGCGATAAGGTTCAGGAGCGCGGCGGTGGCGACGTCGAGCTGGAGGCGATACCAGACGTAGGTGAGGCACACCACCAACGCGCCGCCCACCAGCGCGTGCGCGGTGGAACGCCTGAACGGCCGCTCGGTGATCGGAGTCATCTGAAGAGGCAACGCCTGACCTACCTCCGCCGTCGCGTGGTCCGGAGTCGCCGGCACCGCTGAGTGGTTGGAGTCTCGAGGTCTATGGTCAAGAATTGCAGGCGGTTCGGCCTGAGTCCAGCCCCGGCCAATGCCGGCCGGCCAATACTCCCCGAACGGGGAATTGCCTCCGGCATCCTCGTGCCGTTTCTTGAAGTATGCCGCGATCGCCTGAACCAATGACCCCGACCGAAGCTTCCGACACCAGCGCCGCACACTATCGGGTCCTGATCGCGGATGATCACCCCGTGGTCCGGGCCGGGCTGGCCGCAGTCATCGGCCAGCAGCCGGATCTGGAGGTGGTGACCGAGGCGGAAAACGGGGAGCGGGCAGTGGCACTCTACCGGGAGCACCGGCCCGATGTCGTCCTGATGGATCTGCGGATGCCGGTGATGGGCGGGGTAGACGCCATCCGGATCATCACGGAGGAGTTCCCCGAAGCCCGGATTCTCGCGCTCACGACCTACGAAGGCGATGGAGACATCCGGCGCGCGCTCGGCGTCGGGGCCCGCGGCTACCTGCTGAAGGACATGCTGCTTACCGACGTCATCACCGCTATCCGCTCCGTGCTCCGCGGCGAGCGAGTGATTCCGGTCGGAGTGGCCAGCCGGCTGGCAGAATACCCGGAGCGGAGCGATCTCACCGAGCGCGAGATCGAGGTCCTCCAGCTGGTGGCCCGAGGGTTCAGTAATAAGGAAGTGGCCCAGGCGATCGGGCGCATGGACGAGACCGTCAAGATCCACCTCAAGAACATCTTCGCCAAACTGGACGTGGCCGACCGCACCGGGGCGGTCACGGTGGCCCTCACCCGCGGGCTGATCCACATCGACTGAATGGGCCAGGTCAAGCCCGCCGTCGGAGGAGACTCTCGATCGCCGTGCCGACCATTCGGCCCAGATCGACGGCGGTACGCTCGGGCTGGCTGCCGGTGGTGACGGGGCCGATGGCCCGGAGGAGCCGTCCGGAGTTGGCGTCGGTGATCTCGAGGTGGAACTCGATGGAGCCGCCGACGCCTCGATAATAGGACCCGGAGATCAGGGTTCCGGCACGGGTCTCGGCGGCGAGCTCGTGCAGGCGGGCGGGATCATCGGCATCGCTCAGGGCCAAATGGAGATCGTGCTGGGCCGGGACCACGGTGGCGGAGGTGACCACTGCGATCCCGGTCGTGCCTGCCAGCCGGTCGGTGATCCAGGAGGCGACCTGCTGGCCCATCGGTGCCAGGGCGCTGTCCCCCGTCTCGTTGCTCAAGGCGGCCACGACCACCCGGCGGGGATCGAGGCGGGCGGGCTGCCCGTGGGTCTCCATCGCGAGGAAGGCCATCGCTCCCAGGACCAGCGCACTTCCTCCCCAGGTGATGCCGCGGCTCCGCCAACTCCGGATCGGGAGCCCGCTCCTAAAGCGACGCTCCACCGCGGCCAGGGCCTCCTCGAAGTCCGCGGCACTGGAAAATCGGCCGGCGGGGTCGAAGGTCAGCCCCTTCTCTACCGCCTCCGCGAGCGCCTCGGGAACCTCGGGCCGCCGTTGACGGAGGGGAACCGGCGGGCCCAGAAATCTCCGGGCGATGGTTGCTTTGACGGTCCGCGCCCGGAACGGCGGTACTCCCGCCAACATCTCATAGAGCATGCAGGCGAGAGCGTAGAGGTCGGTTCGTCCGTCTACCACTATATCGCCGCTCGCCTGCTCCGGGCTGATGTAGTCGGGCGTTCCCACCAGGCCGGCGCCCGGCTCGGGGTCGTCACCCAGCGGACTCAACGCCACCGCGACGCCGAAGTCGGCCACCACCGCGTGGCCGGCCTCGAGCAGAATGTTCTCGGGCTTGATGTCGCGGTGCACGACGCCGTGGGCGTGAGCGTACCGGAGCGCATCGGCAACCTCGATCGCGATCCGGAGCGCATCGCCTATCGGAAGGGGACCGGTGTGCAGGCGATGCCGGAGGGACTCTCCCTCGACGAAGGGCATCACATAGAACGGAATGCCATCCACCGTACCGGAGTCGTACACCGGCAGGATGTGCGGGTGTTGCAGCCCGGCGGCCAGCTGGATCTCCCGGAGGAAGTTCTCGGGATCGGCTCCCGAGGAAGCGGGCAGGCTTGAGGATCTTGAGGGCGATGGATCGCCCGTGGCGCCGGTCGATGCCGCGGTAGACCACGGACATGGCGCCGCGACCGATCTCCTCCTGCAGCTCGATTCCCCGGTCAGCGAGGCTGGCCCGAAAATCTTCGGAAAGCTCGAGCTTCGTGCCGGCGGGGCTCATGCCGCGTGAGAACCCTCTGAGCCCGCCCGCCGGCATTGGGCCTGGAACTCGCCGGGCGTGAGACCATAGCACTGCTTGAACCGCCGGCTCAGATGGGATTGATCGGCGAACCCGCACTCGTAGGCCACCCAGGTCGCCGGCTTCCCTTCGGCCAGGAGCCTCCGGGCCAGCGCCAGACGCACTTGAGCGTGATAGCTCTTGGGCGGCAGGCCGACCTCGCGGGAGAACGACCGGACCAGGTGGGAGGGTGCGACTCCGGCGACCGCCACGGCATCAGCCAGGCTCACCGGCTCGGTGGGCCGTTGCCGGAGGAACACCCGGGTGCGCTCGACCGCGGGACGCTCCCGGCGAGCCCTCGAAGGAGGCCGGCTCGCTCCGGTGTGCCGCTGGTGGAGGCGACGAAGCCAATCGGTGGCGCGGGCCACAAACTCCGCCCCCTCGAGGCTTCCCTCATCGCTCTGGCGCAGGAGGGCAAGAAACTCCGCGGCGGCATCGGGGTCGGAAATCACCGGACGCTGGAAGGGTGAGCAGGGCATCACCGCCCGAGCGACATACAGGATGTTCCAGGTGACCCCGCCGGCCTCGCCATGGACGTCGTGGGGTGGGACCACGGCGACGTCGCCGGGTCTCAGCGGGTAACGCCGGTAGGCGCCGAGCGAGAGAGTCGCGAGATCCTCCGCCACCGCGATCTGCCATTCATCGTGGATGTGCGGCTGACCCGATCCTCCCTCGAAGCGCTCGCACAAGAAGTCGGAACTTCCCCGAACCGGCTGCCAATAGCGAGCTTCCCGTTCGCTGCTCAGCATCTGCATGTTGATCCTCACCTTCGTTCCAGAGTCTGATCGCCTGCTGGATAAGGTGAGGTTCCGGCGCTGCGGCGGGTATTCCCGGGATGGGGAGTTTTTTTACCCCCCGTTCGGGGGGTGCTATGGGCTATGGGCTGTGGGCTATCGGCTATCAGCTATCAGCTATTGGTTGCTTACGGCGGGATGACATTCTTCCAACCAAAGGTATAAAAAACATGAGCCGGCAATTACTCCGCTGCCTTGCATTCCTCGTTGCAGCCACTGCGACCGCTCGGGCGCAGGAGGCGCCGGCAGCGCCACCGCTGGTACTGGTTCCTCGTGCCGTGTGGGACGGGATCGCGGATGCCCCGCAGGTCGGCTGGGTAGTGGTGGTGCAAGGTTCGCGGATCGCGGCGGTGGGACCGGTGGGGCGGGTCACCATTCCACAGAACGCGCAGCGTCTCGAGCTACCGAATACTACGCTCATCCCCGGACTGATCGAAGGACATTCCCATCTCTTCCTGCACCCGTACAACGAAGCCCTGTGGGACGACCAGGTCCTGAAGGAGCCGCCGGCCCTGCGCATGGCTCGGGCGGTGTCGCACGCCGAGCGTACGCTCCGCGCCGGCATCACCACCGAGCGGGAGCTCGGCACCGAAGGCGCCTGGGACTTCGACGTCCAGCTCCGGCGGGCGATCGAGCAGGGAATCGTGCCCGGCCCCCGGATTCTGGCGACGACCCGCGCCATCGTCGCGACCGGAAGCTACGCTCCCAGTCGCACCGCCTATTCCTTCGATCCGCTCCAGGGCGCGGAGGAGGCGACCGGGGTGGAGCAGATCGCGCGAGTGGTGCGAGACCAGATCGGGCATGGGGCCGACTGGATCAAGGTCTACGCGGACTACCGCTGGGGCCCGAAGGGGGAGGCCCGGCCGACGTTCACTCAGGAGGAGCTGCGAGTGCTGGTGGAGACCGCGCGGGGAAGCGGACGGCCGGTGGCGGCCCATGCGACGACGGCCGAGGGGATGCGCCGGGCGGTGCTGGCCGGGGTGGAGACCATCGAGCACGGCGACGAGGGAACGCCGGAAGTCTTCCGCCTGATGCGGCAGCGAAAGGTCGCGCTCTGTCCCACCCTCGCCGCCAGCGAGGCCTACGCGCTGTACTTCAGCGGGTGGGTGAAGGGCAGGGACGCGCCTACGCCGGACCTGGTGACCAAGCGGGCCAGCTTCCGCGCCGCGCTGGAGGCGGGGGTCCCGATCTGCTTCGGCGGGGATGTGGGCGTCTTTCCCCACGGGGAGAACGTGCGGGAATTGGAGCTATTAGTGGAATACGGGATGACGCCGCTCGCCGCTCTCCGCGCCGCCACCAGCGGGAATGCCGGCATCCTGCACCTGGATGACCGGCTGGGGAAAATCGCTCCCGGAATGCTGGCCGACTTGGTCGCGGTCGAGGGTGACCCTACCCGGGAGATCAGCGCGCTGCGGCGCGTGAAGCTGGTGCTGAAGGACGGCAAGCGGGTGGGACTGGAGTGAGTGTCATCCCGAGCGAAGCGAGGGATCTACCGCGCTGCTCGGGATGACAACGCCAGTTGCTCTCATTCCTTTAGCAGGTCGCCAAACCGTTGCAAGTAGAGCGGCCAGCCGCCCTCGTCGCGGACGGCGTCGCGCGCCGCCTCCCAACCCTCGCCATGCCGGTCGAGGTTTCGGTGCTCGAGCTCGACCCGCGTGCGTTTGGGGCTCTCGGCAACGAAGCGGACCTCGACCTCGCTGGTTTTCTCGGGATTCGTCTCGAGTTGCCACTGCGGATTGATCAGCCAGCCGATCACGACCCGGTGAGGGGGCTCGTAGGCGAGGACGCGGGCCCAACGGCACTCACTCCCATCCACGCCGCGGTCATAGACATGACCACCCACGCGCGGCTCGAACACCGTCTCGGCGATGTCGACGGCGAGCAGGTTGTGCTCCCGCGGCTTGATGCGGTCGAATTCCTCGGTGAAGACTCGGAACGCCCGCTCGATGGGTACCGCGACGACGATCTGGGTCCGTACAGACGTGTCCTTGGTTTCAGTGGTCATGAGGCCTCCTCTGGTTGCTCGGCGATCTGCTTGAAGGTTGCGAGGGCTCTGTTCCAGTACCGGTCGAGTTGGCGGCGAAGGGCGTCCACGCCGGCTGGGTTGAGTTGGTAGATGCGGCGAGTGCCGGCCGCCTGGTCGACTACCAGCCCAGCGTCCTTCAGCACCTTCAGGTGCTGAGAGACCGCCGGGCGACTGACCGGGAACTCCGCGGCGAGCTCGCCGACCGTCCAGGAGCGGTCAGCAAGACGCTCGAAAATCGCCCGCCTCGTCGAGTCGCCCAAAGCAGTCCAAACATCCGATTCGGTAGCCATGGGTAACCGTAAGTTTCAACTTACCGATGCCGTTGTCAACCCTAATGCGGGGAGGATTGGGCTGAGCGGCCTCGAAAGTGGACAGTTCGCGGGCTTCGGTCGGGACTCTCTCTGCTGCGAACGGTCGATCATAAGAGCCGATCGCTCGATCATCTGACTCGAACGTCCGATTCTCAGATCCGAACGCGCGGTTCTCGGCTTCAGCGTCCCATCATCGCATAGCATCGCCCGGATCCCGTCCACCATTGCTCCAAGCCGAGCGCGGGCGCGTGCCTCTCAGACTCGTTTGCCATGATTCGTGTTCGGTGCGCGCGACCCGCGCGACTCGCTCGAGCTCTGCTGCGCCGGACGGGCTAGAAAAATCCGCGATCGACTCGGGAGTTGTGGGCTATGGGGCGTCACCAGTCGCGCTTGCGCGATCAGTGACCCGGGGTGACGCGTGCGGAAAGGCAAACGTTGCGGCTCGAGGCGCGCAGGCGCCAAGACGCATGCGCGCGCGACTGCTCTTACCGAAAACGAAGCAGCTCTGATTCAGCGAGTCCCAGCTCTTCGGGTGAACGGCCCAGGTTTCCGACCGGGTGAGCCAGGTGGAATCGATTCGACCGCAGGCTAAGCGCGACATGCAGCAGCTCTGTTAGTGCAAGGGCTGGCATGCTCGATGCGTTCTCCAGCTCGCGACCGGTACGCGACCGGGTGCGACCGGTTTGGTCTTTCATTTATTCATCAGCAGTCTCACTGGTGCCGGCGGATGCCCGGCCGTCCTCCGGCCGACACAGCAGGAGGACGTATGGACGGGATGTCACGTAGGAAGATCGAGATGGGGACTCGCGCGCTGGAGTTCAGTCGCGCGAACCCCGACACCGACGCGGGCTACGGTGTCGCCGCAGCCAAGCTGGCGCAGCTGGTGGGTCAGGCGGAGCAGCTCGCAGCCGCGCAGCGGGACGGATTCATCGATGTGCGCGCCGCCGCGGCGCGGAAGCGACAGCTGCGGCAAGCGATGCTGAACGTGCCGATCGCTCACCTGGCCCAGGTGGGTCGCGGGGCCGCCAGCGAGGAGCACGAGCTGGGGAAGACCTTCAGGTTCAAGCCGGGGGCGTCCACCTTGCTCGCCTTTCGGACCGCGGCGCGGAGTATGGCGACCGAGGCGCAGACCCATCGCGAAGTGCTGGTGAAGCACGGCCTGTCGGAGTCGGTGCTGGAGCAGTTCGTCCAGATGCTGGACCAGTTCGATGTGGCCGTGGCGCTGGGGCACGACGGGCGGGCCTCGCACATCGGGGCGACTCGGGAGCTGAAACGGGTGGCTGCCGAGATCGTGCAGACCGTGCGGGTGATGGACGGCAGAAACCGGCAGCGGTACCAAAACGACGGGAAGCTGCTGGGTGCGTGGCTCAGTGTCAGTATGGTGCTGAGAGTGCCGCGCGGAACCTCGGATACTGCGCCAGTGCCGGGTGAAGGTGGAACCGGCCCTGGAGAGGTGAGGCCGGCCGCGTGACCCGGAGCCGATCACTCCGGATCACGGACGCATGAGCCGCGGCCGATAGTCGCGACTGTCGGCGGCGGTGTCGTTTTTCTGTAGGCGACTGGGGTCGAACAGTCGGGCATCGGGTGGGCGGTCGACGCGAGCGGGCTCGGCACTCATATAGCCAGGCTCCCGCCCAGCGTCTAGTTTTTGCTTGATCTGTTGTCAGGGCCGCCAACGGCAGTGAGGCGTTGGCACACGCCGACTAGGGACGCTGACTCTTAGCCGTTAGGCACACCCGTACGAAGATCTCGCCGGGGGAGGTATGCGGCGGCGGATCGTCGGATTTCACGAAGATTCCGAGGGGAATTGGGTGGCCGAACTGGAATGCGGCCATCTGCAGCACGTGCGGCACGAGCCCCCATGGCAAGTCCGGCCCTGGGTGCAAACGGCGGAGGGCCGGGCCGCCATGATCGGCACGGCGCTGGACTGTACCCGCTGTAAGGAGTGATTGTTGGTAGGGCGCGAGCGTGAGGGCCTGCAGCTGAGGCGCATGTCGTAGGCAACACCATCCGGTTTCGAGGAATGTGGACATGATCGCGCGCGTATGGCGTGGCGTGGTACCGACGAGGCGTACGCTGGTCCGGACATCGAGCGAGCCCATTACTACCCTTACGATCTCGAGTGTCTAATCGATCCGGAGGTTGGCGTGGTGCATTATGAGGTCGTCCACGCTTCCGGGGCGAGCGCGTATGAATGACATCGCAGCGCTCTTTCACCAGCTCACGCTCGGTGTGTATGTCGTCGGTGTCGCGGATGCCGGACGGCGTGATGGCTTCACCGCCGCCTGGGTCATGCAGGTGTCGTTCGACCCCTTACTGCTGGCAGTGAGCATCAACCCGGGAAACGCCTCGTATCCTCTCCTCCGCGGCGGCGGCGGATTTGCCATCAGCGTGCTGAAGCGAGGTCAGCTCGAGCTGGCGCGGCGGTTTGGGACGCAGTCCGGGCGCGACCACGACAAGCTGGCAGGGGTGAGGTGGTGGCCGGGGCGGCACGGTGCGCCCATTCTAGAGGACGCGCTGGCGTACTTCGACTGCGCATTGAGCGGCAGCATGCGGAGCGGGGATCATGAACTGGTGCTCGGCCGCGTGATTGATGGGCGCATCTTGGCTCACGACGTGGAGCCGATGACGTACGCCGATACGGGCGACATGGATGGGAGCGGCGCCCTCTACCCGGTGACGTTCTGAGGTCTTGATCCTCGTGCGGCGAAAGGCTACAGCCGCTATCCGTTAAAGAACCGCACGAACTCTGGAGCGCCTCAATTCGAGACGTCAGCCGCCTTGAACCATGGGTCGAGATCGACTCGCTGGGCAATGTCCAGATTGATAGCACGGCCGAGTGACGGTGCAGGCAGAGGCGCAAGACGTTAGACATCGCCGACCAGTATCGTGAGAGGCTTGGTGTCTGCATGAAGCCGCAACTCAGTAGAACCGGCACCATTCTGAACGCTGCTGTGCTCAGTCCGTCAGACTTGGTACACAAACGCGTGCTGTGCCCGGCCTGCATGGAGAAGGAGTTCGCGATGTGGCCCGAGGGCTGGGACGCGCACGCGGCTCACAAGTGCAAGGGTTTGGAGGACGGCACTCCTGAAGCCCGGAAGGTCGAGTTCAAGCGAAAGCTAGGTCATCTTTTTCGTTGATCGCGCTGGGCGCAGTCTGCAGCTGATGCGCGAGCCATTAGGTGGACGCGACGAACCCTGAGATGCACGACCCTGATTGCCGATGAGCCCGAGCTTCGACACAGTCCGAGATCTGGCTCGCGGACTTCCCAACGTGGAAAGGGTGGTGATGCCAGCGCCCCGGCGCTCAGGGTGAAGGGCAAACTGATGGCCTGGCTCCGGGATGACCCGGAGATTCTAGCAGTGAAGATGAGTCCGATTAACCGGGAGTACCTCCTGCAAGCCGAGCCGAAGATCTTCTTCATCACTGATCACTATCGTGAGTACCCGATCGTGCTGGTACGGCTGTCACGGATCGGGCGCCGGCAGCTGGCGGGAGTGCTGGAGGAGGCTTGGCGGCAGGTCGCGCCCAAGCGGATGCGGGCGGCATACGACGCACAGCACCTTCGGAGTACGAAGCGGCGCGCCACCTAACCCGCGCAATGCAGCTGTCGGCCTCTGTCGCATTTGGGTCCCTCCTTGTCCCATTTCAGACCTTGCGGCCTTCCGCATGCAACAGTACTTCGAGGCCAACCTGAGTGCAGGCCAGCAGGTCGGGCTCGGGCTGATGTACGGGTTCAACCTGCTCAACGGCGGGCGGGAGGTCGCCGGCTGCGCCAAGCCCGACAACCCCACTAGCCACAACTGTGCGATGACATCCGCCGAGGTCCGGGAAGTAGCAGACGCAATCGCGGCCATCGGCAGCGATCAAGGCTGTGGGCTCATCGGCTGGGAAATTGACCCGGAGGTAGGCTCGCCTCAGCAGAACTACTTCCTCAGAAGCGACATCCAGAGTGCGCTCACATACATGAAGAACACGGTCGGGGGCCTGCGTCCAGGCGTGTGTGACTGAGGCGACTCAGCTTCTCGAGCAAAACCAGAATGCCGCCCTCAAGGGGGCGGCATTCGTTTGATCGAGACATTTGAGGCACTTCTCACCGACATCGGGCGTAGCTATAGGACATACCGCTCCACTAACAGGAGATGACATGAGAACGGCGGTTTTCCTGCACGCCCCGCTGACGATCGGTGTCACGGTACTCGCGCTGGCGTCGTGCAGACCGAAGTGCAGCGATTACTGCATCACCGGCATCGAGTTCGTCCAGGCGGTGCAGACCTCGATTGCCAATGGTGTTCCCCTGGTCGCGAACAAGCCGACGTTCATACGGGTCTACGTCAAGACCGGGAACGCCGGCCCCGGGCCATATAAGGTGAATGCCCGTCTATCGGTCGAAGACCCGGCCACGGGCCAGAAGCACGAGCTGTCACCGACCAGCAACCTCGGCAAGGCCATCACTGTATCTGCCTCAGGCAGCGATCGTACCAAGTGGAGCGACAGCTTCACCTTCTGGCTTCCGTTGGGAGACACGGACGAGGGGGCGCGCACATTCGAAGCGCGCGTGTACGAGGCCGACGAGCCGAATCCGCCAGCGCCCCACGTATGGTCCGCCACGGCGACTTTCCGGCCGCGGATTTATACCTCCGTCTATGGCGTGGTCTGGGCCGTGACCAACAACAACGATGGCCAAAATGCACCGCTCGGCCCAGCCGCGCCCTGGTCGGACTACTACCTGCATACCGCTTTCGTCACCAATGCCTTTCCCGTGACGAACTTCACCATCCTGCCCTTACCGGGGATCGGCCGGGTTCCCCCCAATCCCCAGACCTTCGGCAATCTCACGGAGTCCCGCAACTGGGCGTCCCAGCTGCTCGCCAACCTGCCGGTGGCCATCAAGATCAATCTGCTGGACAATTGGGATACCGGCGGATTACACGGGTACGCGTGGGGAGCGGCCAGCGAGGAGCAGAACGCTCGCACCGACCATCGCGCCGGCAAAGTCATGGCGCAGGAGATCGCGCATACGTTCGGGCTCTGGTGTCACACCTTCGATGCTTGCTACAACTACCCTCACGCCACCACCGGCCACATCGACGGCAGCGATGTGGGCTTCAACTTATCCGGCGACCTGGGCCGCTCCGACGTCCACCTCGTCTCTCTTGACGGCGAGCGCGACTACTTCGATGGGATGACGCTCGGCGGCCGGACCGGCGATTTCATGTCCTACAACGGCCCGCCACTTTGGGTCTCCGCGTACACCTACTGTCAGCTGGTTCACGTCCTCTGGAAGGACGATGCCGGCTGCAGCTATGTGCGGACGCCCGATGTGACATCCACGAAGGAGAGCGCAGGGCCGCACAGGGTCGAGGCTCCCGCACCGGCGGACACGTCGGGCCGGCGCGACGAGAGCCGGACAACTGCGCTTTTCGTGGCCGGCGTCATTGCTCCTGACGGTCGCGGGCACTTCGAGCGCGGGGAGGTCCTGCCTTGGCGCGCGTGGGGCAATCCCCCGCACGCGGCCTCCGATTGGGTAGTCGAAATGCAGGATGGAAGGGGCACGGTAGTCAACAGGACGCCCGTCCCGCTGTACAAGGGCCATTTGGACAAAGGGACTCCCATCCCGTTCAGCGTGATGCTGCCGTTCGATGCGCCTGAGCGACTCGCCAAAAAGCTGGTGCTCCGCCGGGGCGCCGCCATTATCGCCCAGCGGGACCTCTCGGCTGACACGCTGCAGGTCGAGCTCAAACCACTTTCGTCGGACGCTCCGCTGGATGGCCTGCAGCGTCTGACCTGGTCAGCCGCGGGCGCGAGCACCGATTCGACACACGCTACCCTCCTGTTCAGCACCGACCGGAGAACGTGGTGGCCGCTGAATCTGGGCCTGCGCGCGCGGCGTGCCGACATCGATACCCGCACCCTGCCAGGTACCGAGCACGGTTATTTCAAGGTGCGGGTCTCGACCTTCGGGCAGTCGAAGGAGAGCGAGGTCATCGGCCCCTATCGGCTTGCCAGAAAGCCGCCGGTGGTAGACATCGTGCAACCCACCGCCGGATCGGTGGTTCCGCCGGGGCAGGCGGTTCTCCTTCGGGCCCAGGCCTATTCACTCGAAGACGGCCCCGTTACGGACGAGCGTGCATTTACATGGAGCGCGGACGACAACATCGAGCTCGGCATTGGCTCATGGGTGGTGGCGCGCGATCTTCGACCAGGGCCACACCGCATCCGAGTGGTCGTCCGGGACTCGACGGGACTCCGTTCGGAGGCGGTCATGCGCATCCTGATCGGGCAAGAGCAGGCGGCCAGCGATTAGTTCGGGGAACGTCTTCTTTGACCATTGAGCCGCATGGTGCGGGCACTGAGGAAAGACATGTCACCACTCCGTATTGCCATCCTTCCCGCTGTGTTCCTGGGTTTCCTGTCCCCCTCGGCGCCTCTGCAGGCCCAGGACATCAAGGTCACCCTACTCGGGACCGGATGCCCCGGGCCAGTTATGAACCGCTTCGGGGCGAGTACCCTGGTCCAAGCTGGCGGCCAAAACCTCCTGTTCGACGCCGGCCGCGGCGCATTGCAGCGGCTCACCCAAGTCGGTGTTCGCTGGCGCGACATTGGGGGTATCTTCCTCACCCACCTCCATTCCGACCACATTGTCGGCTTTCCGGATCTGTTTATGACCGGGTGGCTGATCCCGCCCGGCCGGACAGCCCCACTCCCAGTATGGGGGCCGAGCGGGACCACGCAGATGACTTCGCACCTGAGACAAGCGTATGCGCAGGATATCCAGTTTCGAATCGCCAATGAGGGCATGAACCCAGAAGGGCCCGTCCTGCAGGCGACGGACATCACCGAGGGCGTGGTCTCTGATCAGGGCGGCGTGAGGATCACGGCGTTCGAGGTCGATCACGCTCCCGTACGACCGGCCTTCGGCTATCGTATTGATTATGCGGGCCGGTCAGTGGTCCTTTCCGGCGACACCCGCGTCTCGGAGAATCTCATTCGACACGCGACCGGTACCGATGTCCTTATTCACGAAGTCTTCGTACCCGAGGTCCTCCAGCGCATGGGCGTGCCCCCAGACCGAGCGCACAACATTGCGGACTACCATACTACTCCAGAGCAGGCCGGAACCGTATTCGCTCGAGCCAAACCGCGCTTGGCCGTGTACTCTCACATTTGTCCCCCAATCGCGACCGCGCCACAGGTGCTGCAACCGACCCGCCGCACCTACCAAGGTCCCCTTGAACTCGGCGAGGATCTGATGGTCATTGAGGTCGGCCAGAAGATCGAGGTGCGGCGGCCGTTTCTCCCAGCTCGGGGCAGCGGAGGACCACATCGATAAAGTTGTGATGAGGGTGAACAGTCTGGCAGCACATGAGGGGGGCCGAGTGTGCGGGTGAACGTGGGTCAGTCGCCCGACCTTCTGGTAGTGGCATAGTTTGAACCTACGCGGCAGGATAGGTGGCGCCCGCTACCCCCGATTTCTGGAGGTCAGAATGAAAGCATCCATGTTCTATCGAATCGCGGCTGTTCTTCTGCTCCTTTTTGCGGGAGGCCATACGCTCGGCTTTCGCCAGTCTGATCCCATTTGGGGAGTTGATGCTCTGCTTAGCTCAATGCGGTCGATTCACTTCGATGTGCAGGGATTCAGCCGCACGTATTGGGACCTCTTTCTAGCAGCCGGATTCTCTGTCGGCGTGTTTTATCTCTTCGCGGCAATATTGGCCTGGCAGTTAGGTGGCCTTCCGGCAGCGACGCTGGCGCTCATGCGCGGCACTGCGTGGGCGTTCGCCCTTTCCTTTGCCGCCCTCACGGTTGTGAGCTGGAGGTATCTCTTTCTCATACCCATCGCGTTCTCAATCGCGATTACAGTTTGTTTGACTGCGGCGGCATGGATTTCAGCGAAGCAGGTTGCCCCCTGACTCCTGGGCGATGGTATGGCGCTAAGCTCTGTGAACCCGCCAGTTTATGGCTTTCTCGAAGCTCGTGTCGATTTTGACCGGTCTCGTTCGACGTGTAAGTGAGGCCGCGAAAGGCGCGGCAACCGACACGAACCGAAATCAGGAGAGCACAATGCGTTTCATTGTCATGGGCATGGCAAAGAAGGAATCGGAGAGCGGGCCTCCGCCGCCGCCCGAAGCGTTTGCCGCGATGCAGAAGTACAACGAGGAGCTCGCGAAGGCCGGCATCCTCCTCGCCGCCGAGGGGCTCACCGCGACCTCGCAGGGTGCGCGGGTAAAGTTCAGCGGCGATGAGCGCACCGTCATCGATGGTCCGTTCACCGAGACCAAAGAGCTGGTTGCGGGCTTCTCGATCATTCGGGTAAAGTCGTTGGCAGAAGCGATCGAGTGGGTGAAGCGCGCGCCGAACGTCTCTCCGAACGGTGAGGGGGAGGTCGAGATCCGCAAGCTGATGGACGTCGAGGATTTCGGTGACGGGTTCACGCCGAACCCGGAAATCGCGAAAGTAAAGTTCAAGTAGGTGCGAGCCCGAGGCGCGCGCCGTTAGGCCGACTGTATTAGCGACCAGAGTCCCGCTATTGAAGACCCCGCTCATCCAGCTCCCCTCCGCCCAGGCGCGCAGAATCTGGCTGCATGCCCAGCGCCTGGACACCACCGAACCCTTCGGCTCCGGCCCGAAGGCCACGCCGGCAGCGGTGGCGCACCTGGGCTATTTGCAGATTGACACCATCTACGTCATCGAGCGCAGCCATCATCACATCCTCTACACCCGCATCCCTTCGTATCGGCGCGAGCATTTGCATCAGGCCCAGAGCATCGACAAAACAATTTTCGAGTATTGGACACATGCCCTATCGTACCTGCCGACGGAGAGTCTGCGCTTCTATGTGCGCCATATGCGCCGGGATTGGCAGCGGCGCATTGTCTGGTTCGACAAGGTTTCAAACGGTGACCTGCGCAGAGTGCTCTCGCGGATCCGCAGACACGGCCCGATCACCATTCGCGACATCGACAACGACGCGCTGGTAGAAAAGGACCACGCGTGGGGCAGCCGCAAGCCTTCCAAGCGCGCTCTGGAGGTGAACTTCTACAAGGGCTTGGTGACCATCAGCCGGCGGGCTGGAATGCTCAAAACGTATGAGCTACTGACTCGCCATTTCGGCTGGGACCGTGTGCCACGGGCCGCGAGCGAAAGCGAAACCCTGAATTACCTGCTTGATCGTGCCCTGCGAGCGCAGGGGATCGTGAGTGTGGAATCCATCTGTTATCAGGACGCCACGCGCAAGCCGGCGATGAGGCGTCTGGTGGAATCGCGAGTCCGTCGCAAGGAGCTGATCCCAGTGCAAGTGGAAGGAGCGGGCCAGTCGCTGCACTGGGTCCGTCCGGGGGCGCTCGACGCCATTCGCGCTCCGGGGCAGGAACAGGTTCACATCCTGTCCCCCTTCGACCCGCTAGTCATCCAGCGCAAGCGATTCCAACTCTTTTTCGATTACCAGTATCGCTTCGAAGCGTATGTGCCCAAGCACAAGCGCGTATTAGGCTATTTCGTTTGCCCCGTTCTCATCGGGGATCGGATCGTTGCCGCCCTCGACCTCAAGACCGACCGGCAGCGGCAACAGCTTCTGCTGCAGCGCTGGAACTGGGTCGGCCGGGGCGCGTCGCGCGCTCATCGGGAGCAGGTGGAAGGCGCTTTGCACCAGTTCGAGCAATTCCAGTTGGGTCGGAGTTAGAGCGGGAACGCCTCTGACGCAGAATCTCGGCGCCACGGCCCTCGACCGGGATTGTGGCGTCGTGCATCGTAGTGGAGAGCCCGCTTCTCTGGGCTCTTGCCAGGAGAGAGCGCAATGCCAGATATGCCAACGAGCAATCCCGCGCAGTTCTGCCAGGGTGCTCCGCTGCTCCTGGTGCCCGATGTGGGCGCGACAGCCGACTTCTACCGGAGTGTCCTCGGTTTCACGTCGGACTCGGGAGCCGACACGCCAGAGTATAGCGTGGTCTGGCGGGACAATGCTGCGGTTCATTTGGCCCAGGGCGAGCACGCGCCGACTGGTGTTCGCATCTTCTTCTGGGTCAAGGATGTGAACACGCTCTACCAAGAGGTCGTCCAGCGAGGGGCGGCAATCGTAGTGCCGATAGGGACACGTCCCTATCGAGTTCGCGATTTTGCTCTTCGCGATCCGAACGGGGTCATGGTCGTGTGTGGGCAGGACTGGCGCGTAACCCAGCTCAGCACTTCGGGCGAGCCCTCGACTGGGCCTTGGGCGTGATGCATGTTGGTGGAGAGCCCGCTTCCTTCCCCTTTGCGCACTTTAGAGATGCCCAAAGCGAAAGAGATTACCGCGAAACAACGCGACGGCCTGCTTAGAACCCTGAAAGCCCGCTTCGACGCGCACATGCATCGCCATGCAGGTCTCGATTGGACGACCGTACAAGCACGACTCGAGTCGAACAGTGCCAAACTCTGGTCGCTCAACGAGATGGAGCAATCCGGCGGCGAACCGGATGTGGTTGGCATGGATAAGACGACCGGTGAATGTCATCTTCATGGATTGTTCAGCCCAGAGCCCTAAAGGACGCCGAAGCGTGTGCTACGATCGCGAGGCGCTCGAGGCACGGAAGGAGCACAAGCCGAAGACCAGCGCTGTCGAGATGGCAACTGCCATGGGCGCCGCACTCCTCACGGTGGAGGAGTATCAGCGGCTCCAGACGCTTGGTGAGTTCGATACGACAACGTCCAGTTGGGTGCAGACACCGGTCAAGATCCGGAAGCTCGGCGGCGCGCTCTTCTGCGATCGCCGCTACGACACGGTCTTCGTGTACCACAACGGCGCCGATTCCTACTATGCCGCTCGGGGATTCCGCTGCTCGCTCAGAGTCTAGCTGGGCGGACGTTCAGGATGCTGAGACGATTGTGGCCGGAGACGCATCTACGGCAGTTACGTAGGCCATGGTCAACGAGTTTTTGGATGCCCAGCCACAACACGTTATTCCCGAAACGGAGCACCCATGAGGCGACGCTGGTTCTGGCGTTGGCGCTGGGACTGACCGCCTGCGGCGACGACGACTCCTCCGGCCCCGACGACTCCGACCAGCTCGTCGTCGGCGCCCTCCTCTCGCTCACCGGCCCCGGACGCACCCTGGGCCAGACCAGCGAGGCCGCGCTCCAACTCGCCGCCGACGACCTCAACGCCCAGTTCAGCGCCGCAGGCTCACCGACCCGCGTCAGCCTCCGCATCCAGGACACCGGCCTCGATCCGTCGGTCGCCCTCGACCGACTCACTGCGCTGGCGGAAGAGGGCGTGCGGATCTTCATCGGCCCGCAGTCCAGCTCCGAGATCGCCGCGCTGAAGTCGTTCGCCGACGCCAACGACGTCGTCGTCCTGAGCCAGGGCAGCACCGCGGGCTCGCTGTCGATCCCGAACGACAACGTCTTCCGGCTGGTGCCGGACGATGCCGAGGAGGGCGCGGCGATGGTCGAGCTGATGCGGGAGGACGGTATCGCGACCGTCGTGCCCCTGTGGCGCGAGGATGCCGGCAACCAGGGTCTCCACGATGCCGTCGAGCGGCTGTTCACGGAGGCGGGCGGCACGGTGACCGCGGGGGCCAGCTACCCGCCGGGAACGACCGATTTCACCGCGCCGCTGGCGGCGGTCCGATCGGAGATCGAGGCAGCAGTCGCCGAGGGCGGCGCCGCGACCGTCGCCGTCTACTTCGCCGCGTTCGAGGAGAGCGCCGTTGGCATCTTCGCCGCGGCGAGCGCGGATCCCGTCTTCTCTCAGGTCCGCTGGTACGGCGGGGATGGAATGGTGCAGAGCTCGCTGGTCGTGGCCGATCCGGACGCCGCCGCCTTCGCCGCCGCGACGGAGTTCCGGGCGCCGACGTACGGTCTGGACGACCAGCTGATCCAGGATCACGCCGATCTGATCGACGGCCATCGAGGCGCGGAGCGGTCTCCCGGCCGACGCGTTCACCCTCGCCGCGTACGACGCGCTGCACCTGGCGACGCTCGCCTACGCGGAGGTGGGGCTCGGATCGATCGCCGACTACCGCTCGGAGCTGCTCCGCCAGGCCGATGCCTACACCGGAGCGACCGGTCCGACCGATCTCAACGCCAATGGCGACCGCGCCGTCGGGGACTACGACTTCTATCAGGTCTGTCCCGGCTCGCCGGCCTCGTGGAGTCGAGTGTCGGCCTATCGGGCGGCAGCCGGTACGATCGAGAGCGTGGGGGGGTGCTGAGACCCATGGTTCGCGTGCCTGGACTGATGCTCTGCGGCGTAACAGTGCTGGCGCTCTCGAACTGCACCACCGAGGCCTGCGACTGTCCCCCAGGCATCGTACCGGCAATTGTCACCGGTCAGGTGGTCCGGGACGGGGGTACTCCGGTGGCGGGGGCGATAGTGAGCGCGTTCAGTGACACGGGGGTGGGTTGCGAGTCGCTGGATATCGATCTCGGTCTCGAGGTCACGGGAGCCGACGGCCGCTTTCGCCTGCGGCCTGGCCACGGGCTTCCTGCAGGAGAGCGTCTGCGTACTGGTGTTCGCTCGCCCTCCGGAAGGAGTGGCCTTAGGGGTTTCCGACACCGTCCTGCTGGTGATGGATTTCAGAGACGAGCTCACCCAGGACAGTGCTGAGGTCGAGTTGGTGCTGGGGGCGGAGTAGCGGCCATGACGAAGGTCCTGCTCGACCAGCTCGTGCTGTCGCGGATGGAGCGGCTGAGGAGCAGTTCGTCTTCCGTGACAACACCTGAGGAGTGAACTATGGCGAGCCATGTCATTTCCGGACGACTGCTCTCCCTAGCCGCCTGTGGTGTAGCTGCCCCAATCGCGTATACGGGAGCGGCGTTCGCGGCGAGCCTCAAGCACCCAGGTTACGATCATCTCAGGAACTTTATTAGTGAGTTGGGCGCCACCGGAGCCCCGGGTGCTCCTATCATGAACTTCGCAGGGTTTCTTCTGTACGGCGTATTAATCATCGCATTTGCACTGGCCGTGCACCGCGGTATTCGAGCGGACGTGGGCGGTTGGCTCGGGCCAACCGTTCTCGCATTGTACGGGCTCGCCTACGTCGGAGTGGCTCTGGCACCGTGCGATCCTGGGTGCCAGGCAACGACTCCATCTCTTCATCACCGGATGCACGTGTTGCTGGGTGATTTCATTGTTCTCAGCGCGGTGCTGGGCCCCTTCACGCTGTATCCCCGTCTTACCAAGGATCCGGCTTGGAGGTCGGTCGCCGTGGCTACGTTGGTCCTACCTGGCACGGCGTGGTTGATTCTTGAACTGAGCGGAGTCGGGTTGTCGGGTGCTCTACGCCAGCGTTTGTGGCTCCTCCTGGTTTTCGTTTGGATGGAGGTCATGGCAGTCCGCCTCATTCGCCTGGGCGCCCGGGTGAGTCCACGAGTGGCCACAGCTGCCGCCTGATAAGCGCCTGCAGCTGGCGGGCGCTTCAAGTCTAGGTTGTGCCGTAGCTCGCGACGAGCAATGCTCTAGGCGAGTAAAGGAGATCACTATGCGAGCCTACTTACAGATCTCTGGCACGCTGTTTGGGTTCATTGCCGTGGCTCATTTGCTTCGGCTCTTCCGTCACTGGCCGGTGGACCTCGCGGGCTACGCGGTGCCTCTGTGGGCCTCCTGGCTCGGACTCCTTCTGGCTGGTGGACTGAGCGTCTGGGCGCTGCGGCTTGTGCGAGCTACGCCTCGCGGCGCGTGAAGAGCCGGGGCCCGGCTCATGAAGGCATCGGTATTCATCGCCACGAGTCTCGACGGCTTCATAGCAAGGCGCGACGGTGCGCTGGACTGGCTTCCAGCCGGGGGTGGTGAACCCCATGGCTACGAGGAGTTCATCGCCACGGTGGATGCCATTGTGATCGGACGGAAGACGTTTGAGACGGTGCTCACGTTCGAGGCCTGGCCCTACGGGACCAAGCCGGTGGTAGTTCTCAGCTCGACGCCCTCGGCGTTGACAGCACCGGTCGGCGCGGTCTGTGAGTTCATGACCGGAAGCCCACTCGAGATCGTGGAGCGGCTGAGCGGACGTGGCTTCACCCATCTCTACGTGGATGGAGGGATAACCATCCAACGGTTCCTGGACGCAGGCCTGATCCAGCGAGTCATTATCACCCGCATCCCGGTGCTTTTGGGAGACGGGATTCCGTTGTTTGGCGGGCTCCGGCACGACATCCGGCTGAAACACGTTGCGACGCGGGCATTCCCGAGTGGCATGGTGCAGAGCGAGTACGTCATTGCTCCGCCCGGGCACAGCGCTCCCTCGGGATGACAGAGAGAGCGCCCCGGGCCGCCGCCGAACCCTAGTGCGTCCAGGCGGGACTGGTCGCGCCCGCAACCGCCTGGGTGATTCGCGTGAGGCCGCCCCCGCTCGCGCTCACCGTGTAGATCTGATGCTTGCCGGTCCGCGAGCTGGCGAACGCGATCCTGGTCCCGTCCGGCGACCAGACCGGATCCCTATCCTGCGCGATGTTGGCGACGATGCGCTTCGTGGTACCGTCCGCCAGGTTCGTCACGAAGATGTCCGGGCTGTACCCGGTTTTGCCGTTGACGGTGTTGGCGGCATCGCGGCTGTAGGTGATCTTCTTCCCGTCCGGCGAGAACGCCGGCGAGCCGAACGTCTGGGTGGACGACACCAGGGTCTTCTGGCCGGTGCCGTCGGCGTTGATCTGCAGGATGCTCTTCGTGTCGCTGCTCAAGTAGATGATCCGCTGCCCGGTCGGATCGTACGAGGGATGATGGCCCTTCTTCCCGCCTCCGATGAGGCTGACGTCGCCGGTCGAGGTGTTCATCGTTGCCAGATAGGTTCCGTCGGACAGCGCCACGGTCAGCACGATGCGCGATCCGTTCGGGGACCAGGCGGGATCGTACAGCCTGAAGGGGAACGCGGTGGGGCGGATCCAGTGGCCGTTGCTGCCGTCCCGGTTGACCACGTAGATGTCGTCGACGGTGCGGCTCCCGTACGGCCGAATGCGGGTCATCGCGACGCGCAGATTGTCCCGCGACCAGACCGGCGTCATGTCGAACGCCGTGGCGCTGGGCGTGAGCGACACGAGACTACCTCCCTGCGGGTCCATCTTATAGACATCGGGGCTCCCGTTCTGCCACAAGACGAAGGCGATGCGATCCCCGGTGACCAGGCTCGAGGTGACCGGGGACGCCACCTCGGTCGCGGCATCGGCCAGGGGCTCGGCCTCGGCGGACGGGCCGGCCGGGTCGCTCGCGCCGTCGCAGCCGAACGCGGCCAAGGGTAGCGCGACCCAGAGGAAGCGGGAGAACGAGAACGTCATTGGTGACTCCTGGGACCGTCGGGTCCCGGCAGGGTTGGACAGTGTGGTACCGCCTGAACACCGCGTCGAGTCTACGGGCAGCGGTCACGGGCGAATCACCTGCGGGTCACCGCGGGGCAAGCTGTTGGGGAGAGTGGAGTTGCTGCCGGGAGTCGGGGGTCGGGGGTGAGCAAGGCCGCGCACCCCGCTTGCCGCCGGAACCTTCCCGGTCGGGTCTCGTACAATCAAACACCCAGCACACCATTCCCCTCAAAGGAGGACAGCATGCCCAGGTATCGTTTCTGGTCCGCGCCGACCCTGGTCGTAATTGCGGGGCTGGCCGCGTCACCTAGCGCCCTGCTCCGGGCTCAGGCAGCTGTAAGTGACTCGACCGAGTTCGCCGCCTGGAGTCAGGCGCAGAAGGAAGACATTGACGGCTTGCGGGAGAAGTTCATGGCGCTCGCCAAGGCACTGCCCGCCGACAAGCTCGGCTGGCGTCCGATGGACGGCACCCGCTCGTTCCGGGAGGTGTTCGCCCATGTCGCGGCAGAGGGAAATACCGAGACTGCGATGTTCGGCCGACCCTTGCCGGCGGGTTCGCTGGCCGATTTCGACGCCGAGGAGGCCCGGCTCAAGAAGCTCCCGGACGACCAGCTGATTGCCGCGATGGACCAGGCAATGCGGAGCCTGAGCACCACATTGGGGGGCCTGTCGAGGACGAAGATCAACACCCCGATCCGCTACTACGGGCAGAACACTCTGCCGCGCGTGGCAACGACCTATTCTCTCAACGACCTGCACGAACATCTGGGCCAGGTGGTCGCCTATGCCCGGATGAACAAGCTCGTGCCGCCGTGGAGCAAGAAAGGGTGAGTCGCGAAGGAGACCCCGGATGAGTGCGAGTCGGATCCACGTCCGCTGGTACATCCTCGCTCTGCTGACGCTCGTCAGCTTCGTGGCCTACCTGCTCCGGACCAACATGTCCGTCGCCGGGGAGCGGATGATGGGAGAGCTGGGCCTGTCCCAGATCCAGCTCGGTTGGGTGCTGGCCGCGTTTGCCTGGGGCTACGCCATCTTCCAGCTCCCGGGGGGACTCCTGGGGGAATGGCTGGGCGGCCGAAAGGCCCTCACGCTCATCGCTGTGCTCTGGGGGGTCCTCAATCTGCTGGTCGCGGTCGTCCCGGGCGGCGGCTCCGGGACGGGAGTGCTCGCCGTCATCATTGCGCTCGCGGGGCTGCGCTTCCTGATGGGGGCGGCCCAGGCCCCGCTCTTCCCGGTGGTGGCCGGCCATACCATCGCGCGGTGGTTTCCAGCTTCCGGGTGGGCGCTTCCCAATGGTCTCACCAACACCGGCCTCACCCTGGGCGCCGCGGCCACCGGACCCCTGATCGTCTGGCTGATCCAAAGCTTCGGGTGGCGGGCGTCGTTCGCGCTCACCGCCCCTCTGGGCTTTCTCTTCGCGGCCGTGTGGTGGTGGTACGCCCGGGATGAGCCGTCACAGCATCACGCCGTGAGTCGTGAGGAGCTTGCGCTGATCAACGTGGACCGGCCGCCGGCCGCCCCGGCGAGCGACCTCCGCTTGGGCGTGAAACTCGTGCTGCGAAACCGCGAGATCCGGCTCATCACCCTGAGCTACTTCTTCGAGAACTACCTCTTCTACTTCTTCTTCAACTGGCTTTTCATCTACCTGGTCGAGGTGCGGCACTTTCAGCAGCTTCAGGGCGGAGCCTTCGCCGCGGCTCCCTGGATTGCGGGGGCGGTCGCGGCGACGCTCGGCGGCTGGACCTGTGACCGGCTCACCCGGCGACGCGGCATTCGAATCGCCTGTCGCCTGGTCGTGATGGTCGGACTTGTCCTGTCGGGCGGATTTCTCGTCGCCGCAGGCGCGGCACAGAGCCCTTATGTCGCCGTGGTCTATCTTTCGCTCTGTCTGGCCACCCAGCAGTTCACCGATTCGGCCTATTGGGCGGCAGCCATCTCAGTGGGCGGCAGGTATTCCTCCGCCGCATGTGGAGTGCTGAATACCGGAGGAAACGTCGTAGGCGGTATCGGCGCGGTGCTGGTTCCTGTCACGGCCCGCGCCCTCGGTTGGCCCGCCGCGCTCGGCACCGCGGCGCTATTTGCCTTCGTCGGCGCGGCCCTCTGGCTCTGGATCCGGGCCGACCGACCGATCGACGAGCCATCCAGCCTCGCGACGCCCGGCGTCACACCGCCTGTAACCCCGCTGGTCGCGTCCTGAAATCGAGGCCGACGACTTCATCGCTCAGGTCGTCTCGGCTATCGGGTCAGTTATCTCTCCTTGGCCAATGGCCTGTACCCGATTCGCCAGGGCGAGCTTCGACAGTTTCTCCATCGGCAAGGCCAGAAACAGGTCGAGCCGCCGACTGAGCGTCAGGAGCGCATCGTCGAATGCCCGCCGTTTCTCGCCGTCCGGCCCCTCGACCGCCGCCGGATCGGGCATTCCCCAATGGGCGATGACAGGCTGACCGGGGAAGATGGGACAGGCTTCCTTGGCCCGGTCACAGACGGTGATCACGAAGTCCCAGTCGCGATCCAGCATCCCATCGACGCTCTTGGGCGACCCACCGGTCCAGAAATAGCCGTGGCGCTCCAACGCTTCGATGGCATACGGGTTCACCTTGGCGGCCGGCTGCGAACCCGCGCTTTCAGCGACGAACCGCCCCCCGCTCTTGCGAGTCAGGATCTTCTCCGCGATCTGGCTCCGCGCACTGTTGCCGGTGCACAGGAACAGCACCCGCATCGGTCTAGCGCCGGATTCCATTGTGACTCCGCTCGCTCATAGGCTTCGGCTTTCGGGCCCGGACAAAGGCTCCCATCACGCACCCGCCCACTTCACGAGCCAACACCTCCGCATTGAGCCCACTGCTCTCCAGGAATGCTCGGGCGTCCTCGATCTCGTAGATCCGGGTCGGCTCTAGTCCGATCTCTTCGAACCCTGCTTCCCGGAGAAGCTGGTGGTAGTCCTGTTCCGAAAGCGCGCCCGCGACGCAACCGACCCACAGCTCGAGGCTGCGGCGCACTTGAACCGGAACCTCACCCCGGACCACTACGTCTGAAATCGCGAGCCGCCCCCCGGGCTTGAGCACCCTGAACGCCTCCCGGATTACCTGCGCCTTGTCGGCGGAGAGGTTGACCACGCAGTTGGATATGATGACGTCCACCGAGCTGTCGGGCAGCGGGATGCTCTCGATCTCGCCTTTCAGGAACTCGACGTTCTCGGCCCCGGCTTTCCGTTGATTCTCGCGAGCCAGGGCAAGCATCTCGTCGGTCATGTCGAGCCCGTAGGCCTTTCCCGTGGGGCCGACTCGCTGGGCCGAGAGCAGCACGTCGATGCCGCCGCCGGAGCCCAGATCCAGTACCACTTCACCCTCGTGCAGCTCGGCCAGGGCGGTCGGATTGCCGCACCCAAGGGAGGCCAGGACCGCCTCGGCAGGCAACGTCGCGGTCTCGGCCTCGTTGTAGAGGTTCGAGGTGATGGGGTCATCCGAGCCGCAGCCGCAGGAACTACCGCAGCATGAGGTCTTGGCCCCGCTCGCCACCTGCAAGGCGGCCTTTCCGTAGCGCTCGCGAACCGTGGTTTTGATGTCTGGGCCGTTCATTTGGTCCTCATCAAGATTGATTGATGTGTCGATCAAATAGAGAGTTGCTCAGCAGCAGCCGGCCCGGCGCTCGGCGGCCGATGGGGCGGCTGCCAAGGCCTCTACGTGGCCCGCTACGTCCGCCAAGGTGTCGGTGTTGAGCGTGTAGTACATCCAGCGCCCTTCGCGCCGATCGGTCACCAGACCCGCATCCTTCAGCACCTTGAGATGAAACGACAGCCGGGACTGCGCGGCGTCCAGGGCATCGGTGAGGTCGCACACGCAGCGCTCCCCGAATCGGAGGCGGTGCAGAATCGAGAGCCGGGTCCCGTCCGAGAGAGCGTGGAACAGACGGGAGGCCCGGTCGAGGTCCAGTTCAGTGCGAGTTGCCATGGCACGAATGTATCAAGTTTTACTGATGAGTCAAGGGCGCCTATTGCATCGGCTGGGTCGACGAGGGCGCCGCCGCCGGCATGACCACGATTCTGCCGGTCATCAGTTGGCCGTGGACCGCGCAGTCGTACTGGTAGGTCCCCGGCGTATCAAAGGTGACCTGGTGGGTGTGGCCGCTTCCGGCCTGGATCGCGCTGCTGCTGAAGCTGGGGGTGCCGGTCGATTGGACGCTGTGCGCCATTTGGCCGCGGATCCCCAGGTCCAGGTTACGGTTCCGTTGACGGCAACCGTGTCCACCGCCGGGTTGGACGTTCCGTTCAGGTCGCTTTCAAAGAAGATGTCCCCCAGGGTGACGCCTGCGGTGGCCGGCGCCGGGCTGGTGCTGCCACCCCCGGTGCCGCCCATTGTCGTTCCCCCGCCGGTCCCACCTCCCGGATTCGGTGCCGTGGTCGCGTCGCCGCCGCAGCCTGCGAGCAGACTGGTGGCGAGCAGGCTGCCGGCCAGCAGCAGCATCATCTGGCGCATGTCTCGTCTCCTGATAGTGTGGTGGGAGGTGTCCACCCTCCCGCACTATCAAGCGATGCGCCGGACCCGCGGCTGGTCGCGGTGGCTACTACTTGCCCGGTGGAGTGTTCGGGTTCCACATGTCATAGACGATCTTCCACGACCCGTCGGCCTGCTTCTTCAACACCTCGAGATACTTACCTTCCTCGGTGGGGAGTGGCTTCGCGCCGGGCTTCCGCGGAGTCATGGTCGCGCGATAGGTGCCGACCGCGTAGGCCAGGTCTCCCCGACCCTCCACCGACGTGGTCGTGAGCTCAATCGGTCCGGAAAAGGCCTTGGTCATCTCAGCGTTGTACTTCTTCATCGCCTCCCCTTTGGCGAGCGGCTCGTTGGGAGGCATGAGTGTGGCGTCCGAGGCGTACGTGGCCGTGAGGGCGTCCGCGTCACCTGCAGAGGCTGCGCGAGTCCACTCGGCATCCACCGCACGAATGGCGGCTTCGTCCTCGGCGGATAAGGCCGGAGCCGCAGCCGCGGGCGCGCCTCCCATCGCTTCGGTCTTCGGCGCAGGTTGGCAGCCGGCGCACAGGGCGAGCGTGCCAACAATAAGGAAGCTTCGCATGCGGACCTCCTGGAGAGCCTGAGGGGAGAGGACGGGCTCGCTAAAGGTGAAGCGCAGTTCCCCGCTCGGCTAGCCCTTCGGCTTCGAGTTGCAAGCTGCCCCCGGCGAGTTTCAATTCCATTTGTATGATGGTGATGAAGCGAAGCTCGGGGTGTACCCGGTCAAATCGATTCGCCTCTGGTGCGATCACCCTCGGCGCGAGCTTGCTGCTGGCGTCCTGTGCCCGGGTGACCAACTTCCTGAGCCCCGCGGGCCCCAAATTCGAGGGCCACTACGCCGAGTCCGCACCGTTGGTCGCGCCCGCTCCATCCCCTATTCGCCTCGTCACGTTCAACATCAGGTACGCTCGCGAGATCGACCGCGCCATCGAGGTGCTCCAGGGCGACAGTCTTCGCGGAGCCGACGTCCTGGCCCTCCAGGAGATGGACTCGGCCGGGGTAGACCGGATTGCCCGAACGCTCGGACTCAACTACGCCTATTACCCGGCCAGCATCCGCCCGGCCAGCGGTAAGTACTTCGGTCCCGCGGTTCTTTCCCGCTGGCCGATCGAGCGAAGCTGGAAGGTGCTGCTGCCGCATGGAGGATGGACGCGCGGTCAGCGACGGACCGCGACTGCGGCGATGGTACGGGTCCGGGAAACCCCGCTCCTGGTCTACGCCGTCCACCTGGAGACGCCGGTGCAGATCTCGGACGCGGAGCGCCGGGATCAGGCGATGGCCATCGTGAACGATGCGGCAGGCTACGAGGGACCGGTGGTGATCGCGGGCGACTTCAACAGCGAAGGTATCGGCGGACTACTGACCAAACGGGGGTACACCTGGCTCACTCAACGGGTCGGTCCCACCGTCTCCTGGTTTTCCTGGGATCACATCTTCGTCCGTGGGCTTTCCCGCCCGACGCCGGCCAGCGCCGGCGTGGTCCGCGAGATCGAGGGGGCCAGCGACCATCACCCGGTGTGGACCGTGGTGAAGGACGACGTCTAACGCTCACAGCTGGTCGCGCATCAGCCTGCCCACCAATTCCTCCAATCGCTCCCCGATCGAGCGACGGCGCCATTCCTGGAGCGTCACCCTTCGCGATCGGGCGCGATCCTCGGCAAACACCCCTACCTGCGCCCGGGCGAAGTCCTCATCGATGACGTTCAGGTTCGCCTCGTCGTTGAGCCGGAAGGAGCGGTTGTCGAAGTTGGTGGAACCGACCGACACCCAATAGTCATCCACGATCATCACCTTGGTGTGATACATCGTCGGCTGGTACTCGTAGATACTCACCCCCGCCTCGAGCAGCGGCCCCCATTTTGCCCGGGAAGCCCGGCGGACCACCTGCGCATCGTGAATCGCACCGGGGACGATGATCTGTACGTCCACTCCTCGCCGGCGGGCTTCCAGCAGCATGGTGACGGCCAGGCTGTTCGGCACGAAGTAGGCGTTGGCTATCAGGATGCTCCGGCTGGCCGAGGCGATGGCCAGGAGGAACATGAGCCGCAGATTCTCGGTCCCCCCTCCCGGAGAGCTCTGGAAGGCCTGCGCGGCCTGGCGTCCGACCGAATCGAGCTGTGGGAAATACGCCTCCCCGTCGAGCAGCTCGCCGCCGGTTTCGATCCAGTTGTCGAGAAACGTCGCCTGCATTTGCGCCACCACCGGGCCCTCGGCTCGATACTGCGCGTCGCGCCAGTGGTCCCGATCCTGCGCGTGGCCCTGGTAGAGGTCGGCGATCCCCAGCCCGCCGGTGAATCCTACCTTGCCGTCCACCACCAGGAGCTTCCGGTGGGTTCGGTTGTTGAAGCGGTCGAGATTGTACCACCGTAAAGGACGATACTTCACCACCTGGACCCCTGCCTGCCGCATGTCGGTGACCAGTGAGTCGTCCATCTTCTTCGACCCCATCCAGTCGACCACCAGGTGGGTTGCGACTCCTGCTCGGGCTCGCTCCGCGAGTGCGGCCGCGAAGGCGTTGGCCACCTCTCCCGACCAGAAGATGTAGGTCTCGAGATTGACGCTTCGCTTGGCGGAGCGGATCGCCTCGAGCATGGCGGGAAATGCCTGGTCGCCGTTCAGGAGCGCAGTGACTCGGTTGCCGGTCACGACGGGCGGACCGAGAAGGTGCGTCATGGTTCGGAGAAACTGGGGGTCGCGGGTGGTATAGCGGTGGGGAATCACATGCTCGACGGCTTGGTCGGGGCTGGTGAGATTGGCGTAGAAGAGAACGGCGACCAACGTCATCACCACGGCCGCCGCCGCCCATGCGGCTCGAGTGGACCGGCGCTTCACAATCATTTGGAGGGACCCCTCACATCCTTCGGCAGTGGTAAATCTCCCCCGCCACGGCGCTGATCCCTAACCGCGAGGCTTCTGAAGCAGTCACCATCTCGGACGTCTTGGTGATGGCGACCTCGAAGCCCGCCTCACGCAGCCGGTCCACGTAATCCGGTCCATAGCGCCGCACGTGATCGTCCTGACCGAAAAGCCTCAGCCGCTCGGCTGGGTCGGTGACCGTGGGGTCCTCGAAGGTTTTTGCGGCGGTTATCGGCACCAGCAGGACGGCCCAGCCGGTCTGCTTCAGAACTCGGCGAAACTCACGCATCGCCAGCCGGTCCTCCGGCACGTGCTCCAGCACGTGGCTGCAGTAGATGACGTCGAACGATTCGTCGGGATGCCGGATGGCGGTGATGTCCATCCGCTCCATGACGTGCGGATCCAGCAAATCGGCCGTCAGGTACCCGGCGCCGAGCCGCTTCCGGAGCCTTGCCTCGAAGCACTGCTCCGGCGCCACGTGGAGCACCCGCTTGGGCTTGCCGTCGAACAGGTCGGTCTTGCCGGCAAAGTAGAGCCAGACCAGGCGATGTCGCTCCATCGAGCCACAGCGGGGGCATCGAGCGTCCTGGCGCACCGGAAAGCCGTGTTGCCGGAATCTTCTGGAGGACCAACCGCACACTGGGCACCAGCGGGCGGAACCGCGATACCAGATTCCGAGGGCGAGGTCTCGCGCGGCCCGGAGCGAGCGCAGAACCGGGCGCGGCAGCAGAAACCCGATCTTCTTCAACACGAGGGGCGAGCCGGGTAGGTATGCATCGCGGCATAGTAACGACGCCGAATCCGCAATCCAATCCGGCTCATCCCTCGCCGGCGCGGCTCGTCCCGGCGGACTCGCCCCTAGGCTGTTCCCTCGCGCACCCTCCATCCGTACCCAACCGCCAGCGGAGGTTCCATGCGCTCACGCACAGCCTGCTACTCGTTCGCCGCGCTGGGGGCCGTCGCCCTGACGCCGGCACCGGCCGCACCACCCACGGACGACGTCGGAATGCGGGTTGGCCGGGTAGCCCTGCAGTCGGCCGGCCCGCTCGCGTTCGGCCCGGACGGAACGCTGTTCCTGGCCGACTCGCGGGGCTCCGCGATCTACGCCCTCAACGTGGGAGATACCGCGCGCTACGCCGATACGGCCGCGGTTGAGGTCACGGACGTCGATGGAAGGATCGCCTCGGCACTGGGCACCACCCGTGATCAGATCCGGATCGCATCGATGGCGCTGCATCCTCGCTCGAAGCTGGTCTATCTGTCAGTGACCCGCGGTCGGGGTGACGGTGCCGCGCCGCTGGTGGTGCGGGTGCGTCACGATGGTGGAATCGAGGAGCTGCGCCTGGACGCCATCCGCCACGCCTCGACGGCCATCGGGGATCCCCCATCTCCGGACGCCAAAGCCGACTGGGGGCCGCCGCCGCGCGAGCTCACCGTCACCGATCTCGCGTTCCGCGACGGCACACTCTACGCCTCGGGACTCTCCAACAAGGAGTTCTCCTCTACGCTGCGCCAGTTCCGCTTTCCATTCCAAGGGTCGGCGGGAGCTGCCACCGCGGTGGAGGTGTACCACACCTCGCATGATCGCTACGAGACGGCCTCGCCCATCACCGCGTTTCTCCCGCTCAATGTCGGCGGCACCCCGATGCTGCTCGCCGGCTACGGCTGCTCGCCGATCGCCACGTTCGCGCTGCGTGACCTCGGCAGCCGGAAGCTGGTGCGGGGAAAGACGGTGGCCGAGCTGGGCGGAGGGAGTCGGCCAATGGACATGGTGCTCTTCCGGAAGGGAGGCACTGATCTGGTTCTGATCGCCAACAGCAACCGGACCCTGATGCGGCTCAATCCCGAAGACATCGCCCGGGCTCCGGCCATGACCAAGCTGGCGAATGCCGGCGCGGGCGTGCCGCAGCGCACGATCGGACAGGTCGGTGTCCGCGCCATCGAGGACCTGAACGACACTTACATCCTCGCGCTCCAGCGAGACGTAGAGGACGGCACCCTCAACCTGACCTCGCTCTCCAAAGAATGGCTCTGAGAGCCGCCGCCTGGTTTCTGCTCCTGACCGCCGCCGGGTGCCGCGGCGGTCGGGAGGCAGTTCCGCGGATCTCGGTCGTGCTCGACCGCGGGAGCCAACGGTTCGGAACGGTCGAAGTCTTGGGCGCGCCGCAGGAAGCGTCGCTGTCGGTCCGGGTTCTCCGGGGCGACTCGGCCGGCGGCACGCCGCTCCTCGGCGAGGTTGCGTCCGATGGCGACCGGCTTCGGTTCACTCCGCGTTTTCGTCCGCAAGGACCCGCAGTGTACGAAGTACGCCTTTCTCCACCCGGCTCGTCCCCCGTCGTCGCACGATTCGATCTCGACGCCGAGCCCGTTCCTACCGCCACGACCGAGATTGCCGGGGTCTATCCCCTCGGGGAGCGCATTCCCGAGAACCTGCTCAAGTGGTACGTGGAGTTCTCCGCCTCGATGAGCGTGGGCGAGGCGTATCGGCACGTTCGGCTTCTGGATCACGCCGGCAAGGAGGTACCGAAGGCGTTTCTCATGGTGGACGAGGAGCTGTGGAGCGACGACCGGCGACGGCTCACCCTCCTCTTCGATCCCGGGCGAGTGAAGCGGGGCATCCGGTCCAACCTGGAGATGGGCGCGCCGCTGGTGGCGGGCCGGCGTTACACGCTCACGATCGACAGCGGCTGGCGCGACGGTCGTGGGGCACCGCTGGTGGCGGGATATCGGCGGGAGTTCGTGGCGGCTCCGGCGGATCGCTCGCCGCCCGATCCAAACCGCTGGCGCTTTACGGTTCCGTCGGAGGCCACCCGGGCCCAACTTGCCGTGGACTTCGGAGAACCACTCGATCACATCCTGGCCGGCGAGCTCGTGGCCGTGCTCGACCCGAGCGGTCATCGGCTTCGGGGCACGGCGAGATTGGATGCGCAGGACAGCCGGTGGCTGTTCGAGCCGGCAGCGGAGTGGACCTCCGGGAGTCACACGCTCCTGATCGCCCCGGCGATCGAGGACCTCGCGGGGAATAATCTGCGCGGCGCCTTCGATCGCGATCGGGCGTCGGGGGATTCTCTCCGAAGATTGCTGATTGAGCCGATTCGCCTGACGTTCACCCCACGTCGTATCGCCGCCAGGCTGGCGGCGGGGAGGCGGTAACCTCCCCGACGCCTTGCTGCCCGACTAGGCAGCGTCCTGGTAGTAGAAGCGGATCTGCAACAGCTTCAGGCCGTTGTTGTCGTACTTCCAGAAGTACCCTTCGAGACAGGGATTGAAGAGCGATACGGTGGTCGTCCCGCAGGCGAGGGCGGGCTCGCTGCCGTCCGTGAGCACGATGTGGGTGAGGTTGAACGTCACGTCGCGAAACTGGTCCGCCTTAGTGCCCCGCACGAACGCTTCGTACTGGGTAGAGCAGATGTCGATGGGGAACTGGGCCCCGCCATCCAGATCGTCCGCGATGTCCTCGGCGCAGGTCGTGATCTTCGCTTCACCGCCCGGCTTGCCCAAAGCGCGGGCCCAGATGCTGTAGGAGCCGGGGGCTGGGAGGGAGAAGCTGGCCGTACCGTCGGTGCCGTTCTTGTCGAGTACCCCGAACTCTCCAGCGTTGGCGCTCTGGTTCAGGAGGATCTTGGTGCTCACCGGCTCGGCCGGCTTCTTGCCGCCCAGGTCCACGAAAATCACGTGCCCGCTCGTGGCGTCCATGTTGGGGTTCTTCTCCCGAGAGACGCCAATGATGTTGAGCGTGTAGTGCTCGCCGCTGGGGGCGCCGTTTCCGGTCGATGCGACCGCGGCCGAAACGGGGAATGGAGCTCGGTCGGGACTGGTCGTCTCGTCGCTACAGCTCGCCAGAACGACACAAGCCAAGCCGGCCGTAAGGCTGCGACCCCAAGTGGGTCGAGTGCGCATGCTACCTCCATATGTGGAAGCGCCCTTCGGTGAGAGCCCAACCTTCGCAGGTTCCACCCCGCAGCCCTTGGGCCCCTCACTATTCACTCCGGCAACGCGCCCGACAATTCCTAAGAGTTCGACAGTGTATAGAGGCGGAACAGAGCGGCGCGCCCGCGAGATCTGCTGAAGCGCAGAACGCGAGAGGCAACCATGGATAGGCCAGGCGAATTGCAGGACCTAGCGTCGAAGGTGCAACGGCGTTCACCTTGAAGTTTGTCTTCGGCCTCCGGCCAGATTAGGTTGCGTCACATGGGGGCTGGCCTGCGCCGGCCCCTTTTCTCTTCCCGCTCCCGTCCGAGACTCCATGCTCCTCCTCACGCTGGCCCTCATGGGCACACCAAACGACAGCGCCGTGGTTCGCGACATCGAGGTCGCGCCCGGCGAGACTCTCCGCACCACCAGCCTGGGCGCGGGCCGGCCGATCGTGCTCATTCCCGGCATCTTCGGCGCGGCCTTCGGTTACCGGAAAATCACCGGACCGCTGATCGAGCGGGGCTATCGCTACATCATCATCGAGCCGCTCGGCTACGGATGGTCCTCCCATCCCAAGGACGCGGACTATTCCTTCACCGCCCAGACCGAACGGGTGGCTCAGGCGCTGGACGACCTCGGCGTGGCCGAAGCCCTGGTGGTGGCCCAGTCGAGCGGCGCCTCCATTGCGTTCCGGCTCGCCATCGCCCGGCCTGACCTGGTCCGGGGAGTGCTCTCGATCGACGGTGGCCCCTCGGAGAGCGCGGCCACCGCCGGCATGCGCAAGGCGTTCCGGCTGGGCGGATTCGTGACCAAGCTCGCGGTGGACGCGACGAAGCTGAGGCACGACGTGCGCCGCGAGATCATCCGCAACTCGGGTGACACCAGCTGGGTGACCGACGCCGTCGTTCGAGGTTATACCGCGGGACAGACCGCCGACATGCACGGCTCGATCGACGCCTTCCATCGCATGTCAAAGTCGAAGGAAGACAAGTCGCTCGCGGACCGCCTGCACCAGTGTGTGGTGCCGGTCCTGCTGCTGGTGGGCACGGTGCCGCATCCGGCCGAAGTGTCTCATCCCGAGCGGAAGCTGCTCAGCGCCAAGCTGCCCGAATTCAGAAGCGACAGCGTCGTGGGATCGGGTCAGTACATCCAGGAGGAACAGCCGGACGCCGTGATGGCAGCGGTCGCCTGGCTGGACGAGGCCGCGAGCTGACTCGCGTTATGATTCGACCAGCCTTGAACCGGGGGAACCCATGGCGGTCGAACGGGTGGACGCAGTGGCGATCATGGCAGCGATTATCTACGCAGGACGGACCGGTGAGTCGGCCCAGGCGCCGAACGAAAGAACATTCGGGGTAGTGGCCAAAGCGGCGTGGGATCTGTATCAGACTGTGCTGGACCAGGGTGGGGAATTGCTCGGCAGAACTTAAGGAAGAACGCGAGCGCTGCAACTCCACCCGACCCTTACAGGGAGCTTCGCTTGCCCAAGCGCAACTATGGTTACGAAAAGCGTCAGAAGGAACTCGGCAAACAGGCCAAGCGGGAACAAAAGCGACAGCGGAAGCTGGATCGAGCCGCCGACTCGCCGGAGAACGTCAAGGGCGAGGAGCCCACGTCGGCGACTCCGCCGCCAAAGGACTGACCTCGTCGTTCAGCCACAGGTGCAGGGCGGCGTACGCCCTCCAGGGTCGCCACTTCTCGGCCTGATCTCGTAGCGCCTGGGGGCCGGTAACTCCGACCGCCCGCTGCAGCGCGCGGTCGGAGAGAGGGAAGGCATCGGGCCAGTATAGCGCCCGCATCACAATGGTCGTAGCGAGCCGATCGCTCACTCCATCGATCTCCATCAGAATACCGCGGGTCGCCTCCAGATCGCTCCCCGGCACCAGTCTCAGTTTCTCCTCGGCCACCATTCGTGCCAGCGCGACGACGGCCTTGCTACGGCGGTCGGGGAGGCCGAGTGCTGCCAAGCTCGAGGCCCCGGCCTCGACCACTCGCTCCGCGGTCGGTGCCAAGCGGTTGAGCGCCGGAATACCGGTGTCGATTGGCTCCCCCAGCTCCGTCACGATCCGGCTGGTCAGGTCGGACGCTGCTGCTTCGGACCGCGCCGAGTCGCGGAGCAGCACGCGAAGAGCAACCTCGAAGCCGTCGACCGCGCCGGGAATGCGGACGCCCGGGCGCCGCTGGACCAACTCGCCCAGTCCGCCTTGCCGGAGATGGGCGTCGATCACGGCAGGCTCCGCGTCGAGGTCGAAGAGCTGCCGCAGCCGCGCGAGCAGGGGCATGAGTGCGGGAAGCAAGGAAGCCGAGATCGCGACGTTCACCTGGGTCCTGGCGGGGCGGTGCTCATCCTGACCCTTGCCCACGCCCGCGTCTTCGGCGAAGACGACTCCGGTCCGGCCCTCCAGCCGAATGGTCCGCCCGTAGCGCCGGCCCTCCACCAACTCGACCCCGGGTGACGCGTCCCACGCGAGCATGCCAAGGAGCAGGTCCCACGCGAGAGGCCCCCGGTAGGCCAAGGTCAGCTGAAGGAGATCGTTGTCAGGAGCGGCCGATGCCGCGCGGCGATGACGGGCACCGCCGGAAGACGGCCGCCGAACGGCGCTGGGGCTCATCCGGTAGCGCTCGCGAAACACGGAGTTGAACCGGCGGAGGCTCTGGAATCCACAGGCGAACGCGATACGGGTCACCGAGAGGGAGGTGTCCGCCAGGAGGCGCTTGGCGAGCAGCAGGCGATGAGTCTGGGCCAGCTCGATCGGCGAGACCCCGACCTCCCGCTCCAGCGCGCGACGGAGGTGTCGCTCGCTCACGCCGAATTCACGAGCCAGATCGCGCACACTGCGGCCGTTGAGCGCCCCCGCGCCGATACGATGCGCGACCGCCGACGCGAGGCGCGGCACCGCGTCCATCGGCGCTCGCCCCGGCGCCAGCTCGGGGCGGCAGCGGAGACAAGGACGGAAGCCCGCTCCCTCGGCCGCAGCCGCAGAGTCGAAGAACCGCCGATGGTCGTGATAGGAAACCCGGGCCGGGCAAACCGGGCGGCAATACACCCTGGTCGTGGTGATCCCGACGAAGAACAGGCCGTCGAAGCGGGCATCGCGCGCGCCGAGGGCGCGCTCACAGATGTCGGCGCCAAGCAGGGGGCGCCGGATGGCTGGCTCGGTCACAGCCCAAATCTACCCCCCGGCCCGGGGTCCAGACTCGCCGGATTCGGACCTCGAATCGGTTCCCGCAGGAGGGCCCCGGCTTACTCCACGATCACCCGGCCGGTCATGAACGGGTGGGGCTCACAGTGATAGGTGAACTCTCCTCCGGCTGAAAAGGTCTGGGTAAAGACATCGCCGGGGGCCAGCAGGGGTGAGTCCCAGCCGCCGGCGTCGGCGGTGCTGGTATGACTGTCCAGATCGCAGTTGAGCCAGGTAACCTTTTCGCCGGCCCGAATGCGGACTTCGGCCGGGCCGAAAGCGAATCGACGAATAACCACGATGGTGGAGCCCGCAACATCGTCTCCTGCAGGGAAGGAGCACTCGCCTTCCACCGGAGCCGTGGTGGCGTCCCGTTGGGAGAAGCAGGCAAGCAGCCCACCCACCGAGCCGGCAACGGCGCTGAGCCAGAGGCCGTGAAGGAACAGCCGGGTGCGAGTCGACATGCACCCTAGATAGCCGGAGCAGGGTCCGCCGGTCTTGGACGCCCGGAGTAAGCTTGAACGGCCATAGCTACGTCCCTCCAAATCCGCTACCAGGCTGCAAGACCGGGCAAACCTGGGCCTGCTAGCGTGCTAAGGGAACTACCGGGTGGTGCGACCGCTCACCCGCGACATCTCGAACCCAAAACTCCCCGAGCGCGAGCTTGGGAAGGGGGATACTTATGAGCATGTTCCGAACTCTCCGGACGGCGAGCGTTGTCCTTGCGGTAGGAGTCCTGGGCTGCGGCGACGACGACAATCCCACCGATACGGCGACGAACTTCACCGCCTCGCTGTCCGGGGCCGACGAAGTGCCCGCCAATGCGTCGACCGCCACCGGCACGGCGACGCTGGCGATCGACGGTAGCGCGATCACCTACACGATCAACGTGGAGGACGTGGTGAACGCGGTGGTGGCACACATTCACGTGGCCGCCCCGGGTGTAAACGGCCCAATTCGGCTCAACCTGTGCGGCACCGGCGCCCCGCTGCCGACCTGCACCAGCGGCACAGGGGTGCTGGCCACCGGCACGAACGGGGTGACCCTCGGCATCACCTTTGACGAGCTGGTGTCGGCGATGCGCTCGGGGGACGCGTACGTGAACGTGCACACCGACAACGGTGACGGAACAGCCAATACCGGTCCTGGCGACTTGATAGCCGGCGAGATTCGAGGTCAGATCGAGGCGCAATAGGTATTAATTCTCCCGGATGGCTGACGATGCGCGGACCCGGGCCGTCCGGGAGGAGTACACTCGGATCGCGCGGAGCTACGACCGCCGCTGGGCGAGGTACACCGCCACCACGACCAGGGAAACCTTGAGCCGGCTGGCGCTCCGGCCGGGCAATCGACTGCTCGACCTCGGCTGCGGCACCGGAGCGCTGATCCTCCAGATCCACCGGTTGTATCCGGAGGTGCGCATCATCGGTGCCGACCTCGCCCTCGCGATGCTGTACGAGGCGAGGGAGAAGCTGCCAGGAGTTGCCGCCCTGGTCGCGGCGGATGCCGTTCGGCTGCCCTTCGCGGCCGGCGCGTTCGACGTCGTGGTATCCAGCAGCTCCTTTCACTATTGGCCGTCGCCCGAGGCGGGTCTGACCGAGATTCGGCGGGTGCTCGGTGCGGGCGGGCGGTTGGTCATCACCGACTGGTGTGACGACTATCTGGCCTGTCGGGTGGCCGACCTGGTCCTCCGTCTCATCGACCCGGCCCACCACCGTACGTACGGCACGAGGACCTGCGGCCGGCTGTTGCAAGACGCAGGCTTTCAGGAGGTGCGGGTCGAGCGCTTTCGGGTCGGCTGGCCCTGGGGGATGATGGCGGCGAGGGGGCTAACCCCCTACAGGCTCGTGAGGTAAATCACCGCCCCGGGAGCCCGTTTCGTGCCAGTCTAGGGGGCGGCCATCGGGCCGTGGAGCACGATGCCATTACCCATGCCGTGGAGGTGTCCCATGTTTGCCCGTCTTGCCGTCCTCGGTTCGCTTGCCGTGTTGCTCACGGCCTGCGACCAGAATCGTGATAGAGAAACCGGCGCGGCCGATAAGGATCGCAGCGGAGTCGACACCGTGGTCGAGTCGCAGCGCGTTGCCGATACCGCGTTGGTAGAGAAAGACACCACCATCGACGTCGATACCCTGAAGAAGACCGATAATCTCAAGGACAAAGACAGCACCCCCTGATCTCGGCTCGAGATCTTCCGCAGGCCCGAACATGCCATAGCTTTCCGCGAGCGACCCGCACCCAGCGGGTCCCACTCGCGGAACAGCCATGGATTCCACTCACTACTTTCACGCCTCGGACCTCGCGCGCTTCCCCGAAATGGGCAAGGCGGCCCCTGAGCTCTGGGAGAAGTTCTCCGCCTGGTATGCCGCTGTCTTCGCCGAGGGCGCGCTTTCGGCGCGAGAAAAAGCGCTGATCGCCCTGGCGGTCGCGCACGCCGTCCAGTGCCCGTACTGCATCGATGCCTACACCACGGCCGCGCTGGAGCAGGGCTCCAATGAGGAGCAGATGACCGAGGCGGTGCACGTAAGCGCCGCAATTCGGGGCGGGTCGTCGCTGGTTCATGGCATCCAGATGCGCAATCATCTCGAGCGGCTGGGCATGTAGATGGGGGTGCTTCCCACGCTGCAGAAGCAACGTCACCCGCTGGCGAGCGGTGCGTCGCAGCGCCATCGGCTGGCCGGCGTTTCCCTCCAGCGGAGCTTCGACGCTGCGCTTCTGGGAGCCGGGCTCTTCCCCCTGCGGCCCACCGGCATCGAGATTCTCCAGATCAATCTGGGCAAGAAGTGCAACCAGACGTGTCGTCACTGCCACGTCGATGCCGGACCGGAGCGGACCGAGATCATGCCGGCGGACGTCGTTGGTGCCTGCCTGCACGTGCTTCGCCAGAGCCGGATTCCCACGCTCGACATCACCGGAGGAGCGCCGGAGCTTCATCCCGAGTTCCGCTCCATCGTACACCAGGCGACGTCGATGGGCCGCCGGGTCATGGACCGGTGCAACCTGACGGTCACCCGGCTGCCGAACTATCGGGACATTCCCGCCTTTCTGGCGGAGCACCGGGTGGAGGTAATGGCCTCGTTGCCGTATTACCAGGCGCATCAGACCGATACTCAGCGGGGCGAAGGGGTGTTCGAGGACTCGATTGCCGCTCTGAGGGAGTTGAATGGCCTGGGGTACGGACTAGAGGGAAGTGGATTGGTGCTCAACCTGGTCACCAATCCGGTCGGCGCCTTTTTGCCGCCTCCACAAGCCGCGGCCGAGCGCGACTGGCACCGCGAGCTGGAGCGGCGCCACGGCGTGGTGTTCAACCGGCTGTTCACCATCACCAACATGCCGATCAGCCGGTTTCTCGATCACCTCGAGACCAGGGGGCAAACCGAGACCTACCTTCGCCGGCTGGTGGATGCCTTCAACCCCTCCGCGGCCGCGGGAGTCATGTGCCGCAACACCCTCTCGGTCGGGTGGGACGGCACCCTCTACGACTGTGACTTCAACCAGATGCTCGACCTCCCAGTCTCGGAACACCCGCGCCACATCGGCGACTTCGACCTCCGCGCCCTCGACTCCCGCAGCATCGCGGTAGGCCCGCACTGTTACGGGTGTACCGCGGGAAGTGGGTCGGGGTGTGGGGGGGCGGTGGTGTGAGGAGGCTATTGGCTATCCGATAGCGGATAGCCGATAGCCTCTATACATTCCCCCAATGCATACGACTCTCCAGCCCTCCAAGCCCTCCTCGACCCTGGGGGCCGGCGTGCCCACCATATGGCTCGACGGCAAGTGGTACGACCGCGAGTCGGCGGTCGTCTCGGTCTACGATCACGGTTTACTCTATGGCGATGGGGTGTTCGAGGGGATTCGGATCTACGGCGGCAAGATTTTCAAGCTGGCCGAGCACCTCGACCGGCTCTACGACTCTGCCCACGCCATCTGGCTCACGATCCCGATCTCCAAGCAGGAAATGATCGAGGTCACCGAGGAGGCGGTGCGGCGCTCGGAGATCCAGGAGGGCTACATCCGCCACGTGGTGACCCGCGGCGTGGGCGATTTGGGACTCGATCCCCGCAAGTGCCCGACGCCATCCATCATCATCATCGTGGATACGATCAAGCTGTGGCCGGAAGAGGTGTACGAGACCGGCCTCAAGGTCGTCACCGCCGGCACGCCGATCCCGCAGCGCGAATCGCTCTCGCCCCGGGTCAAGTCGCTCAACTATCTGGCTCACATCCTGGCAAAGATCGAGGGGATCCAGGCCGGCGCCGATGACGTGATCATGCTCGACGGCTCGGGCACGGTGGCGGAGGGCTCGGGGCAGAATATCTTCGTGGTGAAGCAAGGCCGGATCCGCACGCCTCCGCCCTCTGCCGGGATTCTGAAGGGGGTCACCCGCGACACGGTGATCGACCTGGCGCGGCGGGCGGGCTACGACATGCAAGAGTCGATGCTCAATCGCTACGACATCTACACTGCAGACGAGGCATTCCTTACCGGTACGGCCACCGAGATCGTCGGAATCCGCCAGCTGGACGGGCGGCTGATCGGCGCGGGCCGTCCCGGTCCGGTTACCCGGGACCTTCGGACCCGCTTCCAGGCGTTAGCGCGGAGCTGACCACGCTTCTGTCGGTCGTCATCCCGACGCTCGACGAAGCGCCGCGACTCCCGCTGCTGCTTCAGGACCTCACCGCCCTAACTCTTCCACACGAGATCATCGTGGCCGACGGCGGCTCCCGGGATGGGACCGCCGCGCGCCGCTCGAGCGCAGGGCTGCCGGGTGCTCGAGGCGCCCCGCGGGCGAGGACCCCAGCTCCGCGCCGGAGTAGCAGCGGCGCGGGGTGATTGGCTGCTGATGCTGCACGCAGACGTCCGGCTGACCCGCGCCGCGCTGGCCGAGGCCGAAAGCTTGATCACCCAAGAAGCCGACGTCCGCCCGCGGATTCAATGTGCCTCCTGGCCCCTCGCGATCGCGGACGGAAGCGGCTGGTTTCGCTGGGTCGAGCTGACCGCCGCGATCCGCTGGCGCCTGCTGGGATTGTCCTACGGCGACCAGGGCCTTCTGGTCAGCCGGTCGCTGTACGATGCCTCCGGCGGCTACCCGGAGTCGCCCATCATGGAGGACGTCATACTGGTCCGCCAACTGACCCGCATGGACCGGATGTTCCGGTTCCGGCACCCCATCCTGGTCGACCCGCGGCGGTGGAATCGGGAGGGCCGTATTAGCGGAAGCCTGCGCAACATCACCCTGCTCTCGCTCTTCCTCGCCGGAGTAGCCCCCGACCGCTTGGCGCGATGGTACCTCCCGGAACCACGAACTCCCTAACGCCGCTGGTCGCCGTATTTCTCAAGGCCCCGCGACTGGGAACGGTAAAAACCCGCCTCGCCGCGGAGATCGGAGATCGCCGCGCGCTTCGCCTCTACCGGGTCATGACGGCTCGAGTCCTCGGTGCGGTGCGCGAAGCCGGACTCGACGCGACGATCTGGTTCACCCCGGCCGACGCGATTACGGAAATGAGCTTCTGGCTGGGCGAGGAATGGGACCTTCGGGCTCAGGCCCCGGGAGACCTCGGCGCCCGCCTCGCGGCCGCGGCCAAGGCGATGGCGCCCGGCCGTGGCTGGATGGCGATCGGTGCCGATTGTCCCGGTCTAAGTGCGGAGCTGCTGCGGAGTGCCGCGGAGATTATCGAGGCAGGCCGCATTGCGCTCGGACCAACCTTTGACGGCGGCTACTACCTGATCGGAGGTCCCACGCCGCTGCCGGATATCTTCAGCGCGATCCCGTGGAGTACCAGCGAAGTATTATCGGAGACTCGCGCGCGACTTGCGCGCGCGGGAGCGGTGGTCCACGATCTGCCGGTGCTCCGGGACGTCGACACCGCAGCCGACGCGCGTGCCGAAGGACTCTTGACCTGATTCTGCGGCGCGTTTCATATTGCGCGACCTCGCGATTCAGGGATGGAGATCGGCATGACCTGGAGAACGGTGGAGCACGCGGACCGCCAATGGAGTGTCACCATCGCCGCCGAGCGGCGGCCCAACTCGCACCAGTGGTCATTGGTGTTCTCTTTTCGCGCGGTGGGACCGGACCAACCGTGCTTCTGGGCCACTTATCCTCTCTCGTCCGCGTCCAAGGCGGCGCTGTTTGCCCAGGCTGAGCGGCTGTCCAACGAGACCTTGACGGCGTTCCTCGCCGAGCACCTGGATTGACCGAGAGCGTGGCCTAGGTGGCATAGGCTTTGCCCCGCCACGTTTCTCACCCGTACTCACTGAACCACCCGGTGCAAGGACGGCCATGTCACCGCCCAACCCCCTCAGCGAGCGGCTTCGCTTCGCCGAGTTCACAATGGACCGTCTGCCCAACGGCCGGTGCCGGGCCCGGGTTGGGCTCACCTGGAAGGACTCCGAGCAGTTCACCGGAGAGAGCGAGGGCTTGGCCTCGCAGGCCGGCGAGCTGCGCTGCGCCGCGCAGGCTTGCGTCAATGCCCTGGCCCAGGCAGTTCAAGGCGGCATGGGATTCGAGCTACTCGGCGTCAAAGCGGTCCGAGCGTTCGATGCAACCGTAGTTATCGTCTCACTCGCCGCGCATGGCGAAGGTACCAATCGCGTCGTCGGTTCCTACTTGACGGAAACCGACTCGTCCCGCGGCGCGGCACTTGCCGTGCTCAACGCAACCAACCGTATCCTCGGCAACCTGCTCTTCATGAGATAGATCGGGCCCTGACCGGCCGGTGGGTGCCTCAGTTCGCCTCTGGTCCCGCGGTTTGCAGCCGAGTGCAGGACCTAAATCCCGAAAGTTACCCGAAGGCCCGACCCTGAGTCGGTCCGATCCCAATCGGAGTCAGGTCATGCCCCGATCCGCCCTCATCCTTTCGTTGATGCTGCTCGTGGCATGCGGCGGCTCGAAGCCTCAGCCGGGCTCTCCATCTCCTCAGAAGACTCGACGTCCCAGCGGGCCCACCGCGAAGCAATCGCCCCACGAAGTGGAAGTGTTCCAGCTGCCGCCCGCGCCGGACATGGACACGCTGGTGCCTCCGGCGGAGGCCGCGGCAGAGCTGCGGCTCGCGGCCGACTCGGTGGCGGACGAGGAGGTACTCGAGGCGCTGGCCGACGCTCATCCCGAGGGTGGCGAAGACGTCGTCACCGACGAAGCGCTCACCTCGACCGCAGTGACCTGGGACATCGACGTCGAGACCTACAACAGCCATTCGCGGGTGGAGTATTACCTCGACTTCTTCCAGGGCAAGGGTCGGGAGCGAATGGGCATCTGGCTCACCCGCCTGCCGCGCTACGAGCGCATGATCCGCGACCGGCTGCAACAGGATAGCCTGCCTGGAGACCTGGTGTACCTCGCGCTGATCGAGAGCGGCTTCTCCAATACCGCCACCAGCCGGGCCAAAGCCGTCGGGATGTGGCAGTTCATGAAGGGCACCGCGAAGCTGTACAAGCTGCGGGTGGACTCCTGGGTGGATGAGCGGCGGGATCCCTACCGCGCCACCGACGCCGCCGTCCGGCACCTGCGCGACCTCAACAAGCGGTTTGGCTCGCTCTATCTCGCCGCCGCCGCCTACAATGCCGGCTCCGGCAAAGTGTCGCGCGGCCTCAAGCGGCTGCGGGACGACGATAGCGAGCTCAACTCCGACGCCACCTTCTTCCGCCTCTACGATACCAAGCTGCTCCGCCGGGAAACCAAGGACTACGTGCCCAAGCTGATCGCCGCTGCCCGAATCGCCAAGGAGCCCCGGCGCTACGGGTTCGACGTGGGCACCGCGGAGCCGGCGGCGTACGATTCCATCATCGTGCCGAGCATGACGGGACTCGACGTGATCGCCCGGCTGGCGGACACCACCGTGGCGGCGATCCGGGAGCTCAACCCTCAGTACCTGCGACTCGCCACCCCGCCGGGAGTCGCCTCCATGCTGCGAGTGCCGGCCGGCCGGGGTGAAGCCACGGTGGCGGCGTACGCCGAGCTGCCGGCGTCTCGCCGGGTAACCTTCGTCGAGCACTTCGTGGCCCGGGGCGAGACCTTCAGCGGGATTGCCAAGCGCTACGGCGTCAGCAGCCGGCTTCTGGCCGACGCCAACCCCAAGCTCAAGGCCAAGCGGCTGCGAGTGGGACAGCGGGTGGTGGTGCCCACCGGTGGCGCACTGTCCACCTCGGTGGCTCGCAAGATGGCCAATCCGGTGGCGCCCGCCGGCACCAATTCCTCGGGCTACCACCGGGTGCGCCGGGGAGAAACGCTCTCGGAGATCGCGGACGAATACGGCGTGAGCCAGCGGGACCTGCAGCAGTGGAACAACCTCGACAACCGCGGCCGGATTTGGGCCGGGCAGAGGCTCAGGGTAGCGCCTCCGAGAGCGCCTAAGTCGTCCAGTGCGGCGGCGCCTATGCCGCCGGCAGCCCAGGAGCTACCCCGGACCCACGTGGTCCGTCGAGGAGATACCCTGACCGGGCTGGCGAAGCGCTATGGCGTCTCGGTCGAGGCGCTCAGGGAAGCCAACGGGATCGCACAGCGGGAGACGCTGAAGGCGGGGGTGGCGCTCAAGATTCCGGGCTGACGACTATTTTGCGGCCGCCTGATACCCGTGCAGCACAAGTTCGGGATAGCCGTTCGCGGGATTCCCGCCCTGGGCCAGAATCTCCTCGACTTTGGCCGGTCCGCGGTTGTAAGCCAGTAAAGCGAGCTCCATGTTGTGGTCGAACTTGACCAGCAGATCCTTGAGGAACCGAAACCCGATCCGCAGGTTGGTATCTCTCCGCATCAGCTCCTTCGCAGTCACGTTCCTGTCGTAGAACCTGGCCGTCGCCAGTTGCACCTGGGTGTAGCCCAGCGCATCCATCGGGCTGCGGGCATCGCGCCGGAAGTCGCTCTCCACCTTGATGAGCTGAAAGCCGAGCGCGGGATCGATCCCTTCGCTCACCGCGACGTCGTAAATGTCCGCGGCCAGGTCGGCCGGGATCTGGTACTTGGTGGAGTTGTCGAGGATGGCGTTGGCCCGGTCCAGCTCGAGTCTGACCGCAGCCATCTCGCCCTGGGCCGCCTCGAGCTGGTGGCTCATGCTTCCCATCTGCCGCGTCACGAAGCTTATGTCGGGCATCGCGGGTATATCGGATGCCGGCAACCGCCTGGTGGAGCCGGCGACGGCGGCGATCGAAACGGCCGTCAAAATGAGAAGCCCACCTCTAACCAGCAACCGGTCCAGGAACTGCCCCCGCCGGTGGTAGTACCTGTAGGTCGGTCTCATCCGGGCCACTCCTATGAAGTTGGAGAAGGCCTCTTGGTCTTCTCCACCAGCTTCACGTCCTCGATGACCATCTCTCGGTCTATGGCTTTGACCATGTCATAAACTGTCAAACAGGCTACCGCGACCGCTGTGAGCGCCTCCATCTCCACTCCGGTGCGCGCCGTCACTTTGGCAGTCGCCCGTATCCGGACGCCGGGGAGCGCCGGGTCCAACTGGGCCTCGACCAGGGCCAGGTCGAGTCCCAAGGGGTGGCAGAGCGGAATCAGCTCGCCGGTACGCTTGGCTGCCATGACCCCGGCGACCTCCGCCACGGTCAACACGTCGCCCTTCTCGATTGCCTGGGCCGCCACCGCGTCGAACGCCTCGCGGGACATCCGCACCGCCCCCTCCGCCACAGCGGTTCGCTCGCTTTCCGGCTTGCTGCCGACATCCACCATGCGGGCCCGGCCCCGGTCGTCCAGGTGACTGAGCTTCACAGCACCACCGCCAACTCTTCGCCGAGCACGGCGAGCAGCAGCTGGGGGTTCACGTTTCCCGCCGCGGCTTCGCGGGCATCGGCGACGTGGCGTAAAGCCTGGATCAGGCGGGCAGGATCGCGCCGCCGTGCCAGTACCGGGGGAACCGGGCGATGAGTCGTCTCGCCCAGAGTCACACGGGCGGCGTCGCCGAGCGTGTCGGCCAGGGCGTCGAGCATGGCGGTGAACTCTCCCCGGGCCGACCAGGGCGCCTGTCGCAGCGCCGATTCCAGGCGGGGTCCGGGCCCGGCGAGCACGGCCTCGAGCAGTTGGGCCGCCGCCCGGCGGGCGCGAGACATGTCATCGCCTTCCTGCAGCGCCGTTCCGATCGAGCCGGCTGCCAGGGCAACCCGATCGTCCAGCGCCGCTTCGGCCAGCGCAGGCCGGAGCCGCTCGCGGAGGAACTCCCGCACCTCGGCGTCGGGCAGAGGGTCGAGCCGCAGGGGGACGACCCGCGACCGAATCGTCGGCAGGAGGCGGCCGGCATCGGTCGTGGTCAACAGGAAGAGCATTCCGGGTGGCGGCTCCTCCAGCAGCTTGAGCAGCGCATTGGCCGCCTCGGGGCTCGCCTCCTGAGACACCAACCGGTCGGCTTCGCCGATGATGAAGATCCGGCGTCCACCTTCGACCGACGTCAGGGCGGCGCGCCGCTGAATCAGCCGGACCGTGGCCATGGTGTGGTTGGCCATCCCGTCCGCCGGAGTGTAGAGCGGCTTGGTACGCCGCTCCTCCATCACGGCAGCGATCGCCTCCGCGGCTTCGTCGACTTGTTTGTCATGGTCGGAGGCCCGAGGCCTCGGGATCGGAACGATCCAGTGGACGTCGGCATGGCCCAGGCCGAGGACCAAGCGGCAATGGCGGCAGGAGCCGCAGGGCTCCGAGTCCGGCCGCTCGCACACGGCGAGCTGCGCCAGCCAGAGGGCGAGCCGCTGCTTGCCGACCCCGGCCGGGCCGGTGATGGCCAGGACTTGGGGGAGCTTGCCACGAGCGAGCGCGCGGGACAGGCGGTGGCGGGCGACCTGATGGCCGATCAGCGGGTGGAGCGACATGAGGACGAAGGTAAATGGCGGGAGGGAAAAGACCAGCGGTGGTGGATAACGCTTTTTGCAACAATGGCTTATATGGGTGCGCCGAAGCGCGTCGCGGCAGTATTGCCTGCCCTGGTAGCGTTCACTAGCTTTCCGCGCGTCGAGATCCGACGCTCGACGTTCTTTCCCGAGTAGCTCAGCTGGTAGAGCAGGTGACTGTTAATCACCGGGTCGGGGGTTCGAGTCCCTCCTCGGGAGTTCCCACAAGTCCTTGTCATGCAGCGCGCCCGGCCTCTCACGGCGGCGCGCTGTTTTCCTTTCTCTCCAGCGCAATGCACTTCAGAATGCACTTCCTGCCGCCGGCTTGGTGGCCCAGGTTGAGCCGGCGCCCACACCAATGTGCACACATGCTCAGATTAGGCTGTTAGCACCGAAGGTCGCGCCTTCGATCTCGCCTATGTATCGCGGAGCATTACTCACTCGATTCGACGGGCTCCGCTGGCCTCAGATCTTCTATTACCGCAGATACGTTCCCTAATTGAGGGTCAGCGCGCATCAACGCGATCTCGCCCAACAGCATATACGTAGATAGAACGAGCGCTTGGGCCTCACTTGCTGAAACATCATCGTGAACGCCCACGGAGACTCGATGATATAGGTTGGCCAATGTCTGCCGCAGCCGCTTACGACGGGTTCCGGACGTTCTAGCCGCAACGAAAGCATTGATGCGATTCTGATGTTTTGAAGGACCAAGGTCAACGGTTTCGCCGTTGATAACGATGAGCTCGTCCTTCGGAGGATAGATTGCATCCGCGAAGGCATCGATCACGCGGCGACAAGTGTTAAGCGCCGCGCTGATGGCCTCGGGGTCTCCTTCGGACAGGCGAACATAGGAGGTTTCCATACGATCGCTAAGGTCTGCAGCGGCAGCTTGGAGTAGTGGATCAACCTGGGCACTAAACTGCTCAAAAATGCCAGCCGCCGTACGGCTGAAGAGAGCCTCGTAGTGGACTCCGGCGACAAACGAATGGAGCGACCCGACCACTCTCTCGACAATGCTGCTCAGCCTACCAATCTCTATCTCTAAGTGTTTGGTAATGTGGGCAATCTGGAGCACGGCATGTGGTGCCCCATCACCCCCAAGACCTTGGGTAGTAAATGTGCCGAGACGAACCTTCATCGCCTCGAGCGTTGCCTCGTGCTTAGCTAGCGGCCCCCAATACCCTGTCTGTTTCTCACGATCTATCCATCGCCCGGTCCGTGTCATGTACTTCAGGGAAATGGACTCCTTGGAGTTGTATCCGGAGATCTCATAACCAAGCCATTTGCGGATTTCATCGCTGGCCGAGACCCTAGCAAGTCGTACAGCCTTAAGCACCAGCGTTCTTCCAGTGAGGCGACTTAGCTCAATATCGTCTAGAAGTTCGGCTGCCAGCCGACGGATATGTTCTTGTTTCTCTTCCACTCTTTCCACTCCCCGTAGACGCAGCCGCATCATGTGCATGGACATGAAAGCATCGGCTGCCGGCCTTTCGCAAAATACCATGCAAGCAGCTCTGTTCATATTGCCAAACACTTCGGGCGCCCTCTCGCGCGAGAACGACATCCGAGTAACTTGACTCGCGGTCCGCCAAGCGCGGGCCAGACATAGCCGTGTTTTGTGGCTCTCGTAGGGCTCCGCGGCCTCGAATGCGACAGGCTCCTCTCTCTTGGGAGGAAGCCGTGTCCATCGAGGCCGCGGCTTTTTTGTTGGACTCAAACCTGAGAGGAGCGACGGAGCAATGAAGACCTGCAGACCGAGCGAGGGTGACTGGATCGTGTTCCGCGCGCCGCCGACTTGGTGGCGCCTGGCCGAGCCCGTGAGCGGTCCCCCGAGATTTCCCGTCCGCGCGCCGGATGGCACTCCTCCCCTCGCCGTGGACGCGGTGCTCATCGCGCCGATGCACCACTCCGCGGAGTGCCAGCGGTGCGCCGGCGCGCCCAACGGCAGCGACGAGTGCTTCTTCGCCAACAGGGAGGTCGAGCTGGTGACCAGGGACGGGCGTCCAAACCTGCCCGATCGACGGCGACGGCAAGGTGACTTGGCTCCGTGAGTGCCGCAGCCGCGCTCGAGGCGATCGCGGAGGCGCGCACGGTGCTCAAGCGATCTTCGACGACCATGGCGTCCATTACCCGTGCTTCCGTTGCGATCCCCGACTCCGTAAAGCCTTTTAGGGCAGGTGTATAGAGTGTTGCATTCCGGGTCATGTACAAAGGACCGCTGCGATACACCCCTTACTTCCCGTCAATAACCATGTTGCCGTCGATGTCACTTAGCGAATGGTTGGGTCCGAAGTTGAGCAGCCGGCTGCTGGTCTCGACCCGACGCCCCTTGTTGGCGCCTTCGGTGATCTTGCCGACCAGGTGGGTCTGACCAGAGACCACCTCGGCGGTTCCACTCAATTTTGCTTTGAACGATTCTGAAGCCGACACCCCGGTGACTACCCAGTACGAATGAACCGGTATCTTGCCGGCTTGCCCGGACGACCCCTCGTCGAAGCCGAACACGAGGGTCGCCTTACCCTGCAGCTCGCCATTCACCGTACCCGACATGGTGTACTGTCCCGAGCTGTCCCGCTGGATCGCCTTCACGTGATAGGACAGCTCGATCCTATTATCCTGACTTGCCGTATCGGCCCGAGTCACACTCTGACCGTGCAGCGAGTGTCCGATGGATACAATCCCCAGGCTCAGCACCACAAACGCACGACTCTGGATTCTGGTGAACATTGGTGGCCTCCTCAAGAGCAATCGTGAATAGCTTCGGCTCAGCCGAAAGCCTGTTCGGTGAAGCGGGGCAAACCCCCGCTCCTCCACCTACGGTGCGGGACACCCATCCTCACCGTTCGCTCAACTGATCCGTTCTCCTCAGTCGATCTGACCTACGCCGGCAACCGCATCTGTTTCCGCAGGCTCTTGTCGAAGGCCGAGGCGGGCACGAAGCGACGAAGCAGGCTGACCTGGCGAGCCATCCGGCCCGCGGCGTAGCGTCGGTTCGGGTTGACCTCGGTAGCGGCCTTCACGACCGCATTCGCGACCAGCTCCGGCGTGTCGGCCGTCTTCATTTCGTCGCGCATCACTCCCTCCGCGTTCGCGCGTGCCGACTGGTAGACGTCGAGCTGCTGGTCTGCCTGGTAGACGTTGCCCTCGAAGGAAGTCCGCGTGTAGGCCGGCTCGACCAGCACCACTCTGACGCCCGTGGCCCTGATTTCATGGTCCAGCGACTCTGAATACCCCTCCAGGGCGTGCTTGGTGGCGGCGTACAGGGCCATGAACGGCGCCGGGATCAGGCCCATGACCGAGCTGATATTGACGATCCGCCCCGATCCCTGCCGGCGCATGGTGGGAAGCACGGCCTTGGTCATGCGGAACACGCCGAACAGGTTGACGTCGAAGAGGGACTTGGCCTGCTCCAGGGACGACTCCTCCGCCCCCGCGATCAGTCCCACCCCCGCGTTGTTGACCAGGAGATCGACCCGGCCGGCCTTCGCCAGGACCTGACCGACCGCGGTCTGGACGGCCTCATCGCTGGTCACATCGCAGGCCAGGTACTCGACCCCGGCCAATCTCGTCGCGGGAGGGCGCCGATAGGTGCCGAACACTCGGTAGCCGGCGGCCTGAAGCGCCCGCGCGGTCGCCTCACCGATCCCTCCCGATGCGCCCGTGACGATGGCCACGCGCCGAGTCTGCTGCTCCTGATGGTCTGCCATGCCGTGCTCGCTTTCCGTTGAGGTCAACTGCCGTTCCCATATGATGTGCATCATATTGTTGAGCAAGCGTAGCCCAGCGTCGGTGCATCGGGTATCAGCCTGCTGGGGTGAGCTGGTTTAGCGCCGCTTCGCGCAGCGCGTCGGAGAGCTTCGGGTCGTCCACCGCGCGGGCCAGGACCAGCGCACCTACTGCGGTGGCGACGGTGACGAGCGCGCGCTCGTGCGCGCCGGGCTGCCCCCAGTCGGGCGACTGGCGGGCGACCAGATCGATCATCTCCTTGATGCGGCGCGTCGCAGCGCGCCGCACCTGGGGCGCCTGGCGCGGCATCTCCGAGCCGAGCGCGGCCACAGCGCAGCCCGTCTCGACGGCCTCGACGTGCGCCTTGGAGAGGTAGGCCCGGATTATCGCCTGCAGCGCCTGGTCCGGCGGAGCCGCGTCGGCCACCCGCGTCATCGTGGCCACGGTGTCGGCGCCGGCGCGGTCGGCGGCCTCGGCGAGCATCGCCTCCCGCGAGTCGAAGTGGGCGTAGAAGCCGCCATGCGTCAGGCCGGCGTCCTTCATGATGTCGGCGACGCCGGTGCCGCCATACCCGCTGCGCCTGATGGCGCGCGCGGCGGCCTCGACGATGCGTTCGTGCGTGGCTTCCTTGCGACTGGGGTCGGGGCGTCTCTTGGTGTCGGCTCTCATATGACGAGCATCATACACATGTGGCGACTCGAGCGCAAGG
>CAWEWK010000014.1:0-79939 GCA_963812755.1 uncultured Gemmatimonadales bacterium | reverse complement strand
CGGCACCGCGCTTATGATCACCGCTTTTGCCACCCGGCTCTCGTTGCGCGCCACGTAGTGCACGACTTCGCCGCCACCGGTCGAATGGCCCATATGGATCGCGTCCTTGAGGTCGAGGTGTGCAGTGAGCGCCGCCAGGTCGGCGGCGTAATGATCCATGTCATGGCCATCGCTGGTCTGGGTAGAGCGGCCATGGCCGCGCCGGTCGTGGGCTATGACCCGATAGCCCTGGCCCAGGAAAAACAGCATCTGCGTGTCCCAATCGTCGGCCGACAGCGGCCAGCCGTGGCTGAACACGATCGGCTGTCCCTTGCCCCAATCCTTATAGTAGATCTCGATTCCATCGGTGGTGGTGATCGTTGGCATCGTACTGTCTCCTTGATGTGTGATCAGTCGTGGTTTCTCCGGTCGGCTCAGTGCCGGTGTGCCACCGACAGTGCATACACCGCGGACCGGAGCGGAACGACGGGATCGTCGGAGAGCTCGATCCCGCTGGTCAGGAACGTGGGATTGAACGTGAGCGAGCGCTGCAGCTCTTCCTGGTTGGGTTCCACCTTGGTCAGGCGGATGCTGCCGAGCAGCACCCGCTTCCGGTCGTCGGGCCAGACGATCGAGCCGTCGTTGGTGGGATCCCCGGCGTTTGGGAGTTGGGCATAGAGGCGGAATGCCACCGGCCCCCGCGCCAGTCGCCGCTCGAGATCCTCGCGCAAGTACTCCCCGCCTGCCTTGGCCGCAGAAGCGGAATCGAGATTCTCCACTCCGGCAGCCGGGACGATCTGGTATCGCACCGGCTGTCGCTTGCCGTTCTGGTCCACGAAGACAAAGGCGTTGTTGCCGAAGTAGGCCGCCGTAGCATAGCTCTTGGGTCTAGCCTGGACCTCGCTCAGGAACTTGGCGGACCGGGGGTGGCTGGTCAGAAAGGCCTCTATTGGGGTCGGGTGAGGAGCCCCGGGGCCGCTCGCCGCGATGGCCTTGAGGAACGCCAGGAAGTCATCGCCGGTCCCCACCACGAAGCCGTTGTGCGAGATGCTGACGATATCGGTGAACGCCTCGCCCGGGAGAGTGAAGCGGATGGCCATGCCGCGGGGCCCGGATCCAGGGTCGTTGTCCAGATTCGTGGGCACTCCGGGGGCATTGGAGAATCGGACAGTCACCGGAACCGGTGGCCCGTTCAAGTGCGCAGCCCGGCTCAGGGACTTGGCCTGAGCGGTGGGCGTGAAGCTGCCGCTCACCACGATCCCTTTGGCGTGCATGAACCGGAATCCGGTATGCACGCCGCCGTTGAGTTTTACTACCACGTCGGCAATCTGTTGCGGCAGGCTCGCAACCGGCGGGGAGCTCGATTCAGCCGCGGCGGCAGATTGAGGATCCCGCTCGGGCCGAGCGCTCCCGCGGTTGCATCCCAGCAGCACAGTACTCAAGCCGGCCAGCCTGGCCCCGGTCAGCAGACGTGATAGGTGCATCGGCATATGACGCTTCCCGGTTAAACTCGCAACGGCTTGAAGGTCGCGCGGACATCCTCGACGAACAGCTCCGGCTGCTCCCACGCCGCGAAATGGCTGCCCCGGTCGTGGCTCTTGTAGTAGACCAGCTTGGGATACGCCTTCTCGGCCCAGCTCCGTGGCGCTTGATAGATCTCGCCCGCGAAGGCGCTCACGCCGACCGGGAGCTTGACCCCCCTGACGTCGAAGAAGCCGCCTCCCTTGGACACCTGTTGGGTGTCCCAGTAGAGGCGCGCCGAAGAGATCGCGGTGTTGGTCAGCCAGTAGAGCGTGACGTTGTCGAGGACATCGTCCCGGGTGAGCCCCTCCTTCTTTCCGTCAAAGACGCGGGCGATCAGCTGCTGGCTGGTCGCGTCGTGGTCGAGCATCCAGGCGGCGAGACCGACCGGTGAATCGGCCAGCCCGTACAGCGTCTGCGGGCGAAGCCCCATCTCGTTGGCGTAGCCCAGCCCCTTCTGGTAGAAGAAATCCAGCTGGTCCCACGCGTGGCGCTCCTCGGCCGTGAGATCGGCGGGCGGCTCTTCGTGGAGCGCGAGCGCCTTCGAGATGTTGGCCGGAACCGTGGCTGCCATGTTGGTGTGGATGCCGAGCAATCCCGGCGGCGCCTGCAGCGCCATGATCTCGGAGATGGCATTTCCCCAGTCGCCGCCCTGCGCCACGAACCGGGTGTACCCGAGGCTTTGCATCAATGTCGTCCACGCAGTGGCGATGCGGACGGGATGCCATCCAGGCGCCGTCGGCTTGCCGGAGAACCCGTAGCCCGGCAGCGACGGGACCACCACATGGAACGCGTCGGCCGCGGTCCCCCCGTGGGCCGTGGGATTGGTCAGCGGCTCGATGACTTTCAACTGCTCGATCACCGAGCCGGGCCACCCGTGGGTGATGATGACCGGAAGGGCATTCTCGTGCTTCGAGCGGGCGTGAATGAAATGAATGTCCAGGCCGTCGATCTCGGTGCTGAAATTGGGGAAGGAGTTGAGTCTCGCTTCCACCTTGCGCCAGTCGTGCTTGGTCGCCCAATAGCTCGCGAGTGCCTGCATCGTCGCGAGCTGCACGCCTTGGGTGTCATCAGGCACCGTTTCCCGGTCGGGCCACTTGGTCGCTTTTACTCGCCGGCGCAAGTCGGTAAGCTGCGCTGGCGGAAAACTCACGCGAAAGGGACGGATATCGCCCGGAGCACCACGCGTGGGGCGGGCGACTCCAGTCAAAGTCTCGGTCATTGCTTCCAACCTCCTGGACAAAGCGAGAAGACCTAGCGGGCCGGCGGCGACTGCTGCCGCTGCGGCACCGAAAAAGCGACGGCGATTGACCTCGGGCGTTTCTGACATCCAGTCTCTCCTTGGCAGCTGCTGCGATTGATAGCTCTTTGGAAACCGTTAGCGGGTGTCGGGCTGCTCGCGCGCCATCCATTGCCGGATGTAAGGCGAGCAGTGCAGCAGCTCGATGCCGGCGAACTCGCAGCCGATGAGAAACCGGACCGCCTCCACGTCCACCAGGGTCACCTCCTCGAGATCCAGAGTCGGCTTGGAGCCGGGCGCTTCGATGCATCGCCTGAGATCAGCCAGATGCTCCGATTGCATCCGGCCGATCAGCCGAACCAGCGGTCGCCCCGGGGCCGAAGCCTTCTCGATGCGCAGGGTCATGGGAGAACCGGCACCTGGGCAACCCGTGTGCCGAGGCCAAGGCGTTTAACGGCAGGCCTTTACCGTTTGGCGGCGTGACGACTTTTCAGAATTGCTGATTTATCGGCGGGAACGAGCCGCTACGGTCGATTGCGGAAGCGGTGCTTGTCGATGCCGAACGTTTTGATCTTGGAGTCGAGGGTCTGGCGGGGGATGCCGAGCTTGACCGCAGCCCCGGATGGGCCGGCAACGCGGCCGCCGGACTGCGCCAGGGCGGACTCGATCAACTCGCGTTCCCGGTCGGCGATCGCGCTGAGTGGCGAGTCCGCAGTTCCGGATCTTCCCGGGTCGACCGCCAGCCAGGAGTCATCGACCGAGAAGATCTCGCCGTCGGAGAGGACGACGGCGCGCTCGATCACATTCTGCAGCTCTCGGATATTGCCTGGCCACGAGTAGGATCGAAGGAGGTCGAGGGTGCGCCTGGTGACCTGACTGAATCGCTTGCCGGCCTTGTCGGCATACCGCTGCACCAGGTACTCGACCAGCAGCGGCAGATCGTCAAGCCGCTCCCGAAGCGGAGGCAGCCGGATCGGGAACACGTTCAAGCGGTAGTAAAGGTCCTCACGCAGCTCGCCGCGCGCTACCGCCGCCTTGAGGTCCCGATTGGTGGCGGCGAGCACGCGCACATCCACGGCGATGGGGGAGTTGCTCCCTACCCGTTCGAATTCACGCTCCTGAAGCACCCGGAGCAGCGCGATTTGGGTCTCCGCCGGGAGCTCGCCCACTTCGTCGAGGAGAATGGTGCCGCCATCGGCGGCCTCGAAGCGCCCCTGCCGCCGCTGGGTGGCGCCGGTGAAGGCGCCCTTCTCGTGACCGAACAGCTCGGCGGCAAGGAGGGACGGTGGAATCGCGGCGCAGTTCACCCGGATGAACGCGCCGTTGCCTCGCGCCGACCGCTTGTGGATGGCGCGGGCAATCAGCTCCTTGCCGGTCCCGGTCTCGCCCGAGATCAGGACGGTCGATTCTGCCCGCGCGACCCGCGCCACCTCGGCCAGCACGCGCTTCAGCGCCGGGGAGGAGCCCACGATCTCCTCGAACATGAAGGAGGAATCGATTTCCTCGCGCAGGGCCAGGTTCTCGCTCTCCACCCGGAGCTCGCCCCGCTTCCGATCGTCGATGTCGGTCCCCGTCGCATACCAGTGGAGTACCCGTCCCTGGTCGTCGTGCACCGGGTTGAAGCGGACTAGGAACCAGCGGTACTGCCCGTCCTTGCGGCGGGCGCGCTGCTCCAGCTCGAACGGCACGCCACGGGCCAGGGCCCGCCGGCGCTCCTCGTGCAGCCGAGTCACGTCTTCAGGGTGAAAGACCCGCGCGCGGAACTCGGGACCGAGTATCTCGTCTCTCGCGCGCCCCGTGTACTCGAGCATCGTTTGATTGGCGTAGACCGCGGCTCCATCCGGGCTCAGGACGACGATCGTCTGAGGGATCGCATCGAGCATTTGCCGCAGCTCCTGCTCGTCCTGGCGCAGCTTCGCTTCCGCTCGCTTGAGATCTTCGATATCCGTATTGGTCCCGTACCACTGCAACACGTTACCGGCCTTGTCGAACATCGGCTCGATCCGGACCATGAACCAGCGATACTCGCCGTCGTGACGCCTTAGCCGAACCTCATACTCGCATGTGCGCTTCGCCGGGAAGGTCTCCTCGAGCCACCTGGCCCTGGCCGCCGGTAAGTCGTCGGGATGCACGATGATGGCGCCGAGGTCGGTCGTCCCCGCCGGCTTGTCGCCAACTAAGCGATCGGCATCATCGCGGGTGATGCCGGTATAGTCGTGCCAACGCTGATTGAAGTAGTTCACCGTGCCGTCGGGGCGAAGCGACCAGGCCTGGGTCGGGATGGTGTCGAGGATGGTTCGCAGGCGGTCTTCCGAATGCTGGAGCTCGGCCAGCGCCGCTTCGAGCGCGGTCCGGGACCGCTCCGATTCGATCGCCACGAGGGCGAGCTGGGCCGCGCCCTCGACCCGAGCCAGCTCACGAGCGATGGGAGTACGGGGCTCGCCATAGTACATGGCGAACGTGCCGAGGACCGCGCCGGTCTTGGAGATGAGCGGCACGGACCACACGGCGCAAAGCCCCATCTGGAGCGCCTGTTCGCGATAGTTGCCCACATCGAACAGCGGATCGCTGGCGATGTCGGCGACGATCACCGGCTGTTTCAGGTAGGCGGCGGTCCCACAGGAGCCCATCCCAGGACCGATGGCGACCGGAGTGATGAGCCGGGTCCAGTCGGAGGGGACCCGGGACCCAGCCGCGGGCCACAAATGCTTCCCATCCGGGTCCATCAGCAGGACGCTGGAGATGATGGCGGGATCCTGGGCGTCGACGGCGTCGCAGATATCTCGGAGGATGTCGCTGAGCCGGGCGCCCCCGGCGATCAGCTCGACGGTTCTGTCCTGCGAGCGACGCTGCCCCAGCAGGAGGGACTCGATCCCCTCCTGTTGGTCGGCATCGGCGTTTGTAACAATCGTGTGAGCCATGCGCCGCCTCGGGTTCAGCCCAAAGGTATCGCTTCTGCCGGACACCGGTAGCAGCCGTTCCACCCCCACTCGCCGCCAGGACCGAATACTTTCCCTGCCGTTCCCCCTTGCGGAGACAACACGTGACCCGCCTCATCTCTTTCCTGGGAATCCACTCGCTGTTCCTCGCCGCTGGTCTCCCAATGCTCGCCGCCCAGGAACCGTCGCTCCCCCCTCTTCCACCATGGAACGGCCGGAGCCGGGAGCTCATCCGGCCGGCGTCCGATCCGTGGATCACGCCCGCGGAGGCGGAGGGGTTCCGTCGCACCCCTTCCTACGAAGCCACGGTGGCCTGGCTCCGCCGGCTCGCGGCCGCCGCGCCCCAGGTACGGCTGGTGAGCCTGGGCAAGAGTGCGGAAGGACGCGACATCTGGATGGTGGTGGCCAGCACGTCGGGCGCGAGAACCCCGAAGGCGCTGCGCGCCAACGGCCGGCCCACCCTGCTCGCCCAGGCCGGCATCCACGCCGGTGAGATCGACGGCAAGGACGCCGGGCTCATGCTGCTCCGGGACCTCACGGTCGGGCGGCGTCTCGATCTGCTGCGGGTCGCGAATTTCTTGTTCGTGCCCATCCTCAACCCCGACGGCCATGAGCGGGTCGAGAGGTATGGCCGGATCAACCAGCGGGGGCCGGAGAACGCGGGATGGCGAACCACCGCCACCAACCTGAACCTCAACCGCGACTATACCAAGCTCGACACGCCAGAGCTCCGCGCCATAATTGCGGCCCTCCGGGCGTGGGACCCGGAGCTGTACCTCGACCTGCACGTCACCGACGGCGGCGACTACCAGTACGACCTGTCGTTCGGCGGGGTAGGAAAGCACGGCCGCTCGCCCGCGACGGCGGAGTGGCTCGACGGCCCGCTCCGCACGGCCATCGTGAACGACTTACGCGCGGCGGGACATCTGGCCGGTCCCCTCTGGATCCAGAACCTGGTCGACCCGCGCGACCCCAATCGCGGCTACCAGGATTTGCCCTCCGACGCGCGCTTCTCCAATGGGTACGGCGACGCGCGCCACATCCCGACGCTGCTGATAGAGAATCACTCCCTGAAGCCGTACGAGCGCCGCGTGCTGTCGAACCGCGTGTTCCTCGAATCCGCCTTACGGGCAATCGGCGAGCAGGCCGCCGCCGTGCGCGCGGCCCGCGAGCAAGACCGCGCCCGGCGCGAGGCGGAGTTCGTGCTCGCGTGGCGGCAGCGCTCGGAAACGGTCGCCGAGAGCCTGTTGGGCATGTCGTGGGGGTCCAGGCCTTCGCCGGTGACGGGTGGCACCAGCGTCGCGTGGACCGGTCGGCCGGTGGCGACCCAGGTTTCGGTGCGCTATGCCGACGTGGTGGCGAAGGCGGTGCCGCGTCCCCGGGCCTACTGGATCCCGCCCGCCTGGCAGGACGTGATTGCACGGGTGGAGCTGCACGGGATCCGCACCGAGCGTATTCCCAAGCCCCGAGACGTCGACGTGGAAGTCTGCCGGCTGGAGAACGTCGAGCTTGCGCGACTCCCGTTCGAGGGCCGCGTGCCGCTCTCCGCCACCTGCCGTAACGAGCAGCGGCGGGAACGGTTGCCGGCGGGCAGCGTCCGGGTGACCACCGATCAGCCGCTGGGCGACCTGGCTGCCATCCTGCTCGAGGCCGGCTCGCAGGACTCCTTCTTACAATGGGGGTTCATTCACGAAGTGCTGCAAGCCACTGAATACGTCGAGGGATACATCATGGAGCCGCTGGCCGAGCGGATGCTCGCCGACTCGGCGCTGCGCGCGGCCTACGAGGACACACTCGCACGCGACACTGCGCTCGCGGCGGACCCGGACGCGCGGCTCCAGTGGTTGTACCGGCGTACGCCCTGGGCGGACGCGCGGTATCTGGTCTACCCGGTGTTCCGCGAGCGGTGACGGCGCGGCCGATGGTCAGACTGCGACGGCTGCTATAACCAACGACGAACCGCAGCCGTATAGGATGAGTACTCGGAAGGAAACCGATTCTCGAGATAACGCTCTTCCCGCGGGATGACCACGAGTGCCATGAGCGCAACGGCCGGCACGAGCGTGATCAGCAAGCCGAGACTGTTCGACCCAGACTGCGAGCCCGAGCTGAAAAAGCGAGAACGCGAGATAGATGGGATTCCTGCTGAAGCGGTAAGGACCCGTGCGGACGATCGCCGTGGTGGGCTGGTTGCCGGGCACGGGCGTGCCGACTGCTCGGAAAGTGCGGACTGAAGCAACGAAAAGGCCGATCGCCAGGAGCACGAGCATGAGGCCCAGCGGCGTGCTGACCGAAGGCGGCACGAACCGCGCCGGCCAGGCATAATGGACCGCCAAGCCGAGTGCGATCGAGGCCAGGTACACGAATGGGGGGCGGACGAGACCGAGGTTTGCGGCGTCGGGCCAGCAAGCCCGATGGCTACCTTCTCGGCTCATACCGCATCGCCACCGCCCCCGAGCCGAGCTCCAGCCGGCCCACGAGCTTCAAGTCGACAAGCTTCGAAAGCCCCGCGAACAACGTCGGCCCATGGCCCGCAATCCTGGGGTGCACCACGAACTCGTATTCATCGATCAATCCCAGTTCCGCCAACGCCAGCGGGAGCGTCACGCCTCCCGTGAATAGTCCCTTACCCGACTCCTGCTTGAGCTGCTGAACGGCCTTTCCCAGATCCCCGCGCACGAGCTCCGCGTTCCAATCGACCCGGTCCAGGGTGCTCGACACGACGTACTTCTTTGCCGCGTCGATCGTGCGGGCGAAGGGCTCGGTCCAATCCGGCATCGTCACCGTCCGCGTCGACAGCCGCCACCCCGCCTCCATCATTTCGTAGGTCACCCGGCCAAAGAGGAGGGCATCGGCCTGGGCGATGTTCTCGGCCGCGTGACGATGCAAGTCTTCGTCCGCGATCATTACACGATGATCGCAGCACCCGTCCAATGTGACGTTGATGGAATACCGAAGGGGTCGCATTACGTAGAGTACCGCCGATGGTGTAGCGTAGCAAACTATGCCCTTCACCCCCGCCGCCTTGCCTGCTGGAGCCCGCTTCTTATTCAGCCTGGAAGCAGCAGGTGCTCGACGGCGCTGACAAGTTGTTCCGGGGTGAACGGCTTGTGGAGGAACGGCCCATCCCAGTTCACCGGAGGGCTGCCGGAGACCAGCAGGACCGGAATAGCGGGCCACCGCTCGGCTATTGCCGCCGTCAATTCTATGCCGTCCATCACCGGCATCACCACGTCGCTCACGACAACCTGTATCTCCGAAGCCCCTGACTCGAGGATAGTCAGGGCCTCACTTGCCGTTGGTGGCGACCAGCACCCCCAGGCCGGACTGGACGAGCGCCCGCTCCATGATCGGCGCGCACGATGCTCTCGTCGTCCGCCACCAGGACGACCCGCTCGGCGGATCGGTCCGTTGGGGAAGCCATTGGCAAGCCTTCGTACTACGGGGGAGGGCATCTAGAACCTATAGGACTTATGGTCTTTCGGAAGATGATTTGCGGACGGTCCGAAATCTGCTAACGGCCTGCCGCCGGTCTCTTGATCGGCGGCGTCGCAGTGGAGTTTCTGGTAAGGGTATTGACGCTTTACGCTTGGTACGTGGCAGTCGTCGCGTCAGCGTCCGCACTGCGTCCGCTTCCGTCCTCAGATGTGCCGCCCTTTGCTGCCCCTACACCCTGTACTTAGTGCTCATACAAAACCGCGGCGCAAGTAGGCGGGGAAGCAGGATGGGTTGCGAGACGTGGGATCGAGTCGAAGGAGCGCCTAGGGCGCCACCGGTTTCTCCGAAGGCGGTGAACGCTTCAGAAGTTCCTCGGCCAGCGCGACGATGATGCCCGCAGGGCCTCGCATGTAGCAGAGTCTGTACATGTCCTCGTACTGGGCCACCTCGCCGACGAGTTCGGCGCCGTTGGCGCGCAGGCGAGCGACAGTGTCGTCGACGCTTTCGACTGTAAACATGACGCTCCGGAGGCCCAGCGTGTTCGGCGGTGCGATCGCCGGTTCGATCTCGACCAGTTTTGGATTGCGAAACTTCGTCAGCTCAAGCCGCCCGTGCCCATCCGGCGTCCGCATCATAACGATGTCGACTTGGACACTTTCGAGCCCGTTGACGCGGTCCACCCACGGGCCCTCGACCGGCATCTCGCCTTCGATCGTCATGCCGAGCGCGGTGAAAAAAGCGATAGCGGCTGCAAGGTCGTCGACGACGACGCTGACGTGGTCCAATCTCTTGATCGTCATGTCCCTAGTAGAGCTTGGTAGACCTCCGGCTCCCCATTCCCGGATCTGCGGATTGCCGCCGGAGAGAAGGACGGCCTTCTCGCCCTTTCGCGCTTTGGTAGGCTTGGTCTTCGGCTTCTTCATGATCTCGAGCTACCCGAAATCCTCGGGACCCGGAGGCCGGAAGATCAGATCGAAGGCCAGGAAGAGATCCTTGGAGAACGGGTAGAACAACACCGGAACGATCACCATCATGACCATCCCGCCGTACAGAAGCAGGGTCCACGGCGGCGTCGGCCACCGATAGATCAGAATCGCCAGAAAGATCACGGCGAAGAACAGCTCCGCCGCCACGATGTTGAACATGTAGGCCCCGACCTGATAGCCCTCCTCTCCTCGTTCCAGCCGCATGCGGCAGACCGGACAGCGGGCTTGCATTTGCAGCCAGTTCTTGAAGAGTGGCCCGCCGCCACAGTTGGGGCAGCGGAGCCGAAGTGCCCGCCAGAGCAGAACGATCGGGCGCTTCCACGATCCGACTCCCTCATTCGCCGCCGCCACCGCCACGCTCACCCGCCACTTGGCTTCGAGCTGAAGGGCGAGATCTGTTGGCACCGGGACCGGCAGGATGCGCTTCGTTGAGGAGAGCCGGCTCGGAGATGTCGGGTGTGGCGGCTCTGTCTCGTCCTGTATCGCGGCCGCCAGCCGCTCAGCCAGTGCCTGCTGCGCTATGGGGAGAACATCTTCTCCTGGTTCAGCGAAGGTGCGACAGGCAGGGCAGTCGGGAAAGCTGACCAAGGTGCGACCGGCTTCGGTCGTGAGAATGGCAGGATAGATGAGTGGGGCTTCAGGCTCGGCCGGCTGCATCACACCTCATCACGCTGGCGTGGCAGATCGCGTGCTAACTTGTGCTCGGAACTCGGCTCTGTCAATCGGGGACACCTACGATTCCGAATCGCCGTCGCTTGCCCCCGGCACCGGCGCTTCCGGCACCGCCAAGACGAGCGGTTGTGCAGACGGCGGCAGTGCGGTGGTGTCGAGCGCGACACCTCGTTCGCGGCAGGTGTCGCTGACCTGGGTGAGAAGGCCAGGATGCTGCTGTCCCAGAGACTGAGCTGGGAGTGCAAACGCATCCTGCGATAGGCCGGCTCCCGCCGCAATTCGGCTTCCAGGCCACCTACGGAGGCAAGCCCGTTCCGCAATTCCCATGGCCCGGCCAGACGAATCAGGAGGACATCGTTCTCGACCCGGTCAATCGTGACCTGGTTCATCTCTGGTCTCGTGAGCGAGCGGAGCAGATGCTTGGGTCGAGCCGCGTGCTACGCCAGCACCGCCTGCGCCGCACCGCCGCGATTCGCCGGGCGCGTGACGTATGAAACCGCCAGCAACCCCAATAACGCGACGGGCATCAAGGACAAGGCCCCGTCGCCCGCCAGATAGTGGGCCACGGATGCCGCGATCCACGTGAAGGCAAAGCCTGCGTACGCCCATTCCTTCAACGTCGGTAGCCGGGGCAGGACCAGCACGATGGCTCCGGCCAGCTTCGCGATACCGAGCAGGACACGCAACTGCTGGGGATATCCCACGTGCTGGAAGTTCTCGACCGCCTCGGGGGCGGTGGTCAGATAGGTGAAGGCGCCGAACAGCGCCTCGATTGCCACTAGAACCGTGGCTCCCCAGAACGCGATCTTTCGTGACATCTTGCCTCCTCTTGCTGCGCGTGGGGCCGAATCCGCAGCCGACGATCACGACGTGATGCCGGTGGCCTGCTGCCGAAGCGCTCATCGCCAGCGTTCAGTCACCGCCCAGAATCGAGCCGCGGATCAGGGCGGGAATCACCGGAATCACCTCCAGCACCAGCTTTGCTCTGTCGCCGTACAGGTCCTGGCTTACAACCGAGTACTCGAGACCGAAGTTGAACTTGACTGGCAGTTTGCCGAGCAGCGTCGTTTTCGCGACCATCAGGCCCACGGGCACGTTCCAGCGGTTGCCGGGGATGGCCCGGGCGTCGTAGGTGATGGTCGGGCTGAAACCGAACTGCCAGGCGTTTGGCAGGTTGACGGACAGGAAGTAGAGCAGGTTGAGATAGCTGGCGTCGCGGACGCCGGGCTCACGGTCGCCGGTCGATCCGACCCCGAAGTAGTACTGCCCAAACACCCCGAAGATCGCTGCCTTTGTCAGGTAGCCCACGACCACGGCCGGACCGAGACCCCACTGGTCGCGGCCAAAGGCATTGTCGGTCGCGGTTGGGAACAGGAAGGCCGGTCCTGCCCCGAGGAGCCAGTTCCCCGCGGGGGGCGCGATCACGGTCGGCAGCTGGAGGTCCCCCAACCCGCCAGTATGGTCGAATGTGTTCAGGGCCGTCGGAACCGGCTGGCTGAAGAGCACCGGCAGGGTGGGTCGCGTGATGAGATTCCACCGGTTGGCCCCCTTGCCGTACAGGGGCACCGGCAGGATGGGCTGGAATATCATCGCGCCCCCGACCCTGGAGTCGCCCGAATTTACGTCGCCGTCCCCGAAGTTGAGGGCGAAACGCGAGAACATTGCCCACACATCCCCGATTGGGTTCGAAAGCTTCCTGCCGGTCTCGGCGGCGTCGCTTTCAGATGCTCCGGTGGGCTCCTGTCCGCCTGCCGCCGTCGCGAAGGAGACGAACGCGAGGAGACTGGCAGCCCCAAGGAATGATCGCATGCGTGTGACTCTCCGTGGTTCGATTCTCATGTTCGTTCTCCACTCCACCATCCCGGATTCTGGGGTGATCACCGCGGTGCGATGGGCGCCCTCACCGCGCGCCCCCACACGACGAACGCTGCGAGGCCCGCGAGGACGAGCGGCATCGGCAGCGCGCCGAACTCTCCACGGCTGGTGTGGAAGCCCGCGGCGAGCAGCATCGCCACCGCCAGACCAACGCCGGCCAGTGGCGTGAGCATCGGCTTGACGCGGGTGGCAGCAGGAAGGATCAGGCCGAGCCCGCCAAGGAATTCGGCGACGCCGATGAAGCGCACGAGGGCCGCCGGAACCGCCGCCGGCCACCCGAAGGTGTCCACCAACACCGCGATCGGCTGGGTCGCCTTCATCGTGCCGACCGCGAGGAGCAGGGCCCCGAGCAGCCCCTGAACGACCCACAACCCGAGGTGAAGCGCCTTCGAGGGCCTCACGCCACCTTTAACTCGAACGCTCGTCGTCATCATTGCATTCCTCCTTGGAGGGTTATCCTCGATGGCCTGATCGGCCTGGTGATGCACGGTATGGCTGGCGCCAGAGCTCCGCCGACAGGTTGCTGTTGTCGGAGAGTGTCATCTCGACCTTCATGACGACATTGCCAGCGGAATTCCGGAACACCGTTCCTGTGCCGCGACCCCTCTCGCCCTCGATGATGAGACGTCCGTCGCGGATGAGGATGTGACCCTTTCCGTGGGACACCCCGAGCTGTTTGACAGACACGGCGTCGTACGAGCCGTCGTCCCGGATCGTCACGGTGATGTCGTTGCGCTCAGAGCCGGGCAGGTACACGATGCCTTTCCACGTGCCACTCACCGATTTGACGTCCGAGACCGCAACGGACGTCACCGGCCCCAGGCTGGCGCAACCAGCGAGCGAGACCCACAATCCGACGATAACGGTGATGGCGAGAAGCCTGCGGACCAGTCGAGGGCTAGTCGGTGTCATCTGATCTCTCCAAGCTGAGATCCGCCTAACGAGCAAGCTCATAAGAGGTCCCGATCCCAGTTGAGGATTATTCGGACCTGCCAGCCGAGTTTGCCGGCTCCCTGTTCGTCGAGCAAGCCGCCGCGCGCACGTAGCCACCAGCCCTGGGTGAAGGCGGGCACGGGCCAGGGTGGACGGTAATCGATAGTGAGGTTGTACTCCCGCAGGTCCGGCGCGCTCGCCCGCGTCCTGGGTTCGATGGCGTCCCAGCCCGCGGCCACACTGGAGTTGGCGGTGAGCCCCGTGCTGACCAGCTTCGAGAAGTCGTAGGCAATCCCGAACAGGACCGTCTTCTCGTTTGCGCGGTTGAAGTCTCTGTCCATCTGCAAGACGAAGTTCGGGGAGTTGCCCCAGGGCGACTGGATGGAGTTGCCGGAAGCCGTGATCACGAATCCCGTGGTGAGCGTCAGCTCGCGCCAGAGCGCCTGGACTCTGACACCACCGCTCTGCGTGTTCCAGTTCTTCTTGTCGGCGGGCACGAGCTCGTCGCCCACCGCGCGCTGGTCCGTGAACTGCGCGCCGAGACGGAGCTTCCAGTTCTCGTTGAGCGGCCGAAGGTAGTCGCCTTCCAGGTACAGCGTGTTGAAGGTGTTGATCCCGTACTGTTCCGCGGCGTCGATGCGCAGCCCCGCCAACGGTGTCACTCGCACACTGCCCAGGATGACGCCGTCGTCGCTTCCCGCGGCGCCCGCCTGCTTCGACATGTAGACGAAGTCGTCGCTGTTCCGCGGCTTGATCTTCGATACGTAGCCGGCCAGGTACTCGACGACGTCGACCTTGCCGCCGGCGGTGATGCCCTCGAACGTGTTCGGGGTCATCCGGTTGTCGATGAGGGTGATGTACGGCTGGTTGATCACCTGCCGGTAGCCCTTGATCTGGATGTAATCTCGGTACCGGAGCGCGGCGTACGCCTCGCCCCAGACGGAGTACCCCTCCCGCCCAGGCTTGAGAAGCCCGCTACCGTCCTTGTCGGCCGGCGCGTCGAGCTTCGCCGAGCCGTAGAACGTCGCCCCGATTCCGAACACGTCGAAGAGCCAACCGGACTTGTAGCGGACCCAGCCCCCGAACGTCGAGGCCTCGTTCTCGATGCCGTTGGGATTTTCCCGGTTGAAGTGGTAGCTCCGGACATGAAGACCGAGGTCGGTGTCCCGCAAAAAGGGCGGGAGATCCTTGATCGCCTCCTTGAGGGGAGCGAAGAAACGCTCGATCGGAGGCGCCGGTGGCGGCGGCGGCGCATCCTGCGCCGCTGCCGCCCTCATCAATGTCAGCGAGGCGAACACAAGCACCAGCGCGAGGCAGGCACCCCGAAGCCAGATCCCCCCGCTTCGGCGACGCCGCGGCGACCGCAAATTCTCGACCTTCTCCTTGGGAGGATCCGGATTGATCGAAAACCGGACTTGGTCGTAAATCATGAAAGTCTCACCCGGGATCGTGTGTCGCCACGCAGGTAGCGGTGTCGGCAGTGTACCGTGTAACGCAGTGAGATCAGTCCCTGAACGAGCAGTCCTCGTATTCCCCAAGCGAGGTAGGCACAGCGGATCCGTTTGCACTAATCGCCCGGACCGGTGCTATGTCCGAGGCGCCAGCACGATGCGCGAAAGCTGCGGGTACGTCCCGCGGTAGCCGCGCCAGCGCGCGACCAGCCCGAGGGCGCCAAAGAGCGCGCGCTGCACCGCCAGCGGCGGCGACCGGAACACGAGCACGTCGCTGAACTCCCGTGCAGTCAGGGCAAGCTGCAGCGGATACGGCTTGCCCTTACCGTCTGTGTGCCCGAGCCGCGCGAGGCCGAAGAAGGTCTCGATCATGTACAGAAACCGTTCGCCGGGTGTGACCTCCACCCGTACGCGGGCGTCGCGGTCGCCCGCATTCCACCAGTCGTGCCATACGCCAGGCTCGATGACGGCCGTCTCGCCCCGACGAAGAATGCTGGTCTGCCCGTCGCGCAGCACGGTCAGCTCACCCTCGAGCACGGTGAATTGCTCGACCAGAGCGGGATGGCGGTGTTCCCCCATGACACTTCGCCCCCACGAGCGCCGTTAGTTCGGCGGTCCCGCGGCCCGCCGGGTTGTCCCAGGGACGCTCCAGGATCATGGCGCGTTCCCTGGTGACGGGGTTCTCCCAGACTTCGCCGATTTCTATCGGTGTGCGATCCGGTAGGCCGTGCGGGTCAGGGTGCATGTGGTCAGCGTCTCCGCGGACTTGGTGAGGACCCTGCAACTTTCGCGGCCACAACGCTCGAGTCAGGTATGCTCGGCGCTTGGGTGTGAGCAGCGTGCTGACCGCCCTGGGCACGCCCGTGGGCACGATCGTAGAGGGCCTTCATGGCGGCCTCCGTGGCGGCCGAGGCCGAGGTTCGGGTCCGTGGCCGGGGAGGCTTCTCATAGCTGTCATACCCGTAGCCCATCTGCGCGGTACGGGTAGTCATGCTGACCGGCAGATCCACGCGCTTCCCGCTCCGGTCCCCGTACGAGAACTTGCGGTTGAGGTATTTGGGATCGGTCGGATTCTTGCGGCCGAGCCGGTTCCAGCTCTCCCAGAGCCGGTCCATGTTGGCGTGATGGAGATAGAACATCGGGTCGCCGCCGACCGTGGAGAACTCGGCCATGTCGCCCCCGAGGGCCAAATGCGTGAAGAAGTGGGGGTTCTGGTCGAGCCTGGGATTGAATCCAAGGCTGCCCTGTGGCGAGTCGATGTAGAACTTCTCGTTGAGGGCGTCCAGACTGATCCAGTCCCTGTAGAGGTTGTCGATTCGTTCGCCCCCGTTGACCCAGAACCAGCGCGTGCCGTTGTACAGCGTGCTGCCCGGGTCGCGGAACACGGCGGGGACGACGAAATCGGCCGGGTTTCCGGTGACCGGGTTCCAGTAGGGAAGCGTGAAATCCTCATCTTTCAGCACCTCACGAATGACGCCCTCGAACTGAGCGAGCATCAGGCGGTGCCACGGCAGGAAAAACCACTGCTGGTAATGCTCCGGATCCGAAGGGTCGGTGGCGTGCGCCTGGCAGCCGTCCCAGACGGCCTCGGCATCGGCGCGAAATTCCGGCGACAGTGAGTCGGCTTTCATCAGTGAGTCGATGACTTCCGTCTTGCGGATCCTAGAGAGATCCCACAGGACCGCCGGGTAGCCCTTGATCCAGTGGGTGTTCCACCACCACTGCCATGAACGTTGGTCGTGTGCCGGCAACTCCCGCATGAGGTCGACCGCCCGCGCGTATTTCGCGAGCATCACCTGGCCCTCGGGGCTGTTGACGTTGTAGCGGACGTAGGTCTTCTTCGCCCCTGGGGCAGCCGTCCTGGCCTCGCTGGACGGCCCCCCCGCCTCGCCCCTCGCCGGAGCCTTCGGTTCGAAGAACTTCAGCTCCAAGATGTCGTGCGCCGCCGTGTGGGTATGGAGATGCGGGTCCTGGAACACCAGTGCCCCTGCGGACTGGATCATCCCGCTTACCAGGTGGAAGCGATCGTTGATCACCGCGCCCGCGAGGCCATGACGCGGCATCGGCATGGGGGGGAGCGAGATCCACGCATTGGTCGCCGGCTCGTACGCTTCGATGGCGTTATGCGCGCCGACGGTCGATGTCGTCGTCACCTCGCCCCCGGCCACGTAGATCCGGCGGCCGTCCGTCCCCGAGGCGCCGCCGCTCCGGGGCGTCGGCATCCGATTCCTGGGAGCACTCCACATGTTGGTCACGGGATTGTACTCCTCCACAACGTCCGTATTGCTGGCGCTGAGGATGAGGGCGTGACCGGTGCGGCCGCCGATCACGTAGATCTTGCCGTTGACGGCAGCCCCGTACGCGTGGTTGCGCGGCACCGCCATCGGCCTGCGGCTCTCCCACTTGTTGGTGGCGGGGTCGTACACGTCGTTGGTGCTGAGAACCTGAGCCGGTCCGAAGAACGTGAAGAACGGATCCTTGGACCCTTCCACAGTGGTAGCGCCGCCGATCACGTAGATCTTCCCGCCGACTTCGGCGGCCAGCGCGGAGCCGCGCTTGCCGGGCACCGGCGCCAGCGACTTCCAGGAATCGGCCGCCGGATCGTACTCCCACGCGTCGTCGATGGGTTCCCAGGCGCCGCCCGTGGGGATGGCGGTTTGCTGCGGCGCGACGAAGCCACCCATCACGTAAATCTTGCCGTTCGCAGTGGCCAGGGCCGCATGGTGGGCCGGCCGGGGCATCGGCTTCTTTTTGGTCCATTTATCGGTGGCCGGGTCGTATTCGTAGTTGCCGCCGGCCGCCTTGCCGCCGGCCCAGCCGCCGATCACGTACAGTTTCCCCTTGACGGTAACGCCGTAGAGCTCTTCATCCGGCTCCGGGAACGGTGCCCCCTTCTTCCAGGGAGATGTCGGCATCTGCGCCAGCGCGGCCGTGGCCAAACCCAGGCTGGCGATCACGGCAAGAATCGCGGTTCTTCGTTGCAGCAGTTTCGACATGGAAGCCTCCCTTAGGATGACCAACTGCTCAGGACCCGCACTTATCCCGTGCTGACGATCAGGCCAAACAACAAGTAGTGGATGCTTTTGATTCCATCACTGCGTTTCCCACAGGTAGGATGGCTGAAAGAGCACCTGCTTGATGACCGGCAGCGTGACGCCTGCCCACACTCGATCTCTGTTCCACCCACCACGGAGTCAGGGGCGCACGTGGAGATAGTCGCGCAAACCTTTGACTCCGGCGATACGACTCACAGCCCGTTCGATCGACCGTTTCTCGGCATAGCTCTCCACGAATCCGGTCAGATACACCACGCCTAGGTGGACCGTGATCTCGACCGAGCGCCTGCCATCGTCCGCCTGGATCCCCAGCTCCGTCCGGACGTCCTGGTGAATCTCGGGGTCACGCTTGTGGTGCGGCACGTCGCACTCTAATCCCGCGCATCTGTGCCGTCCTGATCGGAATTGATGAACGAAACTGCGCCGGGCCTCCTACCGACCGCCGGGCCGGGCGCTACATTCATAGCTCACCCACGGCACAGAGCCGCCCCGTGCCACAGCTCCCTCCCCTTCGCCTCGACTCGACGAACCAGTGCCTCTGGCGCCGCACTGGCTCCGGCGGGGAGGAGCGCATTCTGTTGACGCCGACCGAGTTCGCCGTGCTCGACCACCTGGTCGCGCGCGCCGGGCAGCTGGTCACTCACCGGGAGCTGCTCGACGCGGTCTGGCCCGGCACGGCGATCGAACCCCAAGTCGTCAAGAACAAGGTCTTTCACCTCCGAAGACTGCTGGAGGACGAGCCGAAGCGGCCTCGGTACATCGAGACCCTGTCCCGCCGCGGCTACCGGTTTGTCGGCAGACTCGAACGGGGGACGATGGGAGATGACAACGCCCCGGCCTCAGCGGGTAATCGTCTGGTCGGCCGCGAGGCTGCGCTCGCGGAGCTGTGGCAAGCCTTCCGGAACGCAATGGCGGGGAAGGGACAGGTCGTCTTCCTCACCGGGGAGGCCGGGATCGGCAAGACGGCGCTGGCCGACGAGTTCCAGCGCCAGGTTTTCGCTGCGAACCGCGCCGTGCGGTTTGGCCAGGGTCAATGCGTCGAAGGCTTCGGGAGTAAGGAAGCGTTCTACCCCATGCTCGAAGCGGTGGGGCGGCTCTGTCGCGGGCCTGACGGCGCCCGCGTGGTGGACACGCTCGCCAGGGAGGCCCCGACCTGGCTGGTGCAGTTCCCCGCGCTGCTCACCCGGCAGCACCGGGAGACCCTGCGGCAGGAGATTCTGGGCGCCACCCGAGAGCGGATGCTGCGCGAGATCTGCGAGGCACTGGTGGCAATCTCGGTGGGAAGTCCGCTGCTGCTGATCCTGGAGGACCTCCACTGGGGAGACTCTTCGACGCTCGACCTGATCTCCGTGCTCGCGCGCCATCGCGCTCCGGCGAGGATCATGCTGCTCGCCACCTACCGGCCCTCGGAAGTGGCCGGGTCCAGCTTCCCCTTGGATGCGCTCAAGCGCGATCTGGTGGTGCGCCACCTGAGCCGGGAAATCGTCCTGCCACCGCTCACCCCTGCTGAAATCACGGAGTACCTGGCGGAAGCGGAGCCCGCGACCACGGTGCCGGAAGAGCTTGCTTTGCTGCTGCACCGCCATACCGAAGGCAATCCGCTGTTCCTGATCGCCGTGGTGGAGCACCTGCTGGAGAGCGGGTTCCTCGAGCGCGAGGGAGGTCGCTGGCAGCTTCGGCGTCCGGCGAACGAGATCGCCGTGCAGGTCCCGGAGACGCTGCGGCAGATGATCGAGGCGCAAATCGAGTTGCTGAGCGCCAGGGAGCAGCGCATTCTGGAGGCAGCCGCGATCGCGCATTTGACGTTCACCCCGGCAATCAGGGCCCCCACCGTCGACATCGATCAGGTTGTCTTCGAGGACTGTTGCGACGCGCTCGCCAAACGGAATCACATCCTGCGGCTCGCGGGCACCCGGGAGCTGCCGGATGGTCAGGTGGTCCAGCGCTACGAGTTTGTGCACGCCCTTTACCGGGAGGTGCTGTATCAACGACAGGGCCCCGCACAGCGGGCAATGCTGCACCGGCGTGGGGCCAAGCGAGTGGAGGAGCTCTTCGCCGGGAGTCTGGATGACGTCGCGCCTGAGCTGGCCCATCATTTCGAGCAGGGCGGCGATTGGAAGCGCGCGGTGAAATACCTGCGCCGGGTTGCCGACGTTGCCGGAAAGCAGGGCGCACCCCTGCGGGCGAAAGCCAACTTGGAGCACGCCCTGACCCTGGCGGCGAAGCTTCCCGGGAGTGAGCGAGTGGAGGCCGAGGTGGGGATTCTCGATGCCCTTCTCAGCATCTCTATTGCCCTGACGGACCCGGCGGCGGTACAGACCGCGACGCTCCTCCGGGAGCGAGCCGCCCAGTATGGGCTGGCCGAGGTCGAGGCACGGGCACTGGTGGACCTGGCCGTCGCGATGTCGTGGGTCAGCAGCGAGCGTGCCCTGGAGCTCACCGAGCAGGCGCTTCGGCTGTGTGAGACGCAAGGGGACTCCCTGATGCGCGCACGGACCCGGGTGCGATGCATGGTGCGACGAATCATGGCCGGGCGCTGGGATACGGCGGACGCGGAGGCATGCCGTGCCGCCCTGGGCGACATCCGCCGGCTCGGAACCAGGGAAGACTTCGCGCGGGACACGGTCGACAGCAGCTACGTGGAGCTGTTTTCCACGCATTACCGGAAGGCCCACCGGGACACCGTGGAATCCCTCGCCGTGCTGAAGCAGGCGGGTGACGAACACGGTCACCTGAACTACTCGAGGGCCCGCCGCCTCTGCGAGTACATCGGTTCTTGGAGCCTCATTCTGCTGGGGGAGTGGGGCGCCGCGCTGCGTGAGCTCGACGCGGCCATCGCCCTGACGGAGCGGAACGCCGACCGGAACGGAGGCCTGATGCTGCAGTTGTTGCGCTGCTTGATGCAAGTGCTGGCGATGGACTTCGCCGGCGCCCAAGCCGGCTGCGCTTTGGTCTCACCACCGGACCGGCCGTTAGAGAAATTCCCGCGGCACCTCTGTCTCACCATGGAGGGGGCAGCGGCGGCGGGGCTGGGCGACCACGAGCGCGCGCTCGAGCGGCTGCTAACGGCGGGCGAGGAGATGGAGCGACAGCCGCAGATTATGGACTGGTACTGGCGATTGCTCCAGCGGTCGGCACTCGCGGGACTCTGGTTGTCGAGGGGCGAGCTGGAACGTGCTCGCGAGGAAGGGAAGCTGCTGGTTACGAATGCGTGCGCTACTGAGGAACGGACGTGGCAAGCGCTGGCCTGGGACCTGAATGCCAGGATCGGACTCGCCGGCGACAATCCGCAAGAGGCGCGGGACCTCATCCAGCGCGGGCTTGCGGCGCTAGACGGGGTCGAAGCTCCCGTTGGGGCCTGGCGAGTTCACGCCACCGCGGCCGACGTGTTCCAGGCCCTGGGCCAGACCGGCCGCGCTGAATCCCACCGCAAATCGAGCCGGGGCATTGTTCTAGCACTGGCGGCGTCGCTCGATCCGTATGAGGCGTCGCGCCAGACCTTCCTCAGCTCGCCGGCCGTTGCCCGGGTAGTCGATTGAAGTGCCGCGCAGGTGTGATTCCGTAACCAAACCATAACCTCTCCAAAACGACCCGTAGCGGCGGCGTTCGTAGCTTGGTCCTGTCACCCTAGCGATCGGCAGGACCATGCAGACAAACCGTGCGTTCCTGAAGCTCGCACCCGACGGTGCAGCGGTGGGCAGGCGAGCCCGGGTATGGCGTCCCTTTCCCGAGAGGGTAGCCGACATCATTTGCGTGGAGAACGGCTTGGGGGATGTCGCGCCGCGGATCCACCGCCGTTTCGGGATCACCCTCGTTCGCTCACCTGCGTTCGTCCGGGTGGAGTCGAGCTCTAGCCTCGTCGCCGAACGGAACCGGATTCTTCTCGTCCCGCAGCTGCAGCTCTATGCCCTGCGCGCGCAATCCGCTATGGCCCAGGGTCCCGTGACGTTGCTGCTCGAAGCCTCGGAGCTCGAGGGTCTGAGTGTTCCTGACCGGGCAGCGCTCGTCAGCGACGCGCAGTGTGGTGCGCAGCTGGCGGCGCTGGTTGCGGGGTCACAGCGCACGGGGGGCTCGGTCGAATCGGTACCCATCAGTCGCGGGGTGCTCGGGAGCCTGCTCGCGCGCAGCACGCCCCTGGGTTGTGCCCGCTCCGGTCGCGCCACCCGGCTCGTTGCGGTCCGCGAGTACCTCCGAGCCCACCTCGACGAACCGGTGCAGACGGCGGCTCTCGCGGCCATCAGCGGACTCACCGAGTGCCATCTCATTCGATCGTTTCATCTGGAATTCGGCCTGCCGCCGCATGCGTATCACCTGCGGCTGCGGCTCGCGGTTGCAGCGGAGCTGCTCTCCAACGGGCTCTCGGTATCGACCGTGGCGTACGAGTGTGGCTTCGCCGACCAGAGTTACTTAAGCCGCAAGTTCAAGGAGGTCTACGGGCTGACCCCGGCGGCGTGGGGGACGGCCGCTGCCGGACCCGTTGCCCGCCGACCGCTGCGACACAGCGCGGCGCCCGGCATGTCGAGCGTCGTGCTGCCGAACGCCCATAGCCAGGAAAGAGTCTGTTCAGGAGGTTGCTCACGATTGCCGACTATAACGGTTGGGCCGACCAGCGCGAAGAAGAGCGTGAAGGTCTGGACCAGCTAGCACATCCTGCTCCCGCTCGGGTCCGCCCGCGCCTGCCGCGCGTTCGCTGCGAGCCCCTGGTCCGTGCCGCCGCGCGGGAGATCCAGGCCCGGTGGCGGCACCGCCGCGAGTGGACTACTGAGCCACGCAATTTTTTCCTGCGGAGCGCCCCGCTCGCCTCTCGGCGTACTGGCTACCCACGCACCAGACGCGCGTCGAAACGAGTGCCGGGATGAGCTTGGGCCACGGTCGCATAGGTGCAGTTTAGGTACAATCGAAGGATGCGAGGTGAGCTAAGTTCAATGAGGGCGGTGGGACTCGAACCCACGACCTAGGGATTAAAAGTCCCTTGCTCTACCAACTGAGCTACGCCCCCTCAATTTGCATCCAACTACTTTCACAACAATAACCTAACACGTTAGTCCTCGGGTCGCTCGCGGGCTCACCGTCCCGCCGAGTGTGCCAGAACTGTGTCAGATCGCGCTGAGAAATCGGCAAGAGAGCCAGCACTCATTTTCGCGTCACCTGCCGATGTGCTTTCACGTGATCCCATTGATCCCCGTGCGCCCCCGGGCCACGAAGAGATTACCGCGGCCGGTGGTGACGTCCTGTCCCCCGCTCCAACGCTCGATTGCGTAGTGTGGGGGTGGACCAACTTTCGAATCACGTTCGCAACCGCAACGCTGAAATCGCCCAGCGCTTTGCTCAACGATGCAACCGACTGCTCGGTCGAGGTACCCGCTGCCGAGGTGGTCAGCCGTGTCTGCTTCTCAGCAATCGTTTGCCTGCTTGCGACATCGCGCAGGAACCATCGTGCCACGAGGTGCGCCGTCCCGGCGGTGTCCGTCTCGAAGCTCAGCAGGTCGATCTCGAGCTGATAGGTTGGCCGCTGTTGGCCCGGCCAGGGGTGCAGTCTTACCCGATCGGTCCGGAGCAGGATCGATAAGTTGTGAGCCAGCACCTGCGCAGTGTTGTCTGCCAGGGGCTCTGCCCAACGAGCGTTGTCGGACAGGGTCCAACGATTCTGGGATATCCGAGTAACTATCTGGTCCTGATCGAGGTATCCGGGCAGGTGGATGGGCCCAACGCCGATCGCAAGCTGCACCGGCCCTGGCGACGAACTACTCGTCTTGGCCTGTTCGGCTTCAGGAAGCGGACTGAGGGTAAAAAATCGCCAGGGCTCCCTCTGCTGTTGACCGACGTGTACGCACGCGGTCAAGCAGACGCCGGCGAGCCACAGGAGCATTGGTCGTGCAGACGCACCCCACATCACTTCTCCCTGGCCACGGGCCTGCCGAAGATCACCGCGTTCGGGTTGCGCTCCAGGTACCCGGTCAAGAGACGGACGGAACGGGCAGCAGCCGAAACTTCCTTTAAAGTCCGGGTGAGCTCGTACATCAAGGGAGAGTCGTTCACCGACGCGTCCGTGTGCTGCAGAGCCTGGCCGGCCTGATCCATCATCGCCCCCGCCTTCATGCTGGTCTGGCTGAGATCGGCCGTGAGCTTCAGGACGTTGCTGTCGACCCCGGTGGCTATCCGTGACACGGTGCCCGCGGCGTCCCCCACTCGACCTGCCGCATGGCCCAGGGACCGGATCGCCAGTTTGAGGTCCGGAGAGCTGACCAGTTGATGCAGTTCCGAAACGGCTTGCCGGGCCGAGTCGACGAGGCCCACGAGATCGCTTTCGGCCAGCTTGGTGAGCACTTCGCTCACTGCCACCCGCGCCTTCTCGGTCGAGGACGACTCGGTCGGAATCTCGCGGTATTGGAACTTGCCGGTGCGCGGCAGTTGGACAAAGGTGGCCGGACTGCCGGGGAAATAGTCCAACGCCACAAACAGCAGCCCGGTGAGTAAACTCTCCGTCTGAAGCTGTCCCCGCAGCCCGTCATCGATCGCGCTCCGATACTCCGCCGGGCTGCTCAGAATCGTCTCGCTAGCACCGAGACCGGTAATCTTCTCGGGGTCGATTCCGATGACCACCGGGATTCGGCGTACACTCTGGTCCGGCTGCAACTGGAGCCGGATGTCCTCGACCGAACCGATCTCGACACCGCGGAACTTGACCGGCGCCCCAATGCGGAGGCCGTTCACCGACCCGGGGAAATAGAGCACAAATGGGGCGGTCCGGCGGAAGAAACGACCGGAGCCAATCAGGACTACGGCCGTCACGGCCAGTAAGAGTGCACCCAGCACGAAGGCGCCGATCAGAGTTGGGCTTACACGCTGGTTCATGGTCATGGGTTTCCTCCCCGCGTCAGGAAGCTCTGGAGGGTCGGATCCTGGGTCCGGGCCAAGAGCTCCTTCGGGGGACCGCTGGCGGTGATCGTCCGGCTCGGCACGTCGAGATAGATGCTGTTCGTGCCGATGGCGAAGATGCTGGCCAGGTCATGGCTCACCACCACCACGGTCATACCCAGGCTGTCGCGCAGGTTCAGAATCAGCTCGTCCAGCCGGCGCGCGCTGATCGGGTCGAGCCCGGCCGATGGCTCATCGAAGAACAGGATGTCTGGATCCACTGCTATGGCCCGAGCCAGGCCGGCTCGCTTCTGCATGCCGCCGCTGATCTCTGAGGGGTAGTAGTCCTCGAAGCCTTTGAGACCCACGAGCGCGAGCTTCAGTGAAGCGACCTGGCGGATCTCGGCGGGCTTCAGGTCGGTGTAGCGCTCCAGCAGCAGCCCGATGTTCTCACTCAGGGTCATCGCGCTCCAGAGGGCGCCGCCCTGAAACAGGACCCCGACATTCCGAAGAATTCGTTCCCGCTGGCTCGGGTCAGCGGCCGTGAAGTCCTGTGCCTCGTAATAAATGCTGCCGTGGGGCGGCTGGTTGAGGCCGATCAGGTGTCGCAGCAGCGTGCTCTTGCCGCTCCCACTGGCGCCCATGATGATGAAAACATCGTTCTGGTTGACGGTGAACGTCATGTCGCGCATGAGCACGTAGCTGCCGTAGGCCATGGTAAGATCGCGCACCATGATGCAGGGCGCTGCGTTCCCGGTGGCGGACTTGTCGGTCATCAGAACCCCAGGAGGTAGAACAGGAAGGCGAATACGCCGCAGGCCAGGATGATGGCAACCACGCTGGTCACGACTGCCGAGGTGGCCGCCCTGCCGACGGCCGACGCGCTGCTCCCGGCCTGCAGGCCGCGCCAACAGCCGGCAAGCGCGATCAATCCGCCATACACGGCACTCTTGAACACGCCACCGATGGTGTCGCCCAGGCTGACAGCGTGGGTGGTCTGCTGGATGTACATGGTCCACGAGAGATCCAGCATCCCGACACCGATGGCGGCCCCGCCGAGGATGCCCACGAAATCGGCGTACAGGCAGAGCAGCGGCATCATCAGGACCAGGCCGAGGACCCGGGGGAGAACCAGAAATTCAACCACCGAAAAGCCCGCGGTGGTGAAGGCGTCGAGTTCCTGGGTCACCTTCATGGTGCCGAGCTCGGCGGCGAATGCGGCACCGGTGCGTCCCGCCATGAGGATGGCGCTCATCAGCGCGCCCATCTCTCGGGTCATGGCAACGCCGACCAGATTGGCGACGTAGATCTGCGCGCCGAACTGTTTGAGCTGGACGGCGCTGACGAATGCAAGAATCACCCCCACCAGGAAACTAACCAGCGTGACGATCGGAAGCGCCTCGGCACCGCACTGTTGAACCAGCGACCAGAGGTCGCTTGCTCGATACCGCGCTTTCCTCCTGACGAGCCGAACGGAGGCCACTGTCATGGTGCCCAGGAACGAGAGCGCTTCGCCCACCGCAGCGATACCAGCGAGCGCTTGCGCGCCCAGGCGCTCGAGGAACCTGGGCGCTCTCAGTTCCTTGCGGGCGCCGGCTGGTTCGGGCACCGCCTCGGCGAGGTCGAGAAGGTTGCGGAGACCGGGCGGCAGCCCGGCGCCATCGAGCGCCACGCCGCGTTCGCGGCAGGCCTCGTGAACCCGGGTAAGAAAGGCCAGGATGCTGCTGTCCCAGAGGGCCAGTTGCTGGGTGTCAAATGCGATTCTCGACGGGGGCGGCTCCCGCCGCAATTCGGTTTCAAGGACACCGGCGGAGGCAAGCCCGTTCCGCAACTCCCATCGTCCAGCAAGGCGAATCAGGAGGATTTCGTTCTTGACCCGGTCAAACGCGACGTGGTTCATTCCAGGTGCCCCTATCTTCGCTGCCACTTGCCTATCGCCCGACGGCCAGCAGAATCTCCGACTGGCCCACCCGCGGAAGCGGAACCGCCGCCTTGGGATCGCGCATGGCGGCCTGGGTCTCCAGCCCCGCCTGGTGCACCGCGGCCGTCGTCTGACTCCATGCTACCGTCACCGAATCGCCATGGCTAGCCAGCACCGGGTAGCTTGCGGCGACCGTTCGGTCGCTCACCTGCTGCTCGGGTCCGAACGACCGGCCGCCGTCGAGTGAGCGCCGCATCAGGACCCGTGGCAGGTCGCTCAGCCCGTCGTCCCACGCCAGGTACACGCTGCCCTCGTCGGACAGCGCCACCTGGACGTGGGCTGGCCGAGCCCGCTTCCCTACCGCGATGGGTTGGTCGGAGAACGTTCGACCCCCGTCTTCTGAGCGGGCGTAATAGACTCCGGCGGCACCTGCCTTGCCGGTCCACCAGCCCACGTGAAGCGTCCCCTGGCCGTCCACCTGTATCGCGGGACCGGCGTGGGGACATCCCGGGTAGACCCAGTCGTCCGCACGGGGTCGGGAGGGCGTGGTCCAGGTTCTTCCCTGGTCCGGGGACCGGCTCACCACCACGTCGCGGATGTCGCCCGAAAGAACCGCGCGCCAGGCGACGTAGATCATGCCGTCGCCGGCGACGGCCACTGCCGTGCGACAGCAGGGGCAGGTGGGATCGCTGGAGATCGGACGATTCGGCTCCCAGCTTCGCCCGCCATCCACCGACCGGCTCATCCAGACCCCGGACCTGCCCTGTCGGCCGTCGAGCCAGGTCGCGAGCAACGACCCGTGCGGCCCCGCCGTGAGAGCGTGAAAATTGTGGGAGCCGAACTCAGTTCCGTCGTTGATCGTGACCGGGGCGCTCCAGCTTCGCCCCAGGTCGACCGACCGGATGAAGCGGAGCGCGCTGGACGGGAACCGCTGCCCTGGGATCTCCTTCCCCACCGCGTACAGCACAGCGATCCCCCCGCTCGAATCAGCCGCCAACTTCGGAGGAGCTTCGCCATGAGCCTCGATGGGACCCAGCGGATCCCGCACCGTGACCGTCGCCAGCGATTGAGACGCGCCGGCCGGTGTGACCGAGAAATGCAGGCTGCCGTCGGATCCGCCGCCCGGCGCCGACACCCAAGCCACAACCCGGTCGCCCCGACCCGTGGCAAGGAACATGGGAGTCGCCCCGTTTTCGGTCTCCTGGGAGACGACCCGCGCCGGGGTGAAGGCAAGTCGGCCCCCGCCCGGCGCGCTGCCGCAGCCGGTCGGCGCGACGACGGCGCCGACCACCAGGACTCGAGTGAGCATGAATCGGGTCATGGGCTCCCTCACTGGAAGCGGTAGTTGGCGCCGAGGAAGAACTGCCGCGGCGCGCCGGGGCGGAACCGCTCTCCCTGCCGTTCGGTGAACGAGGAGGTTTCGGCGAAGCGACGGTCTCCCAGATTGGTGACCCGCCCGGTTAGGTCCAAATGGCCCAGAACCGGCACCGTGGCGTAGACGTTGAACAGGTCGTGCCCGTCGTACTGGTGGGTGTTCTCCGGGTCCATCCAGTACGAGCCCAGCCGGACCCATTCAAGCGCGAGGACTCCGGCTGAAAGAAAGGCCGGCCGGTAGCTGATCCGCCCGTTGCCGAGGAATCTTGGCGCGAGCTCCATCTCGTTGCCGCTGTAGTCGACATCGGTACGGGGGCGCCAGGCCACGTAGGTGTGCTTGGCATAGGAAACCGCGCCGTCGAGGCGGATGCCTTCGGGGAGCGCGACGCCTACCCCGAGCTCCAGACCGCGGTGATTGGTCGCACCTGCGTTCTGGGTGAGCCGCAGGTCGTTGTTGTCGGAATCGACGAAGGTGAGAATGTCATCCCGCAAACGCATGGTATAGCCGGTGGCTTCGATAGTCACCACGCCGGCTAGCGCGGCGCGGAACCCGCCCTCCCAGCTGGTGGCTCGGACCGGCTTGAGGTCCACCGTGCTCTCGGCTGATCCCTGGCGGAACAACTGGCTCTCCGACGGGGCTCGGAAGGCCGCCCGGTAGGAGGCGAAAACGGTCGCGTTGGGCGTGAGCTGCCAGCTCGCCCCCAACTTGGGGTTGAGGCGGTCGAAGGTGACCTGGGTGGACGCCGGCCGACGATGGTTCCCGGTGGGCAGTGTGCCGAGGCGGTTGTCGTAGTCGTATCCGAGGTAATCGTAGCGCAGCCCGGCGCTGAGGTTCACCCGGCCCGGCAGGGCCAGGTCGGCCTGAGCGTAGGGTGTGGCCTGCCAGAAGGCGACGTCGTAATCGTACTGGACTTCGCCGGTGGTGTAGCCGGTGAACACGTTGCCGTTCCGCTGGGCGTCGATCTCGGTCTCGAGCCGGCTTCCGGGACTGTACTCGACGTCGACCCCAGTGCTGAGGTTGGCGTGGAGCGGAGCGACAGCCTGCCGCCAGCGGGTCAGCAGCCCGACCGACCGGTTGCGGCTCTCCCACACCTGGGGATCGAATGTCAGCTGCCAGGAGGGCAGCAGGTCGAGCTCGTTGTAGCGAGTGTAGAGCGTCGCGGCGAACGACGAAGCCTCACCTCGGACCTGCAGCTCGGACGAGAGCCGCGCCGCCACCACCCGGCGAAACGCGATCGGCGTGTACACCAGGGAGGGGGATTGCTGAAAGTCCTCCGCAGTCAGATCACCGCCGCCATCGCCCGGCTGATCGATGTGCGAGAAGGTCGCTACGGTCTTGAGCCGGGTATGCCGGTTCAGGTGCAGGTCCCACCGCGCGGTCCCGCTCTGCCGCTGGTACGGAGTTGCCTGGCGCCAGCCGTCGGAGCGGGTGACGTTGACGTCGGCCCGAAGCCCGTTGCGGCCCAGCGTAGTGCTGCCCGAGCCCAGGGCCCGGACATAGGTGGTACTGCCACCCTCGACGAACAGCTCGGCCTCCGGGCGCTCGGATGGGTCCCGGGTGAACGCGTTGACCACGCCTCCAATCGCATCACTGCCGTAGACCGCGGTGCCCGGGCCTCTGATGATCTCGAGCCGGCCCGCCTGGGGGATGTTGATCTCATAGAGCGCGTTGTGGTTGAAGAACCCGGTGGAGCGGATGGGCACCCCGTCTTCCAGGTAGGCGTACACTGCCTTGGTGGTGATAGGTTGCCGGATGGCGGTAGCATGGCCCTCACCACCGAAGTTGCTGACATAGACTCCGGGCGATCGATTGACGATCTCGGAAGGGTGGTGCGCCCTGGTCTCCCGGATCTCCTCCGCTCGAATCACACTCACGCTTACCGGCGCAGTCGCGGCCAGCTCCTCCTCGCGGCTGCCGCTCACCACGACTTCCGGCAAGGTGATGGCGGCCGGCTTGAGCCGGAATACGAGCGCGGCCGAGTCCCCGGGCACGATGGTGACCGACTGCCAGACTGCCCGGTGGCCCAGCGCGCGGGCCTGGACCAGATGGCTGCCGAACTGGACGCCCGCCAGATGGAAGCGTCCCTCCGAGTCCGTAGTCGCGTAGCGGCCGAGCTGGGGGATCGCCACGGTTGCTTCGGCGATCGGGCGCCCGTGCTCCCCGCTGTACACCGTTCCACCGAGAGTACCACGGAGGTCCTGCGCCTGCGCCAGCGTGGGGATCGCGGTCGCAACGAGCAGCACGACGAATCGTGCGAGTCCGGCGTCACCTGACAGCATGGCCGAGCCCGGGGTACTGCTTGAACATCTTCTCGACGGCCTTGTTGAGGTTCTTCTCCCACTTTTCCGGACTCTGGCCAGGGTCCAGATCCTTGGTGGCCGCGGCGCGCCAGACCATCGAGCGGGTCTTCGCGTCGATGATCCCGACGGCCAGGGTACCGACCGACACGCGCTCCAGCCGGGCCCAGCTCGGGCCGCCATGTGGGCCGATCCAGCGGTTGTCGTAGCCATTGATCTCCAGGTCCTGGTGCAGGCCTACTCGGTAGACGACCAGCAGGTCCGGGTTCCCGGTGCTGTCCACCTGGGCCAGCCCCTTCGCCACCAGCTGGCGATCCACGGCCGCGACGATGCGCGCATGATTCAGATCGTCCGCCACGTTCGTCCCGCCGACCCAGGCGTAGGTCCGGTAGGCGGAAAAATTGGCGCGCCGGTCATAGTCGTAGTTCACGTCCTGAGCAGCTGCGCCTCCTGCCAGCAGCATCAATCCCGCGGTGCAAAGCAGCGTAGTCGTTCGCAACCGACCTCCTCGTTAGGGACGGAAGGCCCGCGTGGCCTGCCTCGAGCGAAGAACCTAGCCTCGGATCACAGTCAAATCGTGGATGTCACTGAGGAACGAAATTGCGGCCGCGGGGCTACTCGCGGATCACGCCGCAGGGCCGGCCGAGCGGGCGTCGTTGGCGCTGCAGTCGCCGGTCTCATGCAGGTGCACCGCGTGCACGCCCGGGGGTGTGTTCCGCAAGGAGAGCTGCAGGGTCGTCTTTCCGCCTTTGCGGAGGAAGATCGCCGTGCCGTTCGCCTGGTTACCCTTGGTAGGGTTGAGCCCGACCGTGGTGCGGCGCACCTCGCCCCCGCCCTCTCGCGCCGCCGCGGAGCCGGACGAATCAGAACCACGCCGCCGCTGCACGCCACCGCCGCAGTCAGCAGCAGGGCGCAGCGACGACGATCGTCAGCGGTCATTGCCGTCACCGCCCAAAAAGTGGCCGGCGGATCAGAGCCGGAATCACCGGAATTACCTCCAGCACCAGCTTTGCTCTGTCGCCGTACACGTCCTGGGTTACCACCGAGTACTCGACACCGAAGTTGAACTTGACTGGTAGTTTGCCGAGCCGGGTCGTTTTCGCGACCATCAGGCCCACCGGCACGTTCCAGCGGCTGCCGGGGATGGCCCGGGCGTCGTAGTTGATGGTCGGGTTGAAACCGAACTGCCAGGCGTTTGGCAGGTTGACCGACAGGAAGTAGAGGAGGTTCATGTAGCTGGCGTCCTGGACGCCGGGACGGCGGCCGCCCGTCGATCCGACCCCGAAGTAGTACTGCGCGAACGCCCCGAAGGTCGCTGCCTCTGTCCGGTAGCCCACAACGGCGGCCGGACCGAGACCCCATTGCTGGCGACCAAAGGCATCGTCGGTCGCGGTTGGTAACAGGAAGGCGGGTCCTGCGCCGAGGATCCAGTTCCCCGTGGGCGGCGCGATCACCGTGGGCAGCTGGAAGTCCCCCAGCCCGCCGGTATGGTCGAATGCGTTCAGGGCCGTCGGAACCGGCTGGCTGAAGAGCACCGGCAGGGTGGGTCGCGTGATGAGATTCCACCGGTTGGCCCCTTCGCCGTGCAGGGGCACCGGCAGGATGGGCTGGAATAGCATTGCGCCTCCGACCTTGGAGCCGCCCGAATTCACGTCACCGTCCGCAAAGTTGAGATCGAAACGCGAGAACAATGCCCATACATCCGAGAGCGGGTTTGAAAGCTTCCTGCCGGTCTCGGCGACGTCTCTTACAGATGCTCCGTTGGGCTCCTGTCCACTTGCCAGTGGCGCGAAGGAGACGAACACGAGCAGACTGGCACTCCCAATGAGCGATCGCATGCGTTTGACTCCCCGTGTTTGGTTTCTCATGTTCGTTCTCCACTCGGCCATCAGGGATTCTGGGGTGATCACCGCGGTGTGATGGGCGCCCTCACCGCGCGCCCCCACACCACGAACGCCGCGAGGCCCGCGAGGACGAGCGGCATCGGCAGCGCGCCGAACTCTCCACGGCTCATGTGGAAGCCCGCCGCGAGCAGCATCGCCAGCGCCAGCCCGACGCCGGCCAGTGGCGTGAGCATCGGCTTGATGCGGGTCGCAGCAGGAAGGATCAGGCCGAGCCCGCCAAGGAACTCGGCGACGCCGATGAAGCGCACGAGGCCCGCCGGAACCGCCCCCGGCCACCCGAAGGTGTCCACCAACACCGCGATCGGCTGGGTCGCCTTCATCGTGCCGACCGCGAGGAACAGTGCCCCGAGCAGCCCCTGAACGACCCACAACCCGACGGGAAGCGCCATCGAGGGCCTCACGTCACCTTTGACTCGAATGCTCGTCGTCATTATCGCATCCCTCCTTGACCGGTTTCGCCATCGATCCCGTCGTGGCCATGCCCGCTGGAGGCCGGGATGCTCGAGGCATGGGTGTGGGCGCCTCCCGCACCGCTGTGGGCACGGTCGTAGAGAGCCTTCATAGCGGCAGCTTTGGCAGGCGAGGCCTGGGGCCGTACCCGGGGCGCCTTTTCATAGCTGTCATATCCGTAGCCCATCCGCGCGGTGCGGTCAGTCATGCTGACCGGCAGATCCGCGCGCTTCCCGCTCCGGTCCCCGTACGAGAACTTGCGGTTGAGGTATTTGGGATCGGTCGGATTCTTGCGGCCGAGCCGGTTCCAGCTCTCCCAGAGCCGGTCCATGTTGGCGTGATGGAGATAGAACATCGGGTCGCCGCCGACCGTGGAGAACTCGGACATGTCGCCCCCGAGGGCGAGATGCGTGAAGAAGTGAGGGTTCTGGTCGAGCCTGGGAGCGAATCCGAGGCTGCCCTGCGGCGAGTCGATGTAGAACTTCTCGTTGAGGGCGTCCAGACTGATCCAGTCCCTGTAGAGATTGTCGATCCGCTCGCCCCCGTTGACCCAGAACCAGCGCGTGCCGTTGTACAGTGTGCTGCCCGGGTCGCGGAACACGGCGGGGACGACGAAATCGGCCGGGTTTCCGGTGACCGGGTTCCAGTAGGGAAGCGTGAAATCCTCGTCGTTCAGCACCTCACGAATGACGCCCTCGAACTGAGCGAGCATCAGTCGGTGCCACGGCAGGAAAAACCACTGCTGGTAGTGTTCCGGGTCCGAAGGGTCGGTGGCGTGCGCCTGGCAGCCGTCCCACACGGCCTCGGCATCGGCGCGAAATTCCGGCGACAGTGAGTCGGCTTTCATCAGTGAGTCGATGACTTCCTTCTTGCGGATCATAGAGAGATCCCACAGGAACGCCGGGTAGCCCTTGATCCAGTGGGTGTTCCACCACCACTGCCATGAACGTTGGTCGTGTGCCGGCAACTCCCGCATGATGTCCACCGCCCGCGCGTATTTCGCGAGCATTACCTGGCCTTCGGGGCTGTTGACGTTGTAGCGGATGTAGGTCTTCTTCGCACCGTTGGAAGGTGCCCCCTCCTTGGAGGGGGCCTTCGCCACGGTGGAATGGGACTTCGCCTGGGTGGAATGGGACTTCGCCTCGGTGGAGGGGGCCTTCGCCTCGCTGGAAGGTGCCTTCGCCTCACTGGAAGCGGCCGTCGCCTCGCTGGCAGCAGCCTTCGCGTCGCTGGACGCAGCCTTCGCCTCGCTCGTCACTGCCGCCTTCGGTTCGAAGAACTTCAGGTCCAGGATGTCGTTCTGCGACGTGGTGACCTTGAGATTCGGGTCCTGGAACACCAGCGCCCCTGCGGACTGGATCATCCCGCTTACCAGGTAGAGGCGATCGTTGATCACCCCGCCCGCGAGGCCGTGACGCGGCATCGGCATGGGGGGGAGCGTGATCCACGCATTGGTCGCCGGCTCGTACGCCTCGATGGCGTTATGCGCGCCGACGGTCGATGCGGTCGTCACCTCGCCCCCGGCCACGTAGATCCTTCGGCCGTCCGTCCCTGTCATGCCGCCGCTCCGGGGCGTCGGCATCCGATTCTTGGGAGCACTCCACATGTTGGTCACGGGATTGTACTCCTCCACCACGTCCGTGTTGGAGGCGGTGAGGATGAGGGCGTGGCCGGTGCGGCCGCCGATCACGTAGATCTTGCCGTTGACTGCAGCGGCGTACGCGTGGTTGCGCGGCACCGCCATCGGCCTGCGGCTCTCCCACTTGTTGGTGGTGGGGTCGTACACGTCGTTGGTGCTGAGAACTCGTGCTGGTCCGAAGAACGCGAAGAACGGATCCTTGGACCCTTCCACAGTGGTAGCACCGCCGATCAGGTAGATCTTCCCGCCCACTTCGGCCGCGACCGCGGAGCCGCGCTTGCCGGGCAGCGGCGCCAGTGACTTCCAGGAATCGGCCGCCGGATCGTACTCCCAATTCTCGTCGATAGGTTCCCAGGCGCCGCCCGTCGGGATGGCGGTTTGTTCTGGCGGGACAAAGCCACCCATCACGTAAATCTTGCCGTTCGCAGCGACCAGGGCCGCGTGGTGGGCGTGCCGCGGCATCGACTTCTTCTTGGTCCATTTATCGGTGGCCGGGTCGTATTCGTAGTTTGCGCCGGCCGCCTTCCCGCCGTCCCAGCCGCCAATCACGTACAGCTTCCCGTTCACGGTAGTGCCGTAGAGCTCTTCATCCGGTGCCGGGAACGGTGCCCCCTTCTTCCAGGGCGATGTTGGCATCTGCGCCAGCGATGCCGTGGCAAAACCCAGGCTGGCAATTACGGCAAGGACCGCGGTTCTTCGTTGCAGCATGTTCGACATGAAACACTCCCTTCGAGAAAGTTGATGGACACTCATTTCGTGCTGACGATCAGGCCAAGCAACAGGTAGTTGATGTTTTTCAGTCCGTCGCTCCTTTCCCACAGATAGGACGGCTGAAACGACACCTGCTTCATGAGTGGCAGCGTGACACCGGCCCAAATGCGATCTTTGTTCCACCCACCACCGCCCCCGTCGTAATAGGTCTCGTAGGAGGCAAACGGTTTCCAGCTGCTGCCCCGAACCTTGAGGGGATGCGCGATCAGTAGGCGACCGCGATAGCGGTTGAGGTCGGCTGCTGAAGCTGGACGAAACCGTCTTACATACATGTTGCGGACGGAGATCTCGAACTTGCGGACCGGAAACGTGACGGTCCCGTCGATGCGGAATTGGTGCTCGTGGTAACTGTCGGTGAATCCCACGGGCTCCGGCGCGAGCTTATTCAGGCCGCTGGCCGGGACCGAGTAGTACATATAGCTCGGGGTAATAGTCAGAAACTTGGTGGCCCGAAAAGTGACATCGAGCTGTCCGACCGGCGCTTTCAGATCGCCGATGTAAAAGCCGTAGGGTTTCACCGTAATCCCTGGGTGGACCGGGGCGACCAGCTCGACCCAGGCCGAGGGCGCGGTCACCGAGCCGGCTCCATCGTGTTCACCAGGCACGTCCACTTCCTGGGCCACACACGGCCCGCCCACCGAGAGCAATCCGATCACCAGAAAACCGGGCACAAGCTGTAGCGCGAGTTTTGTGAATCGTTGCATATCGTCTCACCTCGTTGGTTGTCAGCGCCTGCGACGGCAAACTCCGTCGCGCGGTCATCATTCTACGGCCGAGCCGTTGCGGCCTCTTGAACGCGGCAGAGGAACGAAATTGCTATCTTCAGCGCGACCTTCACAGCACACCCAACAGGGTGTAGAAGCCGAGCATCGCCACACCCATTGCGGCCGCAAGGATCCCCTGCTGGCGGATCATGAGCGGCCTGCGGTCCTGTTTCATATCATCCTCCTAGGCAGCAACGCGCGTGACCGAATCGATCACAGCATCGATCAGCAGCTGAACGGCCGCGGCGGACTGCTTCCGCCGTTCCAGGTCTTTCACGATCTGAAGCTGCGCCCGGACGATCGACTCTTGTATGTTTCTGGCCGCCGGTAGACCCTCGTAGTCCTTCTTCATTGTCATTCTCCTAGTTGCTAGCAAACCTTCTAAGAACTTGTCCGTCGTGACGGCGCACATAATGCGACGGCGCGCGAGGCGCCACCATTCAGCAAACGGTTAGAAGTCAGTACGACTTTTCTTCGCTGTGGCTACGACTTTCGAAGGCGAGACGATCGGTGTACGGGGTATAGGGCAAAAGTCGTAGTTGCCAGCGTACGGTAGGCTCGCGGGGAAAGTCGAGAGCGGGCAAACGCTACAGAGGAACGGAGTTGCCACGAGATCGTCCGCAGTCGCGGAGTTGGGGGGGACGAACCCTGCGCCGGGGCGCTCCGAACCCGCGTCTGAACGTCAGTGGGGTTCTGGTTTGCAGCTGAATGGCCGCGGCTGACTGTTTCCGCCTTCCAGGTCCTTCAGTACCTGGAGCTGCGCCAGGATGATCGACTGTTGCATGTTTGCGGCCGCCGGACCCTCGTGGTACTGCTCCATCGTAGCCCTCCTGGCCGGCTGCTCCGGGCGGGGTCCGCGCCGACGACGGATGTCGTCGCACGGCGCGGACACTATGCGGGTAAGGTCGTGCGGGCGTGAACGCTACAGAGGAACGAAATTGCCGTGCCTAGTTTCTCGTCCCAGAACTCTCGGCGTGCATCACCGTGCGCTCGAACGGCTGGCGCTGCGTCCGAGGCGCCAGCACCATGCGCGAGAGTTGCGGGTACGTCCCGTTATAGCCGCGCCAGCGCGCGACCAGCCCGAGGGCGCCAAAGAGCGCGCGCTGCACCGCCAGCGGCGGCGACCGGAACACGAGCACGTCGCTGAACTCCCGCGCAGTCAGGGCAAGCTGCAGCGGATACGGCTTGCCCTTACCGTCTGTGTGTCCGAGCCGCGCGAGGCCGAAGAAGGTCTCGATCATGTACAGAAACCGTTCGCCGGGTGTGACCTCCACCCGTACGCGGGCGTCGCGGTCGCCCGCATTCCACCAGTCGTGCCATACGCCAGGCTCGATGACGGCCGTCTCGCCCCGACGAAGAATGCTGGTCTGCCCGTCGCGCAGCACGGTCAGCTCACCCTCGAGCACGGTGAATTGCTCGACCAGAGCGGGATGGCGGTGTTCCCCCATGACCTTCGCCCCCACGAGCGCCGTTAGTTCGGCGGTCCCGCGGCCCGCCGGATTGTCCCAAGGACGCTCCAGGATCATGGCGCGTTCCCTGGTGACGGGGTTCTCCCAGACCTCGCCGATTGTTATCGGTGTGCGATCCGGCGGGCCGTGCGGTTCTGGATGCGACATCCGAGCGATTCTCAAAGATTCCTCCCTTGTTGGACGCACCGGGCGGTCGTCCCTGGCCGGTAAGCCGAGCGACGCTGCGTCTCGTCGCACGGACTCATACTAGGCGGGAAAGGTCGCGCAGGCGTGAACGCTACAGAGGAACGAAATTGCGGTGAGACGGGGAAGGTGTCTGGGGGGATGTTCTTGCGCTGGAGTCGGTTACGGTGCACCAGGGCCGTCACGCCCGACCATGCGGACCAGCCGGCTCCACAGCACCGACCAGTCGGAACGCCCACGTAGGACGAGAACTACTTCGGTGCCGGCGCCTGGGGCGCTCGTGACGGTGAGGCTGGCACCGACCGACGCCGCCCGCTCCCGCATCCCGATCAGTCCCCAGTGTCCCGCCGGCGCCCCCTGCGACGGGTCGAACCCCCGCCCGTCGTCGCGCACCACTACGCGCAGCTCTCTGGGCTCGTAGCCGCAGAGGACCCACACGGTTCGGCAGCCGGAGTGGCGCAGCGCGTTGGTCATCGCCTCACCGGCGATGCTGGCGATCTCCGCCTCGACCGTCGGCGGATAAGTGACTCCCGTTCCCGTTTGCGTGAAGTGAACCACGATCTCCGTCCCGGCAAACGTCCGCTGCGCCGAGTCGGCCAGCTCTTCGTGGAGCAGCCGGCTGCGCGCGGAGGTGCGCATGGCGACCACGAACTCTCGGGTGTCGGTCAGCGCCTGTCGGGCCTGGGAGCCCAGGGTCGAGAAGAGGTTGGCGGCGGTGGCGGCGTCGCTGTCGCCCCGCGCCAGTCGTTGGGCGCCGGCATCGAGTTGCAGCACCACGCCCGCCATGCCGCCGAGCAGCTTGTCGTGCAGCTCGCGGGCGACGCGGATGCGCTCCTCGAGAACCGCCTCGAACCTCCTTTGGGTACGCTCCGCGGCCAGGCGCGCGCGGCGGCGTTGCCACGCGACCGCGGCGAGTGCCGGGGTCGCACCGAGCGTGAGAGCGACGAGGCCAAAGAACCACCAGGTCTGGTTCCACGCCGGGGCGATGGCAAAGGCCAGCGATGCCCCCGCGGTGTTCCACACACCGTCGTCATTCGCGGCAGTAACGTGGAACCGGTAGCGGCCGGGCTGCAGGTTGGTGAAGAACGCCTCGCGCCGGCCGCCGGCGTCCTGCCAGACGGTATCGAGACCCTCGAGGCGGTACCGGAATCGCACCCGGTCGGGCACGGCCAGGCTGTAGGCCGTGTACGCCACGCTGATCGCCGACGTGCGCGGTGGGAGCCGCAGGGTGTCACCCGCCGACTCCGCGAACCAGTGCCGCCCGCCGGCGGTGAGCGCTCGCAGGTGCACCGGCGGCGGCAGCCGATTGCGCCGCACACGGCCCGGGTCGACCCAGGCGACGCCCCCCGCGGAGGCGAACCAGATGCGACCGTCGGTGCCGGCCGCGGCCGAGGGCAGCGGCCGGATCTGCTGCGCCGGCGGCTCGATGCCGTCGCGGTAATCGAGACGCTCATACCGGACCTGGTAACCGGGCTCGGTGAGCGCCCGACGAACCTCCGCCGCCGGAATCCGGGTGACGCCGTCGGCGCCATTGACCCAGAGCTCCCCATCTGCCGTCTCGACCAGCCCTGATACGCCGCGCAGCGGCTCGCCCGCCGTGAGCAACGGGACGAAAAGATTGCGGCCCCCCGTCACAGCCTCGTTCACGTCGAGCGCGGCCACGCCGGACTGGCCTCCGATCCACACCCGGTTGCCGTACACGGAAATGGCGAGCACGCGTCCCACGTCGAGTCCCTGTTCCGCCGCGAACACGCGCACCGAGTCGCCCACCACGAGCACGAGATCGCCCCTCTGGTACCCCAGCCACGTCCGGCCGCTGCTGTCGGCGGTGATAACGTTGGGGAGACTGCCCTCGAGCCCTTGCGGCTCCTCAAACTGCTCCCAGCCGCGCCCCGGCCGCCGGCGGAAGACTCCAACGTTGAACGCGATCGCCACCCACAGCCCGCCATCCCGCTCACGCGCCACCGCCTGGATCTCGCGCCCCTCGGCAGATCCCGGGGGCCCCGGTGGCAGAGGCACGGGAGCGAACGCGTCACCCTTTCGCTCCCAGAGTCCGCGACCGCCGATCCACAGGCTGCCGCGGAGATCGCGGTAGATGCACGTCAGCATCGCGGGGGCACCGAGCCGGGGGACGATACGGTCACCGACGGTGAGCAGGGCCGCGGGCGTCCCGCGTCTCGCGGCGACCCACACCGTCCCATTCGTGTCCGGCGCAACGCCCGCCGCTTCCAGGTATCCCGGCGGTGCAATCGGTGTGAGCTTGGTCTCGCGGAATCGGTCGATGCCGGTCGGCGTCCCGATCCAGAGGCTTCCCTCCCGATCGTACCGCGCGGCCACGACGAGATTGCCGCTCATGCCCGCCGAGCGGGAGAACGGGGTGGTGAGAGTCCTGGGCGGAACGGCCTCCGTCTTCCCGGCCTGTCCGCCACGGGGTGCGAGCCAGAGACGGACGAGCCGGCCCGAAGTGCCGATGGCCACCGCGGGATTGTCGCGGGACCAGTTCAGGGAGTAGATGCCGGTATCGGCGTAAGCGAGTGTGCGGGATGGCGGTGGTCCTCCGCGGCCGTCGGCCAGGGGGAACACGCCGTACGACCGGTGGACGGACCAGACGGAGCCGTCCGGGCCGGTCACCAGCTCCAGTTCGCCATCGCTCCGGCCAGCCCTGGTCGGCTCGCGCTTCTCGAAGTGCGCCGCCCCCTTGGGTAAAACGTAGATCCCGTCTTCCGCCACCGCCCAGACGGACCCGCTCCGGTCTACGAGGACCGGCTCGGTGTAGCCTCCGGGATACCCGGCGGCGGTGTCGATCGCCTCCCAACTGCCGTCGACGAGCCGGCCGAGCCCACGCGACGTCGCGGCCCACATCGTCCCGCTCGAGTCTCGGGCGATCGCCGTCACGCCGCCGCCCGGCAGGCCGTCCTTGGTGCCGTAAGTGACGATCCTGCCCCTGTGGATGACGCTCACGCCCGTGGTGAAGTGGCCGATCCATAGCGAGGTGTCCGGCAGAGCGAGCAGGACGTGGGGCGCGTACGACGGGAGAGTCTGGCCCGGCGGGGGTTCGAATCGTTCGAATCGGACGCCGTCGAACTGGAAGAGGCCGCGCTCCGAGGCGATCCATAGCACGCCGTCGGGCCCTTGCGCGAGATTCCGGACCGCTCCCGGCGCCCCGTCCTGCACCCTCCACGCGGTATGCGCGTACTGAGTGAGGTCGTACGACTGTGCCGAAAGAGAGACGCACGGGCAGCACGCCGCGGCGCAGCCGAGGCGGACGATCGCCCCCGAGGCGCGGGCCGCGCGCAGCGCGTGCCCCCTACCAAAAAACGTACGCCGGCGCATGGCTCGAAGCATCACTGTCGCATAGTCAACGGAATTCGGCGCGTGGAGAGCCCCGATCACCTCAGGGTACAGTAAAGAACTGCGGGGTGCCAGAGCAGCGCGGCCAGCCGCACCTCACGGTGCGAGTCGAGTTCGATCGTATACGCCACCAGGGCCACAGTGTCCGCAAGACCCAGAATCTGTGGATAGTGGCCAACTGAGACTGTCCGCGCGGGGCTATCGGCGGTTCGAGCTCAGGACAAGACGGGCGGGGCGGTGGCCGGCGCTGGAGCAGGGTAAGACGCCGCGCGACCGGGCGCTCGGCTCGGCGGGACGGCGGACGGTGAGCGCGAACGAGGGAATCGGCGTGGCGAATGTGGGCGCGGTGGCCGGCTGGAACGTGGGGCTGGCGTTGCAGGTGCCGAAGCAGTGGCACTCGGCGCCCTGGCCGCCGCGCGCGGGGTGCGAGTTGTGGTCCTTCCCGCCGTGGGCTGCTACCTGAGATGCGTCAGCGGAGCACGGGTGCCCCACCTGCACGGCCCACCCGCCGAGCCCGGGGCTCAGCTAGGCAGCAAGGCGCGTGACCGAATCGATCAGCAGCTGAACGGCCGCGGCTGACTGCTTCCGCCGTTCCAGATCTTTCACGATCTGAAGCTGCGCCTGGATGATGGACTGTTCCACGTCTGCGGCGGCCGGTAGGCCTTCGTAGTATTTCTTCATCGTCATTCTCCTGGCTGGCCGCTCCTGCCCAGCTTCTTTGTCTTAAATGTCTCCCGACTTCCAGACCGTCCGGACTTCGGGCGCTTGCCCATCATCAGCAAACCTTCTGAAGATCTTGTCGCTGGTGGTCAGTGTCGGCCGGAAAATGCTCCAGGACGCGCGCGGACACGGGCCGTCTCCCGGAGTTCTCCCCGCGACGACCCCTGACCGCGGCACCCCACGCGGCCGGCGTCACGCCGTAGACCTCCTTGAACTTGCGGCTCAGATGGCTTTGGTCGGCGAAGCCACACTGGTTCGCCACCGTTGCTACCGATAGACCGTTTGAGAGCAGCTCGACTGCAAAGGCGAGCCGCAGCCGCAGGTGATAGGCGTGCGGTGGCAAGCCGAATTCGAGGTGAAACGCTCGAATGAGATGCGACTCGGTGAGGCCGATCATCTCAGCCAATGCCCCCGTCGGGATCAGCTCGCCAAGGTGGGCCTGGAGGTGCCTGCGCACGGGAGCGAGCGACCTGCCGCAGGAACGGGCAGGTGCCAGCGGCGCGCTGCGTGTGAACAGCCGCTCGAGCAGCGACCGGGGGATGACTTCGCGCCCGACCAAGCCCACCGGACGCTGCAACTGGCCAATGAGTGCCGCTAGCCGCGCAACACACTCTGGGTCAGTGACGAGTGCCGGCCGGTCAGGAACAGCAAACCCCTCCAGGTCAGTCGCTTCCAGCAGCAAGGTTACCGGCCCGCCGCCCGGGTCGCCCTGGGAGCGTAAGGCGCAGAGCTGCAACCGGGGTATGAGGAGGATCTGATTCCGATCAGCGGCAAAGCCTCTGCTCGATTCCACCGTCACGAAGGCGGGTGAGCGGAGGAGCGTAATCCCGAATCGGTTGTGGATCCGGGGCCCAACGTCTCCTGGGGTGTCCTCCAGACAAAGGACCTGCGCGACTTGCTGGGGAAACGGACGCCAGATACGAGGCCGCTCGACCATCCGTGGCGCCTCCGGTGCGAGGCTCAAGCCCGCGTGGTCGATCCGCATGGTGGTCTGCTCGGACACTCGCTCCATGACATCCTCCAATGGGCCTGATGAGAAAACGCAGCGGATGAGGTCTCAGGCTGCCGGCCTGAGGTCCCGGTAGGGATCCTCCGCGCCATCGCGGGAACCCGTTAGCCGGCGGGCGAATTTCTGGAGGTCCTCCACAGGGGCGAGAGCTTCCGCTTCGCACTCCTGGCAGGAGAAGAGGTCCATCGCCTCGCGCTCCGCTTCGGGAGCATCGTTCCATCCGTTGTAATCGGCGGTCATAGCTGTTTCCCTCGCCCTTCACGTTCACTAGTTGGCTGTAGTTGGCTGCCGCTCATCGAATCCACGGCGGCCCGTCGTGACGGCGCACAGAATGCGACAGCGCGCGAGGCGCCACAATGCAGCAAACGATTAGAAGTCAGTACGACTTTTTTTCGCAGTGGCTACGACTTTTGACGGGGAGACAACCGGCAGAGCGTCATGGAGTGCTCGGCGGGAGCCAGGCAGTGGCCGCTATCGTGAGGAGGCGCCCACAGATCGGGGTATAGAGCAAAAGTTGTAGCCGCAACCTGTCTTTCGCCCTGGGAGTCGAGTCCCGAGGCTACGCGGAACAGGTGCCGAACGGTTGCTTCGCCCTCGAGTCTGACGAGTATCGGACCGAGCTCGACGCCGCGCTTGCGGGCAAACTCACGAAACCAGGGCTCGCCGGTATGAACGCGGGGGAAGGGGCTGGTGTCGCATACCGCCAACGGCTTGTCGGCGTGAGGCACGCCGCATCGGCGACCGGACGTACACGATTGGGGAACCGGCACCAGAGCCCTTCCCGTCCTTCAGTCAACTCCTGCCTCAAGTACTTGCCCGTCACTCCTGCACCGGGCTCCAGCCTGCGACTATCTCGGGGCGGCTCCAAGCTGGGGGAGGACCATTCGCGCAATGCCGGCCCGGGTCGCCTCCAGGTGTCTCAGAATTTGGAGCTGCGCCAGGATCATGGACTGTTCCACGTTCGCGGCTGCCGGTAGACCCTCGTAAGACTTGCCCATTGTGATCCTCCTGGCCGGCGCTGCCGGCGCGGGCTTGATTCCTCAGATTCCTGATTTCCGGCGGTGTGCCGGGACGCGCACACAGTGCGACGGACGGCGAAGGAACACAATTCAGCAAACGGCTAGAGGTGGGTAGGACTTTCGGCGGCGTATCCCTAGCCGGAAGGTCGGGACGGAGTGGCATAGCGCAAAAGTCGTAGGCCGGACTTGTCCTTCGGCTGATGGACGGGGCTCCCGGCTCACGATAGGTTCGCTGTAGGGCCTTGCGACGTCGCCGGCCTGAACATTTTGAGGTGAGACCTTGTCGAACCCGTCCATCCGAGTCCTGTTGGCCGACGACCACGCCATTGTTCGCAACGGCGTAGCCCAAATCCTCAATGAGCAACCCGACATTGAGGTCGTCGGCGAGGCGGGGGACGGTGAATCCGCCATCGTGCTGTATCGCCAGGAGCGCCCGGATGTGGCACTGCTGGATCTCCGGATGCCGAAGCTGGAGGGCACCAAGGTCGTCGAGCAGATCCGGCAGGAGTTTCCCGACGCGACGTTGGTGGTGCTGACCACCTTCGACACCGACGACGACATCGATCGCGCGCTGCGCGCGGGAGCGAAGGGCTACCTGCTCAAGGATGTGGGCCCGGGGGATCTGGTGGCGTGCGTGCGCACCGTACACGGTGGAGGTACCTGGGTCTCGCCCACCGTGGCGTCAAAGCTGGTGGCGCGGATGACCCGGGTGCAGATAACGCCGCAGGAGATGCGCGTGCTCCACCAGGTAGCCGAGGGAAAGTCCAACCGGGAGATCGGCGAGACCCTCTTCATCAGCGAGGCCACCGTCAAGATTCACCTCAGCCACCTCTTCGAGAAGCTCGGCGCGAGCAGCCGGACCGATGCGGTCGCGAAGGCGGTGGAGCGGGGCCTGATTCGCATGGGGTAGGGGTCCGAACCCCGCCGCTCGACACCTGCGCTCCCACGGAGCACATTGGGAAGTGACCGTCAACTCTGATCAAGCCGAGCCTCCGGTGAGAAGCATCAGACGCTTCGTGCCGTCATTCGCGCCCGGCACCGCATTGCGCCCGGGTGAGCGAGCGGAGCGCGAAGGCTCCGTCCGCCGGCTCTGGTACGGTGCTGCTCCATATCTCCTGGCCATCGTGTGCGTCGCCACGGCGCTCGGTGTCAGGTTGCTGCTCCAGCGCCTCGGTGTCGTCGGCGCCAGCGAGATGAGGATGACGCTCTTCCTGTATGCGATCGCGGTGAGCGCCTGGTATCTGGGTGCGGGGCCCGGATTGTTTGCGGCCATACTATCCACTCTCACCTACAACTATTTCTTGAAGGATTCTCATTCCTTGAGGATCGCGCCGGACCAGGTCCCGTTCTACATCGCTTTCGTGCTCTTCGCAGTGATAATCACGCGGTTCACCGCCGTCCGGCGCCGGGTCGAGAGCGAGCTCCTCCAATCCCGCGACGGGCTTCAGAAGGAGGTGATCGAGCGGCGGATGCGCGAGGAGCAGATCCGTGAGCTCAACCAGCAGCTGGAGAGGAGAAGCGCCGAGCTGGAAGCCAGCAATAAGGAGCTGGAGGCCTTCGCCTACTCGATCTCGCACGATCTCCGGTCGCCGCTGCGCCACATGGTGGGCTTCGCGGAGCTGCTGCGGCAGCACGCGGCCACGGCTCTGGACGAGAAGAGCCAGCGCTACACGACAACCATCCTGGAAGCCGCCAAACGGATGGGCGCGCTCATCGACGACCTCCTCGCCTTCTCTCGGATCGGCCGCGCGGAGGCGCGCGCGTCGACTGTCAGCCTGCGGGAGCTGGTGAACGAGGTGGTGGACGAGATGCGGCCCGACCTGTCCGGCCGGACCGTCTCGTGGCGCATCGGTGACCTGCCGGACCTGTACTGCGACCGTTCGATGCTGCGGATGGTGTTCATGAACCTGATCACCAACGCGATCAAGTTCACCCGTCCCTGCGAGCGGGCCGAGATCGAGATCGGGTCGTTCGAGGATGCTCGCGGCGTGGTGGTGTTCGTGAGGGACAACGGGGTCGGCTTTGATATGAAGTACTCGAACAAGCTGTTCCGCGTCTTCCAGCGACTGCACCGGAGCGAAGAGTTCGAGGGCACCGGAATCGGCCTCGCGACGGTGCGGCGGATCATCCAGCGTCACGGCGGCACGGTCTCGGCGGAGGGCTCGGTGAACGGCGGCGCCACGTTGTTTCTCGCCGTTCCCCCGGCGTTGAGGCGCTGATCCCAGAGCGCCTGAGAACAGGAGAAGTCTCATGAAAGGCCTGCGGCGGATTCTGATGGTCGAGGACGACGCGAGGGACGTGGAGCTGTCGTTGACGGCGTTGGAGCAGTACAACCTGGCGAACGAGGTCATCGTCGTGGGCGATGGGGAAGAGGCGCTCGACTACCTCTATCAGCGCGGCAAGTTCATGGAGCGGCCGAGCGGGAACCCCGCAGTCCTGCTGCTCGACCTCAAGCTGCCCAAGGTCGACGGGCTGGAGGTGCTGCAGCAGATCAAGACGGACGACCGGTTGAAGATGATCCCGGTGGTGGTGCTCACCTCCTCGCGTGAGGAGCGCGACATGGTGGCGAGCTACCAGCTCGGCGTGAATGCGTACGTCGTCAAACCCGTTGATTTCCACGAGTTCGTGAACGCGGTCAAGGAGCTGGGGATCTTCTGGGCCCTCATCAACGAAGCGCCGCCGGGGAGCATCAAGCGGTCGTGATCATGGATTATCCTCTGCGCATCCTCCATCTGGAAGACGACGCCAGCGACTCGGCGCTGGTTCGGGAGACCCTGGAGGCGGGTGGCTTCCATTGCGAGGTGACGCGCGTCGACACCGGGCCGGCGTTCCGCGCGTCGCTCGACCGCGGCGGCTTCGATCTGATCTTCGCCGATCAGACGCTGCCCTCGTTCGACGGCCTCTCGGCCTTGCAGGTCGCGAAGGAGCGGAGTCCCCAGGTGCCTTTCATCTTCGTGTCCGGAACCCTGGACGAGGAGGTTGCCATCGAGTCGCTGAAGGTCGGGGCGACCGACTACATCTTCAAGACCAAGATGTCGCGGATCGTGCCGTCGGTGCGGCGGGCACTGCGCGAGGCCGAAGAGCGGGCGCGGCGCGCCGAGGCGGAGAGAGCACTGAGGCGGAGCGAGTCGTACCTGGTCGAGGCGCAGAGGCTCAGCCACACCGGGAGCTTCGGCTGGGACCCGGCGAGCGGCACGATCTACTGGTCGGAGGAGACCTATCGCATCTTCGGCGTCGACCCCGGGACGCCACCGACGCTTGAGCTCGTGGTGCAGCGCACCCATCCCGACGACAGGGCCGCCGTCCAGGCGACGATCGAGTCCGCACAGCGCGACGGGCTGGACTTCGAGCACCAGTACCGTCTGCTGCTGCCCAACGGCCCCGTGAAGCATCTCCATGTCGTGGCCCACGCCGTGACGGATGACCGGGGCCGCCGCGAGTTCGTCGGAGCGGTCATGGACATCACCGAGCGCGAGCGCGCCGAAGAAGGGCTCCGCGAGAGCGAGGGCCGTTTCCGCACCTTCGTGGATCATGCGACCGACGCGTTCTTCCTGCATGACGACGACCTGTTCGTGATCGACGTGAACCTCCAGGCCTGCGCCAGCCTGGGCTATTCCCGCGACGAGCTGATCGGCATGCATCCCCGGGAGTTCGATGTCGGGCTGGACGAGGCGACAATCGGGCTGCTGGCGGATCGAGTCGCCGCGGGCGAAGACGTCACCTTCGAGAGTCTCCACTGCCGGAAAGATGGAACCGTGTTTCCGGTGGAGGTCCGCACCGGCCGGTTCCAGGAGGGAGGTCGGCTCAAGCGCCTGTCGCTGGTGCGCGACATCACCCAGCGCAAGCGGACGGAGGTGGAGTTGTCGGAGATGAGAGAGCGGTTCCGCATTCTCGCTGAATCCTCACTCACCGGTATCTATCTCACCGAGGGGACTCGGTTCGTCTACGTGAACCCCGCGATGGCGAAGACGTTCGGCTATACCGTGGAGGAGCTGGTGGGCGGAGGGGGTGGCTCGCTCGATCTGACCTGTCCCGAAGACCGCCACATGGTGGCGGAAAACATGCGGCGCCGGCTCGAAGGCGAAGTGGATGAGCTTCGCTACGAGTTTCGAGGACTCCGGAAGGACGGCTCCGTGGTCCCGGTCGAAGTGCATGGCCGCCGGATCGAGCTGGGCGGCAAGGTCGGCGTACTGGGAACCCTGATCGACAACACCGAGCGCAAACGAGCTGAGGAGGAGCTCCGCGAAGCCGACAGCCGCTTCCGTGCTTTCGTCGACCACGCCAGCGACGCTTTCACCGTACACGACGAATCCGGCAATATCGTCGACGCCAACCGCCAGGCCTGCGAGAATCTCGGCTACACCCGCGAAGAGCTGATCGGCATGCATCCCCGCGATTTCGATCCCGCCGTCGCCGCGGATGAGACGCTGGTCCGCCAGATCAACCTGCGGCTGGCAGCGGGGGAAACCTTCGTGTTGGAGACGATGCACCGGCGCAAGGACGGAACCCTCTTCCCCGCCGAGGTTCGGATGCGCCCCTTCCAGCACGCCGGCCGGGCGTTCGGTCTGGCGCTGGCCCGGGACATCAGCGAACGCAAGCGGGCGGAGGAGGAGCGGGAGCGGGCCCGCCGGCTGGAGCAGGAGCAACAATCCGCCATCGCGGCCGAGCGGACTCGGCTGGCCGGCGAGATCCACGACACCCTGGCGCAGGGACTGGCCATGATCGTGATGCAGCTCGCCGATGCGGAGGCCAAGCTGGGACCGGCGTGGACCCAGGCGGAAAAGCCGCTTGGGCTGGTGCGTGAGCTGGCGGTGGAGAGCCTGGCCTACGCCCGGCGCTCGGTCACCATGCTGCAGCCCAGCGCGCCGGCGGCCGGTTTGGCCCGGGCAGTTCGCGACCTGGTCGACAGCGGGCGGCGGCACTTCGGCGGTACCTTGAGCTTTGCCGTCAACGGCGACGCGGTGCTGCTTCCCGCGTCGGTCGAGTCGGCCCTGGCCGGAATCGCGCGCGAGGCGCTGACTAACGCCACCCGCCACAGCGGCGCGCCACGGGTCGAGGTGGAGCTCGCCTTTCAGGATGGAGGAGCAGTCCGGCTCGCGGTGGCTGACGACGGGGTCGGCTTCGACGCCGAAAACGTTTCTTCCGATGGCTATGGGTTGACCAGCATGCAGGACCGCGCGGCCCGGGCCGGCGTGGCTCTCACCTTCGTCACCGAGCCAGGCGCCGGAACAGAGGTGGTGGCCAGCTGGTCCCCGTAGGGCCGGGTCCAGCGACGGATGCACCCCGGGTTCGGGATCATGCTGGTGCGGTCACCCGCGCTGGTGTCGGTAGAATCGAGAGGAGATGTCGTCGCCGATCGAAACCAGGTCGTCCTGATCCCGACGTTCCAGCTCCACGGCGCGAAATGCTTGTGCCGTGGCCTCTTGTCACCCGCTGTGGTACGCTGTGCGGGTGGGGGGCACGATTAAAAGTCCCTTGCTCTACCAACTGAGCTACGCCCCCTCGTGAAGGAAACATCTTGGGAGAGAACCCCTTACACAAGTCGGCCCGGCCCCGGCGGGGCAGTTCAGGTTAAACCACCAGTTCAATCCCCTCACACGTTAGGGTCAGCGTCTCGATAGCCACTTCGCTGCCCTTAGCGTTGAGACCCGGACCCTCCCACTTACTAGGCCAGGCCTCTGACAAGATCCATCTGACCGTGTCAGCCCCCGACTCGTCAAGCAGGATAATGGAACACGCCCTGCGCTGAATCTTCCCCTGCACGACTGCGTGGTGCCAAGCATAGAGTTCTTTCGAAGCGGTAACGCCTCGCTTGAGCGTGACGTTTGGATACTTCACCAGGCCTGGTAGCTTTCGCACCATCGCCGGGTCGCTGCCCTCGCGATATTCGATCACCTCAACCTGCGACCCCAACCCAGAGCACTCAGAAAAGCCCGCCTGCGGGAGGCCGTCGATCTCCACCCGAAAGCGAAAGTTCTTGTACGGGTCCACTCGTGCCATGTTTGCTCCCCTGGTTCTACTACTGCTTACTCCTGTTCCCTCGGTCTGCGTATGAATCCGAGCGCCCGATAGATTTCCAAATCGTGCTTGATAGTAACGACCCTCTTGGCTCCCTGCGCATCTTCATACGAGATGCGCGCGGAAATCTTCGTTGGCCGCTTCTTGCTAAAGTATGACCCACTGCTATCCAGGAACATGACGATCTCTTTATGCGGAGCGAGAAACTCAATGTTCCGGAAGAGGGGGAGTGTCGCGACGTTCTTACCATCTAAGCGGGGGATCTTGCGGTCGAACGTGACCGAGACTTTGTAGGCGGGCTGGTCACTAATGTTGCTTACTGAGATGAAGAACAAGCCTTCATCGAATACGAAATCTACTATCACGTCAGGGGTCCGAGACTCTGACTGGTCCAGCTCACTGCGACGGCGCTTGCGGCCCGTGGGCATTTACAAACTCCATCGATCAGGGGACCCAGTGGACCTCGATGGTAAATTGATTCGCGAACCCTTTGGTCCGATAGATGTTTCTCAGTGCGTACCAGGGCTGGCTCGACCAAGGCCCCAGAAAGAAGCTCGCTCGGCTGTTCTGGAACATCCGGACGAAATCTTTTCTCAGGTCAAGCGCGTCGATGTTCCCGCTGCCGCGATACAGGCTGACGAGAGCGCCTCCGCCGAACGGGTTGCCTACCGTCACGGCGACGACCTTGGCCCCGGGAGCCGGCGCCGCAGCACCCGGCGCAACGTAGGCCTTCTTCGCATCGCTCCAGGTAAAGATGATCTCCTTCTCCTTGGTGCCGACCGGCAGCGGCGCCAGGGAACCTTCGGCGTCCATCGTGACCAGGGGCGTGAAGGCGGTCGAAGGCTCCAGTTCCGTACCTGAGTAGAAGTTGCGGGCGGTCGCGAACACGCCGAGCTCCTCCCCTGCCGCGGCATTCATGGTGGCGATCGTGCTCACGCTACTGAAAGCATTGTTCGGGCCATTGACGATCTCGCCCTTTGCCATATTCACCAGCGGCGCGCCGATGTTCCAGATGGTGAGTTTTTGGACCCCACTCGGATCTTTGGCGCTGGCGTGAATGATGACTTGCCCGGCCTTCGCCGTGAGAGACTGGGTGGAGCCTGCGTCCGTACTGCTCCCCTCCACGTTTACCGAGTGCGCCTTGTCGGTCTCTGGATCGACCGTGGTGACATCGAGTTTGACGACTGGAGGGGTCTTATCGTTGGGCTGTATGACGTTCACCTTGCCGGTCATGCATGCCGACAGCAGCAAACCGATGATGATAGAAAGCCGGCCGATCCGGTCCATATGGCCCTCCTGAAACCGTCGGGAAGCGGAGACGGGGTGCTAGCGGCTCGCCGGCACTTTGCTGGCGAGCTCCCGGTCGACCTCCGCCGCGGCCCGCTCCCGTTGGATCCATCGAGTAAACCGCTCGAGCAGCTCCGCCAATACCCGGCGAGTGCCCTCGTCGGTGAGCCGCAACTCGGCATCGAATCGTTCGTGCGCCTTCGCCACCAAGAACTCGGGCGGAGGCAGGACTCGAGCCCTGACATGGGCCAGCAGTTGGCGGAGGTGAAGCTGCCCTCGCGCCGTGCCGACCTGGCTCGGCGAAGCCCCCGATGACGGCGACCGGCTGTCCCGTGAGCGGCGCCCGACCAGGAAGGCGCGACCCCCAGTCGATGGCGTTGGTGAGTGCGCCGGGAATTCCATCGTTGTACTCGGGGGTTGCGATGAGGATGCCGTCGGCCTCGAACAGGGACTCTTTGAATGCGGCGACACTGGGAGGGTCGCCTTCCGCCTCCACATCGGCATTGTACAGCGGGAGCCCGGCGATCTCGATCAGCTCGATCGTCATCCCCTCGGGGGCCAGCTCCTGGGCGGCGCGGAGCAGCGCCCGGTTGAAGGAGCCACGGCGCAAGCTCCCTGCGAAGGCGACCACCCGGTCAGCCACGGCGGCCCCCTTGGAGACGAGACCCGAGCAGCACCAGCAGCTCGCCGCAGTCGTCGCACGCCTCGACATGTTCCGCCACGGCGAGCGCTTCTCCTTGGGGAAGCTTCATCAGGAGGTAGAGCTCGAGCCTGAGCACGATCCGTTCGCATGTCCACCCTGAGGGATACTCCACCACGTCCTCCCTGCAGCACGCGGTTCGCCTGGAACGTCGTCACTTGAAAGTACCCGGGAGACGAGCGAGAGCCAGGGTTATACTCAGGGAACTCACGGAGCCGACGATGTCACCATCTGCCCTGCTTACCATCGCTCTCCTTCTCACCCCGCTCGGCATCGCCCGCGCGCAGCGCGATCGGCCGGCCGGCGACCGCTGGCAAGTCACGCTCCAAGGCGACCGCTATGCCTGGGACGTTCGGCTGGTTCGGCTGGATGGAGACACGCTGGTGGTACGGGGCGCGGACTCGTTAACCAGGCTCTCGGTCGCCCAGATCACCGAGCTGCGTCTGATTCGGAAGTCCGAGGCGCGGGTCGGGGGCGACGGTGCCGGTGGTGCGATGGCCGCACTGATGGGCGCCGACGATGAAGTGTTCGATCTCTCTCCCCTGGAGTTCGCCGACCGGCTCAAGGCGGTGCAGAAGATCCTGCTCTATCATCCGGCCGAGCCGTGAGGTCGATCCCCTGGTCTCCTGCCGCCTCCAGAGCCCAAGCCCGAACCCAAGGACGCCGGTCGGCCGCCAGGCGAGTCAACCCGGCTTTCGCGCTCCCATCTCCCCTGGCGGCAAGCACAGCCAGGGCGATCGAGGGCAGCGGCTGATCGCCGGCCACACGCTCCAGCTCGGCGATGAGCCCGGAGTCAGGCCGCTGGAGCACCGCCATGATGGCGGCATTCTGAATCACCTCACGATAAGATCGTGTCCTCAGTCCCTCTACTACCGCGCTCCGTGCCTCGGCCGGGGCCAGCCGCACCAGGGCGCTGAGCGCGGCGGCGCGCACCTGGTAGCTGGAGTCGCTGGTCCAGGCCGCGCCGCACGACGCCGAGCGAGCCAGTCGCTCCGACCGCACCGAGCGCGGTCAGCGCCGCCGCACGAACTCGCGCGGAGGTGTCCCCGGCGGCCGCCTCGAGGGCGGGTGTCGCCACCGCCGCGGGAAAACCGCCGAGCGCGGTGGCGGCCTGAGCCCGGGTGAGCCAGTAGTCGGCGCTCCGAGCGGCGCGAGCCAAGGCAGTGGCCGCCAGGCTATCGCCCGCACGGCCGCGAAGCTGCTCGATGGCCCACCAGCGGTTCCACAGATCCGGCGTCTTGGCAAGCTGGTTGGCCAGCCACGGCGTCGGCTGCTCGAAGGCGAGCGTCTTCACGACGGCGTTCTGGTCGTCGAAGACGATCATGGTCGGCGCGCTTCGGACACTGTCGATTTGAATGATCTGCTCCCGTCGCGCGATCGTCACCGGGACCACCCGATCTCCTGCCGGAAGACCGACCCGAACCTCGATGGGCGCACGAAAGACCGTGGGCGTGGTGAACCGAAAGCCGGTGCTGTCGGCCCGAGCGGTATCCTGCTGCGTCTGGCGCACCGTCAGGGTGAGTTTGGCAGCCGCCGAGTCGTAGGCCGAAGTGACGGCGAACTCGGGATAGCCGGCCTGGTAGATCCACTGCGACCAGAACCAGTGGAGGCTCTCGCCGGTGGCCTCGAGCACCGCCTGGCGCAGGTCGTCGCTGGTGGCGTTGCCGTAAGCGTGCTGGGTGAGATATCGCTTGATCGACGCCCAAAACCGCTCGGCTCCCAGATGTTTCTTCAACATCTCGAGCACCAAAGCGCCTTTGGGATACACGTTGTTGGAGTTGTAGGTCGCGAGTGGCATCCGGCGGCGCGCGTCCTTGTCGAGGAACTCCTGGTATTCACCCAGGTAGAAGTCGTCCTCCGCCTTCTCGCCCTGCTTTGCGCCCCAGTACTGTCCGGCCATGAACTGGGCCATGCCTTCGTTGAGCCAGTAATTGGCCCAGTTCTCCGCCGTCACCAGATTGCCGAACCACTGGTGAGCCAGTTCGTGCGGGATCAGCGTCTCGAGGTACCACGGCCGGTCGAGATAGGCTCGGCGGTCGGGGAGCCAGTCCACCAGGGTGGTGGCACTCACGTTTTCCATTCCACCGATAAAATCGGCCACCGTGGTCTGCGCGTACTTCACCCACGGGTACTTCACTCCGGTGAGCCGGCTGAACGTTTCCATCATGTCGGGAGTGGAGCCGAACAGCGGACGAGCGAGCGCGCTGTCTTCGGGATAGACGTAGTAATCCACCGGTATGCCGCGCCACCGGTCGCTCACTTTCACCAGCGGCGCCACCACCAGTGATACCAGATAAGTCGACGCGGGCTGCTCCTGAGCCCAGTGCGTGGTGCGGAGACCGCCACCGATCTTTCCGGTCGCTCACCAGCCTGCCGTTGGACACCACGGTAAACCGGACCGGTACGGTGGCGATCAGCTCCCAGGTGGCTTTGTCGTTGGGGCCAGCCATAGGTGGGGAGCCAGCGCGGATTCCCGTCGGTCCCTCCGCCGCTGTACACCTGCTGGTGGCGGCGCGGCCTGCCCCGGCTCCTCGGGGAAAAAGTAGAGCCCCCTCCCCTGCTGGATCCGGCCATGGTAGTTGATGGTGAATCGGACGGTATCGCCGAAGCCGGCGGGCCGGGCCAACCGCACTACGAGCGAATCGCCGGGGCGGGAGAACTCCAGCGGCGCATTCCGAGGCCCGGTCACGGTTCGAACCTCGAGCCTCCGGCCCATGTCGAGAACCACCGCGTCGAGCCCTGGCCGGAGCGAGACTACGGTGGTGCCGACCCGTCCATCGAAGGCGGTCGAGTCCCAGTCGAAGTTCTTCACTTCGATCCGCTGATGAATCAGGTCGTAGTCGTGGGAAGGCGTGTAACTCCCGTTGACCACCCGCTCGAGGTTGCTCTGCGCGGCGAGGGCGAACGGGGGGAAGAAAAACATCAGAGACAATCGAGATACCAAGGTCCGATCGTGCTCAGGTAGACGGCACGGCTTCGTGCATAACTCTCGGTTGCTCTTCCCCGTGCCTTTGTGGTGAACAAGCCACCGGAGCTAGAACGGGAGCGTAAGCTGGGCGATCGGCTCGAAGGTAAAGCGGTGATGTCGGGTGGGACCGTGGAGCCGGAGGCCCTCCTGATGCTCGGGTGTGCCGTAGCCCACGTTGGTCTCCCAGCCATAGTCGGGATAGCGCGGAGCCAGCCGGTGCATCAAGAGATCGCGCACCGTCTTGGCGAGGATGGCGGCGGCGGAGATCGACTGGCACAGCGCATCGCCGTCGATGATCGCCTCGTGGGCGTAGCCCACCTCGGGCAGCGGGAGCCCGTCGATCACCACCCGGCAGGGTCGCGCCGCCGAGCCCAGCGTGAACCGACAGGCAGGGAGTGTGGGTTCGGCGGCAAGGGAGACGCGGCGCAACAGATGGAAGATGGCCCGGCGCATGGCGAGCGCTGTGGCCACCCGGATGTTCAACCGGTCGATCTCGCGGCAGGAAGCGGCCCCGATCCCGAAGCCGAGTGCCCGGCCGCGGATCCGCTCGGCCAGCCGGCGGCGGACGATCGCCGGAAGGATCTTGCTGTCGCGAAGGCCGCGGACCGCGGTGCACCCGGGCGGAAATACGACGGCCGCGGCCACCACCGGTCCTGCCAGTGGGCCGCGGCCCGCTTCATCGACGCCGACGAGGAGAAAATCCTCGGCCCACGCCGCCCGTTCCCGCCGGAGGGAGGGGCGAGGCACCGGCTCAGCCCTCGCGCTTCTCCCGGATGCGCGCGGCCTTTCCACTCAGCGCGCGCAGGTAGTACAGCTTGGCCCGGCGCACCCGCCCGCGGCGAATCAGCTCCACCGAGGCAATCGTGGGGCTGTGCAGCGGGAACAGCCGCTCCACGCCGACGCCGGCCGAGACCTTGCGGACCGTGAAGGTCTCGCTGATGCCGCCGCCGCGCCGCGCGATCACCAGACCCTCGAACGCCTGGAGCCGCTCCTTGTCGCCTTCCCGCACTCGGACCATGACTCGGACGGTATCACCCGGATCGAATGCAGGAATGTCCGTGCGCAAGCCCTCACGGGCCACCTCTGCCAGTCGCTGCATTGTCGAATCCTCCGCGGGTGAACTTGTATAGTCCTACAAACTACGAAACTTGCGTCCTTATGTCATCCCGGGGGCTATCAGCTATCGGCTATCGGCTATCAGTCCTCTAGTGTGCCCGAGCCTCCGCTCGTCCTCGGACCGATAGCCGATAGCCGATAGCGTCAGTCCCCCTTATGCCGCTCCCACAGGTCCGGCCGCCGCTCCCGAGTCAGCCGCTCCGCCTCGGCCCGGCGCCAGGCTTCGATCTCGGCGTGGTTGCCCGAGCGCAGCACCTCGGGCACCTCGTGACCCCGATACTCCGGGGGCCGGGTGTAGCTCGGCGGGCTCAGCAGCCCGTCGTAGTGCGAATCGCCGCTGGCCGACTCGTGATCGCTCAAGGCGCCCGGCAGCAGTCGCACCACCGCATCGAGCACGCAGAGCGCCGCCGGCTCACCACCCGACACCACGAAGTCGCCGACCGAGATCTCGTCGGTGGCGAGCCGGTCCGCCACCCGCTGGTCTACGTCCTTGTAGTGCCCACAGAGCAAGGTCAGTCGCTCGCCCAACGAGAACCGGACCGCGTCGTCGTGAGTGAACCGCCGCCCGCGGGCCGACAGCAGCACCACCGCTCCCACCGGGCCCAGGCTCGCCACCGCCTCGAAGAACGGCTCCGGCTTGAGCACCATTCCCGCGCCGCCGCCGTAGGCATAGTCGTCCACCGTCTGGTGGCGGTCGTGGGTGAAGTCGCGCAGCTGGACCAGGTTGTATCGAACCAGCCCGGCTGCCGCCGCCCGCCCCGGAATGCTCGCCGCCACGTAGGGGGCGATGACCTCGGGGAAGAGCGTGATGACGTCGATCGTCAACATGTCAGCCCTTGGTCACCCTTCCAGCAACCCCTCCGGCGGGGTCACCACCAGCCGCCGCGCCTCCCGATCCACACTCTGCACGAACGCCTTCTTGTACGGCAGCAGGAACTCCCGCTTGGGTCCCTGCACCTCGATCATCACTCCGGACGGCATCTCGTACACCGAGGAGACCAACCCCAGTGGGGTGTCGTCCGGCAGCCGGACCGAGAAGCCGGCCAAATCGCCGAGGTAGACCTCGCCCTCTGCTAACGGCGTGAGCTGGTCGGACGGAACCGCGAGGAACAGCCCTCGCCAGGGCTCGAACGCGTCCCGGCCTTCCACTCCCTCGAACTTCACCAGCCATTGGCGGTGATACGCGCGACTGCGCTCGATGACCAACGGTCCCGCGACGGTCTCTCCGTCCAACCCCACCAGCCACACCGAGCGTCCCTGAGCCAGTACGGTTTCGGGCTCGCCGGTGAGCGGGTACAAGGTACAGTCGCCCTTCAACCCGTGCGGCTTGCGCAGCCGGCCCACCACCAGGTGGCGGGCGTCGGCCATCAGACCGCGGTGGTCTTGAACACTCCCGCCTGCTTGAGCAACGACTGCACCGTGTGGGACGGCGTGGCACCCCGCTCGATCCACCCGCGGGCCTTCTCCGCGTCCACCTGAATCTTGGCCCCCGCGGTGGTGCCCTTGGGGTTGTAGGTGCCGATCACTTCGATGAAGCGCCCGTCACGGGGCGACTCCTGGTCGGCGACCACGATGCGGTAGAGCGGGAGCTTCTTCCGGCCGACGCGCCGTAGGCGAATCCGAGTTGCCATGTCCGTTCCTGTGTCTGTGTGGGTTACCCGGGGAAAGGTCCGCGGCCAAAGGGGAGCTTGAGCCCCATCCCCCCGGTCTTCCCCACCGTCTTCATCACCTTCTGCATCTGCTTGAACTGCGCCAGCAGCGTGTTCACTTCCTGCACCGTGCGGCCGGAGCCCTTGGCGATGCGAAGCCGCCGCTGCCCGTTGATCAGGTCCGGATTGGACCGCTCCTTGGGCGTCATCGAGAGCACGATGGCCTCGACCTGCTTGAGCTTCTTGTCGTCGATCTTGGCGGCCTGGAGCATGGCCGGATTCATTCCCGGCAACAGGCCCAGCACGTTCTTGAGCGGCCCCATCTTCTGCATCTGTCGCATGGCGTTGAGGAAATCCTCGAGGTCGAGCCCCTTCTTCGAGGTGACCTTCTTCGCCAGCCGCTCGGCTTCCTTCTCGTCGACCGCGCCCTGCGCCTTTTCCACCAGCGACAGGATGTCACCCTGCTGGAGAATCCGCCCGGCCAACCGGTCGGGATGGAAGGGCTCCAACGCATCGAGCTTTTCGCCCACGCCGATGTACTTGATCGGCGCGTGGGTGACGCCATAGATGGAGAGGGCGGCGCCACCCCTGGCGTCGCCGTCCATCTTGGTGAGGATCACGCCGGTAATGCCCAAGGCATCGTGAAAGCCCTGCGCGATCCGCACCGCATCCTGGCCGGTCATCCCATCCGCGACCAGGAGGATTTCGTGGGGCGAGACGGCCGACTTGAGCCGGCGCAGCTCGTCCATCATCTCCTGGTCGATCTGGAGCCGGCCCGCGGTGTCCACCAACACCGTGCGGGCTCGGGCCTTACCCGCCGCCACGATGCCGTCGCGGACGATCTGCACCACGTCCTTCGAGGCGTTGTCGCCGTGCACCCCGACCTCGATCTGACGCCCCAGTGTGTGCAGCTGATCGATGGCGGCGGGACGATAGACGTCGGCCGCCACCATGAACGGCGCCTTCTGCTCCTGCTTGAGCCGCCGCGCCAGTTTGCCGGCGGTGGTGGTCTTGCCCGAGCCCTGCAGCCCGACCAGAAGGATCACCGTCGGAGGCACCGTGGCATGCGCGATCGGCGCCTGCTTCTCGCCCAACATCGTCACCAGCTCGTCGTAGACGATCTTTACCAGCTGGTGGCCGGGCCGGACCTCCTTGAGCTGGGTGACGCCCACCGCCTTGGCCTGCACCCGCTCCAGAAAGTCGCGCGTGAGATCGAAGCTCACGTCGGCCTCGAGCAGGATCCGGCGGATCTCCCGCAGCCCTTCCTTGACAGCGTCTTCTGTCAGAACGCCCCGCCCCGTGAGCTTCTGGAGCGTGGCGTTGAGTTGGGCGGACAGCTGGTCGAACATAAGCCCGCAAGTATAGCCGGGGTGCGGGTTTTGGGCAACTGTCATCCCCAGCGCACCACGCACGCCCACCGCCGTCCCGCTAAAATTCTCTCTGATGCAGCAACTCCCCGACGCCACAGAACGGCAGCGGCAACTCGACCGCATGAAGCGGCGGGCCACCGGCCTGCTGGTCGCCATGAGCGGGGTCTTCATCCTCGCCCGGGTGTTCGAGAGCCGCTATCCCTGGCTCGGCTACATCCGCGCGACTGCCGAGGCTGCCATGGTGGGCGGTGTGGCCGACTGGTTCGCCATTACGGCGCTGTTCCGCCGGCCGCTGAATCTGCCGATCCCTCACACCGCCATCATACCGACCCGCAAGGACCGCATCGGCCGCACCCTCGGCAACTTCGTCCAGAACAACTTCCTCTCCGACCAGGTCCTGGGGGCCAAGTTGGAGGCCGCCATGCTGAGCCGGCGCGCCGCCGAGTGGCTCCGCCAGCCGGAGAACAGCCAGGCCGTCACCCGGCATGCCGCCGGGATGCTCCGTGGTGCCAGTGCAGTGGTGCGCGACGAAGACGTCCACGCGCTGCTCGATCGCAGCGTGGTCGAGCCGCTGCGGCAGGTGCCGATCGCCCCCGTTCTGGCCAAGGGCCTGACCCTGCTCACCGTGAACGAGCGGCACCAGCGCTTGCTCGATCAGGTCATCCGCGGGCTCTCCGAGCTGGTGGTCACCAACGAAAACCTGATCCGCCAGCGGATCCGGGAGGAGAGTCCCTGGTGGATCCCTGATTTTGTCGATGAGAAGCTGCACGACAAGGTTGTCTCGGGGATCGAGCGCACCCTGCTGGAAGTGGGCGCCGATCCGGCTCACCCGCTGCGCCGGCAATTCGACGAGCGCCTGGCCGAGTGGATCGTCCAGCTTCAGGAGTCGCCCGAGGTGATGGAGCGGGCCGAAGCCATCAAGCAGCAAGTTCTGGATCATCCCACCAGCCACCGGCTCAGTGCGTCGCTCTGGGAGGAGATCAAGCGAGTCCTCGACCGACAGAACGCCTCCGCCGGCGACGGTCGCATGGGTGGCCTGGAGCGAGGTCTTGGGGCCTTGGCCGAAGCGGCCTTGGAGGACGAAGCGTTGCTTCGAAAGATCGACGGATGGATCATCGTTGCGGTGCTGCGGGTGGTGGAGCAACATCGCCACGAGGTGGGCCAGCTCATTGCCAACACGGTGAGTAGCTGGGACCCGGACGAGACCTCACGCCGGATCGAGCTTGCGGTGGGCCGCGACCTTCAGTTCATCCGGATCAACGGCACCCTGGTCGGTGGGTTGGTGGGCCTGCTGCTCTACACCATCTCGCGGTGGGCCGGTTAATCCCGTCTCGGTGCGACCGGCATGACTTCGATTTCCGGCAGTCGTTGCCAGCCGCTCCATTGCTGGGGTGCGAACACATAGCGGGACGCCGGCATTCCGCCGGCCGTGAGCGTGTCCAGCTGCGCCCGATACCCGGGGCGTCTGCGCGCGGCCAGTAGGGCGCCGGTGCCTCGACGAAAGGCCGCGGCGGCGTCGGGATCGTCCCACACCAGGTACCACACCAGGGCGGCGTCTTTGCCGGCCGGGTAAACCCGAAAGCGATCCCCTCCCCAGCCGATCCACCGGAGCTGCCCCAGCGTCGGAGCGCCGGCGAGCTGCGCCGCGAGGATATGAAGCTCCAGCTCACCCACCACGTCTTCCTCCAGCACGCCGGCCGAATCGCCCTTGAACCGCAACCCCACCGGCAGGTCTCCCGCATCGTAGCGCTCGAAGTGCAGGATCTGTTCGGTCGACACCGGCATGCGCGGTCCGTAGGGGACCGTATCGGCGTACTCCGACGCTTGCCACCAGTTGGAGAACTGCGCGCCATAGAGATACGGCGCCAGCAATCCCTCGCGCAGCCAGAGGGGTGCGCGGCGATACGCCGGTCGAGCCAGCGGCCCGGCGCGGACGTGCGCGCTCACGAAGTCCCAGAGCTTGGGCTCGGCGACGATGTTGCGCCGGGGGGCCAGGAGCCGCATGGTGGCGAACATGGCCTGTCCCTCGATCAGCGACAGGAAGGCGGTTCGCTCGTCGTTGCTGAGGGCGGCCTTCCGCAACCCCTTGAGGTCCACGTATTGCGCCTGCAGCGCGTGCACCAGCTCGTGGGCCAGCACCTCGCTCAAAGTCGCCAGCGGCGCATCGGTGACGGCGAAGAGCGAGTCGGTTTCCGGGTCGTAATAGCCCCTGAGCTCCTGGGCATGCAAATCGATCAGCATCTGAGCCAGACCGGCGGTGTCTGGTAGGAGGCCGATCAGGTTGTAGGTGACCGCGACGTCGTGGATTCGCTGGGGTGAATACTCCCGGTGGAACGCATCGGTCACATAGGCCAGGACCTCGGACCGGGTGCGGGTCCCCAGCGCCGGGGCATGTTGGAAGGTGAGACCGGTGGCGCCTTCGACGTACGGCACCAGGCTGTCCGTCATGCGGATGATCGCGGCGCGTTGCTGCGCGCCGGCCGGCGCCGCGATCGTCAACAGTGCCATCCCGAGCGCAGCGAGGAACCTAGCCAACCTGACAGCTTGGCTCATGGCTTCGCGGCGAGACTTACCTTGGGGAGGTTCGCCCACCGATCCCACCCGGCGGGCGCCAGCACGATAACGGATCGCCGGCTTCCCCTCGACCTCGAGCGAATCGACCGTCGCCTTGTAGCCCGGCCGGAGGGCGCCGCGCAGCCCCGCGCCGGCCGCACGGAGAAATCGCTCCGAAGAACGGGCGTCGTCCCATACCGCATACCACACGAGGGCGGACTTGGGGCCCGAGCCGTATAAGCGATAACGATCACCGCCCCACCCTATCGGCACCACGGTCTGCACCTCGTCCGATCCCGCCAGCTTGGCCAGCAGAACCCGGATCTCGTTCTCACCCAACACGTCCTCATAGGCCACGCCGGAGTCGGGCGGAAACACCAACCCCAGCGGGGCATCGCCCCGCTCATATCGATCGTGATGCAGGATCTGCTCGCTGGAGACCGGCATCCGCGGACCGTAGGGCAGCGTATCCGCGTGACTCGAAGTCTCCCACCAGTGCATGAACTCCGCTCCCTCGAGATATGGAAAGATGAGCGACTCCCGCACCACCAGCGGTGCCCGCCGGAAAATCGGCATGGAAGACTGCTGCTCGCGGACCTGCTCCCGATACAGCTGCCAGAACTCGGGCCGCTCGAGTCACCTTCTGGCCAGGCGCCAGCACCTCCAGCGATGCCAACGTGGCCTGACCCTCGAGAATCGCCTGGGCGGCGGTGAGCCGGTCGTTGTTGGAGGTGGACTCGAGAATCGAATCGAGCGGGAGGTGTTGTCCCTGGAGGGCGTGAACCATCTCATGGGCGAGCACCAGCTTGAGCTGATCGCGATCGGCGCCCGCCACCCCGAAGAACGTGGTGGAATCGGGGTCGTAATACCCCGCCACCTGCTCGGTGTAGAGGTCCAGGAGCAGCTCCCGCAGAGCGAGCGTGTCGGGGAAGAGACCGAAGAGCCGGTAGGCGGTTTCGATACCGCGCATCCTGGCCGGAGGCAGCTCCTCGTCCAACTTCCGCACCAGATAGGCTCGAACCTGCTCCTTGGTTCGCATGGCGGAGCGCGGTGTGGCGGTAAACTTGAGCCCCACCGCCTTTTCGACCGGCGCGCGCAGGCTGTCCACCAAGCGAGCCAGCGTCTCGCCTTGCACCTGGCGGGCCTCGCCCCGGCAGGCTCCGAACGCCAGCGCGCAGGTGAGGATACCCGCGGTGAGAGCGAGCCTCATGCGCCGGTGAGAAGGCCGGTGTACCAGGCCAGGATCGATGGACCGAGCAGATAGCTCGCGGCCGCACCGACCGCCAGAAAGATCCCGAAGGGCACCAGCTTCTTGTGACCCGCCAGGGTGAGCGGCACGAAGACCAGGCTTCCCAGCAACGATCCCAGAAATACGGTGAGCAGCACGCCTTTCCATCCCACGAAGGCGCCGACCATCGCCATCATCTTGATGTCGCCACCTCCCATCGCATCCTGCTTGAACGCCCAGGTGCCCAATACCGCTACCACCCACAACAGAGCAAATCCCACCGCCGCGCCGAGCAGGGCCGCCGTAACGGCATGGAGCCCTCCCGCCAAACTGAGGAGCAGGCCCAGCACCAGGCCGCCCAAGCTGAACTCGTCGGGGATGATGTAGGCCCTCGCGTCGGTCATGGCGATACCCAGCAGGGTGGTGCCGAAGATCGCTCCCCGAAGGGCCTCCAACGACAGACCGTGCTGCCAGGCCATGTATCCCCAGAGCGCCGCGGTGGCCAGCTCGATCAAGGGATACTGAATCGAGATCGGCTCTCCGCAGGCGCGGCAGCGTCCCCGGAGCCGCAACCAGGAGATCACCGGAATGTTGTCGTACCAGGCAACGCCGCGGCCACAGCGAGGACAGTGGGATGGCGGACGGATCACCGACTGCTTCGGCTCGGCTCCCCACCGCAGAATGCAGACGTTGAGGAAACTTCCGACGATGGCGCCGAGCAGGACGGCGTAGGCGATGATCAAAGGCTCGGGATGCAGCAGGAGGTCACTCGACACGGGTGATCTCGTAGAGCAAGATCCCGGCCGCCACCGCGACGTTGAGCGATTCGGCGCCCTGAGCCAGCGGGATGGCCACTCGCCGATCCGACTCCGACTCCAGCGCCGGGCTCACCCCGGCGCCTTCGTTGCCCAGAACCAGACAGACGGGCGGACGGGCAGACCGGCCGGCCGGCCGCGGGCGGATCGGATCGCCGTCGGTAGCCGCGAGCCAGAGTTGGGCGTGGTGCGACTTCGACCAGGAGAGAAAGTCGTCGATGTCCGCCGCCACCACAGGATGCCGAAAGAGGGCGCCCATGCTTCCTCGCAAGACTTTCGGATTGGTCAGCTCGGCCGTGCCCTTCAACGCCACTACGCCGGCGGCGCCCAACCCGAACGACGTCCGGATCATGGTGCCGACGTTTCCGGGGTCCTGCACTGCGTCGAGCACCAAGACCACGGATCCCGATTCGAGTGGGATGTCGCCCAGCGTCCACTGCTTGGGCTCGATGACGGCGACAACGCCCTGGGGATGCTCGGTATCGGCCAGCGCCGCCAGCTCCTTCTCGCCTACTTCCTCGAGCCGGACGTTCTGCGCCCTGAGCGCGGTCTTGAGGGCCACACCTCTCGTGGTAGCTTCCAGCGCTGGAGAGACCGCGGCGCCTTCGAAGGGAACCCGCGCCGCGAGTGCCTCCTCCACCAGTCGGACCCCCTCGGCGAGCGCCAGGCCACGGCGTTCCCGGCCGCGGCGCCGGCCGAGATCCCGGATCATGGTCTGGAGAGAGCTACCCATGGAGTCGCTCACCGGATGAAGATCGCGCTCACCATCGCCGGCTCGGACTCCGGCGGAGGCGCCGGTATCCAGGCGGATCTCAAGACCTTCCAGCAGTTCGGCGTCTTCGGCACATCGGTCATCGTGGCCCTCACGGCCCAGAATACCACGGGCGTGTTTGCGGTAGAGACCGTCTCCGAGTCGATGGTCGACGCCCAGCTCAAGGCCCTGGCAGAGGATCTCCCGCCTGCCGCCCTCAAGACCGGGATGCTGGCGGACGCGGGTCACGTGCGCCTCGTGGCCCGGGCGATTCGCCAGTACCGCTGGGCACCGCTGGTGGTCGATCCGGTCATGGTAGCCAGCTCGGGCGACCGGTTGCTCACCGCCGAGGCGGAAGACGTGGTCCGCGAAAGTCTCCTGCCGCTCGCCGCGCTGGTGACGCCCAATCTGGACGAGGCCGCCATCCTCACCGGCCGCGCGGTCCACGACATCGCCACCATGGAGCGCGCCGGTGAATCGCTGCTGCGATTCGGCGCCGCGGCGGCATTGGTCAAGGGAGGACACCTGGCGTCCAATGAGCTGACCGATGTACTGGTGACTTCAGCCGGTGTCCGCCATTTCCGCCACGCCCGCCTGGACACGACCTCCACCCACGGCACCGGATGCACCCTCTCCGCGGCGGTGGCGGCCGGCCTCGCACTCGGACGCGATCTCGAAACCGCCGTGTCCGACGCCCTGGACTACGTGCACCGGGCCATCGCAAACGCACCCGGTTTGGGACGCGGGCATGGGCCGGTGAGTCATTCGGTATGACGCTATCGGCTATCGGCTATCGCGCTATCGGCTCTGCCCTCATAGCGTGACAGCTGATAGCAACAGCGGATAGCCGATAGCTGATAGCCGATAGCGTCATATCTTCTCAATAACCCCCGCCACCAACCTTCCCAGCTCCCCCGCGACCCGCCGCGCCACCTCCATCACCTCACCGTGCTCCAGCCGCTCGCCGGTGATCCCGGCCGCCGGATTGGTGATGGTGGAGAACGCGAGGCACCGCATTCCCAGGGCCTGGGCGACGATCACCTCGACCGCCGTGGACATTCCCACCGCGTCGGCTCCCAGCCTCTCGCACATCCGTACTTCCGCCGCGGTTTCGTAGCTCGGTCCCAAGACCTGGATGTAAACCCCTTCCTCCAGCCGAACCCGGAGCTTGCGGGCCACCTCCCGGGTCAGCGTACGGAGCGAGGAGTCATAGGGGTCCGACATGTCGGGAAACCGCTCCTCACCGGGCAGCACCTGACCGATCAGAGGGTTGCGAAAGGTGAGGTTGATGTGGTCCGCGATCATCATGACCACACCGCGGGAGAAGGTCCGCCGGATTCCCCCCGCCGCATTAGTAAGGATCAGATCCTTGATTCCCAAGGCCGCAAACACCCGGACCGGGAACGCCGCCAAGGCCGCCGGATGCCCCTCGTATAAATGGAATCGGCCACTCTGGGCCAGTACGGTCTTTCCGCCCAGGCTCCCACACACCAGCTCACCCTGATGGCCCACCACCGTCGTAACAGGAAAGTGGGGAATCTCTCCGTAAGGAATCCGCACGGCGTCGCGCAGGCTCTCCGCCAGCAGGCCCAGCCCGCTACCCAGCACCACGGCCACCGAAGGGGATCGGCCGCCGAGCCGGCGGCGGATGGCGTCGGCGCATTCGGCAATCGACCGTGACAGCTGGGGACTGGCTGCGGTCACAGGAGCACGCCCGCGATGGTGGCCGAGAGGAAGTTCGCCAGGGTGCCGGCCAGCATGGCGCGGAAACCGAGACGGGCCAGATCGCCTTTGCGGGTCGGCGCCAGTGCGCCGATGCCGCCGAGCTGAATTCCGACCGAGCTGAAGTTGGCGAACCCCGCAAGCGCGAACGACGCGATGGTGAACGAGCGCGGGTCGAGCGACTCCTTGAGCGGCCCCAGCTGTGCGTAGGCGATGAACTCGTTCAGCACCATGCGGGTCCCCAGCAACGTCCCGATGGTCTGGCTGTCGTGCCAGGGAACTCCCATGACCCAGGCGATCGGTTGGAAGATCCACCCCAGCACGGTTTGCAGATCCGCCGGGAACCAGTCGGCGACCCGGTGGATGGCCCCGAAGCCGCCATTCAGCAGCGCGACCAGCGCGATGAACGAGATCAGCATCGCGATCACGTTCAGCATGAGGTGCAGGCCCTCACTGGTGCCGCGCGCCGCGGCATCGAGGACGTTCACGTCGGTCTTGGGGATGTCCAGCTTGGTGTTTCCGTAGGTCTCCGGCGTCTCGGTCTCGGGCTCGAAGAGCTTGGCCATCATGACCGTGCCCGGTGCCGTCATGATCACCGCGGTGAGCAGATGCCGGGCCTCGATGCCGAACGCGATGTAGGCCACCATGATCGACCCGGAGATGTGGGCCATCCCCGAAGTCATCACCGTCATCAGCTCGGATCGGGTCATCCGGGGAAGAAACGGACGGATGGTGAGCGGCGCCTCGGTCTGCCCCATGAAGATCGAAGCGGCGACGTTGAGGCTCTCGGCCCCGCTGGCTCCCAGCACCCGGCTCATCACCAGGGCAAAGGCCCGAACTACGATCTGCATCACGCCGAGGTAATACAGGATGGCGAACAGCGCAGAGACAAAGATGATGGCCGGCAGAATCTGAAAGGCGAAGATCACTCCGATCGAGGAATTGGCCTTGCCCAGTTCTCCGAACACGAACGACGAACCCGCGTACGAGTAGTGCAGGATGGCCGTGATCGTCGCACCGAGCCAGCGGAACAGCGCCTGGCCGGCCGGGATCCGAAGCACGAAGATGGCAAACAGCAGCTGAAGACCCAATCCCCAGGCCACGATCCGCCAACGGATGTGGCGACGCTGGCTGGAGAACGCGTAGCCGATGCCGAGGATCATCACGATGCCGAAGAGGCCGGTAAGCCGGGTCGCGAGCGAGACCGGCGGCGCCGGCGCGGGCGGCTCCACCTGGACCGTCGCGGGAGGCGCCGGAGCGACCAGCGCGCTGTCGGCCCTCACGGTGTCCTGGGAAGCCTGCAGCGCGGCCAGCTGCCGCCACGCCAGCCCGGGGGCAAACAGTGCCCCGGCCACCGCCAGCACGACCAGCAGCCCGGCGGCGACGGCACCGCGCACTCTACCGGATCCTGGGCCGAGTATCGACATGCACGCTCCCCCGTGAGGTGTGGGCCAGGCGAAATGTCACTCGGGAATCAGCGAAGGGCGGTCAGCTCGTCCCGCACTCGGGCCGCCAGCGCTTGTCGCTCCGGCCAAGGCAGGAATGCCCCGGCGAATCCGTTGAGGATCACCCGATCGATCTCGGCGCGGGTGAAGCCCAGCTCGGTGTGTGCCAGCCAGTACTCGTCGCTGAGGGAGACACCCGCCATGAGCCACCCGTCGGTGCACAGGGTGACCGCGAGCCCGGCATCGAAGAAGGCCCGAACCGGATGATCCGCCGCGCGGGCGACGGCGCGGGTCTTGAGATTGCTGGTGATGTTGATCTCGACGGTGATGCGACGATCCCTGACGTAGTCCTGAAGCACCGGGTCTTCCCCGAGCCGGGTGCCGTGGCCGATCCGGTCCGCGTGGCAGTGATGCACGGCGTCGGCCACCGAGTCAGCTCCGGCGGCTTCCCCGGCGTGCACCGTGATGCCGAGACCGCCTTCGGCCGCGAGATCGAACGCCTCCCGGTGCACCGCCGGCGGACGTCCGGCCTCGCCCCCCGCCAGGTCGAAGGCCACCACCCCGCGGTTACGGTAGCGCACCGAGCACTGGGCGATTGCGGTCGAGACCGCCGGATCGTAGTGCCGCAGCGAACAGTTGATCACTCGGGCTACGACGCCGAAGTCTTGCTCGCCCCGCTTCAGTCCCTTGAGCTCGGCCTCGAGCACCTGGTCCAGCGTCAAGCCCTCTTTCCGGCTCAGCTCGGGGCAGTAGCGCACCTCGAGGTAGCGGACGTTGTCACGCGCGGCGTCTTCCACCGTCTCGTACGCCACCCGCTCGATCGATTCCGGGGTCTGGAGCAGCGGAATGGTGTAGTCGAAGCGGCGGAGATAGTCCTCCAGGCTCGCGGCGTCGTTGACCACCATGAACCGGCGCAGCTCCTCCGGGTCGCTGGTCGGGAGGGTGACCCGGGCCCGGCGAGCGAGGTCGATCATCGTCTTCGGACGGAGGCAACTGTCCAGGTGGGTGTGAAGCTCGGCCTTGGGCAGGCGCGCGATCAGCTCACGCGTCAGCATCGCCGGCTCCTCCCCGCCGGGCACTTACCACTACCCGCACGATGGCGCCGGCGGATAACGCCGCGTTGAGCGGAAGCTCGATCCCTCGAGCATCAGTCGCGTAGGCCGCTCCCGAGGCCAGCTTGGCGCCCAAGGTAGGATCGTGGGCACGGACCGCACCCTCTACGTCGATTCCGGCCTCCACCTCGAGCGGCGTGGCGTTGACGAATACCCGCATGTCCGGGCTCACCGTCTGGTCGAGAGGAACGCGGCCGGCGGTGCCGGCTCGACCGGCTGGGGCAGTCGGCGGAGAAAGGCGGCAGTGGCCTCCACGGCGAGGAACCCGCGACGTTCCGCCGGCCGGCCGGTTAACATGGCGAACCCTCCCGCTCCTGCCGCAGTCGAGTCGTCGGTGGCCACGGTATAGGTCTCCTCCGCGCGGAGCTTGCGTCCACCTTGAAGCACGACCCCCTTGACCCGCCGGCCGGCCCGGGCCCGAGGGTCGTAGCGCACCTGGGCGCCGGCCAGGTGCACCGTGGGACCATCGGTTCCCGAAAGCGCATGCTCCAGCGCAGCTTGGAGCTCGGTCCCGGTGACCGTGAGCCGAACCAGATCGGATCCCCCGGGCTCTACCGCCGTGAGCCGGCGATAGGTGACGGCACCCGCCGGAAGGTCGGCGCGAATCGCATCGGTGCGCACCAGCCCGAGGTCGGCGCGGACGATGTTGCGGCGAGCCTCCGCCAGGAACCCGCCTAAGGGGAATTGATTCCCCTGGCGGACCAGCGGCCGCTTGATCTGGCCCAGCACCCGCTGCTCCAGGGTATCGGTCCTCCGCTCGTAGATGTCGAGTGCCGCGGCGAGCGGGGGCGCGGGCCGCGCCGCTCCTGAGTCGATCGGCTCGAGCCGGGTGCGAATCTCCCGCCCGCCCGATGGGGTCTTCACCAGGTCGGCCACCGCTAAGTTGCCGGGGCCGTCCGTCCCCACGATCGGAATTCCGCCGGCCCGCGCGCTCGCCAGCCGTCGGCCGTGGCCGGCGATGATCAGGTCTATTCCGCTGCCCTGCAGTTGTTCCGCCAGCTGGATCAGCTCACCATCGCACACCACCGAATCACACGCCGCAGCGGAGTGGGCCAGGAGAACGGTGAGGTCGGGCTTCCGGGAGCGGACTTCTCCCAGCACGTCGTGGATGGTCAGCTCTCCTTCGCCGAAGCGCAGGCCGGTGGTGCGATCCGGGGCGATACGGCTCTTGGTGTCCGGGGTAATGTAGCCGATGACTGCTACGCTCGAACCCGCGACCGACAGGACTCGGTAGGGAGTCACCCAATCCGGACGCCGGCCGGTCGCGGAATCGAAGACGTTGGCCGCCAACCAGGGATATTGCGACTCGGTCATGCGAAGGCGCAGGGTGTCAACCGACCAATCGAAGTCACGATCGCCGAGGACCGAGGCGGCAAAGCCCATCCGATTGAGAACCTGCACCGGGGCCCGTCCCGCGGTCGCATCGGCCAGCAGGTTTCCTTGGATGGCGTCGCCGGTATCGAATCTCAGCGTGGGGCAGGCGCATGCGGTGCTCAGGCTGTCCATGTCGCGGGAGAGTAGCGCGGCCGCGGGGAGAAAGTTTCCCCGCAGGCCGGCCGTCGCCATGATGCGCAGGAGCACCGTGTCACCGGCACCGACCGGCAACGGTTCGCCCGGCACCCCGAACAGCTTGCGGACGGCGATATCGGCCACCTGAGGAACGATCCGCCATTGCGATGGCGCGATGGTGGACGAGCCGATCGGGCCGCGGGTAGCCAGCTCGGCGACCAGGAGATCGGGAATATTCTCGCCCTTGTCGTACACCACCGGCGCACCATGGAGCATGGTGTAGCCGCCGGCGCCGGTCTGGCGGTAGCTGTTGAGCGCGAGAGTAAAGTTGTCGGTCGGCTGCACCGGCCGGCCGCGAACCGTCAAGTTGCGGACCCGGTCTCCCACCGCACCGCGAAGGTCGAAATCGTACCGCGCCCCGCGCACCAGGTCGAAGTTGTAGCCGAACACCGAGTCATTGAGGCTGATGCGTCCCGCCGGATCGACCTTGAAGTATCGCGCGCTCCACTCCAGATACGCCTTGAGCTGGGCGCCGGTGATCCGAACCGCCCGCAGCGTGTTGTTGTCGTAGGGGTAGAGGGCCAGCACCTGCCGCCGGCGAATGGTTCCGCTGTCGAATCCGGCACGGAGGTCGAAGGCCGGGCCGGACGATAGCTGCGCGCCACTCGCCCGGCGCTGAGTCTCCAGCACGAAATCGACCACCGGGGTAGGCTTGGCTCGCGCCGCCGTGGCAGGCATCGAGTCGAGCGCCTCGCCGACCGGCGCGTTGACCCATTCTCGCACCGCCTTGTCCAAGCGGCCAAACCGGTTGTCGAACAAAGGCGACGGTGGAATGTCCTTGGTCGTCACCAGGTCGGCGCGCACTCGGGCCACCCGCCACCGTCCATCCTCATTCCGAACCAGATTCAGGTGTACCACGGATACGCTCATGCCATACGGCCGGGGCTGGACGAAGTGCACCCCGTTGAGCACCGAGTCCCGCATCTCCCGGTGGGAGTGCCCCACGATCACCACGTCGGGGCGGACCGGGAGGCGAGCCAGGCGTGCCGCCACGTCCTCCGCACCGATCCCGGTCGTGTCGTAGGAAGAGGCGGCGTCCATTCCGCTGTGGATCAGGACCACCGCGAGGTCGCTCTCCCGCCGGACCGCCTCCAAGGCAGCATTGGCGGTGGACTCAACCCGCTCGACCCGAACTTTTCCTCGCACCTGGTCCCGGTCCCACACCATGGTGCCCGGTGTGGTGAAACCGGTGACACCTACCCGAACGCCTTGCCGGTTGAGCACCCGGTAGCGGGCGAAGACCAGGGTGTCGCCGGGCGAGGCATAGATGTTGGCGCTGACGTAGGGGAAGGCGGCGTCACCCCGCGCCCGCCAGAGGGCGGGGAGACCGTAATCGAAGTCGTGATTGCCGGGAGTGGCCACGTCGTAGCCGGTGAGGTTCATCGCCTCGATGACCGGGTGTTGCTCCCGGGGCGCGATTCGCGAGTAGTAGGTCGCGAAGGCGTCGCCCTGGATGAGGTCCCCGGCGTCCAGCACCACGACCTGTCCCGGATAGCGCCGCCGCAGCGAGTCCACCACGACCGCGACTCGGGGGAGTCCGCCGGGAAATGGCCGGTCGGCGATGTAGTCCCAGGCGGTGGCATGCCCGTGCACGTCGGTGGTCGCGACGAGCACGACGTGGGCACTGTCCGGAACCTGAACGCTGGCGAGGCTGGCTGCGAGTAGCAGGGCGAGCATCGGGGGGGAATATAGAGGGGCAACCGGGCAACCGGGCAGCGGGGCTCAGGGCCCCGTCGTGGGTAACGGCTGCGTATCGGGCACCGGTGTCGCCTTGCGCACATTCGCCGTGCAGCATATACGTTGATCCGAATATGCCAGCCTCTCCTTCGGCCACCGAGGTGCTGCTCACCGTCGCGGAGCCCACCCGGCTACGGATTCTCAACTGCCTCGCGGCCGCGCCGCTCTTCGTCTCCGATCTCCAGGCCGTGCTCGACCTCCCCCAGCCGACCGTATCCCGCCATCTCCAGGTTCTCCGCCGGGCAGAGCTGGTCCGGGACACTCCCATCGCCCAATTCGTGCTCTACCGGATACGGCGGAACCTGGGAGCCCAGGGACGCTTGCTCTCCGCGATTCTGGATGCGGTGGTGCGCGACGATGCGTTGATGCGCGGCGAGCGCGACCGGGCGGTCGACCGCAGCCGCTCGCACACCAAGGCACGCGTGAGGCCCGTATGACCCATCGCATCCTCGTCGTGGACGATGAACCCGACATCACCGCCTTGGTTGCCTACCATCTCGCCAAGGCGGGCTTCCGGGTCTCCACCGCCACCAACGGGCCCGATGCCCTCAAAGCCGCCCGCGAGGAGCGGCCCGACATCGTGATCCTCGACCTCATGCTGCCGGGGGTGTCGGGCTACGACGTGCTGGCGGAGATGCGGAAGCGGGAGGAGACTCGCGACGTCGGCGTGATCCTGCTGACCGCCCGCCGAGAGGAGACCGACCGGATTCGCGGGCTCTCGCTCGGCGCCGACGACTACCTCACCAAGCCGTTTTCCCCACAGGAGCTGTCGCTTCGGGTTCGGGGACTGCTCCGCCGGCTCGGCTCGCCTCCGGTGACCGCCGGCTCGACCCTCGCCGCCGGTCCGGTCTCGATCGATCGCTCGGCCCACCGGGCCAGCGTCGGCGGGCAGGAGCTGACCCTCACCGCCACCGAGTACAAGCTGCTGCTCACCCTGGTAGAGCGCCGGGGTCGGGTCCAGACCCGGCCGCAACTGCTGGAGACGGTGTGGGAGGCGCAACCCGACATCCAGACCCGCACCGTCGACATGCACGTGCAGCGCCTCCGCACCAAGTTGGGAGACGCCGGCAAGCTGATCGAGACGGTTCGTGGCTTCGGCTATCGCTTCAAGGGAAACGAGCGGGGAGCGCGCACCCGGTGACCTTCGCCAGCCGCCTGGTCGTCGGTACCATCCTGATCCTGGTGTTGGTGGTTTCGGTCCTGCTCTGGGCGGCGGAGCGCTCGCTGCGCCGCGATCTCGAAGGCGATATTGCCCGCTCGCTGGAAAACGAAGCTCGGCTCATCCGGGAGGCATTGCCGCCGGATACCAGCGGGTTGGATGCGACGGTGCGTCGTCTGGCGCAGCAGAATGGGCACCGCATCACCCTGGTCGACAGCGACAGCCGGGTCCTGGCCGACAGCGACTTTCCTCCCGGACCGGTGCCGGCGGTGGAGACCCTGGCGAGTGGCCCCGAGATCCGGGCCGCAAGACAAGGCCGGATTGCGATGGCCCGTCGCCGGAGTGAGACCACCGGCAACGAGCTCCTCTTCGTGGCGGTGCCCGACGGTCCCGGAGTGATCCGGGTGGGTGCCAGCTTGAGCCCGGTAGACGACGTGGTCAGGCGAGCCCAGGGTGCGGTGGCCGGCGGCGCCCTCCTGGCCCTGGCGATCGGCGCGCTCTTCGCTCTCATCGCGGGTCGTTCCATTGCCCAGCCGCTCACCGCGATCACCACGGCCGCGAGAGCCATCGCGGCCGGCTCCCCCCCGCGCTTTCCCCGTTCCGGCGTACCCGACATCGACGCGCTGGTGCAGGCGCTGCGCCAGATGCACCGCCAGCTGGCCGACCGCTTCGACGAGCTGCGGCGAGAGCAGGCGGAATCCGGCGCGCTGGTTGAATCGATGATCGAGGGGGTGATCGCGGCCGACGGGCGGGGGCGGATCGTCACCGCCAATCCGGCCGCGCGTCGTCTGCTCGGCTACGCTCCGGCGGAGCCGCTCCCGGATCTGGCCGAGCTGTTCCGGGTAAAGGCGGCTCGCGAGGTGGTGGATGCGGTGCTCGAGGGCCGGCCGGTGCAGGATCGCCAGCTGGAGATGGACGACAGTTCGTTCCTGGTGAACGCCCGACCGCTGCCCGCCGGCGGGGCGGTCCTGGTGATCCACGACCTCACCGAGCTGCGCCGGCTGGAGGCGGTCCGGCGCGACTTCGTCGCCAACGTCTCCCACGAGCTCAAGACTCCACTCACCTCGATTTCCGGTTACGCCGAGACCCTGCTCGCCGAGTCGGCCGACTCCAAGACGACGGAGCGGTTTCTCACTACCATCCTGAGCAACGCCCGGCGGATGCAGCGCCTGGTGGACGACCTGCTCGACCTTTCCCGAATCGAGGCCGGCCGCTGGCAGCCAGCCCGGACCCCGGTGGACATCGCCGCGGTGGCCCGAGAGTCGTGGATGGCCCTCGCCGGCCGGGGCGACGCCCACGTGATCGAGTTCGCGGTGGAGGTTTCGCCCGAGGCGGAGATGATCTGCGCCGATCTGGACGCGGTACGGCAGGTGGTGACCAATCTGCTCGACAACTCGGTGCGCTACACTCCTGAGGGAGGCTGGGTCAAGCTGCGCAGCCGGCGCGACGGCGAGGGAATCGCGATCAGCGTAGCCGACAACGGGGTGGGTATCACCCGGGATCACTTGCCTCGGATCTTCGAACGCTTCTATCGGGCCGATCAGTCGCGGTCCCGCGAGGAGGGCGGCACCGGACTCGGCCTCGCCATCGTCAAGCACCTGGTGGAGGCCCACGGAGGCCGGGTCTACGCCGAAAGCGAACTGGGCCGGGGCACCACCATCACGTGCTGGTTTCCCGACTCGGCAGCCTGACTTCCGTTGACGCCGCACACCTCCCGGTAGCTCAGGTCCAGCCGGTCCAACTCCCGCTCCCAGCTCAAGGTCTCGGCAGTGCGGCGGGCACCCCGGGCCAGGCGCTGGGACAGACCCCACTCGCCGGCCAGCTTGACCATGGCTCGGGCCATGGCCGCGACGTCGCCCTCCGGATACGCGAGCCCGTTCTCTCCATCGAGCAGAAACTCTCGCACCCCGCCGACCGGCGCAGCAATCACCGGAAGCCCGCTCGCCATCGCCTCCAGCAACACCAGACCCAGAGTCTCGGTCACCGAGGCAAAGGCGAAGGCATCGCAGTTGGCGTAGAGATCCGGTAAGCGGGTGCGCCGCTCCAGAAATCCCACAAAGGTGACGCCCGACGGCGCCGCCGCCCGAAGCTCGGTCTCTCGCGGGCCGACGCCGGCCATCACCAGGTGGATGACGCCTTTGGGCAGAAACTCCGTGGCCAGCCGGAAGGCATCGACGATCTGCTCGGCGCGCTTCTCCGGAGCCAGGCGCCCCACATAGAGGAAGGTGAAGCGGCTTCCCATTCCCAGGGCGGCGCGCATGGCCTGGCTTCGGCGGCCGGGGTGGAACAACTCGGTATCGACCCCCCTGCCCCACACCTCGACGTCGGTGAGTCCCAGCCGAACCAGGTCCTGACGGGAGGAAGTCGACGGCGTATAGACTCGGCGACTGCGCCGGTGGAAGCGTCCGAGGTAAGACGATACCGGACGCCGTAGCCACCCGAAACCGTAGGCCTCGGTGTACCGGCTGAAGTCGGTGTGATAAGAGGAGACCAGGGGAATTCCCGCTTTTGCTCCCGCGCGCTGTCCCATCCGGCCGATGCCGAATTCGGTCTCGGAGTGGACCAGATCGGGACGGAATCGGGCGATCAGCTCTTCCATCTCCGAGGGCCGGGGCAGGGCCAGCCGCACTTCCGGATAACGCGGCATCGGTATGCTGGGCACGTTGATGAGCTCCGACTCTCCACCGCCCTCGGGAGCGGAGTCACCCCAGGCCTGGCGAGCGGACTCGGGGTACCGCGGGGCCACGACCGCGCACTCCCATCCTCGGCGGCGGAGTCCACTGACCGACAAGGCGGTGACCACGGAAACGCCGTTTACCTGCGGCGGATAGGTATCGGTGCAGTACAGCACTCGCATGTACGCTCCAGGCGGAGCTGGGGTGAGCCGAAAGTGGTGCTTTCGGGTCACGGTCGGGTGATGATCCGGTCTCGATCCGCCACGGTTAGGCTGCTAAGCTGTTACCGCTGTGTGGCTTCCTCGCGGCGCGTCGGTGGCGGGCGGAAGGAATGTTCCAGGTGCATGACCGCACCCCTCCTGGATCGACTTGGCGCCCGGGATCGTGCGCTGATGCTCCGGTATGCGATCGCCCCCACTGCCCCGCGTCGTGCGCGTCTGGGTTGGGTGGCGATCACCCATCTGGGCGGGACCGGGCCGTCTCTACTGTCCGCATTGCTCCCGATGCTCGCCTGCTGCGAGCTCGAGCGCGGGGGGCGCCTCGCGCTCGCCATTTTGGTCGTCTCTCACCTCATCGTTCAGCTAATCAAGCGCACCGTGGTGCGGGTCCGTCCCGCGTTGGTGTGCAACCGGTTAGCGCTGGTGGGAGAGCCGGATCGCTTCTCGTTCCCATCGGGACACGCCACCGCGTCGATGGCCGTGGCGCTGGGGTACGCATGGGTGTTCCCGCTCTGGGCTCTGCCGCTGCTGGCTCTGGCGCTGGTGGTGGGGTTTTCCCGGATACGGCTGGCGGTGCACTACCCGAGTGACGTGTTGATGGGGCAGCTCATTGCGGGCGCCACTGCGGCGGTGCTGGTGGCAGGCTGATGCGCCCGCTCAGTCTAACGTATTCGCCAGGCTCAGTAGCTTGAAGCGTCCGCCGCGCTCCACGATTGGTCCGAACAGCCGCGCTATGATGCTGTCTCCAGACTCCGTCCGCAGAGTGAATCGGCAGGGGTAGTGGATCCGGTTTTCGCCTTCGGTTTTGGGCGGATCGCACGACTGGCGCCGAATCGGTAGCCGGCTGCCGCCGAGTTTGGCCAGCACGACACCGAGTCCTTTGTTGCTATTCTCTGCAATGAGATACCACATGACGTCGGGCCCGAGCCCGTAGGGAGGCATAGACGTAGGGGTGGAGGGGTAGTAGAAGTACGCGAACTCTTCCCGCGTCAGGGTGAGACTCCGAAGCGCGGCCGTGTCTCTCACTTCGACCGCGTGCAGGAACGCCGCGATCAGCTCCTTCCTGGTGGACGCGGCGGGGGTGAGGTTGGCGGGCGCGCGGAGGCCCTCCCGAAACCGGCGGAGGGCCTCTTCTCGCGGCAGAATGCTATCGACGTGAATCGGCTGATGCTGTTCGACCGGCCGGTGCTGCTGCCGGTCCGAGCTGGCGGCCGCCTGTTGCACCTCGCCACCACAGCCGAGGGTCAGACCGACCGCCAGCACCAGAACCGCAACTCGGAACATCACCTGCCCTGGATCGCTCAGTTGATCCGGTACACGGTCCAACCGTTCCACCAGGTGTCCCCCGGCGCGGCGGCTCCGATGTACGTCGTTTGCGTCAACGATCCGCCGAAGAAGTTGGCAAATCGGTCAGTCCGTGCGATGGCCACGCCACCGTTGGCGCCGTCGCCCGAGCCCCCGACCGTGACGATCGAGCCGCTGACCGGTGCCCAGTTGAGTGACGCAGGGTTCAGGCTGGTAATGAGATCGGCCAGCCCGTTGCCCGCCTGCTCCCGATGGTTGGACGCGGCGAAGATGCCCGCCTGGCCGGCCAGGTCGGTGGTGGCATTGCCCGGATCGTAGTTTCCGCCCAGACATTCCGCGAAGACGATGTCCACGATGTTGAGTGAATCGGCCTGCCGCCGCTGATCGGTCTCGGTGTCCTGGATGTTGAGGCAGTGCCCCTTCCAGCGCCCGATGATACCGTTGATCAGCACCCCGCCCGAGCCCCGCCGAATCGTGGCGCCCGAGACGTTACGCAGGGTCGAGGACAGTCCGGCGAGATTGCCCGGTCCCACCGCGGTGAAGTTGGCGAACACCGGCATGGAGAAGGGCTCGGAATTGAAAGTGCAGTCCGGGTTCGCCGCGGCATCGCAACCGTCGCCCTCGAATCCACGAGGATCGCTGGAGAATTGGCCGGTCGGATTCAAGGTGCTGGGCGTGAGCCGCTGGGTCTGGAAGGCAATCATGAACTGATTACGGCCGCGATAGCCTTCGGTCCAGTCGAAGTGGTCGTCGCCCGATTCGTACGAAACCAGATGTTGGGCGTCCACGTTGCCGCCGAACCATTCGAACGAGTCGTCCAGGCCGGATACGCTCTGGATGAAGTCCAGGGTGGTACCCCGCCCGACGCGGTACATCGTGAGGCTGTTCAGCTCCTTGCCTCCAACGCCGCCGATGTCGAAACCGGCGAACTCGATCCGCACGTAGCGCAAGGTGCCGCTGTTGTCGGCGTCATCGAAGTCGCCCGCGTTCGCCTTGCAGTAGTTCTGCGCCGAGCTGGCCGGTCCCTCCGTGGTGCAGGTGGTGGCCCCGCGATTCAGGTTTGCGTTCCCCAGGATGATCAGCCCACCCCAGTCACCCGGCGCCCGGCTGCCTTCGGCTCGAGCCGAAGTAAAGACGATGGGGGCGGCCGCGGTGCCGTCGGCCACGAGCCTCGCACCCCGCAGCACGAAGAGCGCGCTGCCCGGCGTTGCTTCATCGCCCACGATCTTGGTACCAGGCTGAACCGTGAGAGTCGCCCCGTCGGCCACCTGGATGAAGCCGCTCAGGGTGTAGACCTTGTCGGCGGACAGCGTGCGGTCGGCGGTGATATTGGCGTCGATGATTCCGGCCTTGACGCCACTGGTAAAGACACTCCACCCGACGGATCGCTGGTCTCACTCCCTTCGGCCGCAGAGACCCGATAGCTGTACTCGACCCCTCCTCGGTCCGGTGTTGTCGAAGGTCGTGGCGGTCAGGCTGCTTCCCCCGACATCGGAAAAGGTCGTCAGATTCGGAGCCGCCGAGCGCTCGAGGATGTAGCGGTCGGGCCCGGAGACCGCCTGCCAGTGATCCGGGCGGAGGTCAGCGAGAGTTGCTGCACGGCCAGGCCCGTGGGCGTAGCGGGCCCTTGGGGCCGGTACCCCCTTCGTCATCGCCGCATCCCACCGCGGCGCCCAGCAGCAGGGCGAGGCCTGCCCTGAACGCTAGTGAAGGAAGCGGCGTCCCACGACGCGAGTACAGCTTCATTGGTCCCCCATACGAGTGAAAGAGTGTCGATGAACGCCGAGTACGGGTCTAAGCAACGCGACAGCGTGTCGTCCGTGCGACACGAGGGTCACAATTGCGTCACCTGGCGGCTTTAGGGCGTCCAGCCGAAGCCGACGGAGAACTGTCGGCCTGACTTGTATCGCAGCCGCTGGACATCGCCTTGGGTGAATCGATAGGGAGCGTCGAGCAGGTTCCTGGCGTCGACCTTGACCCGCCATGCGGTCCATGGCTGGAGCTGAAGAGTGGCGTCCACTTGGTGCCGCTCTTCCTCATAGGTGTCCGGGAGCGGCCGGGGAGCCGCCTCCGCGATGCGCCGGCCGGCAACGTTGTACAACAGGGTCGCATTTACCGACCCTTCCTCGTTGGCGTAACCGATTCCGGCGTTGATGACGTAGTCACTCTGACCGGCCATCGATCGCTCTGCGCTGGTGGCGGCGGAGAGGCTGTCGGTGCCCGGCGTGATGCGGCTCTGCATGACAGTCGAGTTGGCGAACACCGTCAGATTACGAAGTCCCTCGGTGAGGACCGACAGGTTCTTCCGCAGCTCCAGCTCGATCCCGTAGTTTCGAGCCGACTCTGCGTTAGCGAACGAGAGCTCGGGTCCGCCGCCGGCGGGTAGCACGAAGACTCGCTCGATGGGGTCCTCGAAGAACTTGGCGAACACGCCCAGGCTGACGACCTCGCCCGAGCTGGGGAACCACTCCCACCGGGTATCGAGGTTGCGGATCAGCGCGCGGCGCAGGTTGGGATTCCCGTTCACCGCCAGATTGCCGAGGATGTCGAAGTACCGCACCGGGGCGAGCTCGCGGTATTCGGGCCGGGACAGCGTCTGAGTTGCGGAGAAGCGGAGATTCTGGTTTTCGGTCAACGCGTATGTCAGCGCCAGAGCCGGCAAGATGTCGGTGTTGTCCAGGCGCGCCTGGCAAACGGCCACGGACTGGGTTTCCCGCGTGTC